>JAHJHI010000054.1 GCA_018824085.1 Gammaproteobacteria bacterium | reverse complement strand
CAGCGCCTGCAGCAGCGCATGCAGCGCGCGCGACGGGCGTCCCAGTTCGCGCGCCACGCGTTCGCCGACGAAGCGCCCGGCGCCGGCGGCGATGACCGGCGCATCGCCCGGCAGGGCCGCGATGCCGGGCAGCGCGCGCACCGCGTCGAGCAGCGTGGCGGTCTGCGCGGTCGCGAATGCTTCGGCCAGCGCGCGCCATGCAGCGGCATCCGCGTCGGCGAGGTCGCGGCCTATCATGCGGGCGATGCGGCGCGCGCTGGCGTCGGCCGTCTTGGCGCCGCCGTCGGCGCTCGGGTAGTGGTCGGCGCCGTCCGGCAGCAGGCCGAGCACGCGCCAGACGTCGGCCGTCGTCGCGAAGTGTTCCGCCATCAGGCGGTAGCGCCGGCCGAGAAAATCGACGGACGGCGCGAGCGCCATCAGCGGGGTGCGCACGACGCCGGCATAGACCAGTTCGCCGCTGACGAGACGGTCGGCGTCGCTGCGGCTGTCGCTCGCCACGCCGTCATTGATGACGATGAGATCGCTGGTCGTGCTGCCGACGTCGATCAGCAGCGCCTGCGGGCAGCGGGTCGAGATCCACGAGGCGGTCGCCAGCCAGTTGGCGGATGCGATGTCGTCCGCGTGCGGGCCGGCCTGTGCCGCATCCACCCAGCCGCGTCGCCCGGCGTACAGCCGCAGCGGTGCCGGCAGCAGCGCCGCCATGTGCCGCGCGATGGCCTGGACGCCGTCGGCGCGCGCCTCGAACAGATCGGCCATTTCGCCGGTCATCGTGAGCGCATGCGCATCGCTTGCGCCGAGCGCTGCCGTCGCCCGCGCGACCGCGTCGTCGAGCTTGTCCAGACCCTGCCACAACGGACAGGCAAGCTGGATTACGCGGCTCACCCGTCCGCCCTCCACGCGCGCGGCCTTCACGTGCGCGCCGCCGATGTCCCAGCCGGTCCATGACATGTCAGGCCACCTCCGTCTGCGCGGCAAGTTCGATGCGCCGCGTGCGGCCCGGCGCCGGCGCCGGCGCCGGTGCGCAGCCGCGCGCCGCGTCCAGCGTGGCCGCGAGCACGTTGTAGCCCAGCGTGTCGCGCAGCGCGCAGGCGGAGCTGCTCATGCGCGGATTGATTTCGACGACGACCGGGCCGCGCGCGGTGTGCACCAGATCGACACCGACGTGGCCGAGCAGGCCGGGCATGGCGGCGGCGATGCGCGCCGCGAGACGCGCGTGGGTGCCGTCGTCGTCCGCGACGTCGCCCACGCCGAGCGCCGCCAGCGCGACCCGTTCGCGCGCCAGCAGCAGGTGCTGGCGGTTCACCGACAGCAGCGCCGCCGCGCCGCGTGCGCACATCAGGTTCATGCTGCGCGCCTCGCCCGCGAGCCAGGGCTGGGCGATGCAGCCGGGGCCGGCTGCGCGCAGCGCGACGGCTGCGGCGGCGCGGTCGTCGCACAGGCGCAGGCCGTCGCAGCCGGCGCCGTCGTCCGGCTTGACCACCCAGCGACCGGCGATGTCCGGCAGCTGCGCCGCGTCGCAGTAGTGCGGCAGCACGTCGATGCCGGCCGCCGCCAGCAGCGCACCGGTGGCTGACTTCGACGCAGCGCTGCGGCAACTCGCCGCGTCGCAGCCGAGCAGCAGCCGGCCGGCTGCTTCCACACGTGCCGACAGGTCGGCCAGCACGCCGCCGGTTTCCGGTGCCACGAGCAGCACCGCGTCGGCCGCCGCGACCTGTGCGTCGAAGGCACGCAGGCAGTCTGCGTGCGAGGTGACGCGGTGCTGCGCGAGCGAGTTGCCGACGAGTGCGGGCAGGCGCGCGTCACGCAGCACGCTGACCTGTGCGGCGGCAAGGTCGCGCGCGTCGCGCAGCAGCGCATCGAGCATCAGCGCGCCTTCGTGCGCCAGTGACGGCGGCAGCGGCGCGTCGGCCAGTCCGCCGCCGGTGATAAACTCGAATACGAAAATTCTCTGCGTCATATAAGGTCATTCAGTGCCAGAAATCGTCCCCGTCATCGACCTCATGCACGGCAATGTCGTGCATGCGCGTCGTGGCGACCGGCAAGCTTACCAGCCGCTGCGCTCGCAACTGGTGGACGGCTGCGAGCCGCTCGCCGTGGCCGATGCGCTGCTCGCCGCCACTGGCGCACGGCACGCCTACATCGCCGATCTTGACGCGATACGCGGGCACGGCACGCACGACACGCTGATCGCCAGGCTGGTGCGCCGCCACCCCGGTGTCGAGTGGTGGGTGGACGGTGGCTTCGCCGACGCGGACGCCGCCGCTTCGCTGCATCGCCTGACCGGCGCGACGCCGGTGCTCGGCAGCGAAAGCCTGCGCGAGCGCGATGCGCTGGCACGGCTCGCGGATGCGGGCATCGGCGCGCTGCTGTCGCTCGACCATCGCGCCGGCGAACCGCTGGGCGAGCGCTGGATCTTCGAGCCGCCGCACTGGCCGGCGCGCGTCATCGCGATGGAGCTGGCGCGGGTGGGCAGCGAGGCGGGGCCGGCGCTGGATCTGGTCGAATGCCTGCGCGCGCAGCGTGCCGACGTCGACTTCATTGCGGCGGGCGGCGTGCGCAATGCGGCCGATCTCGCCGCGCTCGACGCGTCCGGCGTGCGCGCGGTACTGGTGGCCAGCGCGCTGCACGACGGCGCGCTCGCGCGCTGAACCGGCGGTGCCGGCGTCGCACCGGCGCGCACGCGTGCTAGCCTGACCGTCCGTTTCCCTGCCGGGTGAAGTCGATGGACTGGAACGCGAGCCGGGGCGGAACGCTCCTGTATTCCTGCGAGTACTTCGCGCTGGCGAAGGTGTTCGTCTTCCGCAAGTGGTGCGATCTCGCGAGCGAGCACGGGCGGGCGCGTCCGGACGACCTGTCCGGTGCCTGCAAGTACGCGTCGCTGTTCATGCGCGACGTGTTCGGCGGCGCCATCCGGGGCCATTACGAACACCAGTACAACTACATCGAAGGACGTCTCGTGGACCTCGGCCACGACGCCGCCGACGTCGGCGCGATGTGCCATCCCTATCTGCACGAGCCCGAGTTCTTTGAAATACCGTCGCTGCTGCGGGCGCTGGATCGCTGTCAGCCGCGGGTCGATGGCTGGGTGGCCGAATTCCTCGCTGAACAGCGCGCGACATGCACTACCAGATCAGCGGATTGACCCGGTAGAAGGCGCTCAGCTCGCGGAACAGCTCGGGGAAGGCTTCGGCAAGATGCTGCGGCCGCTCGAAGAAGGACTCGGATGCGACCGCGAAGAACTCGGCCGGATTGCTCGCGCCATACGGGTCGAGCGCCGGCTCTTCCTGCAGGCGCAGCTGTTCGTGCAGGCGCGCGAAGGCGGCATTGAGCACCACGGACCAGCGCTCCATGCGCGCCCGGCCGAACTGCGGTGGCGCGCCGTTGGCTTCACCGTTCTCCTGGTCGAGCTGGTGCGCGAACTCGTGGATGACCACGTTGTGGCCGTCGCGGGTGTCGGCCGCGCCCTGCAGGGCGTCGTCCCATGACAGCACGACGTGCCCGCGCGACGACGATTCGCCCAGATGCACGGCGCGCCCTTCGTGCACCACGCCGCCGGCGTCGGTCTGCGCGCGCCGGACCGCGAACGCGCCCGGATAGACAAGGATTTCGCGCAGGCCGGGGAAGTAGCCGGTGCGCCGGTTCAGCAGCAGCAGGCAGGCCTGCGCCGCGATGGTGACGCGGATGTCGTCGTCGATTTCGAGCCCGGCGCAGCCGACGAAGCGCTTTTCGGCGACGAAGACCTGGATGTGTTTCTTGAGCTGCAGCTGCAGGTCGACCGGCAGCGTGCGGAACTGCGGCACGCGCCGCTTCAGGATGTCGCGCCAGTGCGCCGGAAAGGGCTGGCTGCGCAGGCGGCGCCGGCGCCATTCCAGACGCAGCGGTTCGCCCGTGAGCCACAGGACGGAGAACAGCGCCAGCGCGACGATGATGATGAGCGGCATGAGGATGGGCGTTGATGCGCGTCGTCGATAGCTCGGGTCGGCCGGCGCGTTTTCAATCCCGGCCGAGGTAGTCCAGCTTGCCGATGTCCACGCCGTTGTGGCGCAGGATGGCGTAGGCCATGCTCACGTGGAAGTGGACGTTCGGCAGCACGAAGTGCAGCAGGTAGTCCCGGCCAGTGAAGTGGCGGTCGCCGGAACGCGTCTTCAGCGTGACCGGCCGCTCTTCGGAGCCGTCGATCAGCGCGGCGTCGACACCGGACACGAATTCGAGGGTGCGTGCGATGCGCGTGCGCAGTTCCCCGAACGTGGTTTCGGTGTCCGCGAAGGAGGGGACGTCGAGCCCCGCGAGGCGGGCAGCTGCGCCCTTGGCGCTGTCGCTCGCCAGCTGCACCTGCGCGGACAGCGGATACATGTCCGGAGCGAGACGTGCGCCGACGAACACCGACGGGTCGATGCCCTTTGCGGCCGCGTGCGCGGCGGCCTTGTCGAGGATGGCGGACAGATTGCCCAGCGTGCGCACGAGCGGCGGCACGCAAGCCTGATACATGGAGAGCGGCATGAGGTGTTCCTTGGGTGGATGCGGACGCACCGGGCGGTGCGTCCGTGTTTCAGCAGCGGCTTACCAGGGCAGCGGTTCGCCCATGTGGATGAAGGCGCCGCTCGGGCCGTCGTCCGGCAGTGTGGCCAGCTGCACGCTGGTGCGGCCGCCGTCGGCGACTTCCATCGGCGCCTGCTCGCCTCCCATTTCGGTCTTCACCCAGCCCGGATGGGCCGAATTGACCTTGACGGGCGTGTCGCGCAGTTCGTCCGCCAGATGCACGGTGAAGGCATTGAGGGCGGTTTTCGACGCGTTGTAGGCGAGCGCCTTGGCCTGCGCGATCGGTGACGCGGGATCGCTGTGCAGCGTGAGCGAGCCGAGGATGCTGGACAGGTTGACGATGCGCCCCTGCGGTGCCTGGCGGATCAGCGGCAGCAGCGTTTGCGTCAGCTGCACGACGGCGAAGAAATTGACGTCGAAGGTGCCGCGCAGCGTCGCCGGCGATACCGAGCTGGCGTTCGGCTCGAACAGGCTTTCGAGCGCGATGCCGGCGTTATTGACGAGGATGTCCAGCCGTCCGTAGCGCTCGGCGAAGTAGTCGTAGGCATTCTGGAAGGTGGCGGGCTTGAGCGCGTCGAACGCGATCGCCGTGGCCGTGATGCCTTCCGCGCGCAGCGCGGCGAGCGCCTCTTCGCCCTTTTGCGGATCGCGCACGCCGAGCACCACGTCGATGCCCAGACGGCCCAGCCCGCGCGCGGTTTCGAGGCCGATGCCGCGATTGCCGCCGGTGATGAAAGCGACTTTCTGTTGCGTGTTCATGAGTGACTCTCCTTAGGGATTTTCTGCAGGCAGGGGCTGTGCCGGCCCTGCGACGGACGATGAATCTGCGGCGAGCACGGGGCTGTCCCAGCCGCCGCCCAGTGCACGGATCAGACCGACTGCGGCGCGGGCGCGTTCGCCTTCGAGCTGCGACGCCATGCGCCGTTGCTGCAGCACGCTGCGGTCGGAATCGATCACGTCGAGATAGCTGACGGAGCCTTCGCGGTACTGGATCTGCGACAGGCGCGCCGCGCGCGTCGCGGCCTGCACGGCTTCCGACTGGGTGCGCGTCTGGTCGGCCAGGATGCGCAGGCCGGCGAGGTTGTCTTCCACTTCGCGGAACGCGTTCAGCACGGTCTGCCGGTAGTTGGCGACGTCTTCCTCGTAGGCGGCGCGGGCGCGTTCCAGTCCGGCTTCGCGCGCGCCACCGTCGAAGATGGGCAGCGACAGCATGGTGCCGACCAGCGGGCCGAGCAGGAAGGTGCGGCTGGACCACTGGAACAGGTTGCCCAGTTCCGACGATTCATAGCCCAGGCCACCGGTCAGGTTCAGGCGCGGGAAGAAGGCCGCGTGCGCGGCGCCGACGCGCGCATTGGCGGCAGCCATCGCGCGTTCGGCGGCGGCGATGTCCGGACGCCGTTCCAGCAAGGCCGACGGCAGGCCGGGCGGGATGTCGGCATCCACGCGTTCGAGCGGCCGGCGCTCGAGCGAGAAGTCGGCCGGTGCCTTGCCCAGCAGCAGCGCCAGCGCGTGTTCGGCATTGGCGCGCCGGCGTTCGATGCCGAGCGACTCCGACTGCGCGGACGCCAGTTCCACCCTGGCGCGGGCGACGTCGAGCTCGCTGATGTCGCCTTCGTCGAAGCGCCGCTGGACGAGGCGCAGCGCTTCGCTGCGCAGTTCGACGGTGCCGGAGTACAGCGCCTGTTCGGCGTCGAGCTCGCGGATGAGGAAGTAAGCCTGCGCCACGTCGGCCTGCAGCGCGAGCTGCAGCGAGCGCAGCAGCGCCTCGCTCTGTTGCGCGCCGGCGTCGGCGGCGCTGACGCCGGCGGCGACGCGGCCGAACAGGTCGACCTCGTAGGCGATCGTGGCCTGTGCGCGCCACAGCGTGAGCGAGCGCCCGCTGCCGTCATCCGGCTGGCCCTGAGACGCCGGCGAGCTGCGCTGGCGGTTCGGACCGAAACCGGCGTCGACCTGCGGCGACTGACGCGAACGCGCGTCGCGCAGCACGGCGCGCGACTGGCTCAGCCGTGCGGCGGCCGCCTTGAGGTCCTGGTTGGCGGCGAGTGCCTCGGTTTCGAGTGCGTTCAGCGTGTCGTCGCCGAATATCGTCCACCACTGGCCGCGCGTGACCTGTTCCGACGGTTGTGCCGGTTTCCACTCGGCGTTGCCGGCGGGCGCTTCCTTGAACGCGGTGGGGGTGTCGACCGCCGGCCTGTCATAGGCCGGGATGACCGAGCAGCCGGCGAGCACGGCGACGCTGGCGAGCAGCGCGGCCGGGCCGCGCACCCATGCTGAAGGGAGAAGTGTCATGGTGTCGGGTCCTGTAATCAGTGCGAGGGCAGCGGCTCGATCGGAGCGGCCGGCGCGTCGGGATGGGCGGCGGAGTGCAGCGAGCGCCCGCTGATGGAGCGCAGCAGCACATAGAACACCGGCGTCAGGAACAGGCCGAACAGGGTCACGCCCAGCATGCCGGCGAACACCGCCACGCCCATGGCATGACGCATCTCGGAACCGGCTCCGCTGGAGGTGACCAGCGGGACCACGCCCATGATGAAGGCGATGGAGGTCATCAGGATGGGGCGCAGGCGCATGCGGCTCGCCTCGATCGCGGCCGCCAGCGGTTGCGCGCCGCGCAGTTCCAGTTCGCGCGCGAATTCCACGATCAGGATGGCGTTCTTCGCCGACAGCCCGACCAGCACCATCAGTCCGATCTGCGTGAAGATGTTGTTGTCGCCCGCGGTCAGCCAGACGCCGGTCAGCGCGGCCAGAATGCTCATCGGCACGATGAGGATGACAGCCAGCGGCAGCGTGAGGCTTTCGTACTGTGCCGCGAGCACGAGGAACACCAGCAGCACGCTGATCGGGAACACCCACAGGCCCGCGTTGCCCGCCAGGATTTTCTGGTAGGCGAGGTCGGTCCATTCGAACTTCACGCCGCGCGGCAGCACTTCGCCCGCGATGCGCTCGGCCGCGGCCTGCGCCTGGTCGGACGAGAAACCGGGCGCCGGGCCGCTGTTGATGTCGGCGGCGGTGTAGCCGTTGTAGCGCACCACCATTTCCGGACCGAAGCCAGGATTGACCTTGACCAGCGACGACAGCGGCACCATGTCGCCCGCCGTGTTGCGCGTCTTCAGCTGCATGATGTCGTCGGCCGTGGCGCGGAACTGCGCGTCAGCCTGCGCCCGCACCTGATAGACGCGACCGAAGCGGTTGAAGTCATTCACGTAGAGCGAGCCGAGATAGATCTGCATCGTTTCGAACACGTCGGTGATGGGCACGCCGAGCTGCTTGGCCTTCACACGGTTCAGATCGACGTCGAGCTGCGGCACGTTGACCTGGTAGCTGGTGAAGGTGGCGCCGAGTTCGGGTGCCTTGGCCGCCGCGGCGACGAAAGCCTGCGCGGCCGCGTCGAGTTCCGCGTAGCCGAGCGCACCGCGGTCCTGCAGCTGCAGCTTGAAGCCGCCGATCTGGCCCAGACCCTGCACCGGTGGCGGCGGGAACACCGCGATATAGGCTTCCGGAATCTCCTTGAACTTGCGGTTCAGTTCGGCTGCGATCGCGCCCGCCGACAGCGACGGATCCTTGCGGTCCTCGAAGGCGGTGAGCGGCGTGAACACGATGCCGGCGCTGGAGCTGTTGGTGAAGCCGTTGATCGACAGGCCGGGGAAGGCGACGGCGTGCTCGACGCCGGGTTGCGCCATGGCGATCTCGCTCATGCGCCGCATGACGGCTTCGGTGCGGTCGAGCGAGGCGCCGGGCGGCAGCTGCGCGAAGCCGACCAGATACTGCTTGTCCTGCGCCGGCACGAAGCCGCCCGGCACCAGGTTGTAGACGCCGAAGGCGGCGCCGAGCAGCAGCACATACACACCCATGGCCGAGGCCTTGTGCGTGATGACGCCGGACACGCCGCGCGAGTAGCCCTCGGAGGCGCGGTTGAACATGCGGTTGAAGCGCGCGAAGAATCCGCCGAACACGGCGTTCATGCCGCGCGTCAGCCAGTCCGGCTTGGCGTCGTGGCCCTTGAGCAGCATGGCCGCGAGCGCCGGCGACAGCGTGAGCGAATTGAAGGCGGAAATGACGGTCGAGATCGCGATGGTCATCGCGAACTGCTTGTAGAACTGGCCGGTCAGGCCGGTCATGAAGGCGAGCGGCACGAACACCGCGACCAGCGTCAGCGCGATGGCGATGATGGGTCCGCTGACCTCCTGCATCGCGCGATAGGTCGCCTCGCGCGGGCTCAGCCCGCCGGCGATGTTGCGCTCCACGTTCTCCACCACGACGATGGCGTCATCGACGACGATGCCGATGGCCAGCACCATGCCGAACAGCGACAGCGCATTGATCGAGTAGCCGAAGCCGAGCATCAGCGAGAAGGTGCCGATGATGGATACCGGCACCGCCAGCAGCGGAATGATGGATGCGCGCCATGTCTGCAGGAACAGGATGACGACCAGCACCACCAGCGCGATCGCTTCGAGCAGTGTGGTGATGACGGCGTGGATGCTGGCGCGCACGAACTGCGTCGGGTCATACACGATCGTGTATTCGACCGACGGCGGGAAGTCTGCGGACAACTCCTCCATCGTCTTGCGCACCGCGTCCGACACGTCGAGCGCGTTGGCGCCCGGTGCCTGGCGGATCGGGATGGCCACGGCCGACTTGTTGTCGAGCAGCGAACGCAGGCCGTATTCCGACGCGGCCAGTTCCACGCGGGCGACGTCGCCCAGACGCGTGATGCCGCCGTCCGGGCTCGACTTCAGGATGATGTCGGCGAATTCCGCCTCGTTCTGCAGGCGCCCCTGCGCGTTGATGGACAGCTGCAGCGCGACGTCGCTCGCGTTCGGCGAACCGCCGATGACGCCGGCGGCCACCTGCACGTTCTGTTCGCGGATCGCGGCGACGACGTCGCTCGCCGTCATGCCGCGCTGCGCGACCTTCTGCGGGTCGAGCCACACGCGCATCGCGTAGTTGCCGGAGCCGAACAGGCCGACTTCACCCACGCCCTTGATGCGCGCCAGACGGTCCTTCACGTTGATGACCGCGTAGTTGCGCAGATAGGTCATGTCATAGCGGTTGTCCGGCGAGGTCAGGTGCACCACCATGGTCAGCGTCGGCGAGCTCTTGATCGTCGTCACGCCACGCCGCTGCACGTCGGACGGCAGCCGCGGCAGCGCCTGCGACACGCGGTTCTGCACCAGCTGCTGCGCCTTGTCCGGATCGATGCCGAGGCGGAAGTAGACGGTGAGCGTGAGGTTGCCGTCGCTGTTGGCCTGCGACTGCATGTACAGCATGTCCTCGACGCCGTTGATCGACTCTTCCAGCGGTGAGGCCACCGTTTCAGCGATCACCTTGGGGTTGGCGCCGGGGAACTGCGCGCGCACGACGACCGACGGCGGCACCACTTCCGGATATTCGGAGATGGGCAGCTGGAACATCGACAGCGCGCCTGCCAGCAGGATGAGCATCGACAGCACGCCCGCGAAGATCGGGCGGTCGATGAAGAACTTCGAGATATTCATTGTTTCAGGCCTTCACGTTTGCAACGTGGCGCGCGCCGGCCGCGGGTTGTTCCGGGGCATTGACCAGCGCGTCGCGGTTCATCGGCACGACCTTGGGGGCGACGGTGTCGCCGGGGCGCGTGCGCTGCAGTCCGTTCACGACGATGCGTTCGCCGGCCGACAGGCCGCTTTCCACGACGCGCAGGCCCTGCTGGCGCGCGCCCAGACGGACCGGGCGGTAGAGCGTGCGGTTGTTCTCGTCGACCACCAGCACGAAGCGCTTGTCCTGGTCGGTGCCGAGTGCGCGCTCGTCGATGAGGATGGCGTCGTGCGGGGCGCCGCCGCCGAGGCGGATGCGCGCGTACAGGCCGGGCAGCAGCATGCCGTCGGCGTTGTCGAACTCGGCGCGCACGCGGATCGTGCCGGACTGGGTGTCGAGGCGGTTGTCCACCGAACTCACGATGCCGCGCCGCGAATAGCCGTCCTCGTCGGCCAGGCCGAGGAAGACCGGCACCGGCTCGCCGCCGGCGGCGCGCGCCGGATTGACGTACTTCAGGAAGCTCTGTTCGTCGACGTCGAAGGCGGCGTAGATCTTCGCCACCGACACCAGCGTGGTCAGCGGTGTCGTGCCCGCGCCGGCCGCGACGATGTTGCCCACGGTCACTTCCGCGCGCGAAATGCGCCCGGACACCGGTGCCGTGATGCGCGTGTATTCAAGGTTCAGCCGGGCCGACGTCAGCGCGGCGCGTGCTGCCTGCACCTGGGCGGCCGCTTCGCGCGCGGCGTTCTGCTTCTCGTCCAGATCGCGCCGGGCGATGGCGTTCTCGGCGGCGAGCCGTTCGCCGCGCATGCGGTCGGTCGTGGTGTAGGCAGCGCGCGTTTCCGCGGCGGCCAGCTGCGCCTGCGCGCGTTCGACCTCGGCCGCGTAGGGGCGCGGGTCTATCGTGAACAGCACGTCGCCCTTCTTCACCAGCGCGCCGTCACGGAAATGCACGGCGGTCAGCGTGCCGGACACCAGTGGCCGGATCTCGACGCGATCGACCGCTTCCATGCGCCCGGAGTAGTCCTGCCAGTCGATGATGGATTGCGTGGTGACTTCGGCGACTTCAACCACGGCCGCCTGCGGGGCGGCGGCGGCGGCGTCGGGCGTCTTGGCCTGGGCGCGCAGGACGGCGAGGCCGCCACCGACGGCGATCAGCGACAGCGCGAGCACGGTGAGTGTGTAGCGTTTGCGGAGCAGGGACATGGACGACCTCACAAGGTTGGGGATGTGGAAAAAGGCGGGGTGAAGCGGTGCGCGGCGAGCCGGCACTGCAGGAAGCGGACGACGTTGTCGAGCACCGGCGGGTGGCCGAGCAACGCGCTGTGGTTGATGCCGGGGAAGCGTTCGACCTGCGTATGCACGCCACCGGCGATCAACGCCGCGCCGTAGCACTCGGCCTCGTTGCGCAGCACGTCGTGTTCGGCGGTGGCGATGTAGGCGGCGGGCAGGCCGGCCTGGCGGCACGACTCGAGCGGCGCGGCATACGGATGCAGGCGCTGCGACAGTTTCGGCAGATAGCTGCGGTAGCGGCTGGCGCAGACGTCGGCGCCGAGATCGGCCTGCAGTCGGGCGGCGTCGCCGAGCCGGGTCATGCTCGGGTCGAGCATCGGGCCGATGAGCACCTGGATCGCGATGCGGAACTCCTGCCGGTCACGCGCGATGAGGGCGAGCGTGGCGGCGAGGTTGCCACCCGCGTCATCGCCCGCGACGACGATGCGCCCGGCGCTGGCGCCCAGTGTTTCCGCGTGCGCGGCGGCCCAGGCCGCCGCCGCGTAGGCGTCTTCGGTGGCGGCGGGAAACGGGTGTGTCGGGGCAAGCGCGTAGGCAACCGACACGACGACGGCCGGTACGTGCCGTGCAAGGTGGCGGGCCGCGCCGTCGGCGTCGTCGAGCGAGCCGCCGACGAAGCCGCCGCCGTGGAAGTACAGCACGAGCGGCAGCAGCGCGTCGGCGCCCGGCTGATAGATGCGCAGCGGGATGCGGCCGGACAGGCCGGCGATGTCCAGATTGCGCACCCTCGGCGCGGCGCGGGGTGCCGCTTCCGGGTGGTGCATGGTCCGGTCGGGACTGGGCAGTGCGTTCATGCGGCTGGTACGGCCCGTATGGCCGTTTCAATGCGATGCGCGGATTGTGGATGTTTGCGCTTGAGGGATAAACTCCGAAAATCCGGTAACACTATTCGAAATACGCGAACAATTGGTCGGCGCAGCCGCGCGGGGGGCTGCGCCGCGGACCGGCAGACACCACGCTTTTCGGGAGCTTCAGATGGATCGACTACAAGCCATGCAGGTGTTCATCAGGGTGGTGGACGCCAACAGCTTCACCCGCGCGGCCGAGAGCCTTGCGCTGCCGCGCGCGACGGTGACGACCGCGGTGCAGAACCTGGAAAACCTGCTGCACGTGCGCCTGCTGAACCGCACGACGCGACGCATCAGCCTGACGCCGGACGGCGCGGCCTACTACGAGCGCTGCGCACGCATCCTGGCCGACATCGAAGAGACCGAGGCGTCGTTCCGCGAGGTGGCGCGGGGACCGAAGGGGCGGCTGCGCATCGACGTGCCGGCGCCGATCGGGCGCCTGTTCCTGATTCCGAGACTGTGCGAGTTCCATACCCGCTACCCGGACATCGAACTCGTGATCGGCATGGGCGACCGCCCGGTCGATCTGGTGCGGGAAAGCGTCGATTGCGTGCTGCGCATCGGCGAGCTGCAGGATTCGTCGCTGGTGGCGCGCCGCATCGGCACGCTGGAAACCATCACCTGCGCCGCGCCGCGCTACATCGAGCGCTTCGGCGAACCGGCGTCCATCGAGGCCTTGCAGGACCATCGCGCGGTGCACTACTTCTCCAGCCGCACCGGGCGCACCGTCGAATGGGATTTCGTCGTCGATGGCAGCGTGCAGGAGGTGAAGGTGCCGGGCCGGGTGTCGGTCAATGACGCCGAGGCCTACGTGGCCTGCGGGCTGCAGGGCTTCGGCATGATCCAGCCGCCGCGCTTCATGGTGCAGTCGCATCTGGACAACGGCGCATTGCGCGAAGTGCTGCCGCAGTGGCAGCCGTCACCGATGCCGATCTCAGTGGTCTACCTGCAGGACCGGCATCTGTCGCCCAAGGTGCGTGCCTTCGTCGACTGGGTCGCGGAGCTTTTCAGCCGCTGTCCGGTGCTGGGCAACTGCAGCGCCGACGTCGAATCATGCATGCCCGGCGCATCGATGCCGCGTTCGGTCGTCATCGAGGACAACACGGTTGCCGACATGCTTTGATGGGCGCCCGGCGCGGATCGCGCCTGCAATGAAATCTGTCAGCGCTTATCCTGTCCATCCTCTGTCAATTACAGGAACGGGAGCGCAGTGAATGAAGAAGTCGACAGCCGGAGTGCTTGTTGCGGTGTTGGTGGCGGGTGCTGCGGCGCTCTATGTGTATTTCGACAAGGAGGCGCCCGAGCCTCCTGCGGCCGTGGCCGTCACGCCGCCGGCGCCCGAAGCGGCCGTCGTGCCCGAACCCGTCGCACCGCCCGCAGACTATCCGGTCGAGCCGTTGCTGCCGGAAGCGCCGCCGGCGCCCGCTGCGCAGGCTGAGCCGGTCGATGCCGACAAGGTCATGCGCGAAGCGCTGTCCGGGCTGTTCGGCGCGTCGCTGGAGAAGTATTTCAACACCGGCGAAATCGTGCGCCGCATCGTCGTGACGGTGGACAATCTGCCGGGCGAGAAGGTGGCGCGCCGGCTGATGCCGGTCAAGCCGGTGCCCGGCCCGATCGTGACGGCCGGCAAGGCGGACACGCTGACGCTGGACAGCCGCAACGGCGCCCGCTACGTGCTGTACGTGCAGCTTGCCGAAATGGTGCCGACGGCCCGGCTGGTCGATGTGTATGTGCGCAACTACCCGCTGTTCCAGCAGGCCTATGTCGAACTGGGCTACCCGAACGGCTACTTCAACAACCGTCTGGTCGAGGTGATAGACCATCTGCTGGCGACGCCGACCCCGACGTTGCCGATCCGTCTCGCGCAGCCCAAGGTGCTCTACACCTTCGCGGACCCGGCGTTGGAAAAGCTGTCCGAAGGACAGAAGATCATGCTGCGCATGGGCGTGGACAATGCGTCACGCGTGAAGGCGAAACTGCGTGACATCCGCGCCGCGATCACGCGCGGCGCGCAGAAGCCGTCGTCGTGATGCGGACGGTGCGCCGGGCGGTATGCCGGCGCACCGGTGCGGGCGCCGTCAGGTCAGCGGGCATTCGCACAGGTCGACGAACACCGCGTTGACGAAGCCGAGGGCGCTGAAGATCGTCAGCGCGGCGCCTATGCCGGGCGCGGTGAACAGCGCGGCGAGCGCTGCGGCATTGAGACCGCCCTGTGTCCATTTCTTGTTCAGGAAGGCGTGCAGCTGGCGCATCACGTCGCCGGCCTTGCCCGAGAGCCGGGCACACAGGTTGAATTCATCGGGGCTGCAGATCCATGCCTTCAGGTCCGCGCCCGCCTTGCGGGCCTCGGTCACGATGCGCTCGATCACGCGTTTGACGGCGCCGGCCGCGATCGCCTGGACCTGCGCCTGCGAGCCGTCACCGAGGTCTATCGTGCGCGTTTCGAGATCGGCGGCGTCGATGAACGGACGCAGCGCCGGCTCTGCCGCCGCGTCGATCAGGACGCGCTGCAGATCCATTTCATAGTCGTCGATGCTGGGCATGGCGTGGCTCCTCTTGATGCCGGAACGGGATGGCGCCGTCGGTGGTGCCGGGCGGCGGTCGGCTTCGGACAGACGCAGCAAACTCCGCTGACCGGCACCTGTCAAGCCGTCCCGGCCAGCGTGTCGCGCTCAGCCTGATCTGCTTACGACGCCGCATTCCGTACGCCCGCGACGAAGCGGTAGCCGACCCCCGTTTCCGTCAGCAGATGTTCGGGGCGCGCCGGATCCGCCTCGAGCTTGCGTCTCAGATAGCCCATGTAGATGCGCAGATAGTGTCCGTGTTCGACACTGTTCGGCCCCCACACCTCTCGCAGCAGCTGGCGGTGGGTGAGCACCTGCCCTTCGTGGGCCGCCAGCGTTGACAGCAGGCGGTATTCCACCGGCGTCAGATGCACCGGCGCGCCACGGCATGTGACGAGGCGGCGCGCAAGGTCGAGCGAGAAATCACCGAAATGCAGCGTGGCGGCCGTGTCCGCCACGCGATACCGGCGGCGCAGGGCGGCGCGCACGCGGGCCATCAGCTCTCCCACGGAAAAGGGCTTCACCAGATAGTCATCGGCACCGGCGTCGAGCGCGTCGATCTTGTCGGTGTCACCGACGCGGGCCGACAGCACGATCACCGGCACGCCGCTCCAGCCACGCAAGTCGCGGATGAAGTCGATGCCGTCGCCATCGGGCAGGCCGAGATCGAGCACGATCAGATCGGGCTTGCGCGTGCCGGCGTCGATCAGGCCGCGTCGCAGGCCGTCCGCCTCGGACACCTGGTGTCCGTCGTCTTCGAGCGCCTGGCGCACGAACCGCCGGATGCCGGGGTCGTCTTCGACGATCAGCACGCGGGCTGCGGAACCGTGCATCGTGCTCATGCCGCGCCGTCCGCCAGTGCCGGAGCGTCGCGGTGCGGCAGCGTCCAGCGGAATACGGCTCCGTGCCGCGGCGCCTGCCGGTTCGCGGCGCTGATGTCGCCGCCATGCGCGCGCACGATGGCGCGGCAGATGGCGAGCCCGAGGCCGACGCCGGGCGTGCTGGATTCGGCGTCGCCACGCGTGAACGTGTGGAACAGATCCTCAGGGTCGCCGGCCGGAAGACCCGGACCGTCGTCGCTGACATCGATGACGATGACGGCATGCTCGCGTGCCGCGCCGATACGGATGAGGGTTCCGGGCGGCGTGTATTTGGCGGCGTTTTCCAGCAGATTCACCAGTACGCGTTCGAGCAGCACCGCGTCGCCGTACAGCAGCGGCAGACCGGACGGCAACTCGACGCGAACGTCGTGCCGCGCGAGTGCGCTGTCGATCGAACGGATCGCGCTGCCGGCCAGCTCTTCCAGTGACTGCCAGTCCTGGCGCAGCGCGACGGCACCGGCCTGCAACCGTGCCATGTCGAGCAGGTTGTTCACCATCTGTGCGGTGCGCCGGGCCTGATCGGCGATGCCGTCGATCGCCGCACGATGGGGAGAGTTCTCCCGTGCGAGCGCTGCCGACAGGTTTTCCGACATGCCGATCAACGCGGTCAGCGGCGTACGCAGATCATGCGATAGCGCCGACAGCAGGGAATTGCGCAGGCGCTCGGATTCCATCGACAGCAAGGTGTCCTGCGCGACGGTGACGAAGTGCACGCGCTCGATGGCGATGGCGACGAGCGCGGCACAGGTTTCGAGCAGCTGGCGCTGTTCGGGAATCATCAGCAGGCGTGCATTCGCCGGCTGGATCGCGATGACGCCACGCGTGCGCATCGGCGCGCGCAGCGGCAGGTACAGCACCGGGGTGCCGGGCAGCGTATCGGTGCCGGCGCCGGCCGCGTCGGTGTGGTCATAGGCCCACTGTGCCAGGCCGGTATCAGGCTGCAGCGGATTCCTGCCGGGCGACACGGGCTTCAGCCTGTCGGCGGCGTCCGGCAGCAGCAGCGCGGCGTGACCGCGGAACGCCCGCTCGACGGCCAGTTCACCGATCTCGGCCACCTGTTCGAGGCTCAGCGAGCGGCCGAGGTCCCGCGCCATTTCGAACAGGTTGCGTGCGCGGTGCTCCCGGTAGCGCGCAATGCGCACCTGGTACTGCAGCGAGGCGGTGAGCTGTCCGATGACCAGACCGACGGCCATCATTACGGCGAAGGTGACCAGATACTGCGCGTCGCTGACCGAGAACGTGAATCGCGGCGGCACGAAGAAGAGGTCGAAGGCGAGCACGTTCAGCACGGCCGACGCCAGCGCCGCCCGGCGGCCGTGCGTGACGGCGACCGCGACGACGGCGAGCAGGAAGAGCATGACGATGTTGGCGAGATCGAGATAGGGCAGCAGCGGTGTGGCCAGCAGCGCCACCGCCGCGCAGGACGCGCCGGCCCAGGCGTAGCCGCGCAGGTTTCGCGCGCCGTCACCGGACGCATCAGGCGGCGGTGCGGTGGAGGTGTGCGGCGGCGTGTCCGCCTCGCGTAGCGCGATCACCATGAATTCGAGTTCCGGTGCCAGGGCGCAGACCCGCTCGCCGAAGCGACGTCGCCCGCCGAAGTGCCGCCACAGCGGATTTGCCGCGCAGCGCGGCGAATGTCCGATCACCAGCGTGCCGAGGTTGTGCTCGCGCGCGTAGGCCACGGTGGCGGCGGGAGCGTCCTGCGCCGTCAGTGTTGCGGTGGTGGCACCGAGCGTCTCAGCGAGTCGAAGCGTCGCCAGAATGGCGCGCCGCCGCGCTTCAGGCAGGCGCTGCAGGGCCGGGGTTTCGACGTAGATGGCGTGCCAGGGGGCGTCTCCCTGCGCGGCGCGCCGCGCCGCCGCCCGCACCATGCGTTCGGCGCTGTCGTGCGGCCCGACGCAGACGAGCAGCGCGTCGCTGACCTGCCAGACGCTGCGGCTGTCGAGGGCGACATGTTCGCGCCGGTAGTTGCGCACGTCTTCCTCGATGCGCGCGGCGGTGCGGCGCAGCGCCAGTTCGCGCAGCGCCATCAGGTTGCCCTTGCGGAAGAAGTTCTGCACCGCGCGTTCGGCCTGCTCAGGCAGATAGACCTTGCCTTCGCGCAACCGGCGCAGCAGGTCTTCGGTCGGCAGGTCGACCAGCACGACCTCGGAGGCGGAATCGAACACGTGATCGGGCACGGTCTCGCGCACGCGGATGCCGGTGATGCCGCCCACGACGTCGTTCAGGCTTTCGAGGTGCTGGACGTTCACCGTTGTCCACACGTCGATGCCGGCATCGAGCAATTCGTCGACGTCCTGCCAACGCTTGGGATGCCGGGAACCCTGCGCATTGCTGTGGGCGAGTTCGTCGACCAGCAGCACGGCGGGGCGGCGTGCCAGTGCCGCGTCGAGATCGAACTCCTGCTGCGCGGCGCCCGCTGCGGCGGACCGGCGCGGCAGCACTTCGAGGCGCCGGATCTGCTGTGCGGTTTCGGCGCGGCCATGTGTTTCGACGATGCCGACCGCGATGTCGACGTGCCGGTCGCGCAGGCGCTGCGCGGCGTCGAGCATGGCCCAGGTCTTGCCGACGCCGGCCGACGACCCGAAATAGATCTTCAGCCTGCCACGCGCCGCGCGTGCTTCGGCGGCGCGGGCAGTGTTCAGCAGGACGTCGGGGTCGGGGCGTGACGGTTCGTCGGTCATGCCGGGGAGTCTAGCGTTTGACGGGCCCGTGGCGCGTGCGCCGGAAGGCCCTGCTTTCAGTGTCGCGACGCAAGGTCGATGGCGCGATTGAGCGCGAGCACATTCACGCGCGGCTCGCCGATGACGCCGAGCCACGGGTGCTGGGCGTGGCGATCGATCAGCGCGTCCACCGTCGCCCTGGCAAGGCCGCTGGCACGAGCGACGCGGGCGGCCTGATAGTGCGCGGCGGCGAGGCTGATGTCGGGGTCCAGACCGCTGGCCGACGCGGTGACGAGATCGACCGGTATCGCGGTGCGGTTGTCGGGATCGGCGTTGCGCAGTGCGGCGATGCGCTGCGCGACGGCGTCCAGCAGCGCGGGATTGTTGGCGCCGAAATTGCTGCCGCCCGATGCGAGTCCGTTGTAGGGCTGCATTGCGGTGGCCGAGGGGCGTGACCAGAAATGCGCGTGCGCCGAGAACGGCTGGCCGACAAGCGCCGAGCCGATCACGCGATCACCGTCGCGGATCAGCGAACCGGCCGCCTGCGCGGGGAACAGCGTCTGCGCCAGCAGCGTGACGGAAAGCGGATAGACGAGACCTGTGAGCACGCTCAGCAGCACGAACAGCGACAGCGCGGGACGCAGGGCGCAAAGGATGGCGGACATGGTGACGTACTCCGTGGTCAGGTGAGGTGCAGCGCGGTCAGCGCGAGGTCGATCGCCTTGATGCCCGCGAATGGCAGGAGCAGGCCGCCGAGGCCGTAGAGCAGGGCGTTGCGGCGCAGCAGCGCGGCGGCGCCCAGCGGGCGGTACGTCACGCCGCGCAGCGCCAGCGGGATCAGTGCGACGATGATGAGCGCATTGAAGATGACGGCCGAGAGGATGGCCGATTCACTCGATGCCAGATGCATCACGTTCAACGCGTCGAGTTGCGGATAGGTGGCCGCAAAGGCTGCAGGCAGGATGGCGAAGTACTTGGCAACGTCGTTCGACAGGCTGAAGGTGGTGAGTGCGCCGCGCGTCATCAGCATCTGTTTGCCGATCGCGACGACCTCGATGAGTTTGGTGGGATTGCTGTCGAGATCGACCATGTTGCCGGCCTCCTTCGCCGCCTGCGTGCCGCTGTTCATCGCCACGGCGACGTCGGCCTGTGCCAGCGCCGGCGCGTCGTTGGTGCCGTCACCGGTCATGGCTACCATGCGGCCTTGCGCCTGATAGCGGCGAATCAGCGCCAGCTTCGCTTGCGGCGTGGCTTCGGCGAGCACATCGTCGACGCCGGCTTCAGCGGCGATGGCCGCCGCCGTGAGCCGGTTGTCGCCGGTGATCATGACGGTGCGGATGCCCATGCGCCGCAGTTCGCCGAAGCGCTCGCGGATGCCGCCCTTCACGATGTCCTTCAGTTCGACCACGCCAAGGACGCGCGCGCCGTCGGCCACCACCAGCGGCGTGCTGCCGCGGCGTGCGGCATCCTCCATGTCGCGCACCAGCGCTGGCGCGAACTGCCCGCCCAGCGCCTCGACGTGCTGGCGTATTGCTTCGGACGCGCCTTTGCGGATATGGCGCCCTTCCCAGTTCACTCCGCTCATCCGTGTTTGCGCCGTGAAGGGCACGAAGGTTGCGTCGTGCGACAGGAGCTGGCGCTCACGCAGTGCGAATTTCTGCTTCGCGAGCACGACGATGCTGCGTCCCTCGGGCGTCTCGTCGGCCAGGGAGGCAAGCTGCGCCGCGTCGGCCAGTTCCCGCTCGCTCACACCGGGTGCCGGCAGGAAGGCGGCCGCCTGACGGTTGCCCAGCGTGACGGTGCCGGTCTTGTCGAGCAGCAGCACGTCAATGTCGCCGGCGGCCTCGACCGCGCGTCCGGACGTGGCGATCACGTTGGCGCCGAGCATGCGGCTCATGCCGGCAACACCGATGGCGGACAGCAGGCCGCCGATGGTGGTCGGAATCAGGCACACCAGCAGCGCCACCAGCGCGGTCACCGTCACCGGCGCGCCCTGTTGCGTGACGTCGACGGCGTACAGCGAGAACGGCAGCAGCGTGACGGTGGCCAGCAGGAATACGAGTGTCAGCGCGATCAGCAGGATGGCCAGCGCCAGTTCGTTCGGCGTGCGGCGCCGCTTTGCGCCTTCGACCATGGCGATCATCCGGTCGAGGAAGCTGTCGCCCGGATTGACGGTGCAGCGGACGACGATCCAGTCGGACAGCACGCGGGTGCCGCCCGTGACCGACGAGAAATCGCCGCCGGCTTCGCGGATGACCGGAGCCGATTCGCCAGTGATGGCGCTTTCGTCGACCGATGCGGCGCCATCGATCACCTCGCCGTCGCAGGCTATCGTCTCACCGGCATCGACCCGTACGGTGTCGCCGACGCGCAGCGTCCCGCTATCGACGGTGTTCCAGTCCGCGTCATGGCGTGCGGTGACCAGCTTTCTGGCGCAGCCGCGTGTCTGCAGGCCGCGCAGACTGGTGGCCTGCGCCTTGCTGCGGGCCTCGGCCAGTGCGTCGGCGAAGTTGGCGAACAGCACCGTGAACCATAGCCACAGCGCGTTGGCACCGATGAACCAGGCCGCTGCCTCGCCGTGTCCGGCCAGTGCCTGGAGCCACAGCGCGGTGATCAGCGTGGCCGCAAGCCAGACGACGAACATGACCGGATTGCGCCACTGTTGCGCCGGATTCAGTCGGGTGACGGCTGCGCGCGCGGCCGTGCGGAGCAAGGCGTGGTCAGGCAGGGCGCCGGACGGACGGGAGGACGGGAGGAGGGGGGTCATGGGCGCTCAGCGAAACAGGTCGAGATGCTCGACCATCGGGCCGAGGGCCAGCGCGGGCAGATAGGTCAACGCGCCGATCAGTACAACGCTCAGCGTGAGCAGCAGCACGAACATCGGACCGTGGGTCGGCATTGCGGCCGGCACATCCGTGCCGGGTGTCCTTGGGGAACGAGTCCGTCGCGCAAGCGTCCCGGCCAGCGCCAGCACCGGCACGATGACGGCGAAACGGCCGCCCGCCATGGCAAGCGCCAGTGAGAAATTGTAGAAAGGCGTGTTGGCGGACAGCCCGGCAAAGGCGCTGCCGTTATTGTTGGCCGCCGACGAGAACGCATAGAGGATTTCAGAAAATCCCGCGGCTCCCGGATTGAGCGGCCCGGCCCGCCCGGCGTCGCTGCCCACCGCCATCGCGCTGCCGAGCAGCACCAGCACCGGTGTCACGAGGATGGCGAGCGACACCAGCTTCATTTCGGCCGGTTCGATCTTCTTCCCCAGATATTCCGGCGTTCGCCCCGTCATCAGGGCGGCGACGAACACGGCGAGCAAGGCGAACAGCAGCATGCCGTACAGGCCTGAACCGACGCCGCCGAACACCACTTCGCCGAGCTGCATCAGCAGCATCGCGACCCCACCGGCCAACGGCATCAAGGACGCATGCATCGCGTTGACCGCCCCGCACGAGGCGGCCGTGGTGACCGCAGCGAACAGCGCGCTCGCCGCGATGCCGAAGCGCACCTCCTTGCCTTCCATGTTGCCGCCGGCCTGCCAGGCGCTCGGCGCGGCATCGATCCCGAGCGCGGCGATCTTCGGGTTGCCGGCCTGCTCGAGCGGCATGACGAGCAGCACGGCGGCAACGAACAGCGCGGTCATCGCAGCCAGCAGGGCCCAGCCCTGGCGGCGCTCGCCGACCATGACACCGAAGGCGATGCACAGCCCGGCCGGAATGACGAGGATGGCCAGCATCTGGAGCGCGTTGGTCCACGCCGTCGGGTTCTCGAACGGATGTGCGGAGTTGGCGTTCATGAATCCGCCGCCGTTGGTGCCCAGCAGCTTGATGGCTTCCTGCGAGGCCACGGGGCCCATCGCCAGCTGCTGCGTCGGGATGGCGCCGCCGCCGCTCAGCGCCAGGGGCTCGATCAGCCTGCCGGTCACGCCGGCCGAGAAGTTCTGGATGACACCCTGGCCGGCAAACAGCAGTGCAAGCAGCAAGGAGGCCGGCAGCAGCAGATAGAGCGTGATGCGGGTGAGGTCCTCCCAGAAGTTGCCGATGCCGTGCGCGCCGCTGCGGGCGAAGCCGCGGATCAGCGCGAACGCGACCGCGATGCCGGTGGCGGCCGACAGGAAGTTCTGCACCGTCAGCCCGAGCATTTGCGCCAGATGACTCATTGTCGTTTCGCCGGAGTAGGCCTGCCAGTTGGTGTTGGTGACGAAACTGATCGCGGTGTTGAACGCCGTGTCAGGGGCGACACCGGGCAGGTGCCGCGGATTCAGCGGCAGGCCGTGCTGTGCCCGCAGCAGCAGATACAGGGCAGCGGCGCCGATCGCGTTGAACAGCAGCAGTGAAGCCGCGTAGGCGCGCCAGCCTTGACTCCCGCGCGGCACGCCGCACGCGTCGAGCAGCCAGCGTTCGACACGGGCAAGGCGCCGCGGCGCACCGTCGGCGATGGCCGCCAGCCAGTACCCGAGCGGCAGCCCGAGCAGCCAGACGGCGAGCACGAAGGCGCCGAGCAGCGCGTACATCTGGGTGGTCATCAGAAATCCTCCACGCGCCAGAGCGCGAACAGGAGGTAGGCGAACAACGCCGCGGCCAGTGCGGCACACACGCCATGAAGGGGATGCATCTCGATCCTTCCGTCCCGGGTGGCAACGCCGCCATTCGTCCGGCGGACCCCGGCACCGGCGCCGGATGACGACGGTCAGGGTCGGGACAGTCTGTGCGGAACGATGAAAGAACGCTCCAAGAAGGAGGGCGAAGACTGTAAGTGCGATGTATGCAGACCGTGACGCGCACGGGCGGGCGGACGAGGGCAGGATGTCATCGCCGCGAATGCGGGAAAGCGGTGCGATGCGCGTACGCCTGGTGCGGGATCCGGCGTGCACGTAAAAACGCCCCCGGCCTTGCGGCCGGAGGCGTTCTGCACAACGAAGCGGTGAAGCTTAGTTGGCGGCGAAGGGGTGAGCAGCAGAACCCTTCTTGGCAACCACTTCGGCGGCGGTCGGCGTGCCGGCCACTGCGCGAGCGATCGATTCCTTGACCGCGCGGTAGTTGTAGTCCTGGATCTTTGCGTCGTCTTCGGCCATCCAGTGGATGAACACGCCAACGCAGATGAACAGGTTGTCGGCTTCGTCAGCCGGGATTGTGCCGTCAGCAACGCTGTCGGCAACGGCCATTGCAACGCCGCGCTGTGCCGGGCCAAACATCTGGACGGCTTGCTTGGCACCCTTGATCGTCACTTTGTTGAACATGACGGTTGCGGGCTTGCACAGCAGGTTCGGGGCCACAACGGCCAGCAGGGACGTGAAGCCGTCCTTGTTGTTGACCAGTGCGTTGGCAAACGCGGATTCTGCAGCGCTGCCGCGCGGGCCCATGATCAGGTCGATGTGAGCAACTTCGTTGCCATCACCAACCAGGGACTCGCCAACACACAGACCATTAATCTTCGCCATATTGAATCTCCTCATTTACAAGGCAGTTATAGGGGGTCGCCCCCCCCGGGTGGTAACCCATGTTCCGGGGTGCGAAACACAGGATCAAAACTACGTATTCCTACGTTTTCGCATCACGCACTCGCGCGCTCCAGCACGCTGGCCAGAAAGGCCGTCACAACTGTCAGGTCGGCGCTCGTCCCGGGATTGATTCCGGCGGCTTTCAGGCCGCTGTCCCATGTCATCAGCGCGTCTTGCATCATAACCGGATCACTGCATTGTTCAAGCCGGTCAAGCATCCGGATGGCTTGCCGGCGTACGGATAGCGCCGTTTCCGGACCATGTTTCCTCATGATGTGGGTGTCGGGAATCAATGCGAGACAGAACATGAACACAATGCTTGCCGCCCATGCTTCGCTGCACCATTTTTGCCGCGCCGCAACATGCATCGGCAACAGATGATCGAAGACGACCGCATAGCCGCCGGCGTAAAGCGCCGCAATGCTGTCCCGGTGCTGCGCAACGCGCATCGCGTCGAGCAGCGTGATGCGCGCGTCCTGCGCGACGTCATGTTCGGCGCGTTGTCCGAGTCCGGCAGGTTGTGCCAGACGGATTGCCGCATAGCAATGTGACGCGTCGGTGACGGTCAGTCCGTCGAGTGTGCGCTGCAGGGCGACGCGGAACGATTCGTTGCGTTCCCGGTGCATTGCCGCATGTGCGATCGGTGCGCAGCCGAGCACGATGCCGAGATTGGTGTTGCAGCCGACCCTCCGCCAGGTCGCGCGCATCGCCTCAAGGATGCGTTCACCGACCGTGGCGTCGACACGGCACAGGGGCTCGGCCGATGCTTCCGCACTGGCGATGAAGTCGGCCACCTGCATGCGGTGACCGTCGCCATGCAGTCCGACGTTGCCCGGTTTCAGCGCTTCGACATCGAGCCGGCAGGCGCGCAGGAAATCCTGCTCGAGCTGTGCGCCCTCTGCGTTGCGTCGAATGGCTGGGGGCACGGCCATCAGCATGCGATCACGCCTGCGTCGGCGCAGCGGCGCAGCAGGTCGTCGGCCAGAGCCTGCGCGATGTTCAGGTGGGCAACGCCCTGCAGCCCCTTCCAGGCCGGAATGCTGTTGACCTCGAGCACGGTGAGGTGGCCCTGGTCGTCGCGCAGGATGTCGATGCCGGCATAGTCCATGCCGGTCACGCGCGCGGCATCGACCGCCAGCCGGGTCAGCGTTTCGTCCGGCGTGATCGCCTCGCAGATGCCGCCCTGGGCGATGTTGTTGAGCCAGCTCTTGCCGCGCCGGATCATCGATGCGACCGGCTTGCCGTCGATGACCATGACGCGCCAGTCGCACCATTCGCCCAGCGCGTCGCGGCTGCGCGCGCTGTAGCGCTGCATGTACCAGACGCCGCCAACGGTTTCGGCCGGCGGGAGTGCATCACCCGGCGACAGCCGGACGATGCCTTCGCCCTGCGAGCCGAACATCGGCTTCACCAGCACGTCGTGCCCGCCCGCGAATTCGCGCATCAGCACGCCGCGCGCCTCGACTTCCTGCTCGGTCACCCAGGTCGGCGGCGTCGGGATGCCGGCCCGATGCAGCAGCACGCTGGTCATCGCCTTGTCGACGCTGCGCTCGATCGCCCGCGCCGGGTTGTAGACCGGAATGCCGAGCTCACCGAGGTAGTGCAGGAAATCCATGCGCAGCACCACCTGCTGCAGGCTGCCGCCCGCGACGCCGCGTACGAAAACCGCCTGCGGCAACTCCTGCTCGAAGCCGGGCATCACGACGCCTGCGGTGCCGCGCAGCAGGTCGATGTGGCACTCGCCCAGGCTGACGTAGCGCGCCAGCAGGCCGCGCGCCTTGAACGCGTCGCGCAACCGTGCGCCGTGCCAGCCGGGCTCGTCGGTGATGATGGCAATAGCGGCCTTCTGGGCTCCCATGAGCGTTACGCAGCCTCGCCGAAGGACCGGGCCAGCAGTTCGGTGTTGATGCGCCCGGCGCGGAAGCTCTTGCCGGTGCGCAGATTGCTGACGATGACGCGTGCCGGTGCGAACAGCATCGGATCGATCTTGTAGAAGTCGTACTTCACTTCCTTGAACACGTCGGCGAACGGACGGCCGTAGTCGCGCGACGACGACGACGGGAGCTTCTGCGCCAGGTCGGCCGCAGCGTCGTCCTCGCAGTCGACATAGAGCTGCGCCACGCCGCCGAACAGGATGGCGTCATTGGTGCGGCCCATGGCGTTCAGGAAGTCGGGGGCGGGCGGCGCGATCGGTGCGCTGGCCGAGCCGTCGACGATCCCGGTCAGCGGGAAACCGAGTGCGTGCACCTTGTGCAATGCGACTTCAAGCACGCGACCGACCACCTGCACGGTGCCGGCCAGGCTGCGCGTCGGCGTCAGGATGATGGTGACGCCATCATCCGGCACGGCGCAGTCACGGCGGATCTTGGCGAGGATTTCGGCCGGCGGCTGACGGTCAACTTCAAGCACCAGAACCGCATGCTTCGCGTCGTCCTTGTAGCCGAGTTCGGCGAACAGCGGTTCCTTCACGGACAGCGCGCGGCCCGGACCGGAACCGAGCGCATGGAACGCTTCCTTGCCTTCGCCGTGCGACAGGCTCCAGCCGGCGTACTGGCTCGCGAGGCAGGCCAGTACCGGATGGGTCGAGTGGATGTTGATGGTCAGCGGCCAGTGCGAGTCGCGCGTATTGAAGGTCGCGGTACCCAGACCACCCATGCATATCTCGGTGATGCGCCGGCCGGCTTCCAGGCCGCCCGGGCAGTTGATGCCGGCGTCCACGACGCGACCGCCGCCGGGCAGTGCGTCCACCTTGACGCGCAGCGCGTCGGCGTCTCGCACGAGGCCGTCCACCAGGGACATGACCTGTGTACCCAGGCTCGGTTGTGCGCCGGTCAGTACCGGGCCGTGTTCGGGATTGCTCATTCGATTCTCCTCACGAAAAGACTGTCCTTGTTTTCATCTGTCCGGCCCGCAGACCGGTCATGCCGAGTACTTCACGTTCGCGCGCCGCGAGCAGCGCACCCGCTCCGGTGCCGTCGATGGCCGACGCGTGCACGGTGCACAGTGGCGTCGCCCGCCGGATCCGGCTGCCTGACGCGGGCAGGTCGGTGCACCATGCCGGCCATTCGACATCATCCCCGACAATCAGGTCACGGGGCGCGTACACCACGCGCAGTCCGAGCGTCCCGCCGGCGCCGGTCATGTCCACTTCATCGAGCCGCCCTTCACAGGCCGCGACGTGAGCGGCGAACAGCCCGCCGACGACGCGGCCTTCGTACAGCGGCATCGTCGCGGTCGGACGGGGATTGATTTCGATGACGACGTGATGCCCGTCCCCGATTACCAGATCGACGCCATTCAGGCCGCGCAATCCGAACTGGCGCGTGATCGCGTCGATGTCGCGCGCCAGCGCGCCGCGCATCGTGTCAGGCAGCGCGAGGTCTGAAATGGCTTCGGCCCACGCGTACGGACCGGCTTCGCTGCCCGGCCACTGACGGCTGACACCGACGATGCGCGCGCGTTCGCCGTCGGCGAGAAACAGCGCCGACGCCGGCATGCCGGCGATGCGCAGCTGCGCATGGTGTCCGCGTCGGATGCGCTCGCCGCCACGGGCGGCGCGCACGTGCGCGCCGCCGCATCCACCCGTGCGCTTGACGAGCCAGCCGGCAGCAGCGTGCCCGTCGACGGCGACCGGCGCGTGGCGCACGCCCGACTGCGTCATCAAATCGGCGAAGGTGGCGGGCGCCTTGCAGTGGCGTGTGGTCCGCGCGCCGTTGCCGGCCAGCGGCGCGAACGCCGCGAGTGCATCCAGCAGGGACGGACGGGCTTCGAAGCCCGAACCGGTGACGATGCCCGCCCAGTTTCCCTTCATGCCCGCGATGACCCCGGGCAGGTCACTGCCGAAGCTGCCGTGCCGCAGGCCGGCACGCGCGATCCGCCCGGCGTGCGCGGCGGTGTCGGCGTCGCCATAGCCATCGACGACGTCACAGGTCCAGCCTGCCGCGACGCAGGAACGGGCAAGCGCGTTGGCGCTGCCCGACACGATGAGCCAGCGGGACACCGGCGCGGGTTCCGGACGGCGCGCCGTCAGGCCACCAGCTCGCGGGCGGTGGCGAATGCGTCGCGGAAATCGAGATAGACAGGCTTGTCGGTATTGATCATGCGCTGGAACAGGCCGCGCTGGCACAGGTACTTCACGTTGCCGATGGCCAGTGCGCCGATGCCCACGGCCTTGCCGGAGCCCGCGTCGAGCGGCTTGCCGTCGTCCATGACGCCCAGGCCTTCGACGCCGGCCGGCGGCACTGCATTCACGTCCGCCGCCACCAGCAGCGACGACGCGGACTTCAGCTGTTCCTTGCTCAGGACCTGGATGCCGGCCTTGGCGGTACAGAGGATCACGTTGGCTTGCGGCATCAGGCTTTCCTTCTGTTCGCTCGAGCCCGCTTCGACCGGTTCGACCGACGAGCCGTAGCGGGTGTTGACGACTTCGGAGGCGACGCGGGCGCGCATGGCGCTCGAATGGCTGCCGACGAGCACCTTGGCGCCGGCGCTGGACGCCAGCACGGCCGCGGCGGTGCCGACGGGGCCGGTGCCGCCGAGGACCAGCACGGTCTTGCCTTCCAGTTCGGTGTTGTGCGCCTTGCGCAACTGGCGTTCGACGCAGGCGACGAGCGCGGCGGCCGTGGTGAAGGCGCCGCTGGGGTCGGCGAATACCGACACTTCGAACGGCGGCACCATCGCATTGCGGCAGGCATCGAGCATGTCGGCGGCAAGCCCGATGTCGCGGCCGCCGATGAAGAGGCCGGTGCGCTTCACGCCGTTGGGTCCGCGCGAAAAGATGGCGTCCTGCGTCAGTCCATAGATCTGGTCGAGCCCGACGCCAGCGTAGGGCATCAGCACCTGGAAGCCGGCGTCACACGCCATGTTCACGTCGAACGGGCTGATGTTGTTGGTCGGGCTGAACATGTGAAGGATGTACGGATTTTCCATGGTGTCACTCACTCTTTCCGCCCGAAGGCTGCGTGCTTTCGTTACGTCGTTATAGGGTGCGGCTGCGGCCGCACCTCTCCTCAAACCCTGCCGGGTCCGCGTTGGATCACTCCGGCAGTTCGGCCCATTGCGCACCGTCATTGCGTGCTGCGCAAATTTTCAATTCCATTCCGATCGACTGCGCGAAGCGTTCGCGCGCCGCGGCAACCATGCGTTGTGCGTCCTGCTCGCTGGCGGCGAGTGCGAAGCCAGTCGGCCCCCAGGAGCTCTGGCCGACACAGGCTGCGCCGTCGTCGGCCAGACTCTGGGCGATCCGCGCAACCAGCGGGCTCGTGTAGCGGCCACCCTGTGCCGGCGCGAAATAGTCGCCCACGCATTCCTGCAATTCGTTCATTGACGCACCGAACATGTCGAGATCCTGTTCCGCCAGCGCCGGCAGCGCGCGCATCAGCACCAGCCGGCTCAGGCGATCGGCCACGCCGCTGTCGTACGGCGGCAACACGCGGAACGCCTCCTTCTCGGCCGCGCCGTGCAGGCCGTTGCACGCGTGGTCGAAGATCAACACCATGCGCCAGTCGGCCGGGAACGGCATTTGCGCAACGATGGGCGGCGGCGCATCGAGCGCACCGCGACCGCCGTCGACGATGAAGCCGCCGCTGTCGAAACTGCCGATCCCGATGCCCGAGCGTGCTCCGCGATCAAGCAACCGCGCGACCTCGCGGGAATCCAGCCCGATACCGTGAAAACGCGACAGCGCCATGCCGACCGCGAGAGCAAGTTGCGTGCCGGAGCCGAGGCCGGAATGCGACGGAATGGCGTCTGTCAGCGTGATGTGGCTGGGCGGGAGGTCGAAGCGGGCATTGATCGCGGCGGCGTAGCGATGTGCCCGCGCCGCGTCGTGGCCGGTGACGGTCAGCGTGTCCGCCCGGCGGATCTCCAGCACCGTGCTGAGGCCTTCGAGCGTCAGGCCGACGCTGCCGAAGCGCCTGCCCAGGCTGCCCTCAAGGTCGATGAATCCCATGTGCAGGCGCGCGGGTGCCCTGACTTGAAGGGCGGGGGCGGTCGCATGCTGAGCGGTCATCCGATGGGTCTGTCTGACGAAAGCGGCGGATTATCCCAAATTCGGAAGCGTCTCTGGGACTTGCTGCATGGTTGTCCCGCAATCAGGCGTTCAGGCCGGTCGTCAGGCGGTCGTTTATGGATCGTGCTGTGCCGCTTGTGCAACAGATTGACCGGGCTTCATGTTGGCACCCGGGATGCTGCAGTGCATCGCGTGAAACGCTGTCTGCGCCGCGTTTTTGCATGCTGTATCGTTGCGAATTGCGCGGTCGATCAACCTGATGAAACGGATGACAAATGACGAATGAAGCGACTTCGACCGTCATGACGGAAGTGGCCTGCCCGATGTGCGGCCACGCCTGTGATGACCTGAGTGTCGATACCGCGGGCGCCAGCCTCGCGGTCGTGGCCAAGGGCTGCGAGCGCGCGCGAAGCAGCTTCGCGCGCCTGAGCACGGTTGGCGACAGTGCGTTGCCCCGCATCGACGGCAAGCCGGTGTCGCTCGACGCAGCCTGTGCCGAAGCGGCGCGTGTGCTTGGCGCCGCGACGCTGCCGGTCTTCGGCGGCATGGCGCTGGATGTCGGAGGTGCCCGTGCCGCGATGGAACTGGCCGATCAGGCAGGCGGCGTCATCGATCACATGAACAACGAGTTCGGCTGGCGTGCCAGCCGCGTCGTGCAGGACGGCGGCGGCATCAATACGACGCTGGCCGAGGTGCGCAACCGTGCCGACCTCATCCTGCTGGTCGGAACCGACGCCGTGAGTGCGCAGCCGCGCTTCTTCGAGCGCTGCGTCTGGGTGGGCGAGACGATGTTCGACCTCGCGCCGGCCAGCCGCCGCATCGTCTATCTGGGCGGTGGTCTCGACACCGCGCCGGGCGTGTCGCCCGACGGACGCCAGCCCGACGTGTTCGAATTCGACCTCATGCGGATGCCGGAAGCGCTGTCGGTGCTGAATGCGCTGATGGCGAAACAGCCGGTGACCGGCGAGGCGCCGCTGGGCATCGCGCTGGCACGCTGGCAGGAACTGGTCGATGCGCTGTTCGCCGCGAAGTACAGCGTCGTCGTGTGGGCCGGCCCGGCGTTCGACGCGGCGCAGCTCGATCTGAACGTCGGCGCCGTCGTCAGCCTGGTCCGCAAGCTCAATGTCACCACCCGCTGCAACAGCCTGCCGCTGGCCGGCAACGACGGCGACCTGTCGATGGGCGCGGTGCACACATGGCAGACCGGCTACCCGATGCGCACCAGCTACGCGAGCGGCGCGCCGAAGTTCGATCCGGTGCATAACGGCATCACCCGATTGCTGCAGACCGGCGAAGCGGATGCGCTGGTGTGGCTGAACAGCCTGGCCGACCACGTCGCGCCGCCAGCCTGTGGCGTGCCGACGGTGGTCATCGCGCCGCCGTCGCAGAAGCTCGACGGCGAGCCGCACGTATTCATCCCGGTGGCAACGCCGGGCATTCATCACAGCGGGCATTTCGTGCGCACCGACAAGGTCGTGACCTTGCCGCTGCGCGCGCTGCGTGCGACCTCGCTGCCCGCGGCAGAGACGGTGGCCATGAGCATTGCCGCGAAGCTCAGGGAGGTGAGGACGTGAGTCTGATCAAGCTTTCAGGCGGCCGGGTGATCGACCCGGCCAACGGCGTCAATGACCAGGTGCGGGACATCTGGGTGCGCGACGGCTACATCGTCGCGGCGCCGGACGGCAACGAGAAGGTGACGGCCGAGTACAACATTTCGGGCCGCATCGTCATGTCGGGCGCGATCGACATGCACACCCACATCGGTGGCGGCAAGGTCAACATCGCGCGCGAAATGCTGCCCGAAGACCACCGCGGCGACACCGTCGAGCGCACCGAACTGACGCGTTCCAGCTGCGGCCACGCGGCGCCGGGCACGCTGGCGGCGGGTTACCGCTATGCAGAGATGGGCTACACGGCATGCTTTGAACCGGCCGTGCTGCCGATCAACGCGCGCCAGGCGCACATGGAAATGGGCGACACGCCCATGGTCGACACCGGCGGCTACGTGATGCTGGGCAGCGACGACTTCCTGCTGCGCATGCTGGCTGCCAACGAGGACCAGCAGGCGATCAACGACTACGTGGCCTGGACGCTGAACGCCACGCAGACCGTGGGCGTAAAGGTGGTGAACCCGGGCGCCATCTCGGCGTTCAAGTTCAACCAGCGCAAGCTCGATCTCGATGAGGAAAACGCCTACTACGGCGTGACGCCGCGCCGCATCCTCCAGGTGCTGTCGCGCGCGGTGCACGAGCTGGGTGTGCCCAAGCCGCTGCACGTGCATGCCAGCAACCTCGGCGTGCCGGGCAACGTCGGCACCACGCTGGGCACGATGGACGCGGCGGAAGGCCTGCCGATCCACCTCACGCACATCCAGTTCCACAGCTACGGCACCGAGGGCGACCGCAAATTTTCCAGCGAGGCGGCGCGCATTGCCGAGGCGATCAACCGGCAGAAGAACGTCACCGCCGACGTCGGACAGATCCTGTTCGGCCAGACCGTGACGGCGTCCGGCGACAACATGGTCCAGTATCGCAACGCCGACCATGGCTCGCCGAAGAAGTCGGTGATCATGGACATCGAGTGCGACGCCGGCTGCGGCGTCGTGCCGTTCAAGTACAAGGACCAGAACTTCGTCAATGCGCTGCAATGGGCGATCGGTCTGGAAATCTTCCTGATGGTGGACGACCCCTGGCGCGTGTTCCTGACGACGGACCACCCCAACGGCGCGCCGTTCACGACCTATCCGCACCTGATCAAGCTGCTGATGGACCGCAGCTATCGCAACGCGATGCTGGACACGATCAACCCGGAAGCACGCGCGATGAGCAATCTGGGCAGTCTCGACCGCGAGTATTCGCTGTACGAGATCGCCACGATGACGCGCGCCGCGCCGGCCAAGCTGATCGGCCTGGCGGACCGCGGCCATCTGGCGCCGGGCGCTGCGGCGGACATCGTCGTGTATCGCGAAAATGCGGACCCCGAGCGCATGTTCGAGAAGCCGGAACTGGTGTTCAAGGACGGCGAACTGGTGGTGCGCGACGGCAGGATCGTCAAGGTCGTGCGCGGCAACATCCACGCGGTGAAGCCGGAATTCGATATCGGCATCGAGAAGAAGATCCAGCCGTACTTCGAGCGCTATCACTCGGTACGCATGAGCAACTTCAAGATCAGCAACGACGAGTTGTGTGAATGCGGCGGCGGAACGAAGCTGATTCCCCACGCCTGCAAGAAGCGGGGTTGAGCAGATGATCATCAATGGCGTAGCAATCGACGACACCTTTGCCGAAGCGTTCGGCATGCGGGGCACCCGCCTCATCATTACCGCCCACAACGAAACCTGGGCGCTGAATTCGGCCAATGCGCTGACCGGATTCGCGACATCGGTCATCGGCTGCGGTGCCGAAGCCGGCATCGAGCGCCTGCTGGCGCCGCCGGAGACGCCGGACGGCCGTCCGGGGGTGTCCGTGCTGCTGTTCGCGATGTCCAGCAAGGAGCTCATCAAGCAGGTCGAGCGCCGTGTCGGCCAGTGCGTGCTGACCAGCCCGACCAGCGCCGTGTTCGCCGGCCTGGACGAGGGTGATCCGGTGCCGCTGGGCAAGACGCTGCGCTATTTCGGCGACGGCTTCCAGACCTCGAAGCAGATTGCCGGCAAGCGCTACTGGCGCGTGCCGGTGATGGACGGCGAGTTCCTTGTGCAGGACACCGCGCGCATGGTGCGTGCGGTTGGCGGCGGCAATTTCCTGGTGCTCGCCGACAGCCAGGTGCAGGCGCTTGAAGCCTGCGAGGCGGCCATCGTGGAGATGCGCAAGCTGCCGGACGTGGCGATGCCCTTCCCGGGCGGCGTGGTGCGTTCCGGCTCCAAGGTGGGTTCGAAGTACAAGGCGCTGTCGGCCTCGACCAATGACGCGTTCTGCCCGACCCTGCGCGGCGCGACGAAGTCGGAGCTTGACGAGCGCATCGGCGCGGTGCTCGAGATCGTCATCGACGGCCTCACCGACGCGTCGGTCAAGAAGGCGATGGAGGTCGGCATGCGCGCGGTGTGCGGGATCGGCGCGGCAGGCGGCATCCGCCGGCTGTCGGCCGGCAACTACGGCGGCAAGCTTGGCCAGTTCCAGTACCACCTGCGGGAGATCCTGTCATGAGCGCACTGGTCTTCACCCTGCGCAACGCACCGACCCAGCGCGTCGACGTCGGCATGCTCAATCCGACGGCGCTGGCCGGCCAGTCGGTGGCCGACATCGCGGCGATCCGGCTGTCCGTCGGCCGGACGACGCCCAGCGTCGGCGAACTGTTTGACATCGCCGGCGATGACGTCGGCGACATCGTGTTCCGCGCCGGTTGTGACCGGCTCGAGCGCATCGGCGCCGGCATGAAGTCCGGGCGCATCAGCGTCGAAGGCGACGCCGGTGCCTATGTCGGGCAGGGCCTGCTGGGCGGCGTCATCACCATCAGCGGCTCGGCCGGCGCCTTCTGTGCCAGCGGCATGAAGGGCGGGCGCATCGAGATTGCCGGCAACGTCGGCGACGCGGCCGGTGGCGCGATTCCCGGCGACATGAAGGGCATGGCGGGCGGCCTGCTGCTGGTGGCCGGCAATGCCGGCGAGCGCCTCGGTGACCGCATGCGGCGCGGCCAGATACTGGTCAGCGGCAATGCCGGCGACTTCTGCGGCACACGCATGATTGCCGGCACCATCGCGGTGGCGGGCAGCGTCGGTGCCTATCCGGGCTATCTGATGAAGCGTGGCACGCTCATCGTCACCGGCACGCCGGCGCAGCTGGTGCCGGGCTTCGTCGATTGCGGCCCGCATCGTCTGGGTTTCCTCAGCCTGCTGTACGCGAGCTGGAAAGGCCTGCCGGGCGCGTTCGGCGCGCTCGACACTGGGGCCTGCACGGTGCGCCGCTACATGGGTGACATGAGCGTGAGCGGTCGCGGCGAATTGCTCGTCCGCGGCTGATGCAGCATCGCGGCGAACCGCAGTGGTGGCCCGATTCCCTGCACCCGCTGGTCGGGCGCAACGACGCCGGTCGCCTCGTCGTGACCGACGCGCTGCTGCACCACTGGCTGGCCCGGCCGGAACTTGCGCTGGTCGATGAAAGCTGTGCCGGCGAGCGCGCACTGGTCGCGCGGCTCGCAGCGCAGCCGGCGTGCATCGTCGCGCACGACGAGATTGCCGCCATCGCCGACGAGGACGCACGCGGCAACTGGTTTGCCTTTCTGGCGTTCCGTGACCGCGTCCTGGCGCAGCCCGATATCGAATCCGCCTGGCTGGAGCTGTTCCTCGACGGCCTGTCGGGGCTAGCGCCGCTGTTCGTGCCGCAACTCACGCAGATCATCCTGCATGCGCTGCTGGAAGGCTGCGACGGCAATGACGGCGCGCTGATGTGGCGCGCAGCCGAACTGCTGTTCCGCAGCCAGCGGGCGACGCTGCAGTCGGGCCGCGTGCTGCTCGCCGACGACGAGGTGCTGGGCGAGCACGCCGAAACGGGCGGTTTCGGCAACATCGGCCGTCTGATCCTGCAGGCCGGCGCGGTACCACGTGCCGGCGGACTCGACGTGCTCGATCCGGCGAACGCCGCCGAGCTTTACGCGAGGGCAGGGCGGCGCGCCGTGCTGCCGCTCAACTTCGGCCAGCCGGGGCTGGACGCGCTGTGCCGCGTCATGGAGCGCTGGATCGCCCACTTCTACGGCTGTGCCGTCAGCATCACGCCGCAGAAGGACATTCGCGACGAGCACTGGGCCTGGCATATCGGCCTGGACCGGGAGGCGATGGAACTGCTGAACATGCTGTACGACGGCGGGGAGCTTGCGCCGGACCGCATGTCGCGCATCGTGGCGCTGTTCCGTCTCGACTTTGTCGATGCCCGCGAAATGCGCGCCGAGCTGCGCCACGACGGTGAAGCCCGCCCGGTCTGGATGGCGCTGGCGATGGATGGTGACGGTCTGGTGCAGATGAAGCCGCAGAACCTGCTGCTGAATCTGCCGCTCGCGGCGCCGAACTGACCGACGCCCGTCGGGTGCCGGCAGCCGGAACATCTTCCCGGCAGTCCACTGTGCATCACAGCTTGCCGGGCGCTATGCTGCGGCGCGCGCGCGCTGCGGCTATACTCCGCCGCTTTGTCTTCCGAGCCCCGTTCCCGGCCGTTTCCGGCCCATCCACCGAGTTGATTGCCCTGCCGCCATGATTCCGTCAAAGCCTGAAGTTCGTCCGCTTCGTCCATCCTTCTCGTCCGGGCCCTGCGTCAAGCGCCCCGGCTGGACGCTTGACGCGTTGCGCGACGCCTTTGTAGGCCGTTCGCATCGCGTGAAGGAGGGGCTTGCCAAGCTCAGGGAAGTCATCGAGCGCAGCCGGGCGGTGCTCGGCGTGCCGGATGACTACCGCATTGCCATCGTGCCCGGGTCCGATACCGGGGCGGTCGAAATGGCGCTGTGGACGCTGCTTGGCGAACGCGAGGTGGATTGCCTTGCCTGGGAAGCGTTCGGTGCGAACTGGATCACCGACGTCGGCCCGGTGCTCAAGCTGACCAACGCGAATCTCATGGTTGCGCCGTACGGCCAGCTGCCCGACCTGTCGGCCGTGAGCTGGGATCGCGACGTGGTGTTCACGTGGAACGGCACGTCGGCCGGCGTACGCGTGCCCGACGGCGACTGGATCGCCGACGACCGCGCAGGCCTGTCGATCTGTGACGCGACGTCCGCCGCGTTCGCGATGGAACTGCCCTGGCACAAGCTCGACGTGACGACCTGGTCCTGGCAGAAGGTGCTCGGCGGCGAAGCGGCCCACGGCATGATCGTGCTGAGTCCGCGCGCCGTCGAACGGTTGCGGCGGCACACGCCGGCATGGCCGGTGCCCAAGCTGTTCCGCCTGATGGACAACGGTGCGCTGACCGAAGACCTGTTCCAGGGCAACACGATCAACACGCCGTCGATGCTGTGCGTCGAAGACCAGATCGACGTGCTGCGCTGGGCAGAGGACATCGGCGGCCTGCCGGCGCTGATCGCTCGCAGCAAAGAGAGCTTTGCCGTGCTCGAGCAGTGGGTGGCGAAGACTGACTGGGTGGATTTTCTCGCCGAACGCGTCGATACGCGCTCGCACACATCGGTCTGCCTGAAGGTGGTGGATCCATGGTTCGAGGCGCAGCCGCAGGTCGCGCAGCGCGACTTCATCCGGCGTCTGTGCGCGTTGCTGGAACAGGAGGGCGCCGCCTACGACGTGTCGGCCTACCGGGACGCGCCGCCCGGGCTCCGCATCTGGTGCGGTGCCACGGTAGACAGCGCGGACGTCGCGGCGCTGACACCCTGGCTGGACTGGGCGTACGCCACGCTGCGGCACGGTGCCTGACATGACACGCGCCATCCTGTTTGACTGCGACAGCACGCTGTCGACGATAGAGGGGATCGACGTGCTGGCCGAACGTGCCGGTGTCGTCGATCAAGTCGTGCCGCTGACCAATGCCGCGATGGACGGCAGCCTGCCGCTCGAAGCGGCCTATGCCGCGCGGCTCGACCTGATCCGCCCGCAGCGCGCCGTCATCGACTGGCTCGGCCGGCACTACGTCGACACCATGGTCGAAGGTGCGCCGCAGGCCGTTCACGCTTTGCGCGCGCTCGGCTGGCAGGTACACGTCGTCAGCGGCGGCATACGCCAGGCCGTGCTGGTTTTGGCGCGCCATCTTGGCGTGCCGGACGCGCAGGTACACGCGGTGGATCTGGCATTCGACGCGGCCGGCGACTATGCGGGCTTCGACAGCGCGTCGCCGCTGGCCCGCAACGGCGGCAAGGCGGACATCTGCCGCGAGGTCATGGCGCACGGCGCATCGGTCGTCATGGTGGGTGACGGCATGACCGACCTCGAAGCGGCGACGGCAGGCGCCACGGTCGTCGGCTTCGGCGGTGTCGTGCGGCGCGAGGTCGTGGCGAGCCGGGCGCAGCACTACATCGATCGCGCCGACCTGCGCGAGGTCGTGCGCCTGCTTGCGACGCCGGACGAGTGTGCCCGCGTGGCCGCCTTGCTGGCCTGAACGCGGGCCGCCTTCAGTGCGCGCCGGGGGGCTGCCTGCGCAGCGGTCCGAAACAGCGCGTGAAGTCCGGCTGGTAGCACACCAGATGGGTGTTCTCGTCGGGCTGGAAAGTCACGAACACGGTGTAGGTTTCACCTGCATCGTCACCGCTTTCACCCAGGCAGTCCTTGCCACCCGAATTGTGCTGGATGGTCACGTCGAGCCGGAAGAAGTCGCCCTCCTGCGGCTCGGGTGACAGCGTGTAGCGCACGTCGGTCCGTTCGTCCCCGCTGCTGACCTGGCCGCTTCCGTCGGCACGATACTCATAGCTTTCCGTGCATTGCTGCATGTCGGTCCAGGACCAGACGCCGGTCAGCCGTGTGTTGCCCGCGGCGCGCGTCGCATCGGTGCGTTCGGCGGTGGCTGCGCCAGCGGGGCCGGACAGGCCCGACAGCACGCCAAGTGCAACGGCTGCGGCACGGAAACGGTGGCACATGCGCTTCATGGCAAATCTCCCTTGCGGCGGGTGGGCTCGGCCGGCGCGCTTTACAGGCGTGCGGCAAGGCGTTCAATCTATCACTTGCGCCGGCTGCCCGCGTGGCGTGAAACCTCCGGCGCGGGCGCTGTCGAACGGTTTCGGTCGGGGTGTTTCGGGCCCCGTATGCTGAAACCCCTGCCGGGAAGGAAGCCGCCATGCTGGATGCCGCGTTGCTGTCGTACCTGCTGGGGCTGGCGTCGTCGCTGTCGGGTTATCCGCCTTTGTCACTGGACGACCTGCCGACGGTGCGCATGCTGTCGATGCAGTCCTTTTCGGAGGAAGTGTGCCCCGGTGAGCCGTCCGAATGCGCTCGCCTTGTCGCCTACTACGATCGCGCGCGGGAGCAGATACTGGTCCGGTCCGATCTTCAGTTGCAGGACAGTGCCGACAATTCCTTCCTGCTGCACGAATTCGTGCACGTGCTCGAAGCCCGGCAGAAGGGCTTCGCCTATCAGCGGGATTGCCGCGCGACGCTGCAGTCGGAACGCGACGCGTATCGCGCGCAGAACGCCTATCTCAGCCAGCAGGGGCGCTTCGAGCGCTTCGGCGGCATGCTCGCCCACATGATCTGTTCGCGCGACCAGCCCGGCGGCAGCGGCAGCATGAAACTCGAAATGGCACCCGCCGGCATGAACGACGAGCGCGCCCTCGAATCCTTCATGCAGGACCTCGAAGGCGCCGGCGCGTCGAGCGCGCGCCGGCGATAGCCCCCCTACAGCAGCACGCGCTCGATGCCGCCGCTGTTGGCGCGCTCGACGTAGTCCTGCGCCCAGTCGTCACCCAGCAGGTGGCGCGCCATTTCCACGACGATGTAGTCGGCTTGCGTGTCGCTGTCGCCGTCGTAGCGCGACAGCCCCTGCAGGCAGGACGGACAGGACGTCAATATCTTCACCTCGCCGGTGAAGCCGTCGGCGCGCAGGCCGCCCGCCCCCTTGCGCATCTCGTCTTCCTTGCGGAAGCGCACCTGGGTCGAAATGTCCGGCCGGCTCACCGCCAGCGTGCCGCTTTCGCCGCAGCAGCGTTCGTTGAGCGCGACCTTCGTGCCGTCCGACGTGCCGATGAGCTGATTCACCACCTTCATCGGCGCGTGCGTCTTCATCGGCGTGTGGCAGGGGTCGTGATACATGTAGCGCACGCCTTCGACGCCCTCGAGCTTCACGCCTTTTTCCATCAGGTATTCATGGATGTCGAGCAGGCGGCAGCCGGGGAATATCTTGTCGAATTCGTACTGCTGGAGCTGGTCCATGCAGGTGCCGCAGGACACGATCACCGTCTTGATGTCGAGGTAGTTCAGCGTGTTGGCGACGCGGTGGAACAGCACGCGGTTGGATGTGCTGATTTCCTGTCCCTTTTCAGCATTGCCGCCGGCCGTCTGCGGATAGCCGCAGCACAGATAGCCCGGCGGCAGCACGGTCTGCGCGCCGACGTGATAGAGCATCGCCTGCGTGGCCAGGCCGACCTGCGAGAACAGCCGTTCGGAGCCGCAGCCCGGGAAGTAGAACACCGCTTCCTGTTCGTCGGCGGCCAGCTTCGGATCGCGGATGACCGGCACGATGGCGGCGTCCTCGATGTCGAGCAGCGCGCGCGAGGTGCGTTTCGGCAGCTTGCCCGGCATCGGCTTGTTGATGAAATGGATGATCTGCGACTTGACCGGCGGGCGGCCCAGCGTGGGCGGTGGATTGCGCGTCTGCCGGTCGACCAGGCCGAGCGCCTTGCCGACGCGGTGACCGAGCCGCTGCATGCGGTAGCCGATGCCCATCATGGCCACGCGCAGGGCCTTGATGGTGGCCGGGTCGGTGGCGTTCAGGAAGGCCATCGACGCCGCGGTGCCCGGATTGAACTTGCGCTTGCCCTGTTTGCGCAGAGCATTGCGCATGGCGATGGACACGTCGCCGAAGTCGATGTCGACCGGGCAGGGATTGGCGCACTTGTGGCACACCGTGCAGTGATCCGCCACGTCGCTGAATTCGTCGAAGTGGCGCAGCGAGATGCCGCGCCGCGTCTGCTCTTCGTACAGGAAGGCCTCGATCAGCAGCGAGGTGGCGAGAATCTTGTTGCGCGGCGAGTAGAGCAGGTTGGCGCGCGGCACGTGGGTGGCGCACACCGGCTTGCATTTGCCGCAACGCAGACAGTCCTTGATCGACGTGGCGATCTGCCCGACGTCGCTCTTCTCCATGATCAGCGATTCGGTGCCGAGCAGCGAGAACGACGGCGTGTAGGCGCGGCTCAGGTCGCCGCCGGGCAGCAGTTTGCCGGCGTTGAAGTGGCCGTGCGGATCGATGCGCCGCTTGTAGTCGATGAAGGGTGCCAGTTCCTCGGCCGTCAGGAACTCCAGCTTCGTGATGCCGATGCCATGCTCGCCGGAGATGACGCCACCGAGCGAACGGGCCAGCCGCATGATGCGGGCGACGGCGGCATTGGCCTCCTGCAGCATGTCGTAGTTGTCGGAATTGACCGGGATGTTCGTGTGCACATTGCCGTCACCGGCGTGCATGTGCAGCGCGACGAAGACGCGCCCGCGCAGCACGTCCTTGCGGATCGCTTCGATGCGATCGACGATGGGCCGATACATCGCGCCGTCGAATATCTCGTCGAGCACGGGCTTCAGCTCGCGTTTCCATGACACGCGCACCGAGTAGTCCTGCAACCGGTGGAACAGCGTCGGCCGCTCGGCGCGGTTGACCAGACGGCCGATCTCCACGCCGAGCGACAGCAGCAGCGGCTCGGCCCGTGCCAGCGGCTGGTCGAGGTTGTCGAGCAGCCATTGCCAGCGCCCGCGCATCGCGCCGACCTGCTGCAGCGCCTGCGCGCGGCGGTCGCCGAGCAGCTCGTCGGCATCGACATTGGCGTCGCCGGCGTGCAGCGGAAGGTCGCCGCGCAGGAATTCGCTCAGCGCGTCGCACAGGCGCAGCTTGCTGGCGATGGACAGCTCGATGTTGATGCGCTCGATGCCGTCGCAGTAGTCACCCATGCGCGGCAGCGGGATCACCACGTCCTCGTTGATCTTGAACGCGTTGGTGTGGCGGGCGATCGCGGCGGTGCGCGCGCGGTCCAGCCAGAAGGTCTTGCGCGACTCGGCAGACACCGCGATGAAGCCTTCGGCGCCGCGCTGGTTGCACATGCGCACCACTTCCGACGCGGCGGCCATGACGGCGGTTTCGTCATCGCCGACGATGTCGCCGATGAGCACCATCTTGGGCCGTCCGTGGCGGCGCGCCTTGGTTGCGTAGCCGACGGCGCGCACATAGCGCTCATCCAGGTGCTCCAGTCCGGCGAGCAGCACGCGCGCCTGGCCGGATTTCGGCAGCTTGTCGAGGTAGTCCTTGATGTCGACGATGGCGGGCACGGCTTCGCGCACCTGACCGAAGAATTCGAGACAGACGGTGCGCGTGACCGGCGGCAGCTTGTGCAGGATCCAGCGCGCGCTGGTGATCAGGCCGTCGCAGCCTTCCTTCTGCACGCCGGGCAGGCCGGACAGGAATTTGTCGGTGACGTCCTTGCCCAGCCCGGTCTTGCGGAAGCTCGCGCCCGGCACGTCTATGATTTCACGCTCGCCGCGCGGCGTCGCGCCGTCCAGCTCGAAGCGCTGGACGGCAAAGCGCACGCGGGCCGCGTCGTGGATCTTGCCGAGGTTGTGTTCGAGGCGGGTCACCTCCAGCGGCCAGCCGTCGGCATCCACCATGCGCCAGGACGCCAGGTTGTCGAGCGCGGTGCCCCACAGCACGGCCTTCTTGCCGCCGGCGTTGGTGGCGATGTTGCCGCCCACGCAAGACGCGTCGGCCGAGGTCGGGTCGCAGGCGAACACCAGTCCGGCGTTCTCGGCCGCCTCCATGACGCGGCGCGTCACCACGCCGGCGCCGGTGCGCACCGTGGCGTACGGCGTGTCGAGTCCGGGCAGCACGGCCTGCTCCACCTGGCCGAGGTCGATCAGCTTTTCCGTGTTGATGACCGCCGACATCGCCGTCAGCGGCACGGCGCTGCCGGTGTAGCCGGTGCCGCCGCCGCGCGGAATGATGGTCAGGCCGAGTTCGATGCAGCCGCGCACCAGCGGCGCGACTTCGTCCTCGGTGTCGGGATGCAGCACGACCAGCGGGTACTCGACGCGCCAGTCGGTGGCGTCGGTCACGTGCGACACCCGCGCGAGACCGTCGAAGGCGATGTTGGCTTCACGCGTGTGGCGTCCCAGCACTTTCAGGATGCGCCGCCGCAGCTGGCGCGTCTGCGCGAAGTGCCGGGCGAATGCGTCGACCGCGCCGCGCGCGGCGTCGAGCAGCACGCCGACCTTGCGGTCGCGCTCGCGTGACGCGTCGTCGCCACCCGGCTTGCGCCGCAGCTCGACTTCCTTCAGACGATGCCGCATCGCGTCAACCAGCGCGTCCTGGCGCTTGGGATTGTCGAGCAGATCGTCCTCAAGGTAGGGATTGCGCTGCACCACCCAGATGTCGCCCAGCACTTCGTACAGCATGCGCGCCGAGCGTCCGGTCATGCGCTCGGCGCGCAGGCTGGCCAGCGTGTCCCACATCGGGGCGCCGAGCAGCCGCATCACGATTTCGCGGTCGGACAGGGAGGTGTAGTTGTAGGGGATTTCGCGCAGTCGGGTAGGGTCGCGCGAAACGTGCAAATCGATGAGCGCGGTAGCGGATTCCATCAACAAGCCAAAGAGCTGTTCGGGCGGGCATTATACGACTGTGTGTTGTGCACTGCGCCACAGTTGAAACGAAGTGCGCCTTTAGCAGTCCATGACCCGGTTGCAATACGCCATCCCTTGCATTTTTTCACCTGACAGGTTTCAGATTGGACACCCTTACACACGCTCTGTCCGGCGCACTGCTCGGGCGCCTGATGGCGCGCCCGCCCGTATCGGGCGCGTCCGTGACCGCGCCGCCGGCCTGGAAGTTCATGGCAGCCGGCGCACTCGCCGCTGCCTTCCCGGATGCCGACTTCGTGCTCGGCATGGCGTCGGATCTGGCCTATCTGCGCGGCCACCGGGGCATCACGCATTCGGTCCTGTTGCTGCCGCTGTGGGGATTCCTGCTCGCCTGGCTGCTGCCGGCGGTGCTGCGCATGCGTCGTGCCCCCGGCGACTGGCGCACCTTCTATGCGGTGTCCTGCGCGGCCATCGGCATCCATATCGTCGGAGATCTCATCACCCAGTTCGGCACGATGATCTTCGCGCCCGTGTCGGATCGCCGTTTCGGTTTCGGTACCACCTTCATCATCGATCTCGTGCTGAGTGCCCTGTTGCTGGCGGGCGTTGCGGCCAGCGCGCTGTGGCGCCGCAGCCGGCTGCCGGCGGCGGCGGCGCTTCTGCTGGTGGGCGTCTGGATCGGCGTCGGCGCGTTCGGCCGCCAGCAGGCGATCACGTTTGCGCGTGACTACGCAACGCGACAGGGCATCGACGCAGTGCTGGTCAGCGCGATTCCGCGGCCGGCGTCACCGTTCAACTGGACGGCGGTGGTCGATGACGGTTCGCGCTACCACATCGCGCACATCAACACGCTGCGCCGCGAGCCGCTGGAAGCGGGGCCGGATGCGTCATTCTTCCGTCGCTATTCGGCGCCCTATCTGCCGCTCGCGTCGGCACGGTGGCAGCTGCGCGAACGCTTCGGTGCGCCCGATCAGCGCGATCTGGCGCGTGCCGCGTGGAATGCCGACGTGTTCGGCGTGATCCGGTGGTTTGACATGTTCCCGGTGCTGGACAGTGCGGAGAGCGGACCCGATGGCGAATGCGCACTGTTCCGCGACCTGCGCTTCGAGACGCCCGGGCGCGCCGGCGTGCCGTTTCGCTACGGCGCCTGCCGCGAGGCGGCGCAGTGGCGGCTGTTCGAGCAGACGGTCAGCGGACGGCGCTGGCTGGCGACCGACTGACGTCACACTCAGGTGCTGGCCCACATGCGCAGCAGGTTGTGATAGACCGAAGTCATCTTCATCACGGGTTCGATGTCGCCGACCTGCGCGCGCATCTCCATGATGTTCAGGTCCATTTCGTACAGCAGGCGGCGCCGATCGAGCTCGCGCACCATGCTTTCCATCCACATGAAACACGCGGTGCGCGTGCCGCGGGTAACCGGCGTCACGTGGTGCAGGCTGCTGGACGGGTAGAGCACCATGTCGCCCGCCGCGAGCTTCGCGCTGTGCGTGCCGTAGGTGTCCTCGATCACCAGTTCGCCGCCGTCGTAGTCCTGCGGCTCGCTGACGAACAGCGTGGCCGACAGGTCGGTGCGCACGCGTTGCGGCGTGCCGCGTATGGTGCGCACGGCGTTGTCCACGTGGCTGCCGAAGGAGTTGCTGCTGCCGGTGTAGCGGTTGAACAGCGGCGGGAAGATGCGTTTGGGCAAGGCCGCGGTGAAGAAGGTCGCGTTGCGCTCGAGCGCGCCCAGCACGATGTCGCGCGCCGCGTTCGACTCTGCGCAGAAGTCGTCCAGTTGCAGGTTGTTCTTGGCCTGGGCGGCAATGCTGCCGGCCGTGATGCGCCCGTCCTGCCAGGGCGCGTGCTCGAGGATGTCGCGCACACGCGCCAGTTCGTCGGCGGTGAGCACTTCAGGCAGGTGAATGAGCATGGTGATCCCGAAAGTGAAAAAGCCCGCCGGAATGCTAACCGGCGGGCAGGCTGCCAAGGCTGATCCAGGTCAGAACTTGAGCGTGGTGGTCAGCTGGAACGCGCGTTCGGTACCCGGCACGGTGAAGCCGCCGTTTTCATAGACCGACTCGTAGTAGCGCTTGTTGAACACGTTGAGCACGTTCAGCTTCACGCTGTAGCGCGGTTGCTCGTAGGCCAGCATCAGGTCGGCGCGGATGAAGTCCGGTACGCGGGCCATCGAGATCGGATTGGTGCCGCCCGTTCCATACGCGAGACGCTTGCCCTTGGCTTCAATGCCGCCACCGACGCGCCAGCTTTCACCGACGCGATAGGTCGTCCAGAGATTGGCGGTGTACGGTGGCGTGTTGCGCGGCCGCTGCCCTACCATGTTGGGGTTGTTGACCCCGACGAACACGTCGTCGATGCGCGAGCGCATCAGCGCGACGCCCGCGAACACGTCCCAGCGGCTCGTGAGGCGGCCGGCGGCTTCAATCTCGAAACCGTCGGTATGCCGTTCCTTGGACAGCACGGAAATGTTCGGCTGCTCCAGGTCGGTGTTTCGCTCGTTGAACTTGGTTGCGCGGTACAGCGCGGTGCGCAACGACAGCGCGCCGTCCAGCAGTTCCCACTTGGTACCCAGCTCGATCGTGCGGCTGCGCTCCGCGTCGTATTCGACGCCGTTGTTCAACTGATACAGATCGGCGGTCGGATTGAACGAATCACTCCATGCAAGGTAGTACGACGACTGATCGTCCGGCTGATACAGCAGACCGCTCCGATAGCTCCACTCGTTGAACTTCAGTGTCGTTTCGGTCGTGATGCCGCCAGCCTGTCGCGTGTAATCGGCATCCATGCGGTCGTGGCGAATGCCGAGGAGCAACTTCCACTGCGGAATGAATTCGATCTGGTCCTGCGCATAGACGCCGATCGAGTCGCCGTCATAAGAGGCCGGGTTATTGTGCGTACGGTTGCCATAGCCTGCCGGCAGAACCGGATCGGAGTTCGCATTGCCGACGGTTGTATTCAGGGCGGCCTGTTCTCCGGCCGTCAGCGCCGTGTAGTTCCAACGATCGGCCTTTTCCTTCAGCAGTTCGGCGCCGACGAGCACTTCGTGCTTCATGCCGGCCGCGTCGAACTTCGTCGTCAAGTCGCTCTGCAGCGTGGCGGTGCGTTCGTGCCCGCCACGGGCCTTCTGACTGCGGCGGATTACCGACGAATCGTTCACCGTTGAGGTGTCTGCCCCCACCAGTATCGCCTGGGTGACCCAGAGCGCCCGCTTGTAGTCGGCAAAGCGTGCAACCGTCCTCAGCTCGGTATCTTGCGAGAAGCGGTGCGTCCAGCTGCCGGTCGTGATGTTCGTGTCGTTCTTCTCGTAGTCCGAGGGCGTGCCGTAGAAGCGGCTTGCCGGCACGTCCAGCGGCCTGCGCTTCACGCCCGTTGCGGTCACGGCGCCTGGAGTGGCGACGAAGGGCACGCCGAAATCCGGCACGTCGTCGGTCGACAGGTACAGGTGACCGATCGAGAATTCGTTGGCGGTGCCGATGCCCCAGCGCAGCGTGGGTGCCAGGCCTTCACGGTCGGTTTCAACGCCGCGGCGCGAGCTTTCCGCGTCCGTCTTCATCGCGCTGATGCGCAGCGCCATGTTTTCGCCGAGCACCTTGTTCACGTCGGCGGTGAGGCGGCCGTAGGAATAGCTGCCGACGGTGGCCGACACCTCCGTGTGGTCGACCAGGCCCGGTTCCTTGCTGACGCGGTTGATGACGCCGCCGGCCTGGCCACGGCCGAACAGCATGGCGGCCGAGCCGCGCAGTATGTCGATCTGTTCCACGTGGAAGACTTCGCGGTTGTACTGCGCAACGTCGCGAATGCCGTCCAGATAGAGGTCGCCGAAGGAGTAGAAGCCGCGCAGCATGATGTTGTCGCCGATGCGCCCGCCTTCGCCCGAATTGAAGGTCAGGCCGGCGACGTGACGCAGCGCGCTCTTCATCGTGTCGGAATTGCTGTCGAGCATGAGCTGCTCGGTCACCGTCGTGATCGCCTGCGGAATGTCCTTGGCCAGCTGTTTCGTCTTCGTGGAGCGGATGACGCCGGCCTGATAGCCGGTGTTGGGCGAATTCGGACGTTCCCTCGCGTCGCGCACCTTGACTTCGGGCAGCGTCGCGGTCGGGTCGGTCTGTTTGACGGTGTCGTCAGCGATGGCGGTATTTGAAAGCGCCATCAGCATGGCGGCAGCCAGCGACAGCGGCTGCGGCGGAGCGTGTTTCTTCATCTGCGTCAGTCCTGGAATATGGGTTGGCGGGGACTGGCTTGCAGAAGGGCTGGCTGGTCCTGAGCGGGCGGGGTGTTCAAGGAAGTTCCCGACTCATGTAATTTATTGTAAATGAGAATGGTTATCGATGAAAATATCCTTGTGGTGTCGTCGCAACACTCTCTGGACATTTGGCCAAAGCCGGCGAGGCACGGAAGGCCCGCCGTATCGGCGTTCTGGCCCGCCACCCGGTGCTGGGTTAAAATAAAAACCATTCTCAACATCAAGCGGGCGAATCCGCCCGGTTCAGTCATGGTGTCCTTGCCGATCCAGATCCTGCGTCCGTCCCCTGTCTGCCTTTGCGCGGCGCCGCGCGTGTCGCCATGAACGCGCCAATGTCCCCGACGCTCGCGGCGGTTCCGCTGAGTGACACGGCAACCGGCGCACCGATGATTGTGGCTGCGTTGATCGATGCCGGCGTGCCGGAGTGGGCGCAGCGACTGCGCGAACTCGGTTTCATCGAAGGCGAAACCGTGCGCGTGGTGCGCCGCGGCCAGCCCGGCGGCGAGCCGCTCGCCGTGAGGGTTGGCGTGTCGACCTTCGCGCTGCGCCGCGCCGAGGCGGCTTGCGTGCTCGTCATGCCGGCTGCCGGAGATTCGATGTGACACAGGCGGTGATAGACAGCGCGCGCCTGGGGCCGCCATTGCTGGCGCTCGTGGGGAATCCGAACTGTGGCAAGACGGCGCTGTTCAACCTGCTGACCGGCAGCCGGCAAAAGGTCGCGAATTACGCCGGTGTGACGGTCGAGCGCAAGGAGGGCCTGCTGCGTACGCCGGCAGGACGGCGCCTCGCGGTGCTCGACCTGCCCGGCACCTACAGCCTGAATCCGCATTCGCCCGATGAACAGGTGACGTGCGACGTGCTCGCCGGTCGGCTGGCGGGCGAACGCCGGCCCGATCTGGTGCTGGCCGTCGTTGACGCGACACAGTTGCCGCGCCAGCTGCGTCTGGTGTTGGGGCTGCAACGGCTCGGCCTGCCGGTGGTGGTGGCGTTGAACATGGTCGACCTGGCGCGTTCGCGCGGCTTCAACGTGGACGCCGATGTGCTGTCGCGCGAGTTGGGCGTGCCCGTGGTGTCGACGGTCGCCGTGCGCACGGGTGGCGCGGATGCGCTGCTCGGACTGCTTGACGCGCAACCGGCGCGCGCCGTGGCCGCGCCGGGCAGGGCAGACGTCGCCGTGGCGGATCCGCAGGAGGATCACCGCCGCGTGCGGGAGATACTGAAGGCGCTCGGGCTGGACGCGATGCAGGCGCACGCTTTCAGCGACCGGCTGGACCGCGTGCTGCTGCAGCCGCTGTTTGGCCCGGTGTTGCTGTTCGCGTTGCTGTTCCTCATCTTCCAGGCCGTGTTCGCCTGGGCGGAGGCGCCGATGGGCTGGATCGAGGCCGGCACGTCGCTGATCGGTGACACCGTCGCGGGCCTGCTGCCCCAGGGCATGCTGCGCAGCCTGCTGGTCGATGGCATCGTCGCCGGTCTTGGCGGTGTGCTCATCTTCCTGCCGCAGATCGTCATCCTCTTCTTCTTCATCCTGCTGCTCGAGGAATCCGGCTATCTGCCGCGTGCCGCCTTCCTGCTCGATCGTCTGATGGGCGGAGTGGGCCTGTCGGGCCGCTCCTTCATCCCGCTGCTGTCGAGCTTCGCCTGCGCGATTCCCGGCATCATGGCGACGCGCACCATCCAGAACCCGCGTGACCGCTGGGTCACCATCATGATCGCGCCGCTGATGACCTGCTCCGCGAGGCTGCCGGTGTATGCGCTGCTCATCGGTGCCTTCGTGCCGGCGCGCGAGGTGGCTGGTGGATTCGAGCTGCAGGGGCTCGTGCTCTTTTCACTCTATGTGGCGGGCATCGTGTCGGCGATTGCCGTGGCCTGGCTCGCCAAGCGTTTCGGCACGCGTGACCGCCTGCAGACGCTGATGATGGAGTTGCCGGACTATCACTGGCCGTCGCTGCGCAATCTTGCGATCGGACTGTGGCAGCGCGTCGTCATCTTCATGCGGCGGGTCGGCGGCATCATCCTCGCGCTCACCGTGCTGATGTGGTTTCTCGCGAGCTTCCCGGCCGCACCGGCCGGCGCCAGCGGACCGGCCGTCAGTTACAGCTTTGCCGGCATGATAGGCAGGGTGCTGGCGCCGGTTTTCGAGCCCATCGGTTTCAACTGGCAGATTTCCATCGCGCTGGTGCCCGGCATGGCGGCACGCGAGGTGGCCGTCAGTGCGCTCGGAACGGTCTATGCACTGTCGGCGACGGCGGAAGACACCGCCGGCGCGCTGACACCGCTGATCGCCGCGAGCTGGGGGCTGCCGACGGCGCTGTCGCTGCTGGCCTGGTATGTGTTTGCGCCGCAGTGCCTGTCCACGCTCGCCACGGTGCGCCGCGAAACCGGCGGCTGGCGTGCGCCATTGCTGATGGCGGGCTATCTGTTCGCGCTGGCCTATCTCGCGTCCTTCGTCACCTACCGCGTCGCCCTGGCGTGCTGCGCATGAACGTGTCGCTCTCCGATCTGCTGGCACTGCTCATCGTCGCCGTGGCCGTCTGGAAGGTGACGGCCACGGTGCGAAAGGCATTGCGCAGGACCCGGGACGGAACGGGGGGATGCGCTTCGTGCGGGCAGTGCGGCAGCGCGTCGCGCACCGGATGCGGCACCGACCGGACCGGCTGAAACCGGCCCGGTGCGGTGTCAGGCCGGCTCGGTGACGACGACCGGCGTTTCTCCGAGCGGGTCGTCCAGCACGCGGCAGCGGATGCCGAAAGCCCGTGCCAGCGCCGTCGAGTGCAGCACGTCGAACGCGCGGCCGTCGGCCTGAATGCGGCCGTCGGCCAGCAATACCATGCGGTCGGCGTAGCGTGCGGCGAGATTGAGGTCGTGCACGATGGCGAGCACGCCGGTGCCGTGGCTGCGGGTGCGCTCGCGCGCGCAGGCCAGCGCCCGGTGCTGCCACATGATGTCCAGCGCGGCAACCGGCTCGTCCAGCAGCAGGTAGTGCGCACCGGTGGGGCCGTGCCAGATCTGCGCCAGCGCGCGCGCCAGATGAACGCGTGCCTGTTCGCCACCGGACAGCGTCGCGCAGATGCGTTCGGCCAGCTCGGTGCAGCCGGTCAGCGCCATGGCCGAGCGCGCGATGGCGCGATCAACGCTGCCCGGTCGCCCGCCGTTGTGCGGAAAGCGTCCGAGTTCGACCACCTGGCGCGCCGTGAAATCGAGATCGTTGCGCTGTTGCTGCGAATGGACGGCACGCAGCGTGGCCAGTTCGGCCGCAGGAATGCCGGACAGCGGGCGGCCGTTGCACGACACCGAATGCAGTGCGGCGCCGATGTCGCCGGACAGCGCGCGCAACAGCGTGGTCTTGCCGGCACCATTCGGTCCGACCAGCACAAGCAGCTCGCCGGGACGCAGCGACAGGTCGACGCGGTCAAGCAGCAGGCGTTTGCCCGCGCTCACCGTAAGTTGATGGGCGCTCAGCATGTCAGCCTCCTTCGGCGCCGACGCGCCGGCGCAACAGGAACATGAAGAAGGGCGCGCCGAACAGCGCGGTGAGCACGCCGATGGGCAATTCCGCCGGTGCCGCCCAGGTGCGTGCGGCGCTGTCGGCGAGCAGCACGAGAAGGGCGCCGGCAAGCGCGCTGGCCGGCAGCAGCTGGCGATGACCGGGGCCGACCAGACGACGCGCGACGTGTGGTGCGATGAGGCCGATGAAACCGATGCTGCCGGTGAGTGCCGTCGTCGCGCCGACCGACAGGGCGATCAGCACGACGCAGGCGCGGTTCAGCGGGCCGACGGCGACGCCCAGGTGCGCCGCCTGCGCCTCGCCCAGCGCCAGTGCATCGAGCGGGCCCGCCTTGCGGGAAAGCGCGAACAGCGCGAGGCCGACCGCGCAGCCGGCCGCGATGACGCCGGGCCACGTGGCGCCGGCGACGCTGCCCAGCGTCCAGAACGTGAAGGTGCGTATCTGTGCGTCGCTGCCCATGAACATCAGCAGGCCGATGCCGGACAGCGCGAGTGCGTTGATGGCGATGCCGGACAGCAGCATGAGGGTGACGGAACTGCGCCCGTTGCGGCGCGAGGCGGCATAGACGAGCGCCGTCGTCAGCACGGCGCCGGTGAAGGCGGCCACCGGCAGCAGTGCGGCAGCGGCCCAGCCGCCGGTGCTCATCGCCCGCTCCCCGAATACGACGACGACGGCTGCGGCAAGCGCGGCGCCGCTGCTCACGCCGACCAGGCCAGGGTCAGCCAGCGGGTTGCGCATCAGTCCCTGCATCGCCGCGCCGGCGATGCCCATGCCGGCGCCGGCGATGATGCCGAGCAGCGCGCGCGGCACGCGCAGGCTCCAGATCACGAGTGAAGTCTGGGCGTCGTCGTGCGCGCCGAGCAGCGTGGCGATGACGGTGGCGGGCGGAATGGCGACCGCCCCGCTGCCCAGTGCGAGCACCAGTGCGGCCACGAGGGCGGCCGCCAGCAGCCACAGCGTGCGTCCGTGCGCACGGATGAAGGGCGGAGCAAGTGCGGCGTCGCTCATCGTGCGTGCAGCTGTTGCGCGAGTGCGCGCACGGCACCCGGCAGGCGCGGTCCGAAGCCGAGCATGCGCAGCGAGTCGAGGCTCACCAGCTTGCCGGCGCGTGCGGCCGGCAGTGCGGACAGACCGGAGCGCGCAAGAAAGGCGGCGCGCCCGCCGGCCGCGGCGATGGCTTCGTCGGTCGTGACGATGACGTCGGGCGCGGCGAGCAGCGCCGCTTCCAGCGTCAAGGGCCGATAGCCGCGGAAACGCCCGCTCATCACGTTGTCCGCGCCGGCGTAGCCGAGCATCGCGGCGGCGGCGGTGTCGTCGCCGGCGACCATCGGATTGCTGCCGCCGTGGTCGAGGATGAACAGCGCGCGCGGGCGTCCGGGCAGCGCGCGCACGTCGGCCTGTGCCGCGGCCCAGTCGGCGTCGAAACGCTGCGCAAGCTCGCGCCCCGCGTCCTCCAGCGACAGTGCGGCAGCAACCTTGCGTATGGCCTCGCTCACCTGGGCTGCGCGATGGCCTTCGTCCAGCTGGATGACCTGCACGCCGGCGCCGCGCAGCTGCGTGAGCGTGACCGGCGGGCCGGCATCGGCGGTGGCGATGAGGTGCGTCGGACGCATCGACAGCACGCCTTCCGCCGCCAGCGTGCGCTGGTAGCCGACCTTGGGCAGCGCCAGCAGCGAGGGCGGCCAGATGCTGGTCGTGTCGGTGGCGACGATGCGCTGCGCCGCGCCCAGCGCGTGGACGATTTCGCTCACCGCGCCGCCGACCGTGACCAGCCGCTGTGGTGCATCGGCCAGCGCTGCGCAGCAAAACGCACACAGTGCGGCGAAGACGGCCCGCCGCATCATGCCGCCACGGGTTGCGGCGCGTCGCTCACGCCGGCCACCAGTGCACGCCAGTCCTCGCGTTCCGGCTGGCCGGGCTTGCGCTCGCCGAAGAACATCGCAATCGTTTCACCGTCCGCGTCGAGCAGTTCGATCGACGTGACGATGCCGTCCGACGTCGGCTTGCGAACGATCCAGCCCTGGGCGACGAGATCCTGCCTCAGGTGCAGGTTGAAGCCGGGGTCGAGCACGTTGAGCCACGGGCCCATCACTTCGATGCGGCGCACCAGACCGGTGTGGATCTGGATCATGCCGGGGTTGCCGACGAAGCACATGATGGATGAACCATCGGCGGCAGCCTGTTCGAGCAGCGGCCGCAACTGTGACGGATCAATGCGCTGCGCGTGGCCTTCCGGCGCCAGCGCCAGCGCCTGACGGCGCGATACGCCATGGCGGCGCAGCAACGGGAAGAAATCGTGCGTGTCCTGCATCGCCAGCCAGTCACGCCGGAAGGCGTCGACGTCTACCGCTTCGATCGGCTTTTCGTCGGACGGGGCGGTGGTGGCGGCTGCTTCCACGCGTTCGCCGGCCCGCTGGTTGTCGTCGGTGAAGTCGCTCACCAGCCTGGCCCAGGCGTCGACATCGGTGCCGGCGCGCGCGAATACCTTGTGCACAGCGTTGCCCTGTGCGTCGTAGAACTGCAGGCTGCGTTTGATGCCTTCCGCGTCCGGCTCGCTGACGGCGTAGCCGAAGCGCCAGCGCGAATAGAAGATGCGCAGGTCGATGGCGCTGCCGAGTGCCAGCCCGACCTTGGCGTCGCCGGACATCGTTTCGAAGCGGCCGGTCTTTTCATGCACGGCGGCTTCGTTGCGGGTGAGCGCCATCACTTCGCCCACTTCGGGCAGGCGCACGAACAGTGCGTCGAAAGGCGCGCGCAGACGCACCGCGTCGCGGCCGACGCCGCTGGCGATGGCTTCGGCTTCACTCACGCCGAGTGCGGCGGCGGCGTCGCGGTTGCGCAGCTTGCGCTCGGCTTTCAGCGCATGGAAGGTGTGGTACAGGCTTTCAGGATCGGCTGTCTGGTGCATGGAAATCTCCGGTGCGCAAGATGGGTCGGTGCCGCCGGGAGGCGACGCCGGGGAACGCTGGACGTGATCAGGCGCGACGGCGCGCGAGTGCGCCGATGACACCGAGGCCGGCGGCCAGCGACAACCAGGTGGCGGGTTCCGGCACCGGTGCGGCGAGAACCGCGAGCTGGTCGAGGCTCATGTGCGCTTCCGAGCTGCCGAAGCTGAACTGCAGCGCGAGCGGACTGGATACGGTCCAGTGCCAGTAGGCTTCTTCTTCGCTGCCGCCAAAGCCGCCCAGCACGGCGCTGAATGACACCTGCTTCGTCGCCGCGATGCCGTTGAGCGTCGCGACGCTGTCGGCCGCGGTGCCCTGGGTGGCGACGCGCAGCCAGATGTCGTAGGAGCCGGTCAGCGAGGAGACGAGATCGATCGAGAAGGCCGCGCCGCCGCCTGCGCTGTAGATGTTGCCGCTGCCGGTCAGGAAGGCGCCTGCGCCGGGCGACGTCTGGCTGAGCGTGCCGCTGCCGGCGATGTCCGGCGTGGCGTCGCTGGACGCGCTGTCGAAAACGTTCCACTCGGCGTAGGCGGCGCCGGACGCCCAGGGTGCCGCACTGGAGGTGCCGTCACCGCTGTATCCGGCGAGCGGGGTGTCCCACGCGGCGGAGGTCGCGAAAGCGGAAGTGGAGGCGAGCAGGCACAGTGCGCCCGTGGTGCACAGGTGATGGAATGACATGTTGAACCCCGGTTCGAGCCATGCATCCCTTCCCCGCGAAGGCGACGTTTCAGGCGGATGTTGCAATTGGATGTTCCGCGGCCCCGCGCCGCCGGAAGGTCTTGCCTGCTACCCGGTGTGTTTCAGCCGGGTGCGAAATCGATGACGTAGCGGTATTGCTTGCCGCAGTCGATGATGACTTCCTTCTGGCCGCGCTTGAGCAGGCGCACCTCGACGCTGAGCGAGCCGAAGCCGTCATGGCGTATCAGCTCGTCCAGCAAGGTGACCAGCCGTGTTTTCAGTGAATCCGGCGTGCAGGGTGCGTCGGCCATGGTGTGAGCGATCGGGCGCGGCGGTGTTTCAATAACAGTAATGATAATGATTCGTATTGAAGTGTCAAGCGGATACGAACGCGGTGACGCGCGAATCGCGGCAGCGGAGGGGCGACGCAGCGAGAACGCTTGTTTCAGTGATCGATGCGGCGCAGCACGAAGCGATCGCTCAGGGCCGGTGCGTCAGGGCTGGCGCTGTTCGCTACGCGTACGTCGAGCAGCAGGGAGCCGGACTTGAGCTGTTCGAATACCGTCGCGTCAGCCCAGTACTCGCAGCCGGCGATCTCGCCGAGCTTGACGTCGCTGGCGTCGAGCGCGATCGAGCCGACCGGCCTGCACAGTGGCTGGGTGCCGTCTGCACTGTTGCCGTGGCGGAACATCAGCGGGCCGTAACGGGCCGACAGGCGAAGGATGAGCATGACGGCATCAATGCTGCCTGCAAGCGCGGGGAAGGGGGTGGCGTCGGACATGTTTGCCAGGCAGTCCGGATCGGAAGGGTGTGGCATCGGTAGATGGATCAGTAAGCGCGCACCAATGGTGCGCCTGTCAGGTTGCAACGGATGCGACGGTGCGCGATGCGGGTGCCGGCCGCCATCGCCGGCGACGAACGCTGCGCGCTCCCCATGAATCGCTCCGGCATGCCGGGGGCGGCTTCAGGGCGTGGCAGTGCGGTTTTCCGGGGTGGCGGGTGACACGAACGGGCACGGTCAATACCTCCTGCAGGTCAGGCGGGGTACGGCCCGCACGGCAATGCGGCGGGAGCCGGATTTTCCTGAGCAAGAGCCGAGCCATGCGTCGAAATTCGTGCAACGCGCATGATTGCGGCCGTTTCCCGGCGTGATTGTGCCGGTTCTCGTGTACGGGTGTCCAATTTCTGTGCAAGGAGGTGTTCAGGCATGCAACGCGCCGTTCATTCCCATGTCATTCGTGGCGCGTCGAAAACCCGAGGCGCGCAGCATTCTCGCTGTGGCGGCGCGATGCGGATATATGAATTTTCATTCAGAAGCTCATCGTCAGCGACACTCTGGCGCTGCGGCCCGGCGCCTGAATGCCGACCGAGCCGGCGAAGCCGTCCGGCAGGCAATAGTTCTCGTTGGTGATGTTGTCGACGTTCAGGCGCAATACCGTGTCGGACGTGACCTGCATGCTGGCGAAAAGGTCGAGCAGGCGTACGCCATGCTGGGTGCCGAGGCGGATCTTGTTTGATCCAAGGCCGGGAACGAGCTGAGAGCCAGCGCGCCAGCAATCGGTGGGCTGACTGGGTTCCGTGGCGAGTCGGTCGGCAATGTCGCGCATGCGCAGGCCCGCTTCGACGCGACCGTCGAATCCGCGAAATCCGGCGCTGATGCTCAGTGTGTCCCCGGGTACGCCATAAAGCACGTAGTCGGTGCCGGCGACCGGGTCGACGATGCGACCGGTGATTTGCGACCAGTTCACCGACGAGAACCAGCGAATCCCGTCATAGCTGATTTCGAGCTCGGTGCCTTTGCGTCTTTCGGTGCCCGGCTGGCCGATTGCGCCGCCGATATTGGAGATGGAGTCCAGCTTGTTGCGGGTATGGATGTCGTAATACGTTGCGCGTGCCCGCCAGCGGCCGTCCGTCGGGGCCACCGGATTCGGCATCCACGCGAATATCAATTCATGATTTGAGGATTCTTGCGGGCGGTACAGCGCGCCGCATATCCCGTTGTCCGGCGCGAGATCGAGGGCGGGATCATAGGGAAGGCCGACACCGGAGCGGTCGTACAACGGTAGCGGATCGAGTACGGGGTGGCCCGGCAGATTCGCTCTGCCGCTGGTTTTTATGCACCGGCTTGCCGACTCGCTGCCAGCCGCGAAATACTCGTCGATCAGCGGCGGACGAAACGCTTCGTTGTAGCGCAGGGTTGTTGACCAGTCGCTATCGGGAATGCGCCAGGTCATGGCAATCGCAGGCGAGACTCTGGAAAACCGGATGTCCGGTGACTGACCGGCTTCAATCATCATGGTGCGGGTATGCCCCATGGCACTGACGTGATAGCGGTCCATTCGCGCGCCAGGAGTGATGGTGATATCGCGCCACGTGAAAGCGTTCTCGACGATGAGTGCGTCCGAAATCTTGTTCCCCGGGGGCTGTGCGGCGACGAAACCACCCCGCGATATGTCTTCATCGGTTCGTGCCCCCGAACGGATGCGGGAGATATCGCGACGGTTACGTATCCCCTGGTAGCCGATCGACAGCACGCCTTTCAGCTCGCCGAAATCATAGTGCGTGTCGTTGAAAACTTCGGCCGTCCAGATCGCGTACTGCCAATGATCGTCACAGCGATCGACGCGCTGCGAGGGAGGAAACATGGGTGGTGTCACGCACACATTGCTCTGCTGGCTCCGGTGTACGTCATTCAGGTCGGTTTCTTCATATGCAAGTGTCGCGCGAAGTGCAATCCATGAATCTTCCGGCGTGTAATTCACGCGAAGATTTGTCGTGGTGTCTTCAATCGTTCGCTCGACCACGCCGAATCCGCCCGGGCCGCCCGCGGTAGCGTCGTAGGGCGTGCGCTCGGGACCGCTCTTGTACATGGTCTGACTCAGCTCCACCGTCAGTGCATCGGTCGCGTAGATGGTGGCTTTGGCGAAGCGACTTTCGGAATGAGTGGCCGTCAGGGAAAGCCGGCTGCGGTCGGGCAGGCGAATGTCGTCCGAATCGCGCAGCGCGATTGACGCAACGAGATCGAGATACCCGCTTGGCCGGCCATAGACAGTGAGCATGCGCAGCCGCTCGGCGTTGTTTGCGTTGTAGCCGTATTTCAGTGTGCTGCCGATGCGCTGACCCGGTGCGAGGTAATCGGCAGCCGACTTCGTGGTTGCCGAAACAGTGCCGCCCAGCGCTCCGGAGCCGGATTTGACCGACGGCCCTCTTTCCACTTCCACCGCCTTGAGCAATTCGGGTTCAATGAAGACGCCGCTGCCGAAGCGGTATTTCTCGAAACCCTTGACTGCGCCGTCAATCTTGAACAGCACGTCTTCGTTGTCCGAGAAACCCCGCAGATTGAACTTCATGCCGCTGGCGCGCGGTCCGCCATTGACGCCAACTCCGGGTGTGTCGCGCAGAAGGTCGAATATCGTGTCAGCTTGCCGGCGTTCTATTGCTTCAGCCGTTATCGTGGTGACCGGGCGGTCAGACGGCAGCTCCACATCCGGCGCGCGCCGCAATTCCCGTTTGTCCCGTACTTCGACCTCGGGCAGCGTGGTGACATCCTCGTCACGGGATGCGTCCTGCCCGACGGAGATCGTCGGCAACAGGAGGGTGCCGAGCAGCGACACGCAGACAAATCTATGCGTTTTCACGGTGTGCGGAGAGCGGCGAAGGTGGACAGGACGCGGGCGGCTCCCGCAAGGAAGCCGCCCGCGTTCCGGAGGGGCTATCAGTTCAGGTTCTTGCGGCGACGGGCGATCAGCGAGATCACAGCCATGCCTCCGAGCAGCATCGCAGCCGTTTGCGGCTCGGGTACCGGCGCGGCAACCGACAACTGATCGAGCTGGAACGCTGTGGTCTGGGCGTGGTTGTCGGTCGCGAACGTGATGGTGAAGCTGTCGACCGGCACCGTGACGCCGAGACTGGCAAAGTCCCACGTGAAGGTGACGTGATTGGGGTTGTTCGGATCCGATGCAACGAACTGGCCGGTGAAGAAGTCGGTGTAGCCCAGGTTTTCGCTCGTCTGCGTCGAGGCAAGCAGGAACTGTTCGCCACCGTTGAAGTTGAGGCGAGGCAGGTTGTCCGCCGACAGCAGCCCGAAGATTCCATTGGCACCTGTGCTGACGTTGATGTAGCTCTGGAACACGATGCCGGTCAGACCATCAACGGCGTTGGAGACCGACATTGCGAAGGTCGATCCGCTGCCGCTCCACTGATACAGGCCCGACGACGCCGGGTATGCCCCGCCCGACGTCCTGGTCAGCACCGCATTGCCGTCCGTTTCCGTGTTCGACGCGACGCCCGCGACGAGATCAGCGGCTGTGAGGCGGGCCGAGGTCAGGTTGTTGAAACCGTCCGTGGCGACCGAATCGGCGGGATCGCTGAAGGCGCTGTGCGTGGCGTTGGCGTGTGCCAGACCGGTTGCGGCAATGGTTGCAACGGCGATCAGTGCACGTGTTGCGCTGGTACGAAGGTGTTTCTGCAGCATGGTGGACCTCTCTCTGTAATGGGTTGAACAGGTGTCGCGACCGTGCGGGTTGCGGTGGCCGGCGCGTGCCTGTTGTCGCGGCGGGCGCGACGGAATGTGACGGTTTGCTTGCGGGTCGAATCGGCTGTGGTCAGCGGTCATCGCGTTCTCCTTCCGGGGATGCATGACTGGCTGACCACGAATGACCGGGTCTGGCTGGCTCGGGGTGTCCGCGATCCGTGTCGCGGACCGGGCACATGAAGCTCACACGCGCAGGGCGTAGAACTCCACGACTTTCTGGGCTTCGAATGCGAACGGCGTGGCGTCGCCCGGTGGCAGATGGGCCAGACGCAGGCTGAGTGTCGCCTCATCGAACACGATCCACTCGGCGCGCTCAAGAGGCGCATTGGCCAAGGCGTCGACAACGCTCTGCACCTTGCGGCCGCGTTCGGTCACCGTGATGGTGTCACCGACGCGCAGGCGGATCGACGGGATGTTCACGCGCTTGCCGTTCAGCAGTACGTGACGATGACGCACGAGTTGTCGCGCAGCCGGAATCGTCGGCGCGAGGCCACCGCGGAACACGATGTTGTCGAGCCGGCGTTCCAGCAGCTCGACCAGTTTTTCGCCGGTCGGCAGACGGGAGCGCTCGGCCTCCCGGAACACGCCGCGAAGTTGCGTTTCATTCAGGCCGTAGTTGTAGCGCAGCTTCTGTTTTTCCATCAGCTGGGCGCCGAACTCCGACTTGCGACGGTTGGGACGGCTGCCGTGCTGGCCCGGCGGTGCCGGACGATTGGACGGCGTTTTTCTTGTCAGGCCGGGCAGGTCAGTGCCGAGCGCACGGACGATGCGCAGACGGGGGCCGGTATAGCGGGACATGTGTTCTCCGGGTGGGTGCGGTCGTCAATGAGTGGGGCGCAGCGCGAGATCGCCGACGGTGTGCAGGGTCCAGCGGTTGATCAGCGCGCCGCAGACCTCGCGCATCAGCGGGTCGGCGCGATCGTCGTCGGCAACGACCTCGAGATGGCGGATCACCATCTGGGCGACTTCCGGGCACGGGCGTTCGGCAAAGCGCGTCATCACGAACAGCGTGGCGGCGGCAAGCGTGCTGGGACTGGCTTCGCCCGCAGGGTTCTGTTCGGGGGTCATCGATGCATCCTCCGTAGTGGTGACGGGCGCAGGCATGTGCGCGGTGGTCACGTGGGACGTACAAGGGAGGCTGGCGGAGTCCTGCGGGGGGGCAGGTAGCTGGCAAATCGCTCTTATGAATAAGAACGATTCGCATTCAATCACGCGATGCGCGGACAGTCAAGCGCTCGATGCGCTGTTTTCAGGCGCGTTGCGCGCGCGGGAGCGCAGGCGTCAGCGTGCGTGCGGGCGCCTGAGCGCCATGGCGTGGACGTGGCTGCGCCGCCGTGCCGGAAATCGGGACGGCGGCGGCAGGTGTCAGCAGGAGAACGGTGCCCGGTGCGCAGGACGTGCGGGGAGCGGCATTGCGCCGCACGCACCGGGGAGCGGGGTGTTGCCGGATTACTTCGCCGCGCTGGGATCGGTCACGAAGCCGATGCGTGTGAGACCGAGGCGGGCCGCTTCGCTCATGACATGGGCCACCGAGCGATAGGGCACGTTCTGGTCTGCGCGAAGCTGGATCTCGGCGGTCTTGTCGCGGGCGGCTGCTTCTTCGAGCCGCGCCCTCAGCGTGGCGTCATCGATCTTCTCGCCGGCCCAGTACAGCTGTTCATCGGGCCCGATCGCAATCTGGATGTTCTCCGGCGGCAACTGATTCGCAGCGGTGGATTCCTTGGGCAGATCAACCTTGACGGCGTGCGTGAGCAAGGGCGCGGTCACCATGAAAATGATGAGCAGTACCAGCATCACGTCGATCAGCGGAATCATGTTGATTTCCGCCATCGGTCCGTCATCGTCCTGTTCGAAACTTGCGAAGGCCATGTTGTGCTCCGGTTCAGGTCGTTGCCGGACGGATTGCCGCGCGGCCGCTTTCAACCAGCGACAGCACGCGGTCGCCGGTGGCCTTCGGGTCGTTTGCGCCGCTGTCCTTGACGCCGGTCGACAGCATCACGAACACGTCGTGCGCAAAGCTGTTCAGCTCGGCCATGACGTTGCGGGTCGATCGGGCGAAGAAGTTGAATGCCAGCGCAGCGGGAATGGCGGTCGCCAGGCCGATGGCCGTCATGATGAGCGCCTCGCCCACCGGTCCGGCGACCTTGTCCAGCGTGCCCTGACCCGACATGCCGATGGCCAGCAGTGCGTGGTAGATGCCCCACACGGTGCCGAGAAGGCCGATGAAGGGGGCGCTCGACGCGACTGACGCGAGGAAGGTCTGGCCATACTCCATGCGGCTGCGATCACGTTCGATCGAACGCTTGAGCGCGCGCGTCAGGAACTCGTCGGCGCTGCCGGTGGCGATCAGGCCACGTGTTCCGGCGACGCCGCTGCGCAGTGTCTCCACAGCGCTGAAGCCTTCGTGAACGAGATGCGAGAACGGGTCCGTGACACCGTTTGCGCCCATGTAACGGGCAACGTCTTCCAGCGACGGAGCGTTCCAGAAACGGTCCATGAAGCGGCTGCTTGCGCTGCGCTGGCGTACCGCAACGATGCCTTTGAGCACGATGAGGAACCAGGTACCGACCGATGCAAAGACCATCAGCACGAGGATGGTGGTCGCAACACCGTCTGCATTTGCCAGAAAGTGCGCAAAACCAAGGGAATCATTCATTCAGCAGTCTCCTGAGGGAAGCCAGATACAAAAAAATCGATCGCCGCGCAGTGTACGCCGGCGGCGATGCGGGTCAAATCATCCACGCAGCCCGAAGTCGATGGGCACGTTTACTGCACCGGCCACGGCATCCTCACCGCGCCGTGCCGGCACGAATTTCCACTTGCGTACGGCCTCCTGCGCTGCGCGATCCAGTCGCGGAAAGCCGCTCGATGTGCGCACTTCCACGCTGGACGGCGTGCCGTCGGCTTCCACCATGACGCGCAGCAGCACCCTGCCTTCTTCACCCATGCGCCGAGACATTGGCGGATAGGCGGGAGCCGGATTCACCAGATAGTCGGCATTGAAGCGGGGCGGGCTGACCGGTGGCGGCGGAGCGACGACCGGTGCGGCGGACACCGGGGCCGGCGCGGGCGCCACGGGTGCGGCCGGGGCGGCGTCGATGGCGACGGGTTCCGGCGGTGGCGGAGCCTGGGGCGGGGCGGTCTGGACGCTCGGAGCATCTTCCTTGGCCACCAGCTTGGGCAGCGCCACTTCCTTGCGCTTCGGAACCGGCTTTTTCACCGGTTTGGGCGGCTCCGGCACGACCTCCTGGACGACCTTGGGCGGTTCCGGCGGCGCGACCGGCAACGGTTCGGGCGCAATCAGCGTCGCCTGCATGAGCACCGGCAATACAACGGGTTCCACCGGCTTGGCGGAGATCCACAGCAGCGCCAGCGCATGCACCAGCAACGCCGCGATCAGCGCCGTTGTGCGCAGGGGCAGGCCGATGCGCGTCGCGGCGGGATTGCCGCGTCGAACGGCATGGGCTGCTGCACGTGCCGGGCGTTCGGGCGGGGCGGCGTCGGGTGGGAACGAGGTTCCGGCAAATGCTGCGCTGCTCATGGGTGTTCTCCATGGCGCGTCTTTGAGGCGCGGGACAGCGACGGGGAAATCGGGTGCAAGGACATCATTCGGCGAACCGGGAGATCAGGAAAGTCTGTTCGGGCGCCGGGCAGGGCCGGCAGCAGTCCGGGCCGCGCCCGGTGTGTCATGCGTTGCGGTACGGCCGCCTGCGTGTCCCTGCGGCAGTGCGTCGGTGCCGGAGTGGAGCGCGTGCGCCGGGCTGTCCGACGGCAGGGCCAGCATGAGCCACAGGATGCCTGCACAGACAAGCGCGCACGCGAGCATGCGGACGATGCTCCTGCATGAGCTTGAGCTGTTGACGGAAAGTTGATCTGCCATGCGTGAATTCGGCTGCGTTACGTCGTCATGCCCGTTGATGCGGGCGGAAAAACAGTGGCGATTCCTTTCGAAATCGCCACTGGCTCAACTGCCGATCTCTCCCATGGCCGTCTGCGTGTAGTTCTGAAGGCCCATCTTGTCGATCAGCTCCAGCTGCGTTTCGAGCCAGTCGATGTGTTCTTCGGTGTCATCGAGTATCTGGCGGAAAAGGTCACGGGACACGTAATCGGCGGCGGTTTCGCAACAGGAAATCGCGTCTTTCAGCGTTGCATGCGACAGCTGCTCGACCTTCAGGTCGCAGCCGAGCATTTCCGGCACGTTTTCGCCGATCAGCAGTTTGTGCAGGTCCTGCAGGTTCGGCAGGCCTTCCAGCAGCAGGATGCGTTCGATCAGGAGGTCGGCGTGCTTCATCTCCTCTATGGATTCACGGTACTCGTGATCGCCCAGCTGCTTCAGGCCCCAGTTCTTGTACATGCGCGCATGCAGGAAATACTGGTTGATGGCTGTCAGTTCATTGCACAGCTGCTTGTTAAGAAACTGCAGGACCTTCTTGTCGCCCTTCATGTGACTTCTCCCGTTCAGGCGGTGTCACGACCGTGACGCCTACGCGCATTTTACCGTCAGGCGTTGCGCGTGCGGCCGGCTTCCTTCGAGAGCCGGGACATCCTCCCGGCCATGTGCCGTTGCCGGAACGTGGAACTGGATGGCATGCAGATCCGCCCGTGCGGCATCGATGACCTCTTTGGCGGCGCGGACGCATTTTCCGCAATCCCGGCAGCAGCCCAGCGTTCCCGCGAGGTCGCGCACGCTGCGACAGCCAGTCATTACGGCGGTCTTGATGTCCCGGTCGGTAACCGGTTCGCACAGGCAGATGTACATGGGATGCCTATTTGGTCAGGATCAGCTTGCCGTTGCGCGTGACGCGCAACGAATACAGCTCGCCACCGTGATTGATGGCGATCTGTTTCTGGCCACCAAGCAGTTGCGCCGAATCCAGCGCAGGCTGTGAGTGCGTCGTCACGGGCGGCGGTGTGGCAGGCGGCGGCGGGGCGGCGTGTTGAGTCATTCGCCAACAAACATAATAATGAGAATGGTTCGTATTAATACAGAAGGCAGCGTCGCTGTCAAGCGGCGCGAAAGCTGTCTTGCGTGACGCCGTTCCCGTTCGTGCGGTCGCGCCGATTTCAGGGCGCGAGCAGGGCGTTGCGCCCCTCGGCACCCTACAATCCGCCGATGCATGAAAGCCAATCAAACGACAAGACGGATGCGGCGGCGTTCTGCCCCGTGCACAGACCCGATTTCTCGGTTGCGCCGGATCGCGCCGAACGCGCCGTCGGTCGCGTGCTGTGGATCACTGCCATCGCGATGGTCGCGGAGATCGCCGCCGGATACCTGTCAGGTTCCATGGCGCTGCTCGCCGACGGCTGGCACATGGCAACCCACGTCGCTGCCATGGGCATAGGCGTGTTTGCCTATGCCTACATGCGGGCACACGCCGGTCGTTCCCGCTTCACGTTCGGGCCCGGCAAGGTGTCCTATCTGGCGGGTTATTCTTCCGGACTCCTGCTGGCCGGCGTCGCGCTGGCCATGCTTTTCGAGGCGGCAATGCGCCTGCAGGCGCCGCGGACGATTCATTATGACGAGGCGCTGGTAGTGGCCGTCCTCGGATTCGCGGTCAACGTGCTTTGCGCCTGGCTGCTGCATGGCGGAGGCGGCGCTGCGCACGGGCACGGTGTTCATGGCCATGCCCATGCCCATGCCGAAGGACATGATCACGGACACGCTCATGGGCACGACCAGAATCTGCGTGCCGCCTACCTGCACGTGCTGGCCGACGCGCTGACATCGATCGCCGCGATTCTGGCGCTGCTTGCCGGAAAATGGGCCGGCATGCCCTGGCTCGATCCGGTGATGGCCGCGATGGGCGGCGTGCTTATCCTTCGCTGGGCCTGGTTGCTCGTGCGCGACAGTGCGACGGTGCTGCTGGACAGTCAGGTGGAGGGGAGGCTGCGCGAAGCGGTGCATGCCGCCGTGACGGCTCAGGGAGCGTGTGTGCTCGATGAGCACCTGTGGTTGCTGGCACCCGGCCGGCACGCGCTCGTGCTGAGTGTCAGCACGTCCGCCCGGACCGATACCGGCGCGCTGCGCAACGCTCTGGAGGCGCTGCCCTCGCTGTCGCATGTGACACTCGACATCATCGGTGGCGCTCAATCTTCTGGTGCGCTGCAACAAACGCTATAATGGCCGGCTTTACACAAGGAGCGAGACATGGGTCTGGAACGAGTTCCGTCGGGCAAGGATCTGCCCAACGATTTCAACGTTGTGATCGAAATCCCGATGCATTCGGACCCGATCAAGTATGAAGTGGACAAGGATTCGGGCGCCATCTTCGTTGATCGTTTCATGTCGACGGCGATGCACTATCCGTGCAACTACGGCTACATCCCCCACACCATCGCCGGCGACGGCGACCCGGTCGACGTGCTCGTGATGTCGCAGTTCGCACTGCCGCCGGGCGTGGTCGTGCGCTGCCGTCCGATCGGCATGCTCAAGATGGTCGACGAGGCCGGCGAAGACGCGAAGCTGCTGGCGGTTCCGGTGGACAAGCTCACGCCGATGTACCGCTCGGTGCAAAGCCCGCGTGACTTGCCGCAAATCCTGCTGGACCAGATTTCCCACTTTTTCGAGCACTACAAGGATCTGGAACCCGGCAAGTTCGTCAAGGTGCAGGGCTGGGGCGACATCGAGGACGCGAAGCGCGAAATCATGTCCGGCGTCGAGGCCTATCAGAAGGCTTCGGACAAGCCCGCGTTCTGAGCGCGGGGCACGCTCAACCGGCAGGCCGGTAGGGCGTGCGTTCCTCCAGTTCGCTGATGTGCAGCGCCATGCCGGTGCGTTCCATCTCCAGATGGCGCGCCACGGCGGCAGCGAAATCCTCGTCGCGCAGCCAGTGCGCCGACCAGGTGCGCGTGGGCGAGAATCCGCGCGCCATCTTGTGTTCGCCCTGTGCGCCGCCTTCGAATGCTTCAAGGCCGCGTTCGATCGCGTATTCGATGCCCTGGTGGTAGCAGGCTTCGAAGTGCAGGCAGGGCACGTATTCGATTTCCCCCCAGTAACGACCATATAGACGGCGGCTGTCGCGCAGGTTCAGCGCGCACGCGATGTCACGGCCGTCGCGCGAGGCGACGACGAGCATCAGCGCCTGCGGCATGCGTTCGCGCAGGCGTGCGAAAAAAAGTTCGTTCAGATAGGGGCGTTGACCGCGCACCCGGTAGGTGTTGCGGTAGCACGTGACGAACAGCGCCAGTTCGGCGTCACTGATGTCGGCGCCGTCGATGCGCCGCAGCACGACACCTGCGTCGGCCACGCGCCGGCGCTCCTGGCGGATCTTCTTGCGCTTGTCGCGGCTCAGTGATTCGAGAAAGTGCGGGTAGTCACGATAGCCGGCGTTGTGCCAATGGAACTGCACTGATTCGCGCAGCTGAAGCGTCGGGTCCTGCAGCATTTCCAGTGCGGCGTCATCCGGAAAGAGCAGGTGGGCGGACGATACGCCGGTGTCACGCGCCAGGGCCAGCCAGGCGTCAAGCAGCAGCCGGCGGGCGTGCGGGTTGCGTGCCAGCAGGCGCGGGCCGGGTACTGGCGTAAACGGAATCGCACACAGCAACTTGGGGTAGTAGGCGCGTCCGGCGCGTTCGAGCGCTTCGGCCCACGCCCAGTCGAACACGTATTCGCCATAGCTGTGGGATTTCAGGTATCCGGGCGCTGCCGCGACCAGCGTGTCGCCGTCGTGAATTCCGAGATGGCTTGGCTGCCAGCCGGTTTCGGCGCATACGCATCCGCTGGCTTCGAAGGCATCCAGCAGCGCGTGCGACACCGTCGCGCATCCGCCTGAAAGACGGTCCCACTGCAGCGGATCGAATGACGCCATCGATGCATGCCGCTCGACGCGCAGGCTGCCCGCGCTCATTCAGTCGTACTTGATGTACTTGAAGCGCGCGTCGTCCGGCGTGCCGGCGAGTGCGCTGCCTTCTTCCAGCGCCGGCTGCCACATGATGACTTCCTCGATCTTCTTCGCCAGCTGGAAGTCCCGCTCCGTGACACCCTTGGCTTCGTGATTGACCAGCTTCACGATCACGAAGGCGTAGGACACCGCCAGATCGGGGTGGTGAAACGCCGCCTCGGCCAGATGGCCGACGGTGTTGACCACCATGAGCGTGCCCTTCCAGCTGTTCGTCTTGTATTTGCGGCGGATCCAGCCGTCCTCGTAGACCCATTTCGGCAGCTCTTCCTTGAGCCGCGCGTCGATCTCTTCAGGCGTGAACGCTTCGTTCGGGCCGGCTTTTCTCCATTGCGACATTTTCCATCTCCTGTAGGTCATGCGACGGACTGAGCTGCGGCAGCGATGTTGCGCGCACGCCGGAAGCAAAGACGCGCTGCGTCACCCGGACCGGCCGGAAGAGGCAGCGCGCTTTCGTGTTGCGGGCCGGACGGGTGCCCGGCCGGTCAGTCAGGACGCGAAGTTCGCGGCGGCGAAATCCCAGTTCGCCAGACTGGCGAGGAAGGTGTCGACGAAATCCGGACGGCGGTTGCGGTAGTCGATGTAGTAGGCGTGCTCCCAGACGTCGATGGTGAGCAGCGGCTTGGCATCGGTGGTCAGCGGCGTGCCGGCACCCGTGGTGTTGACGATGTCCAGCGTGCCATCGGTCTTCTTCACCAACCAGGTCCAGCCGGAGCCGAAGTTGCCGACAGCGGAGGCCTTGAACGCCTTCTTGAATTCGTCGAAGCTGCCCCACTTGGCATCGATCGCAGCGGCCAGCGCGCCGCTCGGCGCTCCGCCACCGGCCGGCTTCATGCTCGTCCAGAAGAAGGAGTGGTTCCAGATCTGGGCCGAATTGTTGAACACGCCGCCGACGGGGGCCTTCTTGATGATGGCTTCCAGTTCAAGGTTCTCGTATTCGGTGCCCTTGATCAGGTTGTTCAGGTTGGTGGCGTAGGCCTGATGGTGCTTGCCATAGTGGAATTCGAGCGTTTCGCGTGAAATGTGCGGTGCCAGTGCGTCGAGCGCGTAGGGCAGCGAGGGCAGCGTGTGTTCCATGATTTCTCCCGGTCTGTCGGTTCAAATTGCAAGGGCGTGAGTTTATGACCGCCCCTGTGCGAGCACAAGGCAAAAGCGTCGGCGGGTCAGTCTTTGCCGGTGGAATTCCGGCATGACTTCTCGACCCTGACGTCGGCATGCCCCTGCGAGAACTGGACTGACAACCGGTCCCCGGCATGAATTCCATCCGTGTTGCGCACGATGCGTCCGTCGTGATCGCGCACGATGGAAAAACCGCGCGACATGACGGCGCCCGGATCGAGCTGAGCGAGCTGGGCGCCCGCCAGGCCGGCGCGGTGGCGCGCCTTGTCCAGCATGCCGTTTGCCGCACCGTGCAGACGCTCGGCAAGCCGGCTCAGCGTGGCCCGCCTGAGCGCGAGCGCAGGCCGCGCATTGAGCATGCGGAGGGTGATGGCGGCGGTGTGGCGCGCATCGCGAGCCCGGTCGACTGCGTGTGCCCGGCGCAGACGCTCATGCAGCGCATGCAGCCGCTCGCGCGCGAGCGCCATCTGTCTTTGTGGCGGATGCAGTCGCGCCGACAGGTCGTCCATCTTCTGTCCGCGCGCGTCGAGCATCGCCCGCGTCGTTCGCGACAGCCGCGCCGCGAGCGCAGCCAGCCGGGCGATGGCCTCGACGTGGCCGGCGCTGACAAGCTCCGCGGCCGCGGTCGGCGTGGCGGCGCGGACGTCGGCGACGAAATCGGCGATGGAGAAATCGGTTTCGTGCCCGACACCGCTCACGACCGGTACCGGACACGCGACGATGGCACGCGCGACGCGCTCGTCGTTGAAGGCCATCAGGTCTTCGGCCGAACCGCCGCCGCGCACGACCAGTACGGCGTCGCATCCGGTGCTGCCGGCACGCATGATGGCCCCTGCAATCTGAGCGGGTGCCTCTGCGCCCTGCACCAGGCAGGGCAGCAGCACGATGCCGATGTGCGGTGCGCGTCGCGCCAGCGTTGACAACACATCACGCAAAGCGGCCGCGCCCGGTGACGTCACGATGGCGAGCCGTGCCGGCAAGGCCGGCAGCGCACGCTTGCGCGCGGCGTCGAACAGGCCTTCGCGCTCGAGATCGGCCTTCAGGCGGAGGAAGGCTTCGTGCAATGCACCGACGCCGGCGCGGCGCATCGCGTCGACGGTCAGCTGGAAGTCGCCGCGTGCTTCGTACAGCGACACCTGGGCGCGGACCTCGACCCGCAGTCCGGGCCGTGGCTCGAACGCAAGCAACTGGCTGCGGCTGCGGAACATGACGCAGCGGACCTGGGCACTTTCGTCCTTGAGCGAAAAATACAGATGGCCGGATGTCGCGCGGGTCACGCCCGACAGTTCTCCGCTCACCCACAGCACGGGAAAGCTGCGCTCAAGCGTGAGCCGGGCACGGCGTGCCAGTTCGGAAACGGCGATCGCCCCGTCCGGGGGGGCTGTCGGGCTGCTTTGGACCATGTGGCTCCGAAGGGTTCCGTGATCAATCTGCAATGATCGCTTCACGGAAGCTTAATTTTTGATCGGTGTAAGAAAAATGCTTACCCCGGGGCGGTTTAGCGCGGGAGTCCCGATGAAACCCACACAGTTATCCACAATTTCTGTGGATAACCTTGCCGGGCTGCGCCGGTGCCGCCCGGCCAGGGTTGCTCCGTCACGTCCCGCAGGCTACAGTTCGCCGCTTGTTCACCGGGGGATCCCACGTGTTTGACATCATCCGCGCGGCTGGCTGGCCGATCTGGCCGTTGATCGCCGCCTCCATCATTGCGCTAGCGCTGATTCTGGAACGGCTGACAAGCCTGCGTCGCAGCAAGGTGGTGCCTCCGGGATTGCTGGATTCCATCGTGACCGACCTGAAGGGCGGTCAGCCCGGCGCCGACATGATACGTCGTGTTGCGAACCACTCGCCGCTTGGCCGCGTGCTGGCGGCGGGACTGCGCAGCGTGCGCAGTCCGCGCATCGTCATGAAGGAATCCATCGAGGAAGAGGGGCGCGCCGTGGCGCATCATCTCGATCGCTATCTCACCACGCTCGGCACCATCGCCGCCGCAGCGCCGCTGATGGGACTGTTCGGCACGGTCGTCGGCATGATCGAAATCTTCGGTTCCCAGACGGCGAGCGGCGCCAATCCGCAGCAGCTCGCCAGCGGTATTTCCATTGCGCTGTACAACACCGGATTCGGCTTGCTGGTCGCCATTCCTGCGCTCATCTTTCACCGCTATTTCCGTGGGCTGGTGGATGACTTCGTCGTGGACATGGAGCAGCAGGCGATCAAGCTGGTCGAAGTCGTGCACGGCGAACGCTCCGCGAAGTAGGGGCCGGCGATGAATTTCCGACGCGGGCGCGGACGCGAAGATGTCGAGATCAACCTGATCCCGCTGATCGACGTGCTGCTGGTCATCCTGATCTTCCTGATGGTGACCACCTCCTATTCGAAAACCGCCGGACTGGAGATCACGCTGCCCAGCGCCGAGGCGCCCGAATCCGATCCGGGCGACCGCGAGATCAATGTGCTGATCACCGCGCGCGGCGACATCCTGATCAATCGTCAACCGGTGCCCGCCGGCGACGCCGACGCGCTGCGTACCGCGCTGGCGCAGGCTGCGTCCGGCAAGCAGGAACCGGTGGTCATCATCTCGTCCGATCGCGAAGCCCGCCTGCAATCGTCGATAGACGTCATGCAGGCCGCGCAGCAGGCAGGCATCTCCGGCATTTCCTTCGCGACCCAGTCAGACACCGCCGCCGGCCGATGAGTGCGGCGCGTGCGCTGCCAGCACACTGGCGCAGCCGTGGCGTGCTGGCCTGGCTGCTGTGGCCGCTGTCGCTGCTGTTCCGCCTGCTGGCCGCACTGCGCCGCGGCGCGTATCGATGCGGCGCGTTGCGGACGGCCAGGCTGCCGGTGCCGGTCGTCGTCATTGGCAACATCATCGCCGGTGGCGCCGGCAAGACCCCGCTGACCCTTCATCTCGCGCAAGCGCTCGCGGCACTTGGCCATCATCCGCTGATCGTGTCACGCGGCTACGGCGGCGCCGGTGACGGCGTGCGGCGGGTGCTGCCCGACGGTGACGCGCGCGACTGCGGCGACGAGGCGCTGCTGCTGGCCCGTCGAGCGGGCGTGCCGGTATGGGTCGGGCGCAGGCGCGCCGAAGCCGCGCGGGCTGCGCTGGCGCAGCACCCCGAATGCGATCTGGTGCTGTGTGATGACGGACTTCAGCACTACGCGCTGGCGCGCGACATCGAGATCGCCGTGCTCGACCGGCGCGGCCTGATGAACGGACTGCACCTGCCGGCGGGACCGTTGCGCGAGCCCGCGGCACGACTCGGAAACGTCGATGCACTGGTGATCAATGGCGGTGGAGACCTTCCTGCCGCCATTCGGCGGAATGCCGCTCCGGTATTTCGCATGGTCCTGCGGGGCGACACATTCGTGCGCCTCGATCGGCCGCAGGAGCGGGTTCAGGCGGAGGCGCTGCGCGGCCAGCGCCTGCATGCGCTGGCGGGCATCGGCGAGCCGGCCAGGTTCTTCGACCATCTGCGGGCGCTCGGACTGGAGTTCACCGCGCATGCGTTCGCCGACCACCACGTGTATTCGGCGCAGGACCTGCGTTTTCCGGCGTGCGATGGGCTGCTGCTTACCGAGAAGGACGCGGTAAAATGTCACGGATTGTCGGACGCCCCTGTGTGGGTATTGCCGGTCGAGGCTTGCCTCGACCCTGATCTCGCGGGCCATGTTTCGGCCCGCATCGCGGAGTTGATGCATGGATCCCCGTCTTCTTGAAATACTCGTCTGCCCGGTCACCAAGGCGCCGCTGGTGCTTGACCGCGCGCGCAACGAGTTGCAGTGCAAGGCCAGCCGGCTGGCCTATCCGATCCGTGACGGCATTCCCGTCATGCTCGAGGACGAGGCACGTGAAATGAGCGACGACGAAGTGGAAGCCTTGCGCGAGCCGGCAGGCCGCAACCCTTCGCCCACCTGAAGGAATAGCCATGTTCAAGGTCGTCATTCCGGCGCGCCACGCGTCAACCCGCCTTCCGGGCAAGCCGCTGCGCGACATCTGCGGCCTGCCGATGGTGGTGCGGGTGGCGCAGCGGGCGGTGCTCAGTGGCCCCGAGGCGCTGGTTGTGGCCACCGATCATGAAGAGATTGCCGCCGCCGTCGTGGCGCACGGTTTTCAGGCTGTGATGACGCGCAGCGATCACGCGACGGGTACCGACCGCATCGCCGAAGTGGCGGATCAGCTTGGCTGGGCGTCGGGTGCCGTCGTCGTGAACGTGCAGGGTGACGAACCGTTGATCGATCCGGCGCTCATCCGCGCGGTCGCGCTGGCGCTGGACCAGGACCCGGAGTCGTCGATCGCCACGGCCAGCAGTGCCATCTCCGAGGTGGCCGATTTCTTCAATCCCGCTGTCGTGAAGGTGCTGTGCGACGCGCAGGGGCGCGCCATGTATTTCTCGCGCGCGCCGATTCCCTGGGCGCGCGACGCCTTTGCGGCGGGTCCGCAGGCGCTGCCGCAGGATCTCGGCGCGCAGCGCCACATCGGCATCTACGCCTACCGTGTGCGTTTCCTGCAGAAGAACGCGCGGCTCGCGCCGGCGCCGATGGAACAGCTCGAGGCGCTTGAGCAGCTGCGCGCGCTGTGGCATGGCTACCGTATCCGCGTGGTCGGCAATGTGGCGATGCCGCACGCCGGCGTCGACACCGAAGAGGATTTGCAGAGAGTCAGCGCGATCATTGCCGCGGGCACCGTCTGACGCACTGCGGTTTGACCGCGCTGCACATTGGCGGTAAGTTCGCGCCCGCTGGCAATGCGCCTCAGCGCGGGGCACACGACGCTCCGCGAGTAACGATAACGACATCACATCAGGAGAGGACATGCGTCTCATACTTCTGGGCCCGCCGGGCGCAGGCAAGGGCACTCAAGCCAGCTTCATCAAGGAACGCTTCAACATTCCGCAGATTTCCACCGGCGACATGCTGCGTGCTGCGGTCAAGGCGGGTACCCCGCTGGGTCTCGAAGCGAAGAAGGTCATGGATTCGGGCGGTCTGGTGTCGGACGACATCATCATCGGTCTGGTCAAGGACCGCCTGCTGGCCGACGACTGCAAGTCGGGCTACATGTTCGACGGTTTCCCCCGCACGATTCCGCAGGCCGACGCGATGAAGCAGGCCGGCGTGGCGATCGACTACGTGCTCGAGATCCAGGTGCCGGACAGCGACATCATCACGCGCATGAGCGGTCGTCGTGCGCATCTGGCGTCCGGCCGCACGTATCACGTCGTGTTCAATCCGCCCAAGGTCGAGGGCATCGACGACGTGACCGGCGAGCCGCTGGTGCAGCGCGACGACGACCGCGAGGAAACCGTGCGCAAACGTCTGGATGTCTATCATTCGCAGACGCGTCCGCTGGTGGACTACTACTCGGGCTGGGCACAGCGCGGCGAAGCGGGCGCACCGAAATACCGTGCGATCTCCGGCGTCGGACCGGTCGAGGAAATCAAGAAGCGTGCGTTCGACGCGCTCGCCTGATCGGAAACATGGCTGAAAACCTGTTCTACGCGCAGTCCGGCGGCGTCACCGCCGTCATCAATGCCACGGCATGCGGCGTCATCCAGGCAGCGCGCGAACAGGGCGGCCGGATCGGTCGCGTGTTTGCCGGGCGCAACGGCATCCTCGGCGCGCTGCATGAAGACCTGATCGACACCTCGCTCGAATCGGACGCCGCGATCGCCGCGCTGCGTCACACCCCCGGCGGGGCCTTCGGCTCCTGCCGCTACAAGCTCAAGGGACTCGACGAGAGCCGCGCGCAGTACGAGCGGCTCATCGACGTGTTCCGCGCGCACGACATCCGTTACTTCCTCTACAACGGCGGCAACGATTCCATGGACACCGCATGGAAGGTGTCGCAGATCGCCGAGCGGCTGAACTATCCGCTGGTGTGCGTCGGCATCCCGAAGACGGTCGACAACGACCTGGTCGAGACGGACAACTGTCCCGGCTTCGGTTCGGTGGCGAAGTACGTCGCACTGTCCATGATGGAAGCCGGGCTCGACGTCGCATCGATGGCGCGCACATCGACGAAGGTTTTCGTCATGGAGGTCATGGGCCGGCATGCGGGCTGGATCACCGCTGCCGCCGGTCTGGCCGCCCGTCGTGCAGGCGAAGCGCCGCACCTGCTGCTGTTCCCCGAGATCACCTTTGACCCCGAAGCTTTTCTTGCCCGCGTCGATGCCTGCGTGCGCGAGCACGACTTCTGTGCCATCGCTGTGTCGGAAGGCCTGCGCGGCGCGGACGGCAAGCTGCTCGGCGAAGCCGGTTCGCGCGATGCCTTCGGCCACGCGCAACTGGGCGGCGTCGGCCAGCAGGTGGCCGAGCTGATCAAGGACAGGCTCGGCCACAAGTACCACTGGGCGTTGCCGGATTACCTGCAGCGCAGCGCGCGTCACGTCGCGTCCGCCACCGACGTCGCTCAGGCGCTCGCGCTCGGGCGCCGTGCGGTCGAACTGGCACTCGCCGGGCGCAATGCCGTGATGCCGGCCATCGTGCGCACGTCCGACGAACCGTATCGCTGGGATGTCGGTGTCGCGCAATTGAAGGATGTGGCCAATCGCGAGAAGATGATGCCAAGGGAATTCATTTCCGGCGACGGCTTCGGCATTACGGACGCCTGCCGGAAATACCTGCAGCCCTTGATCGAAGGCGAGGACTACCCGCCTTATGTCAATGGTCTGCCGGCCTATGTGAGCCTGCTCAACGAGAGCGTACCGGCGCTGTTGCCGCCGTTCGCCGGCTGACACGGGTCGAGGACGCACCACTTGTAGCCGCGCGCGCCAGCGCGTGCGGATGACTTATCAGGGACGCGGCCGAAGCGGCCGCAACCCGGCGATCCACAAGATCGCAGCAGCTTCCGGAGGCGGGCTTACGGCACCGCTTCTTCGTTGCACGCAGTCAAAACAAGAGGAGGGGTGATGTCGTCGTTCGGTCTGGTGTTCGCACTCGTGTGCGCTGTGGTGGCCATTGTCTATGGCGCCGTCTCTAGCAAATGGATCCTCGCCCAACCTACCGGCAACCCGCGCATGCGCGAGATTGCCGATGCCGTGCAGGAAGGCGCGAAGGCCTATCTCAATCGCCAGTACCGCACCATCGCCGTAGTCGGTGTCGTGCTGACCATCGTCCTGTGGCTGACGCTCGGAACGTCGACCGCGGCCGGATTCGTCATCGGTGCCGTGCTCTCGGGCGCTGCCGGCTACATCGGCATGAACGTGTCGGTGCGCGCGAACGTGCGCACGGCGGAGGCGGCGCGCCAGGGCATTTCGGAAGCGTTCGACGTCGCCTTCCGCGGCGGCGCGATCACCGGCATGCTGGTGGTGGGGCTGGGCCTGCTCGGCGTGGCGGGCTATTACGCCATCCTCAGCGGCTCCGCGGCGCATGACGCGACGATGGAGCAGATCATCCATCCGCTCATCGGCCTGGGGTTCGGCTCGTCGCTGATATCGATCTTCGCGCGTCTCGGCGGCGGTATCTTCACCAAGGGTGCCGACGTCGGTGCCGACCTGGTGGGCAAGGTCGAAGCCGGCATTCCGGAGGACGATCCGCGCAACCCGGCGGTGATCGCGGACAACGTCGGTGACAACGTCGGCGACTGCGCGGGCATGGCGGCGGACCTGTTCGAGACCTACGCGGTGACCATCGTCGCGACCATGCTGCTCGGCGCGCTGATGCTCAAATCGAACGCCGAAGCCGCGGTCATCTATCCGCTCGCTCTCGGCGGATTTTCCATCCTCGCGTCCATCGTCGGCTGCATGTTCGTCAAGGCCAGGCCCGGACAGAAGATCATGAACGCGCTCTACCGCGGCCTGCTGGTTGCCGGTGTGCTCGGGCTGATCGCCTTCTATCCGCTGACCGTGATGCTGATGCCTGATGACGCGCTGAATGCGTCGATGGGCATCCTGGATGGCGCGCAGTGGCGCCTGTATGGCGCGGCGGTCGTCGGGCTGGTGCTGACCGGACTGATGGTGGTCATCACCGAGTACTACACCGGCACCGAATTCAAGCCGGTGCAGCACATCGCACAGGCCTCGACCACGGGCCACGGCACCAACATCATCGCCGGCCTGGGCGTGTCGATGAAATCGTGCGCCCTGCCGGTGCTTTCGGTGTGCGCCGCGATCTGGGCGGCCTACACGCTGGGCGGTCTGTACGGCATCGCGATCGCCGCGACGTCGATGCTCAGCATGTCCGGCATCATCGTCGCGCTCGACGCCTATGGCCCGATCACCGACAACGCGGGCGGCATTGCAGAAATGTCCGAACTGCCCGATTCGGTGCGCGCGGTGACCGATCCGCTGGACGCCGTTGGCAACACGACGAAGGCGGTGACCAAGGGCTATGCCATCGGCTCGGCCGGTCTGGCCGCGCTCGTGCTGTTCGCCGACTACACGCACGCGCTCGAGGCGGTCGGTCACAGCGTCGCCTTCGATCTGGCCAATCCGGCGGTCATCATCGGCCTGTTCATCGGGGGGCTGATTCCCTACCTGTTCGGCGCGATGGCGATGGAGGCGGTGGGGCGCTCGGCCGGCGCCGTCGTCGTCGAGGTGCGCCGGCAGTTCAAGGAGATCCCCGGCATCATGGAAGGCACGGCCAAGCCCGATTATTCGCGCGCGGTCGACATGCTGACCGTCGCCGCGATCAAGGAAATGATGATTCCGTCATTGCTTCCGGTGCTGGTGCCGGTCGTCGTCGCGTTCGGCATGGCCTTCCTGATGGGACCGGAGGCCGGCGTGCAGGCGCTCGGCGGATTGCTCATGGGCACCATCGTGACCGGGCTGTTCGTCGCGATTTCCATGACGACCGGTGGCGGCGCATGGGACAACGCGAAGAAATACATCGAAGACGGTCATTTCGGCGGCAAGGGCTCGGAGGCCCACAAGGCGGCGGTGACCGGTGACACGGTGGGCGACCCGTACAAGGACACGGCCGGCCCGGCAGTGAATCCGCTGATCAAGATCATCAACATCGTCGCGCTGCTCATCGTGCCCTTGCTGCCGTCGGCGGTTGGCCCGGGCGATGCAGTTCATCAATCCGCCGCGCCGGCGGCGCAGGTGGAGCACGTCGCGCTGACGCACTGACGACAACAGGCAGCACCGCTCGGGGACTGACGCCGGGCCGATGATCTTTCGTCGGTCCGGCGTTTTTTTGTCAGCGCGCCGCGGGCAGGCGGCTCGCGCGCACGGCCGCTTCGATGGCCGCGCTGTTGCCCGGTTCGGCTTCGATCCATGCCTGGGTCACCGCCTGCAGGAGGCCCCAGTCATGATCGTTTTCGTGCTGGATGGCGCGCAGGAAGAACGGCTTGTCGGCATCCGCTGCGGCCCAGAATGGCTGCGCCGGTGCCTGTGCGGCTTGTTCCCCGCTGGCTGCTTCGGCCACGCCGCGCGCGATCCAGTCGACCGGCACCGCGAAGTGGCGCTTCATGCCCGGGATGAAGAAGGTGAGCACGCCGATCAGGTGGCCGTCGGCGTCGAACAGGGCGCCGCCCGAGGCTCCCTGCTGGAACTGGGCGTCCGTCTCGATGACCGACGCGCCATCCATGTCGTGCAGCGCGGTCACCTTGCCGCTGCTCATCGACAACGCCTTGCCGCCGGAAAAACCCATGGCCTGCACCTCGTCGCCGATCTTCACGGCGCGCGACGATGCGGTGTCCACCGGCACGGCCATGGGCTGTGTGACGCCGAGCAGGCACAGGTCGTGGCGCACATCCACGGATTCCGCGCGACCCGCGGTGCCGCCGCTGCCGCGCGCAACGATGACTTCCTTCGCCGAGCCGACGACGTGGCAGTTGGTGATCACGTGACCGGCGTCCAGCTGTACGCCGGTGCCGGTATTGATTCGCCCGTCCGGGCCTGCGACGAGGATCTTCACCATGTGCATCGACAGCTGGATGTAGCGTTCGGCGCTGGCCTCGACGGCAGTCGTGAGCGACAGCATGAGCAACAACGCAAAAGTACGCATGGCGATTTCCTCCCTGGCGGCCGGGCGGTGCAGAAACCCGGTGGCTGCAGTTGAACTGGCGGCACATGAAACCGAATCTTTGAATCGTCAATGAATGACGCAGTGCACCATTCAAAGCGTGAAATGTGCCAGATCGGAGCCAGCGGCTTCCGGCGTGATGAATCCGGGCACCTGACTGCCATGTCGGTACGCAAGAGGAAAGTGCGCCGCTGGCGGAGGGCTGAGCTTTCAGCCGCCTTGCGGGACAAGGCTGCTCGGGGTGGGCGAGGGTGCGGCGTTCAGGCGGCGCCGGCTTGCCGGACGGGCGCGGCATCGTGCGCAGCGCGTCCGGCATGCGTCATGATGACGCCCAACGCGCCATATTGGTGCGCGCGTGGGGGTGGTCAGGCCTCGATCAGGCCGTTGCGCAGCGCGATCAGCGTCAGTTCGGCCTGATTCGTGGCGCCGAGCTTCTGCTTGACGTTGTAGAGATGGGTGCCGACGGTGGATGTCGACAGGTGCAGCGTCTCGGCGATCTGGTTCACCGACTGTCCGCGCGCCAGGTGGATGAAGACCTCGAACTCGCGCTCGCTCAGTGCTTCGACCGGATTCTGCGCGCCGGTCACGTCCTGCATCGCCAGCTTCTGTGCGATTTCGGCATCGAGATACATCCGTCCGGCTGCAACGGTGCGTACCGCGTCGATCAGGGCCTCCGGTGCGCCGCGCTTGGACAGATAGCCGGTTGCGCCGGCCTTGAGCACGCGTTTCGGATGCGCCGTGTCTTCGTGCGCCGACAGCGCGAGGATCCGGGCGCCCTTGTCGCGTGCCGTCAGCCGACGCACTGCCTCGATGCCGCCCATGCCCGGCATGGACAGATCCATCACCACGACGTCGGGTTTGAGTTCCGCGTAGCGCTGGTAAGCGGTTTCGCCGCTGTCGGCTTCGCCGACCACCTCGATGTCGTCGCACGCGGCCAGCAGAAGCTTGAAGCCCATGCGCACCACCGCGTGATCGTCGACCAGCATCACCCTGATCGGGCCCATTTTCGTCTCCCCGTTCTTATTCAAGTGGCAGACGGGCGTGCACCCGTGTGCCCCCACCGTCAGCCGCCGTCAGTTCCAGTTCTCCACCCAGCGCCTGCGCCCGCTCGCGCATGCCGCGCACACCGTGGTGGCCGCGCTTCTGTGCCCAGCCGGCGGACAGTCCGCTGCCATCGTCCTCGACTGCCAGATCCAGCCACCGTTCCGAGCCGGCAAGGGAAATGGCGATTTTCCCGGCGCCGGCGTGCTTGAGCGCATTGGTCACCGCCTCCTGCACGATGCGGTAGGCCGCGAGTTTGAACGAATCACCGGGTGACTCCGGCAGCGCCGACAGCGACAGTGAGAACTGTGTCTCCGGATGATGGCGCCGCCACTCGGCGACGAGGTCGTCCAGCGCGTCTTCCAGTCCGAGGTTGTCCAGCGCCAGCGGACGCAGCCGGGGAATGATGCTGTGCATCACGTCGTACAGGTGGTTTGCCGTGTCGACGATGAGCTGTGCCGCTTCGGCGCTGGGCGGATTCGTGTCGGTGTCGCGCCGGACGATGGACAGCCCCATGCTCTTGATTGCCGTCACCGCCTGGCCCATTTCATCGTGCAGCTCGCGTGCGATGTCGCGCCGTTCCTCTTCGATCCTGCTTTGTATGAACTGCGTCAGTTCGCGGTTCTGTTCCAGACTGCTGCGCGCTTCGAGCGCTTCACGCCGAGCATTCATGTTGTCCTCGATCGACTGCGCCATGCGGTTGAATGCTTCGGCCATTGAACCGGCTTCGCGCCCGGGCAGCGGTGACAGCCGGGTGTGATAGTCGCCGGCCCGCATGTGTTCGAGGCCGCGCACGATGGTGTTGAACGGGCGTGTCGCGCGTCCCACCAGCCAGAACACCAGCGCATTGCCCAGAATCATGGCGATCGATCCGGTGACGAGCAGCTGCAGCGCTTCGTCCCAGCCGTCAAGAATGGCGCGCGAGGCGTCCGCCTCCACTACCAGCACGGCGCGGTCGGCCAGCGTGATCTCCTGGCGCGGGCGGCGCGGCAGGATGAGATGCGCATACCATCCGGGTGCCTCCCGCCCTGCCTTGTAGGGCGATGGCGGCGAGTTGTAGAGCAGCTCGCCGCTGCCGTCGATGAGCCGTATTTCGGTGGCGCGCACGCGGCCGAGACGGATCAGGAAATCGATCAGTGCGGGCGCACCGGTGTCGGCGTAGATCAGCGTCACCCTCGTCAGCAACTGCGTGGCGACCCGGTTGGCCGCCTCGATTTCCTCGCCGACGGCCCGCTGCGTTCCCATCAGTTCGAGTGTGAGCAGCGTGCTCGTGAAGGTCAGGATGACCAGCGCGAGCAGCACATTGAGCTTCAGCCGCAGGCTCATGGCAGGGCCGCCGGCCACGCGTTGAAATGGCCGTCGCGTTCATGCGCAGCAAGCGCCGTCATCAGCAACTGCAGACTGGCCGGATGGAAGGGGTCGTGGCCCGCGCCCTGTGCCCAGGCCAGGCGGCTGCCGCGCAAGGTCTGGTGAGCGCGCCAGGCGTTCTGCGGGCGGCATACGAGGTCCTGGCTGCCATGGACGATGGCGACCGGCAGTCCGTGCAGACGGGCGATTGCGTCCAGCACCTTTGCTTCACCGAGGAAGCAGCGGCGGGCGAGATAGTGCGACTGCACGCGATAGCGGGCGCGCAGCGCCGGCCACTCGTCGTCCGACGGCGCGGCCAGCGCGGCGCTGCCGGGCCAGCTGCCGAGCGCATGCTCGTAGGCCCGCCAAGCCAGCACGACGCGGTCGATGCGCGCCGGGTCCGCGCCCGAGAAGCTGCGATCCAGCCAGGTTTCCACCCGGTCGCGCCAGCGCGCCGGAATGACCTGCATCAATGCGGAGTTCGCCTGCGGCGCAAGCGCCGAAACCCCGTGGAAGAACCACTCGAGATCGGCACGACCGGCGAGGAACAGGCCGCGCAGGATGACGCCGGTGCACGCGTCGCGGTGGCGCGTCGCCCACAGCACGGCCAGCGTCGCGCCCCACGAGCCGCCGAACACCAGCCAGCGGCTGATGCCCAGATGCCGGCGCAGTGCCTCGATGTCCTGCACCAGCGCGTCGGTGTGGTTGTTCGCGACGTCGCCCGCAGGCGTGCTGCGACCACAGCCGCGCTGGTCGAACAGCACGACGCGATGGCGCTGCGGATCGAAGAACCGGCGCTGGCGCGGCGAGCAACCCGAGCCGGGGCCGCCGTGCAGATACAGCGCGACCTGCCCGTCGGGGTTGCCGCATTGTTCGTAATACAGGCGATGCCCGTGTCCGACTTCCAGCCAGCCGTTGTCGTAGGGTTCTATCGGGGAATGCAGCATCGGCGGATGTCCGGGCTCGCGAGTCGGTCGGGGCGGTGATGGTAGCCCAAGGCGGGCCGCAGCACAGGGGACATGCGCACATGGGACAATTGCGCCATGGACGATCAGATACACCGGGTGGAACGCCTGGGCCAGGTCTTTACCCGCGAAGACGTCGTGGAACGCATGCTCGCGCTGCGCCGCAACCGCGGGCGCGTGCTCGAACCGTCGGCCGGCGACGGCTCGTTCGCGAGCAGGTTGCCGGGGTGCACGGCGATCGAGATCGATCCGTCGGTCGCGCCGGCCGGCGCGCTCGTGATGGATTTCTTCGATTACCCGACCGACGAGCGTTTCGATACCGTCATCGGCAACCCGCCCTATGTGCGCTACCAGGACATCCTGCCCGCGACGCGCGAACGTCTGGGCGGCGATCTGTTCGACCGGCGCAGCAACCTCTATCTTTTCTTCATCGAAAAGTGCGTGCGTCATCTGGATCAGGGCGGCGAACTCATTTTCATCGTGCCGCGCGACTTCATCAAGCTCACCGCGGCGCGCCGGCTCAACGACTGGCTGTTCACCCAAGGCAGCATCACGGACTTCTTCGAAACGGGCGATGCCCGCGTGTTCGGCGCCTACATTCCCAATTGCGCGGTGTTCCGTTTCGAGAAGGGGCGCATGGACCGGCGCATGAGCGACGGGCGACGCTTTCACTGCGAACACGGTCAATTGATGTTCCTGCGGGGCGACTACCGCGTGCCGCTCGCGTCGCTGTTCGACGTGCGGGTCGGTGCGGTGTCGGGCGCGGACGACGTGTTCGTGCACCCGCAAGGCAATGTCGAATTTGTCTGTTCGACCACGGTGGACACCGGCCTCACGCGGCGCGCCTGGTTCGACGTGCGCAACGACTGGCTGCTGCAGCACAAACCGCGATTGCTGCAGCGGCGGGTGCGCGCGTTCGGCGAACACAACTGGTGGCAATGGGGCCGGTTGCACCACCGTTCGGCCGCGCCGCGCATCTACGTGAATGGCAAGACGCGCAAGGCGCGCCCCTTTTTCCTGCACGAATGCCCCGACTACGACGGCTCCGTGCTCGCGCTTTTCGCGCGTGACGCGTCCTGCGATCTGCAGGCGGCGACGGCGCTGCTCAACGACGCCGTCGACTGGCACGAGCTCGGATTCGTGTGCGACGGCCGCTACCTGTTCTCGCAGCGCAGCCTGCAGAACTGTCTGCTGCCGGACGCGTTCGCTCCCTTGCTCCCGGGAAAATCATGAGCCCTCTTTCGCGGGTTGCCGGAGGTCGTGCGGCACGCGATGCGCGACGACGGGTGCATGCACGGTGCTGGCCGTGGAATGAAGTCACTCAAAGGAGATCAGCATGAACTGGCAAAACCCGAGGGCAACCGATCCGCGTTTCGGCTTTGACATCACCATGTACGTCGCCAATCGCTGGGTCACGCGCCGGCAACACAAGAAAGCGGGCATTGCCCGCTTTTTTTCGTCCACATCCAGTGGCGTGAAGCGCTTCTGCCGTCGCCGGCTGTGGCGCCCGGAAGCCATTCGGCAGGCGCGTCCGGGCGCGCCCATTTGACGTAGTGGCGACTGCATGTCCACACTGCCGTGCGCCTTTTTCGCATGAGGATGGAGAATGTCAGTCGATCTGGCCAGGCTTGCCTCCCTGGATCTCGTCCGGGGCTTCGTCGCGGTCGGGCGCCGCATGAGCATCACGCTGGCGGCGCAGGACCTGTGCCTGACCCAGTCCGCAGTGAGCCGTCAGGTGCGCGCGCTGGAAGCGCTGCTCGGCGTGCGCTTGCTGGTGCGCGGCCACCGCCTCGTCGCATTCACTCCTGAAGGCGCGCGCCTGTTTGCGACTGCCGACGTCGCCGTGCGGCAACTGCAGGACGTGATCGGCGCGATTCGCGTCGGCGCCGGGTCCCGCCCGGTGACCATCACCACCAGCATCGGTGTTGCAGGGCTGTGGCTGCTGCCCCGTCTCGGCGGTTTCCTGCAGCGGCATCCAGGCATCGACGTGCGCATCGCGGCGTCCAGCAGGCTGACCGATCCGCGCCAGGACGGCCCCGACCTGGCCATCCGCTATTGCGCGCCGGACGCGGCACCACAAGGAGCCACAAGGCTTTTCGGAGAAACCGTGGCGCCGGTCGCGCATCCCTCGCTCGGTCTGACGGCGCTGGATGGCCGGCAGGGCATCGAAGCGCTCACGCTGCTCGAGTTCGACGGCGACGCGCGACCGTGGCTGCAGTGGGAGAACTGTCTGGCGTCGCAGGGCTGGCACGGTGTGCGTGCGCGCGGCGTGCTGCGCTTCAATCAATACGACCAGATGATCCATGCCGCCATTGCGGGCCAGGGGGTGGCACTCGGGCGCCTCGAACTGCTTGGCGGCGCACTGGCGGACGGGCGCCTGCGGGTCGTCCGGATGCCGGCGCCGTTGCCGGCGGCGCCCAGCGCCTACTGGCTGGTCCGCCCGGAAGGCCCGTCCCGCAGCGAGATCGACGAAGTCGCACGATGGATAGTGACGGAGGCGAAGCAAGCGGACACATGGCCGATCGCCTGATTCACATTCCTCCTGCGCATGCGAAGCGTGCGTATTGATCGGTTGAGCGCGGTGCCGCGCCGGTTTTCAATGGCGCTCGTGGGCAGGCGTCCGGCAGGGCGTGCAGCCCGCGACCACGATCCCGACAGGAGGCAGCATGCAAGGCAATCCATCAGACACCGGCGGCCATCGCCCTACAGTGAGCGGCGCACTCGGCTACCTTGGCGCGGGCGGCGCGCGTCCGTTCAATTACATGCATGAGCCGCCGCCCGGCATGCCCTGGCAGAACTGCGACTACGTCATGCACACCGTGCCGATCGCCGACGCCCGAGCCGGTTCGCGTCCGTCGATCGAGCGCGAGGGCTTTGAATTGCGGGATGCGCCGAGCGCAGTGGCGGACTTCCGCGACGAGGAGGCGATCCGCGCGCGCTACTACGCGGAAGCGGCCGAACTGGCCCGCCAGGTCACCGGTGCGCAGCATGCGTACGTGTTCGACCATCAGATCCGCCGTCGGGAGGCGGGGCGTCCGGCGCTCGGCTTCGGGCGCAGCGGTGACGGCAGCCGCGCGGCGGCGGTCGGGCGAGTGCACAACGACTACAGCGACGCATCGGGACTGAAGCGCCTCGCACTGGTGCTGGATGACCCGCACGCGCTGTCCCGGACGGCGCGCTTCGCCATCGTGAACATCTGGCGTTCGATCCGCGGCCCGGTCGTCGATACGCCGCTCGCGGTGTGCGACGCACGCACGGTTTCGGCACGCGAACTCGTCGCCGCCGAAATCCGTTATCCGGATCGCACTGGCGAGATCTATCTGGTGCGGCACTCGCCTCGTCATCGATGGCACCATTTCGCGGAAATGGATCGTCACGAAGCACTGGTGTTCAAACAGTATGATTCGCAGGTCAGCGGGGTTGCGCGCTTCACGCCGCACGCCGCCTTCGACCTGCCCGACGTGCCGGCCGATGCGCCGTTGCGCGAGAGCATCGAAATCCGCTGCCTTGTCACCTACGCATGAAGGTCCGCGCGAGTGCCGTCACCCTCTATCCGGAGTTCCCATGAATGATGTGTCGAGCGGCGGGCGTGGCACGCCGGCCGGAATCGAGTTCTGGTTCGAATTCGCGAGCACCTACAGCTACCTGAGCGTCATGCGCATCGAGGACGCGGCGCAGCGCCACGGCGTGCCGGTGATCTGGAAGCCGTTCCTTCTGGGGCCGGTCTTCAAGGCGCTCGGCATGGACAATTCACCCTTCGTGCTGCAGAAGGAAAAGGGCGACTACATGTGGCGGGACATGAGCCGCCAATGCAGCAAGCACGGCCTGCCCTGGGTCAGGCCGTCCGTCTTCCCGCGGGTCGGATTGCTTGCGCTGCGGCTTGCGCTGCTGGGAGCGGAGGAGGCATGGATGGGCGCCTTCTGCCGGCGCGTCATGCAGCTCAACTTCGCGCAGGACCGCGACATCAATGACGAGGCGGCGATGCGCGGGATACTCGACGAGCTGGGCGTGCCGGCCGGCACGCTGGCGCGCGCCGCCGACGCGCCGGTCAAGGCACGCCTGCGCGAGCAGACCGACGAGGCGCGGCGCCGGGGCGTGTTCGGTGCGCCGACCTTTTTCGTCGGCACTGAAATGTTCTGGGGTGACGACCGCCTGGATGACGCGCTGCGGTTCGCCGCCGCCGCCGGGCGGGAGGGCGCGTGATGGACCAGCCAAGCGTACGCGAAGCCGAATGGCTGGCGCAGGGTTATGTGCTGTGGAAGGGAAGCGGCCGCTTTGTGCCGGCCATCGCCCGCGTCTTTCAGCGCACGGAAGATTCACTGAGGCACTTTCGCATCGAACTGCGGGACGAGCACAGCAATGGCGCGGGGCGCGTGCACGGCGGCTTCATCTCGACGCTGGCCGACATCTGGCTGGCGGGCGCACTGGCGGACCGGCTGCCGGCCGACGCCCGCTTCGTCACGGCCTCGCTGCAGGTCGACTTCCTCGAAGCGCTCTGGCCGGGCGACTGGATAGAAAGCAGCATCGACTGGTGCCGGCCGGGCAAGCGGCTGTGCCAGGTGGCGGGCCGCATGCGCAGCGCCGAACGCGACGTCGTCGCGATGCGCGCCGTGTTCTCCATCCTGTCGCCCGCCCGACAGGGCGTCGCGCGCGACGGCGTGCGAAAGGGCTGATCCGGACGCAGCCGGCGGCCTATCGCCTGCGTGGCTGTCGCCGCCATGCAGGCGTTCCTTCCGCGCGCACCGCCGTACCCGACCGGCTGCCGGGTGCGGCCGGACACCTTTGATTCGCGCGACCCGGAGCGCTCCGGCAAGGGGCTGTCGAGCTTTCAGGCGGTGCAGCGCCGTGTCGCTTGACCGGTCGGGCTGAGCGCGCTGACCGGGCGTTTCTCCTGTCTCGAAATTTTAATGTTGCGTGTGCCTAAAGTTCTGCCTGCAGGGTTCGTAATGCTACATAGCAGGCGATCGGCCCGGCAATGTCGGGCCCGACATTCGAACAACATGTACAGCCGAACGAATCTTTCATGAATGCTTCCACGAAGGTGGTTTCGCCCACCGCAGCAGAGACGCTGGAGGTGAGCGCACTCGGTCGTCCGGTGCATCGTCTTGGCGAATTTTCCGTGCAGTTGCGCAAGGACCTCGCAGCCGCGCTGCGCAGCGGCCTGAACCGGCGCCATCGCGCGGCGTTCGACGTGACCGCGGTGCGGCTCGAGCGCGTCCGGGATGCCATCGAAAGCGTGCGCTGGACCGGCTACGCGAGCGAGGCGGGCCGCATCTGTTTTGCCGCCGAGCGACCACTGATCCTGACCGTTCTCGGCTATCGCTTCGGCATCCACGGTCCCGCCCAGGCGGCCAGAGCCGCTCAGGCGGCGTTCGCGGCGAAGGCTGTCAAACCAGGCGCGGCTGAACCGGCAGCGGAGGCCGGGTCGACCGCCGAAGCCGCAGACGCGGCGGCCGATGCGACGGGCGAAACGGCCCCGTCTGAACCGGAAGAACAGGCCGCGCCGGCAGAGACGGCGGAGCGGATCGATCTGCCGACTTCGCCGGACGACGCCGTCCAGCTTGCGCCGGTGGCGCGTGCGGAAACGACGGAACGTGAAACCGCGACCGAAGAACGCGTCGGCATCGCGCTGGGAGAAGAGCTTGCCGCAGTCGTTGCGGCACGCATCGACGCAGCCGATCTGGCGCGTCCGCTCGACGAGGTTGCGCCGGTCACGTTCACCGCGGCGGCCGTACCGGTCGCCGCGGTGGGCAACTGGATGATCACCTGCACCGTTCGCGAGCCCGAGCTCGACGGCGAGCGAGACATGTGGTTCGCACTCGACGACGCATGGATGGACAAGCTGCTGCATGGCCTCGCGCACGTGCGCGAAAAGAAGGAGCCCGCGATGGCGACGGCTCCGTTCGCCGCCCGCCTGCAGATGACGATGACGGCCCGTTTGCTCAGCAAGGACATGCCGCTCGGCGAGCTGTTCGACCTGTGCGTGGGTGACGTGATTCCGGTGTCCATCGGCTCGGCCGACGTACTGATCGACGACTCGCGGCTGTACGCGGCGACCGTCGCCGAGAACAAGGGCAAGCTTTGTCTCACCTCATTTGAAGATATGGACTGACGCCATGGATACCAACGACACCGAAATTGAAAACCTGCTGGACGGTTTGGACGAAACCGGCGACGTCGCCATGCTGGAGAACGATGGCACCGCACCCGTGGCCGCCGCGCCGCGGCGCAGCCTGCCGCAGATGATGCGCCGCATACCGGTCACGCTGACGCTGGAGGTCGGCTCGGCCCGCGTGTCCCTGCAGGAGCTCATAGACATCCGGCCGGCCAGCCTCGTCGAACTCGACACGCTGGCCGGCGAGCCGCTTGTCATCAAGGTCAACGGCACGCCGATCGGCCATGCCGAAGTGGTGCTCATGGGCGAGAACCACGGCCTGCGCGTCATCGATCTCGACGGCCTCGATCTGGACAGCCTGACGCAATGACCCCGCGATCGTCCCGCGGACGGTCGTCGATCCCGAACCTGTGCGCGCTGCTGCTGGCCGGTGCGACGCTGCTGGCGTGCGCGTCGGCGGACGCGGCCAACATCGCACTGCTCGAATCGACGACCGGCGGCGCAACCACCGAATTCTCGATCAAGACGCAGATCCTGATCATCATGACCCTGCTCGGGCTGCTGCCCGTCATGGTCATGATGATGACGAGCTTCACGCGCTTCATCATCGTGCTGTCGCTGCTGCGCCAGGCACTGGGCCTGCAGCAGGGCCTGCCGAACCGCATCGTGACCGGCATCGCGCTGATCCTGACGCTGCTCGTCATGCGCCCGATCGGCGAACAGATCTGGGCCGACGCCTTCGTGCCCTATGACCAGGAGAGCATCAGTCTCGAACAGGCGCTGAAGATCGCCGAGGCGCCGGTGTCGCGCTTCATGATGGCGCAGACGAGCAAGGCCGCGCTGGAGCAGATCGTGCGCCTCGCCGGCTCGGGGCCGGTGGCGCAGCCGCTCGAACAGCCCTTCCTCGTGCGTCTGGCCGCCTTCGTGCTGAGTGAACTCAAGACCGCGTTCCAGATCGGCTGCATGCTGTTCATTCCCTTCCTGGTGATCGATCTGGTCGTGTCTTCGGTGCTGATGGCGATGGGCATGATGATGCTGTCGCCGCTGGTCATCTCGCTGCCGCTGAAGCTGCTGCTCTTCGTGCTCGTCGATGGCTGGACGCTCACCGTCAATACGCTGGTCACCAGCATTCAGGCCTGACGCGATGCTGACACCCGAAATCGCCGTCGATCTGGTCAGCGAAAGCCTGCACATCACGATGCTGCTGGTCGTCATGCTGGTCGGACCGGGACTCGTGATGGGCCTCATCGTCGCGTTGTTCCAGGCGGCGACGCAGATCAACGAGCAGACGCTGAGCTTCCTGCCAAGGCTGCTGGTGACGCTGCTCGCCATCATCCTCGCCGGGCGCTGGATGACCGGCTACCTGATGGATTTCTGCGTGTCCGTGTTCGAGCGCGCGGGCGCGCTCGTCGGTTGAGATTCCCGTACTGACGTGGAACCCGTGTTCAACCAGCTGCTGCCGCTGCTCAACACCCTGTGGTGGCCATTCGTGCGCATTCTGGCCATGTTCAGCGCGGCACCGCTCATCGGCGAGATGACCTTGCCGATGCCGGTGCGCGTGCTGCTGTCGGTGGTGCTCGCCATCATCATGCTGCCGCTCGCCGCGTCCGGCGCCGAGGTCGATCCGTTCTCGCTGCACGGCGTGGCGACCACGGTGGAACAGTCGCTCATCGGGCTCGTCATGGGGCTGGCCTTCCACCTGGCGATGGCCGTCATCATGGTGCTCGGCTATCTCGTGTCCTCGCAGATCGGCCTGTCCATGGCGGTGATGAACGACCCGCTCAACGGCACCTCGTCCGACGTCGTGTCCAGCCTGCTGGTGACGATGTGCGCCCTGGTGTTCTTCGCGGTCGACGGCCATCTGCTGCTGGTCGGCGTGGTCGGTGCCAGCTTTGGCGCGTGGCCGGTCGGCAGCGGCATCAGCATGCCCACGCTGCAGGCCCTTTCGCTCAACGTGGCCTGGGTGTTTTCGGCGGCCATGGTGCTTGCCGTGCCCATGGTGTTCGCGACCATGGTGGTGCAGATCGGCTTCGGCTTCCTGAACCGCGTAGCGCCGTCGCTCAACCTGTTTTCGCTGGGATTCGCGCTGGTCACGGTGTTCGGCCTGTTCATGCTGGGGCACGTCGCGCGCTTCGTGCCGCAGCACTATGTGCGCATGTGCGCGCAGGTGCTCGACATGCTGCAGCAACAGATGCGGGCGGTCTCCCATGGCTGAGGAATCCGGCAGCAGCGGCGACAAGTCGGAAAAGGCCTCGCAGCAGAAGGTCAGGAAGACGCGAGACAAGGGGCAGGTGGTCCGTTCGCGCGACCTCGCGACGGCGGTCGGCATTCTGGCCAGCCTGAAACTGATCACGCTGATGATGCCGTCCTATCTTGAGGATTTCCGCGCGCTGTTCGCGCTCGGATTCGCGTCGCTCGACGGCGACGGCGTGCTCGACAACGTGTGGTCCACCAGCTTCAGCGCGGCGGCGCTGCTGCTGGTCAAGATGGTGCTGCCGCTGTTCCTGGTGCCGCTTGCCATCCTCGCCGCGTCGCTGGTGCCGGGAGGCTGGGTGCTGAACATCGAGCACTGGCAGCCCAAGCTCGAGCGGCTCAGCCCGGCCAAGAATCTCGGCCGGCTGGTGGCGCCGAAGCACCTGTTCGAGGTGGCGACGTCCATGCTCAAGGCGGCCGCACTGTGCGCGGTGCTGTGGTACGTGTGCCGCGAGGGTGTCGCCGCCTATCTGCACCTGCAGTCGATGCCGCTCGATCGCGCGCTCGGCATCGGCGCCGGGCTGATGCTCGACGGCGTGATGTCGCTGTGCGCGGTATTCGTGCTGTTCGCGCTGATCGACGTGCCGGCGCAGGCCTTCTTCTTCATGCGCAACCTGCGCATGACGAAGCACGAGGTCAAGGAAGAACACAAGTCGAACGAAGGCCGGCCCGAAGTGAAGCAGCGCATCCGGCAACTGCAGCGGCAGATGGCGCGGCGCGGCGTGCGCAAGGCGGTGCCCGGTGCCGATGTCGTCGTCGTCAATCCGGAGCATTACGCCGTGGCGCTCAAATACGACGAGAATCGCGCCGAAGCGCCGTTCGTCGTCGCGAAGGGCGTGGATGAAATGGCGCTCTACATACGCGCGATCGCCGCCGAACATGGAATAGAAACGGTCGAGCTGCCGCCGCTGGCGCGCGCGATCTACAACACCAGCCAGGTCAATCAGCAGATTCCGATGCCGCTGTACCGCGCCGTCGCGCAGGTGCTCACCTATGTGCTGCAGCTGCAGGCGTTTCGCCGCGGCCAGCGCAAGGGCGAACCGCTGCTGCCGAATGATCTGGCCATACCGAAACATCTGAGCGAGGTGATCCCGACATGAATTTCCTGAGCCGACTGGGCGAAGAGATGCGCCGCCACCGCGTCGCCACGCCGATATTCCTGCTGTCGATCCTGTCGATGATCATCCTGCCGCTGCCGCCGGTGCTGCTGGACGTGCTGTTCACGTTCAACATCGTGCTGGCGCTCATCGTCATCCTGGTCAGCGTGTCGGCGAAGCGGCCCATCGATTTCTCGGTGTTCCCGACCATCATCCTCGCGACGACGCTGATGCGGCTCACGCTCAACGTCGCCTCGACGCGCGTGGTGCTGCTGCACGGGCACGAGGGCACGGATGCCGCCGGCCAGGTGATCGAGTCGTTCGGCAATGTGGTGATCGGCGGCAACTTCGTCGTCGGCCTGGTGGTGTTCATCATCCTGATGATCATCAACTTCGTCGTCGTGACCAAGGGCGCGGAACGCATTTCCGAGGTGTCGGCGCGCTTCACGCTCGACGCGCTGCCGGGCAAGCAGATGGCCATCGACGCGGACCTGAACGCCGGCCTCATCAACCAGGAAAAGGCGCAGGGGCGTCGCCGCGAAGTGGCCATGGAGGCGGATTTCTACGGCGCCATGGACGGCGCGTCGAAGTTCGTGCGCGGCGACGCGGTCGCCAGCATCCTCATCCTGCTCATCAACATGATAGGCGGCGTCATTATCGGCGCGCTGATGTACGACCTCAGCCTGGGCGACGCCTTCCGCCAGTACGCGCTGCTCACCATCGGCGACGGTCTGGTCGCGCAGATTCCGGCGCTCCTGCTGTCGGCCGCGGCCGCCATCATCGTCACGCGCATCAGCGATTCGGGTGACTTCGAGCAGCAGGTCAGCGGCCAGCTGCTGACCTCGCCGACCGTCATGTTCAGCGCGTCCGCGATGATGCTGGTGCTGGCGGTCATTCCGGGCATGCCCTGGCTGATGTTCTCGTTCTTCGCCGCGGCGCTGGGCTTTGTCGGGTGGCGCCTGACGAAGATGGCCGACCGGCCGGTGCCATCCGATCTGGCCGAGGTCGAGAGCGCGCTGCTGAACACGCGTGCGCCCGAACTGGACTGGAGCGACCTGCCTGTCGTCGAGCCGGTGACCGTCATGCTCGGCTACAAGCTGGTCGGCCTGATCGACCCGGGGCAGGGCGCGCCGCTCACGCAGCGCATCAAGGGCGTGCGCCAGAGCCTCAGTGAATCCATGGGTTTCCTGCTGCCGCCGATCGGCGTGCGCGACGATCTCGGACTGAAGCCGTCGCAGTATTCGGTGCTGCTCAGCGGTGCGGTGATCGCGCAGGCCGAGGTGTTCGCGGACCGCCTCATGGCGATACCGTCGCCCAAGACCTATGGCACGCTCGACGGCGTGCCGGGCATCGAGCCGGCCTACGGCATGCCGGTCATGTGGATCGCGCCGGACGACAAGGCGCACGCGCTCGGCCTGGGATATCAGGTGGTGGAGTGTGCGAGCGTCATCACGACCCACCTGTCGAAGCTGGCGCGTGAACACATGGCGGAGCTGTTCCGTCATGAAGACGTGCCCGCGCTGCTGGAGCGCCTGAGCGCACTGACGCCCAAGCTGGCGGGCGCGCTCGACAAGGCGATCACGCATACCCAGCTGCTGAAGGTGTTCCGCGTGTTGCTGGCGGAATCCGTGTCGCTGAAGGACATCGTGCCGATCGCGACCACCTTGCTCGAGAACGCCGAGGTGACGAAGGATCCGATACTGCTGGCGGCCGAAGTGCGCTGTGCGCTGCGCCGCCAGATCGTCGGCGGGCTGGTCGGGCACACGTCGGAAATGAAGGTGTTCAACCTTGGCAACGAACTCGAGAACATGTTGCTCGGTTCGCTGAACCAGGCGCGCCAGAACGGCAAGGCCGCGCTGGACAATTACCCGATAGACCCCCATCTGCTCGGCCAGCTGCAGACGCACATGCCGCTCGCGCGTGACCAGATGAAGCAGCAGGGCGGCGCGCCGCTGTTGCTCGTGATGCCGCAGATCCGTCCGTTGCTGGCGCGCTACGCGCGCCTGTTCGCCCCCGGGCTGCATGTGCTTTCCTACAACGAGATTCCGGAACAGCGCGGCATCAGCGTGGTCGGCACGCTGGGGTGACCCGGGTGAATCGCGGCGTCGTCATGGCGCCGGCGCGTGTGGCTCCGTGTGCAGGAAGACGTGCGTCAGCCAGGTGCGGGCGGGTGGTCCGTCATCTAAATGGACGATCCGGCGGCTGGCCAGGATGGGCAGTATGTAGTCGATGCAGCGTACGTTCGCGTTTGCGTCCCGCGTCGCGCGGCACAGCGGTCCCGCCCGCAACGGATGGCTGTTCGAACGCACCGGGCATGGCTCGTGGTGATCGTGGTCATGTTCGACCAGATACTGCAGCGCGGCGACAAAGGCTTTCTTCGAAATCCGGATGTTCTCCGGTGTGACGAGCACGGACTGTTCGTCGTCGTCATGACGGACCTCGAACCCCGCGCCGGGCGCGTCCCGGCAACCGCAATAGTGTTGCCCGTCGCCGATGTGGTGCCAGATTGCACTGACGGCGGCTTCGGCTCGCGATTCGCAGATCGCTGATTCGCAGCGGTTTCCCATCGTGGCGATTCCCTGGAAAAGTGTGTGACCGGACTGCGGGCCCCGGCGTCATGCCATCGCCAACGCCCGCCCCGGACGAACCGGCAGCGGGCGCTGTTTTCGGGGTGCAGGCTGTCGCCGCTGCGGCGTTTACTGCATGAGGGACATGACGAGCTGGGACATGCTGGAGCTTTGCTTGAGCATGGAAGTGCCGGCCTGCATGAGCATCTGCTTGGAAGTCATGTTTGCGGTTTCGGAGGCGTAGTCGACGTCCATGATGCGGCCGCGTGCCTGTTCGGTGTTGGTGCGCATGTTGGACAGATTGTTGTAGACGTGGTCGAGCCGGTTCGACGCGGCACCCAGTGCCGAGCGCACCGTGCCGACACCGTTGAGCGCGGTTTCGACCAGCGTGATCGTGGCGTTGGCGGTGGCCGTCAGTTCGGTGCCGGTGGCGGCCGCTGCGTAATTGGCGGTGGCGGCACCCAGCGCGGTTTCCAGCGTGGTGAAGCTTGCGCTGACGTCGACCGTCATCGTTTCGGCGGCGTCGGCACCGATCTGGAACGTGATCGGGCCGGCGATCGTCCCTGCCTTGAGCAGCGTCTGGCCGCCGAATTTCGTGTTCGTCATGATGTTGCGCAGCTCGCCGCCAAGCGCGTCGAACTCCGACTGCATGGCCGTCTTGTCGCTGGCGTTGGATGCGCCGTTGGCCGCTTCGGTCGCGAGGTCCTTCATGCGCAGCAGGATGTTCGACACTTCGGTGAAAGCGCCTTCGGCGGTCTGCATCATCGAAATGCCGTTCTGCGTGTTGCGCTGTGCCACGGCCATGCCGCGCGACTGTGCGTTCAGGCGGGTGGCGATCTGCAGGCCGGCGGCGTCGTCCATCGCGGAATTGACGCGGAAGCCGGTGCCGAGACGGGTCATCGACGTCGACAGGGCTTTCTGGGTGCCGCCGACCGAACTTTGCGCGGTCAGTGCGGCGGCGTTGGTATGAAGGCTCAGCATCGAGATTCTCCTTGAGAAGGGTATTCGTGGGGTGTCGTCCGGAGCGCCCGTGCTGCGACGTCCCTGTCTGGACAAGGCGACCCGTTGCGGGCCGACCTTAAATCCGCGCTCGCGCCGTAAACGGACAGGGCCGGCGACGCGTCACGCGCCGCCGGCCCTGTGCCGCAGCGGATCGGGTTCTTACTGCATGAGGGACATGACGAGCTGGGACATGCTGGAGCTTTGCTTGAGCATGGAAGTGCCGGCCTGCATGAGCATCTGCTTGGAGGTCATGTTGGCGGTTTCGGAGGCGTAGTCGACGTCCATGATGCGGCCGCGTGCCTGTTCGGTATTGGTGCGCATGTTGGCCAGATTGTTGTAGACGTGTTCCAGGCGGTTCGACGCGGCGCCGATTTGCGAACGCAGCGTGCCGACGGAGGTGATTGTGGTTTCGGCCAGCGTGATCGCGGCGTTGGCGCCGGTCGAAATGTCGCCGGCGTTGAGCGCGGTGACGGCGGCGGTCAGCGCCGTGAAATTGGCCGAAGTGTCGACCGCCATGGTTTCCGCTGCGTCGGCGCCGATCTGGAAGGTCACGCCGCCAGCGGTGGCCAGCGTGCCGCCGGTCAGCAGGGCCTGACCGCCGAACTTGGTGTTGGTCATGATGTTGGTCAGTTCCAGACCGAGCTGGTCGTATTCCGCCTTCATCGCCGTCTTGTCGTCGAGGTTCGACGCGCCGTTGGCGGCTTCGGTCGCGAGGTCCTTCATGCGCAGCACGATGTTGGTGATTTCGGTGAAAGCGCCTTCGGCGGTCTGCATCATCGAAATGCCGTTCTGCGTGTTGCGCTGTGCCACGGCCATGCCGCGCGACTGTGCGTTCAGGCGGGTAGCGATCTGCAGGCCGGCGGCGTCGTCCATCGCGGAATTGACGCGGTAGCCGGTGCCGAGACGGGTCATCGACGTCGATAGGGCTTTCTGGGTACCGCCGACCGAACTTTGCGCGGTCAGTGAGGCGGCGTTGGTGTGCAGGCTCAGCATCGAGATTCTCCTTGAGAGAGTGTTTCTGGGGTGTCATCCGGAGCGCCCGTGCTGCGACGTCCCTGTCTGGACAAGGCGACCGGTTGCGGGCCGACCTTAAATCCGCGCTCGCGCCGTAAACGGACAGGGCCGGCGACGCGTCACGCGCCGCCGGCCCTGTGCCGCAGCGGATCGGGTTCGGCCCGATCCGTACCGGATTCTTACTGCATGAGGGACATGACGAGCTGGGACATGCTGGAGCTTTGCTTGAGCATGGAAGTGCCGGCCTGCATGAGCATCTGCTTGGAGGTCATGTTGGCGGTTTCGGAGGCGTAGT
>JAHJHI010000053.1 GCA_018824085.1 Gammaproteobacteria bacterium | reverse complement strand
GTACGTCAGTGCATCAAGATTGACCACCGGCTCGTCATGCAGCGCCAGCCAGTCCAGTACGAAGTTGCTGCCTATGAAGCCGGCTCCGCCGGTCACGAGTATGGTCATGGTGTCTGCGCCTGTGCGATCCCGGGGCCGGATACTTTACCCGCCCCGGGTGTCATCGCGAAGTGCATCTCCGCCATCGCGCCGGCCGCCGCGCCTCAAAGCGCGACTGCGTACTAGCGCAGGAGCTTGACGATCGGGTCCGCGTAGCTGCCTTCGATGCTCACCGGCGCACGCACCGTGGTCGCCGTGCCCTGCAGGTTCACATCGAACCGGCCGTCGATCTTGCCGTCCGCGAGCCGGGCCTTGCCGATGGCCCCCACCAGCCCGGATTCCATCTTCACGTTCTCCAGCATCAATCCGTCGGCATCGGCCACGATGTCGGCATCCAGCTGGTCGAATCGCGTACTGCCGCCGCGCACGCCACCGGGGCGGGGAATGCGCACCGCCTGCACCAGATCGACCCGCTCCATCTGGCCACGCTGGATGCTCACGGTGCCGCTGGCACTCAGACTGCGCTGCAGGTCGGCCAGTTGCGCGCCTTCACCCTTGAGCACGAGCGACGCAGACAGGTCACCGGTCAGCAGCAGCTTGGGCGCGAACACGCCCACAACGCTGCCCAGCCCAAGGCGCGTTGCCGTGACGTCACCTTCAAAGCGGGTCTTGTCGGCCCAGTCGAGTTCGATGTGCCCCGTGGCGTAACCGTCATAGAGCTTGATGTCCAGCTTGTCGATCTGCAGGCGCTGACTGTTCAGCGTGCCGCTGGCTTCCAGTACGTCGAACAGCATGGACGGCGTGCCCGGGGTCTGCCAGCCGAAGGCGGTCAGCGAAACCCGCCATACGCCGGATTCGATGACGCCATCCGTCTTCAGCGCACCGTCCGGGCTGGCCAGCGACAGGCGCGTGAGAGCACCATCGTCGCTGATGTCCAGATCGCCACTCAGACCGGTGAGCGCGCCGCCCAGCAGCAGCAGGCTGGAATCGACCATCGTCACCTTTTCCACCTTGACCCAGCGCGACGCCCAGTTGATGTCCGGCTGACGTGACAGCGCCGGCAGGAACGCAACGTTGAGGCGGGCCCCTTCGACACGGACCTCGCGCATTTCCGTGCGCTCGCCCAGCAAGCTTGAAATGCGCGGGATCAGTTTCACGGCGGCAATATCAAGCTGCCCTCCGTCGCCCACGGAAAGGCCTTCCAGTGCGATGGATGGCTGCGGAAACAGGCTGGGCGATACCGACTGGATGCGCACTGGCTGCCCCAGCAATTCACTCACCAGCTTCTCCATCTGCGGCAGATGGCGGTCATAGGGGTAGAGGAAAAACACGCCGATCAGCGCGCTCAACAGCACCGCCACGCCGCCCAGGATCTTCTTCCAGAGCGGACCGGGCGCGCCGCGCCGCTCGGCACCACCCACGCGACCGGCAAACAGATCCGCAATGCGCCGGAACGGGCCGGCCGGGCGCGCCTCCTGCGCTGCGTCGCCGCCGGACGAAATCATCGCGCGCCGGATCGCGCCGCGCACGTCTTCGCCTTCGGGCGACAGCGCGCCCGGCGACGCGGACGCAGCGGGCGCCGCCGCCGCAGTCGGCGCCGACAGCTCCGGGAGCGCCATCGCGAATTCGTCGATCACCGGCGAATCCTGCGCGGACGACTTGTCGTGCGCCCGACGGATGTCATCGGCCACCGGCGTGATCGGCTGGCTCACCAGCTCTTCGATATCCACCATGATGGACGACAGTTCGCTGCGGTCCGCTTCCGAATCGCCGGACTGCGCGTCGAGCTTGCGCACCAGACCGCGGTGTTCGAGCTCGCCGACCAGTCCCTCGACGATCAGGGGGTCACCGAACTGCTGGGCAAGATTGCCAACCGGCGTACGGCCATCGATCATGATCAGCACGGAACGCAGATTGCGCTGAACGATGGTGCGCTTGGTCACCGCGTCTTCACCTGCATCCGTCTTTATGTAAACCGAATTTTCGTTCATGAGAGATCGTTGGACCTGTCGCCGTGCGCACTTGCAGCGTGCACGCAACGTGGGAAATCGGAGAGGTACGTATTGCCTTCAGGTGACGAGATCATAAATCGATAGCGCCGCCGCGTGGCGCCGAGTGAGTGCCAAGAAAATCACGCATCAAACGCTTGACGCATCCAGCCCCACCGCCTATTATCGCGGCCTCTTTCTTCCCCGATAGCTCAGTCGGTAGAGCGCCGGACTGTTAATCCGTAGGTCCCTGGTTCGAGCCCAGGTCGGGGAGCCAAATTCAACGGCCCGCTTTTGCGGGCCGTTGCCGTTTCAGCGTTCGATTTCGCGAGCGCCAGCCAGTACTTCTTCTCTTCTTCGTCTTTCGCACGTTCTGCGTTTGCAGCCGCGATCAGCTCCATTGGCGCCCTGCCAAGAAGCTCCG
>JAHJHI010000052.1 GCA_018824085.1 Gammaproteobacteria bacterium | reverse complement strand
GATGAGCTCCGAAAGGGCCTCGGGTCGATGATTCGGGGCTGAAAAAGAGCCGAAATTCGATGTCATGACGATGCGAATTTCGGAGTTGCTGCCTCACGGACGAAAAATCCCGGAAGGGTGGCTTTGATCAGCGTTTCCTTAAAAGAGCGATATAAGCGCGAAACGATTGCCTTACAGGGCTGCTCTCACCCAGCGATTTCCAGAATCCATCGAATTTCCGAACTTAGGGAATCGGGAGAGGATTATTGGTGCATCCTTGAAGAATATCTTCCGTTTGGTACGCTATCAAACCGGATTGCCAATTCCCCCCTAAATCTCAATGAAGTACGTAGCCTCGGCGTTGCACTGGCTGGGGCAATTTCTCATCTAGCAGAAAGAAATTTTGTTCACCGGGACATTAAGCCCGATAATATTATTTTCCGAACAGAAGATGAGCCGGTCCTCACTGATTTCGGTCTGGTCAGAATATTGGGTGAGGAGTCGCTGACTCAAGACTTTTTGCGCCAGGGGCCGGGAACTCCTCGTTACGCCGCTCCGGAACAGCTCGACAACGACAAAGGCTCGATTGATTGGCGAACCGACCAATTTGGACTGTGTCTAGTGCTAGCCGAATTGGTATTAGGTCACCACGCATTCTGCGAATCGCAAAACGATCTTGTTCACAATGCGATTCTAGCTGTAGTTAGTCGCCGTCAAGTGCCGGCTGTCAATCAAAATACTCTTTGCTCCCTCGGATTTGCTTGCTTGGTTAAGGGACTGTCCCCTTGGCCGGTTCAACGTTATCGCACACCCGATCAGTTAATTGCTGCGCTAAACAAGAGGATTTAGCATGGGCGCTTATCATCAGATGGGCCACGATTCTTGGAATTTGGTTGGAGAGGATGAACTAGCGGATTTTTCCGGGATCGTTCTTAGCCCGGTCAACGACAGCCCCGAGCAAGTAATTGAGCGACTTGGACGATTGCGTGAATCGGTCAACCACAGCAAAGAAGTTATTCTCGACCCGCAATTCTATAAGCCCAGCAGCGATAGAGGTCGAATCACCTCATGGCCTCATTTCTCTAACGATCTTGATACAGCAGATCTTGGCGATATAGGTTGGTGGCGCAAAAGGGCGGAAAAACTGACGGAAGTGGCGCACGAAATCAAGGCAGACTCCATATGCTCACCGGCCTACATTCCGCGAGTATTTGGACGTGGCTACTATGAGTTTATAGTTCGGTGCGCAGAAGAAACAGCGAAAATTGCGGCACCGGAAAACATTGATGTGCTGATAAGTGCATTAGTGAATTTCACTGACTTAGGCCAGAAAAATCAAGCCGAAACGATTGCATCCAATTTAACAAGCACATCAATATCACGGATTTACTTGGTTATTCTTGGCGGCAATCAACCTCGAGAACATCACAGCGACCTAGATAGTCTCACAGGTCTTTTGCGATTGATCAGATTGCTTGAAGAAGCGGGCACTAAAGTTCTAGTCGCCTTCTGCGGTCTAGATATGCTCCTTTGGAAGTCGGCTGGAGCGACTTCTGTTGCCACAGGAAAGTTTTTCAACCTTCGGCGATTCATTCCAGAGCGCTGGGATGATTTAAAGGAAGGCGGCCAGATTGTTTCTTATTGGACAGACGAACAGTTCATTTCATGGCTGCGCGAAGCTGATGTCCGTCTCCTTGACAGGCTTGGCCTACTAGATCGAGGCGCCGCAAAGATTAATCCTTTTTCAAGCAAGATTCTTGACGTTATCGATGAAGGCAAAGGCGAGGCGTGGCTTGGTCTGAGTTGGCGTCAATATCTGTATTGGTTTATGAAAAACGAATCTATTTTAACTGCCCAGCCTAACAGAATAGACACGCTTCTTAGTTCCGCCCTTGCCAACTGGAAGAATTTTTCAACCACAAGCATGTTGATGCATGATGAACGGAATGATGGTTCGTGGATTAGGCAATGGAGCAACGCTATTCAAATGAGTAGAAGGTATTAGCAGCCTGGCGAGAAACCGTTGAACCCTTCTGGATCACGCCCTTCCACACATTTTGCAGCACGGAATAACGCCGTGCCGTGTGATTCGTGGGTTTTCTCACCCTCGCACCCCGCTGCTCGCCCGGCGGTGGACCTATCTGCCCCTTCTACGTGGTTGCCATTCGCATTAGACTTAGCATTCATTCAAGTTGTACGCCGCGAACGCAAACAGCGCCTGACTAGAGAGTCACTCCAGCCCCCGTTGTGTCGCGTCTTGCGCCGACCGCCCAACGCCTTGATCCAGCCGAAGACCCCCGCAACCATCTTCCGCCCGCGCAGACTCATCGCGTAGCCCTTGCCACGCAGTGCGTCCATCGACTGCGCTGCGGCTGACCTTTGCGTGCCACCTGCGCGCGAATGCCACGCCGCTCACGCGCGGCAACGAACTCGGCCGCGTCATAGCCCGCGTCCATGCCAGCCGTTGCACCCGGACGGTGCACGCCTCGATTAATCATCCGCATGCTGCTTTCGCACTCCGCCCGACCCCTCGGCGCGCGTTGTTCCAGGCACACACGCGGAACATCGACGCCGGGCGCTTCTCTTCGCCACGTACGGGAAATCGGGAGAACCAAAAGCGACTCGAGGCGGGAGTCAGCATCGAAATCCGCGCCCGGAGCAGGGAGCGGGGTTTCTCACCAGTCTGCTAACAGGCTACCCCGAAGCCTTAAGATGTGAATGCGCGCGCCGCATATCGTCCATATGGATGAGCCAGTGACACCTATATTCTCTTATGGCATGGTGACGAAAGCACATCCTTGAGAGCATGCCATGAGAGCTTACTTTGCCTTTGAGCAACTCACCCCCGCCGGCGAGCTCAAGCAATTTGTCTTCCAACTCAATGACGCAGCGAAGATCGAAGAGGCCCGGAGAATTTTGGCTTCCGGAAATCAACTTAAGGCGCACGTGCAAGGGAAGATCGTTCCTAGGCCAGCCGACTATAACCCTGGCTGGTCATTTCACTTGGATCCCGAGACCATCGGTTTTTTCGAGTTCCAGATCGAAGTATGTGATGCCAACGTTGCTTACGTAGAAGAGCACCTAGACGAAGTTGGAGGCGCCTTTTTGCCGAACAGCTTTTGGTGCCCATGGAGTTCGCGCCTGTCCAAAGAAGTCAGCTGCTAGCGCCTTGAGGCCGCCAACGGGCTCCTGACACGATGCTCAAAAACAGCCAGGAGCGCTTGGCTAGATCTCTTGACGGCGCAAACGGGATAATCAGCTCACGCGAGCGCGCTCAAGCTCATCCGCGCTCAGGCTCACTAGCCACGTAGGCTTGCGGCCTGCGGCCCCGACCTCTTTCACTTCCCCTGTTTCCGGATTGCGATACTTACCCGGTGCAATCTTTACCTTCACGGCACTAGTCGCGCGAGCCGCGCGGCGAAGGTTGCCACCGAGGCCCAGATCCGCGGCTGAGAGGTTGTACTTCTTTATCTTTGCCTTGACGTCGGCGATTACTGTATCAAGTTCGCTCTTGCGGACGGCTTCAGCTTGCTGCTGCAGTTCGGATATTTTGGCAATCAGCTCTTCGTAGGTTTGCCCAGACATTGAAGCCTCCTCTTTATTGAAAACGGCAATGATACCGAGAAGTTCGTACAACGTCGGACATTAAAATCTGTTGCCTCTTGTACCAGTACGAGATCGCCCTGAGTCCGCAACCACACTAACCAATGAACAATTTGGCCGCGGGGAGGAGACTCCACGGACGAATTGGCAGGGTCGGCAATCGACTCCCATGTTCGCATTGACCGCACCCCGATCACCGTGACGGACGGGGTCAACGGCTTCTAGCGCACGGCGACGCCCCTCAGCCATTGCGCACCGAACGAGATGCGATATACTTTTTATGCCTTAGACGCGGCTTCCTCATCCGCCATGGAAGGCAGCCCTCCGCGCTGCAGCGTCTCTCAGTAGTTTTGCTTCGTGCACCATGGACCCTGTCGCCATGGATCGGTAGCGGATGACGATCTGGCAATAGGAGACTGCCATGTCTGCAAACCTGCCTGCATCTTCAGGCGCCAAGATCCCCTCTCCCCGCCGCCTCAAGAACGAGGCTAAGAAGCTTCGACTCCAACATGGAGAGTTAACCCAGCTCGCAGCCCTCGATCTGGCTGCAACTGCTCGTGGTTGGCCCTCATACAAAGCTCTCGAGCGAGAGTGGCGTAAGCAGCCATCAATAGATCGGCGTCACTTTCTGGTAACTCTCTCAGCACAGTGGTCAGACCGACTGAACAGCGCGCGAGGAACGATGCAAGCGCATGTTCAGCTGAGCGAACCTTGGTGGAACTTCCTCTCCCTTGCCGAGCGCCGCCAGATAGGTACGCTCGGAGACTTTCACATCGTTCGAGCAGATCGATCGCGCCTTGCTGCCACTGATGAATACACGTCTTGGATTTCGTGCGCTCACAATCTGAGTAAAGCGGCACGAAAACTGGTCTTCATCGATGTAATGCGAGTTTTGGCCGCATCTCAATCCAAAGCGATCGCCGCATTTCAAGGTGACCCTCACCGCATGCTGAGCTCCCACTACCCAAATCGAGACCACGAAACTCTGTGGTGGGACCCAGCGACGCGCTTTCATTTCATCTTGAACGAACCCTACCAAATCGACACCGACAAGCAAAATAGAGTCTTGGCCGCGCGCGAGATGGTGGCACACACAACTCAAGAATGGACGATCCACAATCCGTCTGGAACGTTGGCTCAATTGATTGCGCCGATGCGCAATGAACCAGAGTTAATGGTTCTTGTCCAGCGCAGCAACGCCTTACCTGCCCGATTTAGGCAGATAGTCTTTACCGATAACGAAGGGCACCAGTTCGATATCTTCACGTAGTTATGCAAGGCTAACTCGTGAGGCGCCCTAGCAGCAACCATCTGCTGATAGGCGCTCACCTTCGCGGCCACCCTCCTGAACACGCCGAGCCAACGGCGTCGTTCAGGATCACATCCCACCGCTAGCCATAATAGCCCCTCAGTGTCGTTCTCAACCCTGCTAGCCCGTCCGCCGTTGTCCGTAACAACAGATTCCTCCATGCATTTTTGTCTTGGAGAGAGCCTTGCCGGAAGCAAGCCTGAGATCTGGACGACGCTGAGTGAAAGCTGCATATAGTGCACTTTTGATCGCGACTAAAATTGCGCGGAATCGGACACGCTCTCCTTCTCGATGAAGGCGTCGACGACCTCTTTACAAGGTTCAGCCCAACAGGACCTCCGAAACACCTAAATTGGTGTCGCAACAATATTCTTAAGCGACCCAACCACGAATTTCTCTGAAAGCAGATCGATATTCGCTAACCTTTTTGTGTGCAACAAGAGGTCGAAGAACAGGTTTACATCCCTCTGAAACGATGCTCTACTGCCTCCATCGAGAGGGCGAAATGGCGATCAGAAACGTACTTCTAGACCGATTCTTCACGAGCCACGAGGAGTTCCTTGGGCATGCCAAGGACGTTCAGGAGAAGGAATTCCCGTGGTCCTTGTCGTTCTCTATTGAGTTCCTTCCTGGACACATCTCGCTTGTCTTCAAGGCATTGAGTGAGTTCAAGTCAATCGTCGGCGAGAAGCGTCTTGCAGACGATTCCGCATTCTTTTTGTGGGCAAACGCCGCGCACGGCCCCACTGTCTTCATGTTCGCGAATGGCTTGGACCGAGCCCGTCGAACGGCACTCATGGAAAGATGCAAGGAGCTTCGGATGGAAGCGGCGTATCGCTGCAAAGCGTGCGGCCGTCATTTGGATAAGATGTTCGACGATTTCTGCCCACCCCATTCCCGTCTTTACCGCTGGAAAGTGGAGAGATGGTATGCAAGCCCAAACCAAGTTTCGTCTGAAGGCCAGAGTTCTTCTCCCAGCCATCAAGAATCAATCCTTGATAGTGCGCCGGCTCAGGTCGAGCCGCAGGAGTCAAGCTCCGAGCCGACGGCGCTTGCCAGCCCTGAACCGGCCAAGAGCCACGCCGAAGGCGGCACTTCGGCCGATACGAGACCGGTTCTTGAAATGTGGCATGAGCAGTCTGTTAGCCTGCTGAGATCTCAACTGCCAAGCATGGATGTGGACTCGAGAGGCCGAGTTCGTGGTTACATTGATCGCATCGCATCACAGAAGTCAAAGAAGCCGCTTCGAATGTTTTCGGGCGTAACTCAAGGGCTCTTTGATGATTTGCGAATGCTTTTTCCAAACTTCTCCTCTGTAATCGATTACATCGAGGGCCAATGTGCACTTTCATTGGCAACCGGCCGGGAGCTCGCCTTTGATCCGATTCTTATTCACGGAAAGCCCGGCCACGGGAAGAGCATCTTTATGCAGCACTTGGCCGCGGGGCTGAACCTGACACCCGTGCTGTTGGTGGACATGTCGTCAGCACAATGTGGCGCATCCCTTAGCGGAAGCGAACAGTACTGGGCCAATTCAAGTCCCGGCCAGTTCTTCTGGCACGTAGTCTGCGGCGAGGTCGCCAATCCGGTTGTGGTCCTCGAAGAGATTGACAAGGTCGATCACCAACTGGGTTCACGCAATGCTACGTCGCCCCTGAGCGCCCTCCACCGACTGCTGGAACGCCATAGCGCTTCCCGGTTCTTTGATCTCGCTTTGCCCGAGTTTAATCTGGATGTAAGCCGTGTTATCTGGCTCGCAACCTGCAACGTCATCGAACGCGTTCCGGACGCTATCAAGCAGCGGTTTCTGGCCTTTGAGATTCCCAAACCCGATGAGAAACAGGCCAGACACATTGCGATATCCGTGTTCACCCACCTGCGTCATGAACGAGGCTGGACTCATTTTCTCGACGGAAATCTCAGTGACGAGGCGCTGCGGATCCTCTCTGTGATGCCTCCGCGCGAGATGCGAAAGCGCCTTACTGCTGGCGCTGGCCGAGCGCTTCTCGCGGGTCGGCGGTCTCTGGTCGCGGAAGACCTCCTCGGCGTCGCTCCTCTTGAGCACGGCGTGCAGCTCGTTCTTCACTGATCAAAATGACGCTGCAGCTGATCAGAGAACTGGTGGCCCGATATCCCTTGTTTCTGCGCAAGCTGAGAGCGCGAACGGAGTACGAATGGCGCTGGCAGTTTCTATGCGAGGACGGCTGGTTTGATCTGCTGGACACGGCATGCATCGGCATCGAGTCCGAATGCCGTTACGCCCTTGAGAAGCAGGGCCAGTCGATCCCGAACCTTCCTTACTTTGCAGGAGCGATGCGGACGCATTGGGAACTGGTCCTTAAGGTCCGAAACAGCACAGAAAACAGCCGATGCGTGACCGAAATCGTCCGGTCAGCGGCCCACAGCATCTGTGAGCGATGTGGCGCTCACACCTCGGATTACTCAGTTCGTCGGTCCTCGTTTTGTGAAGACTGCACACAGAGGCGGAGCGATGGTCGCTGAGGCTCCTGCGCACTTGGCCGCCCCCTGTTCAATACCCGAGAGCACGCATCAGAGATTGTCCGTCATGGGATCACGAACCCTCTTCCTGCTTGGGGACGTCCACGGTCGCTTCGATCACGTCCTCCACGAGGCGCTCTCCCGCCTTCCAGCTGGCGTTGTGTTCTTGGGGGACATCGAGCCGCCTCGCAGCAGGCGCGAGTTGATCGCCCTGTGCGTGGCGTCACTGGTTGTGGCCGTGACTCACAAAACCACGGCCACAACTTTGAGCAATCCGTCTCTGCCGTCGATCGACTAGCGCGGAGTCGAAGAGGAAGTAGCAGCCGGCTTCTTGCTCGTGGCGGCGCACTGTTCCTTCAGCTTCTTCACTTCGGGGTACGCCACATCGCTTATGTATCGCTTCGTGTCGGCCAACTGCTCGCATGTCTTCGGCACGGCTTTCTCATCGTCGTCATGCGCACCTGCTTGGGTCATCACAAGCGTTGAGGCAAGCGAAGCGCTTATGATGGCTGCAATCAAGAACGGGCGAACTTTTATATCACTATCTCCTGGGGTAAAGCCCTGCCAAAGCGGCAGAACGGAAAACTTCGGTTTCATTTCGAACCAATGACATAACAATAGAACTAAAATGAAAAGACATTGGTCTGTGTCAGCTTGATTGATTACAGGACGTGCTTCATCTCCGCGTACTGGCCTCGAGTACGAACGATCACCGTGACATCGGCGTCACCACGGTTTCGCCAGAACCAGTGTGGTTGCCACTAAAAGCGGCCTGAATCACGCCATCTCCTGCAGGCGCAGCACGTCCCTTCTTGTAGCTAACAGACTGGCCATCGCCATCGCCGTGGGTATCAAAATTCACCACGCCGCCTTCGGAAACCCAGTCGAATTCGGCTTGCTCGCCAACCTTCATACTCGACTTCACCTCGGCGCCTTGGCCGGGCTTTATCACGACACGCATTTCATCGCGCCAAGCCGAATCGTTCGCTACCGGTGTACCACTTTGTACCTGCGCTGGCATTGCGGAACCGGCGCTCCCTTTCGTCGCAACCTTTTCGGCATCCAAAGCAGCGTCAGCAGCGGCTTCTTCGGCCAACTGCGTCTTGATTTCTCCCATTTCCGTCAAGCCCAGAGCGCGTCCAATCCCGGTCGGGTCGATCGCATACTCTGAGGGAAGGACAATGGCGATCAAAATGGCCATAGTAGCGATGAATGCAATCGACGTCGAGCGAAGCAGTTGTTTAGATGTGGGAAGGTTCGTCGAGCGTCGGCTTGGTTGCGTTGTACATAAGATTTTCTCGGTGTGTGAATCAGAAAAAATAACCAGTGAGTTGATAGCCGACAAGAATGAAACAGGCACTTATCATAGCTACGTTTGCGGCGTACGCATGGCGCCAATAACCAGCTGTTCGGCGCCAATAGCTCATCGCAATCAAAATGGTGCCAAGCGCAAGCAACTGTCCGATTTCAACGCCTAGATTGAATGCCAGCAAGTTGGGGGTCAGGCCGTCAGGCGAAATGTTGTACTCGATGATCTTTGTGGACAGACCAAACCCATGGAAGAGTCCAAATACAACTGTTGCGATTTTCGTGTTGGGCTGAAAACCGAGCCAACGCCGAAGCGCCCCAACATTGTCGAGCGCCTTGTAAGCCACCGAAAGGCCGATGATTGCATCAATTATGTAGCAATTTATCCGACATTGAAGTACACACCTAGAAACATCGTTGTCGAATGGCCAACAGCGAACAGCGTCATACACAAGGCAATGGGCTTCATCCGGTACAGGAAGAAAATCACCCCAAGCAAAAACAGGATATGGTCATATCCTGTAGCCATGTGCTTCGCCCCTCAAATACATAAAATGGATGATATTTACGCCAGATATCTCTTGAATGTAGCCCTTGTCGCCCTCGGCCACAGCATGGGCGTGCACCTGACTTGCGCACGCGAACGACAAGAGAAGCGTCGCTATGAGAAAGAGTGAAACTCGTTGCCAGGTTAGCCGATAGCAGCCCGGAATTACGCCAACAAATCTTTGATTCATGAACGCCATATACCCCCCTGAAATTTCCCTGCGTTCTCCGCGCTTTCTAAATCGAACGACAGCGCCCTTCAAGCCGGCTTTTACTGATCACCATCATCCTCAAGTGCGTGAAAGATTGAATATGCAGATCGTTCGCCACCATAGCAACGCCCAATCAACCCCCATCAAATCCGCCATCCGACCCTCATTTACGACCCACCAATCAAAACCATCTACGATCACAACGGAAACTTGAAAACCCCCACAAGAAAATTTCATCCAAAACCTCAACCTCATTCTTTCTGACAGTCCTTTTTGCCTCTTGACTGACTGTTCTGCACGGCCTCCTCGATTATTTTCCGTTTCTTGCGTTCGCTGCGCATTTGCGTAACATCTAGAAATATATACAGAACAAGCATGAGTGCACCACCGCCTCCGAGAATCCAGAAGAAGTAATCGTGCAGCAAGGATAGCAGTGCCAAATCACCCTTCATATCAGTCAACGGTCTTTGCAAGGAGGAATTGGTTCATCGGCTTAGCGACTCAGTTACCGCTTGTCGGCCATCTCAGATGCAATTCATCGATGGCATATAGTCCTTTTCGTTTGGCAGAACATCCGGGATGGTTGCCTGGAACGCTGGTGTAAAGGCGGCAGAGCAGCACTGCAGGACAAAGCTGACACATCGGCTCGACCCCGTGGCTGTCGCAGTACTCATCGACCAGCCCGTAAATCACTTCAAACGGCAGTCGAGCTCCGCCTGGGCGAAAAACGCGCTGGCAAGCTTCAGGATCTCGTTGGCGCGGCGCAGCTCCTTGACCTCGCGCTCCAGATCCTTGATGCGCTGCGCATCCGGCGTCTTCACGCCAGGACGTGCCCCCGCGTCGACTTCCGCCTGCTTGACCCAATCGAGCAGTGCCTGCGGCACGCATCTGATCTTCGGTGCGATCGATTCGATCGTTGCCCACAGCGACGGGTACTCCCCGCGGTGCTCCTGCACCAGTCGCACAGCTCGCTCGCTAACCTCAGGTGAGAACTTCGATGACTTCTTGATGGCTCCATCTTCTCAAGACTTGGAGCCTCCACAAAACCCGGGGCGGTTCACATCACTGGAATAAGCTCACCGTTCTCTGTAACCCAGCAAACGAAGCGCATTAAACACCACGAGCAGCGTTGAACCTTCGTGGATGGCGACTGCTGGGCCGATGCCGAGACCAAATATGGTCGCCGGAACAAGGAATGCCACCACTCCGAGACTGACGAAAACGTTTTGCCGAATAACGGCTCGTGTACGCCAACTCAGCGCCACCGCAAATGGTAAGCGGCGAAGGTCATCAGTCATCAATGCAACGTCCGCTGTTTCCAGAGCGACATCAGATCCGGCAGCGCCCATCGCGATTCCAACAGTTGCATTCGCCATAGCTGGAGCATCATTCACTCCATCACCGACCATGGCAACCTTGGCCCGCTCCTTGAGCTCTTTGATCGCTTTGACTTTGTCATCAGGCATGAGACCTCCCCATGCCTCATCCAACCCAACCTCTTTAGCCACCGCTGTTGCAACGACTGGGTGATCACCGGAGATCATGATCATGCGACTAACGCCCAGCTCCCGCAGTTGCTGCAGAACCTCCCGGACACGAGGACGGGGTGTGTCCATCATGCCGATGACCCCGAGATCACGGTTACCTAAGCGTACAGCCATGGTTGTATGACCTGCGTCGCTTAGCCGTGCTATGGCCGACGCCGTAAATTCCCCAAGATCTGGAATGCCGTCGGCACCGAACATTCCCTCTTTACCAACCCATGCCTGGCTACCATTCACCTTTGCAACGACGCCGCGGCCAGTCAGACTTCGAAGATCTGTCGCCGTTGGTATTGATTGCCCTTCCAGACGTTGGCGTCCGTCGCGAGCCAGAGCGAGCGCTAACGGATGATCACTCAAGCTCTCCACCGCCACGGCTATTGATAGCAACTCATCCGACGAAACACCCGGAGCCGGAACGACCTCGGTGATGTGGGGTTTGCCTTCAGTCAGTGTTCCGGTCTTATCGAAGGCCATGGCGCGCAAGGAACCAAGCTCTTCCAGCGGGGCACCGCCTTTCACCAGCACGCCTCCTCTCGCCGCACGCGCAACGCCAGATAACACCGCGCTCGGCGTAGCAATCGCCAATGCACACGGGCTGGCCGCAACGAGAACAGCCATCGCCCGGTAGAAGCTATCACTGAACGGCTCATCAATGACAATCCAGGCAAACAGCAGCGCAAGGGCCAAGCCAAGCACGGCGGGAACGAATATGCGCTCGAACCGATCAGTGAAACGCTGCGTTGGGGATTTGCGGGATTCGGCCTCGCTCACCATCTTCACAATCTTGGCCAAGGCTGAGTTACCCGAGGTTCGTGTGACCTCGATCTCGATCGCACTTGCGCCGTTGATAGTCCCGGCGAATGCGCGTGAAGACGAATCCACCAGATCAGGCTTTGAGCGAGCGTTGGCGACATCTGGGACGGGGTATTTGTCGACAGGAATGCTTTCGCCGGTAACAGGCGCCTGGTTGATACTGGACATCCCCTGTACGAGGAATCCGTCTGCCGGAAGACGCTCATTGGGTCGAACGATAACAACGTCTCCCACTGCTAGATCCTCGACCGCAATCTCCGTAATCTGGCCACCGCGCCGAACGTTTGCAGTGTCTGGGGCGAGTTCTGCCAAAGCTTCGATCGCGCGCCTTGCTCGACCCATTGCGTAGTGCTCAAGGGCATGTCCGAGGCTGAACAGAAATAGCAGCAGCGCTCCTTCGGCTAGTGCGCCGAGTGGAATGGCACCGGCAGCCGCCACGAGCATCAGGGTGTCGATCTCGAATCGCTTGCGCCGAAGATTGTCTGCGGCTTCACGCAGGGTGAAGAAGCCACCAAAGAAATAAGCAACGAGGTAGAGGGCAGACGGCAGCCACGGTGGCGCATCAGCGGTCAGCTTCTCAATTCCGAACCCGATGGCAAGAAGAGCTCCGCAGGTTAGGGCGAAGATCAGCTCGGTGTTGTCCCCTAGGAACTCACCATGCTTGTGAGAATGATCATCGGGTTCAACATTGGTATCTGTCTTGACCGACGGTACTGAAGCACCCCTGACGGGATTGCCGTCTTGTCGGAGAGATACTTTCAGGGAAATTAGGGATTCCCATATCTCTGTCTCATTTGTGCGAGTGCGGTCATATTCCATTTTGATGGAACCTGCGGCGCTCACATCCACTTCCAGCACACCTGGGATTCTGCTTAGTTCATCTTCTATAGACCTAGCTCGCCGCGTATGAGTGATGCCATTCACTTGCCACACGACATGTCCATAACGCTCAGTGCATGCGGCTCCCGCCCTCAGAATCAGAGCGCGGACTCGTGCGAGTTCAATCACATCGGGGTCGTAATGGATGCAGAGTTCGGCGGCGGCAGTACCGCCTTTCGCCACTATGTAGATCCGCTCAACGCCAGGTTGGCCTTGGGCCTCTTTAATCAGACGCTCAACGCATGCATCCGCTTCATCTTGCACATCCGGCAGCACGATGGCGATATCGAGGCTCAGCTTCTCAGTCATCGTCTGAATTCCTTTTGGGATGCCGTGGAAGTATGCTCAATCTGCGAGCACGTAGCGATATTCAACAGACGAGTGACCTGGCTTAGCATGAACATAGCTAAGCCGCAGGCTTGCACCCATAGCTCTGCCTGCTCGTTCGAACAGAGCAAGTCCTCCATCCCGTTGACCTAACAGTAGATGCGGCCTCTGATGTTCAGCAGGCAGTGGGCTGCCTGGCTTCCAGATGATGACCCTCACGCCGGGATAACGTATGCGAAGGACTCCTCCCAGAACTGCGTCATCAGTGATGGTCGGCGTTTCGCCCCGATAACCACTTTTTAGCAAGGTGTCGGTCAGAGCAACTATTGGCTCATAACTCATCAGGTCGATCCCGCCATCCATTCAGGAGATGGTCTGAACGCTGCCACGGCCAGATATAGCGCGGCAAGCACACTCAGAACGACTTTGAGCCACCGGAGGCGCGCATGGCCGACGAGCTTCTTCCGACAACAGAAGAAGGCGAACGGAACTGCGAACAACAATGGCTGCAGCCAGCGTCCCTTGAAGTGCATGACCCCAAAAAAAAGAACAAGGGCCAGTAGCAATGCGGTCAGTGCCCGGAAGTACTGTTGCCAGAATGAACAGATCTGTCGGTCATAGTGGTCTCCCTCATGCCTTTTCCACACTGACCAACCAAGGAGCAACATATAAATAAGGCAAAGCACACCAACAGTTGCCCCAGTGGCGCTGACGAGGCTGCTTATACCTCGAACGATGCCGTACCCGCCTAGGGGCGTCTGACCAAGCTTTTCCATTGTTCGAGTACTCGCCAGATCCCAATGGTCAAGCAGCCACAGTCCGTGCGGTATGAGTAAGAGGTACAGCCTGGGCGTCGGCCTTTCGATCAGACGAATCAGAACGTACAACGTCGCAGCAGCAACTGCTGCCGCAAGTACCGAGTGTGTGAGGTCTCGTTGAGATTCCCATCCGATCTGAGGGATCAGAAGCAATGAGGCGGCAGCTAAGACAGCCAGCGAAGGCGGTAACCAGCGACGTGCGGCTAACCACACGAATCCATAGGTGCTTGCGAGTAAAGTATTCTTCAGCAGCGACAGTGAGAAGATCGACACACCGAACAGCTTGAACACAAGCCACTGGACCCATGTGTACAGCGGAGGCTGAGTGCCAGATCCGAGCGCCAGATCCTGCGTCCATAGCGCCTGCTCTGCTTCATGGAGTTCGAGGCCAGGGGACGCAAAAACGCGAGCGCAGACCTGCGCCCCAAAGTAGACGACGAGAAGAGCGAACGGGCCCTTGATGGCTGAGGTGATCATGCGACCGATTCTCGCAGCGCGCCCTTTTCGCGCCGTTAACGCCTGTTTAAATTGCTCTCGTTAAGAATAAGAGGATCTTCTACTGCGGTACCGGGGATCCCTCATGCCTCCTGTTACAGAGCGTACTAGCTCGCTCGAACTTCCTTGCCAGGACGGCTGCGTCAACGTTTCCATCGTCGTGCCTATCTTCAACGAGGAGGGAAACGTCGGAGAATTTGTGGAGTGCGTGTTTGCTGCACTCACTCCGACTTCACGTGCTTTCGAACTGATTGTTGTCGATGATGGATCCCGCGATGCCAGCGGCGAGATGCTGCTGCGACTTGCCGCGGAGCGGCCATGGCTTCGTCCTGTACGCCTTGTACGGAACTACGGTCAGTCGAGTGCGCTACAAGCCGGTTTTGACCGCGTGCGCGGTCGCTATGTGGTGACGTTGGACGGAGACATGCAGAACGATCCGTTCGACATCCCCGCCATGCTGGACCGTCTGGACTCCGATGCAGGGATAGATGTGATCTCCGGATGGCGGGAGCACAGACAGGACAAAGCTCTTTCCCGCCGTCTTCCCTCATATATCGCCAATGCACTGATCTCACGGGTCACTGGCGTCCAGCTTAATGACTACGGCTGTGCGTTGAAGGCTTATCGCAGGGAGGTCATCGACCGTATACGGCTTTACGGTGAGCTGCATCGCTTCATCCCGTCGCTCGCACGAGACGTAGGGGCGCGAATCGCTGAGATGCCTGTCCGACATCATGCACGCACACATGGGGTATCGAAGTACGGCATTGATCGGACCTTTCGAGTAGTTCTTGATCTCATGCTCATCGTGTTCTTCATGCGCTACCGTCAGCGCCCACTACATGCTTTTGGTGGTTTGGGTCTATGGCTCGCGGCTCTTGGCGTTGCCATTCTGTCTTGGCTAGGCCTTCTCAAACTCTTAGGGGAGCACATTGCTGGACGCCCCTTACTGACGGTAGGGGTCCTGCTGCTATTGGTGGGCGTCCAACTCGTGGTTGCAGGCTTGGTGGGCGAGCTGTTGAGCCGGATCTACCATGAGGGCCGCGGCGGTGCTCAGTACCATGTTCGAGATACACGCAATTGAAGAAAGCGCGGATTCAACGTTCGCGTTTGGCAATCGGCGGTGTCCTCCTGTTTGGCATAGTTTGGTTTGCCGATCCGCGAGAGGTATTCGCGGTGCTTGCCGGTGCCAACTGGATTTGGCTGACTGCTGGTCTCATTCTGTCTGTGCTGTCCAACGTTATCTCCGCCCTGCGCTGGCGTGAGTTGGCCGCATGGCTTGGTCACCCGATCACTTCGACGACCGCACTACAGATTTACTTCCGCGCGATGGCACTGAATGCGCTGCTACCCGGAGGGGTTGTGGGTGGGGATGTCTATCGTGCGCTGGTTCTTCGTCAGCAAGGCATGCACCCAATGGGGGCAACATTATCTGTGTTGCTCGATCGCGTATGGGGCTTCTGGTTGGTGATCGCAATCAGCATTATGGGGAGTGCTTTCACATGGACGCTGATCGCTGGCCAAGTATCTTGGACGGATCAATTTCCCGAGCCTTCTAAACCGCTGTTTGTCGTCATCGGCATTCTCTGGACCCTCTTGCCCCTTTTGTTCCTGCGTCGGCTTGCTCCTGCGTGGCGACGCTTCCACGAAGAGGTGATCTCTTTGGAGACTTGCCATATGCGGATCCGCCGGCAGTACGTTTTGCAAAGCGTCGCTGCACTGTGTGTGCAGTGGCTCTCCATCGGCGCGCTAGCACTTGGGGCTAAGGCAATCCATCTTGAACTCTCTACTGCTGTCTGGGCCACCGTGTCGTTTCCCATATTCTTGATGGCAGCGATTCCTGTTAGCTGGGGTGGATGGGGAGCCCGCGAAGCTGCTGCTGCGGGTGCGTTATCCGTCTTTGGCGTTTCAGCCGCTCAAGGCGTGGGGGCAGGACTGATTTACGGCATCTATGCCTTGGTTCAAGCAGCAGCAGGGGCAGCCTTATTCGGATGGCCCTCCATGCAGCAACAGACTGAACTGGCACGCAAATTGAATCAACACCGACACACTCGTGACTAAATGTGGCGACGTGCAAACGATGAGCCCATCTGTGGTATAAAAAAAAGATGCAACAGGTTCGTTCCTTCTTTGCCGCTTTTCTTGTCGGAATCTTGATGGTCACGCTGCTCAGTCCTCACTTTGGCTGGGAAGTGGTCGCGAGTGAGTCCGAGCTTGGTCACGTCCTTGGCGACCAGCACAAGACTATGGCAGCAGATTGGGATACGAAATACTCGTCGATCGGTGGTGAAGAACCCCACGCCACTGATCATCATCATGGATGTGCGGGGCATCAGTTCTCCCATACTCCTGCCCAAGCCAGCGCATCTCATGCTTGGCATCCCGCCCCAACTAGCCAAGCTGCGCTCCCCAGCGCAGCGATCAGCTTTCAATCCTTCATTCCGCCCGGCCTCTATCGGCCACCTTTGCTCGCGGCTGCCTGAGGTTCTGATCCTCACGATCAAGACCTGAGTCGCTGCGGTAACGGCCAGCCATGGTCGTGTCCGTGCGCTCGTCAGCTGTTCGTCAGACGTCTCCTGGTCGCCGACATAGCACCTGGAGTTCGTCCAGATCTCGTTCGAGCAAGTTGGAGTGAATTCATGTTCAGCAAACTGCTGCCGCTGGCGGTGGGTTGTGTATGGGCCGTTGTCGTCCATGCTCAACCCACTACCCCGGCGCCGACCTCTGGGCAACCTTTTAGCCCGCGCTATGCCATTTCTCCTGACAACCTGCCAGCAGCGTCGACTGGCGCAGGATTTGTCGAGCCAGTAACACCCCTCTCGCTTTCACAAGCGATCGAGTACGTCCTCACAAACAACGCATCGCTGACGGTTTTGGCGCGCGAAGTGCGGGCACGTGATGGAGATCGCCTCCAGAGCAGCTTGCGCCCCAATCCTGAGTTGGGAATGCGAGTTGAGGATCTGCGAGACCGCAATCGAACGACCACCTTGGAACTGAGCCAGCTCATCGAGCGTGGTGGAAAACGCGAAGCACGAATTTCTGTGGCTGAGCTCGGACAGAGCATTGCCACGCAGGAATTTCTTGCTCGCGAGCGCGCCCTACGGGCCGAGATTGAAGCTGCGTTTCGCGGAGTCCTTGCTGCACAGGAAAGCCAGCGTTTAGCTCAGGGCTCACTCGACCTTGCAGAGAGGGTTAGCGATATCGCCGGCCGGCGAGTTCGTGCAGGAAAGGTGTCTCCCGTAGAAGAGACTCGGGCTCAGTTAGCACAGGCGGCAGTACGCGCGGAGCTTAGCGCGGCAAACGGTGCTCTAGCGGTTGCCAGATCTCGACTGTCTGCACTATGGGGCAATGCGATGCCGAGGTTCGAGTACGCAACTGGATCTCTGAATGATGAGTCCGGCTTGCGCCCGCTGCCAGACATGTTGTCAGGGCTTGATGACTCTCCTTTGATGGAACGTGCTCGAACTGAGATCAGCCGCCGTCGGGCGGTCGTGGATCTGGAGCGTAGTCGTGGAGTACAGGATGTCAGATTGAGTGTGGGGGCTGCTCGAAACAACGAATTGGGCCTCACCCAGGTCCTGTTCGGTTTCTCCATTCCCTTGGCAATCAATGACCGCAACCAGGGCGCACAACTCGAAGCACTGCGTCGTGCTGATCAGGCTCAGGACGAATTGATGGCGCTGCGAGCTCAGCTTTCGGAAGGCCTGGTGCGTGCCTACGAGCGAGCCTCTACGGCCAAAGGTCTTGTCCGCACTCTGGAGCTGGACATTCTGCCGGGCGCCCAAAGTGCCTACGGCGCAGCAACCATCGGCTTTGAGCTCGGAAAGTTCACGCTTCTCGAAGTACTCGACGCCCAGCGCACCCTCTTTCAGGCTCGCTCCCAGTATGTGCGCGCCCTTACCGAAATGAATGAAGCCATCGCGACTATGCGCAGCATAGTGGGCGATCGAAAGGATGGCGAGTAACCATGATCCTCCAACCGATTACCAACTGGATCCAGCAACGGCCGCTCTTGAGTGTCCTAATCGCAGTGCTGGTCACTGCCGCGGCTGCGGCCTCTTACTCCTGGATGGAGGTCAGTCACGGCCATTCTTCTGGCAAGACCGAGGAGAGTCACGATGGTCACGACCACGCGGCTCCTAGCGAGTCAAAGGAAGACGGCAAGGACCATGACCACAGCAAGGACGAACCCAAGAGACCGAAGTCGAAGGAAGGAGTTCCAGACGCCATACCGATGAACCAAACCCAGATTGCACAGGCCGGGTTGGCGGTTGAAAAGGCCGCTCCCGGGCAGTTGAAAACCCTCCTGGAGCTGCCGGGAGAGATACGCTTCAATGCGGACCGAATGGCACACGTCGTCCCACGTGTTGCAGGGGTCGTTGAGGAGGTAAGCGCCGATCTGGGTGCCTCCATGGCCCAGGGGCAGGTCATGGCAGTGATTGCTAGCACCCAGCTTGCAGAACAGCGCAGCGAGTTGCTCTCGGCAAAGAAGCGCCTCGATCTGGCCCGCACTACCTATGAACGAGAAAAGTCGCTCTGGGAGCAAAAGGTGTCTCCAGAGCTGGACTATCTGCAAGCACGGCAAGCCATGAACGAAGCGGAGATCATGGTGGCGAATGCCCGGGAGAAACTCGCAGCACTTGGTGCGAATACGGGTTCCGGTGAAGACAAGCTCAACCAGTTTGCCTTGCGGGCGCCATTTGCTGGAACAGTAGTCGAAAAGCACCTTACCCGCGGAGAGGCGGTGCGAGAAGACACTCAAGCGTTCATTGTGGCCGACCTCACTACAGTGTGGGCGGAGATCAGCGTTCCGGCGCAGGAATTAATGCGGGTGCGAAGCGGCACTGAGGTGACCGTCCGATCAACTGCGTCAGGCGTTTCTGCAAAGGGGATTGTTACCTACGTTGGAGCGTTGCTCGGGGAGCAGACCCGTACCGCGCCCGCGCGCGTGGTGCTTCGGAATCCTGATCTGGCGTGGAGGCCGGGTCTCTTCGTAACGGTTTCCATCGGCCTGGATACCACCGAAGCTGCCGTGACGGTGCTCTCAGCGGCCATCCAGAACATCGAAGGCAAGGACAGCATCTTCGTGAGCACCCCGTCGGGCTTCGTAGTGCGTCCCGTGAAGCTCGGACGTCGCGATGGTGATCACGTCGAAGTCCTTGAGGGGGTTACCGCGGGTGAAGAGTACGTCGCTCGCAACAGCTTCGTCTTGAAGGCAGAACTCGGCAAAGACAGCGCCGAGCACGCTCATTGAGGAGACGAAGATGTTCGAAAAACTCATTCGTGTGAGTATCGAGCAGCGCCTGCTGGTGTTGCTTGCGGTACTCGGTATGGCTTTATTCGGTATTTACAGCTATCAGCGTCTTGCCATAGATGCAGTTCCTGACATCACCAACGTTCAGGTGCAAATCAATACGCAGGCTGCCGGCTATTCACCCTTGGAAACCGAGCAGCGCGTCACCTATCCAATCGAGACCGTCATGGCAGGCCTGCCAGGCCTCTCCCAGACTCGCTCTTTGTCGCGGTATGGACTTTCCCAGGTCACCGTCATTTTTGATGACGACACGGACGTCTACTTTGCTCGCCAGCTCGTAAACGAGCGCTTGCAGGAAGCTCGCAGCAAGTTGCCCGCGGGCGTGGCGCCGCAAATGGGGCCGATCTCCACAGGCCTGGGTGAGATCTTTCTGTGGACAGTAGAGGCAGCTGAAGGCGCATTGAAGCCTGATGGGACTCCATGGACTCCGATGGACCTTCGGGAGGTACAGGACTGGATTATCAAGCCGCAGTTGCGCACCGTTCGTGGCGTCACAGAGATAAACACGATTGGTGGCTTCGCGCGTGAGTATCTGGTAGCTCCCAATCCAGATCGGATGCGTGCCTTTGGCATCACTCTTGGTCAACTCGTGGCTGCGCTGGAAACCAATAACACGAACGTTGGTGCGGGATACATCGAACGTAATGGCGAGCAGTATCTGGTCAGAGCGCCTGGTCAAGTCAGCTCGCTGTCGGAGGTCTCGGACATCGTTGTGACGACGGTAAATGGAGTTCCCGTCCGCATTCAGGACATCGCGGAGGTGAAATTTGGCCGTGAGCTGCGCACTGGGGCTGCTACAGACAATGGTCGTGAAGTCGTCTTGGGCACCGTGTTCATGCTCATCGGCGAGAACAGCCGCTCCGTTGCGCAGGCGGTTGCCCAAAGAATGGAAGAAATCAATCGAAGCCTGCCTGTAGGGGTCAAGGCGGTGACGGTTTACGACCGTACTACCCTGGTGGACAAGGCAATTGCCACCGTAAAGAAGAATCTTCTTGAGGGTGCAGTCCTAGTCATCGTTATCTTGTTCCTTTTCCTCGGAAACATCCGCGCAGCACTCATCACGGCGCTCGTGATCCCACTTTCCATGCTTTTTACGTTTTCCGGCATGGTTCAGCAGAAAGTAAGCGCGAATCTGATGAGCCTCGGTGCGCTCGACTTCGGGATCATTGTTGATGGCGCGGTTGTGATCGTTGAGAACTGCGTTCGCAGGCTCGCCCATCGTCAGAAGGAAGCAGGACGTCTTCTGAATCTGCGAGAGCGGCTGGATGAGGTCTTCGAGGCTGCGCGAGAGGCACGCCGTCCTCTGCTCTTCGGGCAACTGATCATCATGGTGGTGTACCTGCCGTTGTTCGCCCTCTCCGGGGTTGAAGGCAAGATGTTTCATCCGATGGCATTCACAGTGGTGATCGCTCTTCTGGGCGCCATGATCCTGTCGGTAACCTTCGTTCCTGCAGCACTTGCCATGTGTATAGGGAGGTCGGTGACGGAAGGAGAAAGCAAGATCATGGAGCGTGCGCGCAGCATCTACATGAGACTGCTGGACCGTACCTTTGCCAATCGGACTGTAGTCCTGCTCTTGGCATCAGCGATGGTGATAGGCGCGGGGGTGCTTGCGTCGCGTTTGGGTAGCGAGTTCGTCCCGAGCCTCAATGAGGGCGACTTTGCCATTCAGGCGCTTCGGATTCCAGGCACCAGTCTCAGTCAGTCAGTCGAGATGCAGCAAAAGCTGGAGATGACGCTCAAGACACGCTTCCCGGAGATTGAACGTGTGTTTGCTCGTACCGGTACAGCGGAAGTGGCGTCGGATCCGATGCCTCCAAACATCTCCGATGCCTACGTGATGCTGAAGCCCGTCAGTGAGTGGCCGACGCCGCGTCGCTCCAGAGATGAGGTAATGACCGCTGTTCGAGAGGCTCTGGAAGAGATGCCTGGCCAGAGCTATGAGTTCTCGCAGCCCATCCAACTTCGATTCAATGAGCTTATCTCCGGTGTGCGCAGCGACGTTGCCGTAAAGATATTTGGCGACGACATGGATGCGCTCAATAGAAATGCCGAGAGCATCATGGCAGTTCTCTCCACCATCAAGGGATCTGCTGAGGCCAAGGTAGAACAAACAAGCGGCCTACCCGTGCTTACCGTGCGGATTGATCGTGCGAAGGCTGCTCGCTACGGCGTCAATGTGGGCAGTATCCAGGACGCTGTCGCCACGGCCATGGGAGGACGCGAAGCCGGTGTCGTTTTCGAAGGAGACCGTCGATTCGACATCGTTGTGCGATTTGCGGACGAAGCACGAACAGATCTGGATGCGTTCGCGCGCATGCCAATCGAACTTCCTGCGGCAACTGGGGGTGGCGGACGCTTTGTTCCCCTGTCTGAGCTCGCAACGCTCGACATGCAACCTGGACCCAACCAGATCAGTCGCGAAAACGGAAAGCGCCGAATCGTAGTGACCACGAACGTACGGAACCGGGATCTGGGCTCTTTCGTCGCTGAAGCCCAACAGCGTCTGGCAACAGAAGTGAAACTGCCTCCTGGCTACTGGATGACGTGGGGTGGGCAGTTCGAAAACCTCCAATCTGCATCGAATCGATTGAAGCTTGTAATCCCTATTGCCTTGGGCCTGGTGTTCCTGCTGCTGTTCATGATGTTCGGCAAGATCCGCGACGGATTGGTGGTCTTTACAGGGATTCCATTTGCGCTCACGGGTGGTGTGCTGGCGCTATGGCTTCGAGACATTCCGTTGTCCATCTCAGCGGCAGTCGGCTTCATTGCGCTCTCGGGGGTGGCCGTGCTCAATGGTCTGGTGATGATCTCCTGCATCCGTGGTCTGCGCGAAGGAGGGATGTCACTCACAGAAGCGATTCGGGAAGGCGCTTTGCAACGGTTGCGGCCAGTGTTAATGACAGCTTTGGTCGCATCCTTGGGCTTTGTACCGATGGCAATCGCCACGGGAACCGGAGCTGAGGTGCAACGCCCTCTGGCCACAGTGGTCATCGGCGGCATCCTGTCTTCAACGGCACTGACCTTACTGGTGCTGCCGTTGCTTTACGGTGGTCGTCGGCGATCAGAGGAGGACTCCAAGACTCTTTCAGTCTAGTTCAACGAACTGTCTCTTCCGCGTCTCAACCCTAAGGTTGAGACGCCTCAATGAACACGCACTGATTGGGTGAGGAGTCACTCTATGCTTCGTGAGAATTCTGCACGAACGGAGGGCTGGTCTCAATTCTCCGTAATGGCGTTCGCATCGCTTTGGATTGTTCTTCTTTGCAATCGGGCTTTCTGGACACGCCTGATTGATGGCCGCGATTTGACGCGGCTTGATGATGTCCTGTTCGTGGTCGGCATCGGGCTGACCTTGGCAATGATTCTCAATGTGGTCTTGGGTGTTCTGGCAGTTGGACGCCTGAGACGGCCGGTACTGATCTTTTTTATTGTGTTGGCTGCTACGACCAGCGCCTTTGTCGACAGATATGGCGTAGGGATTGATAGAACTATGGTTCAGAACGTCTTTGAGACCGATCCGGCAGAAGCAGCTGAGTTGGTCGATGGACCGTTCCTAGCTTGGGTTCTCGTCGTGGGAGTACTACCGTCCCTGTGGTTGGCACGAGTAAGAGTACGAGTTCGAGAAGGCTCTGCGCTTCGCACGGTCATGTGGCGCTCGGGCTTTGTCGTCGTGAATCTGATTGGTGCTGTACTTCTGTTCGCAATCTTCAGCGCAGAGTACGCATCGGTAATCAGGAACGATCGAGGGCTTCGGTATCAGTTCAACCCCCTGAATGCTGTCTATTCGACCTTTCGATACGTTCAACCAAAGCAAACCACGCCATCCACCGTTCACGTCGGGCTTGACGCTTCTCGTCCCGAGGTAAGACGAGGCTTAACCAGTCCAAGCATTTTTGTACTTGTCGTTGGCGAGACCGCACGTGTTACCGATTTCTCGCTCGAGGGGCATGAGCGAAGGACAAATCCTCAGCTCGAAGCTGCGGACGTTCTCTCCTTTGACAACGTAACCTCGTGTGGGACGTCGACCGCAGTATCACTACCGTGCATGTTCTCCGATCTTGGACAGCGGTCATACAGCGAGGAAGCATTCAGGGGCCGGGAGAATTTGTTGGACGTCCTTGCTCGTGCCGGTTTGGACGTGGTCTGGTTGGACAACAACTCTGGCTGCAAGAAGCTGTGTGATCGCGTCGAATCGCAGAACCTTGCAAAGGAGACTGACCCGCGATTCTGCCGGGATGGCGAGTGTTTTGACGAAATTCTGGTCGATCGGTTGCGGACGAGGTTATCAGACCTGAAGCGAGACACCGTATTTGTTTTGCATCAGAAAGGGAGCCACGGTCCGGCCTATTGGCGACGTTATCCGCCTGAGTTCGAGTTCTTCAGGCCGGTCTGCCAAACCATTAATCTGGATGACTGCTCAGCTGATTCGTTGCACAACGCCTATGACAATACCATTCTCTACACTGATCACGTCCTAGCAAGAATCATAGAGACGCTAAAGGAGTCACCAAATGTAGGGGCTTCTTCAATGCTCTATGTGAGCGACCATGGCGAGTCTCTGGGTGAAGCAGGAATTTATCTCCATGGAGCTCCCCGTTCAATTGCTCCGGAAGTTCAGTTTCAGATCCCAATGATTTTTTGGGCGTCGTCTAGTTTTTTGAAGGATCAACGGCTGTCCATGGAGTGCTTGCAGGCGCAAGCTAGCCGGACGTTGAGCCACGACAACCTGTTTCATTCAGTCCTTGGCGCACTTGATGTGCGCACCGTCGCATACAAGACGGATCTCGATCTGTTTGCTCCTTGTCGGGAGGCCTCACCAGTTGAGGCGGCTCTATGAGGATCCTTGTCGCTACAGATGATCTCTCCCTGCGCGAGCACCTCGTTGGGGCGCTTAAGCAACACTGGTATAGCGTGGAGGCAATCAATACCGCGTCGGAACTGATTTATTCACTCACATCCTTCGAGTGGGGCGGATTGCTACTTGGACCAACGTTTGCAGGGACTGCACTGTGCACTCATCTTGCGTCCCTTCGGTCGCGTTTTACGTCCCTTCCAATTTTTGCGCTCGTTCAGCCTGGCACCCGTCTTAGCGAGGCGTTCAACGCCGGCGCAAATGATGCGGTGATGTCGCCCCCGGATCTCGACGAGGTACTCTCAAGGCTACGAGAGCTTGATAGACGTAACAGTGGATCGATTGCGAGCGTGCTAGATACGGGGTCGGTGGCGATCGATCTGGGAGCGAGGTGCGCGATAGTGGGTGATTGCGAGATTCCCCTCCGGCGACGGGAGTTTCAAATATTGAAGCACTTGATCGCTCACGCCGGGCGTGCTGTTGCGGCAGAGGCGCTCTGTCAGTGCGTATATGGTTGGGACGAGGACCTGGGCAGTAATGCTCTGTACGTACACATCCACAACCTGAGGCGAAAGCTCCCACCAGATACCATCATCACCGTAAGGGGTGTGGGTTTCATGGTGAAGACCCGGTGACATGAGTCACTTCGGGCGATTGAGGATGAAATCATCTTCGAAGGAGCAAAGTGCCAGCGCGCAGCGGCATGGGTATTCAAGCAGAGGAGCAAGTAAGGCTCCTCCATCCAGCTCATCGCGAAGCGACGCCGATCTCTGGTTGGTGGCGCTAGTGTGTCTGCTTCTTGCCCTCTTTGCATCGCGTTGGAGCGGCGCCGATCTGTGGTTGTCCAGGCAGTTCTTCGATCCAGGTTCCACTCGCTTTCCACTACGGGAGGCGGAGTTGTGGTCGGGCTTGCTTCATGACGGCTTCAAGTGGCTTTCGCTGACGATTTGGACCGGCTTGCTGTGCATCCGTATATCGGGTATCGGAAGTCTTCACTTGAGGATTGCATCAAGAGAGCTGAATTTTGTTCTGACCGCATCCCTATTCATTGTTCTCGCAACCAGCTATGCCCGAAGCATTTCTCTTCATAGCTGCCCTTGGTACTTGACTCAATTCGGTGGATCAGCCGAGTTCTTTAGATTGCTGGATGTCGCTCCAAGCAATGCGGGCCCGGGACGTTGCCTGCCCAGTGGTCATGCATCGAGCGCTTTCATGTGGCTGGCAGTTGTCCCGATTCTCAGCGGACACAAACGCAGGAACTTGCTTGTGGCCGTGCTGGCTCTTGGCCTTCTGGCGGGCGTGGTTCAGGTCGCAAGGGGAGCACATCTTGCATCACATGTGCTGATGAGCGGAGCTTTAGGTGCGCTTGCGGCGGCTCTGGCACATCGACTGCACATCCGCCGTCTAACGCGGTAACCCAGCTGTATTGCTCGCTGATACGGGAACGCACTCAGGAGCACGACCGCTCTGAATATCTCATCCGCATGCCTTTCTCTCCCTTGTTCTTCGCAGCCATTGCCTCGGCCAAGACGAGGAGTTGCCTCAGCGTCGCGCTCCCTGACGAGTGAAGCACCCACTTCACGAACTGCAGTGCTCAGTGGAGCAGTGGAGGCCGGTCATAAGGCAAGCGCAGCGGCCAGTTACTTAGAAGCAGTTGCGATCTGCCGGCTGGATTTAAGGACACGTTAAGTCAGGGACGAACAGAATGATCTGATCGAGATGAGGCCGGCATGCTTCCTCCTGACGATGAGAGAACCAGGGCGAGCGCCCACGCTCAAGTAACCAACATTGAGGTTTGATAGCCCTCATTTCTCGATGCGACACACCCTGATCTTTAGTCCCGAAGCCCGGATCTATCTGGTGTGGTTACTGGTTTTATTAACCGGGGCCGCCTTTATGCTTATAGGATACTCAGAGTGGCATCGCAGACGAAGCAGAAAGATTAGGCCTAAAGGAACGAAACGGTCGGTCGCCCAGCGCAAGGAGAAGGGCAAGTCGCGGTAAGAAATGAGATAGCCCGTGCAAGAGGTCGCACAAGGGTAAGCGAACTCTGTTTTCGCTCTTCTGACCTTGCAGCCGAGAAACGTATCCCTTGCTGAGTGGTTCAATGCAAGCAAGGAAGACGGGAATGACAAAGACAGCGCGGGCGCGCTACACGTTGGAGTTCAAGCAGGAGGCCGTACGGCTAGTGACAGGCGGGCAGAGCATTGCGGCGGCGGCTAGGACGCTTGGACTAGGGGAGCAAAGCTGTTCAACTGGGTCAAGGCGGATCGCCTAGGCAAGCTCACCAGCGCTGACAGCAAGGTCGTGAGCGCCGAGCAGATGGAGATCAGCCGGCTGCGCGCGGAGCTGGCGCGCGTGAAGATGGAGTGCGACATCCTGGGAAAAGCGGCGGCGTATTTCGCGAAAGCGCAGAGTTGAAGTACGCCTTCATGCAGCGCCACCGGCGCGGGCGGCCATCTCGGTGCAGTGCCTCTTGCTGCAGGCCGGCATGGCCGGCTACCACGAACACATCGTCCAGCGAGCCAGCGCGGCGCAACGGCGCCACCTCAGCGACGACGCGCTGCTGGTGCATATCAAGGCGGTCCCCGCGCAGGCCCAGGGCAGCTACGGCTGGCCGCGCACGTGGAAAGAGCTGCTGGCTAGGAGCACCCGGGTGGGCAAAGAGCGGGGGCGCAAGCTCATGCAGTTGCATGGCATCCGGGCCAAGGGCAAGCGCCGCTTCAAGGTCACCACGCACGGACAGCCAGCGCTGACCCGCCCCTCCAGCCATACCAATCAGTTGGAGAGAGGTCCAAGGGTTTGCAGGTTAACTGATCCTGCATCGGTGGTTGATGGGTTTGGCTTTCGGAGCTTGACGTCAAACTCAGCCGGAGGTATCCGTCCAATCGTTCCGTGCGGTCGCACCTCGTTGTAGTCCTGACGCCAAATAGTGATGACCTCGCGGGCCCGAGTCAGGGATTCGAACCAATTCTCGTTGAGGCATTCGTCCCTGACCTTGCCGTTGAAGCTCTTGATGCAGGCGGGGGCGGTACTCATTTCCCCAGCACCTATCCGTTCAACCCATCGGTTTTGTCAATCTACAATCTCGGTAACGATGAGTCCGGTCTTGCTGTCTATGGCTTCGGGAGCCCAACCGTAGAGGGTGTCTCTTGGTCTGCAAATTTTGTAGCCGCGCCGGTGCCGGAGCCGTCGTTCTACACGATGATGCTTGGCGGTTTGATGCTTGGCGGTTTGATGCTTTGCGGGGTCGTAGCTCGTCGACGCTCGTCCTGAACGCTTTGCTGTTAGCGGACGCCGGCTCTGTTCAAGCGTCCCCCTAAAAGCGGGATGGCTTCAACTGCGTCATTCAGGAGAGGCGGAGTATGGAAACCGTTGGCATCGCAAAGGCGAAAACGTTGCTGTCCCGACTCGTCGCACGGTTGGAGGGTGGCGAATTAGATGAGGTGGTCATCACTAGGGCTGGGCACCCGGTTGCGAAACTTGTCCCCGTGGCCGTTGCGACAGGAAAACGGATAGGTGTCGCCAAAGGAATATTCGAGGTGCCGGATGACAGCTACACCCCTCATAACGCGGACATCGAGTGCATGTTCAATGGCAAGTGACCTTCCATAGGACGGCGTCCATCTACTGCGGCTGCCATCGTCACCCTTGCATAGCCCTTTCGCAACAAAAGGCGATAATTTGTCGGTTAGATCTGCCCCGCAGGAGCAAAACAATAGGACCAGTGTTGCCTATTATTGCAAGCAGGTGCCGGGCGAAGTGAAAACGAACGATACCCAGCGACATCGAACGCCAGCCGAGATGTAGGCAGAATTCGTGGAGCAGTTGGAGACCCTTCGAATCCGCCCGGCTCCTCGCCACCGTGCCAGCAAACCGCGGGTCAAGAGACGATAGCGGGATTGAGTCGCTTTGCTCTCCCGGCCACTGTCCGAGGGTTTGCAGAGAACCCGAATCCAAGGAGCAGCTTGATCAACGCAAGGGTCAAACGCTATAGAGGGGCTCGGCCCGTTTTGCGGCACCATTAGACCCTGACAACCCTAGACAAAGTTATGCAGCACTGGAAACGGAGTGCAGGAAATACGGTAGTCTCGTCTTCGTCAAAGCCATCGAACGCAGGCGACCTTCCCGGCATCGTCACCCACACCAAAGCGCAAGAAGAGCGCGTAGCGATAGCCCAAACCGAAATCTTCAAGCGGCAGCAGGTACGCCGCGAGGTTCTTCAAATCACCTTCATCAGGGCTGCCAGAAGAACCCTTTTTCAGCTCAACGGCCAAGTGGTTGATGTCCGTGTTCCTTCGATGAACGATGAGGTCAGGCCGCACGTTTTGAACTCCATTGATGGTCTTGACCATCGCCTGTCTGCGGTTGTAGTCAAAATCGACGTCCCAAGGGACCCCGTCCTCCGGTGCGTACCCGACCCTGGGTTGTAGGTAGGACCTCAACATGGCCGCGATGGTGTTCTCGTGAACATTAATCTCCAGTAGGTGCCTATCACGTGCGAAGAGCTCTTCAATGGCGCCAATCAAAGCCTCGCTCAAGCCGTCGTCTCCGCATTCTTTAATCCGCTCCCGCCAATCGTCCATGTGACCTCCGCGGACAGATTTTGGCATCCCCTGTCGGCATGCGATAGACTCAGGGCTTGAGCCGCCACGCCGGCCTGCCCGCCCACAAGGCGAAGTCGTATCGACAGCGTAGAGAGTCAATTTCGAGTCTTGCCTTGACCTCTCAAGGTCGCAGCTGGCTCGGTGTGTGGGCGCATCGAAGTCACCGCGACCGCGGAGTTCAAGACATGTCTATTTCATTTTCCCCTGCGCAGCTTGAGCGCTTCCGCCGAGAAGCAAAGAAGCTCAGCCGCGAATCATCTATCACGCATAGCGAGGCCTTGGACCGTATTGCGATACGGCGCGGCTTCAAAAACTGGTCGTTGCTCGTCAAGTACAGCGAGGCGCTGTCGGCAATCTCCAGGACTGAACCACCGTCTGCGTCACGCAACGCTCGCCAGCGCTATTATTTGCACGGCGATGTGGTGGAAGGCGAACCAAGACAATGCTACTGCGCCCGGTGCGACGCCCTCGTTGACCTGAGCCACTTCCAGCCCGGGAACGGCCACGAGGACGGCAAAGATGGGGACAGATTCTTGTCGTCGCTGGCAAGGTGGAACAAGCTGGCGCCTTCAAAGAAGGGGAGTCGCTATCGCCCTGCTGACGCCGAAAACGTCCTGCAGCATGCGGCAGAAGCCGCGCGAGCCGCACTTGAAGCAGCCCGTTCACCGTTTCACAAGTGGCTCGAACGCCAGCGTGACCGCAATGACGAGGTTGGGGACTTGGCTTGCGACGTTTTCCGTGACAAGCGTTTTCCAGTCGGTGCCTCGACCCGTCGCGAAGTAGAGGACTACCTGTCGCGATACGGTGACCACGTCATCAGTGCAGTGCACGAGGCGTGGCGTGAGTATCAGGAGCCGCCGATGAAGACGCTCGCACAGGCCTTGGCAGAAAAGCTCGGCATTAGCGCATCTGAAGCCGAGGGGCTTGTCGATGCTGAACCTCAGGAACTGACCGGCAACAGCGGTGAGATGACCTATAGCTATCTCTTCGACTTCACGAACCACGCTTCACCGAGGCTTCGCGCCAAGCTGCTGGAAAAGCATGGCTCGCTGCAACTGGAGGTCGGGCCGTCGTTCTTCGAAACGGTTCGCGACCAAGTGGTTTGACCTAAAGACCACGTCGTCGGGTAGCCAGGGGCACAAGCCCCTGGTGGCGCAGCCTCAACGGCAAGAGTGGGGCCTTCCTATAGCTGTCATGGACGCTGGGTTGGCTCCAATGCCCTGACGCCAGACAACGCGTATCAAACAAATCCGAATCATCGCTCGCGCTCTGGGGGCAATTCAATTGCCAGCTCTCCTTGTCGCGCGTCTGCCCGTGCAAGCGCGCGCCGGATGGCGTAGGTGCGGGGGTCGTGCGGATGAAGGGTCCGCGCAATCTGGTACAAGGTCGCGTACATCGTTGGCGCAGCTGCAATGAGCGCACCGATGTCCGGACGCACACCGACCGCAACGATCTGGCGGTCGTGAGCTACAACAACGTTCTCCCGGCCGTGCGCATAACTGTGGAAGTACCAGGGCGCAACTCTCGACCATTTTCGATACCACTTCTCGCTGGTCACCACGGCACTACTAGAACGAAACGAAGGGAAAGAAACTGTATGGATATACAGCTATCGGTGCAACGCCTATTGCTCAGCACGGCTATCGCCGTCATATCCCTTGGAACCCAAGGCGCAGAGCTGGTCGGACGAGTTGTTGCCGTTGCTGATGGGGATACCCTGACACTTCTTGATGCCGACCGGCGCCAGTACAAGGTGAGGCTCCAAGGTATTGATGCGCCTGAGAAAGGCCAGGACTACTGGCGCGTCTCGAAGCAGTTCCTCGCGGACCGGGTCTTTTCCCAATCAGTCACCATCGAGTACGAGAAGACGGACCGCTATGGCCGGCTTGTCGGCCGAGTAGTGCGCGACGGCCGCGACATCAATTACGAGATGCTGCAAGGCGGCGCGGCTCGGTTCTATGCCAAGTATGGAAGGGAGTTACCAGCGGAAAGGCGTCTGAACTATGCTTCGGCGGAAGCGCTGTCGCGGGAAGCGCGACAGGGGCTATGGCGAGACCCGTCTCCAATCCCTCCCTGGGAATGGCGAGCCCGACAACGTCTCAAGAAGTCGGAGGCTCCATCCCAAAAATTCAAACCGTCTCCGCTATCGCAAAAACGACTCGCTTATCACTAAGGTACGCAGCAACAGAGTGCGGATCGTCGTGGCCATTTTCAAAATCTGGGTAGTTCTCGATTCCCGAGCCAAAGGTAGTCGGCGTGAGCGACGCCTGAAGCGCAATAAAATCCTCGGGATCTGCGCCGTTAAACCAGCGCACTACGCCCGCAGGACGATTGCGCGGCTTAGAAAAGCTCTTCCGCACACTATCGATCCCTAACGGCGACCCTAAAGTGATTAAAAGAGGCACTTGACGCGGCCTATTTCTCTCTGCGAATTTTCGCAACAAAGAATAGCACAGCACCGTGCCCAAGGAATGCGCTATCACGATCATCGGCTCGTCATCCTCAAACAGCGGCTCGACCAATCGGTTGATCTCACTATTCACATGCTGGTTACGAAGGTAAGCATGCGCTTGCCCGAGAAAACGCATCGCGAGAGTCCCTCCGAAGGGGGAAATCCGCTCGATAACACGTGCGATCGCTTTCACCCACTTCTTGTGAATACCCGCGCCAAGTGCAACCGTTGTAGTCGCAGCTTCGCTTTCAATGTCCTCTCGAGTAGCTCCCATACGCAGAGCCATCTCCTCCAGCGCCTTCACAGAAAATTCGTCGAAGTCATCCGAGGCCTCCTCTGCGCCAAGGGCAATTGTCTGCCCAGCAACCCACCCCGCACTGAGCGCCAATAAAGTGTCGCCGTAGAATGCGGCATCGATACGCGAAATGTCGATAGTTGGATCCGCCAATCCTTCCTTCGAGCATGTCCTGCGTAAGGCGCCCATCCACTCGTCACGAATAATATCTGCGCTCTTGCCTTCCTGGTTAATACCGTGAACGAGAACGATGCGCATACTAGACCTCCAATGAAATTTCACGCACCCACGAAAGATAAACTTGGGCTCGCTGTTCCTGCCAGCTCCGATAAAGCAGAGTATCCCTCGGGCCTGACCATCGTGAATTCACCCGGCTGCAGGAACTCAATCACACCAAGGGCCCTGTCCCGCCAACTGCGTGCGCTATCTTCGCAGACTGCCGTCTCTATAGCACTCCATGCCTGACGCATCCACGGAATTCGCCCCGCTATTGGATATCGATCAAAACCAGGGGTGTGTTTGTAGGTAAAGCGACGCCGTCGTTCGTCTGGAGTCCGTGGCGATCGCTTATCCACCGCCGGGACCGTCGCGTAAAGACGACCGCTCTCTTCACTAATGGTACCGCCCCCAAAAAGTACAACATCCAAAGGGAGCGGCTGACCATGCTGCGCGTAAAAGCTTGCCATTTGCCGAAGGCTATCAACGTCGCGAATCGCATCGTAAAACTGTGCCGCGATGCAACCCAGCGTAATCACACGATGCTTTCCCTCCCGAAGATACGCAGCCGTATCAATAATCTCATCTTCACTAAGCAAGCCGGAGCGCAGACGCGCGAGAAACTCCGCGAAGCGATACTCGTTCTCTGGAGGATCGTCCGAAGGATGATGAAGGAGAATGGGTGACGCAAAATCACTTGCGAAATAGACTGTCGATACGAAACCGCTGACAACACATGCAGTGCACGTGTTTCCATCTTCAAGTGTTATAAGGACATCGCTCCAGGCTTGGCTAGGCACGTCAAAAAGAACAAGTTCGCATGTCATGGGCGAGCGAGATAAAAAAACCAACTCACCGTTCGAAGACTCAAGCTTACTCACGCTCGCGCCGATTATTCTAATACCCGTGCCGACATGAGGGTCAAGAAGAAAAACTTCATTCCGAAACTCAAAGCTGTCCTCAGAATACCGCCATTCACGCCGGCCCACATAGTCTTGACCAGTCTGCGCATAATCAAAGGAAATTGAATCAAGCGAATCCAGCGCGGAGGGAATTGAATTGAGCGAATCCAGCCCTGGCATTTCAACGTCCGCTGAAAATTCATAGGAGCCGTAGGAGACCTCAACCTCTCCAATCTCGTTCCCCACTTCCCCGGCAGCGTTCAAAACCTTCCCGCCGACGTTCCCAAACTCCTTGTCCAGGTACCTCACATCCTTGCCCCGATACCCCATCTCCTTCGTCACCGGCTCCTTATAAAACTGAAATCTTGCGTATATGCAATCAGTAAAATAACCTGGCCTAGAGCGTGGAATCATCCGCACGCCGTACTTCCCAGCTTCTACCTCCACCGCGTTCTGAAGGTGCCGTGCCAGCGACTGGCTTGTAACCAGCAACCAGTCCTCCCGCGTTTCGAAAGCATTAATCTCAGCACTGCCGCGTAGCGCCTTTAAGATAACTTTGGTGAAGATACAAAATGCCTCCGAATCAGCCGTCTCTCTGACCATGAAGGCTTGCTTTCCCACGTCAACCGCAAAGAACTGATCTAGTTCATAAAACTGCGGAGTCTCGTCAGGCCTGTCAAGAACTGCGCTACCAATCACATCGATAAACCGAGATGAGAACTCCTGACAAGCATCGCCTATAATCGTAACCTGCTTCGGTCCATAATATTCTAGCATTCGCTGCAAGGCTGAGACTTTAATGGCTTCGGTTGCGCGCCTTTCCCACTCTGTCAATATCCAATAATAGTCACCGACAGAATGCGCTGCACCATGGCCAGCAAAATAGATGATAAGTCGGCTCAACTCAGTCGTGGACCGGATACTCTCGATTGCATCCCTTAGTCGTTCCCGCAAAAGTTCGACTGAAACAACTTCGCCATTGCTATCATCGATACATAGCGTCCGATAGCCATTTATCGATGCCCAATCAACCATCTTTCTAGCCGAAACCACTACACCTGGCAACGGCTCAAGTTGCCCCCCCGGCTTAGAGACAGCTATCGCGACAAAGAGCTTGTTTGGCGTATTCATCTTTTATCAGAACCATTTCTCGAATTATCCCTGAGCAGGGCATCGACATCTTCTATCAACAACATCTTCAAATCGATTTTTCTTTAAACCTTGGCCGCAACTGCGCGATAAGCTCTAGCCTAGTTCATCTGGGCACACTCTACTCGGCTCAACGAAAAATGAAACGTGAGCAACAAATTTTGGGTAGAGGGCTGAGGCACAAATACGTAGTAGAAATGTAGCAGCTCTCGCCGCCAATTTGAAGACATTAACCGCGCAAGAACCTCCTGAACCACCTGACCGGCTTCCTTGAAAATAGATTCGTACGCACCGAACACCGTGCTCTATTATTCGGCTACGCCTTCCTTCTTTATCAACACATGCCTGTGAAATGGCCGCAAATACTTCAAATCCACCCCGTCCTTTCGCGCAAGACTCCTAATTCGCACATGAGAGGTAATTATGAAGTCTGCAAAATATGGAAGCGGCTGCAGGCTCGGTGAATTAAATTGGGTGAAATCATCCCAGTGAATCGGAATCACCAAACCACTACCTCTACCTCTAACCGCTTCCGCCCAGTACCCATCAAAGAACTCGGCACCACGCGTTGATATTCCTGCAAGAGATATCATCGAGACATCTGCGCTCACATGTCGTAAAGCGCCTGGCTGATAATTTGCACTTGGCACGATCAAGATTCGAAGCGCGGGGTGTTCAACAAAGAACGAATAATTAATGTCTTGTTTAAATTCACTGACATCCGCAGGGAACGAGAACGTTGCGCTGATTTCCCCGGGGTAGGCAACGGGAGCTGAATGCGGCGTCTCAATCGCAGAAACGGTGAACAGACCGTAATGATAAAAACGTTCAGCTGCAATCTCGATAAATTTGACCTCCGAATTCGCACCCGCCTTTGCAACTGAACCAACATATTTTGATCCAATAACGGCGGCGCCCGTCTTTTCTGCGACGGAGCCTACATCCATGGCATGATCGTGATGAGGATGAGAGACGAATATGGCATCAACGGCGCCCACGCAGCAAGCAAGCGTTTCCTTTATTCGGTCCTCGTTCGGCGATATCTTGTCGAAAGCCAATTCGAACCATGAAGGCCGTGAAAAGAAGCCGTCGATCAAAATAGAATTCTTGTCGTCGGAGATCAAAATAGTGGAAGCCCCGAAATACGTCACACAAAGCCCTGCGCATTCTACGATCTCGTGGTAAGCAAGATAGTCTTCCGGCGGGGGAAAATTCTTAGGATGTGAGAATAGGAACCCGCCACCTAAAAATAAAAGTGCAACGGAAAGAGGCGCCATCGCTATTTGAACAGATTGAGATCTTCGAGCGCGGACTTCCACCTCTTTGCGATTAGCCTGCACCCTGTCTTGGTTGGATGAAGTTCATTTGCCCAGTGCTTTGGCTCTAGAGTATTTCTCGTGTCAACAAAGACAATCTTCCGAGGGTTCGTAGCGGCCAGCGCCTGCAATTCATTTGTAAAGCTGTTAATAATGTGCTCTATACATTTTTGTTGAAGGCGCGTTGGGACTCTTGCGTCGTCTAGCGCAGGCTTTAGCCAGCCACCCTTGCCGGTGGGCACTGCATAGTCATAGTTGTGCAAGACCACAGTGGCGGATGGTGCGTGAGCGAATATAAGTCCAATTAGCGCCATGTAGTTCTCCGTAGTCTTTCTCATGAGCCAACCAAGTGACTTGAATTCAGAGCCGTCTTTGAAGCAATCGACGGCGTCAGATTCGTTCGTACAATTCGGTTTAAGCAGAGGACGAAGATCATTGGTACCCGCGAAGTCGTTTCCGCCTCCGCTAATCAGAACAGCGGAAAGGCCTTCGCCGTAGCGCTTTAATGCAGACCTTATCTCTTTTGAGTACTTTCCTGAGACGTAGTCAACGGCTTCGGCTCCATTTTTTCCGTACGTCAAAATGGTGTGATCGCTTTTAATAAGGCTTGCAATTTGATTAATAACGGAGCCACCGAGCGGAAAATACCAAAACCATGAGTCACCGATGCCGAGGATTGAGGGAGTGCTAATCCCCTCGTAATTCATATGATCTGCATCCCAGTATATTTTTGCCGTCACCGCGTGCTCCTTATCACCGTTTATCAAGTTTGATAGGACTTTTGGTCAATCTCATCACATGCTGGCGGGCCTCTACCCGAACCGCACTTACGGCTCCCAATATCAATGGTCGGCTGGAACCCGTAGTTGGACTATCTTTGCAAAATGGGAAAGCCGACGGCCCGATCTCAGCATAGTCTCCTCGCATGCCGTTTTAAAGTCTCTTGGCATACCTTCTTCTAGGCGACCGCGCGGCCTTCCGCTTCAGCTATTCCACGGTCGCGTCTTCGAAGTGGCGATCTGGCTTGGGGATGATCCGTAAGGCGACTCGGATGAGGGCCTTGTGTCGGTCTTCGATCGGCTTTCTGTGGATTGTGGGGAGTGAAATCGCGCAGCGCGCTATGCAACGCGGTCAGGGTGCTGGGACAGTTGGAGACCGAGGACCCGCAGCTGTAGCTGGCGCAGTCCAATCGCAATCTGGAGATTGTCGTAACGGAGGAGATCCCGACAGAGGTATGGCGAGCACCCGCCCGCAAGGCACTGGTGTCACACGCGATCAGCGCGGCGCCTCCCATCGCTGAGCATGTTTGCTGATACGTGCAGATAATGGGTGCTGCAGCCGCATCGCAGGCGGTCGTGTTTTTGCGCTCGCACACGTGGTGGCCGAATAGCCGTTGATCTTGCGCTCGTCCCTTTGCGCTACGGGCGCTTGCACTCCGGGCAGAGGCGTAGTCGTAGTCTTGCGCTTCAGTTAATGCGGTGTTGGAGTAGCGCTTGTCGTTGCTGGCAGTGCTCGCCTCCCTCGCGTTCGCTCTATTTGCGAGTTTGGTTTTTTGCCTTGCCTGATGGGCGTATATCGGATCGCGCTGGTCGCGTTGTCGCCCCCCTTGCCCCAGCGCCTCTTCGCGCTAATTCGGCGAGCTTCCTGTCGAAGCGGTTGCCGACCCTTGCACAGAGCGGGCCGCGAGCTGGCCGCTAGCATTTGGGGAAGAGTCCGTATGGCGGCGCTGATCGCGCATTCTTTTTATGACATGTAGAATTACCTTGGGCAGTTTTCGTCTGCAACTGCGGGGTCCAACCGCATACTTGACGAGCTTGTCTCATAGCGGCGCGCTTCGTCACAGGGCCGCCGGGGGCGATGGATGAAGAAGATATTGAAGCCGCAACGGCAAAACACTCGAGGGGAGCCAAATGCGCAGGGTCGTGATTGCCGTCTGCAGTGTATTTGCGAACTTGTTCGCCACTAGCGTTTCCAGCGCAGCCGAACCGACAATGAAGGAAGCCGCGATGCTGAACGTCAAGCTTGGCGACATGATCGTTCAGCAACGTGAAGGGACCTGGACAGCCTTCAAGGTACTTGCGGTAGACAACTGGGCCGATGGCACGCATACGGCACATTGCATGGCGTACGAGCCAACAGTGATCGAGCCAACCCCGGAAGCACTGAAGGGGGGAAGGGTACGTGCATGGCATGTTCCAATTGACGCTCGGACCTTCCGTGATGGTTGGCAACTCATCAGCAACGAATTGCCTTCGGCGCACGAGCTGGTGGGCTTTCACGAGTACTTGAGGCTAACTGACTTTCCGCGTTACCTCACTGTCACTGGAAAGGACGTCGACACGATCATCGGCGCGGCAAACGAACACTACAAGCGGGCGTACGCTCTGGGCGACGCCGGCAAACGTCGGGAGGCGATCATGGAGTACGACAAGGCCATTGACCTCTTCCCGCTGTTTTACGAGGCTATCGACAATCGAGCTTTCACCTACATGGAACTCGGTGATTTGAATACGGCACTTAAAGACTTCGAAGAGTCCTTGCGCATCAATCCCATCGGCGTTACCGCTTTTTTCTCAAGGGGTGAATGCCTCTTGAAGCTAGGACACCTGGAAAGGGCTGAGGCGGTTTTCGAGGAGGGAATCTCCAAGTTCCCAGAACAGCGAGACCTGTTTACCCGTTTTCGCGAAGTCGTTCGAAGTCAGAGACGTGTTCAGCCTCGCTAGCAGTCCGAAGTGTGCAAGACACACACAATGAACGCTGTTGTCAGCTGCGTGCGCGGAGACTTACCGTAAGGACGTGCCGGCCAATGAGGGCGAGAGAATCGACATCCACTTGAGGATCACGTATCAGCGGCCTCTGCGCGACGGCTATTCCTGTAGAAGCGGTCAGACGACGTGTGCGACTGCGCATATGTCTCGTGCTCCACCAGCAAAAGCAGCTGCCTCCCAAGCTCTCAGCATTTCACCCTTCGAGGTAAGAAGCTGGCGCCTTCATGGCAAGAGCGCAGCGCAAGAACCAAGCCCAATCCACCGACCCCCATCTAACTCTTCAGCGAACCTCGCCCGAACAACCGTCCCTCAGCCATCACCAACGGATCAACCATAGACAGGCGCTCCGAGCTTCTAATACCGAGTCACGCGCCCCTCGATCTTTGGTACCCAATCGAAGTGCGCGCGAGACCCACGGTCTAGACCATAGCGCAACCGAACCCACTACAGCCTCGCGGCAGTTAACGTAGCAACTCACTCCGTTACCTCTTGACGACCCTCGCCGCCAGCTTGCCCAAGAGCTTGTCGTCAACCAAGCCTTCGGCATACGCGAGAACCAGCATCGCAATAGGAGCCGGAAGCCCCCTTCCTGACTCATACCGACTTCCGCCCGACTGCGTGACCAGGAAGCGAGACCAGAACTGCGTCTGGTTCTCGCCTAGCGACTCTCGATACGCCCGAAGGTTCTTTAGCGGATTCTTCACTGCTTTAGCCATCTCATCCCCCACCTGCTGGTTTTGGCGACCTCGCCAATATTCGTCTGACGAGGCAGCATGAGTCTATATCATGCCGAAGTCATGTTTGGATGGCGTGAAGCCAGATCAGAGATAGATGCCATGCTCCAACGCACCGAGTAACCCCTTTACCAACGCGAAGCCTTCAAGTGTGTCAAAACACGATGCCGGCGACCGACCTCCGAGTGAAGGAGCAGGGGCAAGTAGCCAGGTCCCCAACCAGGCACACACATCGAAGTCCTCAGGCGCTCCTGCACGCTCTGCAATGCGTTCTGCTGCTGCCAGCAGGTCGACGAGGGCAAGCAGACGTTCGGACTGAGAAGCATTGAGTTTCTCGCCATTGGAGATCTTCTTGCGCACCGTGGAGAGTGGTAGCGCCATGGTCTGTATCAAGCGCGCCTGCGACCAGCCGAGCTTCGGGGCCAGAATAGGGATGACACGAGCTGGGATGCCCTCGCGAAGAAGGCAAACACGCGACCAAGTCGTTGCCTTGTGTGCTTGCATCAACTCGGGCAAGGAGACGTTGATTCGCCTCTGCCCTAGGGTGTCCACCTGGGTATGTGATTGCTGGCGGTGCATCTGACGCCCCTCTGTTAGATGACGGGTGGATGGATCGTAGCGCTACGTTGGCGTTGTCACTGTTCGACGACAGCTCGACATCATGTTACGTCCGGCAGTCGCCAAGATGCCCTTGCCCGGGACAAGCCGGACCGCGTCGACAAGTTGGCCAGCTGTGCGGGTTTGGCAACCTCAAACGAATATCAGGGACCACTGTTTGCTGCCCGGCCGACAATCGGCACCCAGTACTCGTCCCCTTTCCATTCAACCAACAGTCCTCCATCTCGCCTGCTGATCTGCTCAAGTTTCACCGCTCTCGCGACTGCAGCGTCCAGTCCATGAAAGTACGATAGGGCCGCCCCCAGCCAGCGTCGCGTACTGACCGCGTCAGTCAGCGGTTTATCCATGAGCCGCAACACCCTCCGTTCCTGACGGCGCCTCTTGAGTTGGTGCGCACGCGCCGGATTTGTCGGTGGAATCTGCATCTCAATCGCCGTGTGCTCAACGAGATACCGAACGAAGCGAGTCACCGCCGCCCGCTGGCCTGGCGTCCTGGTCAGATAGCTATCGAGCACCGCTTGAGTCGGCGGCATCAACTTCATCACAGACGCTCTCCTGAGCATTCCCGCTGCTGCTGTCATTGACAGGCGCACCGTCCGCATCGATGTGCCTTGAAGTTGCTGCTCGGCGATCATGACGTTGTGGAATCCGCTCAGAAGCGCGAACCCATGCGACGACCGATCAAACATCGCTAGCGTAGTCAGAATGCGTCGTCGATCAGAGCCTTCTCGCTTGACCTTCTCATCGACGACGAGGCGTCCGGTCTCCTCCATCCAGCGCAGAGCCAGCAAAGACCGACGAAGGCGAACAACTCCAAAGGCTGCCACCAGTTCTGCATAATCGGGGATATCGCCCCACCTCTGTTCGATGTCCAGAAAGAGGGGAAGAAAGCGCTCCAACTTCAGCGCGGTCTTCTGCGCTCCTGTTGTCGCTACCAACCAGGAAGTGAAGTCCTCAAATCGCTTCACCATATGCGGCGAGGAGAAGGAATCCGCGAACGCCTTGAGACGAATGGCGACGGATTTTGCCCAACCACAGCCTTCACAAAGAGCACCTCGTCCAGCAGGAGTGATACTCCCACACTGCAGGCAGGTAGTCTCAGAGCCTGAGCAGCATCTCCTGCAAACCTCCTTGCCGTCGGCATCTCGGATCAACAAACGACTTCGACGGCAGGATGGACAGGTGCGGTGATCGGCCCGCGCGCACTTGGGACACAACCTGCGAGCGTCGCCCAAGCGGCGCACGCGTGACAGCCTGTTAGAAGAAGCGCCACAGCCCTCGCATCGTTCCGGGCTGCGAAAATAAGGCGCGCAGCTATTGCAGACAGGTCCAGACGGCGTCAGCTTGCCAATCGGTCGGCCTATACGGGTGCATCGAATGCAGGGTCTTGCGCTCTCACAGGCGTGGCAGATCGCAGATGCAATATTGTTGGGCAACCTTGTCGAGACACCGCAATTTGGACACAGCGCGGGTTTGAAGACACGCGCATAGCAGGTGGAGCAGTATCGATGGCCCCGATAGACTCGGTGCGCCTTGGCGATGAGGCGCCCGCACTCATCGCAGCCAGGTTCAGGATAGGACATCAACCTTCTGAACTCGTCGTTTCCGCTCGAGCCGCGCGAACATTCTCATGACGGCTTGACGGGACCTGGGTCCGGAGGAGGCGGTAGGGGATCGCCTTCTCGTCACAGAACGTTCCGGCAGTCGATCAAGAACTTCTACGATTACTCCCTTCAGGCTCTGTCGTTCATCCACCAGCTGACTCCGTACGAGTCCTAGAGAATTCGCCTGGGACACAAACTCATCAGGGCCAACCGACAACATCGTCCATGCCAGCGACAGAAGGATCGCTCTTTCAGTTACCGGCAACATCTCGAGGGCCAACCCCGTTGCACAACGTGCCTCTGCATGACGAGCGATACCCATTCGTTCAACAAGGCTGCGTACCGCCTCACTGACGTGCCGCTCGCGGTTACGCAGAATCACTATGAAGAAGCGAGCCGCATTCAGCCAATCGAAGACCGATACTTCGCGACCGCCATACGTTGTCGTTCCTCGATCGAGTGCCTGGTCAGTGACCTCCTGAAAGCGAAGCGCATCCCGATTTGCTGCCTCTCCTGCAACGGATCGCAAGTCGTGACGACAGGTTGCGCAGATGCCCAGATGAACATCGGAGGCATGCAACCGATGCGGTTCAAGAGGAGAGGCGCACGCGGTGCATCGATCAACGAGTTGAATCCCATGCTTGGCACAGCATGTATGCCAGGCGAGCCGCCACTTTCTGCGGTAGTAGGGATCTCGATCCTCCGAAATGCACCTGGGACAGTACTGGAGTCCGCCCGTGCGAAGGCGATTTCGAGATCCAATAGACAGCACCCATGGCCAAGATGAGTTCGACCTTAACGGCGCCTCGACGTATCGGGAGACCAACTGCCTCAAGCAGGTTTGTTCTATGACAGAGCCCGTGACGCCTGTCACCTCACACAGCGGGCCGATATCCCGCTCCGTTAAACCTCTGTCCACGTCGAGCGTCCAAACGCGTTTGGCTGGCCAAAGCCACCCGGAGAGGATTAAGGGATCGCATCCCTGAGCCATAGCCAAGCGCAAAAGCCAAGAGGAAAGGGACTCGTCGTCATTCGGCTCTACGGTTACAGGCCACGAGCGCACGTCTCTGTCTCCGGCTTACCGGCTGCCGAGAGCAAGTCGCGACTCGCGATCACGCACTTCCTTAATGAGGTTGACGTCTATGACCTCGGCGCCCGTCTGAATGGCGTGCTTGGCACACTTCCTGAGAAACCTATGAAGATCCCCGAGATTTCCTTTGCAGAGCTCGAAGAGGAGCTCAGCAGAACCGCCATTTTTTAGATTCGAAGCATTCCTAAGGGGAAGCGTCTGCTCAAATCCGCTTAAGAGCTTCTGGAAATCCCTATTCGCCTCCCACCGTCTAAGACGACGCGTCTGAAACCTCGATTCCATTTGCTTATCGACACTCAGGAACGATTCGACATCGGGCGTCCCGACCCCGACAATAGGAAGAGATAGAACGTTGCAGAGCGACTTGATGATGTTCAGAGCTTCCTGCTTTTTTAGCGGCGAGCCTCTTCCCATCGAGTGAAACTCATCGATGATAAGCATTTTCACTTTGCACCGCGCGAACAGGTTCTCAACTTGATATTTGAGTTTCTCTCTGTTATCACGCCCGCTATAGGGCGCCTTCATACTTTCGAGGATCGCCATCAGCAACCCCTTCTCGCTTGGTGTTGCTGGCGATTCAACGAGAACAACCGGGAAGATCGTCTCGTCACCAGCCATATAGGGCTGCCCGTGCTCCTTAACGAACTGCCTTATCAACTGAGTTTTACCGATATTGGACTCCCCCACGATGACGAGGCAATCCATCTTGTTCCGTCGAGGCATCCTCAAAAGCTCTACGAGTTCATCGACGATCTCCTTCGCAGCCGAATAGGAAACCCATCGATCCTCATCGATGAACCTCATTCGATCTTCGTCGGGCATATTAAAGACGTATTGAAAGGCTCCTGCCACGTGAGGGTACTCGTTCACCTTACATCCTCCGGAGGCTCAATCAGAGAGTCGTCGACAAAATTTGAGCCCGCCGTCTTTGAAGCGCCAACAGGTGCCGAAATCGGTGCCAGCACCGTCCTTCTAACGACCGATTTCTTTCGATCCACTGATTTCTGTTGTTCAATTCTAGCGCTTTTCTTTTTCGCCTGAGAATCCTCAACCAACCTTCGATTTCTTTCAACGCTTAAATCTATTTTCTCAACGAAATCGTGGCTATCCGCCTCTGCGGCGAGCTCCTTCCTGGACCGATCGTACTCGGCCAGGCTGGTGCCGTGCTTTATCTTTGGAAACGATGGAATCTGAATATATTTCCTGGTCTTCTCGCAAAAGAACCATATATGCGATATATCAGCGATGTCGTATCTAAACAAGGACTTTATTTTCTCTTTTCCTTTCGGATCTGTTTGGTTTATAAGAGGATCGAGCACCTCATGATAGTACGTGACGTTATTAAGCGAGACCCCAGTCCTCTTGACAACCCGGTGAACAGAAGGATAAAAGTCCAGCCTCAGCGTCTGGCTGTCTGCGATCCTATTTTGCATGCCAAGCGGAGGCTGGTTCTTTCCTCCAAAAATTCCAAACTTCCATTGCATGTACGGCGGAACCCCAAGCTCTGAATGTCGAGAAAGGTGGTACTGGTTACAAATGAAGTCGACTACCCACCGTTCAAACTCCGTCCTCGTCATACTGGCGTTTTTTTCCGGGTCGTCGTCACCTTTCGAAGTGTGCTTCGACCCAGTTCTGCCTGGCAGAGATTCCACATTCTGTGCAAGCGTTCTAAAGAATCGCTCAACGTGCCCGCCGTAGTGGGGTCTCTTTACCGGCCGAAATTCCAGATTAATTCCGTAGTTCTCGCATGAGCGCATAAAGCTAGTCGAGCGAAAATCCGATCCGTTATCAGCGTGAATAGTCTTCGGCTTCCCCCATACGGGCCAGTCCGCCTCCACTCCAAGCGCTTCAAGCAGTTTTTCTTTGGGCAAAATTGAAGTCGCAATGCACTGCCCCACGGCGTACTCCGAAGGGCTGTCCATAGAGAGGAACCAGCCCGTAACCATTCGACTGAACACGTCGATTGACAATGTCAGCCACGGTCGCCCGATCGGGAGTCGAAGATCATCGCTGACAAGTTGGATATCCATGAGATGGTGATCGATTTCAACCACTGCCAATGGAAAGGTGGCATTCGGAAATGTTCCGGGGACAGCGGCAAATTTATTGCGAGCCTTTTCTGAGAAGCCTCTTTTTTGGAGCTTTTTCCTCTCTGATATCTGGTCAATCCGCAGGCGGACCGTCATATGTGACGGCGGCTCGATCTTTTGGGCTCGACAGCGCAGTTCTACTTCCCGAATCGCTTTGGCGGTCGAATGCCTTTGAGATGTCAAGTAGTAATCTTCGATTACGCCTTTGATAATGCGCTCGACTTCCGGTGAAATGCGACTAGCGCCCTTCTTCCACCCTCGCTTCTTGGGTACGAGTGCGAGTACAGTTCCGAAGCGCTCGTACCTCGTAAGCCATCGATATAACGTTGACGGATCCATCTTCAGACTTTGAGCCCTGAGAACGACATCCTTTCGGGATCGATTGGGCTTGTCGGTCAAAGGCCTTATCGCCTCGAACCGCTTGTTGGCCTTCTCCCAATAAGCGTTTTCAATGAGAACCAGCTCTTCGTTCGTACCCTCACGAGATGCCGCACCGGGCTCGGGGACGGGTTCGAGGCTATCAATCTTAAGGACCTCCTCCTCGGAACTGCTCGTATTCCGTCCAATGACGTTACTTAGATTGACGACGTAAACAATCTGATAGGTCGCCTCACCTGACTTTACGAACGATCCGACGCTCAACGGCACAGAAGACCGATCGATCTCAATCCGTTTGATCTCGCCTCGTTTTTTCACGACTCTGTTCTCCATACCGTGAGACCCGGATCCAATGGATCGAGTGGTTCGTTGACGTCGAAGTCAAGCGTCCGTATCGCTATCAGATGAAGGACCACATGACGGGGATGCTCATCAAGAAGGCGCCCTATAGAGATCTTTTGATGAACGGGAACAGAGCTCAGAACTGGTTCTGTCGTGTCAGGCGGAACTGTCATCGCCTTGTATCTCTCGAGGTAGCGCGCGTTCTCAAAGACTACGTCATGAATGCGACTTTCATCGACGATGCGAAACCGCCAACCTTGCTGTTTGGCATATCGCCTGGCAGCCTTCCATTTCGACTTCCACTTGCGCCAGTTCTGGCTCCACTCTGCATAAGACTTCACCTCGTAGAGTTCTGTCTGTGCGAGACCTCGTCGGTACCTGACGAGAAAGTCGGGCGTGTATGGAAACGTCCGGCCTTGATGACCAGTAAACGGGATCGTTACCGGCTGTGACCTAAGACCGTCGACCGCAAGGATGAACTCCATGCGGATGATGAAGTCCCGCTCAAGCGTCGACTCAAACGCAACCCCCTTCATCCCTCGGAAAACGTACTGCCCAGAGACGCTTCGGCGCGTCGGGCCGATCTTTCGCGCCGGCGGGGCGTTGTCCTCCGTATGGCAGTCGTCTTTATTGATAGTCACTGTGTTGACAATCGGTCTTATTGCTGTAGTAACTGATGCATTAATTTCTATATACTACTACGTAAGTCGTTGTTTTGTCTACTGTTGAGTTTTCTTTAATTCTTTATATTACAGGCGGCGCGGTACCGCGTCCTGGCGAGATATCACTGGCACATCATGGCGTGCTCTTTCTCGACGAACTTCCCGAATTTGAACGGCGCGTGCTCGAGGCGCTGCGCGAGCCGCTGGAGACCGGCCACGTGACCATTTCACGTGCGGCGCACCGCGCGCAGTTTCCGGCCAGGTTCCAGCTGGTGGCCGCGATGAACCCGTGCCCGTGCGGCTATCTTGGCCATCCGTCGGCGCGTTGCCGCTGCACGCCGGATCAGGTGGCGCGCTATCGCGGGCGCCTTTCCGGCCCCTTGCTCGACCGGATCGATCTGCTGGTGACGGTGGCACCGCTGGGCGAGGAAGCCTTGCGCGCGGGGCCCGGCGAGGCGAGCGCACGAGTGCGCGAACGGGTCGTGGATGCGCGGGCGCGTCAGCAGCAGCGGCAGGGGAAACCGAATCAGGGACTGGACGCGGCCGACATCGACCGCCACTGCGTGCTGGCTGATCCGGCGCGCGCGTTGCTCGGTCAGGCGATGGCGCGCCTGAACCTGTCGGCGCGGGCGTATCACCGCTGCATCAAGGTGGCGCGCACCATCGCTGATCTCGCAGCGGCCGAGCGCATCGAATCCGCCCATGTGGCGGAGTCCATCCAGTACCGGCGGGGACTGGAGACGGCGCCGGACTGAAGCCGCCTCAGCGCATGCCGGAAAGTTCGCGGTAACGTTTCAGGTCGGTGTCGAAGCGGGATTTCGTTTCGGCGAGATCGGCCATCCTGGCGGCGATCTGCTCGGTGATCAGCCGCACGTCCTCGGCGTTGGTGTCTACCCGGTCCTTCAGTCCGCCCGGAAGCGGCTTGCCCGTGAAGCGGGCCTTTGCGGCATCAAGCGATTTCTTGCGTTCCAGCAGCGTCTGCTGTTGCTCGCGCAGCTGGCGCAGCAGCGCCTCGATGTCGGCCACGCGCCGGTCGCGCGCCGTATCGATGTCGCGTTCACTGGCGTAGGTGTTGAGCAGCGTCGCGTCGCGCCGGCGCTGTTCGTTCGCGGCCCTTTCGATCTCGGCGTTGCGCCGGGCCTCGGCGTCGCGCTGGGTGCGCTGCGCCTCGGTCAGCGGCGCATCCACCGTGTTGACGGTGGCACCCTGCTTGTTCAGTTCCCGATATTTGCGGTCCGCACAGGAGGCCGGCAGCACGTCGCCGCATACTTGCTGACCGCGCTCGTCCTTGCAGCAATAGACGCGTGCCTGCGCGGCGGAGGGCGGCAACGCGAGCAGGACCAGAAACGGGGCGAGACGCAATATCGGGGGGATCATGTTCAGCCATTGACTCCGTAAAGAGTGCGATACGCCTGCACCGCACCCAGGTTTTCTTCCATGCCCGGACTGCCGGACAGATATGCAAGCAGATCATCCAGACCGGCGCAGGCGATCACCGGCATTCCGTACGAACGTTCCACCTCCTGAACGGCTGACAGCGAGCCGCTTCCGCGTTCCATGCGATCCAGCGCGATCGCCACGCCGGCCGGCGTAGCTCCCGCCGCGCGGATCAGTTCGACCGATTCGCGTACCGACGTGCCGGCGCTGATCACGTCGTCGATGATCAGCACGCGGCCCTTGAGCGGAGCGCCGATCAGCGTGCCGCCTTCGCCGTGGTCCTTCGCTTCCTTGCGGTTGAACGCGAAAGGTACGTCGCGTCCGCGCTGCGCCATCTGCATGGACGTGCCGGCTGCCAGAACGATGCCCTTGTAGGCCGGGCCGAACAGCATGTCGAAGGCCGGCGCGCGTTCCATGATGGTTTCGGCATAGAAGCCGCAAAGCTTTAGCAGCGAAGCGCCGCTGTTGAACAGGCCGGCGTTGAAGAAGTAGGGCGATTCGCGCCCTGCCTTGGTGGTGAAGCTGCCGAAGCGGAGCACGCCGGTGTCGCAGGCGAACTGCACGAAATCCCGTCCGGTCTGTGCGCTCATGTGCGGCTCCCGCTGCGTTGAAGGATCGCAGCGCGGTGCGGGGCGGTGCAAGGGAGGGAACTCGGCCTAGAATCCACGGGTTTTTCCAATCAAATGGGCAAACCAGTCATGTTACGTATCGTGTCGCTCAATCTCAACGGTATCCGCTCGGCGACCACAAAAGGCGTGTGGGAGTGGCTTGAAACGCAATCTGCGGACGTGCTGTGCGTACAGGAACTGAAGGCGCAGGCCGCCGACCTGGACGAACGCATGCGCGCGCCACGGTCCTTGGGCGGACGTCCCGGGCATTTCCACTTCGCGCAGAAGAAGGGCTACAGCGGTGTGGCGCTGTACGGGCGCATCGAGCCGACGCGGGTCGTCACCGGCTTCGGGGTCGAGGAGTTCGACAACGAGGGCCGCTACGTGGAGGCGGACTTCAACGGCGTGACGGTCATATCGCTCTACCTGCCGTCCGGATCGAGCGCACCGGAGCGGCAGGAGGCGAAATTCCGCTTCCTCGATGCCTTCGTGCCCCACCTGGCGGCGCTGCGCGCCAGCGGGCGCGAAATTGTCATCTGTGGCGACTGGAACATCGCGCATCAGGAGATCGACCTGAAGAACTGGAAGGGCAATCTGAAGAATTCGGGTTTCCTGCCGGAGGAGCGGGCGTGGATGACGACGCTGCTCGGCGATGCGGGCTGGGTGGACGTCTATCGCACGCTGCATCCGGATGCCACGGAGGACTGTTACACGTGGTGGAGCAACCGCGGGCAGGCACGCGCAAAGAACGTCGGATGGCGCATCGACTACCAGATTGCCACGCCGGGTATCGCCGCCCGGGCGCGTGCCGCTCACGTCTATAAAGAGCAGCGCTTCAGCGATCATGCACCACTCATTGTCGACTACGATGTCGACATCGCATGGCAGTCGTAGCAGCGAATAACTACAAGGAGGAGGTCATCGTGAGCGGATTGCGCAATCTGGTGCTGGCGCTTGCCGGCGGGGTTGTCATGGGGGCGGCTTCGGCGCCTGCGGGTGCCGCGGCATACAGCGGCATCGTCGCTTTCGGTGACAGCCTGTCCGACAACGGCAACTTCGCCGCGAGCGTCGGCGGCCTGTTTCCCGGCCCGCTGTTCGGGTACTACCCGGGACGTTTCTCGAACGGCCCGGTGGCCGTGGAGTATCTCGCGCAGTCGCTGGGGCTGGACCTGACGGACTATGCCTTCGGCGGCGCGCGTACCGGTGCGCCGGTCGGCGGCGGGTCCGACAACTATGTCGATGACAGCGGCCAGGCGGCATCGCTGGGCATTCCGTCTGGCGCGTTCAACGGCACCGGCGTCACCGCCCAGGTGTCGACCTACCTGACGGCCCAGGGTGGTGCGGCGGATCCGGGCGCACTCTTTGTCGTGTGGGCCGGCCCGAACGACTACTTTCTGCCGGCTTCATTGATCGACCCGCTGACCGCCAGCAACGCGGTCAGCAATCTGCAATTGTCCATCACCACGCTCTACAACGCCGGCGCGCGCGATTTCCTCGTCCCGAACATGGCCGACCTCGGCATCACGCCGTCCTTCCTGGAGGAAGGCGCGCTGACTGCCGGCATCGCCACGTCGCGGTCGATCGAACACAATAATGGACTGGCCGCGATGCTCGCCGCGCTTGACGCGGATCTCGCGGGTGCCCGCTTCCGGAGCGTCGATGTCTTCAGCCTGCTCAACCACGCGGTTGCCGATCCGGGGCTGTACGGCCTGAGCAACGTCGATACGGCGTGCCAGTCCATTGCCGCCTGCCGTGTGGACCCGACCGGCTACCTGTTCTGGGACGAAGTGCATGTGACGACCGCCGCGCATCAGCTCGTCGCAAGCGCTTTCGTGGCAGCGCTGGTGCCCGAAGCGCAAACGTGGGCGATGTTGCTCGCGGGCCTCGGCGTGGTCGGCGTAGCCCGACGCCTACGCGCCTGAATCAGGGGCGCCGACAGCAGCCCGTTGCGTGCTGCAACGTAATCGGCTAGTTTGGGAATCAGCCGGAAATTCAGATCAATCAAGGAGAAAAGCAATGTCAGAACTGACCGATCAGTCCGCCGTCACCAAGGAAAAACTCGTGACCGACCTCAAGCTGGTGATCGCCGATGCCGAGGAGTTGCTGCGCGTCACGGCCAGCCAGGCGGGTGAAAAGGTTGGCGAGCTGCGTGTGCGCATGCAGGAGAACCTCACGTCTGCCCGCCATCGTCTGGCCGACGCGGAAGCTGCGCTGAAGGAAAAGTCGCGTGAAGTGGCGCGCGCCACCGACGATTATGTGCACGAGCATCCGTGGCGTTCGATCGGCGTGGCAGCCGGCGCGGGCCTGCTGATCGGATTGTTGCTCGGCCGCCGCTGAGCCCGATGACTGCGCCGCACAGGCCAGAGCGTCTCGCCGTATCACTGAAGGGATTTGTTGCCAGCCTGATCGAGCTCGTACAGGTCAGGCTGGAACTGATCACGGTCGAGGCCCGCGACGAGGCGCTGCGCCTGACGGAGCTGCTTGTCTATGGCGCACTGGCCATCGCCTTCCTGACGTTCGGCATCGCCTTTCTGGCGGTGCTTCTTACCGTTTTGCTGTGGGACAGCCATCGCTTGCTGGCGCTGACGCTGTTCGCCACGTTGTTCATCACGCTCGGCGTTGTTGCGGGCGTCATCGCCCGCGCGCGCATGGCGGAAGGCACGCGGCTTTTCGCTTCGTCGCTCGATGAATTGAAACGCGACCGGGATATGCTGGACAGATGAGCAGCCGTCGCCTGCGACTCGCACTGGCCCGGGAGCGTCTGATCGAGCGCTCGGGACGCCTGCGCAACGAGGCGGCTGCGCAATCGGCCGTTCTGTTGCCGGCGCTTGAAGCGGGCGATCGCTTGCGTGACGGCGTGCAGTGGCTGCGCATGCATCCGCAGATCGTTGCTGCGACACTGGTCGGATTGGCCGTCGTGCGTCCGCGCCGCGTCTGGCGCTGGGGGCTGCGGGCCTGGGCGGGCTGGAGGGTGTTGCAGCAATTGCAGCAGCGCGTTGCGGGACGTTGATGCGCGGTGACGTTACGCGAACGTCCTCAAGTTTTGCCGCGGTTCGCCGAATTCAGTTCATCGACACTGTTCCGCTGACTTTCCATGACCCGACACACCGCGCAGGAGCTCGCGTTACGCACCACCGAACTGGTGACGCTGCCTGCCATCTATCACCGCGTGAAGCAGGTCTTCGATGATCCGGACGGTTCGGTCATCGACCTGGCCAAGGTGGTCGCGGCCGACCCCGGCATCACGATGCGTGTGCTGCGGGTCGTCAACAGCGTGTTCTACGGTTTTCCCGGCAAGATAGAAACGATGTCGCGCGCGGTCAGCGTGCTCGGCATGCAGCAGGTTCATGACATTGTGCTTGCCACGACGGTGACTGCGGTGTTTTCCGGCATGCGGCCGGAACGCATGGATGTTGCGCGTTTCTGGCGGGCATCTGCGATGCGCGGGCTGCTCGCACGAGCTGCGGCCAAGAGCTGCGGCCTGCTCGATGCAGAGCGACTGTTCGTCGGCGGATTGCTGGAAGACATCGGCCATATGGTCATGTACATGCACGTGCCCCAGCTGGCCGAGCAGGCGCTGGTGGAAGGGCGCACCTCCGGCGCCGCGCCGGAGGTGCTGGAGCGCGACATCATCGGCTGCGATTTCGCGCAGGTCGGCGCAGCGCTGCTGGCCGAGTGGCGCCTGCCCAGGAGCTTTGCCGTCGCCATCGGTGCGCAGAACGATCCCGCGAGCGGTGCGCCACATGAATTCGAAGCTTCCTTGCTGCACATGGCGCGCTGTGCCGTCGGCTACGACGCGGAGCTGATTGATTCGGCCAGCATCGTCGCGCGGGCATCGCCGGCCGCCTGGCACATCACGCGGCTCGAACCACAGGGTTTCGAAGGCGCGTGTGCCGAGGCGTCGGGTGCGCTGGCTGCCGTGATGGGACTGTTCTTCTCCGAGTACGCCTGAGCTTGGCGGTTGCGGCGCAGCCCGCGCCACGCAGAAGTCGATGGTGTCCGGACGCCGTGCGCTGTTATCGTGCGCCCTTCGCGACGATCCTCCTTTTCCGTGATGCAGTTCAAGAATGAAGCCGGCTGGCTCGAAAGCCTGAAGGTCTACGCCCATCCGCGCGTGGCCGGCATGTTTTTTCTCGGCTTTTCCGCCGGCTTGCCGCTGATTCTGGTGCTGGGTTCGCTGTCGTTCTGGCTGCGCGAGGCTGGCGTGGATCGCTCGACCATAGGCTATTTCAGCTGGATCGGTCTGGCCTACGGTTTCAAGTGGGTGTGGTCGCCACTGGTCGACCGCCTGCCGCTGCCGGTGCTGACCCGTCTCATGGGCCGGCGCCGCAGCTGGCTGCTGGCGTCGCAGCTCTCGATTGCCGCTGCGCTGTTCGCGATGGCGGGCACGGACCCGGCACAGAACCTGTCGCGCATGGCTTACTGCGCGATGGCCGTTGCCTTCGCGTCTGCCACACAGGACATCGCGCTCGACGCCTACCGCATCGAGGCGGTGGAGCAGCGCTTGCAGGGGGCGATGGCCGCGACCTATCAGGGCGGCTACCGGATCGCGATGATCGCTGCGTCGGCCGGTGTGCTGTGGCTCGCTGCGTCGGTCGATCAGACCGCCCTGGCCTACGAGCACGCGCCCTGGCGTTTTGCCTATCTGGTGATGGCAGCCAGCATGGGTGTCGGCGTCATCACCACGCTGCTGATTCGCGAGCCGGACGTGCGGGTGTCGGAAGAAACGCTGTCGCGCGAAGCGCGGACACGTGCCTGGCTCGCGCACGAGGGGCTGCATGGCCCCGTGCTGGCCGCTGCCGCGTGGGTGCATGGCGCCGTCGTTTCTCCTTTCCTCGATTTCGTGCGGCGTTACCGCTGGCAGGCCGTGCTGCTGCTGGCGCTCATCGGCACCTATCGCATATCGGACGTCGTCATGGGCATCATGGCCAACGCCTTCTATGTCGATATGGGCTACACGAAGGACGAGGTGGCGACGGTTGCCAAGGTATATGGCGTCGGAATGACGATTGCCGGCGCCGTCATCGGCGGTGTCCTGACGGCGCGCATCGGCGTCATGAAGACGCTGTTCCTCGGCGCGCTGCTGTCGTCGGTGACCAATCTGCTCTTCGTGTGGCTCGCCGGGCGCGGCCACGACGTCGGAGGCCTGATCTTTGCGGTGTCGGCCGACAATCTGTCGGCGGGCATTGCTTCGTCGGCTTTCGTCGCCTATCTGTCGGGACTGACCAATGTGGCGTATTCCGCCACGCAGTACGCGCTGTTCAGCTCGCTGATGCTGCTGTTGCCGAAGTTCATTGCCGGGTTTTCGGGGGTCGTCGTCGACGCGCGCGGCTACGAATACTTCTTCACCGGCACGGCGCTGCTCGGCGTGCCGGTGCTGGGCCTGGTCTGGCTCGCTGCGCGCGCGAAGGCGCGCAGCGCCGGCTGACGCCTCAGGCGGCGCTGCGGCCGAGCCGGTAGAGCGCGAAGCTGCCGAGGAAATTAGGCTCGTCGGTTACCGGCCGGCCGGCGTCGTCGAGTACCAGGCGCTCGCGCACCTCGATACCGAGCTTGTCGCACAGCTGTTCGAAGTCGGCGATCGTGAAGAAGCGGACGTTGGGCGTGTCGTACCACTGGTAGGGCAGCCGGTCCGACACCGGCATGTGGCCGTCCATGATGGACACGCGGTGCTTCCAGTACGCGAAGTTCGGAAAGCTCACGACCGCTTCGCGGCCGACGCGCAGCATTTCGCGCAACAGCTTTTCCGTGCGGTGCAGGGCCTGCAGTGCGTTGGAGATGATCACCAGATCGAAGCTCTGGTCCTTGAAGTCGTACAGCCCTTCTTCCAGGTCGATCTGCAGCACGTTGATGCCGTTCTTCATGCAGGCGATCACGCGCTCGATGTCGATTTCAGCGCCGTAGCCGCTGGCGCCGCGCGCGTCCTTGAGGTGGCGCAGCAGCGCGCCGTCGCCGCAGCCCAGGTCGAGCACGCGTGCGCCCTCGGCCACCCAGGAGGCGATCACGTCGTAGTCGATGCGTATGTCGAGTGTGCTCATGTCGTCTTCACACCGTGATGTTGTCGAAGTACGCGCGCAGCACCGCGTGGTAGTGCGGGTCGTCGAGCAGGAAGGAATCGTGGCCGGCGCTGGATTCGATTTCCGCGTAGCTGACATTGCGCGCGTTGCGCATCAGCGCGTCGACGATCTCGCGCGAGCGTGACGGCGCGAAACGCCAGTCGGTCGAGAACGATACGAGCAGGAAGTCGGCCGTTGCCGGGGCGAAGGCGGCAGCCAGATCGCCGCCTGCTTCGTGCGCCGGGTCGAAGTAGTCAAGCGCACGGGTGGCGAGCAGATAGGTGTTCGCGTCGAAGCTGCCGGCGAACTTGTCGCCCTGATAGCGCAGATAGGATTCGATTTCGAATTCCACCTCGAAGCTGAACTTGCGGCCGCCCTCGCGCAGGCGGCGACCGAATTTCGCCGCCATCAGGTCGTCCGACTGATACGTGATGTGGCCGAGCATGCGCGCCAGGCGCAGGCCGCGGCGTGGCAGCGTGCCGTGTTCGTAGAAGTGGCCGCCGTGAAAATCCGGATCGGTGATGATGGCCTGGCGCGCGACTTCGTTGAACGCGATGTTCTGCGCCGTGAGCTTGGGTGCCGAGGCGATCACGATGGCGTGGCGCACGCGGGCCGGACAGTGGATGGACCACGCCATGGCCTGCATGCCGCCAAGACTGCCGCCGATGATGGCGGCCCAGGCGTCAATGCCGAGACGGTCCGCCAGCTGCGATTGCGCGATGACCCAGTCCTCGACGGTGACGATCGGGAAATCCGCGCCCCACGGCTTGGCCGTTTCCGGATTCGTGCTCGTCGGGCCGCTCGATCCGTGGCAGCCGCCGAGGTTGTTTACGCTGATCACGAAGAACTTGCGCGTGTCGAGCGGCTTGCCCGGACCGATCAGGTTGTCCCACCAGCCGATATTGCCGGGCTGGCCAGCCGTCACGCCGGCTGCGTGGTGATGGCCGGACAGCGCGGGACAGACCAGTACGGCGTTCGAGCGCGCGGCATTGAGTTCGCCGTAGGTTTCGTACATCAGGTCGAAACCCGGCAGCACGGCGCCGCTCTTGAGGGTGAGCGGCGCATCGAAGCGGGCGGACTGCGGCTCGACGATGCCGACGCTGTCCGGAGGAAGAGGGGTGTCAGTGGCCATGAAAAAACCCGGTAGGCAAAAGCCAGGACCGGGTCGCCCTCGCTTTAGCCGTATTTATTATGCGCCCGCAAGCTGAGACAAATCGGCGCTGAATCTGAGTCCGCATTCTGGCGAAAATGCGGGGTTTGTCAATCTGCGCTGCGTCAGTCCACCGACACCGCGGTACCGCTGACGCACACCATGAGCATGCCGTTGTCGGCACCCAGCACTTCGTAGTCGATGTCGATGCCGACCACGGCATTGGCGCCAAGCCTTGCCGCGGCGGCGCTCATTTCTTCCATGGCGGCCTCGCGCGCATCGGCCAGCGTGCTCTCGTAGGCGCCTGCCCGCCCGCCCACGACGTTGCGGATGCTGGCGAACAGATCCTTGAATATGTTCGCGCCGATGATGGCTTCACCGGTCACCACGCCGCGATAGTGGCGGATCGGCCGGCCTTCCAGAGTGGGGGTTGTGGACAGCAGCATGACGGCAGGGCCTCGCAGGTTGGGTTCGATGGCGCCGGATCAGGCGTCTTCGTCGATGATCGCGGTCGTATAGACATCCTGGACGTCATCCAGACCGTCGAGTGCGTCCAGAAGTTTCTGCATGCGGACCGCATCGTCGCCGGTGACCGGATGCTCGCTCAGCGGCTTCATCGTCACCTCCGCGAATTCGGGCTTGAAACCGGCTTTTTCGAGTGCGTCCTTCACGGCCACGAAATCGCCGGGCGGGCTGAGTACCTCGATCGAGCCGTCCTCGTTGTTGATGACGTCCTCCGCGCCCGCTTCCAGCGCGGCTTCCATCAGTGCGTCTTCCGCCGTACCGGGGGCGAAGATGAACTGGCCGCAATGCTTGAACATGAAGGCGACCGAGCCGTCGGTGCCCAGATTGCCGCCGTTCTTGGAAAATGCGTGGCGCACGTCGGCCACGGTACGGATGCGGTTGTCGGTCAGGCAGTCCACCATGACGGCGGCACCCCCGATGCCGTACCCTTCGTAGCGGATCTCTTCGTAGTTCACGCCGTCGAGCTCACCGGTGCCCCGCTTGATCGCGCGTTCGATGTTCTCGCCGGGCATGTTCTCGCCCTTGGCCTTGTCGACGGCCATGCGCAGCCGCGGATTGAAATTCGGGTCGCCGCCACCCATCCGGGCGGCCACCGTGACTTCCTTGATCAGTTTCGTGAACACCTTGCCCCGCTTGGCGTCCTGGCGCCCTTTGCGGTGCTGGATGTTGGCCCATTTTGAATGCCCAGCCATGGGATGCTTTCCGTCAGAGTTGTGTAAGTGACGGATTTTAGTCGAGTGCGCGCGCCGGCGGGCTCAAGTGCATGACGTGAAGGTCCGTTAAAACCTGACTGGAACACTATTTGACGCCATGCCGTGCGCTGGCGCGGGACATACCACCATGAAACGATTCCTCCTTGCGACGGGCCTGCTGGGGCTGGCCGTATCCACGGCCGTCGCTGCCGGAGAGCCGGTCGATGCCCCGACCTGGCGTATCGGCGGGTACGGCACGCTCGGTGCCGGCTATCACAGGAGCGACGGCGTGACATACCGACGCGACCTGGAACAGGCCGGAGGCATTGAAAGCCGCAAGATCGGCTTTCGTGCCGACACCCGCCTCGGCGTGCAGCTGGTCGGCACCTTCAGCCCGCGCTGGTCGGCGACCGTGCAGGGGCTGAGCCGGTTGAACAACGAAGGCAGCTGGGAGCCGTCGCTTGCCTGGGGCTTCGTGCGCTATTCGCCGCGCGAAGGGATGGACATCAGGGTCGGTCGTCTCGGCGTCGATATCTATCCGGACGGCGACTCACGCCACGTCGGCTACGCCAATACCGGGGCACGTTCGCCGGTCGAGCTGTTCGGCATGGTGACGCAGGACCGCTTCGACGGCATCGACGTCGCGCTGCATCAACCCATGGGCGACGGCCTCGCCAGCTTCAAGCTCTATGGCGGACGCTCGCGTGGCGATTTCTTCCTCTACAACCAGTCGATCACGCCCGCCGACTCGCAGACGGTGGGTGCCACGCTGGAATGGGCGGGCGAGGCGCTGACGCTGCGCGCGGCGTGGGTCGACATCTACGGCAAGGGAGACTATTCGCTGCAGACGGTGCAGAGAGCCCTGCTGTCAGTGCCTCTGCCTGAGGCACAGTTGCGCGCAAGCCAGATCAAGACAGCGCATCATCTGACGTTTGCGGCTATCAGCGCGCAGTACGAAAACGGGCCGTTCTCGCTGCAAACCATTTTCGGATGGGAGCGCTTCTCGCAGTTTCCCTCCTACGAAGGCTGGGGCGCGAACGTTGTGGCAGCGTATCGTATGGGTGCCTGGAAGCCTTATGTGTCCTACGGCAGGGTGTCGTTCGATTCGGGCGGCCGCAGCCTGACGCTGCCGGGATCGCTGGCAGCACTGCAATCGGCATATCAAACCGTGGTGGACAGATTGAACATGCATCAACGATCGGTCGGTATCGGCGTCCGCTACGATTTCGCGCCCGACTACGCGCTCAAGCTCCAGGCCGACCATGTAAAGGCATCCGATTCGGCATTGTTGATCGATGCAACCGGAATGCCCGCGCGTGACGTCAGCTTGACGCTATATTCCGTTGTACTGGATTTCGTGTTTTGAGACTTGCGATGCTCGTTTTCAATCGCTACGCGCTCGCTTTCTGGCTGGCGCTGTCCTGCGCCTGTGCCTGGGCGGCGGGCGGTCTGGCGGTCATCGTCAATCCAGGCAGTGGTGTCGACTCGCTGAGCCGGGAAGAGGTGAGCCATCTGTTCCTCGGGCGGGTGAAGTTCCTGCCGTCCGGCGTTGCGGCAGTGGTCATCGATACCGGACCGATGCGGGAGAGTTTCTATCGCGCGCTGGTTGACCGGGGCATCGCCGAGATCAACGCTTACTGGGCGCGTCTGCGGTTCTCCGGGCGTACCACGCCTCCACAGGTGATGGAAAATGCTGCGCAGGTCATCGATCGCGTCGCGCGGGAACGCGGCGCGATCGGCTACGTGGATAGCGCGCTTGTCGACAGGCGCGTGAAGGCGGTGTTCGAGCTTGAGTACTGACACCGCCCCGCGCCCGCCCGGCGACACCGGCTGGATCGGCAGCAGTGTTGTCTGGCGGACCACGCTGCTCATCCTGTTCTTCGCGGGCCTGGTCGGCGTGCTCGCCGCGCTGGCGAGCACGGTACTGGTCGCGCGTGAAGAGCGGCAGCGCATGCACAACAACATCGTGGAGTTGATGGCCACGGTCGAGCGAACCGCAAGCGTGGCGACGTTCGCGCGGGACGAGGTGCTGGCCGCCGAAGTGGCGCGCGGGCTTGTGCGCAACGCATCGGTCGCCAGGGTCGTCATCCGCGAAGGTGGGCGGGACCTCGCGGTCGAAGGAGACATTCCGACCGGCACCGGATCGATCCGCCTGCCGCCGCTGGAGCGTGATCTGACGTCGCCGTTCAATCCGGTCGAACTCGTCGGTCAGCTGCAGGTGTGGCCTGCCATCGGAAAGATCGAGCATGAAGTGGCCGCGTACTCGCGCTTCATCGCCATCATTCTGTGCGTGCAGCTTGCCGTGGTGGTACTGGCCGTCGCATGGGTCGTGCTGAACGTGATCACGCGCCCGGTCAAACAGCTTTCCGACCAGCTGCATCACTTGCAGGTCGGTTCGGGCGAGCAGTTGTTGCTGCCGCACGGGCATGGCGGCGACGAGATCGGCCGGCTGGCGGCTGACATCAACACGCTGATCGCCCGCATGGGCGACCTGCTCGCCGGCGAGCGCGAGTTGCGCACGCAGCGAGAGGAGTCGGAGCGCAAGTTCAGACTCATCTTCGAAAGCGCCGAAACGGGCATCTTCACGCTCGACGGCGAAGGCATCCTGCACGACTGGAATCCGTGGCTTGCCCGCAAGCTCGGCTTGCCGCAGCTGGGCGAGACGGAACAGGCGTATTCGCTTGGCGGGATACTCGGTGACGATACATCGCGGCTGGATGCGCTCATGGTCCGGGCGCTCGCCGACCAGCGGCCCGCGGCCACAGATTTCCAGATTTCGGTCGGCGCAACGGGAACGCTGTGGCTGCATCTGGTGCTCAACCCGATGCCCGGCAACCTGATGCAGGGCATCGTCAATGACGTGACCGAGCGCAAGCGGGCGGAGGCGAGCGCGATCGCGATGGCCGAACGCGACCAGCTCACCGGGCTGTTGAATCGCCGCGGCATCGAACACCGGCTGGACGACGCGCTGCGGGTCATGCGCGCAGGCAGCGGGCTGGCATTGATGCTGATCGACCTCGACGGCTTCAAGCAGGTCAATGACAGCCTCGGCCACGAGGCCGGTGACCGCGTGCTGGCTTCGGTCGCCCGTCAGCTCGAACACGTGGTGCGGCGCACGGATCTGGTGGCGCGCATCGGCGGCGACGAATTCATCGTCGTGCTGTCCGAACTGGAAAGCATGGACACGGCGCGCTTCATCGCCGCCAAGGTGGTCAGCACGCTGGGGCGGCCGGTGGAGCTTGGCGACGGCGTCGTCGCGCGCATCGGCGCCAGCGTCGGTGTCGCGTACACCGGTTCGTCGTCCGAATCGGCGGAAAGCCTGATGCGTCGGGCCGACGATGCCATGTACGACGCCAAGCGCGCCGGCAAGTCGCAGTTCCGCTTCGCGTCCTGAGGCACGGCAAGCAGCGCGTGCGCTGGTAGCATCTCCGTCTTCACCCTCCCGGACCTGACCCATGGCCGATCCGCTCCACATCGCCCGCGCCGGCGACCTTTCGCTCGCCCTGCTGCCGAACATGGCGAATCGTCACGGCCTCATCACCGGTGCCACCGGGACCGGCAAGACCGTCACGCTGCAGTCGCTGGCGGAACGCTTTTCCTACATCGGTACGCCGGTATTCATGGCCGACGTGAAGGGCGACCTGTCGGGCATGGGCGCCGCGGGCACCGTCAGCCCGAAGCTGCAGCAGCGGCTGGATCTGCTGGGTATCACCGATTTCGTGCCCTATCCGAGCCCGGTCTGCTTCTGGGACGTGTTCGGCGAGTCGGGCCATCCGGTCCGCGCCACCGTCAGCGACATGGGTCCGCTACTGCTCGCGCGCCTGCTCGGCCTCAACGACACGCAGACCGGCGTGCTGACCATCGTGTTCAAGGTGGCCGACGACCGGGGCCTGCTGCTGCTCGACCTGAAGGACCTGCGTGCGCTGGTGCAGTACGTCGGCGACAACGCCGCACAGTTCAAGACGCAGTACGGCAACGTGTCCACCGCGTCGATCGGCGCCATCCAGCGCGGCCTGCTGCAGATCGAGGAGCAGGGCGCCGATCTGTTCTTCGGCGAGCCGATGCTGGACATCGCCGACCTGATGACCTTCGACGAGCACGGGCGCGGCACCATCAACATCCTCGCTGCCGACCGCCTCTACAACTCGCCCAAGCTCTATTCCACCTTCCTGCTGTGGCTGCTGGCAGAGCTGTTCGAACAGCTGCCGGAGGTCGGCGACATGGACAAGCCCAAGCTGGTGTTCTTCTTCGACGAGGCCCACCTGCTGTTCAACGAGGCGCCGCCGGCACTGCTGGAGAAGATCGAACAGGTGGTGCGCCTGATCCGTTCCAAGGGCGTCGGCGTGTATTTCGTGACGCAGAACCCGCTCGACGTGCCGGACAGCGTGCTGTCTCAGCTCGGCAACCGCGTGCAGCACGCGCTGCGCGCCTTCACGCCGCGCGACCAGAAGGCGGTGAAGACGGCCGCGCAGACGATGCGCGCCAACCCCGCGTTCGATGCCGAGACGGCCATCATGGAGCTCGGCACCGGCGAGGCGCTCATTTCCTTCCTCGACGAAAAGGGCCGTCCGTCCGTGGTGGAGCGTGCCTTCGTGCTGCCGCCGGCGTCCCGCCTGGGGCCGCTGACGGCCGCCGAGCGCGGCGCACTCATCCAGTCTTCGCCGATGCGCGGGCGCTACGAAGAGACGCTGGACCGCGAGTCCGCCTATGAAAAACTGACCGCCGACGTCGCGGCCGGCGGCAACGCAACCGGCGCCCCGGTCACACCGGAGACGGCGCAGGGCGGCGGCGGCCTGTTCGGCTCGCTGAGCGACATGGTGTTCGGCTCCACCGGACCGCGTGGCGGCAAGCGGGACGGGCTCGCGCAGATGGCGGCCAAAACCGTCGCCCGCACGATCGCGGGTTCGGTCGGGCGCGAGATCGCGCGCGGCGTGCTCGGCTCCATCCTCGGCGGCCGGCGAAAATAGGCATGGCTACCGCGTCGGGCTCTGCACGGCTGGGCATCTGGCTGGCCGTCATTGCGTCGGCGGGGTTTTCGCTCAAGGCCATTCTGGCCAAGCTTGCCTATCCGCATGGCGTCGATCCGGTCACGCTGGTCACCCTGCGCATGCTGCTGGCCGCACCGGTGTTCGCCGTCGTTGCCTGGCGCGAATCCCGGCGCGGTGCGCCACTGACGCTGCGCGACTGGGCCGGCGTGACCGTGCTCGGCCTGTTCGGCTACTACGGCGCGAGCATGCTGGATTTCTACGGCCTGCTGTACATCTCCGCCGGGCTCGAGCGGCTGGTGCTGTTTACCTATCCGACGCTGACCTTGCTGCTGGGCCTGCTGATGCACGGCCGGCACATCAGCAAGCGTGAAATCACCGCGTGCGCGCTCTGCTATGCCGGCATCGGGCTGGCTGTCGTGCATGACATCGAAGTTGCGGGAGACGCGGTTTCGATCGCCATCGGCTGCGCGCTGGTGTTCGGTTCGGCGCTCAGCTTTGCCATTTATCTGACCGGCGCCGCCAGGCCGATCGGCAAGCTGGGCGCGACCCGTTTCTCGGCGCTCGCCACGCTGGTGTCGACGCTGGCAGTGTGTCTGCACTTCATCGCCGTCCGGCCGCTGGAGGCACTCGCCCAGCCGGCGCCCGTGTTGTGGCTGGGTGGTGCGATGGCGCTGTTCTCGACCGTGCTGCCGGTGTTCCTGCAGTCGGCCGCGATCCGCCGCATGGGCGCACAGACGGCCGCGCTGGTGGGCAGCACGGGCCCGGTCATCACGGTATTCCTGGCATGGACGCTGCTGGATGAACCGCTGTCCGCGCTCCAGCTCGCGGGCACCGTGCTGGTCGTCGCCGGCGTGTTGTGGGTCGGCCGGCGCTGAACGGGCGATTCAGGCCGCGATCTGCGGCGTGGCGCTGTCGCTGTCGCTGTCGCCCAGCGTGAAGCAGAACGTGGCGCCGGTGCCCGGTTCGGCGCGTGCCCAGACGCGGCCATTGTGGCGGCGGATGATGCGTTGCACCAGCGCCAGGCCTATGCCCGTGCCGTCGAATTCGCCCTCGCGGTGCAGCCGGTTGAACGGGCTGAACAGCTTGTCCGAGTGCGCCATGTCAAAGCCCACGCCGTTGTCCCGTACGTAGATGACAACGTGGCTGCCCTTGCCTTCGCTGCCCACTTCGATGCGTGCGTGCGGTGTCGGCGCCGAGAACTTCCACGCGTTGCGCAGCAGGTTGTCCAGCGCGATGCGCAGCAGCCCGACGTCACCCGCCACAAGCATGCCGGGCTGGATGCTGATTTCGCAGTCGCGCGCCGGATCGCTCGCCCGCATCGAGTCGCAGATTTCCTGGGCGAGCGCGCTGAGGTCGACCGGCTGGCGCTGCAGCGGCAAGCGGGTCACGCGCGACAGTTCCAGCAGGTCATCGACCAGATGTTCCATGCGCAGTGCGGCGCGCAGGATGCGCTGCAGCGAGCTCAGGGCGGTGTCGGACAGGCCGGTCACCGCGGGCTGGGTCAGTTCGCTGTCGAGCACGCTGGCGAAGCCGTGGATCGCCCGCAGCGGTCCGCGCAGGTCGTGCGACACCGAATAGCTGAAACTCTCCAGTTCCTCGAACGCCGCCTTCAGGCTGGAGGTGCGGCTGCGTACGCGCTCGTCCAGTTCGTGATTGAGTGCGCGCAGCTCTTCCTCCGCGCGCACCTGGCGGCTGACGTCCCGTGCGCTGCCGCGGTAGCCGCGGATGTTGCCGGCATCGTCGCGAAAGGGGCGGCCCGAAAGCGCCATGATGCGAACGCTGCCGTCCTGCTGGCGCCAGTCGATCACGATGTCGCGGAATGGCCGGAAGGCGCGCGTGATCTCGGTCAGGTCCTCGTGCCGTTGCGGGCCGGAACGGCGCATCGCGAACAGGCCCTGCAGCGTCAGGCCGCGCAGTGGCCAGGCGCCGTCGGATGTCAGCACGATGCTGCCTTCGGCGTCGGTCTCCCAGAACCAGTCGGCCGCGGCTTCGGCGAAGTCGCGCAGGCGCGCCCGCTCGGCTTCGAGCTCCGAAATCTTCTTGTCGAGCTTGTCGCGCAGCCGTTCCGCATAGAGCAGGTCGGAGTCGCCGGCCGTCGGACGGACCGAGCGCTTCGTGACGGCCGACTCCAGTTCGCGCATGAGCGTGTCGATTTCACACGGCTTGACGATGAAGCGGTCGGCGCCGAGCCGGTAGGACAGCTCCTCGTCGCGCCGGTCGGTATAGGTGGCGGTGTAGAAGACGAAGGGCGTGCCGGACAGCTGCGGGTGCGCGCGTATCGCGCGGCACAGGCCGTAGCCGTCCAGCTCGGGCATCAGGATGTCGGAGACGATGAGGTCCGGCGGCGCCGCCTGCGCCAGCGCGAGTGCCTGCCGGCCGTCGGCGGCCGGGCGCACCGTGTGGCCACGGGCTTCCAGGGCGGCGCACAGCATCAGGCGGGAGTTTTCGTCGTCTTCGGCTACCAGGATGTCCATCAGGGAGTTCTCGCCAGCACGTCTTCGATCTGTGTCATCACCCGCATCGGGTCGATGGGCTTTTCAATGTATCCATTGCAGCCGGCTGCGAGCACACGTTCGCGGTCGCCCGCCATGGCGAACGACGTGACCGCGATCATCGGCACCGGCAGTCCGCTTTCGCTGGCCCGGATGCGTCGCGCCACCTCGATGCCGTCGATGTCGGGCAACTGGATGTCCAGCAGGATGAAGTCGGGCCGTTCGCGCAGCGCCTCGCGTACGCCGTCCAGGCCGTTCATCGCGCAACGCGTGGCATAACCGCTCGCGTGCAGGATGAAGGTGATCAGTTCGAGATTGTTCTCGTTGTCCTCGATCACCAGTGCTGTCTTCACGGGTGCCCCCCTTGTTCCGCGCGTCCCGAGCCCTCGCGCGGCAGGTGCAGCGCGAAGCGGCTGCCGACGCCGGGCGTGCTGCTGACCTCGATCGAACCCGCCAGCAGTTCGGTCATGATCTTGCGCGTCAGATAGAGGCCGAGGCCGGTGCCGGGCGTCCTGACGCGCAGCTGGGAGTCGATGCGTTCGAATGGCCGGAACAGGCGGGCCAGGCCGCCTTCATCCATGCCGATACCGGTGTCCTCGACGATGATGTCGAGCCAGCTTCCACGCACGCGGGCCTCCACGGTGATATGACCTTCGATGGTGTACTTTACCGCGTTGCTTGCGAGATTCAGCACGCATTGCAGCAGGCGCCGGCGGTCCGCCTGGACCATGACGCCGGCGGGCACGGATACCCGGATGTCGATCTGCTTGTCGCGTGCCGCGGCGCGCACCGACTGGACCGCTTCGTCAATGACGGCACTCACTTCGAAGCGCTCTTCGAAGGTGTCGATGAAGCCGGCTTCGATCTTCGAAATGTCGATGACGTCGGTGATCAATGCGAGCAGGTGGCGGGCCGAGCCATAGACGCGCTGCAGCTGGTCCTGCTGGCGCGTCGTCAGCTCGCCGGCCATGCCGGCGAGCACCACGCCGGTGAAGCCGATGATGGAATTGAGCGGGGTGCGCAGCTCGTGTGACATGGACGCGATGAACATGGATTTCAGGCGATCCAGATCCTTGAGCCTGTCATTGGCCTGGGCCAGCTCCTGCGTGCGTTCCTCCACGCGCTGTTCCAGCGTTTCGTTGGCTACGCGCAGCGCCTGTTCGTTGCGCTTCTGGTCGCTGATGTCGCGCAGCACGCTGGACACGAACAGCACCTTGCCGGTGCTGTCCCGGTGCGCCAGACGGACCGCCGACACCGGAAGATCAATGCCGCTGCGGCTGCGCAGCGTCGTCTCGCCGACCCAGAGCCCGAGCGCGTGCACCGCCGGCATTTCCTCGTCGACATAGTGGCGCAGGCCGTCAGGCGGATACAGGTCCTCGACCCGCAGATGTTCCGGCAGCTGCCGGTCCGGCAGACCGAGCATGCGCCGCGCGGCAAGGTTCAGATAGAGCACGTTGCGCTCGGTATCCACCGTAGACACGTAGTCCGGTGTCGCGTCGAGGATGGCGAGCAGCCGCGCCTGTTCGTCAAGCGCGGTACTGCGCTCGCGCGCGACGAGAAAGCGGCCGAGCAGCGTGGCCAGTTCGCTCGCGAAACGCACCTCGTCGTGCGCCCAGTCGCGTGGCCGGCCGGCCTGTTCCAGGCACACGACGCCGGCCAGCATGCCGTCGAGGAAGACCGGCGCGTCCAATATGGCGACGATGCCCTCGCTTTCCAGATAGCTTGCCAGGTCGGCCGTGGTCGGATCGGTCCGGGCGTCGTTCGCGACGATGGTGCGGCCCTGCCGGAGTGCGGCGACATAGCGCGGATAGACGTCCACGTCGAGCATCGCACTGCGCGAGTGGCCGCTGTCGTCGGCCTGGCGACGCGCGTCGAACAGGTCCAGACAGCTGAGCCGGCGCGCGTCCTCGTCAAAGCGCCAGACGCTTGCGCGGCTGATGTCCAGCGCATGTGCCGCGACGTCGGTGAGCGTGCGCAGCGCTTCGCGAGCGCCGCTCGCCAGGGCGGTGTCGGCGCTCAGGCGCATGATGGCCATCAACTGCTTTTCCTGCCGCAGCATGCGATTGCGCTGTTCTCGGCGTGCCCGCAGGTCGTCGGTCACGTCGATGAACGTGGCCTGCGTTGCCGCTTCGCCATCCCAGGTGACCTGGCGGATCACCGAATCGAGCGTGCGCCGCTCGCCGTCCATGCGGATGACGTCCGCCTGCATGGGCAGGATTCGGCCGGATGCCAGCTGCCTGCGATTCGATTCGCTGGTGATGACCGGCAGGTCGTCCGCGGCCACCATGGTGGCCAGCGAACTGCTGGCCATGAGGTCGGCAACGGACTGGAATCCGAGCAGCTCCGCTGCGCGCCGGTTGGCATAGAGCGGCCTGAACTGGCGGTGGATCAGGATGCCCTGTATGGAACCGTCGAACAGGTCCAGCAGCTGCGCTTCGCGCGAGCGGGCGCGACGCGACGCGTTGGCGCGCTCGGTCAGCGTGACCGACAGCGAGTACGGCACGATGGACATCGTGATGAGGAAGGTCTGCAGCAACAGCAGCGCGCGCAACGGCGTTTCATTGCCGAATGGCCCCAGTCCGCGGAGGGTGCCGACGAGGGCCAGTGCATTCATCAGCAGCAGCAGTGCGCTCATCCAGCGCACCTTGATCCGGATGGCGGCCCAGACGAGTACGGCTGGCAGCACCAGCATGTAGGGTTCGGGTCCGGTCAGTTCCCGCATGAAGAGCGCGCCGGCTGCGCCGAGGGTGAGTGCCATCCACGGCAGCGCCACCCGCAGTTCGTCCACGATCGGGGCGAGCCGCAGGCGGCTGCGCCAGCAGGCGATGACCGGTACCAGCAGCAACAGCCCGGCGAAGTCGGCCGCCGCATGCAGCGTCCAGTCCGACAGATAGAACGGGCGGACGGCCTGCCAGGCCTGCACGGCGCCGTGCAGCACGGACAGCGCGAGCGCCACGGCGAGGAACCAGGCGTAGTGGTCGGCGCGCATGCGAGGGAAGGGCTGGACGGGGTACTGGCGCAGCACATGGGTGCCGCCGGCCGCCAGTGCTCCGGTCAGCAGCGCGGAGCCGGCCGCGTTCATTGGCGGCATGCCCGCAAGCAATGCAAGCAGTCCGTGGCACAGCATGACGGGGACAATCTGGCGCACCCCGAACAGCAGGACCAGCGCGAACGCGACGGCCAGGCGGAGCTGGATCACCGGCGGCTGGCCGTCCGACAGGCCGAGCAGCGGGTCGAGCAGCGCGGCACCGGCGTACGCGAGCGCGGCCCACGAAAGCGACATGAAGTGCAGCAACGGAGACCGCAGCGCTGACACGGTAAGCTGTAGGAACGGATAGTGTTGCCGCATGTTAGCGTCCTTCGCGCGATCCATGCGGAACGATTGCGCCGGGCGGCGGACCGGCAGGGCCGGTTGCGGCACGGCACCGGATGGACATCAACGTTCAATCAGACAGGCAGACCATGCGCACATTCTTGCTGTCGCTATTCATGTGTTCTGCGTTCGCGCTGGCGTCGTCCGGCGCGGCGGCGGCGTGTGTCGTGCCCGGCCGCTGGCTGGAACCGGGCCAGGGCGAAGCGGAGCCAGCGCCGCTGCTCGAGCGCATGAGCCGCAAGTCGGTCGTGCTGCTCGGCGAGACGCACAACGAGGCGGCGCACCACGTCTGGCAGCTCGACACCCTGCGTGCGCTGCACGCGCTGCGTCCGGACATGGTGATCGGTCTGGAAATGCTGCCGCGCGCGGCACAGCCGGTACTGGATGCCTGGGTACGCGGCGAGCTGGGCGAGGACGCGCTGTTCGAACGCTCCCGATGGCGCCAGGTGTGGGGCGTGTCGTCCGATCTCTACGCTGGCATCTTCCGCTTTGCCCGCGAGCACCGCGTGCCGCTGCGCGCGCTGAACGTCGAGCGCAAGGTGGTGCGCGAAGTCACGCGTGTCGGTCTGGCGGGCGTACCGCTTGCCGGGCGCGAGGGCGTGGGTGACCCGGCGCGCCCGCTGGCCGGCTACACCGCCTGGCTGCAGCAGATCTGGGGTGAGCACATGCCTGCCGGGAAGGCGTCGGCTGATGGCGCCTTCGCCCGTTTTCTGGACGGGCAGCTGCTGTGGGACCGCGCCATGGCCGAAGCGCTGGCCGGCGCGGCGCGGGCCAATCCCGCGGCACTGGTTGTCGGGCTCATGGGCAGCGGGCATGTCATTCATGGCTACGGCGTGGAGCACCAGTTGCGGGATCTCGGCGTGACCGAGGTCGGCAGCCTGCTGCCCTGGGATGCCGACGGTGACTGCGGCGACCTCGTCGCCGGCGTGGCCGACGCGGTGTTCGGCATCGCTCCCGGAGAGCGGCGCCGCGCCGTGGTGCCGCAGTGATGCGCGTCGTCCTTGTGCTGCTCTGGTGCGTGGCGGTGCCGGCGCTGGCCGCGCCGCACTTCGACATCGCGGTCCGGCTGGAGCCGGAGCAGGGGCGTCTTCTGGCACAGGCGAAGATCGGGTTGCCGGCGGGCGAGCGGGTGGATCTGCGCCTGGACGCGCGTCACCGCGTCGTTGAATGGCTGCTCGACGGCGCTCCGGTGACCACGGTGGTCCGGGCCGGCAGCCGGCGCATCGTGCTCAAGCCGTCGGGGCATGCGCGCGAAATGTGGCTGCGCTGGACCATCGAAGCAGACCCGCCTGACCGCACTGCGACGCATCGCGACACGCTGAGCGCGTTCGCCCCGCAGATCGGCGAGGCGGGCAGTTTCCTGCCTGCCGGTGGCGCCTGGTATCCACTGCCTCATGACGCGCGTGGACTGCTGCCGCATCGCTATACGCTTGCCGTCGATGTGCCGGTGGCGCAGCGTGCGCTGGCGCCGGGCCAGCGCGTGAGCGACACGGTGCGTGACGGCCGCCGCGACATGCGCTTCGAGATGGCCGTCGACAGCGAGGGCGCCGACCTGATGGCCGGCCCGTGGATCGAGGCGCAGCGTACGGTGCGCGCCCGGGACGGTCGCACGCTCACGCTGCGCACGCTGTTCCATCCGGACATCGCCAGCCTGGCCGAAGGCTATCTTGACGCCACCGCCACGCATCTCGCGCGCATCGAGGCGCAGCTCGGCGACTATCCCTACCGTACCTTCACCATCGCGTCGTCGCCCACGCCGACCGGCTTCGGCATGGCCGGGCTCACCTATCTGGGCACCGGCGTGCTGCGCCTGCCCTTCATCCGCAACACCTCCCTGCCGCACGAAATCCTGCACAACTGGTGGGGCAACGGCGTCTATCTGTCCAGCGACAGCGGCAACTGGGCGGAAGGCCTGACAACCTTCATGGCCGACTATGCGCAGGCGGAGGCGCAGGGCGAGGACGCCGCACGCGCGATGCGGCTGGACTGGCTGCGCAGCCTGTCGGCACTGGCGCCGCTGTCACAGGACAGCCTCGCGAATTTCGCGTCGCGTACCCACGATGCATCGCAGGTCATCGGGTACTACAAGTCGGCGCTGGTGTTCCTGATGTTGCGGGACCGCATCGGCACCGCGGCGTTTGACGAGGCGCTGCGCACGTTCTGGCGCACGCACCGCCATCGCCGCGCTGGCTGGAACGACTTGCGGCGCGCGTTCGAAGCCACTTCGTCGCACGATCTGACGCGCTTCTTTGCGCAATGGGTGGATGGCGCGGGGCTGGCGCAACCGCGCATCGCCGGTGCCACGCGGACGGCGGCCGGCCTGTCGCTCACGCTGGCGCAGCCGGCGCCGCCCTATGAGCTCGAGTTGCCGCTGCGAGTGCGTACGGACGCAGCGGCGCGCGACGAACGCGTCAGCCTGCACACGCTGCGCCGCGCATATCTTCTGGCGGCCGACGGTGACTGCGTCGATGTCGCGCTCGATCCGGATTTCCGGCTCGCCCGCCGGCTCGCGCCCGCAGAAGCGCCGCCCATCCTGCGCGAAGCAACGCTCGATGCGTCGCTCGGCCTGGCGGTACTGGCCGGTGATGACGCGCATCTGGCCGACGTGGCGCGCGGGCTGGCCGGCGACTGGCTGGACGCGCCGCCGCCGGAGGTGACGGACGCGAGTGCGCCGGGGCGTGACGCGCGTCTGGTCATCGGCAGTTTTGCGCGGGTGGATGGCTGGCTGATGCAGCATGGGTTGCCTGCCCGCACGGTGGACGGCGATGCGGTGGCCTGGGCGCAGCGCGGGCCGGCCGGCGGCACGCTGGCCCTCGTTGCCGCGCGCGACGCCGATGCGCTCGCCGCCGCGCGCCGCGCCTTGCCGCACTACGGCAGGCAGGGCTGGGTGACGTTTCAAGGGGCGCGTGCGACGGCGCGTGGCCAATGGCTGGCGACGACGCTGTGGCGGCACGTCTGCGTGCCTGCCGTCACGGTGAACTAGGGATCGGCCAGTGCGTCCGGGTGGCGGCGCAGCCATTCGGCGTAGCGCCGTTCGAAGTCGCGCTTTTCTTCCTGATAGAGGGTCCAGACACAGCGTTCGCAGCCGGATTCGCAGCATTCGGAATCCATCGGCATGTCGGGTGCTTCGGGTGGCGGGTCGTCGGCGGGATGCGCGGTGTTCATGCGGTGTTCGGGGGCAGGGGCGATGACGGATGCGTGCATCGGCGCGGCACGCCGATCGGGTCAGGCGGCGGTCAGCTTTCCCAGATGACCGGCTGCGAGGCCGAAAGCGAGCGTTCGAGTTGTTCGACCAGTGGCGCCGCGCGCTGTGCGAGCGATACCGGCATCGGCATCTGCGCTGCGTCGGCGTTTTCGTCCTCGTCAGGCGGCGCCTGTTCCCGCTGTGCCTCGCGGCTGGCTGCAGCAGCCTTCTTCAGCGCGGCAATTGCGTCGGGCAGTTGTTCGAGGGTGATAATTCCGCGCGCGTCGAACGACTTGCCCATATGCGCCAGCAATTCCTTCGCGACGTCGCCGAACATGATGGTGTCGGCGGTGGCGCGCGACTTGAAAGTGATGATCATGGTTACCGTAGCTCCTCACGCAAAGAAGACGATTGTCGCGCGGAATGCCGTCCGCTGTCCCGGCGAACGGAGGCGGCGATGCGAATAGGCATCGATCTGGGCGGCACCAAGACCGAACTGGTGGCGCTCGACGCGGCCGGTGCCGCCGTGTTGCGCCGGCGTGCGCCGACGCCGGCCGGCGACTACGCCGCCACGGTCGGCCTCATCGTGCGCCTGGTGCGCGAGGCGGACGCGGCGCTGGGCGTGTGCGCGCCGGTCGGCATCGGCACGCCGGGTTCGGTGTCGCCGCTGACCGGACGCATGCGCAACGCGAATTCCCTGTGCCTGAATGGCCAGCCGCTGCGCGAGGATGTCGCGGCGGCGCTGGGCCGCGACGTCCGGCTGGCGAACGACGCCAATTGCTTCGCGCTGTCCGAAGCGGTTGATGGCGCGGGCCGCGGCGCGCCGGTGGTGTTCGGTGTCATTCTCGGCACCGGTGTCGGCGGCGGTGTCGTCATCGACGGCAAGGTGCTGGCCGGCGCCTGCGGCGTGGCAGGAGAGTGGGGGCACAACCCGCTGCCCGCCGGGCCGGATACGGAAGGGCTGGCATTGCCGCTGTGCTATTGCGGCCGGCGCGGCTGCATCGAATCCTGGCTGTCGGGGCCGGCGCTGGCGGCGGATCACCTGCGCGCCACCGGCGAGGCGGTCACGCCGGAGCAGATCGTTGCGCGCGTGGCGGCGGGTGACGCGGCCTGCGACGCCAGTCTCGTTCGGCATGAAACACGGCTGGCACGCGCGCTGGCCGGTGTCATCAACCTGCTGGATCCGCATGTGATCGTGCTCGGTGGCGGCCTGTCGGCGCTGCCGCGCCTGTACGAGCGGGTGCCTCGGCTGTGGGGGCCGCACGTATTCTCCGACCACATCGCGACGCGGCTGCTTCCGCCGGTGCATGGAGACGCTTCCGGCGTGCGCGGCGCCGCCTGGCTGTGGTGATGCGAAACGTATTTCTTTCGGAGCGCCTTGCGACGAGGTAAGGTTTTGCACGGCGTGCGGTCTACTGCCGTGCAAGCCGAAAAACCGGCTATCTGCCAACGTTACCCAAGGAGTTCCACATGACGAAATCCCTCGCATTGAATACCGCAATAGCTTCCGTCCTCGCTCTGGGCGTCATCGCCAATCCGGCTTTCGCAGCGGAAGAGAAGGGCGCCAAGGAGAAGTGTTTCGGCGTTGCAAAGAAGGGCGCGAATGATTGCGCGTCGGCCAACGGCAGCCACAGCTGCGCCGGCCAGGCCAAGGGTGACAACGAACCGAACGAGTGGGTGTTCGTCGCCGCCGGTACGTGCGAGAAGATGGGCGGCAAGACGGCGGCGCCGAAGAAGGGCTGAGGCCGGCCCGGGTGCGGCCCGTGCGGCCGCACCCCGTCGTCCTTGAGAAAATGACAAAGACTTCTGTCTCCGGCGCCGGCATCGGGTTGCGTCAGCCGCATTACGCCCGCGTGCTGGAAGAGCAGCCGCCACTCGGCTTCGTCGAGGTGCACAGCGAGAACTTCTTCCATGATGGCGGCGCGTCACTGCGCACGCTGGAGCGGGCGCGCGAGCTGTATCCGGTGAGCCTGCACGGCGTGGGCATGGCGCTCGCGTCGGCGGACCTGCAGGCCGGGCCCCACCTGGAGCGGCTGGCGCAACTTGTTGAGCGCATCGAGCCGGCTTTCGTGTCCGAGCATCTGTGCTGGGGCAGCGTGGGCGGTGTGCATTTCAACGACCTGTTGCCCTTTCCCTGCACCGAAGAGGCGCTCGCCCTTGTCGCCGGGCGCATCGGCGTGGTTCAGGACCGATTGAGGCGCCCGTTGCTGATCGAGAACCTGTCGGCTTACGTGCGCTTTCGCGACGACGACATGAGCGAAGCCGAATTCCTGGCGGAACTCGTCGGCATGACTGGCTGCGGCCTGCTGCTCGATCTGAACAATCTGTATGTGAATGCCTGCAATTTCGGAGAGGACGCACGCCAGGCGCTGGCACGGCTGCCGATGGCGGCGGTCGGCGAAATCCATCTGGCTGGCCATGAAGTGACGGAGCACGGCCTCATCGACACGCATGGCAGCGTGGTGTGCGACGCCGTCTGGTCACTGCTGCGCGACGTGCGCGAGCGCGGCGCATCGGCGCCTGTGCTGATCGAATGGGACACCGACCTGCCGGCGCTCGAGGTGCTGCTGGATCAGGCTGCGCGTGCCGACCGTATTGCGCCGGCGTTGTGCGGAGAGGGGGCGCGCCATGTCGCGTCTGCTTGAGGCGCAGCGCCTGTTCGGCGCCGCGCTGCGCAACGCGCGGCACGAGGACGCGGCGCTGCCGCTGCTGGCTGGCGACGCCGGGCGCAATCGCGCGCTGCTGCGCATCTATCGCGGCAACGCGGTCGCCAATGCGGGCGCCGCGCTGGCGCTGGCGCATCCGGTATGCCGCCGCATTACCGGCGGTGATTATTTCGACGCGCTGGTGCGTCGTTACTGGGCGGACGAGCCGTCGCGCGAGGCCGATCTCAACCGTTACGGCGACACGTTCGCTTCTTTTCTGGACAACTTCGAGCCGGTGCGCGAACTGCCCTATCTGCCCGACGTCGCCCGGCTGGAATGGTCCGTGCATCTGGCCGGCATGGCGGCAGACGCACGCAGTGCCGGTGGCGAAGCCTTCGCGGGTCTCGACGAGGAGGCCGTTGCAGCGGGGTTTATCCGCGCGACACCCGGTTTCGCGCTGCACGACAGCCGCTGGCCGGTGGCCGACATCTGGAACCGGCATCAGGCGGACGCCGATGACGTGCAAGGCGTCGATCTGGACCAGCCCCAGTGCGCCGTCGTCTGGCGCAAGGGGCTGCGCGTGTGCGTCGCCGCGCTGGCGCGCGGTGACCATGCCTTCTGGGCCGCGGCACAGCGTGGCCTGACGTTTGGCGAAGCCTGGGCACAAGGCGTGTCCGCCGACGCCGATTTCAACCTGCCAGCGGCCATTGCGCAGTCCCTGACTGCCGGCTGGCTGCAGGCCTTCGATACCAACAACGGAGAGTCCCGATGAATGCCGTCACCCGTCTGTACGATCTCGGCACGCCGCTCGCGCGTGCCGCCGACATGCTGCAACCCCTGCTGCTGCTCGCGCTGCGTGTCTATATCGCCTGGGTGTTCATGAAGTCCGGCCTGACCAAGATCGACGACTGGGACACCACGCTGTACCTGTTCACCGAGGAGTACTCGGTGCCGCTGCTGCCGCCGGCCGTCGCCGCCGTCATGGGTACTGCCGGCGAGTTGTTGCTGCCGCCGCTGCTGGCACTCGGGCTGGCCGGCCGGTTTGCCGCGCTGGGCCTGTTCGCCGTGAATGCGATGGCTGTGCTGGCCTATCCCGCGCTGTGGGATTTCGAGTGCCCGGCGGCCATCGAATCGCATCTGTGGTGGGGCGCCGGCTTGCTGATGCTGCTTGCATCGGGCCCCGGCGCGCTGTCGCTGGACCGGATTTTTGCGCCACGACGCTGAATCGCGGAAATAACTTGTTGCATACGCCTCGTGCGCGGGGGGAACATGGTGGTTAACTTGCTTGCCCCAATTCCATTCACTCCGGTTCGACAATTTTGAAAAAATGCCAAATCTTCCTGGCCCTTGTGCTGGCGGCATGCGGTGCCACGGCGCATGCCGACGGCGGCGCATCGGGCCAGAAGGTCATGCTCCAGTACGGTCCGTACGTCCATCACTGGAGCGATGATCCCGACCACAACAACACGCCGGGCCTGATCGGGCTCGAGTACGAAACGGCGTCCCGCTGGAATGTCGGCGCATCATGGTTCCGCAATTCCTTCGATCAGGCCAGCGAGTACTACTACGTCGGCAAGAGCTGGCCGGTGGACGTCATCAGCCCCAACCTCTATGTGAAGGTCACGGCCGGCGCGCTGCTCGGCTATACCGGCCGCTACGAGGACAAGATCCCGTTCAACCGCAACGGGGTTGCCTTCGCCGTCATCCCGGCGATCGGATACCAGATGGATCGTGTCAATGCCCAGGTGGCCGTGCTCGGCACCGCCGGTTTCATGGTGACCTTCGGCCTCGACGTGGTGAAGTGGTAAGGTCGTACTGACACCCTGTTTACCGTCGGAGCCCGTCGCATGTCCATCAGCTTGCTCAGTGCAGTCAAGGCCGTTCCCTGGGGCGACGTGATCGCCGCGGCGCCCGGCGTCGTGCAGGGCGCCAACGCGCTGTGGGAGCGAGTCGGTCGCAAGCGTACGAAAGACGATGTCACCGGTGCGGTCGGCGAAACCGTTGCCGACGCGCCGCCGGATGCGCGCATTGCCGCGCTCGAAGGTGCGGTCGGCGAACTGCAGAAGGAAGCGCTTGCCTCGTCGCGGCTCATCCGCACGCTGGCCGAGCAGAATGCGCTGCTGGTGCGGGAGGTTGAGGTGCTGCGCCTGCGCTCCCGGATACTGGCGATCGCCGGCGTCGGGTTGCTGGTGTTCGTGGGCGTCGCGGTCGTGCAGCTGCTGATGCGCTGACCGGCATGAAAAAAAGCCGCTTCGAGAAGCGGCTTTTTTCATGCGCACCGCCGGCCGGACCGGCCGGGGCGTTGACGCGCCAGTGTCAGGCGGCTGCGCGGTACTGGTCACGCAGCGCGCGGATCTGGTCGTGATTGCGTTGGGCGCCGACCAGCTGACGCTGTACCAGATTGCGCACGGTCGGTGGCAGCTCTTCCTTCAGCGCCTCGCGGTAGCGCTCGAGTGCCTTGTCCTCGCCGCGTTCCGCTTCGTCCAGCATCGCGACGTTGTCGTTGCCGGGCAGCGTGCCGCGGATCGACACCCAGCCACGGTGCAGTGCGCCGACAACGGTTCCGCTGTCGTCCGGCTTGCCGCCGGCCAGCGCCACTTCCTGCTGCAGTTCCTGGGCGGCGGCCCGGCACTCCAGCGCACGATTGCGGAACAACGTCTTCAGCTGGGCCGCTTCGGAATGCTCTGCGCATTGGTCGAAGCCGTATTCGCCGTCCTTGCAGTTCTCGATCAGCTCGTTCAGGGTTTCGACAAGTTTGTTCTGGTTCATCACATGACCTCCGGATGGTTGCGGGGTGCAGCGCACATGCGACTGCTGTGACTCCATCTTAGGAGGGACGGACGGGCAAGCCTGTCGGAGCCCGGCGTAGGACAGCGTAGCCGGACGCCGACCCGCGCCGCCGAAACCGTGCTCAGAGCTTGAAACGCCCGACCAGGTCACCCAGGTGGTCCGATGCGCGGCCGATCTGCACCAGCGTGGACGACGCGTGCTGGATGGCGTCGTCGGTGCTCTGCACCACGCTGGACGCAAGTTCGGCCGATTGCGCGAGCGCGGTCGTGGCGGCCGACTGTTCCTGGGTGGCTTCGGCAATCTCGCGCACGCGCTGCGCCGCAAGCTCCATGCTCGATTCGATGCCGGTGATTTCGGTCGCCACGCTGGCGGCGCGCTTGACGCCGGATTCGACGGCTTCGCGCGTGGTGTTCATGCTGGCAACCGCGTGATCGGTTTCGCTGTGCATCGCATCGATCATGCCGCGGATTTCCGTGGTGGCGTCGCTGGTGCGCTCGGCCAGCTTGCGCACTTCGTCGGCGACAACCGCAAAGCCGCGCCCCTGTTCGCCCGCCCGTGCCGCTTCGATGGCGGCATTGAGTGCCAGCAGGTTGGTCTGGTCCGCGATCTCGCGGATGACCTGGACAATGCCGTTGATCTGCGACGAGCGTTCGGCCAGTCCGGTCAGCGAGCCGGCGAGATCTTCCATGCTGCCGGCGATGTCGCGCATGTGCGTTTCCATGCCGCGTACCGCATCACCGCTGCGGCGCGACGCGCCGTGCGTGTCCAGCATGACGGTGTTGGCTTCATTGGCATGGCTGGCGATGTGCCCGATCGATACGGTGATTTCCTCTATCGTCGCCGCGTTGTCGCCGGTGGTGCCGGCCAGTGCGCGCGAGCTGTTCGCGATCTGCCCGGTCGAGCCCGACACGTCGCGAATGCCGCCCACCAGTGTCTGGCTCTGGTCGCGCACCTCGACGAACATGCGCTGCAGGCTGTCGAGGAAGGCGTTGACCGACATCGCGACCTTGCCCAGTTCGTCCTCGCTGTCGACCGGCAGGCGGCGCGTGAGGTCGCCTTCGCCGCTGGCCAGCGACTGCATCGCATCGGCCAGATGGTGCAGCGGGCGCGTCAGTGCGCTGAGCAGCGCGAACAGCACGCCGGCGGTCAGCAATACGCTGATGATCCCCATCGCGATTGCCGTATAGGCCAGCGCATCGGCCGAGGCCGTGATGATGCCTTCGGGTACCGACACCACGCTGCCCCAGTAGGACTGGGTGTTCGCCACACTGACCCGGTTCAGGAAATGCAGGACGCCGGCATCGTCGCGCCAGTGCATCGTTCGGCCTTCCTTGAGGGCGGCCAGTGCTTCGGCCGGGAGTTCGGTGCTTTGCTTGCCGATGCGCGCGACCTCGGGGTGTGCGACGACGAGGCCGTCGCGCGTGTAAAGCGCCACTTCACCGACCGAGAACGGCTTGATCTGCGCGAGATCGGACGTCAGCTTGCCCAGTGCAAGGTCGACGCCGGCGATGCCGGCGAAGCGCCCGTTGATCATGACGGGCTGCACCAGCGACGTCATCAGCACGCTCTTGCCTCCGACCACGTATGAATAGGGGTCCGCCAGGTATGCGGTCCCGGTGAGCTTCGGTTGCTGGTAGTAGTCGCCGGCGCCCTGACTGTCGTAATCGACCAGCGCTTCAAGCGCCACGCCTTCGCCGCCGCGGTTCCAGTACGGCACGAAGCGCCCGCTGGCGTCGTGGCCGGTGCTGCCGGAGAACTCGCTGTCACGCCCGTCCAGCGCGTTCGGTTCCCATCCGGTGTAGACGCCCATCAGGTCCGGATTGCCCTCCAGCGTGCGCCGCAGCAGGCTGTTGACGGTGCGGCGATCGAGCGCGCCCGTGCTGCGCATGCCCTCGAACGTCAGTGCGAGCGCGCGCGACGTGCCCATCGCGTTGTCCAGAACCGAACTGACGGTGCCGGCGACGGCGGTGGCGACCGAATCGGCGCGGGCCAGCCCCTGTTCCATCACCACGTCGTGACTGCGGTAGGCGAGAACGCCGAGCGTCACCGAAAAGCCCAGCGTCACGGTGATCACCGTGGAAGAAAGCAGTTTTGCGCGCAAACTCAGTGACTTCAGGTTCATGGCTCAGCCGTCCTCTTTGTTGTTTGGATGAGCATGGGTTGACGGCGGGCAGAAAAGTTTCTTTACAGGGATTTTTGGTGCCTCTCACGAACCTTCTGGGGAAGCTCTTTCACGGATCGGCGCTATGCTTGCGCGCATCGAAAAAAGGAAAGTCCGGATTGGATATCGTTTCGCCACGCCTCGTTCTGAGGTCCATGACCTGCGAGTTTCTTGCGGCGTCCGTCGATGCGCATCCGCTGGATGCGCTGTCCGCGTGCATCGGACTGGATGTGGCGGCCGACTGGCTGCTTGAGCGGGATCTAGCGCTGCTGCGCCTGACCGACGTATTGGCCGATCCAGGCTATCTGCCCTGGTCGGTACGCGCGGTGGCGCTGCGCGACAGCGGCGAAATGATCGGTCACACGGGTTTCCACACGCGTCCGGCGCCTGACTATCTGGCGCCCTATGCCGCCGATGCGATCGAGATCGGCTACACCATCTATCCGCCGTACCGTCGGCAGGGATATGCCCGCGAGGCCCTGGAGGCGATGATCCGCTGGGCGCACCAGGCGTACGACGTGCCGCGCTTCATCGCGTCGGTGAGTCCGGACAACATCGCGTCCGGCGCGTTGCTTGCAAGGACGGGATTCCGGCGGATCGCGTCGTTCATCGACGACGTCGATGGGCTGGAATACGTCATGCTGCTGGACACGCCGGCGGTACGGCGGCTGCTCAACCTGTCCGCGGTTGACTGAGGCGCCCGGCGGGCGCCCTTCCGTTGCAGCCCCGGACCGGTCAGCAGCGGCGCCGCGCGACGCCGGCGATGACCGCGAGTCCGGCGAGCATCATGCTGACCGATGCCGGCTCCGGAACCGGCAGGGAAATCGTGCCCACGACCGACTTCACCGTGGTGCCGGCTACGCCGCTGGCGTAGAAGTCGCTGCCGCTGAACGTGCCACCGCCGCTGATGCCGTCGAACACGCCGGTGCCGCCTGTGAAGGAGAAGCTGCCGGCAAACGAGAACTCGGTCGTGCCGCCCACCTGGGTGTAGTGATCAAGCACGAAACTGCCGCTGTAGCTGCCGAGGGCATTGCCGCCGGCGAGCTGGCAGCTGCCGGCACTGCCGCAGAAGGACAGGCCGCCGCTGCTGCCGGTAAACGACGTGATGGTGTCCTGGGCAACCGAGGCGAGCCAGTCGGGCAGGCTGCTCGTGTCGACCGACATGGTTTCGGTCCGGACATAGGGGGTGCCGAGCAGATTGAGTGCGAAAGCGCCCGTGAACGTTTCGTTGTAGTCGTAGCTTGCCGCGGTGGCGCCAAAGCTGGCCAGAAGCGCGATACCCGCAGCCGTGTGCCTGAACAGTTTCATGTGACCCCCTGGGAACGTGGTTGAACCGTGCCACGACGGGACAAGCAAGGGATGCACCGTTTTTCAGTTGATTGAATTTGAACGGGAAAAATGGCACGTCTTTCGCGACTGTAAAGCCGGTCGACATCCGCCGGCGCGCGGCGCACTCAGTCCGGCAGTCCGAACACGACGACGGCGTCACCCTGGCGGTAACCCCAGATGGCGCTGCCGCCCGCGGCCACGGCGACATAGGGCTTGCCGTCCAGCACGTAGGCGATGGGCGGAGCGTTGACGCCGGCACCCGTCTGGAAGCGCCAGAGGCGCTTGCCGCTGGAGGCATCGAAGGCGGACAGATGGCCGTCGCCTTCGCCGGTGAATACCAGCCCGCTCTTCGTCGCGAGCACGCCGCCTATCAGTGGCTGGCCGGTTTTCACCTGCCATTTGATGCGGCCCTTGTGGCGCAGGTCGAGTGCGGTGAGCAGCCCCCAGCGTGGCTCGTCCGACGGCTCCATGCTGTCGTAGCGCTTCGCCGGGTGATCGGCCGTGGCCGGAATCTCCTTGATCCAGTAACGCATCGGCATGTGCATCGCCGCGACGAAGGCCAGCCCGCGCTGCATGTCCAGCGCCACCGGTGACCAGTTCGCCCCGCCGGCCACCCCCGGCGTGATGCGCGTGCCTTCCGTCGAAGCCGCGGCGAACAGGTTGTCCTGTGGCACGAAGGCGTCTGACTTGTAGAGCAGTGCGCCGTTCGTGCGGTCATGAACGTAGAACCAGCCGAGTTTGGAGGCCTGCCCGACGGCGGCCGTCGTGCGGCCATTCTCGCGATGGTCGAACAGCACCGGCGGGCTGGCGACGTCGTAGCCCCACAGGTCGTGCGGCACCTGCTGGTAGTGCCATGCGTAGCGCCCGGTCTTCGCCTCGATGGCGACCAGCGACGCGGTGTACAGGTTGTCGCCCGGGCGCTCGCTGTCGTTCATCTGCGGACTGGGGTTGCCGACGCCGAAGTAGAGCAGGCCGCGCGCGGCGTCGTAGGCCGGTGCGTTCCAGACGGAACCGCCGCCGTACTCCCAGGCATCAGGAAATTTTTCGGCGTTCGCGCGCTCGGTCGCGATGTCCCGGTTCAGTTCGACGCCGTCCGGCGTGCGCGAAACGAAGTCGCCCTCCCAGCCGCCGTCGGCCGGCTTGCGCACGGTATCGAACTGCCATACGCGTTCGCCGGTCTTCGCGTCGAACGCCGCCATGAAGCCGACGCCGCCGAACTTGCCCTGCATGCCGACGACGGCGCCAAGCGGCGCGCCCGGGCGAGGGCTGTCCAGATGCAGGCCGTAGCCGACGCCATTGATGCCGACGATGACCCGGCCGTCGACCACGAGCGGCGCGGCCGCCGCACCGACGCCGGATGCGCCGGTGACCTTGGCGCCGAGGCCGGCACCGCTCTCCGCCGCAGTGTCCGGCTTTGCGATCTGGATGTCCCACAGCGGCGTGCCGCTGGCTGCGTCGAGAGCCACCAGGCGCGCGTCGACGGTGGCGATGAAGACGCGGCCGTCGTCGAAGGCCACGCCGCGGTTGGCCGGGCCGCAGCACAGCCGGTCGGTGATGCGCTTGTGCGTGTAGCGCCACAGTTCGGCGCCGGTGCGCGCGTCGAGCGCGACGACGTGGGAACCGGGCAGCGACACGTACATGCGTCCGGCGATGACCAGCGGTGTCGCCTGGAAGGTCTGCGCGATACCGCTCTGGTAGATCCACTTCGGCACGAGCTTGCGCACCGTGGCCGGCGTCAGGCCGGGCGTGTCGGCCAGCCGGGTGTTCGCGAAATCCAGTCCCGATGTCGGCCATTCGCGGTCGCCGGGGGCGGCGTTTGCAGCGCCGCAGATCAGCGCGAGGGCAAGGGGCAGGGCGAGTCTGGACATGATTTCGGCCGGATGCGGGAAAGCGGCCATGCTAGCGCAAGCCTCATGTTGCGGTGCCGCGCGTCGCCGCCGACGTAAAATCGCCGGATGACTTCAGAGCACACCCAGAACACGCCGGCCGCGCCGGCGTTCGTACACCTGCGCATACACAGCGAATTTTCCATCGTCGATGGCATCGTGACCGTCGGCGCGGCGGTGAAGGCCGCCGCCGGTTTCGGCATGCCGGCGCTTGCGCTGTCCGATCTGAGCAACGTCTTCGGACTGGTGAAGTTCTACAAGGCCGCGCGTGGCAAGGGCGTGAAGCCGATCGCCGCGGCCGACGTGTTCATCACGAATGACGCCGAGCGCGACAAGCCCTGGCGCCTGCTGCTGCTGGTGCGCAATCGCGAAGGCTACGGCACGCTGTGCCGGCTGCTGACCCGCGCCTATCTGGAGAACAAGCACCGGGGGCGTGCGGAAATCCGGCGCGAGTGGCTGGAGGCCGGGGATACCGGCACAGACGGCCTGATGGCGCTGTCCGGTGCGATGTCGGGCGACGTCGGCCAGGCCCTGCTGGGCGGCAATCCCGAGGCGGCGCGCAAGCTCGCCGGCGACTGGATGCGCCTGTTCAACGGAGACTATTTCATCGAGCTGCAGCGGGCCGGGCATCCGAATACCGAAGCCTATGTGGCGGCCGCCTGCGCACTCGCGGCCGAGACCGACATAGCCGTCGTCGCGACACATCCGGTGCAGTTCATGGCACCGGACGACTTCAAGGCGCACGAGGCGCGCGTCTGCATCGCGCAGGGCTTCGTGCTGACCGACAAGCGCCGGCCGCGCGACTTCACCGAACAGCAGTATTTCAAAAGTCCGGCCGAGATGGCTGAACTGTTCGGCGACATTCCGGAGGCGATCGACAACACGATCGAGATCGCGCGCCGCTGCAACCTGACGCTCACGCTGGGCAAGAACTACCTGCCGCAGTTTCCGACCCCGCCCGGCATGACCATCGAGGATTTCATGGTGGCCGAGGCGCGCGCCGGACTGGAGGTGCGGCTCGCCCAGCTCTACCCGGACGAGGCGGTGCGTGCCGAACGCCGGCCCGAGTACGAGGCGCGGCTCAAGTTCGAGTGCGACACCATCATCCAGATGGGATTTCCCGGCTACTTTCTCATCGTGGCCGACTTCATCAACTGGGCCAAGAAGAACGGCGTGCCGGTCGGGCCCGGCCGCGGGTCAGGCGCCGGTTCGGTGGTCGCGTATTCGCTGGGCATCACCGACCTCGATCCGCTCGCCTACGCGCTGCTGTTCGAACGCTTCCTGAACCCGGAGCGGGTGTCCATGCCCGACTTCGACGTCGACTTCTGCCAGGACAAGCGCTGGATGGTGATCGAGTACGTGCGCCAGAAGTACGGCGCCGACGCCGTGAGCCAGATCGCCACCTACGGCACGATGGCGTCGCGCGCGGTGATTCGCGACGTCGGCCGCGTGCTCGACATGGGCTACAACTTCTGTGACCAGCTGTCCAAGCTGATTCCGGTGGTGCAGAACAAGCCGCTGTCGCTGGCCGAGGCGCGCGAACAGGCGCCACAACTGGCCGAGCGTGAACAGGCCGAAGAGGAGGTGCGCGAGCTGCTGCGCCTGGCCGAGCCGCTGGAAGGGCTTGCGCGCAACGTGGGCATGCACGCCGGTGGCGTGCTGATCGCGCCGGGAAAGCTGACCGATTTCTGCCCGCTGTACCAGCAGGACGGCGATGACGCATCACCGGTGAGCCAGTTCGACAAGGACGACGTCGAAGCCATCGGCCTCGTGAAGTTCGACTTTCTGGGCCTGCGCAACCTGACGATTATCGAGCTGGCGGTCGATTACATCGAGCGCATGACCGGCAGCCGCCCCGACTTGCTGTCGCTGCCATTCACCGACCCGGCCGCGTACCAGATCCTGAAGGACGCCAACACCACGGCCATCTTCCAGCTTGAATCGGAAGGCATGAAGAAGCTGCTCGGCAAGCTGGCGCCGGACCGCTTCGAGGACATCATCGCCGTGCTGGCGCTGTACCGTCCGGGCCCGCTCGGCTCCGGCATGGTGGACGACTTCATCCTGCGCAAGAAGGGCCAGCAGAAGATCGACTACTTCCATCCGGATCTGGAAGCCTGTCTGTCACCGACCTACGGCGTCATCGTGTATCAGGAACAGGTGATGCAGATTTCGCAGATCATCGGCGGCTACACGCTGGGCGGTGCCGACATGCTGCGTCGCGCGATGGGCAAGAAGAAGGCCGAGGAAATGGCCAAGCACCGCGAAACCATCGCCGCCGGTGCGAAGGAAAAGGGTTACGACCCGGCGCTCGCGGAACAGCTGTTCGACCTGATGACAAAGTTCGCGGAATACGGCTTCAACAAGTCGCATACCGCAGCCTATGCCGTCGTCACGTACCACACGGCATGGCTGAAGGCCCATCACTGTGCGGCTTTCATGGCCGCCTCGCTGTCGTCCGACATGGACAACACCGACACGGTCAACATCTTCTATCTCGACGCGAAGAAGAACCGGCTCACCGTGCTGCCGCCGGACGTCAATCAGTCGGAATACCGCTTCGTGCCGGTGTCGCGTTCGGAAATACGCTATGGCCTGGGCGCGGTGAAGGGTACCGGCGAACAGGCGGTGAACTGCATACTCGAAGCGCGCAAGAGCGGCGGGCCGTTCAAGGACATCTTCGACTTCTGCCTGCGGGTGGACCGGCGCATGGTGAATCGCCGCACCATCGAGGCGCTGATACGTGCCGGCGCGTTCGACTGCACGCTCGAAGGCGACGACCCGGACCGCAACATCCTGATGTCCAGCGTCGCGCTGGCCATGGAAGCCGCCGAGCAGGCGGCCGCCAACGCGCATCAGGGTGGCCTGTTCGATGACGCGCCGTGCGGCACGGGTGCGCGTGCGCCGGAATACGTCGCGTGCAAGCCGTGGACCGAGCGCGAGAAGCTCGCCAACGAGAAGCAGGCGCTCGGCTTCTATCTGTCCGGCCATCCGTTCAACAGCTATGCGCAGGAATTCTCGCGCTTCGCCCGGCGCAAGCTGGCGGCGCTCGAATCGTCGCGTGATCCGACTGTCGTCGCGGGGCTGGTCGTCAGTTCGCGCGTGCAGATGACGCGTCGCGGCAAGATGGCCTTCGTGGCGCTTGATGACGGCACCGCGCAGATCGAGGTGTCGGTGTTCAACGAATTGTTCGAGGCTTCGCGCAGCAAGCTGCGCGAAGACGAAGTGCTGGTGGTCGAAGGTCGGGCGCAGTTCGACGAATACTCGAATTCCATGCGCGTGGTCGCCGACAGCCTGCTCAACGCAGGCGAGGCGCGTGCCCGCTTTGCCCGCCGGCTGGAACTGCGCCTCAATGGCGAAGTGGCCGATGCAGGCGGCGCGCATGCGGCGTGTGCGCGCCTGCGCGGTCTGCTCGAACCGTTCCGCGCGGCCGCAGGCTGCACGGTGCGCCTGCACTACTCGAATGCCGATGCCGTCGCGCCGATGGATTTCGGCGACCAGTGGCGCGTACGGCTGGACGACGCGTTGTTCGACGGGCTGCGTGACTGGCTGACGCCGGATTCGGTCGGCGTGATGTATGCGTGACGCCGATCCGCCGGGCGCGACCCGCATCGACCGTGCCCTGCTCGATGCGCTGTCGGCGCGCGCCCGGAGCAGCGGGCGTCGGCGCATGCATCACAACATCCACCGGCACGACGAACAGCCCGCGCACCGCCTGCTCAATGCGATGGAGCCTGACAGCTATGTGCGGCCGCACCGCCACCTCGACCCGACGAAGGACGAAACCATTCTGTGCCTGCGCGGTCAGTTCGGCTGCGTGCTGTTCGACGACGCCGGCGCCGTGACGTCGCGCTGCGTGCTGGATCCGCTGGAGATGCCCGGCATCGACATCGGTCACGGGCGGTATCACAGCCTCGTTGCGTTGCAGGAAGGGTCGGTGATGTTCGAAGTCAAGGCGGGGCCCTACGTGCCGACGGGTGCCGGTGAATTTGCGCCGTGGGCGCCAGCCGATGGCGAGGCCGCGGACGACTACCTGGCATGGATGCATCAGCTGTTCAGCCGTGCCGCGGAGCCGCAGGCTGCGTGGCATACTGGTTGCGGACGGTGACGGGCAGTGGCGCCACGCGGCGCACTATGTCACGGTCGCTCCCTTCAGGCGGCGGCACTGCTGCCGTCAACACTATCTGACCCGGTTATTTTCCACAGATACTCATTCCCGTGCAGACCGCCAGAATTGCCTTGCTTGAAGACGACCCAGTCCAGGTGGAAATCCTCGGCAGCTGGTTGCGCGACGCCGGACATGACGTCCATGTGTTCATGCGCTCGCGTGACCTGATGCGCGAAGCGGTGCGCGAGAGCTACGACCTGCTGTTGATCGACTGGGAGCTGCCCGATCTGCCGGGCGCCGACGTGCTGCGCTGGTTGCGCAACGAACGCTCGTTGTCGACGCCGGTCATTTTCGTGACGGCACGCCAGGACGAGAACGACATCGTGACGGCTCTGGCGGCGGGCGCCGACGACTACATCGTGAAGCCGGCGCGCCGCATGGAGCTGCTGACCCGCATCGAGGCCGTGCTCCGGCGCAGTCGTCCGGCGGTCGATCTGCCGGTGGTGGAGGCTGCGCCCTATCAATTCGACCTGAATTCGCATACGGCCCGCCTCAACGGCGAGGTGATCGAACTCACCGAGCGCGAGTTTGAACTGGCCGTTTTCCTGTTCCGCAATGTCGGCCGGCTCGTGTCGCGCGGACATCTGCTGGAGTCCCTGTGGGGGCGCAAGGGCGATGTGCCGACGCGCACTGTCGACACCCACATGTCGCGCGTGCGTTCCAAGCTGTCGCTGCGACCGGAAAACGGTTACCGGCTCGCGTCTACCTATAACTACGGCTATCGGCTGGAGCGCGTGTCCGACGATGCGAAAGCGGCCGAGCCCGAGCCGGAATCCTGATTCCGCGCGGCGGACGCGACAACAAAAAAGGAGCCGACGGCTCCTTTTTTGTTGTCTGCGCAATGCCGGGTCACTTCGACAGCGAGTCGCGGATCTGACGCAGCAGCACCACTTCTTCCGGCGGTTCGGCCGGTGCCGCCGGCGCGGCAGCCTCTTCGCGCTTGAGGCGATTGATCTGCTTCACCATCACGAAAATGATGATGGCGAGGATGATGAAATTCAGTGCAATGGTCAGGAAGTTGCCCCACGCGAACACCGGCACGCCGGCCTTGCGCAACTCGACGAGGGTCTCCGGAACGCCCGGCGGAATCTCGCGCAGTGCGATGAAGAACTGGCTGAAATCCAGCCCGCCGAACACGGCGCCGACGATCGGCATGATGAGGTCGGCGACGACGGAGTCAACGATCTTGCCGAATGCCGCACCGATGATGACGCCGACGGCGAGGTCGACCACGTTGCCCTTCATGGCGAATGCCTTGAACTCTGACGCGAAGCTCATGCAGATCTCCTTTTGTACTGTGATGTGTGCGGTGGGTCCAGCGCGGCGAAGATAGCACAGGCATCATGGCAGACTGCGCCCGGGCTGCGAGTCGTCAACTCTGATACGCTCGCGGGCCGTCGTGCTCATTGAGCGTATTCGAACGCAGACTGGCGCGCATTGCCGCGACGTGCTGCGACTTTGTTTCGCATGGAGAAGGCATGAAAATCCTCAAGTTCGCGGCATTCGCGCTCGGCGGCATCGCCGCCTTGCTGGCCGCCGTCGTGATCTACGTTGCCATCACGTTCGATGCGGCACGAGTGAAGTCGGAACTCAAGCGCGTGGTGCTTGAACAGAAGCAGCGCACGCTTGATATCGAAGGCGATGTCGATCTGTCCTTCTATCCGAATCTGGGCCTGAATCTGGGCCGTACGGTACTGTCCGAACATAATTCCGCCGATCGTTTCGCCGTCGTCGACAGCGCTCACGTGTCGGTGGCCGTGCTGCCGCTGCTGTCCGGCGCGCTGGTTGTCGACGAAGTCCGCATCGATGGCGCGAATGTCAATGTCGTGCGCTACAAGGATGGTTCGCTCAACGTCGACGACCTGATGTCGGAGCAGAAGGAAGAAAGCACGGCGGTGAAGTTCGACGTCGCAGGCCTGCGGCTGTCGCGCTCCGCGCTCGCTTTCCGCGATGAAGCGTCCGGTGCGCAGCATGCGCTGGACGGCATCGAACTGACGGTGGGCAAGCTCGCCAACACGGCGCGCGGCAAGCTTGATCTGGCCGCGCACTGGACATCGGCCCGGCCGGCGGCGGACAGCAACATCGCGGTCGTCGCGACCTATGACTACGATCTCGCGGCGCAACGCTACGCACTGGATGACCTGAACGCGCGCGTCGAGGGCGGTGTGCTGGACATGAAGGATGTGCACATCGCGCTTGCCGCAAGCCGGCTCGAAGCGTCCGCCGGCGGGGCGATCGAGGCACGCCAGCTCGCGTTCGACGCGAAAGCCGTTCGCGCCGGCGAGACGATCGCCGTCAAGGTGTCGGCGCCGTCGCTGCGGGCCGACGCCGATGGTGTGCGCGGTGACGAGCTCCGCGTTGCCGCGACGGCGGAATCGAGTGCGCATTTCGCCGACGTGCGCGTGTTGCTGACGGGGCTGGAGGGCAGCATGGATGCCGTCAAGGCGGCCGGTCTGACGCTGGATCTTGATGCCCGACAGGACACGGCATCCGTCAAGGGCACGCTGAAATCGCCCGTCAGCGTGAGCATGGACGGCCCGGCCTTCGAGCTGCCGGCGCTGACCGGCGCGCTCGACATCGCGCATCCGTCGCTGCCGATGAAGAGCGTCAGTCTGCCGGTCAAGGCGTCGGCCCGCGCGGACCTGAAAGCCGGGAATGCGGCAGTCGATCTCGAAACCACTCTGGACGGGAGCCGGGTCAGGCTCAAGGTCGCGGCGACGAAACTGGAGCCGCTGGCGCTTGATTTCGACGTCGACATCGATCGCCTGAACGCCGATCTCTACATGCCGAAGCAGGCCGCTGCGGGTGACAGGCCCGCGGGCAATCCCGATGACGCAGCGGTCGACCTGTCGATGCTGCGCGGCATCAACGCAAGCGGCAAGGTGCACATCGGCGAGCTGAAGGTGTCGGGCGTGAATCTCACCGACGTGCGCCTGCAGGTGAAGGCGGCCGACGGCAGGCTGGACCTGTCGCCCTACTCGGCCAATCTCTATCGCGGAGCAGCCAGCGGTGCGCTGAGCCTGAATGCCGACGGCAACCGCATCGCGCTCAAGCAGACGCTGAGCGATATCGACATCCATCCGCTGATCCATGACGCGACGGACAAGGACATCATCGAGGGGCGCGGCATGGTGACGCTCGATGTCAGCACTGCGGGTGCGACCGTCGGTGCGCTGAAGAAGGCGCTGGACGGAACCGCCGCGATGCGCCTGCGCGACGGGGCGATACGTGGCATCAATCTGGCGCAGCGCCTGCGTCAGGCGAAGTCTGCGCTGGGCGGCGGCTCGGCGACCGAGAAGGCCAGCGCGACGGAGAAGACGGATTTCACGGAACTGAGCGCAAGTTTCCGGATTGACGACGGCGTGGCGCGCAACAGCGATCTGGCGGCGAGTTCCCCCTTCCTGCGCCTGGCCGGGTCCGGCAGCATCGATCTGGTGGAGTCGAGCATCGACTATCTGGCACGCGTCACGCTGGCCGCCACCAGCACCGGGCAGGGCGGCAAGACAGTGGATCAGCTGAAGGGGGTGACCGTGCCGGTGCGTCTCGTCGGGCCGTTCGCCAGCCTGGACTACAGGATCGAATTCGGCGACCTGATCAAGGACGCGGCGCGCAGCAAGGTGGATGCACAGACGCAGAAGCTGAAGGACAAGGCGCGCGACAAGGTCGGCGAGAAGCTCAAGGGCCTCTTGGGGCGCTGACCGCCGGTTCCGTCACGCGGCACGCGCAGTCTCACGCGACGGCGGTGCCGCAGGGGACGTCAGATCGGCAGTTCCCAGCCGGCGCCGATGGCGGCGATGCCGGCCCGCGCAACGATGGCGTCCTCGCTCGACTTCACGCCGGACACGCCGACGCCGCCCAGGCATTCACCTTCATACACGATCATTTCGCCGCCTTCGAGCGGCAGCACCGGCATGCGCAGCGCCGCGAGACGGCCGCTGTTGACGACGTCCTCGACCGCCTTGCTCGGTTTGCGCGCCAGCGCGCACGTGCGCGCCTTCTCAGGGGCAATCAGGGCACTCATCGGCGGCGCACCGTCCAGCCGTTGCAGCCAGATCAGTTGTCCGGCGTCGTCGCAGATGGCGATGGTGACGTTCCAGTTGCGCGTCAGTGCTTCGGCTTCCGCTGCGGCGGCGATCTTCTTCGCATCCTCGAGCGTCAGGGTCAGGCGGGTCTTCATGGCGTTCTCCGTCTATTCATGGGCAGGCGTGGACTCCGCATCCCGGCGCGATCTTGCGCCGCATCATCGGGGTACGGGGTCTTCGGGCATGCGCATCGGATGCGTCATAGCGTGACTCCGGTCGTGTTGGCGAACAGAGGCGCCACACCATTCGGTGCAGGCAGTACGCAGACAGCCATCGGATGTGGGCAGCCCCGGTCGACGCTAGCCGTGACGGGTGGTCCGGCGTATGCGCAGGCAGGTGAGCGGATTGCCCTCCTGCGCTGTGCGTCAGGCTCATTCTTGTGGTGTGCTCCGCGCGGCCCGAGGGGTATGACAGGCCGCGTGCCGGAAATCTCCGGCCGTGATGCGTGCATCCTACACTGTCGCGCCAGCGCATGAGGCACGCGCGCATCACACTGTCCGCGTCCGTCGCAGGGTGTGCCGCCGGCGCAGCAGACTTGCGCGCGGTCGCTCAATCGTGCGCTTCGGTGCGGCGGCCGATGGCGAGCCCGAGCTGCTTGAGTTTCCGGTAAAGGTGGGTGCGCTCAAGGCCGGAACGCTCTGCCAGCCGTGTCATGTTGCCGCCTTCGCGTTCCATGTGATGTTCGAAGTAGAGGCGCTCGAATGCTTCGCGTGCTTCGCGCAGCGGCTGATCGAGCCCGGGCAGTGCGGACTGTCCGGCGCTGCGCAGCAGCGGGCGCAGCGCCGGCGCATCGAGTTCCTCGTCCAGTGCGGCGAGGGCGGCCGAGCGCAGCACCGACACCAGCTCAACATAGCCACCGGGCCAGCCGTGCTGGCGCAGCAGCGGGCGCGCCGCATCGGTCAGCCGCCGCGCCGGGATCTCTCCGACGTCGGCGAGGTGCTTCAATACTTCGTCCGCCAGCTCCGGCACCTCGTCGCGCAGGTCGGCCAGCGGTGGCAGCGGCAACACGACTTCGAACAGGCGCGACAGCAGGGCGTCGTCCCAGCCTGCCAGATGCAGCTCGGTCGGGCCCGGCGCACAGCTGGCGATGAGGCGTGCATCCAGCCGGTCGAGCCGGTCGACGGCGAACGAGAGGTTCTTCTGCTGCATGCGCGACATGGTGGCGATGTCGCCGGCGTGAATCACGCCGCCCCGCGTGGCGTCGAGCTGTTCCTGGGTGACCGGACCGGTGATGGAAGGCAGATCCAGCCAGCGCCGGCCCGGCGTGGCCAGTGTGCGTGCGGCCAGTTCGGCGAAGCTGGAGGGGCCGCAGCGCAGCATGATGACGCGCGAGCGCCCGGCCATCTGTTCGAGCCGGCGCCGCAGGTCGCGCAGCGTGGCGCTGCGCCCCAGACCCGCGAGCGACGGTGCGGCCGGCCGGTGTTCCGCCGGCGCGCTGCGCGCCAGCGCCCGTTTCACGCTGGACAGCAGCTTGGCCAGCGCAATCGGCTTCTCAAGGAAGTCCATCGCACCGATGCGGGTCGCTTCCACGGCGGAATCTATCGTGCCGTGCCCGGACATCATGATGACCGGCATGTTCAGCTGTCCGCTGGAAGCCCACTCCTTGAGCAGGCTGATGCCGTCGGTATCGGGCATCCAGATGTCCAGCAGTACCAGATCGGGGCGCGCACTCTGACGCGCACTGCGTGCCGCGGCGGCGTTCTCGGCCAGCGTCACGTCATGCCCTTCGTCCCCGAGAATCTCCGACAGCAGTTCCCGGATTCCCATTTCGTCATCTACGACCAGTATGCGAGCCATGTCTCCCTGACCTTCATGCTGCCAGCGGCAGCGCAATGCGGATCTCCGCGCCGTGCGGCGCGATGTTCCCGATTTCAATCCGACCGTCGTGTTCGTCCACGATCTTCTTCACGATGGCGAGTCCCAGGCCTGTGCCGCGTGCCTTTGACGTGACATAGGGTTCGAATGCACGCGTCAGAACCTGCGGCGGAAAGCCGCCGCCGTTGTCGCGCACCGTCAGTTCCGCGCGCGTGCCGCGGCGTCGTGTCTGGATGCTGATCTGCGGGTCCGCCGTTTCGGCGAGCGCATCCTGCGCGTTCTGCAGCAGGTTGTGAATCACCTGGCGCAACTGTCCCGCGTCGCCACTGATGTCAGGCAGTTCGGGCGCCAGTTGCCGGTCTATGCGCGCGGGTGACGTTTCGTACAGCGCGAGTACTTCGTCCACCAGCTCATTCAGGTCCAGTGGCGCGATGACGGGTTGCGGCAGTCGCGCGTAGTCGCGGAACGCGTTCACCATGTTCTTCATCGCTTCCACCTGGTCGACGATGGTGGTGGTGGCGCGCATCAGCATGCGCTGGCCGTCGGCGTCGAGTTTGTCCGACAGTTTGAATTGCAGCCGCTCGGCCGACAACTGGATCGGCGTCAGCGGGTTCTTGATCTCGTGGGCGAGTCGCCGTGCCACCTCGCCCCACGCTGCGCTGCGCTGCGCGGAAATGAGCTGGGTGATGTCGTCGAACACGACGACGAACCCGCCGCCGCCGGCCTGCGGCAACTGCGAGCCGCGCAGCAGCAGCGTCTTGCCCGGACCGAAGGGATCATTGATGTCGATCTGCCGGCTCCACGATTCCTGTCCGTCGTCGATCGCCGCGACGATGGCGTCGCGCAGCTCGGGGTGGCGCGGCCACTGCGCCAGCGACAGCGATTCCCATCCTTCCAGCCGGTCGGAGAGGATGGCCAGCGCGCCCTGGTTCGCCGCACGCAGCCGGGTGGACGGGCCGAACGCCAGCACGCCGGCCGACAGGTTGCCCAGCACGCCTTCGAGATAGGTGCGCGCCGCTTCGGTTTCGGCGCGGCTGCGCTCCGCCTGCGCGCGCGCCTCGTCGAGCTGCTGCGTCATGCGCCGGAAGGACTGCGTCAGCGTGCCCAGTTCGTCACGCGTGGCGAGCGCCGGAATCGGACTGAAGTCGCCCTGCATCACGGCGTCGGTACCGCGCGCGAGGATGGACAGCGGCGCCGACATGCGGCGGCTGATGACGAAGGCCACGGCCAGCGCGGACAGCAGCGCGAGCAGCAAGGCCAGGGTCAGCGTCAGCGCGAAGATGCGCTTCAGACCCACACGCGCGAGCGACAGCTCCTGGTAGTCGCGATAGGCGCTCTGCACGGCTTCGGCGTTCAGTGCCAGCGACGACGGCAGCGGCTGGGTCAGCTGCAGTACCGGCTGGTCGGAAGTCAGGCTCGCGCCGCCGGTAAACACCAGCGCATGAACGGTGAGCCCGCCTTGATCGTCGGTTTCCACCGTCGTCAGGCCGAGCCCCTGACGCGCCTGCCGCAGCTGCGACGGGGTCGGCAGCGGCGGTACGAGCCGCGTCTCGCCGGAGCTGGTCGACAACACGGTGCCCTGTGCCGAGAACAGCGTCGCGCTTGCGGCGCCGGATTGCTCGCGCAGCAGGTCGAGCCGCGCACTGCGCTTGATCGACGGGGTGTCGGCGAGGTCGCGCGCCATCGTGCGCGCCTTTTCGAGAAGGTCGGCCGACAGATAGTCGAGTGTGTTGCGCCCGAGTATCAGCCCGCCTTCGAGCGCCTGTTCGATGCGCACGTTGAACCACGAGTCGACCGAGCGCGACACGAAATTCACCGACAGCACGTAGAGCAAGGCGCCCGGCGCCACGGCAAGTGCCGCGAATGCGGCGAACAGGCGCAGCTTCAGGCGCGAGCCGAACACCGCGGCGCGGTGGTCGCGCAGCAGCTGCGACACCAGCCATGCGACCAGTCCGAGCAGGCCGACCGCCACCCCGATGTTCAGGCTCAGCAACAGCGGATAGCTGCTCGCGAACAGCGTGGTGTTCTCGCTGGCCAGCGACAGCAGCAGCAGCAGCACGCCGCTCAGCGCCGTGCTTGCGACGATGAAGAGCCTCATTGCGGCGGGCTCCGGGGTTGCGCGGTGAAGCCCCAGCGCTGCCATTCCGATTCGAGCGTCCAGTCGCGATTGCTCATGGCACTGAGCTGGAAGGGCTTGGGAAGCTGCGTGACGTCGAGCTGCAGGCGCAATGACGCGACATAGCTCTCGCCCGCTTTCAGGCGGTCCTGCTCGACCACCGGCCAGTTGTACAGGCGGCCGACCAGTTTCAACGCGTCTTCCAGCGTTTCGAAGCTCTGGTGCAGTGCGCCGGTCGACACGCGGTACTGGCGGGTCAGTGCGTGATAGCTGAGCCGATAGGTCTGGGTGCGCTCGACGACGTTTTCGTCAAGCCAGTACCAGCGCGGCCGGCTGATTTCGAACTCGAGCACGAAGTACAGTGCCACGCCGCGCGTGACGGCTTCGGCCAGCCGGGGCGACAGCGTGACGGCGATGTCCGTCGTCAGCTGATAGCCTTCATCCGAGTGGTCCAGCCTGACGTCACGCATGACGACGCCGCTGGCCGCCGCGTGCCCGGCGCACAGGGCCAGCAGCAGCGCGCACAGCAGTGCACGCAGGGCGTCAGTCAGTGCCGGCCCGCTTCTGCAGCAGTGCGTAGTAGAAGCCATCATGTTCGGCGGTCGGCAGCAGTTGCAGGTCGGGCGCTCCACATGGGCTCAGGCGCAGACAATCGGAATGACGATCGACGAAGGATGCCACCTGATCCTCGTTTTCAGCCCGGAACACCGAGCAGGTGGCATAGAGCAATTTACCACCGGGAGCGAGCACGCGCCAAAGGGCGTCGAGCAGCGTGCGCTGTTGGCGGGCAAAGCCCGCGATGTCTGCCGGCCGGCGCAGCCATTTCGCATCCGGATGACGGCGCACGACGCCCGAAGCGCTGCACGGCACATCGGCCAGTATGCGGTCGAACGCGCGACCATCCCACCATGTGTCGGGCTTGCCCGCATCGCCGACCACGATCGTCGCCTTCAGCCCGAGCCGTTCGAAGTTCTCGCCGATGCGTTGCGCGCGCTGCGCCCCGAGGTCAAGTGCGAGCAGGTCGACGTCGGCGCATTCCAGCAGGTGGGACGCCTTGCCGCCGGGCGCGGCGCAGGCGTCCAGCACGCGCATGCCGGGTTGCGCGTCGAGCAGCGCCGCAGCCCGTTGCGCGCCGAGGTCCTGCACCGACAACTCGCCGGCGGCAAAGCCCGGCAGCCGGGCGACCGGTGCGGGGCGGCTCAGCAGGATGCCGCTGTCGCCGCGCGCCACGGCGTCGATGCCGACGCCTTCGAGCCGCGCCAGCGCGTGCTCGACGGTGCTGCGCCGGATATTCACGCGCAGCGCCATCGGCGGATGCGTGTTTCCCTGAGCGGCGATCTCCTGCCAATGACCGGGGTGGTCACGCTGCAGCCGCTCCAGCCACCAACCGGGGTGTTGCCAATGCGCTGCGGTGTCGTTTGCGACGGCGTTGTCCAGTTCGGCCGCGCGCCTTTGCGCATTGCGCAACACGGCGTTCATCAATGCCGCGAAGCGGTCGCCGCCGAGCGTGCGCGCCGCGTCCACCGCCTGATTGACCGTCGTGTGGGCGCCTTCGGCACGCGTGGTCAGGCGGCACAGTGCAACCAGGAGCAGGGCGCGCCGGTCGGCCTCGCGCAGCGGCTTGGGTACCAGCACGGCGAGCCGGCTTTCGATCGCTGCGTGCGCGCGCAGGCACTGGTAGGCAAGGTCGCGCACGGCGGCAGGGTTGCCGGTCAGCGCATCGGGGGTGCGCTGGAAAGCCTCGTCGAGCGCGTTGCCGGCCAGTACGGCGGCCACGGCGTGGGCCGCGCCGAGCAGTGAAGCGGCGAGCGAATCGGAGGCGGGAAGCGGGCGGGATGCAGACAATGAATTCAAGGGGCTGGACGCAGTGGGCGGGCGCAATTGACCCGGCGCCCGATTGTACGCCGAGCGCTCAGCCGGACCGGGCGTGGGCCTTGAAAGCGTCGAGCGGCGCGTAGCGCAGGGCGGATTCGTGGGTGGCGGCCAGCACGACGCCGGGCGCCTGACCGGCGTCGTAGGCTTCGCGCCAGCGCGCGGCGCACAGGCACCAGCGGTCGCCGGCGCGCAGTCCCGGAAAGTCGAATTCCGGGCGCGGCGTGCTCAGGTCATTGCCGCGGTCGCGCGAGAACGCGAGGAAGGCGTCCGTCATGATGACGCAGACAGTGTGCGAACCGAAGTCGTTCTCATCGGTGTTGCAGCAGCCGTCACGGAAGAAGCCGGTGATCGGCTTGAAGCTGCACGGTTCGAGCGGGCCGCCGAGCAGGTTGCGCGCACCGCCTCCGGGTTGCCATCCGCGATCCATCGTCAGCCCGCCAGCGCGCGCAGGCGTGCGATGCGTTCCTCGGTGGCGGGGTGCGTGCTGAACAGGCCACGCAGGCCACCGCCCGACAGCGGGTTCATGATCATCATCTGGCCGGTCTCCGGGTGTGCTTCGGCGGTCGGCATCGGAATGCCGCGCGCGAAGGCGTCAATCTTGGCCAGTGCGTCGGCCAGTGCGTGCGGGTCGCCCGAAATTTCCGCGCCCCCGCGGTCGGCCCCGAACTCGCGGGTGCGCGAGATGGCCATCTGGATCAGCATGGCCGCGATCGGCGCGAGCAGCGCCACGGCGATGCTGGCAATCGGATTGCTCTGACGGCCTTCGGAGTCACGGCCGCCGAAGAACATCGCAAACTGGGCAAGCGCCGAGATGGCGCCGGACACGGTCGCGGAGATGGTCGAAATCAGGATGTCGCGGTGCTTCACGTGGGCCAGCTCGTGCGCCATGACGCCGCGCAGTTCGCGCGCCGACAGCATGCGGATGATGCCGGTCGTCGCCGCGACGGCGGCGTGCTCCGGGTTGCGGCCGGTGGCGAAAGCGTTCGGCTGTGCCTCGTCGATCAGGTAGACGCGCGGCATCGGCAGATCGGCGCGTTGCGCCAGTTCCGCGACCATGTTGTACAGATAGGGCGAGGAAGCGGCGTCGACTTCGCGCGCCTTGTACATGCGCAGCACCATCTTGTCCGAAAACCAGTAGGCCCACACATTCATCGCGCCGCCGAACAGCAGCGCGAGCAGCATGCCCTGCCGGCCGCCGATGGCCGCGCCGACCACGCCGAACAGCGCGACGATGCCGGCCATCAATATCGAGGTCTTGAGCCAGTTGCCAAACATCCGGAATCACCCTGTAGCCAATGACGTAACGCACCATAGATTGTGCGCTAAGCGAAAAATTCAAGCGGCGCTGCAGCGGTCGGGAAATCTCAGTCAGGCAATTGTGCGCGCTGGCCGGCCATCAGTGGGTGCCCGCGCAGGAATTCAGCGACCGGCAGGCGACGCCCGCCCGATTTCTGCAACTCGGTGACGCACAGCGAGCCGGTGCCACAGCCTATCGTGATGCCGTCGTCACCGACATCGCTGATCAGTCCCGGCTCACCGGGCCTGTCGATCGCCGACGCGCGCCAGAGCTTGATCACGTCGCCGTCCACCGTCATCAGTGCGCCCGGGAATGGATCGAATGCGCGGATGGCGCAATCGAGCTTGGCCGCTGCCCGGCGGAAATCGATCGCCGCTTCCGCCTTGCTGATCTTGGCGGCATAGCAGGCGCCGTCGTCCGGCTGCGGCCGCGCCGCGACGCGCCCGGCCAGCAGGCCGGGCAATGTGTCGATGAGGCATTGCGCGCCGACGCTGGCCAGACGGTCGTGCAGGCTGGCCGCGCTGTCGTCGGCATGAATGTCGATCGCGTGTTCGGCCAGCATCGGCCCGGTGTCCAGACCGGCGTCCATCTGCATCAGCGTGATGCCGGTGCGACGGTCGCCCGCCTCGACGGCGCGCTGGATGGGGGCGGCGCCACGCCAGCGCGGCAGCAGCGAGCCATGGATGTTGATGCATCCAAGCCGGGGGATGTCCAGAACCGATTGCGGCAGCAGCAGGCCATAGGCGACCACCACCAGCAGATCGGGCGCGGCCTCCCGCAACGCCGCCTGTTCGTCGACGCTCTTCAGCGACGCCGGCTGCGCCACCGGGAGTCCGTGCGCCAGCGCGCATTGCTTGACCTCGCTGGCGTGCAGCTTCATGCCGCGGCCGGCCGGCCGGTCGGGCTGGGTCAGCACCAGCGGAATGTCGCACTCGAAGCCGGTCAGTGCTTCAAGTGCGCGGGCGGCGAAGGCGGGTGTGCCGGCGAATGCGATGCGTGGCCGGCTCACGCTGTTTCGCGCGCCTGCTTGGCCAGCCGGGTGCGGATGCGGGTCTGCTTCAGCTGCGACAGGTAGTCGACGAAAACCTTGCCTTGCAGGTGGTCCATCTCGTGCTGGATGCACACGGCCAGCAGGCCATGCGCCTCGATTTCCCGTTCGCCGCCGTCCAGCGTCAGCGTGCGCACCTTGACGTGTTCGGCACGGGTGACCTTTTCGTAGATGCCGGGCACCGACAGGCAACCCTCTTCATAGACCTGTTCGCCGTCGCGTTCCGTGATGCGCGGATTGATCAGCGTGATCAGCTCGCTGCGGTCCTCGCTGATGTCGATGACGACGAGCTGTTTGTGCGCGTCGACCTGGGTCGCGGCAAGCCCGATGCCCGGCGCGGCGTACATGGTTTCGGCCATGTCGGCGGCGAGCTTGCGGATCGAATCGTCCACCGTGGCGATAAGCGCGGCTTTCTTGCGCAAGCGCGGGTCCGGGAATTTCAGTATCGGGAGCAGGGCCATAAAAGTCGTGCTGATTTAATGGATTAGCAGTGAATTTTCATGCAGACTGTCATTGCTTGATGCAGCTTGCTACACTTGTGCATGCAAATGGCGTGGGCCTCCCGGATCGGTTCTGACGATGATTCCCGGTGCCGCCATGAAGCCTGTGCGCAGTGACGGTGAATCAGCGCCAGTCCGTAACGTCCGTTCGTAACGATATTGAGAGGCAAACCCCGGGCAGGTTCCGGTGCCGTGTTGAAGCACTGCCTTCATCGCGACTCCGGTGGCTGCCAGTGCGAGGCCACACCATGCGCAAGATTATATGCTCCCTGCTGGTCGCGCTTTCAAGCGCGACTGCGTTCGCCCAGTCCGACGATGCGTCGGTTATCGCGGACAACGCCCCTGATCGTCACGTCGTGCAGCGGGGTGACACGCTGTGGGGCATCGCCGGCCTGTTCCTGAAGGAACCGTGGCGCTGGCCCGAACTGTGGCGTCTCAACCGCGAGCAGATCCGCAATCCGCACCTCATCTATCCGGGCCAGATCGTTTATCTCGACGATTTCAACGGCTCGCCGCGGCTGCGCGTCGGTCAGCCGGTCAGATTGTCGCCGAAGACCTATGAAGAACCGGTCGCCGAGCCGATCGCCTCCATTCCGCATCGGGCCATCGACCCGTTCCTGAGCAAGCCGGTCGTCGTCGAGCCGGGCTTCAACGAGAACGCGCCGCGCATCGTCGGTACCGAAGAGGGGCGGGTGTATCTGAGTGCCGGAGACACCGCCTACGTCAGCGGCGTGACCGACAGCGCGACGCAGTGGCAGGTGTATCGCCCCGCCGCGCCGATCACCGATCCGGAAACCAAGGAGCTGCTCGGTTTCGAAGCCGAGTATCTGGGCGAGATGAAGCTGGTGCGCGAGGGCGAACCGGCAACTTTCGAGGTCGTCTCGGCGCAGTACGAGATCGGCAAGGGCGACCGCCTCATCCCGGTCAGCCCGCCCACCCTCGTCGCCTACGCGCCGCGCGCACCGGACACGGACATCCAGGGCAGCATTGCACGCATCGTCGGCGGTGTTGCCTCGACGGGACGTCACGGTGTCGTGATGCTCAATCGCGGCGCCAATGACGGTGTCGAGATCGGCCACGTGTTTGCCACCTTCCTCGCCGGCAAGGTCGTCGCCGTGCGCGACGGTCAGAAGGTCGACAACTTCGAACTGCCGGACGAACGCTCGGGGCTGGTGTTCGTGTTCCGCGTGTTCGACAACATTTCCTACGCTCTGGTGATGGACGCAAAGCGTCCGCTCACGGTTGGCGACCGCTTCCGCAAGCCCTGATGGCGGTTCGTCGAGCACGTCGCAGGGGCGCCTGATTGGCGTCCGGTCGGTCCCGTGGCTGACGCATCTGCTGCTGCCTGGCTGCGGCTGACGCTGACGCACGGGCTGGGGCTCGAGAGCCAGCGCCGCCTGCTGTCCGTGCTCGGCCCTCCGGAGCGCATCTTCGCCGCTTCCGGTACGGCCATTGCGGCCGCTGTCGGCGAGCGCGCCGCCCGCGCGCTTGCCGCGTTCGATGGTGACGCCGATGTCGCGCGCGCCCTCGAATGGCTGGCTCAACCCGGCAACCATCTGATCACGCTGGCCGACAAGGCCTATCCCGCGGCGCTGCTTGAAATACCGGATCCGCCCACGGTGCTCTACGTGAAGGGCCGGGTCGAGTTGCTCAATGCGCGTGCGCTGGCCATCGTCGGCGCACGCAACGCGACGGCGCAGGGGGTGACGACGGCCGGGCAGTTCGCGCGGGAGTTGTCACGCGGCGGCCTGACCATCGTCAGCGGCCTCGCGCTCGGCTGCGACGCAGCGGCGCACGCCGGCGCGCTCGACGGTCCCGGTTCGACGATTGCAGTGATCGGTACCGGCGCCGACCGCATCTATCCGTCGCGCAATCAGGACCTGGCGCGGCGCATTGCCGAGTCGGGCGCGGTGGTCAGCGAGTTTCCGCTCGGCACGCCGGCGTTGCGCGAGAACTTTCCGCGCCGCAACCGCATCATTTCCGGCCTGTCGCGCGGCGTTCTCGTCGTCGAGGCAGCGGCACGCAGCGGCACGCTGATCACCGCGCGGCTGGCGGGCGATCAGGGACGGGAAGTGTTCGCGATTCCCGGCTCCATTCATTCACCGCTGTCCAAGGGCTGCCACCAGCTCATCCGCCAGGGCGCGAAGCTGGTCGACGATGCGCGCGACATACTGTCCGAGCTGGGGCAGGACCCGGTGCCGGCCGTGGCGGACAACGATTGCGTGTCGCCGGACCAGAAGAACCTGCTCGAAGCGATGGGATTCGACCCGGTCGGTGTCGACATGCTGGCGCAACATACCGGCTTGACGGCGGACACCCTCTCGGCCATGCTGCTTGCACTGGAGCTTGAAAGCCGGGTGGCGGTGCTGCCCGACGGACGATTCCAGCGCATCAAGTAGTACGGCTCGGGCACTTGCACGAGCCGCGTGACAAACCGCCGGTGGGCACTCCTGCCGACTGGCTCGCGCGGAGCCGAATCATGATCGACGTTCTGGTCTATCTCTTCGAAACTTACGCGCATCTGGACAGTTATCCCGAGCCCAACCAGCTCGCCCGCAAGCTCTCGGCTGCCGGTTTCGATCAGGATGAAATCGAGGAAGCAATGGGCTGGCTGTCCGGCCTCGAAAGCGCCGGAGGCGCGGACAAGCCGCGCATTGCAGCGGAGAGCCGTTCGATCCGGGTCTATTCCGAATCGGAACAATCCCGTCTCGATACCGAATGTCGCGGTTTCCTTTCCTTTCTGGAAGACGCCGGTGCCATCAATGCCCTGAGCCGCGAAATCGTTGTCGAGCGTGCGCTTGCGCTCGAAGACGACGAGGTGTCCCTGGGCCAGTTGAAGGTGATCGTGCTGATGGTCCTGTGGAACCAGCAGGCGACGACCGATACGCTGGTGCTCGAAGAGCTTCTGTCGGACGAAGACGAGCCGCGCGCACCGCACTGATGTGCTCCTTGCATGCGGGTTCGTGGCGCGGGCGGCCGTAATCGCTTGCCTGATCGGAATTTTTGTCCCTATCATGCGCCGCTTTCACGCCGCTTGATCCGGTGCGCATCGGGCGCACCGAAGTCGGCGGCCGGGTCATCTTGCAGGCATGGGCAAAAAACTGATCATTGCTGAAAAGCCGTCGGTCGCGCAGGACATCGCGCGGTCGGTCGGCGGTTTCACACGCGAAGGCGACTACTTCGAGAGCGAGGACTACGTGCTGTCCTCGGCAGTGGGCCATCTGCTTGAACTGGCAGTGCCCGAGGAATACGAAGTCAAGCGGGGCAAGTGGTCATTCGCGAATCTGCCCGTCATTCCGCCCCGCTTCACACTCAATCCGATCGACAAGACCGCCGAACGTCTGCGGCTGCTGACACGGCTGATCAAGCGCAAGGATGTCGATGGGCTGGTGAACGCCTGTGACGCGGGCCGTGAAGGCGAACTCATCTTCAATTACATCGTCGAGCACAGCAAATCGACGAAGCCGATCGAGCGGCTGTGGCTGCAGTCGATGACGGCGAACGCGATCCGCGACGGATTCTCCGGGCTGCGTGGCGCGGAAGAGGTCGAAGGCCTGCGTCAGGCAGCGATGTCGCGCGCCGAGAGCGACTGGCTCATCGGCATCAACGGCACGCGGGCGATGACCGCGTTCAACTCCAAGACCGGCGGTTTCCATCTGACCACGGTCGGCCGCGTGCAGACGCCGACGCTGGCCATCGTCGTACGGCGCGAAGAGGAAATCCGCCGTTTCAGGTCGCGTGACTACTGGGAGATCGAAGGGCGCTTCGGCGTTGCGGCCGGCGAATACGGCGGCCGCTGGTTCGACGAGAAGTTCAAGCGCCCGGAAGGCGACGAGCATGCGCGCGCCGAGCGCGTGTGGGACGCCGCCCGCGCCGAGGAGATCCGCGCCAGGTGCGCCGGCAAGACGGCAACGGTGGAAGAGGAAGCGAAGCCGTCCACCCAGTTGTCGCCGCTGCTCTATGACCTGACCTCGCTGCAGCGTGAAGCCAATTCGCGCTTCGGTTTTTCGGCGCGCGTCACGCTGCAGATCGCGCAGGCCCTGTACGAAAAGCACAAGGTGCTGACCTATCCGCGTACCGATGCGCGCGCGCTGCCGGAAGACTATCTGGATACCGTGGGCGAGGTGCTCGCACGCCTGCCGATCACCTACGCGCCGCACGCCAACGAAATCGTGAAGAACGGCTGGGTGCGGCCGAACAAGCGCATCTTCAACAACGCCAAGATTTCCGATCACTTCGCCATCATCCCGACCGGTACCGAACCGAAGAGCCTGTCGGAGGCGGAGTCCAAGGTCTATGACATGGTGACCCGCCGCTTTCTGGCGGTGTTCTTCCCGGCGGCCGAATACCAGATCACGACCCGCATCTCCCGTGTCGAAGGCGAGGCGTTCAAGACCGAGGGCAAGGTGCTGGTCAATGCCGGCTGGCTTGCCGTGTATGGCAAGGAAGCCGCGGTTGTCGACGACGACGCAAAGGCCCGCGGCGAGACGGCGGCCGCCAGTCTGGTGCCGGTCAAGCCTGGCGAGAGCGCGAGCGTCGAGGACATGCTGGTGAAGGCGCTGCAGACCAAGCCGCCGGCGCGCTACTCGGAAGCCACGCTGCTGTCTGCCATGGAAGGCGCCGGCAAGACGATAGACGACGAGGAACTGCGCGCCGCGATGGCCGGGCGCGGCCTTGGCACGCCTGCCACGCGTGCGCAGATCATCGAGAACCTCATCCTCGAAACGTACATGCTGCGCGAGGGGCGCGAACTGATCCCGACCGCGAAGGGCTTCCAGCTGATGATCGCGCTGCGCGGCCTGAAGATCGACGAGCTGAGTTCGCCGGAACTGACCGGCGAGTGGGAGTACAAGCTGTCGCGGATCGAGCGCGGCGAACTGTCGCGCGACGACTTCATGCGCGAGATCGCCGAGATGACGCAGCACATCGTGCATCAGGCGAAGAGCTACGAGAGCGACACCATTCCGGGTGACTTCGCGACGCTGGAAGAGAAGTGCCCGCGTTGCGGTGGCGTCGTGAAGGAGAACTACAAGAAGTTCCAGTGCCAGAGCTGCGACTTCGCGCTGTGGAAGATCGTTGCCGGACGCCAGTTCGAAACGCACGAGATCGACACCTTGCTGCGCGAGCGCAAGGTCGGTCCGCTGACGGGTTTCCGCAACAAGATGGGCCGTCCGTTCAACGCGCTGATCAAGCTCAATGACAAGCTGGAACCGGAATTCGACTTCGGCCAGCCGCGTGACGACGAGAATGCCGAACCGATAGATTTTTCCGCGCTGACGCCGCTCGGCCCTTGCCCGAAGTGTGCGGCCCGGGTGTTCGAGCAGCCGATGTCCTACATCTGCGAAAAGGCGGTCGGCCCGGAGAAGAGCTGCGACTTCCGCTCCGGCAAGATCATCCTGCAGCAGCCGATCGAGCCGGAACAGATGCAGAAGCTGCTTGAGGCGGGCCGCACGGACCTGTTGAAGGGTTTCGTGTCCTCGCGTACCAAGCGCAAGTTCTCGGCCTTCCTGGTGCGCCAGCCGGACGGCAAGGTGGGATTCGAGTTCGAACCGCGTCCGGTCAAGCCGAAGGCCGGCGCCAAGACGGCGGCCAAGGATGGCGAAGCGGCGCCGGAAGCGGAAGGTGACGCGCCGGCGAAGAAGGCACCCGCAAAGAAGGCTGCGGCGAAAAAGGCGCCTGCAAAGAAGGCCGCTGCCAGGGCGCCGGCAAAATCAAAGGCCGCCAAGCCCGACGAGGAAGGCTGAGGCGGCACGCTGCGCAGGGGTCAGCCGGTGGCGTGGTCGAGCCAGAACGCCAGCCCTTGCGCATTGAGTTCGATGTCCAGCCCCCACACCGCCAGTGCCTCTTCGCGCGTCAGCGTGCAGCCGTGCGCGTCCAGTTCGTCCAGCAGGAAGGCGCTCAGCGCATCCACCAGCACCTGCTTGCGGGCGCCGCCGGTGCCGGCAGCTGCTCTGGCGATGGCCACGTGTGCATCGATGCGTTCAAGCAGCGCCCGGCCCAGTGCCGGCACGTCCGTGACGCGGCCGTAGTGCGTCAGGTACATCGCGCGCGGCTTGCGTGCGAGCAGGCGGCCGACCGACGCGCGCAGCGCGTCCGGGTCGAACTGCACCGGTGATGTCGTCGGAAACACGAAGGCGCGCCCGTCCACGGTGCATTCCGGGTACGCAAGACCGAAGGTGTCGCCGGTGAACCAGCTCTGCGAGAGCGCGTCCCAGATGCAGTGATGGTGTTTCGCGTGGCCCGGCGTGTCGATGAACGCCAGCGTCCGGCCATTGAAGTCCAGCGTGAAGCCGTCGTGCGTCTCGATGACCCGGTCGGCGGCGACCGGCAGGATGTCGCCGTACATGTCGGCCATGGCCTGTTCGCCATACACCTCGGTGGCGCCGGCAATCAGCTTTGACGGATCGATCATGTGGCGCGCGCCGCGCGGATGCACCACCAGCCGTGCGTCGGGGAACGCGCGCATCGCGGCACCGGCGCCGCTGGCGTGGTCCAGATGCACGTGGGTCAGGATGATGTAGCGCAGCTGTCCGGGGGCGATGCCTTTGCAGTCCAGCGCTGCCCGGATGTTGCCCAGTGAATGCCCGGTGCCGCAGTCGACCAGTGCCGCCTGATCGCCCGCACGCAGCAGGTGGATGGACGCCATGCCATGACGGATGAGGTCGGCGTCGATCGCCGAAATGCCGTGTTCGTAATCGATCATGCTGCAGTGCTCTCCCCGTTCTCCTGCTGTGCCTTCATCAGTTCATGGAAACGCTGGTCGAATTCCCGGCGCAGCTGGCGCCGCACCTGTGCCGCACTGTAACGCCGCCGTTCATCCGGCGTTGCCGGCGTCAGCACGGGTACCGCGCACGGGCGTCGGTCCTCGTTCATTGCGACCATCGTCAGGAAGCACGAGTTGGTGTGGCGGGTCGTGTGTTCGCGGATGTTCTCGGTCACGACCTTGACGCCGACCTCCATCGACGACGTGCCGGTGAAGTTGACCGAAGCGAAGAAGGTGACGAGCTCGCCGACATGGATCGGGCTGCGGAAGATGACCTGATCGACGGACAGCGTCACGACGTAGGTCTGGGCATAGCGCGCGGCGCAGGCGTAGGCCACCTGATCGAGCAGCTTGAGCAGTGCGCCGCCATGCACGTTGCCGGAGAAATTGGCCATGTCGGGTGTCATCAGCACCGTCATGGTGAGCTGGTGTTTCGGTAGTTCGGTCATGAGCAGGTTTGCCGGCGGCTGCACGAAGGCAGCCGTTCTGGGTGTCCGTCGGATGCCCGCGACGGCTAGTCGGACTGTTCGATGCGCCAGCCCGGCCTGCGATAGTCGCGCACGTTGCTGTAGGGCAGGGTCGGATAGACGTTGGTGCCGTTCGCATCCTCTTCGATGCGCACGCCGGATCGCGAATGGTCGCGAATCTGCGTACCGCGCAGCGTCGGATAGACGTCGAGGGTGCGTCCGCGCGAATCGGGTTGGATCAGTTCGCGCGGGTGTCTGCCTATCATGCCACCGGGACCGGTGCCACCGATACCCTGACCGTAGGCGTCGCCGCCGATGGGTGTCGTGGGCACATGCCCCATGCCGCCGCTGATCGCGGCGGACGGGGCGATCAGCAATGTCAGGGCAAGCATGGTCGATCTGTTCATGGCGCACTCCTTGCGATGGCGGGGCAGAGCGCCACCGCACGACGCGTGGCGCCATCTGCCTGCCCGGATGAATCCAGTGTAGTGCCAAAAACAGGTGTTGCGGCGCGCATACGGACACGCAGCGGAACACAGCTGGAAGCGGGGGCGGCGCGGCAGGACCGGGCCGGATGTGGAATCATTGCCGCATGAACCCGAACGAACAGAACCCCTTTGAACCGGCGCCGCCCCCGGCGCGCCTGCCGGACGTGACCGAACCCGATTCGCGCAGCGTGCTGGCCGGGCGCGGGCTTGAATGGCTGCGGCAGGGCTGGCAGTGCTTTGCGGCGTCGCCCGGAATGTGGGCGGCCATCACGGTCGTCTGGGTCGTCGTCATGGTGGTGCTCAATCTGGTGCCCCTGCTCGGCATGATTGCCGCGACCCTGCTGTCGACCGTGACCGTCGGCGGGCTGATGCAGGGCTGCCGCGCGTTGTCGCGCGGCGAGCGGCTGGCGCTGGACCACCTGTGGGCCGGCTTCGGCGACCGGGTGAATCCGCTGCTCGCACTCGGCGGCTGGTATCTGGCAGCGGTGTTCGGCGTGTCGGTCTTCGTCATGCTGATGTCGGCGCTGGTGGCCGGCGTGGCGGGGCTGGCCGCATTCGCCGCGCTGGTTGTCGTGTCGGCGGCGACATCGCTGCTGCTCATCATCGCGGTCGTGCTGATGGCGCCTGTGCTGATGGCGATGTGGTTTGCACCCGCGCTGGTCATGTTCCACCGCATGAACGCGCTCGACGCGATGCGCGCGAGCTTCTTCGCCAGCCTGCGCAATGCGCCGGCCTTCATCGTGTTTTCGCTGATCTACGTCGTGCTGGTCGTGCTGGCGTCGATTCCGGCCATGCTCGGCTGGCTGGTGCTGCTGCCGGTCACCTTCGGCGCGATGTACGCCAGCTATCGCGACGTGTTCGCGCAGGACTGACGGCGGCGCGGCTCACGTCCCGTCCGCCGCGCCCTTCGCGGCCTTGAAGCGTTCCAGCGTCGCCGCACGCGCGACGGCGTGGTCGACCAGCGGCGCCGGGTAGTCGCGGCCGATCTCGCAGCCGGCCATCTTCTGTTCCGGCGCGCTGGCCAGCCATGGCGCATGCACGCGCTTGTTGTCGAACTGCGCCAGTTCCGGACAGTAGCGACGGATGAAGCGCCCGTCCGCGTCGAACTTCTGTGACTGGGTCACCGGGTTGAAGATGCGGAACCACGGTTGTGCGTCGCAGCCGGTCGATGCCGCCCACTGCCAGCCACCGTTGTTGGCCGCCAGATCGAAGTCGTTCAGCGTGCGCGCGAACCAGTGCTCGCCGCGCCGCCAGTCGATGCCCAGATCCTTGGTCAGGAAAGAGGCGCTGACCATGCGCAGGCGGTTGTGCATGTAGCCGGTCTGTGCGAGCTGGCGCTGCGCGGCGTCCACCAGCGGATAGCCGGTGCGGCCCTCGCACCACGCGCGGAACCTCGCCTCGTCGTCCACCCAGCGCAGGGCGTCGTACTCCGGCCGGAAGCAGCCGTGCGCCACATGCGGGTGGTGCCACAGGATCTGGAAGTAGAAGTCGCGCCAGATCAATTCGCCGAGCCAGGTTTCGGCGCCCGCCCCGCCGCGCGCGTGCGCCTCGCGCGCCAGACGGCGGATGGAGATGGTGCCGAAGCGCAGATGGACCGACAGATAGCTCGGTCCCTTCGTGGCCGGGAAGTCGCGCGCCAGCCGGTAGCGGTCGATGCGATCGAGGAAGGCATCGAACAGCGCGTCGGCGCCGCTGCTGCCCGGCGGCAGGTCGAGGGTGGCCAGATTGGTCGGCTCGAATCCCATGTCGGCGAGTGTCGGCATGTTGCCCGCCGGCGCGGTGGCCAGCGCGCCGGCGTACTTGTGCACCGGCCAGGCTTTCAGATGGAAGGGCGTGAGTGCCTTGAGCCAGGCGTTGCGGTAGGGCGTGAACACGGAGAAGGGCTTGCCTGCCTGTGTCAGCAATTCGTCGCACTCGAAGATGACCTGATCCTTGTAGTGCTCGAACGCAATGCCATCCCCGGCCAGCCTGTCGCGCACCCGTGCGTCCCGGGCCAGTGCGCCGGCTTCGTAGTCGTGATTGCACACGACGGCGGCGACGCCGAGCTGGCGGGCCAGCGCCGGGATTTCGTCGCACGCCCGTCCGTGGCGCACGATGAGTCCGCCGCCGAGCGCGCGCAGGGCTTCGTCGAGTTCGACGACGCAGGCGCGGATGAATTCGACGCGCCGGTCCGCGCGCCAGCCTTCGCGCAGCAGTTCATCGAGGATGTCGGTGTCGAACACGAATACGCACCACACCGGTCCGCCGGCGCGCAGTGCGTGATGCAGCGCAGCGTGGTCGGTCGTGCGCAGGTCGCGGCGGAACCAGACCAGCCGGGCGGAGGTGGTGTCGGGCATGCGTGCAATCCGGAAAAATGTGACGGCTTTGAGGCGTGTTGCGCGCACGGGTTCAGCGGGGTCGGCGCAACACGGATAAAATCATTGCATGTCTGCACACGCCATGACCCCCACAGTCGACCTGACCGGCCACTTCCTGATCGCCATGCCCGCCATGGCCGACAAGAATTTCTCGCGCACGCTGACGCTGGTGTGCGAACACAATGATCAGGGTGCGCTTGGCGTCATCGTCAATCGGCCGATCGACATGTCGCTCGAAGACCTGTTTGAACGCATCGACCTCACGCTTGAATCGCCACGCTTTCAGGGGCAGCCGGTGTACTTCGGCGGTCCGGTGCAGACCGACCGCGGCTTCGTGCTGCACCGGCCTGTCGGCGACTGGCAGTCGAGCATCGACGTCGGCAACGGGCTGGCGCTGACGTCCTCGCGGGACGTGCTGCAGGCGCTCGGCGAAGAGCACGAGCCGGACGAGGTGCTGGTGACGCTCGGTTACGCCGGCTGGCAGGCCGGGCAGATCGAATGGGAACTGGCGCAGAACGCGTGGCTCACCGTGCGCGCCGATACCAGCATCATTTTCAGCCTGCCTCCGGAAGAACGGCTGGTGGCCGCCATGCAGCTGCTCGGCGTCGACTACGTGTCGCTGTCGGACGTCGCGGGGCACGCCTAGACCGTGCGTGCGCGAGGCAACTGATTGACCGCACCAACCCCCTCCGCCTTGCCGGCACGCGGTACCGTGCTCGCGTTCGACTTCGGCGAGAAGCGCATAGGCGTTGCGGTCGGCGAGTGCGAACTGCGCTCCGCGTCGGCGCTGCTCACCTTTGATTCCGAAACCAACGATGCGCGCTGGTCGGCCGTGGCCGGCCTGATTGCCGAGTGGTCACCGGTGCGGCTGGTGGTCGGGCTGCCGCTGTCGGCCGACGGGGAGGCGCACGGCATGACGGCGCGCGCGCAGCGCTTTGCCCGCCAGCTCGAAGGGCGCTACGGCTTGCCGGTGGCGCTGCAGGACGAGCGCTATACCTCGGTCGAAGCCGAACGCCAGTTGCGCGACGACGCCGGCGTGCGCGACTGGCGCAGCCGCAAGCAGAAGCTGGACGCACATGCCGCCCAGCTCATACTCAAGGATTACTTCGATGTCACTGCCTGACGCAGAACGACTGCTGGCGGACCTTGCGGCGCAGATGCGCCCGCACGTCACGCCTGAAACCGGCCTGATCGGCCTGCATACAGGCGGCGCCTGGCTCGCCGAGCGGCTGCATGCGCTGCTCGGGGTCAGCGTGCCGCTCGGTACGCTGGACGTGAGTTTCCATCGCGACGACTACGCCCAGCGCGGGCTGGCGCGTGACGCGCGCGCGTCGAGCATCCCGTTCGACGTCGGCGGCCGGCCGCTGATCCTGGTCGACGATGTGCTGCACACCGGCCGCACCGTGCGCGCGGCGCTCAATGAACTGTTCGACTACGGGCGACCGACGCGGGTCGAACTCGCCGTGCTGATCGACCGCGGCGGCCGCCAGCTGCCGATCGCGCCGACCTACTGCGCGGCGCGGCTCGAACTGGCCGACAACGAGCGGGTGAAGCTCGCGACGGACGACGGCGTCCTGTCGCTTCGCCTCGTACAGGAGTAGTCATGGCGCGCAATCCGCAACTGAACAAGCATGGCGAGCTGCAGCACCTGCTGACGACCGAAGGGCTGCCGCGTGACGTCATCACGCGCATCCTCGACACGGCGGAGCCGTTTACCGTCGTGGCCGAACGCGAAGTGAAGAAGCTGCCGCTGCTGCGCGGCAAGAGCGTGTTCAACCTGTTCTTCGAGAACAGCACGCGCACGCGCACGACGTTCGAGATCGCCGCCAAGCGGCTGTCGGCCGACGTCATCAACCTGAACATTTCGACCAGTTCCACCAACAAGGGCGAAACCCTGCTCGACACCGTGGACAACCTTGCGGCGATGCAGGCGGACATGTTCGTCGTGCGCCATGCGTCCAGCGGTGCGCCCTACCTGATCGCGCAGCATCTCGAAGCGACCGGGCGCGACCACATCCACGTCATCAATGCCGGCGACGGGCGCCACGCGCACCCGACGCAGGGCCTGCTCGACGTCTACACCATCCGCCACTACAAGCGTGATTTCACACAGCTGTCGGTCGCCATCGTCGGCGACATCCTGCATTCGCGCGTGGCACGCAGCCAGATCCATGCGCTGACCACGCTGGGCGTGCCCGACCTGCGCGTCATCGCGCCGAAGACCTTGCTGCCGGGCGACCTCGACCGCCTTGGCTGCCGCGTCTTCCATGACCTGAAGGAAGGCCTGCGCGGCGTGGATGTGGTCATGATGCTGCGTCTGCAGAACGAGCGCATGCAGGGTTCCCTGCTGCCCAGCCCGCAGGAGTATTTCAAGTTCTTCGGGCTGACCGAAGAGAAGCTTGCGCTGGCGAAGCCCGACGCCATCGTGCTGCACCCGGGGCCGATGAACCGCGGCGTGGAGATCGATTCGGCGGTGGCCGACGGCCATCAGGCGGTCATCCTGCCGCAGGTCACGTTCGGCATTGCGGTGCGCATGGCTGTCATGGCGATGCTCGCCGGAGGAAACGCATGAAGATCCATATCAAGGGCGGTCACCTGATCGATCCGTCGCAGGACATCGATGCGCCGACCGACGTGTTCATCGCGGCCGGCCACGTGGTGGCGCTGGGCCGGATGCCGGACGGTTTTCACGCCAACCGCGTCGTGGACGCCAGCGGACAGATCGTCGCGCCCGGCCTGATCGACCTGTGCGCGCGGCTGCGCGAGCCGGGACTGGAATACCGCGCGACGCTGGAATCGGAAACCGCCGCGGCCGTGGCCGGCGGCGTGACCAGCCTTGCCTGTCCGCCGGATACCGATCCGGTACTCGACGAGCCGGGGCTGGTGGAAATGCTCAAGCATCGCGCGCGCATGCTCAACCTCGCGCACGTCTATCCGCACGGCGCGCTCACGATGGGGCTGAAGGGCGAGCGCCTGACGGAGATGGGCGAGCTGTTCGACGCCGGCTGCATCGCCTTCAGTCAGGCCAACGTGCCGGTCGCCGACACACAGGTGCTGTACCGCGCGATGCAGTACGCCGCAACCTTCGGATACACCGTGTGGCTGCAGCCGACCGACATGCATCTGGCGGCGGGCGGCGTGGCGCACGAAGGCGAGGTTGCCGCGCGGCTCGGCCTGACCGGCATTCCGGTGCTGGCCGAAACGCTGGCCATCGGCCTGATGCTGCAACTGGCTCGCGCCACCGGCTGCCGCCTGCATCTGGCGCGCATCTCCAGCCGCGGCGGCCTCATGCTGATAGATCAGGCACGCCTGGACGGCATGCAGGTGAGTTGCGACGTGGCGGTGCATGCGCTGCACCTGTGCGACGTGGATATCGGCTACTTCGACGCGCAGTGCCGCGTCGTGCCGCCGCTGCGTGCGCAGTTCGACCGCGAGGCGCTGCGCGCCGCGCTGGCCGACGGCCGCATCGACGCGCTGTGCTCGGATCACACGCCGGTCGACGACGACGCCAAGCAGGTGCCGTTTGCCGAAGCGGAGCCGGGCACCACCGGACTCGAACTGCTGTTGCCGCTCACGCTGTCCTGGGCGCGCGAAATGAAGCTCCCGCTGCGTCTCGCGCTTGCCCGCATCACGAGTGATCCGGCGCGCGTGCTCGGGCTGGACGCCGGCCACCTGAAGGTCGGCGGTGTCGCCGACGTGTGCATCTTCGATCCGGACGCGCCGGTGATGATCAGCCGCGGCACGCTGCGCAGCCTGGGCAAGAACACGCCCTACCTTGGGCGCGAACTGCTCGGCCGCGTCAGCGCGACGCTGGTATCGGGGCAGGTGGTCTATGAAGGTGCCGCACGCGGCCGGGACACGCCGTAAGGCCGCGCCGTTCCCGGCTCGCGCGGCCGCTGCTCAATGCAGCGTGCGCGACACCGCGGAAATCAGGTAGAGCACGATCTGCAGCAGCAGGATGAGCACCAGCGGCGACAGGTCGACGTTCGCGATCGGCGGCACGATGCGCTGGATAGGCTGAAGGAAGGGCCGCGTCAACGCCCCGAGCACGCTGCCCAGCGGATTGCCGGGCGACACCCAGCTCATTACCGCGGACACCAGCAGCGCGATGATGAGGAACCACACCGACAGCCGCGCCACCTCGATCAACCCGTGCAGCAGCGCCAGCGGCAACAGGCCGTCGATGCCTATCAGGCCCTGCAGCAGCGCAGTCAGCAGGATGAGCAGCACCTGTATCAGCCAGGCAACCGTGAAGGTCGCCATGTCCAGTCCGAACATCGCCGGCACGATGCGGCGTGCCGGCAGCACCGCCCAATCCGTCGTCTGGATGATGAACTGGCCCAGCTGGTTGCGGAAACTCACGCGCGCCCATTGCATGTAGAAACGCGCGAGCAGCAGCGTGGTGATGAAGCTGGCGAGGGTATTGGTGACGAGCAGGAGCAGATCAGTCAGCATGGTTCGATGTCGTGGTTGTCCAGAGTGGGTTGTTCAGGCCGCGCCGAGCTGGTCGCCGAGCTCCGCGCCGCGCGCGGCGGCCGCAGCCATGGCGCGCACGATGGCGTCGCCCACCGCGTCGGTCGCCATCGCATTCAGCGCGGCTTCCGTGGTGCCGCCCTTTGACGTGACCCGTTCGCGCAGCGTGGCGGGGGATTCGCTGCTCTGTGCCGCCAGCGCCGAGGCGCCGGTGAAGGTTGCCAGCGCAAGCGCGCGCGCCTGCGAAGCGTTCAGACCGAGCGCCTCGCCACCGCGCACCATCGCTTCGATGAAATAGAACACATAGGCCGGGCCGCTGCCGGACAGCGCGGTGACCGCGTCGATCAGCGCTTCGTCGTCCACCCACACCGTACCGCCGACCGCCGCCAGCACCTGTTCCGCCTGCGTGCGCTCGTCCGCGCTGACCGAAGCGTCCGCGTGCAGGCCGGTCACGCCCTGACCGATCAGCGCCGGCGTATTGGGCATGGCCCGCACGATGCGGCGATGCCCGCCCAGCCAGCGTGACAGATCCGCCACGCGCAGGCCCGCTGCAATGCTCAACACCGTCTGCCGGCCGAGCCGGCCGGCGAGTGCCGCACACACCTCGCGCATCTGCTGCGGCTTGACCGCCAGCACCAGCAGGTCGCACGCCATTGCCGCGTCGTCCAGCGCGGCTATCGCCCGTACGCCGAAATCGCGCGACAGCCGCGCCCGACCTTCCGCCTGCAACTCCACCACCGAAATCCGTGCGGCGTCGCCGCCCTGCTTCAGAAAGCCGCCGATCAGCGCGCACGCCATATTGCCGCCGCCGATGAAAGTGATCCGCATCGCTGCTCCATACCCATGATTGCCCCGGACGCGGGGCGCAGGGCGCTATGGTAACCGCGCCCGTACTGCGCAGGCAGGCACGTGCGCCCGTCAGGCCATCGCGGCCGGTGCCGCCGGCGTCCGCGCAACCATGTACGGGCCGGGTCTTCACCGGTCCGGGGCGGCGCGAAGAAGCGAAAATCGAGTGAAAAAGGGAATGAATGCGGACATAATGTCCGCATTCATTCCCAGAGAAAAACAGTGAGCCTCACGCCATTGACCACCGGTCCTGACGACCACGCCACGCACGCCTATCTGATCGAAGCGCTGAAGCACCTGAGCCAGGCGGAAATCAGTCGCCGCATCGGCAAGGACCCCCGCACCGTGCGCCGATGGATGGCCGACCAGTCAGTGCCGAAGCAGTACGCGCACGACCTTCAGCGGCTGCTGCCATTCGGCGACCCGCCACCGGACGACGGCAGATTCCGCTTCATTGACCTGTTCGCCGGCATCGGCGGCATCCGCACCGCCTTCGAAGGCATCGGCGGGCGGTGCGTGTTCACCAGCGAATGGGACAGCTACGCGCAGCGCACCTACGCCGAGAACTTCGGTGCGGACAGTCATGTGCTGCACGGCGACATCACGCAGATAGACGCGGCGGACATTCCGGACCATGACGTGCTGCTTGCCGGCTTCCCGTGCCAGCCCTTCTCGATTGCCGGGGTGTCCAAGAAAAACGCGCTCGGCCGCTCGCATGGCTTCGCGGACGAAACGCAAGGCACGCTGTTCTTCGACATCTGCCGCATCATCGACAGAAAAAAGCCGCGCGCCTTCCTGCTGGAGAACGTCAAGAACCTGATGTCGCACGACAAGGGCCGCACGTGGGACGTGATCAAGCGCGCGCTGATCGATCTCGGTTACGACATCTCGCCCCGGGTCGTTGATGGCGCGCGCTTCGTGCCACAGCACCGAGAGCGCATCCTCATCGTCGGCTTCCGCCGCGAGCTGCAGGTCGCGTTCGACTGGGACGCCCTGCCGATGCCGCCCAAGGGCGGGCACACCCTGAAGGAAATCCTCCACCGCACGGATGGCAGCGAACCGTTCATCGAATCCGACGGTGAGCGCTTCTTCGACCATGCCGCGCGCAAGCCGCAGGACAAATACACGCTGACGCCCAAGCTCTGGGCCTACCTGCAGGGCTACGCGGAAAAACACCGCGCCAAGGGCAACGGCTTCGGGTTCGGGCTGGTGTTCCCGGACAGCGTCGCCCGCACGCTGTCCGCCCGCTATTACAAGGACGGTTCGGAAATACTCGTGTATCAGGGCGAGCAGCGGAGCCCCCGCAGGCTGACGCCACGTGAATGCGCCCGGCTCATGGGGTTTCCGGACACGTTCAGGATTCCCGTTTCGGATACCCGTGCGTATCTGCTCTTGTCGAACGCGGCGCTTGTGCCAATGGCCTCTGCCGCCGCTAAACTCATGGCTCCGTATCTAAATGTCACGCCGTCGGTGGAAACGCCGCGGAGCGTACAAATACCCGAGGACGCCATGAACAGCGGACGCTGGACCAAACCACAAGTCAAATTGGCCTTCCATTTGTATTGCCAATTGCCGTTCGGAAAACTGGATTCCAGAAATCCAGAAGTCATTGAACTCGCGAAGTTGATCGGCCGAACGGCGGGTGCGGTGGCAATGAAGTTGGTGAATCTTGCGAGTCTTGATCCAGCAATCACAGGGACGGGGCGGAAGGGGTTGAGCAACGCATCGGCACTTGATCGAGAGGTGTGGGACGAATTTCACTCAGATTGGGAAGGCTTGGCGCTGGAGTGTGCGGATCTTCGCGCCGCGCTGGGATCTGAGAGTGCAGAGACCGTTACGGGTGGCGATGCGGACGATGCCTTGGGCCTCGGTGATTTCATCGGAGAAACCCGCGTTGTCATGGTTCGGCAGCGAATCAAGCAGCATTTCTTTCGCCGAGCGGTTGTGAGCAGTTACCGGGGGCGCTGCTGCATGTCACGCTTGGCCGATTCGAGGCTACTTGTGGCAAGTCACATTGTGCCGTGGAGCAAGGACAAAGAGAATCGGCTCAATCCAAGTAACGGCTTATGTTTGTCCGCTATTCATGATAAGGCGTTTGATCAGGGATTGATTTCGTTGTCGGATGATTTCCAAGTTTTAATTTCAAGAAATCTGTTGAAGCAGGACGATGCCTTTGTGCAGCAGATATTCTTACCGCTCGCGGGACGTCGAATTGAGATGCCAGAGCGGTTTGTGCCTTCTGTCGAATTTTTACGGTATCACCGAGAGATTGTGTTTCTTGACAATCGCAGCGATGTGGGGTGATGGCGAATCGTTGCTCCGTTTTCGAGTAGTCGTATCGCGACGCGGGTAACTGAAAAGCGTGAGGCGAGTTGTTGCTTGAAGGCGCTCTTTCGGATTCGAAAGTTGAATGTATTAAAGGGTGGTTTTTCAGCGGAGAATATTTCATGTCTGAACAGATCTGTATTCGAACTTTGTTTGAGACTCTGTGGATGAAATGCCATTCTATTCATTCTGATGCAGACCATGTGTGGCATGAATTCAGTGGTGTTGGAGAATCGGCGGCTGACGATGTTGCGTCCTTGCCGTTGTGGGGGAAGGCCGGCGATCTGGTCATGGCGGTACGGAAAATCCGTACGTTGAACGAAGCCTTTTCCACGAACTGGGGAGGCGCGTGGTCATGACGACGTCGCGTTCGCCACTGTTGCTGCACGAGGACGTTTTCTATGACTTCTTCAGGCCTTATCGCCATCCTGAGGCGAGCGAGAATTGCTGGGGCGGGCTCGGTCTTGAAACCTTTGGCGCCGATTTTCGATTGGTTCGCAGTCTGGATATCAACTGTGTTTGGACGGTCGTTGATGGTGACACTGGCCGTGATCAATGGATTACGCCCGGTATTCGCTACGTGAATCGGGTGTGCTATCTGGTAGCTGAAAGATCGAATGAAGGCGCGGATGTGGATTTCCGCTGTCCGTGGAACAGCGCGTCGCTGACGCCGCTCGGACTGAAGCGACAGTTGAGCCGATTAAGAAGTTTGTTGGCGGCGGTTCGTTGAAGGCAGGCGTTGTCGACAAGTCATGTAACAACCGGCAGGCTCATGAATTCGTATCGTGGAACTGGCCGGCATCAATGCTCCATGCGTCGCACCTCGCGTCCATAAAAAAGGGGCCGCGACCGCGGCCCCTTCGAAGCGAGTGCTGCGATGTCGCAGGTCACATCTTGCGATAGACCTCGGCGCCCTGTTTGACGAACTCGATGGACTTGGTTTCCATGCCCTGCTTGAGTGCGGCTTCGTTGGTGAGGCCCTGCGCGGCGGCGTAGTCGCGCACGTCCTGGGTGATCTT
>JAHJHI010000051.1 GCA_018824085.1 Gammaproteobacteria bacterium | reverse complement strand
GATGAGCTCCGAAAGGGCCTCGGGTCGATGATTCGGGGCTGAAAAAGAGCCGAAATTCGATGTCATGACGATGCGAATTTCGGAGTTGCTGCCTCACGGACGAAAAATCCCGGAAGGGTGGCTTTGATCAGCGTTTCCTTAGCAACGGCTTGATGCTTATGGTCATGATGACCGAAGTGCTGTGCAGCCGCCCCGGTCTCGTGCTGGCAATAACCAGCAGCCGCCGCCCAGGTGAACTGGAACGGCAGAAAAACGAGAAGAAGGATAGAGAGCCAGCGACGCATGGGCCGGATTGTATCAGCGAAAGTTTTTACCGGAAGTCCACCGCAGGATGCGTACGCCGTTACCGACCACCAGCAGACTCGCGCCCATGTCGGCGAAGACCGCCATCCACATGGTGGCATTGCCGAAAATGGCAAGCACCAAAAAGATGGATTTGATGCCCAGGGCCAGCCCGATGTTCTGCCAGAGCACAGCATGCGTGCGCCGGGAAAGGCGAATGGTTTCGGGAATGCGCCGCAGGTCATCGTTCATGATCACCACGTCAGCCGCTTCCATCGCCGTATCCGTACCCGCCGCGCCCATGGCGACGCCGATGTCGGCGCGGGCCAGCGCCGGGGCATCGTTGATTCCGTCGCCGGTCATCGCGGTCGGGCCATAGCTGCGTTGCAAATCTTCGATGGCCGCCAGTTTGTCCTCTGGGAGAAGATTGCCCCGGGCGTCGTCGATGCCCGCTTCCTTGGCGATGCTCGCGGCCGTCGCCACATTGTCGCCGGTCAGCATGACCGAGACGACACCGAGACGGTGCAGATCGGCCACCGCCTCCCGCGAGCTTTCCTTGATGGTGTCGGCCACCGCAAAAATCGCCAGCACCTGCTGTGCCGATGCCAGCATGGTCACCGTCCGGCCTTGCGTCTCGTGCAGATGAAGGCGAGCCTCGATTTCGGCGCTGCACAGGTTGCGCTCCTCAATCAGGCGATGGTTGCCGAGAACGAGGAGTTGGCCATCCGTGCGAGCTTCAATACCTCGTCCGGCGAGTGCGACAAAATCGGTCAAGCCGTTCTCCGGAAGCTTGAGACCGGTCGCAATCGCTTTTGAAACCGGATGGTCCGAGTGCCCGGCGAGGCAGGCCGCCCAGGCGAGCACTTGGGATTCAGGGACCGTCGAGGGAAGCAGTTCTGTGGCGACCAAACGGGGTTTGCCTTCAGTGATCGTGCCAGTCTTGTCGAGGGCTATGGCCCGCAGTTTTCGGGCCTCCTCAAGATAGACACCGCCCTTGATCAGGATGCCGCGTCGGGCCGCTGCCGCCAGCCCGCTAACAACCGTTACCGGCGTGGCGAGCACCAGCGCGCAGGGGCAAGCGATAACGAGTAGCACCAAGGCTTTGTAGAGCGCCTGCGTCCAAGTCCAGTCGAGCAGCCAGGGGGTCAGGGTGGCAACTGCCACCGCGATGCCGAACACGGCCGGGGTGTAGATTGCGGCAAACCGGTCAACGAAGCGTTGTGTCGGCGCTTGCTTCCCCTGCGCCTGTTCGACCGCGTGGATGATGCGGGCCAGGGTGGTGTTGTCGGCAGCGGCCGTCACACGGAACTCCAGGATGCCGGTTTCATTGATCGTGCCAGCGAACACCGGGTCGCCGGCCGCCTTGTCAATCGGGATGCTTTCGCCAGTGACCGGCGCCTGGTTGACCGCACTGGTTCCTGTCGTCACCTGACCATCGAGCGGTATCCGGGCGCCGGGTTTGACCCGCACGCAGGACTCCAGCGTTACTGCTGCGGCCGGAACTTCCAGCCAGGAGCCATCGTCTTGCCGGACTTCCGCCGTCTCCGGCGTCAGATCGAGCAGGCCCTTGATGGCGTTACGCGCCCGATCCACGGAGCGGGCCTCGATCAGTTCGGCAATGGCATACAAGGCCATGACCATCGCCGCCTCGGGCCACTGGCCAATCAGGAAGGCACCGGTCACCGCCACGCCCATCAGCGCGTTCATGTTCAACTGCCCGCGCCGCAATGCCGCCACGCCTTTGCTATAGGTGGAAATACCGGACAGCCAGATCGCGGCGACGGCCAATGCCATACCGAAGCCCTTGAAAGGCAATGTGTCGGGCGCGAAGAAATCCAGCGCTTCCGCGCCGACGGCCAAGCCCAGTGCCAGAACACTTCGCCATAGCTCACTAGCGCCGACGTTTTCCTTTGCCGCCTGACCTGCCGACACCAGCTTGGGGTCAAAACCTGCCTTGCGGATGGTGGCCAAGGCTGCATCGAGTGCTTCCGTCGTGGCATCAATCGAAACGGTGCGCGCCGACAGTAGGAAACGCAGGGAACGGATGCCCTCGATACTGGCCACCGCACGACGGATGTCATTTTCCTCGTTTGGGCAGTCCATGCTCGGAATTAGAAAGACGGGCACTCCGTCGCTTTGAGCAAGATCGGAGGGTGCCGGGATTTTTGCTGCGGAGGTTACTGCTGCCGAACAACTGCCGGCACATCCGCAGTTGGTGGATTCCTGAAGGGGCTTCGGTTTGAGATCAAGATTCATGGCGTGCTCCTTGTTTCCTCGTATTAGAAACCCTCAGGTGCCGGCGGGCGAAGCTACGCCGCCTACAGTGTTGTCTACGCGAGTGCACTGGTTTAGCTATGGCGGATCAATGGCGTTGTGCCGACCCGATGGGATCTTGTCGATAGTGTGCGGTATCACTGGCCGGTATGGCGATCATCGCCCTCCAGCCGGGCTCGGCCCGTTTGAATGTGGATACGATCCGCTTTACGAGCGTGAAAGACTGCTGCCAGTGCCGCCCATAAGGCCTTGCGGTAGCTGGGCGGGATCGGAATCTTGAGGTACAGGCGGTGTGACAATCGCAAGCGGGCATGACGGGCACTCCTTTGAGTCGGTTATTTGCATTACACACCCTGTAGTAACTATAGGGTCAAGCGCGTAAAATAAAGTTTTCCGAAATGACCAGGCAACGAGAAGGATCGAGTCATGAGAATTGGTGAGTTAGGGCAAGCCACTGGCGTCGATATCGAAACCATCCGTTATTACGAGAAAGCGGGCCTGCTACCGGCACCAGAGCGTCGCCAAAACGGCTATCGTGCCTATGCTCCCTTGCACGTGGAACGGCTGGCCTTCATCCGCCATTGTCGGGCTTTGGATATTTCGTTGGCTGATATCCAGCGCTTGTTGGCATTTGTGGCGCATCCGGAGAGCGATTGCCGCGATATCGACCGCCTGATCGACGCCCAACTGGCCCGGGTCCAGGCCCGTTTGCAAAGCATGCAGGCGCTGGAGCGCCAACTCACCGCGTTGCGTGGTCGTTGCGGCAAAAGCCATCTTGCCGGGGATTGCGGGATTCTTCATGAGTTGGTCGCGGCAGCTCATCATGAAGCGTGCATCTGCCATAGGGAAGCACTTTCGAAGCCGGCCGAGGTAGAGGCAGTGATTGCCCCTTTGGCCACCCAAGGAGCGTAACCCATGCACTGGCATCGCGGCATTGCCGTTGCCTTCACGGCAGCCGGCCTGTTCGGGATTGGCACCCCGCTATCCAAGCTTTTGCTGGCCCAAGTCAGCCCCTGGCTGCTGGCGGCGCTGCTCTATCTCGGCTCTGGCATCGGCCTCTGGCTCATGCGCCAGATTCGCCGTAGCCCGAAGGTGCATCTTGATCGGGGCGATTGGCGCTGGCTCGCTGCAGCCACCGTCGCCGGTGGCATGATCGGGCCGGTGCTGCTGATGATCGGGCTGTCGGCCATGCCGGCCTCGGGCGCCTCGCTCTTGTTGAATGCCGAAGGCGTTCTGACCGCACTGCTTGCCTGGTTTGTTTTTCATGAAAACTTTGACCGTCGTATCGCTCTGGGCATGCTCGCTATCGTCGCCGGGGCGCTGGTCCTGAGTTGGCCATCCGATGCGCAGTTCTCCGGGACATGGCCCGCGCTGGCGATCCTCGGCGCCTGTTTCGCCTGGGCGATCGACAACAATCTGACCCGAAAGGTCGCACTGGCCGATGCCTCGTTCATCGCCATGGTCAAGGGCTTGGTCGCCGGAATCACCAACCTCGTACTGGCGCTTTTGGCTGGGGCCATCTGGCCAACACCTAGAGTCGTTGCGCAGGCGGCATTGCTTGGCTTCGCCAGCTATGGCGCCAGCCTCACGCTCTTCGTGATTGCCCTGCGCCATCTGGGAACCGCCCGTACTGGGGCCTATTTTTCCGTTGCACCATTCTTCGGAACGCTGCTGGCGATCCTGCTGCTCAACGAACCCGTGACACCGCAATTGCTCGCAGCCGGACTGCTGATGGCCAGCGGGGTCTGGCTGCACTTGTCCGAGCGGCATGAGCACGGACACAAGCACGAAGCGCTTGAGCATACGCATGAGCATGTCCATGGGGAACTCGATGATCATCACATCCATAATCACCCTGGGCCAGTGCTGGCAGGAACCAGCCATACCCATCGCCACCAGCACGCGTCGATTGAGCATACACACGCGCACTTTCCCGATGCTCACCATGCGCACAAACACTGAGGACGGGCAATGATCAAGACCGGTTTGCTGTTCTTTGCCACCGCACTGGCCGAAATCATCGGCTGTTTCCTGCCTTACCTGTGGCTGCGCAAGGATGGCTCCCCGTGGCTGCTACTGCCGGCTGCGCTCAGTCTTGCAGTCTTTGTCTGGCTGCTGAGCCTGCATCCAGCGGCGAGCGGCCGGGTCTATGCGGCTTACGGTGGCGTCTATGTGGCGACGGCACTGCTCTGGCTGCGCGTCGTCGATGGGGTGAAACTCTCGCCTTTCGACTACCTGGGGGCCGGGGTTACGCTTTTGGGCATGGGCATCATCGTTTCGGGATGGAAATCTTCCTGAACGCAGGTAACACGAAAGGAAGCAATGAGTCGAATTGATTTTTACCCAAATGCTGCGGAGCGGACCAACACCCGACGTAGCTATACTTTGGCTATCCGGCATTTCGAGGTTGAGTGGGGTGGCTTGATACCGGCAACGATCAATTCAATTACCCATTATCTCGCCGCTTACGCTGAATCCTTGTCGCTGAACACACTGAACACCGCCTCGCGGCGTTGTTGCACTGGCATCCCCTCCGGGCCATGGTTTTCCGGACCCGACTTGAAGAAACCCAGGGTGTGCGGCGCGGGGGTACGGGGCCTTGACGGCCTGTCCGAAAGATTGTCCCGACACCGGAGACGGCGGATAGAGGTTCCGCATCAGAGTGGGCGTCCTTCGTCGGCACGTCTTCCCGATTTTTCTTTTTGGGGTCGGGATTGCCGGGATAGGGTTCCAGGAATTTTGTTTTTCATCCAGAACGGCGTTCAGTTCTTTGGACGGACAGCGTCCAAAAGGGGGCTGCGTCCGGCCCCTGCCTTTTGGGAATTCTTTTTAGAGACTGAAGATAGGAATCAACCTCAGCGAAGTTCGGTTGCCCCCTTGAAGGGCGGCATCTGCTCCTCTGTTCTCCAGATCCAGACACCCTGCTCCCCGATCCCGACAATCGCTCTTTCCTTGGAAAGCCGCTCCTTGGGGTCCATGAAAGCACTGACGACGTGCAATGGCACCGGCGCTGCCCCGGCATCCAGCAGCAAAGCATTCGGAAAGGCCGCTGCACTCCGAGCGTCATAGCGCAGCGGCTTGACGAAGCGGCGGTGCTGGATGACCAGCGCGTCGATCAGGGGCAGTTCATGCACGCCCTCAATGGGAATCCACTGCTCGCTCGTCAGCATCAGACTCGCCGCATCGATTTCATAGGTGTATTCACGGCGGGCACGGATCAGGGCGGCCATGACCACTCGGACGGGGTGGCCGGTATCGGCATCGCGCGCTTCGAATAGCGGCGCGAACGCCCGCTCGATCCGCTCCCAACTCCGGCTGGCAATCAACAGCGGCGCATCCGGCATGTGCCGAATCCAGACCCGGCGGCCCTGCATCGTCGCCTCGCTCTCCTTGAACTCGCCGATCACGATGGCCAGCGGCGTCTGCCCGTCCTTGGGACGCAGCACGGCCAGTTTCTCGCGCCGGCGCTGTGCGGCTTCGGCCTTGGCGCTCTCGCTGAAAGCTTCGGGCACATACAGGCGCTCGGCCAGCGGCACGCCCTTGACCATGATCTCCTCGGCGGCCTCCAGCAGGTACTTGCGCAACACGCCCTGGTTACGTTTGCCCGCCATCGCCGGGCTCCAGCGGTTGAAGCCCGCGCGCTCGAACAGGAAGTGCATCAAGGCCCGCAAGGTCATCTGCCGCCGCGGCACGCCGATCTCCGCCACCTCCTGGGGTTCGCCGCGCGGCACGCCGCGCCCGAGCACCCGTGTCCAGGGGAAATCCACCCGCAATTCGACCCGGCCTGGTTCCGACTCCAGCACCGCTTCACCGACCAGCTCGCCCAGTCCGGACTGCTGAACCTCCGGCTCGTAGGAGGGGCAGCCCGGATGGTGGGCGCTGCCGCCGTCCGGCATGCGCTTGACCACGAACTGGCGATGCCGCGCCACGTACATCTCCACGCCGCCGGGCACGCATAGGCATCTCGGCCGCTCGGGTGTCTCGTAGACATGGGCGAGCGCCTCCTGCAATTGTGGATCGTCCGCGCCGATCACGCGCCCCTTGATGGCGAAGCGTTGGGTGTCCATCGCGGCCTCAAATCAGCTCGTCGAGCAGTTCCGCCAGCGTCGGTTTGGGCCGGGGCAACAGCTCCCGCACCGCGCTGCGCTCGCCGATGCCCAGGATCGCGCCGACCTGATCCTCGTCGGCCCCGCGCTCATACATCCGCGCTATCACGGTGAGGCGCGCCGACTGGGTGCTCAACCCCTTGAGTTCGGCGTAACGGAACAACTTGCGGTAGATCTCCAGCAGCGCCCGGCAGACGTAGCGGTTCTGCCCCGGCTCGCCATTGTTGGGCGTGATCTTGTAGGGCTCGCCGCTCGGGGAAAGGAATAGTCGGCTACCCGGGTCCAAGCCACGGTAGACGTCCGGCCCACCCAGGCCATGTCCGCCGGCGAGACGCTCGCGGAAATAGGCGGCCAGCGCATCGTCGAGCCGGCTGCTGCTGAAGTACAGCGGCCGGAGTTTGCCGTTGATCGCCGCGTCGGCACGTAACTCCGATTCCCTGCACACGCTGCCGTCGGCATGCAGGTAGTCGCGCACCTCGATCCGGGCGATCTCGAGGGGGCGCAGACCCGTGGCAAACAACATGTAGTACAGGGCCAGGTCATGCCAAGTACGGCCAGTCCGCCCCTTGATGCGCACCGCGCCTTGAGCCACCTCCGGCGCCGATAGCACCCGCGCCGGACGAGCGCCGACCGGCGGCGCGGGCTCGAACCCTTCCAGCGCGACCAGGATGGCGTCCCGATGCAGGCGTAGCCGCCGCACGAAAGCTGCGCCTTCTTCCTTGAGTCCATCCACGCCCACCACCTGGGTGAGTTGGACGGCGACGGACTTGATGCGCCGCTCGACCGCCGTGCGTGATACGCCGAAGCGCTTGGCCACCGCCTCGTAGGTCTCGCCGCCGATGACGGCACGGAGCATCTCAACCGATTGCAATGCGTTCTCGTGGTGCTTGCTGATCTCCTCGTTGTCTTGCATGACTTGCTTCTCCCATCATCTCTCGATCGTCATCAGCCCGAATGTTCGAGCGCCGACGCCCCCTTCGCCAGGCGAAAACGCCGGGAAAGGCGCGGGATTTCGTCATCAGGCCGAGCGCGCCGCCGTCGCTGAAGAACTAGCCGGCTGGACCGATGAGCGCACGCGCGACGCATGTGGCGGGTCGGCGCCGACTCGGTCGATACGCGAACGACGCCGCCGTTCCGAGCCGAACCGGTCCCCACTCATTGCCTTGCCCGTCACCCGGGCTGGCCTTGCTGCGCGATCCAGCGGCGGATGTCTTCCGCGCGCCAGACGGTCACCCGCTCCGAAAGCTTGACCGGCTTGGGAAAGGTGCGCGCCTGGATGCGCCGCCAGAGCGTCGATTTGGAGATGGGAACGAAGGCCAGCACCTGGGGCTGGCGCAGGAAGCCGGTCTCGGGCAACGTCAGGGTCGAAACCGGAGCGGCAGGCGTAGTTGGAAGAGCGCTGGAAGCCGCCACCTTCGCGGCGGTACTGGTACGGATGTTGGGCATGATCGGGCCTCGTCACGGCGGGTGCCGGTAAAGGACATGACCTGCTCTGTTGCGGCCGCGCTAGGTCAGGATGGCGCGGGCCGATAGGGAACGCAGAACTCGACGACATGCCGCCGGCGCCCCGGTCGCGCGGCATGGAAGGATGAGAAAGAAAGTGACTCCCACCGCGTGACGGCCAAGGGCGTCCGGGTCGGGAAAGATCAGCCGATCCGCACCTGCGCCGCGCAGCACGCGCGACGGCAGATCGTTGGGCAACAGGCAGGTATCGACTGCGACGCCGCCACGAGAGCGGTGAGGGTTTCCATGGTGTCAGGTCGGCCTGACGTGGAACTCGTCGATACGATATTGATGCCCGTGAGCCGACGCAAGACATTCCAGGACGTGCCTGCCTCAATAGACCGCGTCCGCCAGCGATTGGAGATGGCACGGATGCCGAAAACATTCCAGCACGCCGTGATCAAGGTCGCGGTCCAGAAGTCGGATCGCTGACGAAGCCGATCCGGCTCGAACCCGCGATGGCGGCTAGGGCCATGATTTGTGCCCGCATCCCATCAGGCGCCTTGCTGTCCGCCTGCCAGTCATCGCCCGGGAAGAGGTTTTCACGCACAACATTTCGCGGCCGTGCGGCCCATGCTCCCCCCTGTGGGTGGAAATATTGGCTATTTCGAGCGGTTGCCCAAGTACTCACAACAGTTCCGCACGACGGTCATAACGAATGCCCGATCGTCAGTCCCCAGTTCGGAAATCCATGCGCCGAAGGTTGCAGCTTCGCTGGCCTCTTCGGGCCCTTCATTCGATAACAGGTCGCCAGCGGAACAGCGCAGCGCCACCGCAAGCCTGTCCAGCGTCGGCAGGGACGGCAAATGCGCCCCGCGCTCGATGCGCGAAATGGTTTCGGCGTCAACACCTACCCGCTCCGCAACCATTTCCTGTGTCCATCCCAGCTGTTTACGCCGCTCCGATAGGTTGCCCCCAAGTCGCTTCGCCAGACGGGCGGAGTCTTTCTTCTTTACCGCCATCGTGTTGTCCTTTCAATCAACAAGAATGACGGTCACTGGACTATCGAAACAGGGTGACTTATGTAGTTGTTGCTATCTACATACTTGTTGAGTTCTGGCGAATCAACATGACGAAAGGGTCATATTCTGGCGTCCGCAGCCAATGGCGGGCGGCTGGCTTACAGTGAGCCCGGGCAGATGAATCAGATTGGTGTAATCACGCTCTGGATGGTGGCAACGCAAATCGGTCACGCCTTCGCCGATCAGATGTATGGGTGCGTCGACAGGAAAACGTCAAACGGCTTCGGAAATGCCAATGCGATAGTCATGAGCACGAACGCCGCCATGCAAGTTCAGCGGCCCCGATAACAGAATCGCTGACCGTGAAGTTCCTTCAGGCCACGGCCATCGACGCTAATCGCCAACCGCAGATACGGTGCTTTCCAGGGCTTCCGGCAATCGCGCGCTGGCGTCGGCCTCCGTCGGATCGACCGCCGCGTCGCGTTCCGGACCGGGTTCGTCCGCGCCATCCGATGCACCCACGGCTTCGGCCTCTTGCCGGTTTGGCCCGCTGCGGCCTTCGACATCGTGCGCGTCCAGGGCATTCATCCGCCGCCGCAACCCCATCGCAAAGTTCCGCGCGCCATTGGCGACATCGCGCACCTGCCGTTTGAGACCCGCGCGCTGCATGTCGACGGCCTGGGTGGTAATCACCTCGTGAATCTCCAGGGTCTGCAACAACGGCATCAACTGGTCGAGTTTGCCCAGCACCTCCAGGAAGCGTCGACCGACAGACGACAGGACATGGACGTCCACATCCAGAGGCACGGTGTCGTAAGTCGCCGTGCTGGTGATGCCATGGACCTTGAATAGCGCTTCGGCACCGTCGATGGCTTTGTTGAGGTTCTCGGTCACTGCGAACATCTGAGCTCGAATGGCCTCCTCGACCTTGGCGACGTCGTCGTGGTCGAGCCTCGTGCGAGCGATCACCGAGATGAAGTGGGTATTTAGTTGCAGCGTGTTGAACAGCCGCGCGAAGAAGCGCTTGCCCTCGGCGCTGGTGAAGCGCGTCGGCATCTTCAGACTGGCCGCCTCGACGCGTCGGAAGTCGGCCTTGGCCTCCTTGGCGAGAATGCGGGCGTTGACGGCCCCCTGGTCTACCTTGACGATCTGGATCTCCGACATGCCGTGCTCCTCGAAATACCGCGTTCGGGCCGATCTTCCGTGCCGGCATATACATTCGCCACCGGAAATGGCCGTCACCTGAGGGGGCTTTCGGCATCGGGCCCAATTCGGGCAGGTTTTCGGGATTGACCTGGCCATCCGGTGGCACTACCTTTACGTCATGCAGCAGCTGGCCCTGCATTCAATCAAGGCAAGCCCTGGAGTTTCCTGTCTGTCGCGTATGCCATCGGCTTCACCGGTGCCGCGTGCGCCGATCTTGCCGGCACCGATATGGGTGCATGTCGCACCCACGCCATCGTGGCAAGTTTTCGAGGCAGGGGCGAAGCGCTTTAACGATTTCGTAAGCGCCCCTCCCCCGAAAGCCTTCCTCGATCGGTAGCTGGCACACCGATCACGGCGGTTCTCACCGCCCGTTCAAGCCAGCCCTGGAACTTCTTCCCATAGCGCCGTTCCGCCCGTAGCGGGTCGGTCGTTTCTCACCCCACGGGGGCATATGCCCCCCGTCGTGGTGCGCGTTGCCTCCAATTTTTCCTGGAGCCAACGATGCTGAATCAGAGCGTATCCCCCCGAGTTTCCCGTCCCACGCCCGTGGGGCCTGTTTTGCCGCGCATTCTTCCCTCTCTCGCGGCCGCCTCGCGCCACCGTCCGGCGGCGATCCCCGATCGTGCCGCCTTGGACGCTTTGCTCGACGACGAGGAGGCGCCCGTCGAATGGAGCGAGGAAGACATCGTCTTCCTGCATTGGCGCCTGCTGCAGGAGGTCAGCCATCTGGCTGATCCCACAACGCCGCTGGAAGAGAAGTTCGACACCCTGCGCTGGGTGTTCAGCGAACGCGAGAAGGACGGCCTGCCGTTCTCCTTTGTAAGTTGCCTGCGCGTCGTCGGCTGCAGTCCGCTGTCGCCGATCGCTTACTGCGGTCCGGTCGACGCGGAGGAAGTGCGCGACCGCATCCGCCACGGCCTGAAGGCCTGGCTCGATGTCTCGCTCGAGCGCTACCCGGACTGGGTGCGCGATGCCGTCGTCCACAACCCCGCATGGGTCGAGGCCCGGCTTGCCAAGAACCCCCAGTGGATCAACGAGCAAATCAAGCGGATGGCGGTACAGGGCGACCTGTTCGCCTGATGCCTTTTCCCATTTTTCGGGCTGGTCGCCAACGCGAAAGCCTCACCCCTTCAAGGAGTCGTCATGACCACTTTCAAGGATGCCCTGTGCCTGCTGGCGATCTTCGTCGCCTACGGCATCGTCGGACGCATGGATTATGAAGACGCGGTAGGGCTGGAACAGATTATCAAGGAACGGCATCACGCCGACTGTCTGATGACAACGCCAGCCGACCGCGAAGCCCTGGCGCGGATCAACGATCTGCCCTTCGATCCATCTACCCGTCGCACGGACGCAGCCGCGCCCGAAGACGGGCAGCGCTGCACGCCGCGCGTGCTGTGAGGAGGCCGCCATGCATACCCAAACGCGCATCGCGCACGACGCCCCTTCCCTGCTGACCGTTCAGGCGCCGGAAGACATCGAGTTCCTGGTCAAAGAAAGCGAAGTCCTCACCGGTCGGGCCGGCCGCACCTTCGTCATCGCCGGCGCCGACTGGCTGGCCTACCGGGTGCATTGGCATCCGATCGGCCTGAAAGTCGAACGGCTCGATGCCGAGGGCCGGGTCCTCAGTGGGGTTCATTCCACCCAGCACCTGCTGCCCCGGGAGTTCCTCGGACACAGCCTGATGGAGGCCCTGGCCGCCGGCCAGTTGTTTACCCCGCCGATCCGCCGTCTCGGCTGACCGATCGTTCTTTCCCCCTTGGCGGGCCCGCCCCGCCGGGGCCGGGTTCCGCCTGCACTCATGGAGCACATCATGCAGATACAGGTTCAAATCAACGAGGAAGGCGCGCTGCGCAACCAGCGCTATGCCTTCACCGACCGCTTTACGCTCGTCTCCGAGCTGTTGCAGAACGCCCGCCGTGCCGGGGCGATGCGCATCGAGATCGATTACGACGCCACCACCCAAGTGCTGCGGGTGGAAGACGATGGCCGAGGCCTCGACGACTTCCAAAAGCTCCTGAGCTTCCACGAGTCGGGCTGGGATGCGGCCACCAGTGCCGAGGAGCGCCCTTTCGGGGTGGGCTTCTCGAAGTGCCTGTATGCCGCCACGCGCTGCATCGTCGCCTCAAAGCATCAGCGGGTCGACATCGACACCGCGGCGGCGCTGGCCAAGGCGTCCATCGAGGTGGAGCCCATCACCGAAGCCGTTGCCGGCACACGGATCGAGTTGCACGGCGTTGACCTGCCCGACCTGGGCAATCGCATCGAGAGCTTGTGCCTGGGTTTTCCGGTGGAGGTGCTGTTCAACGGCAAGCCGCTGTTGCGGCGCTTTGCCGCCGCGCATCTGGCGACGATGGCCAGCCCGATGGGTACGGTCCACCTCACCGGTACGCGGGACGGCAAGTTTAGCTACAACACCATGGTCTTCCTGCAGGGCTTCTGCGTCATGAAGCCCAACTATTGCCCGTTCGACGAGGTCAATGTCGTGCACCTGGATTCGCGCCAGTTCGTGGCGCGCCTGCCGGATCGCGACAAGTTGATCGACGAGGACGTACAAAGAAAGCGCATTGATACCGAGTTGAAGGCCTGCTGGCGGCAGACGCTAGAGGTCGCCAAGGCCCAGCTTTCGCCCGAACGCTTCGTCGCAATCTATTACGCAGCGATGCGAGCTTGGGGACATTGGGATCTACTGAACGACCTCGACGTGCTGCCCGCCGAATTGTTCGATGAGATCGTCGACTATCCGATCCAGGACGACGACCGAAGCTATGTCCGGCAAGTTGCCGTAGCCCCCACCCGCCAAGCCGTCGAAAGCGGCGCGGTGACCCTGGTCTCCCTCGACTGGTTGGACGACGACAACGCGGCGCGCTGGATGTTGGCCCGGGCCAAGGGCTATCTGCTCTTCGATTGGATCGGCCTGAGCTCCGAGCACTGGGCATGGCGCCACGTGCGTTTCCTGGACCAGGAAACGGTGCAGGTCGAGGCGGTGTCCGAACAGGTCCGCGTCCAGTTGGAAGGGCGCTGGGTGTGGCCGACGGTAATCCTGTGCGAGAGCGTCATCCTGCGCACCGCCAAGGACGTGGCCGAGATCACCGACGCGGGCGTCTGCCACGGGGATGTCTTGTACATCCCGGCCGGCGAGACCTCCGGCGAACCGGTGCGGCAGGCCTCGTCCTTCATGGACGAGAACGACCAGTTCCTCGCTTCGGACCTGGATGCGGACCGCGACGCGCTGGCGGACCTCATCCGTCGCCTGCGTTCGGTCGATCCGGTGCAGACCCTGGACTCGCTGCTGCAGGACTTGCGGCTGGGCCGGTATCCCCTGCTGCACGGCAAGGCCTTCCAGGTCACCGTGGGGGTGGGTGCTGCGCCCGGCCATTCGGTGGCCCTGATTGCCGAAGCGGGTTCTGCCAACGCGGGAGCTTGCCATGCAGGATCGTGAGTACGCAGCCCGCATCGAAGCGGTCAAGCAGCGTGCCCATGGCCGGTGGACGGAAATCCTGGCGAGCTTGGGCGTGGATGAACGCATCCTCAAGCGGCGCAACCTGCCTTGCCCGTTGTGCGGTGGCACGGATCGGTTCCAGTACACCGACAAGTTCGGCGAGGGGAACTACCACTGCCGCCAATGCGGCCCGGGTGGCGGCTTCAAGTTGCTGCAAGCCATCATGGGCGTGGATTTCTACACCGCGCTGCGTGACGTCGAGCGCTGTCTGGGGATGATGCCGGTGACGGCACCGCCCCGCAGTTGCGAGCCGTCGGCCGAGCGCATGAAGAAGTTGGCCCAGCGCATCTGGAACGAGGCAAAAGCGGTAACGGTGGGCGACGAAGTCGATCGCTACCTGAGCGGACGGGGTCTCGCCCTGCCGGTGTACCCGAAGGTGCTGCGCTTCCACCCTGCCCTAGGCTATTACCAGAAGGAAGCCGCCGGCAAGTCACGCAAGGTGGCCGAGTACCCGGCGATGCTCGCCTGCATTCAGGGTGCCGACGGCCACGCCGTGACGCTGCACCGGACCTATCTGCGGGACGGCGGCAAGCTCGCGGCGCTCGATGCGAAGAAGGTGCTCTCGGCCGGGATCAACGGCGCCGCGGTCCGCTTGTTCGATGCGACCGAGGAACTGGCGATCAGCGAAGGTATCGAGACCGGCCTCGCCTTGCATCTGGCGACTGGCAAACCGGTCTGGGCCGGGCTCAACGCCGGCAACCTGGAGAAGCTGTGGCTGCCGGATTCGGTGCGCAAGGTCTGCATCTATGCCGACAACGACGCCGATGGCGACTTTGCCGGCCAGGCCTTTGCGTTTGCCCTGGCGCGCCGGTTGAAGCGGGAAGAGAAAAATAGCGGTCGGCGGCAAGTGCGGGTGTTCCTGCCCAAGCATGCCGGCACCGATTGGGCCGATGTCTGGCGCCAACGCCTGGAAACCCAGGCGCCGCGTGCGGCATGAATATTTGATGAAGGGTGCGGCCAGTCGGCTGCACCCGCCTTTTCAGCGGCACTGCATCAGGCGGTGACGGTGAAAAGGCCCCTTTGTTTGCCCCACTGGTAGTTGTCACACCAGGCGGCGCCCCCACGGCACCGCAAAGACAGCCCTGGAGTTCCGGCGCGATTTCTCGCGCCCTTTCTGGACCGGCAACCGCCGGTCCGTCATCGACCCTGGCGGGGACGCGCTTCCCCCGCGGGGTGATGCCGTCCCCGCTTTTCTTTTCCGACAAGGAGATTGCTATGAAAAACGGACGTTCTCTCGTCAGCCTGGCCCAGGAACTGGAGCGCCAGCTGCATTCGAAGAAGGACTTGGTCGTGCCCTCGACGCTGGTGCGTCATGCCACCGACGATCTGGGGAGCACGCGACTCGTCATCGAGGAAGGCGGCAGCCCGGTGCACTACGGCGTCACACCCCTGGCACGTCGCCAACTGGCAGACAAGCTGAAAATCCCGTATGCCTATTTCGAGCGCATGCGCGAAGACCAGCCGGCCCTGCTCGACCGCAATGTGAACACCTGGCTGCAGAGGGAGGACGAGCGGCGCATGCTGCGCACCCTGGACGGTCAGGTGCGCGCTGTGTTGTCGGATCGCTACCGCCGCCTGGACAACTTCGACCTGGCCGAGAGTGTGCTGCCCATCCTGCAGCAACTGCCCGAGGTACGCTTCGAGTCGGTCGAACTGACCGAGACGAAGATGTACCTGAAATGCATCACGCCGCGCCTGAAATACGAGATGGCGCCTGGCGATGTGGTGCAGGCCGGGGTCGTGATCTCGAACTCGGAGGTCGGCCAGGGGACGCTGTCGGTGCAGCCGCTGCTGTTCCGGCTGGTGTGCAGCAATGGCTTGATCGCTGCCGACCGCTCGCTGCGCAAGACCCACGTGGGACGCGCGCTCGGTGGTGAGGATGAACGCATCCAGGTGTACCAGGACGACACCTTGCGCGCCGACGACAAAGCCTTCTTTCTCAAGGTGCGCGACGTAGTGCAGGCGGCGGTGTCGGAAGCGACCTTCCGCCAGACGGCGCAGAAGATGCAGAAGACGCTCAACATCCCGCTGGTGGGCGACCCGGTGAAGACGGTCGAGGTGCTGGCCCAGCGCTACACACTGAACGACGCGGAGCGCGCCGGCGTGCTGCGCCATTTGATCGCCGAAGGCCAGTTGTCAGGCTATGGGCTGGTCAATGCGGTCACGCATTACAGCCAGGAGGTCGAGGACTACGACCGCGCGACGGAGTTCGAAGCACTAGGCGGCCGGCTGATCGACTTGCCGGCCCATGAGTGGAAAGGCTTGGCGGAAGCTGCCTGATCCAGAAAATCGCTGAAAGCCGGCCGGGGTATCTGCCCCGGCCCGGCCTTCAGCCATTCCAATACCATTATGCCGAGGGCGCGCTACCCCGGCATCAGATCGAGAGGCAGTGGCCCCTCCACCGGCGCAGCAGGCCGGCGATCGGGCTGAGTAGCTGCGTCGGCTTCGCCGCCGGTCTTGGTCTGATTCGTTGGAATCGTCCCCCTTCAAGCTATGCCACTTCGATATGCCGAACAATCCTCCCGGTGGCGGCTATTCCCCAAGCAACAGCTTCTGTCGGACCTTACGTGTGGCAAAAGGATCGCCCTCCGGATTTTTGAACAAATGTCCCTGCAATAACACAATACCAATGACTATGCTGCTTTTTATTGCCACAACCCAATCATCATGGTGTGTCGCTCATAAAACTTTCCACCTTCGATGCTCAGACACCCGTTTCAGCAGGACCAACTGGAGAACATGACCATGAGTTGCGTGACGCTTACCGATGTCGAATGGATCAACCTGAATGTGCTCGTCGTCATTCGCGCCGGTCTCCAGTATGACCCCGCCTCGACCTGCTGCAGGTACGGGCTCAATTCGGCGCAAGCCAATCATCTTCGAGAACTGAGCCTCGACGAGTTGTGGTCCTTGGTAATCCACGTCGGCGACACGACCCTGTTCCCACCACGCGCCGACCTGGTGACGTTGCTGAGCACGCCGCGAGTGTTGGCTGGTCCCATGGCGCTCGTCCATCCCCCCATGCCAATGGAAAGCCGGCGGTAGGAACCACGACCGATGCCGACGCGCGGCGACCGGCAGCTGCGCGCCATGCAACTGGCGAAGCAGTTGGCGGCGCTCGGCGCACGGCTGAAGACGATCCACCTCATCACCGGCATCCCGCCGCGCCAAGTGCAGAGTCTCTTCTTCCCCGATGCCCACACCATCCCGCGCGGACGCGCCCCCGACTCGGCCGAGTGGTACCACGGCGCCAACCTCATCCTGCGGACCGACGCCTGCCTCATTGGCGCCAGGTACCGCCAGTTGCGCAACCAGGGACTCGCGGCCGGCGAAGCCCTGGTCTTCGCCTACCGCGCCTACCAGGCCGCCACGGTCCCGCCTTACCGCATCAGCCTGGACCGGGCCTTCAACCTCGTCTCCTATATCGATGGCATCTGGCTGGCCAGCGCACCGACGCTGTCCGTGCTGACCTGCCCCGGGTGCGGCTGCGAGTTCATTGCTGCGGTCGGCACCGTAGCGCACCGCGGTGAACCTTGCCCCTTCTGCAAGCTGCTGGAACGCTTTCACCTGGACCATCGCATCCAAGCGTGTTACCCGGCTCGCCCTGCCCTCGACATGACCGAGCGCCAACTGGGCATGCTCGCGTTGTTTCACAAGCTCAGCCCCGAGGCCGAAGACGATAGCCCCTCGGAATAGGTCCCGTTTCAGCGCGACAAGCGAGATAGCCGGCCGAAGAATGCCTACTTCGCATTCTTTCCGGCATCGCCGTACCGCCATGCCCGCCACGCCAACGCCTGTCACTTCATACCCCGCCTCCGACCCAGGGTTCGCCGCCGTGCCGGTCGAGGATCTGCTGGCCGGCGAAGCAGACCTGATCGCACGCATCAAGCTGTGCTACGGCATCGACCGGGACAGCTTCGAGCGAGATGTCCTAATGCTGGTGCGCCGCTACGCCGCCTGCGTGCATCTGCTGCCGGCGACCGCCGACAACTACTTCAGCAAGCCGGGCGGCCTCTTTCGGCTCGGCCTAGAGACCGCTTTCTTCAGCCTGCAAGGCACCGACGCACACATTTTTTCGGGGCGGATGAGCATCTCGGCACGCCGCCAACTGGAACCGCGCTGGCGCCATGCAACCTTCATCGCTGGGCTGTGTTGCGAATTGCACCGGCTGATGAGCCATATCATCGTCACCGATGCGGCCGGTGAGGCGTGGCCGGCCTTCCTGCGGCCGCTGGCCGACTGGCTGGCGACCCGGGGCAGCGAGCGCTATTTCCTGCGCTGGCGGCCCCAAGCCGTCGAGGCGCGCGGCCTGGGCCTGTTCGCCCTGCCCCATGTGGTGCCGCCCGCGGTGATGGCCGACCTGTCCGAGGGCAACGCAGTCATCGTGCCGCATTTGCTGGCCAGCATCGGCGGCATTCCGGTCTATCGCGACCACAACATCCTCGACGAACTGGTCCGCCGCTCGCTGGCGCTGGTCATCGACCGCAATCTGGTCGCCAGCGCCGACCGCTACGGCTCACCGCAATACGGCTCGCACCTGGAGCGCTACCTGGTCGACGCCCTGCGGCGGCTCACCAGCGGCAACTCGGCCTGGATAGCCAACCGCGAGAAGTCGCGCCTGTGGTTCGGACAGGATGGTCTGTTCCTGGTCTGGCCCGGCGCCGCCGAGGATGTGCACCAACTACTCGAAGCCGACCAACTGGCCGGCATCCCCAAGGCGCCCGAGACGATGCTGGAACTGCTGGTGGCCGCCGGCGTGTTCGAATCGGCGGCAGCGGGCCGCGCGACTTGGTCCATCCAGCCGCCCGGCGCCAAGGCCCCGCTGGAAGCCGTCAAGCTCTCGACCCCGGCCATTCTCCTCGCGGGAATCGAACCGCCCCCCGTCGCCTTGCCCCAAGCACTGGAATTCAAGCCGGCGCCGGCGTCTGCGCCAGTTGCGCGGCAGACGCCTCCATCCATGCCACCGCCGGCACCGGTGAAGAGCGGCACCCAGTTTTCGCTCATTCCGCCGTCCGAGCCGCCCGCCGAGAGTGACGTCCGCGTGACGTCGGTCGAGGAAACACCCGAATCACTCTCGCTGGAACCGGCGACAACACCGCCTTCGGCGACATTCGCCTTGCAAGCCCCGATGCGTCTGAACCCGGTCGTGCGCGACGCCCTGGCCGAAGCCGTTCGCACGCTCAACGATGGCATGGGTCCGCCCACTGTCTGCACCGTCGCCCAGGGAGTATTCGTACCGCTGGAGGAATTCGGCCGGCGCGGCGTCCAGCCATCCGTCGCCATGCGTGCCCTCACCGAGGCGAACCTGTTGGTGAAACCCAACCGCAATGGCCCGCCGACGCTGTCGCGTGAATTCAACGGCAACCCCACCGTCGGCATCGTGCTCGATCCGCGCTGCGTAAGCGGACTCGATCTGGCGGGCTTTACCGCACCACCGGCGGAGGGAAGCTGAGATGCTGGTACGCCGCTACGAGATGCCATGGCGCCGCGCCTACGAGGTCTATGCCGGCATCGCCTGGTGGCTGGCGCTGCTCTATTTCCTGGGGGTAGGCGTAGTCGGCACTCTGCCCCGGCAATTGGTGCTACCGCTGGCGCTCGTCTGCTTCGCAATGGGCGTGTTACGGGTGACCCAGGCCCTGCGCATGCTGGTCTTGCGGGCGTCGCTGGGCGGGCGCGGCATCGAGGTCGTCGGTACCGACGACTTGGCTCGGTGGTGCCAGGATCCGGCCTTAGTGTTCCTGGGCTTCGGCTTCGAATGGCAGCCCGTGCATTCGCAACGGCTCTACGAACTGTCCAAGGTCGACTACCGGGAGTTCGCCGTATCGCCGCGCCTGCTGCAACTTTTGGGCTACGACAGCAAACCCCAGCCGGACGCCGAGATCGGTCTGCCCTACATTCATGGCGTCGAGCCGAAGGAAGGCCCGTTGCACCGGCCGCTGCAGAACTTCGAGGGCGGCACGTTGCTGGTGGGCACCACCCAGTCCGGCAAGGGAGTGGCACTCGCCAACCTGATCACCCAAGCAATCCGGCGCGGCGACGTGGTGATCGTCATCGACCCGAAGAACAGCCGGCGCCTGAAGCGGGTCGTGGAGCGCGCCTGCGCCGACTACCGCGAGCCGGATACCTTCATGGAATTCCACCCGGCCTTTCCGGAGCGGGGGGTACGGCTGGATTTCACCTTCAATTGGCAGAAGCCCACCGAGATCGCCTCGCGTATCCAGTCGATCATGCCGCCGGACACGGCCGGCGCCTTCTCGGCCTTCGGCTGGGATGCCGTCAATGTCGTAGTGCAGGGCCTGGTCGAGATCGAAGAACGGCCGAACCTGATGAAACTGACCAAGTACATCGAGGGCGGCATCGAGCCGGTGCTGGAGAACTCGCTGCGCCGCTACTACGATCAGACCCTGGGCGTCGGCTGGCGCGAACTGCCAGACATGAAGAAGCTGCTGCACGATGCCCATCGCGGCAACATTAAACGGCCGTCGGAGGCGGCTAGCGCCGACCTGATGGCCTTCGTCGCCTACTACGAGCACCACATCGCCCAGAACCAGCGCAACAAGGTGATCGATGCCCAGGTGCGCACCTTCCGCCACAATCGCGAGCACTACCAGAAGATCACCGCCAACCTGCTGCCCATCCTGTCGATGCTGACTTCGGGCGACCTGGGCCGCAGCCTCTCGCCCGATCCCTTCGATGCGGACGACAGACGGCCCATCATGAACTTCGAGAAAATCGAACGCGCCGGCCACGTGCTCTACATGTGCCTGGATTCCCTGCCCGATCCGTCGGTCGCCTCGGCCATCGGCGCCCTGGCGCTGGCCGATCAGGCAGCGCGCGCCGGCATGCGCTACAACCTGGGCGGCTACCGACGCATCGCGCTGTTCGTCGACGAGGTCTCGAACGTCATCAACCAGCCGCTGATCGAGATCCTCAACAAGGGCGCCGAGGGCGGCATCTTCACCACCTGCGCCATGCAGACCCTGGCGGACCTGGCCAAGCGGCTGGGTAGCGAGGACGCGGCGCGCATGGCGCTGGGCAACCTCAACAACCTGATCGCGCTGCGCACCAAGGACCGGCCGACCCAGGACTTCGTGGTCGAGACCTTCGGCAAGACGGCGATCCATACGGTGCGTGTGGGCCTGAGCCACGGATCGGATGCCCACCTGGGCGACTTCTCGTCGAGCTATTCCACCCAACTCACCGAGAGCTTTGAGGAGATGGTGCCAGCGGATGTGCTGGGCAAGCTGCCCAACCTCCAGTACTTCGCCTCGGTGTCGGGCGGCCGGATCATCAAGGGACGGTTTCCGATCCTCGATCCCGATGCGGAGTCGTGCCGCGCCCCGGGAAAGGCGACCGCATGATCCGCGCCGTCGCCGTGTTGTCGTTGCTTGTCCTGCTGGTCCTGGTGCTGTACGTGCCGTCGGCCCATCCCCCGGAGCGCTTCCTCGCGCAGCTACGCGCCGAGCATGAGGCGGCCACAGCTTACTGGGGCGCCGAGCCCGCCACCCGCATGCTGGATCGGGCGATGCGCATGCAAGATTCGACGGCCCAAGTCACGCCGATTCCTTCCGCGAAGGATGCGCCTTCGCCAGCGGGCGTGAACGGCGCGGTGTCCCGGGAGATGTCCTCGGTCAACCAGCGCCTCTTCAACAACACCTACTTCCGTGCCGTCGACGCGCTGCTCCTGCTCGCCAGTTATCGGCTGTCCACGTTGCTCGAATGGCTGCCCTGGTTGGCGGTATTCGTGTTGGCTGCAGTCGTCGACGGCGGATTGGCGCGGCTCATCAAGGCCAAGGAATTCCTTCAGCACGATCCGGAAATGTTCGCGCTGTATGCCAGCCTGGGGATCGTGATCCTCTGCGCGACGGTCATCGGCTTCGTGCTGCCGGCGATGCTGCATCCGCTGCTGATGCCGTGCGTCCCATTAGTGGTCGGCGTGCTGGCCGGGCGGGCGCTGGGGTGTTTTCACCGGCGTGGATAAGGCATTACACTGCGACGAGATCGGTGCGATTCGCCGAAAGACAGGTGCACTTTGATTGCCAGTGTCATGCGCATAACAATCAAGCTATTCTGGATAAGTCCTGTTCAACCAAGTGAATGAGTCTCGGAGCGAGCTGGCCGCTGACTCTTACGGTGCCATTCGAGGTGAAAGCTAGCAGCCCCTTCACACCCTCATAAATCAGCTCGTAACTGGCCGACTCAATCTTGTGAGGGACGCCTTCCAGAATGGTCAGCTTGTCGAGAGTGATGCCTTGTTTCGAGGCAAACTCCATGCGTGCGACGAGGTCCTTCCCAAAGACTGCACCAATAACTTTCAGACCAATCAGCTTGATGGTTTCGATTTTTTCAAACACTGTCGTGGGCTTGCTGTTTTCAAAAGTTACGGGCTTACACGTGAACCCAAGGCCCACTAGAGCCTCAATGGCATTCAGCAGGTCACGGATGCTCCGTCCGGCGTTCTCTATCCGCAGGAACGTAACCCCTTCGATGCTGACAATGGCAAAGTCAGTGAAGTTGACGGTGGCGACTTCCTGGTAGGACGGGGTCCCGTGGTCGTCGAACTGCGCAATGACGACTTTTGAGCGCCAAAGGAACCGATAGATGAATGCCCCCAATGAGCCCTCAACCCTCATGAATCCCTGGTTGGCATTTGCAACAAGGGGATGTTTGGCAATGACGCCGGAAAAGTCCGAAGCCCCGCTTGGGAGTTGGATGCGATACCAACGATATCTAGTTAGCATCGCCGTCTCCCACGCTTATTTTCTTAAACTCTTCGCGTAGTTGCGTCACCAACTCCCGCGCCTTGGTTTCAACAACAAGAGAGATTTCATCTATCTCGTATTTGAACGGCGGACGCCTGCGAGAAGCCAGCTTTCCGTCCTCGAGCGGATAGACGCCGCTCAAAATGAACGAGAACCCGGTGCAGTCCTTCGGGTTAGTAAAGGCCGCTTCAATATCGTAGTCATGGCCAGCGCCTGCAATTTCTCGGGCGCCCCAAGCAATCTTGGTGATGTAGTAGTCATCCTTGTCTAGGAGCTCGTTCAGTATTTCAGAACGGGTTACCCCTTGGCCGCGCAGATGCACCCGCTCAACATGGGTCTCAGCATCTACTGTGTCGCCATTCTCATCGCCCCCCTCATCACTATCGAGCGCATCAGGTTTAGCCTTGAAGACATACACGGCGGTAACGTCGCTTTGTTGGTACCCGGGCAGCTTGAAGGCTAACTCGTGAAAGAACTTCGAGCGAAGTCGGGCGGAGGGCACATCAAAGAGAGAGACAGTGACCTTACTGAGTTTGGTATCTGATGCCTTCTCGAGTTTCGAAATCAACTCTTCAGTGACGTCGTTCAGGTATTCGTTATGCGTGTTTCTGACGGTGTATCCGTCCTCTGTTTTGATCAGTTCGATAGTGCCGTCACGCTCCTGCCTTTGGGCGAACTCGCTGACTTTGTAATCCACCGTCGAATACTGGATCGTAAGGCTTACCTTGCCGCCGTCACGAGCGACCTGGACGACTTCACCTGACTTCTCCAACTCTTCCTTGAGTTGCTCGACTGCGACTTGTAGGTGGTCCTTGTCGACATTTCCATTTACATCCATTGACGTGATGCGTTCCCGTCTCGGGGCGATACCAAGGCGGGCGGCAATATCCTTGTGATCTTGGTAGTCGTGAATCTGCCTCGCAAAGTAGGCCGCCAGATTTTCTCTGGGGGTTTTCTTGCTCACGACAATGTTCCGTCGCTCAAACAGGCCCATGATGGTCTGGGTGTCGACCTTGTGCTGGTTCAGGGCATCAAAGACATTCTTGTCGGATGCGTAGTACAGAGAGGGGCCGTGGAGTCTTCTCTTCATGAGCGCCACCCCATATCACCTGGGTTGTAGGTAGTCGTTACGCTTGTAATTCGGTCAATTCCAATTTTGTCCAAAATAGCTTCTCGGGCCGGATCGAATCCCCAAGACTTCACATATTTTTTCTTGGCTTTATCAAAAACCGACTTCAAGTCATCGATGGTGCTGCCATTAGTCACCCGGACGCGAATCTGCTGGTCGCGCTCGAGCATCTGGTACCTAGAGAGGCAATCGAGGAAATACTCAAACTCCTCGGGGCTAGCGCCCGGCCGGTTGTAGTAGATGACGAAGCCGGGGGCGCAATTAGTTGCCTCGCCGTGCCGGAGGATGAGATATGGCCCAGTAAGCGACTCAACGGTTGCCGCTTGGCTTGCGCCGTCTCCATGACGGCGAACCATCACCAAATCCGGGTAGTAGAAGGTGTATTCCTTTGGAAGTTCTTCCTCATCCCGTAGGCGGATGATGTCGTTGCCGATGCTGTACAGTCTTTGAATGTCTTCGGGTCCAAGGAAATGGATGATTGCCCCGGCGGGAAGGGGGAGGTTCTTCAGGTCCATCTTTGCGATGGTGTCGGAGAAGGATTGGGTGAATTTATTGTCATGGTTGTGGACAAACAACAATCCGCGAACCTCGTGGGCCTCATCTGCCAATACCGAATACTTGCTCCGCCAATCTTCAGATTCCTTGGCACACTCTATTGTCATGCTCAATGACTTGAAGGCTCCCCTGAGCTTGGTGGACGTGATGCTCTTCTGAGCGTAGCTTTTCAGGTCTGTATGAAGGTAGACCATTTTCCCGATGTAAGGGTCGTCGTAACAGAAGACGACGTCCCCAGGATGCGACTCCTTGGGTTTGGGGTCTTTGCCGTCGCTCTTATGCTCGGGATTCGAGCACTTGAAGTTGTCGTCGTGTTTGGAATGCTTCGTCCACAAGAAGTGTTTGAAGATGTCTTTGGATAGCCTCGTTGCTATCTCACCGATATTGATTGTCTCAGCCACCTTTCCTCCGCAATCCTTATGAAAACTCAAAAAAGCCTTCTTGTGCGCACAAATACGCAGGCCAAAAAGGAAGGCAATATGCTAACGGAAATCGTCCAACAAAGCCCATTGCTTGGCTGGTCGATGTAGGAGGCGGCTGCTATCGGGTATAGACCAGACGAATATTGGATCGGTACCATCGGCAGCTCAGGTCTAGGTTTGTTCGACGCCTGCCCTACGCCGGTGGCGCTTGATCACCAGCTGCGGCCAGCGGGCAAGCGTTGGACAAAGCTCAGGCCGAGGTGCCGTCGCCAGACCCGCCTTGTCAAAGGTCCTCTCGGTGATGCACAGCGGTCAATCAATCCGATCCGATATGTCATGCAACGGGGAATGTTTCTAGCGGTCTATTTCCTGATAGCGAAATCCCCCTCTCAAGTCCGCCATTCCCACGAGACACCACAACCTCGGCTGCCTATCCTCCAGTCATGTGCTCGCAAGAGCAATACGCCGCCACAGAACTGGGGAAAGCCGCATGTTCACCGCCACATCAGCGACGCGTCAGCATCACCTCTCACCTCCCTCGGAGGAGAATAAAGCTCACGATGTCATCGAGACGCGCCTTTGGCTCGAGGAGCACGACTGGCTCTATCGCCTCCTGCGCAGCGAAGACAATGTCTCCCCGACCTTCCGCTTTCCCGATCTCATCAGCGCCAGCGTCTCGCTGGTCTTCAAGCATCAGGATGCCCCCTGTCGCATCTTCCGGTTTCTCGGGACCGAGCTTGTTCTCCGCTCGCCCGAGACGCCGCGCCGCCGCGAATCGATGTGGCGGCAGCAGTACCAGTTGCTGTTGGACCTTCAACGTTCGCCCGCCAACCGGCACCCCAACCCCAAGTTCCAACTCGACCAACTGACGACAGCCTGCGTCGCCCTGTGCCGGGCAGAGGATGGCTCGGGCACCGCCATCCTGCGGCAGGCACGCCGCAACATGGCCGAACGTTCCCATTCCGGCGGGAACGCGCCGGCCGGCTGAGGCTAGCATCGCCTCGACTGATGCCCCTAACTGGCATCCACCCGCTCCCGACCTGCTCGCTCACTATCACCTCGCCCGGCTAGACGCCGGACCAACCCGACCCCGACCCTGACCGTCTGCACCCTAGCAGACGGCCCTGACCTCGCTGCCCGCCCCCCGGCGGGTCGTTCCGGTTTCGTTGGAGAGGTGACTCATGCGTCTGCCGCTGCACTTTGCTGGCCTGGCTGCCTTGGCCGTCCTGGCGACCGCGCCCACCTGGGCACGGGCCTGCTGGGAGGAGGCGGCCCAGCGCTACGGCGTCTCGGTCGACCTGCTCCATGCCGTTGCCCGAGTCGAGTCGAACTTGAACCCCCGGGCGGTCAACCGCTCGCACCTCCAGCGCACCGGGTCCTACGACATCGGTCTCATGCAAATCAATAGTGGCCACCTGCGGACCCTATCCCGTCACGGTATCAAGGAAGCCGATCTCTTTGATCCCTGCACCAACATCCGGGTCGGGGCTTGGCTGCTGGCCGACAGCTTTTCTCGGCGGGGGGCGACGTGGGATGCCGTCGGCGCCTACAACGCAGCCTGCTCGCGACTCAAGGGCAAGGACTGCGTCGAGGCCCGCGCCCAATACGCCCGGCGGGTGTACCGCCAGTTACCCGCACAACGCAGCGCGCAGTTGGGCAAACACTTGGTATCGACGGCAACGACGATTCCCGCCCTGATGTCGGTGAGGGTCTCGCCATGACAGATCACTTCCTGCGCCGTGTCGCTGCGCTCGGTCTCGTCGCCAGTTGTACCGCCCTCGCATCGTCATGCAGCCTGTTCCGCACGCCGGTGCCGGCCGAGCCCACATCGGGGATGCACGCGGCGACGCCTGCGCAGCTGGCCCCGCATTTGGCCCAACTCGACTTCGGCCGCCGGACCAGCTTCGCGAAGTGCGTGCCCCCGGCATGCCCCACGCGCACACTCAAGACACTCGCGCCGGAAACGCCCAGCCAGGCGATCGGGCGCGAAGCCGCAGTCCCCCCGGCCGAATCCGTCGCCCCCGCACCCTTGGCGCAAGACCGTGCGACGGAGGCGGAAAGCTCGCGCACGGTCATCGTGCAGTTCGGCCTGGGCAGCGCCAAGCTGAGCTCCGCCGCGCGTTTGCAACTAAACCGGGCCACGGGCGACCTTCTCCACGTGCGCCGCATCACGATCACCGGCCGCACCGACAGCACCGGGCCGTTGGCCTTCAATGAATCGCTGGCCCTCGCCCGCGCCATCGCGGTTCGCGACCAACTCCGCAAGACCCATCCGACGCTGGCCGCCACGCTGACGCTGCAGGCTCGAGGGGCGTGCTGCTTCATCGCCTCGAACGACACTGTGGCCGGCCGCACGCAGAACCGGCGGGCCGAGGTGGTCTTTCAGATGACCGACGAGCACCTGCCATGACGCCGCACCGGTCGCCCGCTCACATCGAAGTCTTTCACCCGTCGAGCGCTCGCGCTCCCACCCGCAGGCGCATCCCTACGCTCACCCGCCTTCCCACCCCTATCCCACTTTCAACGCTCCACCCATGCCCGGAGGTTTTCATGAACACTGCAGTGCTTGTCTCTTCCCCCCGCGTTGCCACACGCAAACCGATGACCGTCGCGATGCTGTTGGCGACGATCGTCGTCGGCCTCGGCACCGCCTTACCCGGCTACGCCCTGGACCTGGTCGCCTTCACCGGCATCACCGGGCCGCTCACCTCGGCCCTGACGCAGATCGCCGCGCTCGGACCGGGAATCAAGGCCCTGGTCGGATTCGTCGGTTTCGTGGTCGCGCTCATCTCGCTTTCCGCGCTACGCAACTTCGGCCCGGTCCTGTTCTATGTGGGCCTCGCCATCTTCGCCGCCGTGGGTCTCGTGATCGCCGGCGCGATCATGGGCGCGGTCATCTGACGCTCGCATCGACACCCAGGAGACCGACATGCAAGCGGACACCTATATCCCGCGGCGTCTCGATGACCAATGGAAGATCGGCTTCTGGGATGTCGATGTCGCCGCGCCGATCCTGTTCATGTTCTTCGTCGGCTATCTATCCGGCAGCAAGTTGTCCTTCGCCGTCTGCATGGCGATGGGCATCTTCGTCTCGCGCTGGATTGCGCGCCTCAAGGCGGACAAGCACCCGGCCTTCGCCATCCACTGGCTGTACTGGCATCTACCCGCCAGTCCGATGACCGCGATGCGCGCCACGCCGCCGTCGCACATCCGCCGCATGGTCGGCTAAGCAGGGAGAAAGCCCATGGACTTCGAACGACTCAACGGCGACATCAAGGAGATGCGGCGCCGCAATCGCGGGCTGGGCCTGGCGGTTGGCGCGCTCGCTGCCGGCCAGATTCTCGCCCTGGTGGTGATCCTCAACCTGCTCGGGACGGTGCGCACCGTGGTCGTACCCCCCTCGCTCAACAAAACCTTCTGGGTCACCCGCGACCAGGCCAGCAACGAATACCTCGAGCAGATGGGCAGTTTCATCGCCTGGCTGGTGCTCGACGTGACGCCGGCTTCGATCGACTGGAAGAAGGACATCCTGCTCGGCTACGTCGAGCCCGACCAGTACGGCCCGCTCAGGACACGGCAGGAAGTGGAGGCCGAACGCTTGAAGCGCATCAACGCCGCCACCGTGTTCGCGCCCCAGCAACTGGTGCCCAGCGAAGAAGGCCAGAGCATCGTCATCCGCGGCCGCCTGCGCACCCTGGTCAACGGCTTCGAGACCGCCAACGACCTCAAGGCCTATCGGGTCGAGTTCAGCTACGCCGGTGCGCGCATGCATTTGAAGAGTTTCAAGGAGATACCCAATGCCGGCAACTGAACCTACTCAAGCCCGATCCCCGCATCGGTTCGTCCTTGTGCCTCGGCACAGATGGGCGATGAGTGCCGCCATCGCCGCAACGGCCGCCATCGCCACCCTGACGGCCGTGCCCGCCCACGCGCTGCAGATCGTCGAGGCCAGCGACGGCGTGTCGGTCGAAGCCATCGTGTCGATCAAGGAGCCGACCCGCATCCGCATCGACGGGGCGCCGATCACCGACGTGTTCGGCAACATCCATTCGAGTCATTGCGGCGCGGCGACGGCCCTTCCCGCCACGCCGGGCATGAACAGCACAGCGCCCGGCAGCGGCATCAGTTCGGCGATCAATCCGGCCGGTGAGATCGTGCTGGAGTGCGACCGCGACAAGGGCGAAATCTACGTTCGCCCGGTCGGCGATTCCGTGAAACCGATCAACCTGTTCGTCTCGTCGGCGAGCACCACCTACACACTGCTATTGCGCCGTGCGGACACGCCCGCCGACACCATCGTCATTCGCGACAAGACGCCCAGGGCGTTGAAGCCAGCTACAGCGGCCCAGGCCGGAGCCGGACCGGCACCCAACCCGATCCGCGCGATGAAGGCGCTGCTGGTAGCGATGGCTACGGACCGGGTGCCGCCCGACGTCCGGGTCGAAGAGACCCATCGCTCGGTCCCCCTGTGGATCGAGGCGCGCTTCTCGCTGGTGCGTCAGTACGAAGGACGCGGCCTGATCGGCGAGAAGTACCTACTGCAGAACGTCAGCAATGCCCCCATGGTGCTGGCCGAACCGGAGTTCGATCGCGAGGCTGGCGGCGTCGCCGGCGTCAGTATCGAGCAGCACAACCTGCGCCCCGGAGAGAGCACCAGCGTCTACGTGATCCGCCGAGGAGAGGCGCCATGAGCACGCCGCAGCAGTCGTTCGAGGCCCTGCGCAGCTTGCCGCAGCGCCTGTCGCAGCACCTTTCTCCCCGGCAACGCCAATACGCCATGCTCGGGACGCTCCTGGTCGGCGGCGTCGGGCTGCTCTGGCTGATCTTCGCCTTCACCGGCAACCCTCCGAAGACCGGCGCCGCCCAAGCGTCCACCGGGCAACCGAGTGCGGTCACCAACATCGGCGTGATGCCGCCCGGCGGCCAGGTCAATCCGGTGGACCAGTGGGTCGGCACGGCCGGACGCAAGCTCGCCCAGTACGAGAACGAACGTGAAGAGCAAGGACGGCTCAACAAGAACGCCCAAGCCTTTGAAGCGAAGACCATGCAGCGCTTCGCGGACCTGGAACAGCGGCTCACCTCCGCGCAGCAAGCGGCCGCCACCCCGGCGGCGCCAACCCCCGTCACGACCACGCCAACCGCCCTGCCCCCGGCAGCGACTCTGCCCCCCGCCCCGCCGCCTTCCAAGGGTTCTCCCGCCGGAGCGATGCCCAGCGGTGCCCCGGGCGACACCTGGCCCCCGACATCGCTGGCGGCGCCGCAGCCCGCGATCACGCGCATCAGCGTCGCGGACCGGTCCCGCACCGGAACCGGCGCGCCGGTCGCGAACACCGGTGTCAATGCGGACCCCGCGCCGGGCGGCACTTCGCAAGCTGTCGCCCGGACCGTCTCCACCTTCCTGCCCGTGAGTTTTACCCGCGGCACGCTGCTGGGCGGCCTGGATGCACCAACCGGCGGCCAGTCCCAGTCCAACCCCCACCCGGTCCTGATCCGCCTTTCGGACAACTCGGTCCTGCCCAACCGCTTTCGCGCCGAATACCGCGAGTGCTTCGTGATCGCAGCCGGCTACGGCGACATCAGTTCCGAGCGCGCCTACCTGCGCACCGAGAGCCTGTCCTGCGTACGCGCCGACGGCGCCACGCTGGAAGTGAAGATCCAGGGCAGCGTCTATGGCGAGGACGGCAAGGTCGGCATGCGCGGGCGGCTGGTCACCAAGCAGGGCCAGATGCTCGCCAATGCGCTGCTGGCCGGCGTGGTCAGCGGCATCGGCCAGGGCCTGGCCACCTCGTCGACGGAATACAGCACCTCGGCGCTGGGCACGGTCGCCAGCGCCTCCGGTGCCGAGGCCTACCGCGCCGGTCTCGGCAGCGGCGTCGGCAAGGCGCTGGACCGGCTGGCCCAGTACTACATCAAGCTCGCCGAGAACACCTTCCCGGTCATCGAGGTGGATGCCGGCCGCGAAGTCGACGTGGTGATTACCAAGGGCGTGCGCATCGACGTCCCCATGACGGCGAGCGATCCGTCTTCCGCACGCCTCGCCCACTCCCCGAACTCCCCCGAAACCCGCTATCTGGAGACCTCCGACGATGGCAACTACTGAACCCCTGCGCCGGCCCCGGCGCCTGCTCGTCGCAGCCCTGAGCGCAACACTCCTCGGGACCTTCGCCGGCGCCGACGCCGCCACGCCCGTTGAAAAGCGCCTGCTGGCGGCCTTGCAGAAAGCGCATCCGGGCACGCACTTCTCCGAAGTCACCCGCTCGCCCATCGGCGGCCTCTATGAAGTCTGGATGAACGGCAACGTGGCCTACGTCTCGGCCAGCAACCCGCGCTACTTCCTCTTCGGCCGCCTGTTCGATACCGCGACCCTGCGCGACATCACGGGCCCGAAACTGGCGCAGGCCAACAGTGCGAATGCCGCCCGAGGATCGGCCCCGGAAACCGCGCGCACGGCGGCGGCCCCCGTCCGCTTCGATCAACTGCCGTTCGCCGATGCGATCAAGACGGTACGCGGCAATGGCCAACGCAAGGTAGCCGTCTTCAGCGATCCCAACTGCTCCTACTGCAAACAGTTAGAACCCGAACTGGCCAGTCTCGACAGCACAACCATCTACACCTTTCTCCTACCTTTCCAGGGCGAGGCAAAACCGATCGCCATCTGGTGCGCGGCAGATCGCGCAGAAGCCTGGCAGCGCCTGATGCTCCACGGCGACGACAGTACGCTCAAGACCGATGCCGCCTGCGACCACCCCATCGCCCGCAACCTGGCACTGGCCCACCAACTCGGCGTCCAGGGCACGCCCACCCTGATCTGGGCGGACGGCAGCCGCACCGAGGGCTTCGTGGGACGTGCGGTGCTGGAAGCACGGCTCGCGCAGATCACTTCACCAACGGCGCCGCAAGCCACCGCGGAGAAGCAGCCATGAAGACGCTCGTGCTGCGCATCGGCGCCCTCTGCCTGCTGCTCCCCTTGGGCGCCTGCATGAATATGTCCGGACTGGGCGGCGACTCGAAATACGCCTGCAAGGCCCCCGAGGGCGTCGCCTGCGACTCGGTGTCGGGCACCTACGCCAACGCCGTCCACAACAACCTGCCCAGCCAACGGGCCAAACGGTCGGCCGCCCCGCGAAAAGAGGCATCCGAAGCGAATCCGCCCGAATCGGCCCTGCCCGCCCCATCGTCCGTAGCCACCGGCGATGCCGACACGGCCGTCACGCCCACCCCCTTGCGTTCCCAGGCCCGCCTGCTGCGCTTGTGGATCAAGCCTTGGGAAGACGCCGATGGCGATCTCTACGACCAGGGCTACGTCTATGTGCAGGTGGACAACGGCCAGTGGCTGATCGACCACGTGCAGCGCCAGATCCGCGACGCCTATGCGCCACTCAAGGCGCCTCCAAAGTCAGCAACGGAAACCACCGCCGAGCCGAACGCCGGCACCAACGCGCCGGCCGCGCCGATGTTGCCGCAACGGCCCTTGTTCGCCGGGCCCAATACCAACCGTGCGCAGTGAGGTCGCCATGAACGCCCCCCACAGCAATTCCCCGATCAGCCGCCATCACGACGGCCGGCAGGCGCAGCGCTTCCCCTTCGCCCAGGCCGTGGATACGCCGGCCGAGCAATTCGCCAACTGGCTGCCCTACTCCGCCTATCTCGCCCCCGAAAAAATCTTCGTCAACCGCGACAGCATGGGCGTCATGCTCGAGCTCATGCCCCAGTCGGGCGCCGACGAGCGCATGGCTGAAGTCCTGGTCTCGCTCTATGCCAACTGCCCGCCCGGCACCGGCATCCAGTTCCACCTGTTCGGCTCGCCCCAGGTGCGCACCCAGTTGCGCCACTACGCCAATCTGCGCGTCGAGGACGAGGATCAGGCGGAGCAGGCCAAGCAGTGGGGCCGGCCGGCCCGCAACGGGAACCTGTTCAGGAAACTCGCCCGCCAGCGCGTCGGCCACCTGCTGCAAGGCGCGCAGAAGTCGCTCACGGCCGGCTTCCACTACACGATCCGGGATTTCCGGCTGATGTTGAGCGTCGCTTTTCCCGGCGACCCAGAGGATCTGAACAAGCGCGACGAGTTGATAGCGCTGCGCGATTCCATGTCGTCCACCCTGCGCTCGGCCTCACTGCCCAACCGCGTCTGCGATGCCGCCGACCTGATCAACTGGTGCGCCCTTTTCACCAACCCCGACCGCATCTCCCAGACCGATGCGCCGGACCTGCACTACGACGATGGCCGCGAACTGCGCGACCAGATCGTGGACTTCGACACCATCCAGGACCCGCATCCCAGCGGCCTCACCCTGTGGAAGGAAGCCAGCCCCGACGTGCTGGAGGCGCGCTTCTTCTCGATCAAGAGTTTCCCGGAGCGCTTCGCGCTGTGGCAGATGGGCTCCCTCATCGGCGACCTGATGCAGCCGGCCTTGCAGTACAGCGCGCCCTTTCTGCTCACCCTGGGCGTGCACGTGCTGGACCCCAACGTCACCAAGTCGGTAGTCACCGCCAACCATGTGCGGGCCACCCAGAACGCCAAGTCGAAGATGGCCGACGTGATGCCGGACGTCAATAAGAAGCTCCAGGACTGGACGGCGGCGGCGGATGCCATCGACACCGGCGGGAGTCTGGTGAGCCTGTATCACCAATTGGCGCTGTTCACTGCCCCGAACAAGGCGGTCGCCGCCCACGAAGCGGCCAATGCCATCTGGCGCGGGCGCGGCTTCCAGTTGAACGCCGACGCCTACATGCACCGCCAGGCGCTGCTGGCGAGCCTCCCCATGACGCTGACCGAGAAATTCCATCGGGACTTGGTCAAGATGCGCCGGGTCACGCGCAAGACGATGGCCAATGCGATCCACATGGCGCCGCTGATCGCCGAGTGGCGCGGCACGCGCACCCCCGCCCTGGTCTTCGGCGGCCGGCGCGGCCAGCTGATGACGCTGGACATTTTCGACAACGACCTGGGCAACTACAACTTCGCCATCATCGGCGCGCCGGGCTCGGGCAAGTCGGTGCTGATGAACGAGATGGCCTGGTCCTATCGAGCGATCGGCGCCAAGGTCTGGATGCTCGACCTCGGCCGCAGCTTCGAAAAGCTGTGCCGCAAGGCGAAGGGCACCTACATCGAGTTCCGCCCCGACGTGGACATCTGCCTCGATCCCTTCACCCACATCCTCGACATCAATGAAGACATCGACATGCTGGTGCCCGGCATCGCGAAGATGTGCTCGATGCAGCACACCCTGGAAGAGGTTCAGTACAAGGCGATCTCGGCCATGGTCCTCAAGCTCTGGCGGGAATACGGCAACGACTTGCGCATCACCGGCCTGCGCGATGCCTTCAAGGGTGGGACCATCGAAGAGTTGGGCGTGGTTGGCGACCAACGCATCAAGGACCTCGCCATCATGCTCAATCCCTACGCCAAGGGCGGGCAGTACGAGCGTTTTTTCGAGGGCCGCAACAACGTCGATTTCTCCAACGACTTCATTGTCATCGAGAACGAGGAACTGAAGCGCCGCCCGGACCTGCATGCGGTGGTCAACATCCTGCTGCTGCATCGGATCACCGGCGAGATGTATCTGACGCGCAACCGGCGCAAGGTGCTGTTCGTCGACGAGTTGAAGCAGCAACTGGGCGACATCGGCGCCGACGATCCGGTCAAGGCCGCCGTGATCGAGGAAGCCGCCCGGCGTGCCCGCAAGTACGGCGGCGCACTCGGCACCGCGACCCAGAGCGCCGACGACTACTACGGCTCGGCGCAGATGGAAGCGGCCTTCAACTGCTCGGACTGGGTCTTCCTGCTGCGCCAGAAGCCGGAATCCATCGAAATGCTCGACCGCAAGGGCCGGCTCACCATGGACGAACCGAAGAAGCGGCTGTTGAACTCCCTGCGCACTGAGGCCGGCGTCTTCTCCGAGGTGTACATCTCTTCCCCCGTCGGCGAGGGCGTCGCCCGCAACATCCTCGATCCGGCCACCCACCTGCTCTTCTCCAACAAGTTGGAGGACAACGCGCCGATCGACGAATTGCGCGCCCAGGGCCTGTCCATCGACGAGGCGATCGGCGAACTGCTGCGCCGCCGGGGGCACACGGCATGAAGACCACCGTTCCCCAATGGCTCACCCAGGGCCTGCTCACCTTGTTCGTGGTGTCCGCCGCGCTCGCAGCCTACGACCGCTGGGTGCTGCGGCCGGCTCTGGTCATCGGTGTGGTCGATGTGGCCGAGGTGTACCGCGCCAAGGAAGCCGAGTTCACCCAACTCCTCACCAGAACCAGCTCGGAAGAAGACCGCCAGAAGGCGCTCGTCATGGCCCGGGCCTTCGCTCAGCGCCTGCCGCTCGCCCTCGATGAGTTGCCGCGGGAATGCAACTGCCTGGTGATCCTCAAGACCGCCGTGGCCGGGGCGACGCCGAATACGGTCGACCTGACGGCGCAGTTGCGCAGAAAGGTGGCCGCGCCATGAATTCCGAACCGGTCCAACAGGCGCAACCGCGGGCCGCGTCGAACCCCGGCAGCGGTCGGCGAGTCGTCAAACATTTTGCGGACTTCCTGCGCCATGCGCGCCGGCGCTGGGTTCTCTACCTGCCAATCTTGGCGATCTGGGGCTTGGCCTATGCCCGGCTCTTCATCGATGCGACGCCGCGGCTGCCCGTGCTCTTCAACTGGACGCCCAGCCTGCCGTATCGCATCGCCTGGCTGGTGCACGGCCCCCACCCCCTGCGGCGCGGCGACTTCATCGTCTTCTCCTTCGATGGTGAGGCGCAGGCGCGTTACCCGGGGCTGCGCGGCCAGCCCTTCTTCAAGATCGTACGGGGCTTGCCGGGCGATGCCGTGACCGTCGCCGGTCGGCACGTGGCGATCAATGGCGAGGAGGTCGGCGTGGCCAAGCTGCAGGCCTACGACCATAGTCCGCTGGACCCGATTACGCCCACCGTCATCCCGCCCGGGCACTACTACGTGCAGGGCACCAGCCCCGACTCCTTCGACTCGCGCTACCAGGACAGCGGCCTGGTACGGGCCGAGCAGGTGGTCGGTGTCGTGGTTCCGCTGTATTGAAAGGCGCGCCATGACCAAGGCCCTTCTGCTCCTCGCCCTGCTCGGCCTCTTGACCCAGCCGGCCGCCCGGGGCCAGTCCACTCCGGCCCGCGGGCCGATCCACGGGACGCCGACGACGCCAGGGATCAATGACATGCCGCTGGCCGACTATCTCGGCCTCCTGCGGCAAATCGCCCCCGCCGCCGAGGCGGGCGCCACGGACTATCTCGCCGCCTTCGAGCGGCATTGTGGCCGGGCACTCACCACGACCGAGCTGCGCCAAGCGATGTCGGCCGGTGACGGCGATCCGGTGCTGATGGGACTGATCCGCGCCAGCCACCTGCGCGATACCGCCGCGCGCGAACAACTCGCCGGACAGATCCGTTGCCCCGCCAGGGTGGCGCGATGAAACGCTGCATCGTGTCCGCTCCCCTGGTGCTCGGCATGATGCTGGGCGTGGCGGGCGCGCGCGCCATGGACCTGGGCGTCATCGGGCCGACCTACGAGATCAGCGAACCCCATCTGCTCCAGATGATCGAGCAGCGCCTGCGCGAGAAGGAACGCAGCGGCGAACTCGGGCGCCTGGAAGCAGAAGCCCGGGAACGGGGCATCGCGACCGTGAAGAATCCGCCGCCGGTGGCCGGCCTGCGTGCGACCGAAGCGGTGCGGACCTTCTACTTCGATCCGAGCTTCACCCTGGATCGCAACCTCCTCGGCCCCCACGGCGAATTGCTGTTTGCCGCCGGCACGCGCAAGAACCCGCTGGAGGTGGTGACGCTGTCCCGGCACCTGCTGTTCTTCGATGCCCGCGACCCGCGTCAGGTCGGCCGGGCGCGGCAGTTGATCGCCATCTACCAAGGGCGGGTGAAGCCGATCCTGGTCGGCGGCTCGTACCTGGACCTGATGCAGTCGTGGCACGTCCCGGTCTACTACGACCAGCAGGGCCTGCTCACCCGCCGCCTGGGCATCACCCAGGTGCCGGCCCTGGTGTCGCAGGAAGGGCTGCGGCTGCGTATCGACGAATTGGCGGTGTCCCCATGAAAGCCCATCTCGGCCGATTTTGCGTCACTCCTTTTCTGCTCGCCGCCGTGCTCGCCTTCGCGGCCGGCCCCAGCCGCGCCGCCGGTGCGGCTACCTGCACCGGCAAGTTTCCCAATCCGATCACCGATATCTGCTGGTCCTGCATCCTGCCGATCAGCATCGGCGGTGCGCGCATCGCCAACTTCGGCGACCAGGAAGACACCGACAACCCGTCGAGCCCCGTCTGCAGCTGCGGCGTTAATCCGGTCATCGGGCTCTCCATCGGATTCTGGGAGCCCGCACGGCATGTCGAGGCGGTGCGCAAACCCTTCTGCCTGGTATCGCTCGGCGGCATCGATCTCGATCCGGGCATCCCGGCGCCGGAAGCGGCACGCTTCACGCGCCCCGAAGGCGATGGCGACGGCGGCAGCTTCTACCAGGCGCACTTCTACGTGAACCCGGTGATGTATTGGCTAGACGTGGTGACCGACTTCCCCTGTCTGGAAAAGGGCTCCTTCGATCTCGCCTACCTCACCGAAGTCGATCCCCTGTGGGCCGACGACGAACTCACCCTGATCCTCAATCCGGATGCGGTGCTCTTCGCCAATCCGGTCGCCATCGCCGCCTGTGCCGCCGACTGCGTCGCCGCCTCGGTCGGCTTCGGCCTCAAGGAGCTTTTCTGGTGCGCGGGCTGCCAGGGCGGCATCTATCCGCTCGACGGCCACGTGCCCTACCACCTGGGCGGCGTGCGCACGGCCGCGCTGATGGCCCAGCGCCTGACTGCCAAGATGCACCGCGAACTGATCGCCTGGGGCTGGCACGGTACGCCCGGCCTGTGCGGGCCGTACTTCGAGCCGGTGATGGACAAGACCGCCTACAAGACCCAACTCACCTATCCGATCCCCAATACCGACAAGGAGGCCGGCCGCTGCTGCCAGCCCTTCGGCCGCACCACGGTGCTCTGGGGTGCCGGCAAGGAATACCCCGTGCGCGGCGAGGACTTCGCCTTCATGTTATTTCGCAAAAGGAACTGCTGTGTCGGCTTCTGATCTCCATCCTTCTGCCTTGGCCCTCGGCCTCACCGCGGCGCTCGTGGCTAGCGCGCAGGCCCTGGCGCAAAATCCGCCGGTCATCACCGACGCGGACATCGAACGGGTCCGCCGCGCAATGCCGACCGTCACCGATCAGGACATCGACGCGGCGCGGCGGAAGTACGGCATGCCGAGCGATGCCGAACTGCGATCCGCGCCGGTGCCGACCCGCCCGAACGTCGAGGCGCTGCCCCAGCCCCTCAGCCGCACGCCGATCGACCTCGAGGCGCTGGCGCGGGGCTATGCGTCGCAATCCAATGCGATGACTCAGGCGCAGGTGCTGGCGATTGGGCCTCGGCTATTGGTGTTCGTCAGCCTGTCCATGCCCCGCCCCACGCTGCAACGCCTGGTCGACCAGGCCGCACGTGCCAAGGCTTCGATCGTCCTCCGGGGCTTCGCCAACGGCTCGCTGCGCGACACCGTCGCCCAGGTGCAGGGCCTGATCGGTTCCCGCCAGGTGGCCGTGCAGATCGATCCCCAGGCCTTCGACCGCTACGCCGTCACCCGGGTACCGACTTTCGTGCTGGTGCGTGACGGCACTCGCCCGGTTGCCTGCGCCAGCGGCAGTTGCGCGCCGACCGACAGTTTTCTGCGGACCTCCGGCGACGTGAGCCTGGACTACGCGCTGGAACACATGCGGCGCTCGGCACCCGGGTTCGGCCCGCCCGCCGACAGCTTCCTGAAACGGATCAAGGGATAGGAGGCCACGATGCGCCGCTGGGTCACCTGGATCACGCTCGTCTGCTTCGTCACGACGCAGACCGCCGCCGTCGCCGGTCCATTCGAGGAAGGCACCGCCGCCGGCCAAGCGGCCAATCCCGTTATCCGGGGGACGGTGAACGCGCCGAGTGCATCGAGTGCCGTGCCGGGCTACACCACGACGCCCCCGGAAACCACGTACTACGGCCAGCCCAGCCTGTCGGGCCCGGCCAATGCCCGCCTGGCCGCCTGCGCCGCCAGCATCGATGATCCCGTCTGCCAGGCGCAGCGCGGTGCCATGACTTCGGCCAACACGCCGCGCCCCCCGGTCTCGGCCTACGATCCCGCCGTCGCCGCCGCCCGCGACATCGCAGACAATCCATCGAGCATGCTGGGCAGTCTCGCCGACTATTACTCGGGTTGCACCACCGCCGAGGTCACCACGCCCGCGGGCACTGCCACCAAGGTCTGCAACCGTTACAGCGACGTCGGCAACTACACCACCCGGCGCGATCTCACGGTCCAGGTCGAACTGCTGCCCAGTTGCACCGAAGGTACCTGGTTCGCCCATGGCCAGGTCAACCGCAACGGCATGGACTACATGATCGCGGAAGCGCAATGCCGCATCCGCGCCGACGGCAAGCAGCGTTTCCGCTTCTACGCCGCCGGTGGCATGGGCGCCTGCATCGGCTGGCAGGCCCTCGACCTGCCGATTGCACCGGCTACCCAGGCGACCTATGTCACCGACCTGTCGCCGCATTGGCAGGGCTACTGCTGGAGTCCCTTCAAGGTCGTCATGATGCCGGGCTCGGGCTGCACCGCCGGGACTTGCAACTACACCTTCCAGTTCGGCACGCCGGTCTATGCCTGCCCCGCCGGGACGGTGCGCGGCGATACGCTGAGCGCCTACTGGGCCGGCATATTCCTCACCGTTGGTGCGGCCGACCAGTGCTTTACCCTCAGCCTCCCCGATGCCGAGACCGGCTGCCCCGTCGGGAGCACGGCGATCTACGACGACGCCGGGATGCACTGCGCCGTACCCGCCGGGACCGGCACCCTGACCGGCGCCTCGGGCTGGAGCCTGCCCTTGTCGTTCGTCCAGCCGACCATGGAGCAGCATGAGACGGACGTCTGGGTCGACAAGAGCGCCGCGCTGACGGACGGCGGCCGCTGCACCGTGACCACGGCCGACCGCTGCGTCGACGGCCCCGCCACCAAGACCATCGACGGCCGCGCCGTCGCCCGCGCCTGCTGGTCCTATGAGCGCACCCTGACCTGCGCCTCCGGCGCACCGGTGGATGAGTGCGCCCCGCTGGCGAGCAGCGGTTGCACGCCGGCGACCAGCATCTGCAAGCAGACGAATGCCGCAACCGGGTTGTGCGAGATCACCCAGGACACTTACACCTGCCCGGTCGCCGCACAGACCGCCACCACCGCCTCCAACTGCCCGGCCAACGTCTATTGCCTGGGTACGAACTGCTTCAACACCAGTTACACCAACGATGCCGACTTCGCGCGCTCGATGTCGCTGATGGAAGCCGCACGCGAGGCGGGCGTGTATCTCGATACCACCAACATGCAGGTGTTCAAGGGCGAGGGCAACCGATGCCGTGACCGGCTGCTCAAAAACTGCTGCTATTCCGACTCGGCCGGCGCCGGCATGACCAACCAGAGCCTGTTCGGCACGGGCTCGCGCCTAGTCTATGACGTGCTGATGAACGCCGACAACCGCGAGTTCCTGTACCAGGGCATGCAAGCCCTGTTGTTCAGCGGCGGCTTTTCCGGCAGCTTCACCACCTATGGCGTCACCGTCGCCATCAATGGTACGGCCCTCCCGGCAGGCTCGGCCGTTCTCTACGCCGGCGACGGCCTGGTGATCGCCTTCGATCCCTGGTCGCTCGCCATTGCGGTGGTGATCTACATCGTCATGTCGATGTCGTCCTGCAACGAGGACGAAGGCAAGCTCGCCATGAAGGAAGGCGCCGGCCTGTGCCACACCATCGGCACCTGGTGCTCGTCGTGCATCCGCATTTTCGGAAAGTGCGTCGCCTGCATCGAGCACACCACCGGCAAGTGCTGCTTCAACAGCAAGCTCGCGCGCATCGTCAACGAGCAGGGCCGCGTCCAGGTGGGTAAGGGCTGGGGCTCCGGCAAGAATCCCGACTGCTCAGGCTTCTCCATCGCGCAACTGCAGAGCCTGGACTTTGCGGCCATGGACCTCACGGAGTTCTATGCCTCGATCGTCCCCACGCTGCCCAGTGTCGGAACGATCCAGGGCAGCAACGCCGCGCGCCTGACGACCTGCTACTACGGACAGGGGAAATGCCAATGAAGCTTGTCTATGCCGTTGCGCTGATCGCCGCATACGCGTTGCCCGTCTTCGCCGACGACTTGCTCCGCACGCCGGTGCCCGATGCGCGCCCGGTGATGCTGGCCGCCCTTCAGGCGAGCGGCGGGCAGGCCCACGGCGTCCTCACCGGTGAGATGGCCGATGCGATCACGCGGCGCTTCGGTGCCACCTCGCCGATCTTCATCGACGTGACGACCGAGAAGCGCTACGCCCAACCGGGTTGCAGCCGGCTGAAGGTCACGTTCTGGCAAGACGGCGTTCTCCTGCCCGGCGCGACGACTCCGCGCCGGCAGACGATGGACTTCGGCATCAACTACTGCCTCGACGGCCGGCCGCCACAATCCCTGAAGTAGATGCCCCAAATGAAACGTTTCGCGTTCCCCATCCCCGTTCGATTGGCGCTGGCCATGCTGCTGGGCGCCGGCGCCGCAGCGGCCCAGGATACCCAAGGTACCGTTTCGCGCTACTGGGCCGACCGTTGGCGCGGCTGGCATTTCTACGAGGATCCCATGCCCGAGGAACGGGAACGTCCGCCGCTGCCGGACAAGGGGGTACCCGCGGCGCCACCGGTTCTGCCCTCGAAAGCCCCGGAATTGGTCGAGTTCGAACGCCTGCAGAAGACGCTGGAGGATACCCGCAACATCGCCATCATGCGGCCGACCGAGGCGAACGTGCGCCGCTACATGGAACTCGAGTCCCAAGTCGTCGCGCGTGCCTCCTATTTCGCCGACGTGGCGCAGCGGGTCGCCTGGGCCACGCCGGCACTCGATCCGACGCTGCAAGGTCGGCCGGTCAACGCCAAGGCGCTGGAGGTGTTCGAGCAGACCGAGTTGGTGGACCGATCCCGTTCGATTGCCGAACTGGGCAAGGACCACGTGCTGTTCTTCTTCTACCGCTCGGACTGCCCGTACTGCCATGCCTTCGCACCGACCCTGGCGGCCTTCCAGGCGCGCCATGACATCCAGGTGGTGGCCATCAGCGTCGATGGCGGCCCGATGCCGGGTTTCCCCAACGCGCGTGCGGACAACGGCATTGCCACCACCCTGAAGGTCACGCAGGTGCCGGCTGTCTTCCTGGCCCAGCCCTTCACCGGAAAGATCACGCCCATCGGCTTCGGCGTGCTCTCGGAATCCCAGTTGCTGGAACGCATCGCCGTCGTGTCCGGCCCGCAGGTCGCGGCGATGCGGCCCGGAACGACGCAACGTCTTGCCCTGCCGCAGGAGGCCCCATGAACCACCCCGACCATCCCCCGTTGTGGCGTATCTCCACCGCGCTGCTGGCGTTGCTGCTGGTGATCTCCCCGCTGCCGCTGTGCGCCGGCGACCTGAACACGGAGGTGAATGACATGTTCAACAACCTGGGCGCCATCGGCAACTACACGGCCCCCGGGGCCTTCCGCGGCCAGACCTTCAATACCTACACCGGCGGCAACCTGATGATGCGCTCACCCAACAAGGTCTATCAGCTCGCGGCCATCCAGTTCCCCAGCGCCAAGGCCGGCTGCGGTGGCATCGACGTCTTCGGCGGCAGCTTCAGCCATATCTCGGCGACCGAGTTCAAGAACATGTTGAAGAACATCACGGCCGCCCTACCCGGCATTGCCTTCCAGTTGGCGCTCGAAGCCGTCTCGCCGCTGCTGGGCGGTCTCACCAAGTGGGCCAAGGGCCTGGAGACCTGGATCAACAACGCCCGCATCAACTCGTGCGAGACCGCCAAGGCCATCGTCAGCACGGCCGCCGAGTCACTCGGCTACAGCTCGCAGGAAACCTGCGCCGACCTCGCCGTCGAGATGGGTCTGGAGAGTGACCGCGATGCGGCCCGCCGGCGCTGCGCCACCGACCGGCCCAGCATCCTGTCCTCGGCGCGCGCCTCCGGCGATCCCACCGTGAAGAACAAGGCCCCCTTCGTCGGCAACCTGACCTGGAAGGCGCTGCAGCACGCCAGCGCCTATCTCGACGATCAGGAGCGCGAACTGATCATGAGCCTGGTCGGCACGGTCATCTACTACCCGGAGGAATCGGCGCGCGACCCCGAGCCGATCGCGCCCACCCTCACGTCGATCAGCCAGTTGCTATACGGCCAGAGCGCGGCGGGCGGCACGGATGTCATCCAGCACATGCTGAAGTGCAACGACTACACCAACTGCGATGGGGTGACGCTGAACACCACGTACACCCACACGCCCTTCACCGCCAAGGTCGAGACGATGATGCGCTCCATCACCGAGAAGATCGCTTCGCGCACCGCCATTCCCAATAACTCGACCGAAGTCGGCTTCGTGAACCAGACCACCGAGCCGGTCTACAAGATGCTGTCCATCGGCACCAGCATCCCGGGCTCCGGCCTCGCCGACAGCCTGATCGCCCAGTACCGCGACGTCATCGCCGCGGACTACGCCTACGTCTTCCTCGAACGCAACCTGCGTCTGGGCATGGCCGCCCTGGACAAGAACTACACGTTGCAGCAGACGCAACGTGACCAGGCCAACCAGATCCGCCAGCGTGCCCAGGCGATGCTGCTGCAACTCTCGCAGGAAAAGAACCTGCTCTACCAGAAGGTGGGTTCCTACCGGGCCGTGGCTAGCCACCTGGAACAGCTCGAGCGCCAACTGCGCTCCAGCATGCCGCAGCACGTGATGGACATGCTCGGCCAGCAGGCCGCCTATCTGTCGCAGTAGCGCAGACGGAATCGCGCGAGGAGACGGAGCGCCATGTGGGAAATCTACGCCTACCAGAATGCCGACAGCCTGTTCGGTGTCTTCAATGCCGCCGCGGCGATCCACGCCTCGGGTGACTATGCGGCGGCGGTCGCCGCTGTCGCCTTCTGCGGCTTCGTCGCGGCGCTCATCGCCTACGCCTTCGCCCCAGAGAAATTGCAGGGCTGGAAGTGGTTGGGCACGGTGGTGCTGGTTTTCTCGGTGCTGATCGTGCCCAAGGTGACCGTGGGCATCGTCGACAAGACCGGCGGCTCCGCGGTCAAGGTGGTCGACAACGTGCCCTTTGGGGTGGCCGTGCTGGGCAGCCTCACGAGCACCATCGGCCACACGCTGACGGGGCTTTTCGAGACGGCCTTCCAGGTCATCCCGGGCGTGGGGGCGCTCCCGGCTGAACTGAGCTACCAGCAGAACGGCTTGATGTTCGGCAATCGCCTGATCCGCGAGACCGGCAACGCGGTGTTCCAGGATCCGGCCTTTCGCACCGATCTCATCAACTTCATCCACAACTGCACCACCTACGACCTGATCGACGGCACCCTTGACCCGGCCACCTTCTCGGCCTCCGATGATGTCTGGCCGTTGATGGCCTCGCCCAATCCGGCGCGCTTTTCCACGCTGACCGCCGCGGGCGGCAGCGTCGGCGTCGACACCTGCCCGAACGTGTACCAGAGCCTCAATGGACGACTGCCGGCGCAGATCACCCGCATCCAGGGGCGGCTCGCCTTCCAGCTCAACCCGACGCTGCCCGGTGCCGCTGCCGCGGCCGTCATCGCTGGGCAGATTCAGCAGGCCTATGTCAAGAACAGCATCGCCACCGCGGCGGCGACCGCTGCCGACCTCATCCGGCAGAACGCGGTGCTCAACGCGATCGAGGACACCAGCAAGATCGTCGGTCAGAAGGTCAATGATCCGGCGGCCATGGTGCTGGCGGTCGGCCGGGCCCAGGCAGTGGCCCAGCAGAACGCGACCTGGCTCAACTATGGCAAGGTGGCCGAGCAGGCCCTGCCGGTTTTCCGCAATGTGGTCGAGGCGGTGACCTACGCGATGTTCCCGCTCTTCGTGCTGCTGCTCCTGCTCACCAGCGGACGGGAAACGATGGTGGCCTTCAAGGGCTACGCCGCCGTGCTCATCTGGATCCAGCTCTGGCCGCCCCTCTACGCCATCCTCAATTACATGGCCTCGATTTACGCGGCCTACGACTTGGCGGCCGCCGCGGACCTGGGCACCGGCACCAAGGCGCTGGCCCTGCAGACCGCCTCCACGATCTACTCGCGCGCGATCTCGGGCGAGGCCGTCGTGGGTTACCTCGCGATCAGCATTCCCTTCATCGCCTGGGCGGCCTTGAAGCGAATGGAAAACTTCGGGACAGCGCTGGTGGGCGGCCTATCGGGCCTGCAGGCGATGATCTCGGGTGGCACTTCGTCATCCACCGTCGGAAACGTTTCCATGGGGAACGTGGGGATGGATCAGATGCAACTGGCGCCCAACCGCACCTCGGCTTTCATGGGCAGTTGGCAAAACGATCTGAGCGGGAACACCTTCTCGTCGAATGCGCTGACCGGACGAACCGCCGTCAGCCTGCTGCGCAATCAGGGGTTTGCTTCCCGGATGGTCTCGATGCGCGTGTCCGAGCAGGACGTGACGCAGGCGAGTCGGCAAGCCGACGCCGCGCGTGGTGAGGCGATTGCTGCGAATACCGAGCGGTCAGCGGCGCTCACTGAGACTTTTGCGCGAGGCTTGGCAAAGCTTCGGTCGTCTCGACACAGCAGCGGCACGGCCTCCAGCAGTTTCGAGCAGATGGGCGAGACGCTGAACCGGCTGGATCAGATTTCGAAGAATGTGGCGAACAGCACGGGTTTGACCCAGAGCCAGGTGGCACAGATCGCTTTCGGCGCTGCCGGACACGTGGGGATCAATACGCCCGTGGCCGGCGCGGAACTTCAGGCCAGAGCCGGCAAGAACTATTCGTCGGGATTGTCGGCCGCCCAGCAGAAGGTGCTCAATAGCCTCACCCAAGAGCAGATCGCTGAGTTCAAGCAGTTCGGCGACCGGGTGTCGCGGGATTCGAGCGTCGTCAGTAGCTTCGTCAGCGATTCCCGCGAAGCTCAGGAGATGTCGTCAAGACTGGCCACTACCACGTCCAGAGCGGAACGGGCAGATGCGACCTTTGCCGAAAGAACTGCTTTTGCTGAACGCCTTTCGTCGGCCAAGGACAAGGGAGAGTCGATCTCGGTCGACATTGCCCAAGATCCGCACAACCTGGAAATGTTCTTGCGCTACGCCGAGCAGTACGGAGGCGACAGCGCCTCAGCACTGTCGATGTTCGATGCGGAACTCGCGCGCCAGGGACTCAGACCCAACCGGGTGTTCTCTGATGGCACGGCGCTGCCGAGTTCGTTCGGGGACGTACGCAGCCTGCATGACCACCAAGCCACAGACCCCGCGCTATCACCAGACCTCGTGGCTTCGCATCGAGAACAGCGCGCAAAGGTGTCGCGATCCAACCACCCCGAACCGGGCACTCGCCCCGACACCAATCCGTCTCCATTGCGAAACGACATAAAGGGACGCGGCAATGCCATCAGGAGTGAAACAGGTGCGGCTGGCCCCAGCTTTGATCGAAAGGCAGAGATCGTCGACACCGGGGACGGGACCTTGGTCACGAAAAAGTCGTTGCTGGCCGAGTCCGGCAAGCAAGTGTTTGAAGACGCCAATGCGTCAATTGATACGGCAAAGCAAGCAGTAAACTCTCTGCTTCGGAAGGATCAGTGATCAATCGGTCATTCCACTGCTACCGCCGAACTGCTTGTTGTCCGGTGAGGGGGGCTTCATGAACTGAGGATGGCCCTCATCGCGCCAATAGTTATCCATGAGATCCTCGCTCGTGGTGCCTAGCCCACGTAGGGCTCTATCTCCGAGTTGTGGTGCGCGTCCTCTCTTCCCAATTCCTGAGAAGGCGCCCCCGACGGCGGCTCCCGCCAAGGCCCCGAACGACATAACGACAAGGCGCGCGCCCCAAGAAGCGCTCGCCGCGAGCAAAAGGCCCAGTATTGTTCCCACAACGACGAATCCGATGAAGATGAGTTTTCTCATTTCGACCTCCTGGATTGAGCCTACCTCCGATAGTGCAGGTTTCAAGCCTATAGCTACTACCCGGACAACATTTCCACCATCAAGGCCCGCGGCCCCGTTAAAGTTCTTGGGTATCCGATTTTCGTGGTTGATTTTTGCCTGTGCGATGCAATATTCGTCCGGCATGCAGATTGTCACGCGTTGATCCGTCTCAGTTCGGCCAAGAATAGTGTAGTCCTTTGGTTCGGTGGGCCGAACTTCGGCTTTAGACCGGGAGCTGCTATTCAAATTGAACCAGAGCAGCACAGTACAATTGGCCTACGCCGAATCTTGAACGAATCACGCCATACTCGCTGGAGCTAGGGCTTCATCCGAACACTTACGTCATGTGCTCTCATGTGCTGCTTAATTAGTCCTCCCAAATTGAGGGGCTGCTCGCCAAGATCCAAAGGCGCATGGAGCGGGTAGCACGGCAGGTCCAAGCTGGCCTGGAAAGATAACCATGGAAGAAACGCAACCGAAAGACGAAGTCCCTGACATCCCCGATCAACAGGGAACGAGTACGGCTGCCACTGGGCCAGCCGGTGCACACTTTGAAGGGCAGGTCGCAGCGTTCTACCTGCTCGCCATGCTCAGCGGCGCACCGCCACGAGGCCTTCCGGGAACAACGATTGAACGGATCGCCCTTCAACAAGCCAACAACGGGCGGCCGCTCGACGATGTGATCGTTCATGCAATTGATGGCTCAGGCAGACCTGCAGTACTGGAAATACAGGTAAAGCGCACGATCACGTTCACTCCTACCGACCCGGTCTTCCGGAAGGTAGTTGGCCAAATTGCTCAGGCCGTGCGGCTCCCAGGCTTTTGGTCAAAGCAATATGGCCTCGCGATTGCCACAGCGAGGGGCTCGCGCAAGATCGATGGTCCATATCAGGACTTGTTGGCACTGGCGCGTCAAATCGGGGAGGCGACGACATTCGCCTCACAACTGACGCTTCCTGGTGTCGCAAACGACGACATGCGCACCTTTGTCAGGACGTTCCAGGGTCACCTAAAAGACGAGCAATCACCTCATGATGAGGAAACGATTTGGAAGTTGCTGCGCCGCCTCCAGATCCTTACATTCGACTTCACCGCATCCGGATCGGCCTCAGAGGATCTCGCTCGGGAACGAGCGCTCCGCACATTGCATGCCGACGATGCCTCGCGGGTAGACGCGCTTTGGGGGAATCTTGTTGAGCAGGCCATCAGCGTAGCCAAGAGCGGTGGCGATAGAAATCGCACGACCCTTCTGGAGTCCCTGCGTCCTCTCGGGTTCCGGTTTGCCGCAGACCGGCGGCACGCGAGCGCACGTGCTGCCCTCGCTGAGCACGCCCGCCAAGCACTCGCTGACATCGATAATCAGGTAGGCCAAGTCATCCTTACACGACATGAGCACGTTGCAGCGGTGCACGAGGCCTTCGATGCCGGACGTTATGTGGAGATTCGCGGCGACGCCGGCGTAGGCAAGTCCGGCGTCTTGCGTCAGGTGGCCGAGTCTTTGCAAACAGAGGGGCACGTTCTCGTCCTAAGCCCTGGCCGTTGCGTTCCACGCGGATGGACCTCCATGCGCGCACAGGTCGCGTTCGAAGGCACGCTCCATGAACTCCTCGTCGAACTTGCAAGTGACGGCGGCTCCATCTTGTTTCTGGACAACCTTGACTCGTTCAGCGGCGAGGAACGTCTCACCGTCGTTGACATGCTCCGAGCTGCCGCGCATGTCCCCGGTGTATCGGTTCTCGCCACTGCTCGGACTGAATTTGGATTGGAGGAGCCCAGTTGGTTGCCGGGGGAGGCGCTCGATAGGCTGAGACGGGCGGCGCCAGTGATGATCGATGCTTTGAGCAAGGCAGAGATCGAACAGCTCGCAACCACTGATCCAGCGTTGACACCGCTGCTCAGCGAGAACCATCCTGCACGACAGGTGACGAGAAACTTATTCCGGCTCGCTCGCGTTGCGAGTCAACCGGCGGCCGACCCTTTGCCACATACGGAAGCCGAGATGGCTAGCCAGTGGTGGTCCACGGCTGACGGCGAGTGCGACACCGGATGGCGGGATCGTGCGCGCTTGTTAGGGGATCTGGCCCAGCAGGCGCTCACTGGGCTGGATAGTCTTGATGTCAGGATACAGCCTGCACAGTCGATTGACGCATTGATCAAGAGTGGAACATTACGCAGTCTAGGCCCGGACCGCGTCTCCTTCCGTCACGATGTGCTGCGCGAATGGGCGATTGCCTGTGCACTGCGTGCGGATGTCAGCCTCGTCGACCGGCTGGATCTGAAGCGCCCCGCTCCCGCAACGCACGCACGCGGCATAGAGCTCGCTGCCAGGATGATGGTCGAGCGCGCAACAGACGGCTCGGAGTGGAACAGCTTTCTAGAACGTTTGAGCCGTGACGATGCCCACAAGTCCTGGAGGCGTGCGGCCCTACTTGCGCTTGCCCGCTCTGAAGCTGCTGAGGCCATACTGCCGCGCGTCCAACCGGTTTTGTTTGCCAACCAGGCGTTGCTGCTCCGCGAACTCCTACGCACGGTCATGGCCGTCGAAGTTGTACCAGCCTCGAAGGCCTTCGCTGCTACTGGCGTCGATCCCAGTCTCATACCAGCGGGCATGACGATGCCGAAGGGCCCCGCGTGGCTTACTCTGGTTCTCTGGCTCCTGAGCATCGGCGACGGCGTTCCAGCCGAAGCCATTCCGGAAGTGATTGACTTGTATACGGGGTTCTCGGTAGGGACGCTCGGCCTCACAGCCGTAACGCCGGTCACAACGCGACAGCTGTACCGATGGCTGAGATTGATGGAACCGAGGAGTACCCCGCCCGACCCGAATGAGGGGCCCAAGTTCTGGGAAAACCTTGAGCGCGATCAGGTGCAGTCTGTACGGCGTGACCTGCGCAACGGATTCATCATGTTCGCGCGCACCACGCCCGATCTGGCCGCCGAGTATCTTCGGGCTTTGGCGCAGAGCCAGCACAACGACGATCTGGTCCGAAGCATCCTGAAGATGCGCGGAACATTGGCACAAGCGGCGCCCGCTGAGCTCGCGCGATTGACCGAGGATTCATTGATTGAAAAACCTCGGCCACGAGATCGCGGGTTTGATCGCGAACGTCGCGAAGCGTTCACGTTCATCGACCATGAATTTCTTCCATCCTCGCCGGCGCAAGGCCCGTTCTTCGAACTGCTGCTGAACTCGCCGCCAGACGGACTCGCGCTGATCCACCGCTTAGTGGATCATGCCATCGCCCACGGCACCCGTGCCCGTGAAGCCGGCGACAATGCGATCAGCTTGGCGTACGCGGATGGCGCACGTTTCTTTCCTTGGACGGGCACCTATTTCTGGTCTAGGAACAGCAATTATTACGCCATAACGTCGGCACTGATGGCCCTGGAAGCTTGGGCTCATCGACGTATCGAAGCCGGCGAACCCTTCGAAATCGTCCTGAAAGATGTACTCGGGCCACCAGGATCATGCGCGGCCTATCTGCTTGTTGCGGTAGACCTGATCATCTCGCATTGGCCAAAATCGGCCACGTCTGCCGCGGAATTTCTTGGGTGCCCCGAGCTCCTATGCCTGGACCATACGCGGCAGGTCCACGATCAGTTGGAATATCCAGACCTCTTCGGGCTGAAGGAGCTGCAGACCGAACCACGTGGCGTGGTCAGTGCTGCCGAGCTCAAGAGGCGCGTGTCGAGGCGTATGACGCTCGATGGTCTGATCGGCAATTACACCTTGTTAGCCGAGCCGGAGCAAATGAGAAAGCTAACGTCACTACTACGTGATGCGGCTGAACGCCTCGGACCGGCCGACGCGCAAGCCAACCTCGGCAATCCCGAGTTCATGGTCCTGCATGCGCAGAACCTCGCCGATCCAGCCAACTGGCAAGAATTCGACACGGAGCGTAAAGATGGATCGACAGTACGGGCTCGTCGCTACATTTCACCGGCTGCCGAAGAAGCACATCTCCAGGCACTAAGAGACGCGGCGGCAGACAAGTCCTCGGATTTCGCAATGCAAAGCGCGATCACCCTTGCGATCGACAATCCTTCTTGCTTGTCGCCTGATCAACTTCAAGCCGCCGTAGCTTGGGCGAGCCGTCCTTCACCTGAACCTACGGCGCCGAGGGGTGATGATAGTGATGATGTATCGCCGCGCATGCAGCGAGAGGCGGTACTTGCCGCTGCAATGATGACCATGCGGGACGGAGACGCCCGCTTGCGGGCTGAACACGGGCACTGGGCGCGGAAGCAGTTGGAGGGTACGTTGCAGACTAGTGATGATGATCCCGTGCTCCAGGTGCGGGCCGGTCTTCGGTTCAATCCGATCGCGATAGCCTATACCGGCTTGATTCACGCTCTCATCCACCACAATACTCTGGAGGACGTGCGAGCCTTGCTAGAGATCGCGGCGGAGGACCGTCATGCAGCTGCTCACGGCTTCGGTGCAGCAGTTGCAGCCCTCAACACTGTCGATGAGCGGTTGCCCCGTGCACTTCTGCGCTGCGCACTGCGCGCATGCATTGTTCCTGTCCGCAAGTGGGACATTTCTGACGAGGAGAAGGCAGCCCGTGCAGAACGGCGGAAAGCGGCTGCAGTCGCCGCCATTGATGCGGAAATATCTTGGCTGGAAGGGCCTGGGCCCGAGCCGGCATGGCCCGTCTTCCCTAAAAAGCACGCCCGTCCTCGGCGACGCCTTCGGCTGTCCGTAACGCCCATGCGGATTGAAGCTGAAGAGCCCCTCCCAGAAGAGGAGGTCTACCACCAAACGGCGGCGCTGTGGCTTCGCCAAGTGCAAGGACTTGGCAACGCGGACAAGTGCCCGTGGCTGCGCAATGTTGCTAGTGCCTATATGTCGTGGACGATTGAAGCTAACGGCGGTGACTTTGGCGACAGGGAGGAAGCTGCCGACACACCATCAGAATGGAACGGCGTGTTTTTTGCGCTGACGGCTCGCTGTACTGTCGGTCTGACCTCGCCTCAGGTTGCGGAGTTTGTTACGGCACCGATTGCTGCACTACCAGATCAGAATTTCTTCGACGTTCTCGCCGATTTCTTGCGTAGCTTTGACGGAGTCTATTTCGAGAGCGGCAATGTTGACGCATCGGTGGCTATCGCTGTTCGATCGGCACTTGCTGACCGCATGATAGAAAGCTGGGGATGGGAGCGCCTGAACGGCACCAAGGAAACCTCTATTGAGAGGCATATCGCCCCTGCAATCGCCACACTGTTCTTCAACGATTACAACTTCGCCGCCAGCACAAAGAGCTATCTGTTCGAGATAGGCGTTGAGCAGATTGGACCGTTCTTGCCAGTACTGGCTCGACTCGTTCATTCCGGTCCGTCGCCATTTGTTGCCCTCGTGCTGCTGAACCTTCTAGAAGTTGCGCCGCGCGCTGAGCATCTCGGTCTGCTCGTTCAAGCCGGCAAGACTTGGCTTACAACGTATCCGGACTTTCGGTTGTTCTGGATTGATCATGGATTCGGTAAGCGGTGGTGCGGGATCGTCGAAAGGTTTCATGCTATTGATTCCGTGGCCATCGACACCGACGCGACAATCCGCGTAGACCTAGATAGTATCGTGGCAGAGCTAGTTGGGCTTGGCGTTTCCGAAGCAAGCCGACTGGAGGAACTGCTCAACGGTCGGTGTCCTTGAATCACTTTGTTCCGGACACCCTCCGGTGGCTCTGCGCGAATGTCTGTTCTGCTGCCGCAGAGCCGACGTCTGCCACACTGATCCCGAGGGTCGGCATTTGTCCAACGCTTACCCCTCTGGCACGAGCGGTACGGCCTTCGCTGTTGTCCCGTTGACGATCTGTTCGAATCGCTCGACGTTGGCAAGTACCGCATCAAGTTGTGGAACTTCTCCGAAGACCATGCCGGCCATCGCTGCGTAGTCCTTGGCGAGCGCGTCACACATCGCCGGACTGGGCATGAGCGTGAATGTACCGGGTTGGGCGGCATCCAGCCCCAGGTCGGCGCTGCCAAAGAAAAGCCTGGCGTGGTGAGCGCAATCGATGGCGAGTGTCTGATCGGCCTGCCACTCGGGCGATGCGCTTGCCTGCATCAGTTGGTGCACGTCGTAATAGTGGCGCGAAACGCGCTGCCCGCCGTGCCGCAGTTCTCCGCGACGGTCGTACCACTGCCGCAAGCCATGCAGGATGATGACCTTGTCCCAGAAGGTGCGCTCCGGCTTTACGGTGGTCACGTTGCTTATGGTGAGATCCAGCGCAGGCAAATCCTGCGCAACGTATGGCGTGACCGTTGCCGCTATGTGGGGGTCAAGTGCAGACTTCGCACCGGACTCGATTTTCACGGCGGAGCGGATGTAGTCGTTGGTCGTGGGCGTGACGGCGGGATACCAAAACAGCAGGGTCTGGCCGTCTTTGTCATCTGGATCGAGTTCCAGGCGGAAGCGGCCATCGGGAATGATGGCAGCGGCGACCTGAGTGAATTCATCCGCCAGTGGGCCGGCGATGTAGGCTTGACAAGCCCGCCGGATGGCTTCAAGGCGAGCCCGACGCTTCTTGCCGCTCAAGGCGTCCAGTTCCGCCACCTCAGCTGCCTGTCCCAGATCGCCACGGAAAACCGTGATGTCAATGTCCTCGGAGAAGCGGGAGATCAGGCCGAAGGCTTTGGAGAGAGACGTACCCCCCTTGAACAAGAGCCGAGGTCCGCCAGTAGCCAATCCGTTGAACAAAGCATCCAGGGTCCAGCAGACCCAGAAATCCTTCTCTACGTTCTGAACCGCCGTACCCAAGCGGGTGGCTGTGCCGAGAAACAAATCGAGTCGTTCAGCATCGGCAGCGGTGATGACATCTTGAAAAGAAGGATTCAACGGCCCCTCCTTATGCCCTTGGCCCAAGATGAATCTGCCGTGGCCTTCACGCCGTCAGGCGCCTGCAAGGTCATGGGTATGGCCCCCAGTGGATCACAACCGGGTAGATCACGGACCAGACTTTGCATCCACGCCGGCAGCACGTTGAAGCCATCGCGCAGGTCCTGGCAGATCGCAGGCCCCTGGGCGGAATCGACGAGTAGTTGGCTTAGTCGGTTCACGATACGGTCATGGTCGGAGATTAGCGTGTCTTTCAGCCAATGTAGGGCCTGCACAACTCGCATGGCGGGACGATCAGCCCAATAAAGGCGACTGGGGGCGGTTTGCTTGAAGTCGATAACGAGTTTGTCGAGCTTGATCGCCCGGCGACGTGCGTCGGTATGAAGTGTGACACGAGCCGGGACGGCATCCGTCAGGCCAAGATCGTTGGCTGCGGTCATCCCATCCACCAGCAGACGCAGTTGGTCGCGCCGCGCGATGGCGTCGACAATCGCGCGATAGTCGGGAGTGGTGGGACGCTGGGTCAGACGGTTGAGGCTGGGCTTGTCGTACAAACCTCGATCGATACGCCGCAGGTCACCCGCCAGCACCATGCGCTGGAGCGCCTTGTCGATCGCATTACGGTTGCCGAGATGTGCGAAGTCGGTCGGCACCCAGACATGGCCGGGACCGGCGGCGTTGATTTGCGACGAGATGGCGGATTTGAGATCGGACACAGGGCTCATTGTCCGATATTTGTATAACTTTTTCGGACAATCTGCAAGAAGCAATGTCCGAAAATTGTAGATCTATTTCGGACGGAGCGTATCCATACCTTAAGCAACGCCAGCACCGCGTCGAACGGGTACCGCGGTGGCGCTATTTTTATCCACGCATCCACCATGTCAGCCCAGGCCTTGCTCGACGAATCACTGCGGGAATTATGGTGATGGAGTTCACCTGCACCGGGGGCCACGCCCCTCGCCCCGGACGAAGCCGCTGGTCTCGTTCCCATGTTGGCGAGCAAGCAACGACGACTGCACGCCCTCGCCTCTAGGCGGGTAGCACCTGCCAAGTGTTCCCCCAATCGTTCCCCTGGACTCTAAAAAGCAAAAAACCCAGTCCGAAGACTGGGTTAAGTGCTTGATTCTCTTGGTCGGGGCGGCGGGATTCGAACTCGCGACCCCTTGCACCCCATGCAAGTGCGCTACCAGGCTGCGCTACGCCCCGACTCGGCCGCGAGTATAGCAGCGGGTACGCCGAATTGGACAGCTGCACCAAGAAAAACTGCGTACTGACGACTCATTCAAGCAGATCGAGCAGCGCCTGCAAATCGCTGCGAAGTGCCGGCAGGTCAATGCCGTTTGCCGGTTCGGAGCCATCACGCACCGCACGGGGATCGGAATCATCCAGCCGGTTGCGGGCACCGCTGATGGTGAAACCTTCCTCGTACAGCAACTGCCGGATACGCCGCACCAGCAACACCTCGTGGTGCTGATAGTAACGGCGATTGCCGCGTCGCTTGACGGGCTTGAGCTGGGTGAACTCCTGCTCCCAGTAACGCAGAACGTGCGGTTTCACGCCGCAAAGCTCACTCACTTCGCCGATCGTGAAATAACGCTTGGCCGGAATCGCGGGTAGCGCCAGCGGTTCCTTACTCGTCGTTTCCATCGTAAGCGATGCCCTCAACCGCCGACTTCAATTTCTGGCTTGCGTGAAAGGTGACGACGCGACGCGCGGTGATCGGAATCTCTTCACCGGTTTTCGGGTTGCGCCCGGGGCGCTGCGGTTTGTCCCGCAGCTGAAAATTTCCGAATCCGGAGAGCTTGACGCCATCTCCGCTTTCCAGCGCATCGCGGATCTCGTCGAAGAACGCTTCGACCATATCCTTGGCTTCACGCTTGTTCAGTCCTACCTGCTCAAACAGCATTTCCGCCAGTTCGGCCTTGGTCAATGTGGTCATGCGGCTTCCTTGAACTCCTGTCGCCCTGCCGCCTCAGGCGCGCAGCTTTGCTCCGAACTCACGCTGTGCATACGTCACCAGCTCATGGACGGTCGCATCCACGTCAACGTCCGCCAAAGTACGTTGAGTATCTTGCATAACTATACGGAACGCAAAGCTTTTTTCCGTATCTGCCACCCCTGCACCTTGATAGAGGTCGAACAACTCGATCTCCTGCACGAGGGCCGGCGCAACGCCGCGCAGCCCCTCCAGAACCGTTGCGGCCGCAGTCTCGCGTGGCAGCAGCAACGCGATGTCACGCCGGACGGCCGGCTGGCGTGACAGCGTGCGGTGGGTCGGCATGCCGACGTCGAGCAAAGGTTCCAGATCGACTTCAAACAGGACCGGCGCCATGCCCAGTTCGTAACGCTGAACCAGTTCCGGATGCAGCTCACCGACATAGCCGATGACCTTGCCGGCGACGTTGATGGACGCGGAACGCCCCGGATGCATGGCCGGATGACGCGCAACGTCGTAGCGCGCAACCTGCGGCCAAAGCAGCGCGTCAACATCAGCCTTGACGTCGAAGAAGTCCGTCGGGCGAGCGGCGGCCCCCCACTGCTCCGCCAACACACCACCCCAGGCCAGAGCCGCAACGCGCAAGGTCTGCGCGAAACCTGCGACCGGCACGGCCGCCGGATCGTGGGCAAAGCAGCGGCCGATCTCGAATACGCGCACCCGGTCGACCTGGCGGCGGCGGTTGGTCGCCACGTTGTCGACGAGACCGCCTATCAGCGTCGAACGCATTACCGACATCTGGCTGGCGATCGGATTGGCGAGCACGACCGGCGCCTCGTTATGCGCGAAATCGCGCTCCCACTCGCGTTCGACGAAGGCGAAATTGATCACTTCCTGATAGTCGCGATCAGCCAGCAGATGACGCAGGCTGAACGCATCCCGACGGGCTTCGGGCAACACCGGCATGGCCAGTACGCCGACCGGCGGGTGCGTCGGAATGTTGTCGTAGCCGTGCAGGCGGGCAAGTTCTTCGATCAGGTCCTCTTCGATGCCCAGATCGAAGCGCCAGGTCGGCGGCTGAACGACAAGATCAGCGCCATCGCGCGTGAAGGCAAAACCCGCGCGCGACAAGTGCGCCGAAATTTCGTCATCGCTGAACGCGACACCCAGCACCCGGGCTGCACGCGCCGGGCGCAGCCGCACCGGATTGCGGGCCGGCAAGGTGGTGATCTGGTCGTCGACCGGACCCGCCACACCACCGCATAGCTGCAGGATAAGTGCGCTGACGCGTTCAACGCCGGCAACGGTGTCTGAAAAATCGACGCCGCGCTCGAAGCGGTGGGCGGCTTCGCTGGAGAACGCGTAACGCCGCGCCCGCCCCTGGATCGCATCCGGCTGCCAGAACGCCACCTCGACATAGACGTTGGCAGTGTCCAGCGTACATGCGGTTGCCGCACCGCCCATGATGCCGGCAAAACTTTCGGCACCTCTGTCATCCGCGATGACGCCGCAGTCATCTGTCAACGCGATCGTCTGGTCATTCAGCAGACGGAGCTGCTCGCCAGCCGTCGCCCAGCGCACGTGCAACCCGCCATGCACGCGATCCAGGTCGAACACGTGATTCGGACGATTGGTTTCCAGCATCACGTAATTGGAGATATCGACCAGAATCGAAATCGACCGCATGCCCGCGCGCTCGAGGCGTCGCTTCATCCAGTCCGGCGTCGCCGCACGTGCGTTGACACCGCGGATGACGCGCCCGGTGAAGCGACCGCACAGATCGGCATGCTCGATCCGCACCGGCAAAACGTCCGCAATGCCGACTTCGGCCGCTCGCACCTCCGGCATGTGCAGCGGCGCCCCCGTCAGCGCAGCGACTTCGCGCGCGATGCCGGTCATGCCAAAACAATCGGCCCGATTGGGAGTTAGCTTGATGACAAACACGTTGTCGTCAAGATCAAGATAGCTGCGGATATCGGCGCCAACCGGTGCGTCATCCGACAGCGCGAGCAGCCCCGCACTCTCGTCGGACAGACCCAGCTCGCGCGCTGAACACAGCATTCCGTTGCTTTCGACGCCACGCAGCTTCGCACGCTTGATATCGATGCCGGGGAGTTTCGCGCCCACCGTGGCGCACGGAACCTTCATGCCAGCCGCCACATTGGGCGCACCACATACGATCTGCAAAGGATCGCCGCCGGCGTTGACCTGGCAGATGCGCAGGCGATCAGCATCAGGGTGGGGAGCGACCGACAGCACTTCGGCCACCACCACGCCGCTGAATACGGCAGCGGCCGGCTCCAGTTCCTCGACTTCAAGGCCGGCCATCGTCAGCAGGTGCGACAGCGCCTGTGTATCGATCGACGGGTCAACAAACTCGCGCAGCCATTTTTCGGAAAATTGCATATCGGTAAAACCTCAGCGGAACTGGCTCAGGAAGCGCACGTCACCGTCATAGAACAAACGCAGGTCATTGATGCCGTAACGCAACATCGTCAGGCGATCCGGACCAAAACCAAAGGCAAACCCCGTGTAGCGCTCTGCATCGATGCCGCAATGGCCCAGCACATTCGGATGCACCATGCCGCAACCGGCAATCTCCAGCCAGCGTCCGGCGAGCGGCCCCGTCGGGAACGCCACGTCGATCTCGGCGGATGGTTCTGTAAAGGGAAAGAAGGACGGGCGAAAGCGCACGTCGAGTCGATCAGTTTCGAAAAACCGATGCAGAAAGTCGCTCACAACACCCTTGAGATCAGCAAAACTCACGGATTCACCGACCCAGAGGCCTTCGACCTGATGGAACATCGGCGAATGCGTGGCATCGGAATCGACACGATAGACACGGCCAGGCGCGATGATCCTGATCTCCGGCATGCTGTCCTGTCCGACGTGCCTGGCGACATGGGCCTGCATGTAGCGGACCTGGATCGGGCTCGTATGCGTGCGCAGCATCACCGCCTCGGCACCTTCCAGATAGAAGGTGTCGTGCATCGAACGTGCAGGATGATTCTCCGGCGTATTCAGCGCAGTGAAGTTATGAAAATCGGTTTCGATCTCGGGACCATCCGCGACATCGAAGCCGATGCCGCGAAACAGGGTTTCGATGCGTTCCAGCGTCCGGCTGACCGGATGCAGTCCGCCGCGTCCGTGGCCACGCGCAGGCAAGGTCACATCGAGCGCCTCTTCCGAAAGCCTCGCTTCGAGCGCCGCCAGACGCAAGGCGTCACGACGGGCTTCGAGTGCCGCCTCGACACGCTGTTTGGCGATATTGATGGCCGCGCCGGCCTGCTTGCGCGCGTCGGGGTCCAGCTTTCCCAACCCTTTCAGCAACTCGGTCAAACTGCCCGACTTGCCGAGATAGCGCGCCTTTGCCTGTTCAAGAGAGGCGGCATCAATTGCTGAAACAAAGTCTGATTCAGCTTGAAAAACAAGGGTTTCCAGATTACTCATCGACAAATACCCGGATATCACAGGGACAAAAAAAGGAGGCGTAGCCTCCTTTTTTTGCGTGCAGAACGCTCAGGCGAGTTTGGCTTTGGCCTGATTCGCAATGGCGGCGAACGCCGCCTTGTCAAACACGGCGAGGTCAGCCAGCACCTTGCGGTCCACCTGGATCGAGGCCTTGTTCAGACCATTGATCAGCGTGGAATACGTCATGCCGACTTCGCGTGCAGCGGCGTTGATACGCACGATCCACAGTGAACGGAACTGACGCTTCTTCTGACGGCGGTCGCGATAGGCATACTGCCCCGCCTTCATTACAGCTTGCTTGGCAATGCGGTAGACACTCTTGCGGCGGCCGCGGTAACCCTTGGCTTGATCAAGTACTTTTTTGTGACGGGCACGTGCCGTCACGCCACGCTTCACTCTAGGCATATCGTCGGCTCCTTATGCGTAGGGCATCATGTTGCGGACGCGTGCATCGTCCGTGGCGTGCACCGCAGTCGTACCGCGAAGCTGACGCTTCGACTTGGTCGTCTTCTTGGTGAGAATGTGGCGCTTGAACGCCTGCGAACGCTTGATGCTGCCGCTCGCCCGGACCTTGAAGCGCTTCGCAGCACCTTTCTTGGTCTTCATCTTGGGCATGACAAAACTCCATTTATGTCATCTTCACAGGTGGCCGCGAACCGCTCGCAACACTTTCAGACCCGTGAACACTTGTTTTTGTCACCCGCTGTCAAGCGGATGACAACGCCAGACACGTCTGGCGTATTGCCGGAATCATGTTCCGGCAAATTCTCATCAGAAATCTGTAGATCAGACTTTCTTCTTGTGGGGGGCGAGCACCATGATCAGCTGCCGACCTTCAAGCTTGGGAAACTGCTCGACAACCGCAACGGCTTCGAGATCTGCCTTCACACGCTCAAGCAGGCGGATACCGAACTCCTGATGCGCCATCTCACGGCCCCGGAAGCGCAGCGTCACCTTTGCCTTGTCACCGTCCTGCAGGAAGCGGGTCAGATTGCGCAGCTTGATCTGGTAGTCCCCCTCATCCGTTCCCGGACGGAACTTGACTTCCTTGACCTGAATCTGCTTTTGCTTCGATTTGGCTTCCGCGGCGCGCTTCGCTTCCTGGTACTTGAACTTGCCGAAGTCCATCAGACGACAGACAGGCGGCTTTGCGAGCGGCGCTATCTCAACCAGATCAATCCCGGCTTCTTCTGCCAATGAAAGGGCTTGGCGAGCGGACATGATGCCCAACTGTTCACCTTCTTCGCCGACAAGACGTATTTCCGGGGCGTTGATCTCCGAATTGGTGCGCTGCGATTTCTGCTGACTGATGCTCGTACTCCCGTGGCAAAAAAAACTCAAGCCGTGCGATCGATACCCCGCGTTGTGATTTCGTCAGCAAGACGCTTCACGAAATCAGCCAAGGGCATCTGCCCGAGGTCCGTATTACCCCGAGCACGCACGGCCACCATTTTTGCTGCCTTTTCCTTGTCGCCGACGACAATCTGATAAGGCAACTTTTGCAAGCTATGTTCGCGGATTTTATAGTTAATTTTCTCTCCGCGCAAATCACATTCGACACGCATGCCCGCAGCACGCAAGGATTCCGACACTTCACGCGCGTAATCGGCCTGGGCTTCCGTGATGCTCATGACGACAACCTGGACAGGAGCCAGCCAAAGCGGAAAGTTGCCCGCATGATTTTCGATGAGAATGCCGATGAAGCGCTCGAGCGATCCGAGCACCGCCCGGTGCAGCATGACTGGACGATGCCGGCTGTTGTCTTCTGCAACGTATTCGGCGCCCAGACGCTCGGGCAGCACGAAATCGAGCTGCAGCGTGCCGCACTGCCACGAGCGTCCGATCGCATCCTTGATGTGGTACTCGATCTTCGGGCCATAGAACGCACCTTCGCCCGGCAACTCTTCCCACTGCATGCCCGAGGCGGCGAGCGCGTCGCGCAGTCCGCTTTCCGCACGATCCCACACCTCGTCGGAACCGGCCCGTTTGACAGGGCGCAGCGACAGCTTGATCGCAAGATCCGTAAATCCGAAATCGCGATACACACGCAACAGCAACTCATTGAACGCAATCACTTCCGACGTGATCTGCGCTTCGGTACAAAAGATGTGTGCGTCGTCCTGCACGAACCCGCGTACGCGCATCAGGCCGTGCAGCGCACCGGAAGGTTCGTTGCGATGGCAAGAGCCGAATTCGGCAAGACGCAACGGCAGGTCGCGATAGGAGTGCAGCGCGGCATTGAATATCTGCACGTGGCCCGGGCAGTTCATGGGCTTCACCGCGTAGTCACGCTTTTCTGACTCGGTGGTGAACATGTTCTCGCGATAGTTTTCCCAGTGGCCGGATTTCTCCCACAGCACACGGTCCATCATCAGCGGTGTCTTGACTTCACGATACCCGGCCTCGTCCAGCGCCTGACGCATGTACTGTTCGATCTGCTGCCATACGATCCAGCCCTTCGGATGCCAGAACACCATTCCAGGCGCCTCTTCCTGCATGTGGAAAAGGTCCAGCTGCTTGGCAAGCCGGCGATGGTCACGCTTCTCGGCTTCTTCCAGCATGTGCAGATAGGCGTCCTGCTCGTCCTTTTTCGCCCAGGCAGTACCGTAGATACGCTGCAGCATCTCGTTCTTCGCGTCGCCGCGCCAGTAGGCACCGGCAACCTTCATGAGCTTGAACACCTTGAGCTTTCCGGTCGACGGCACGTGCGGCCCGCGGCACAGATCGATGAAATCGCCTTCGCGGTAAAGCGACACGTCCTGACCGACCGGAATCGACGCGATGATTTCCGCCTTGTAGTGCTCGCCGATGGATTTGAAGAAATCGACAGCCTTGTCGCGCTGCCAGACTTCACGCGAGACAGGAATGTCCTTCTTCGACAGCTCTGTCATGCGGGCTTCGATCGCCTGCAGATCCTCCGGCGTAAATGGCCGTTTGTAGGAAAAGTCGTAGTAAAACCCGTTGTCGATCACCGGTCCTATGGTCACCTGAGCGTCCGGAAAGAGCTCCTTCACCGCATAGGCGAGCAGATGGGCAGTCGAGTGGCGGATCATGTCGAGCCCGTCTGCGTCGCGGTCTGTCACGATGGCCAGCTGCACATCGTGTTCAATCAGAAATGACGTATCGACCAGCGCGCCGTCGACACGTCCGGCCAGCGCCGCTTTGGCCAGCCCCGCGCCGATGGACGCCGCAACGTCGCGCACGGTAACAGCGGACTCGAAAGCGCGGACCGATCCATCAGGCAGGGTGATATTGACCATGGCAAAGCTCCGAAAACGGTAATGGGGGCGTAACAAAAATTCCGGGCGAAAAAAAAGTGCGGCCAAGGCCGCACTTTTTAGTCGCGCACTTCTTCAGTGCGTCTTTGGCTGCAGACCTCAGGCAATGACTGATACCGGTGTGAAACGAGTTCGCGGTGTCATAACGCTGCCTTTCAAGCCCTGCAGTGTGTGTTGGTAGGCGCGATTGGACTCGAACCAACGACCCCCACCATGTCAAGGTGGTGCTCTAACCAGCTGAGCTACGCGCCTAAAAGAGCGCGCAAGTATAGCCCAAACAATCGCGCACTCAACACATTTTTTTCAGGGCGCTATCAGGCACGCCCCCAGGCTGCCAGAAACTCCTGCCAGTGGGCGCCCGGTTGCGCGCCGAGCCACTCACGCACGAATGCCATTTCGGCGTCGAATCCCGCGCGGTCGACCACGCCCCGCAACAATTGGAAGCGCTGGAAAACGAGATAGGTGTTCATCACATCGGTCTCGCAGTAGTCACGTATCTGCGCAGCTTCGCCGCGCTGCCATGCGGCCCACACGGCCGAGCCGTCCATGCCGAGTTTGCCCGGAAAGCCGATCAGCTTGGCCAGATCGTCAAGCGGCGCGTTGCCGCGCCCCTGATACAACGCGAGCAGATCCATCAGATCCAGGTGGCGCGAGTGATAGCGGCTGATGTAATTGTTCCACTTGAACTCGCGGGCATCCGGACCGTCGCCTTCGCCCATTTCCCAATATCGCGGAGCACTGACACCATGTATCAGCCCGCGATAGTGCAGGACCGGCAGGTCGAATCCGGCGCCGTTCCAGGACACGATCTGCGGCGTGAGCTTTTCGATGCCTTCATAGAAGCGCTGGATGATCTGTCCTTCGCCGTTTTCCGGTTCGGAAAGCGACCACACCCGCAGCGATCTCGCGTCGCGCAGGGCACAGGAAATGACCACTACGCGTTGCAGATGCAGCGGCAGGAAGTCATGGCCCACCGCGGCTCGACGCTGCTGGAACGCGAACTCGGCGACTTCTGCGTCCGAAAGTTCGTCCGGCAGGTTGTTCAGCGAGCGGATGCCCGCGATGTCCGGAATGCTCTCGATATCGAATACAAGTACGGCGGCCATGAGTATCCAGTGATGACGGTGATGGGTTATTTCTTGTTCCACGCCCCGCCCGACTGGATGTACCAGCCAGCCTGGGCACGTTCGATCCAGCGCTGCGCGAAAGTCGACCGGATGTCCGCTTCCCACTCCGGGTGCCCGTTCGCGCGGGCAATTTCACGATACAAGGATGCGCGGTCGGCATTTTCCTGAGCGATCAGACCCTGCACCGCAGGGCGCTGCGCCAGCGGCACCGCCGTTGCGTCGCGCAACGCCACCCCGCCATCAGCCGTCAGGCCTACCGCGCCGGACGCATAGTAGGGCGCGAGCTGGGCGTGCCGTGACTGCATCGTCGAGCGTATCTGGCTGATGGCCGGGGTGTTGATTTCAAGATTGCTTTGCGCCCATGCGGCGGAGGCGATGAGCAGGCAGAGCATCGCGATGCGCTGAAGTCGTTTCATGGCTTGGCTCCTTCGGACGGCGCGGTGGCCGGCTTGTCCTGCTGCAGTTGCCAGACGCCATCGATGATGCGATCGGCGGCCTTCTCTGCCGCAGCCGCGGGAAAGTAGATGTTGATGGTGACGCATCCGGCAAGCAACGCGGCACTGCATAGCAACGCTATCGGCATTCTGTTCATTGCAACCCTCACTCAATCACCGGTTTGGAATCCGTGACACGTGCCAGACGATCAAGCAACTCCTGCCAGTCGACCCTGCGATTGTAGCCAACGACGCTCAGAGCCGGCACACCGCCACCTTCGATCAGCACGAAACCGCCGTTCTTTTCCGCCAGGCCATCCATTACGCATACACCGCCGAGCAGGCGGCACGAAACACCCATTCGACGGTACCCGAACCGCTCGAAGAATCCGAGGAAACTCCGTTGTATCGCCGCCGCCGCGCCGGGGCCACCCAGTGCCGTAATGCTCTCGACCGCGCGCTGGCTGATCTCGCGCGGATAGTCGCCCTCGCTGGAGTGAATCCGTGCGTCGAAGCCGACCGGCCGCCAATGCGCCATTTCAAGGCCCGTGATTTCTCCGTCCAGGCGGCCCGTGATGCGCCCGAAGCTGAAAGTGTCCGTCAGCGCCTCCAGATCGATGTAACGCATCTGCACATCGGCAAGAACACGTGGTGTTGCGCTGAAAGGCTCGATCACCTGCAAAGCGCTCGCGGCAAAATAGCCACCGAACACGCGAATGAGCATCTGCCCGTCGAGCGTCATCACGCCATCGCGAAGCCGGATATGCGGCACGCTCGCGGCGAGGCTCCCTGCCATCTTCGGCCAGCCCAGCGCCTCAGTCACGGCCGGCATCGCCACCGGCTCGAGGTCGGCCGACAGATCGGCATCCCAACGGCCGGCAACCTGCCGAAAGGTCAGCGCGTTGATGCGCAGCCCGGCATCCAGCACCGGAATGCGGACGGGTTTTACCGAGACACGCTCTGGCGCGAGATCCACTGCGATATCGAACGGCCCGGCGTCGAGGCGGCCGAACGCGGCCTGCGAGACGGACGCTGTAGCCTCGGTCGGCTCGCCGCGTCGCCAGGGAATCCGGGCACTCAGGCCGGTCAGCACGAGACGGTCTGCCGTGTCGGCGAGTTCTGCGTCAAGCAGGTCCAGCCGGGCCGAACGGATGCCGGCCGCGTCCATCGCGACCTCCAGTCCGCCTTGTCCGCGCATGCGCAGCGCTGGCCAACCCCGCACCAGAAACAAGGGCGCGATGAGCCGCTCGTTCAGCGCTGCAAGATCCAGTTTTTCGGCGCCGAATCGCCCACTGCTCAAGGCCTGCGCGTCGCGATCGAACGAAGCGTGTCCATCGATCCGGCCAACGCCTGCGAGATCGAGCGACATGGCGGAGAAATCCACCGTTTGATCCGACAGCGTGAACGCAGACGAAAGGGCCGTTGCCCCGCCCTTGAGGTAAACGCCGCCCCACAGAAGCTCGCCGCCGGCCCAGTCTGCGGCGACCCGCCCGCGCCATCGATCGCCGTCGCGCGTAGCGGTTATGTCGACGGTAGCTGCCAGGGCAGCAGCCGCGCGCAAGCCGTCGGCCGACGAAAAGCCGGCATCTGACAGCACCGCGCGGAAACGGGCGCTCGGCGCTTGCGGCGCACCAAAATCGGCGAGCGCAAGCGATACATCTACGCGACCGGCCGGTTGCCACGAGTTCAACACCTCGTCACGCGCGAACAGGCGTCCGATATCCAGGCGACTGGCTGTCAGCAACAACTGCGGATGCGCGCCCGCCAGCGTGCCTGTGACGTCGATGCGCACGGCCGGTTCCAGCTGCAGCGACGCCTGCAATACGCGCGACGTTCCCCGCACCGAAAACTCGACCGGCCAAGGCCCGAAGCCCGCAGCACTGACTACACCGCCACGACAGCGTTGCTCCGGGAAAGCGACGAAATCCGCACACTCGAGGCGGACATCGCGCAGCTCACGCCCGCCGATCAGCGCGCGCTGCACACGCACCCTCGCCGGCCCGCCATCCAGTCGCGATGCGTGGACCTGAACGTTCTCGAGCGTCATGGCCGGCGAGGACACCGTCGCCAAACTCAGGTCGAACGCTCCAGACGATGCCGTCGCCACCAGACTGGTGACGGCGGCGCAGAGCAGCCGGCACACGCGCCGGCCGGCGCGATCAAGAGGGGAAGACACCCGTCGACAGATAACGGTCTCCACGATCGCAGACAATGCTCACGATGGTGGCGTTCTCGACCTCCGCCGCGATACGCAACGCCACGACCAGGGCCCCGCCTGAACTGATGCCGGCACAGATCCCCTCGTCGCGGGCCAGCGCACGAGTCATCTCTTCCGCATCCGCCTGACTGACGGACTCGATACGATCGACGCGCCCCGGTTCATAGATCGTCGGCAGATAGGCCTCCGGCCACTTTCGAATGCCCGGGATCTGGGCACCTTCCGCCGGCTGGCACCCGACGATGCAGACATCGGGATTCATCGACTTGAGATACGTCGACGTGCCCATGATGGTGCCCGTGGTCCCCATGGCGCTGACAAAATGCGTCACCTCGCCACCGGTATCACGCCATATCTCAGGACCAGTACCTTCGACATGGGCACGCGGGTTGTCCGGATTGCCGAACTGGTCGAGGATGACACCCCGGCCTTCGTCACGCAGGCGTTCGGCCACATCGCGCGCAAGTTCCATGCTTCCCGCCTTGGCGGTCAGCACAAGCTCGGCCCCATACGCGGCCATGCTCTGGCGGCGTTCCATTGTCTGGTTCTCGGGCATCACGAGAATCATCTTGTAGCCGCGCATGGCGGCCACCATTGCAAGCGCGATCCCGGTATTTCCGCTGGTCGCCTCGATCAGCGTGTCGCCCGGCTTGATGTCACCGCGCTCCTCGGCGCGCAGGATCATTGACAGCGCAGGGCGATCCTTCACCGACCCGGCCGGATTGTTTCCTTCGAGCTTGACGAGAATGACGTTGCCGCGCCGCGCGTTGTCGTTACCCGGAATCCGCTGCAGGCGAACCAGCGGAGTGTTGCCGACGAATTCATCGAGAGTCTTGTATTGCATGGCGTGCCTTGCGGTCGGATCAAGAATGCCGTCTCAACGTGAGCCGGCGGGTTTCGGTGGCGCCCCCGCAGGTCTGGGGGGCTGTGTGGCGGACGCCGAGGCGGCAGCATCGTCGGCCGGCACAACCGGCGCGCTTCCCGCCGGGCGGGGTGGCGCTGCTGCGCCGGAGCCCGACCGCGGCGCCAGGGAAGGCGGGCGCAGTGGCGTGCCGGGGGCGGCGCTGCGTGAGGGCGGCGCCTCCGGCGCCGGTACGGGCTGCATTTGCGCAGGCGGTACCACGGTCACGGCCTTGCGCCGTCGCAAGAACATGAACACGACGGCTGCCGCTACGGCACCGCCAATGAGCAGCAGCCCCCACGGAAAGCCGGACGCCTTCGCGGCATCGTCAGCCACAACGGCCGGCGCAGCGCTTGTCCGTTCTTCCTGTACCACCGTCAGCAACGGACGCAGTTCGGCGAGCGTCTTGTCACCGATGCCCTTCACGCGCGCCAGTTCGTCCAGCGCCCGGAACGGTCCGTGTGCCGCACGATAATCGACTATGGCCTGGGCCCGGCTCGGCCCGACGCCAGGCAGGGCATCGAGTTCCGCCACGCTCGCACTGTTGAGGTCCAGCGCGGCCACGGCAAGCGTGGCGTAGATGGCACATAGCAGGGCGCAAATCAGGTGTCGCATGGCGATGCGTGCTCCGGGCAATGTCGCAAGAGACAAGCTTCGGCTTACGAAGCCGTCTGGCGAAGATCAGCGATCAACTCGTCCAGCGAGCATACCGCAGTGCCCAGCTTGCCGACCACGATACCGGCTGCACGATTGGCGAGGCGTATTGCGTCCGCAAGAGACACACCAGCCGCCAGCATGACGGCCACGGTTGCGATGACGGTGTCCCCGGCACCACTGACGTCGAACACTTCTCGCGCCAGCGCGGGCTCCGTGAACACGCCGTCCGCGTCATACAGACTCATGCCAGCATTCGAGCGGGTCAGCAACAAGGCACCAAGACCGAGCCGCTCGCGCAGCGTGTGCGCACGTTGCGCTAGATCGGCCTCGTCGGACCAGCGGCCGACAACTTCCCGCAACTCGCCCTGATTCGGCTTGAGCAACGTTGCGCCCGCGTAACGCGAGTAGTCGTCGCCCTTGGGATCGACCAGAACCGGACGCCCGGCGTCACGTGCAATGTCCATCATCGTCCGGATGTTCGACAGCGCACCCTTGCCGTAGTCGGACAGGATGACCACGTCCGCGTCGCTTACGCGCCGGGCAAACTCGTCCAGTTTTGCGCGCAAGACTTCATGCGCAGGCATGTTCTCGAAATCGATGCGCAGCAGTTGCTGCTGACGCCCGATGACGCGAAGCTTGATCGTCGTCGATAGCTGGGCATCCTCGTGCAGGCCCGCATCGATGCCCGCTGCCTGCATCTGCGCACGCAAGGTGCGCCCGGCGTCGTCGGCGCCCACGACCGACAGCAGGCTGACCCGGGCGCCAAGCGCGGCGCAGTTGCGCGCGACATTGGCGGCACCGCCAGGACGTTCCTCGACCCGGTCGATCTTGACGACTGGAACGGGCGCCTCCGGCGAAATGCGCTGGACGTCACCGAACCAATAGCGGTCGAGCATGACGTCGCCCGCAACGAGGATGCGCACGCCGCGCGTGTCAGGGAGTGAAAGACTCATGACAAAAGAATTTTCAGAAATGACTCACGGGGTGAGATCGAATTCTTCGGTGCGCTTGGGCGGGTAGGTCTCCCAGCCGCCACACGCCGGGCAGTGCCAGTGGAACTGACGCGCCTTGAAACCGCAGTTGTCACAACGATAGCGCGCAACACGACGTGTGTGCGCATGGATGATGTTCTTCATCAGATCCGAGTCGGTCCGCGCTTCGAGTGGCAGAGTCTGCATCTGCGCTTCCAGCAGCTTGTCCAGACCGAGCAGGGTCGGATTGCGACGCAGCTCTTCACGCACCAGCGCCAGTGCGCCGGCCGGGCCTTCCGTATCAAGCTCTTCCTTGAAAACGACATCCAGCAAATCAAGGGAGGTATGGCGTTCGAGATAGCTCTTGAGCAGTGTGATGCCATGGCGCTCCCGCCCCAGCCGCCGATAGGCGTCAGCAAGGCGCCCGGCAACCAGCGCCAGATAAACCGGGTTCTGCTGCTCCACGCGCTGCCAGTGCTCGATTGCCTGCTCCCACTTCTGGTCGGCCGCATACATGTCGCCCAGCAGCATTGTTGCGCGCACGCATTTTCGATGCGTGACCAGAGCCTCATCCAGTAGCGGTTTCGCGTCTGCCGATCGTGACTGCGCAAGCGCGTGGGTCGCCAGTTCGCACAGAAACTGTGCAATGACCTTCTGTGCCCTGTGCGATTCGCCCTGAGGCAAGGCGCGCGCGACATCGATGGCCTTCGACCACTCCTTCTCCTGCTGATAGATGTCGAGAAGATGCTGCAGCGCTTCACCATCCAGCGCAGTGTTACGCAACGCAACGAACACGTCCTCTGCCCGATCGAGGAGCCCTGCCTTCAGGTAGTCCAGACCAAGTTCTGCCTGCGCCTTCAGACGCTGTTCGGGCTTGATGTCATCGCGCTTGGCAAGAGCCTGATGGATGTGGATGGCGCGGTCCGTCTCGCCGCGACGGCGGAACAGGTTGCCGAGCGCAAACTGCAACTCCATCGTCTGTGGGTCGCTGCGCGCCGCTTCAATGAACGAATCGATCGCTCGATCCGGTTGCTCGTTGAGCAGGAAATTCAGGCCGGCAAAATAGGAGCGTGGCAACGCACGGGATTCGCGCACAAGATGCCGGATGTCGATCCGCGCAGCCAGCCAGCCCAGCACGAAGAAGAGCGGCAGCGCCAGAAGCCACCAGAATTCGATTTCCATGATTTACAGGGAGGCGCTCAGTCAGTCCTGATCCGTTCGCCATCAACCGGCACGGGCGCCGCCGGACGATTGCGCGCAAACGACCAGCCCGCGAGCACACCGAACAAGGCACCAAGAAAGAAAATGACGAGCAGCAATACAGACTGTTCGATGCGCCATTCGTATCCGAAGAAGAAACGCACCGTCACCTGATCACTGTTGCGAGCCGCCAATCCGAGCAAGAGCAGGAAAACGGCGGCACGCAGTATCCAGTTGAGCGCGGCCATTGAGGATTGTCCGCTCAGGAAGCGCGCTGCGGCATGGCCAGCGCCTGATCGACGCGTTCGCGCAACTCCTTGCCGGCCTTGAAATGAGGCACCCGCTTTTCCGGCACCATCACTTTTTCCCCGGACTTCGGATTCCGTCCTACACGCGGCGGGCGATGGTTGAGCGAAAAACTGCCGAAACCGCGAATCTCGATGCGATCGCCACGAACCAGCGCGGCCGTCATTTCATCGAGAATCATCTTGACCGCAAAATCTGCGTCCTTCGCAACCAGTTGTGGAAAACGGCTGGCAAGCCGGGTGATCAATTCGGATTTGGTCATGACAGATCGGATAAGCGATTGCAAAGATGCCGGATGACAAAACAACGCCGCCCGCAGGCGGCGTTGTCACCAACCCTCAATCGCCAAAGGCGATCAGGAGGGGTTCTTGAGCTTTGCCTTGAGCAGCGCGCCCAGATTGGTCGTGCCACTGCTGGCGGAGGAACCTTCTGCGTGAATCTTCTGAATGGCGTCGTTCTGCTCTGCCTGATCCTTTGCTCGCACCGACAGCGTGATCGAACGGGTCTTGCGATCCAGATTGACAATCATCGCCTCGACTTCGTCGCCGACATTGAGCACGGTGGTCAGGTCATCGACGCGATCACGCGCTGCTTCCGATGCGCGCAGATAGCCTTCGACATCCTCATTCAGCGCAATGACAGCGCCCTTGGCGTCCAGCGACTTCACGGTACCGCGCACGACGCTGTTCTTGTCATGCGTGGCGATGAAGTTCGTGAAGGGATCTCCATCCATCTGTTTGACGCCAAGCGAGATGCGTTCGCGCTCGACATCGATCGACAGAACGACCGCTTCGACTTCATCGCCCTTCTTGTAGTTGCGGACCGCTTCTTCGCCGGTCAGCGACCACGACAGATCGGACAGATGAACCAGGCCGTCGATGGCACCGGTCAGGCCGATGAACACGCCAAAGTCGGTGATTGACTTGATCTGGCCACGGACCTTGTCACCCTTCTTGTGGTTCATCGAGAAATCTTCCCACGGATTCGCCATGCACTGCTTCATGCCCAGCGAAATACGGCGACGGTCTTCGTCGATCTCGAGAATCATCACTTCGACTTCGTCGCCCAGCTGGACAACCTTGGTCGGATGAATGTTCTTGTTGGTCCAATCCATTTCGGACACGTGAACCAGGCCTTCGATACCCTGCTCGATTTCGACAAATGCGCCGTAGTCGGTCAGGTTCGTAACCTTGCCGAACAGACGCGTGCCCTGCGGGTAACGGCGGGAGATGCCCACCCACGGATCTTCACCCAGCTGCTTGAGACCCAGCGACACGCGATTCTTCTCGGCGTCAAACTTGAGGACCTTGGCCTCGACTTCGTCGCCGACCGCCAGCACTTCGGACGGGTGGCGCACACGACGCCACGCCAGATCGGTGATGTGCAGCAGGCCATCGATGCCACCGAGGTCGACAAATGCGCCGTAGTCGGTGATGTTCTTGACGATACCCTTGACGACGGTACCTTCCTTGAGGTTTTCGAGCAGTTTTTCACGCTCTTCACCCGCGGTCAGTTCCAGCACGGCGCGGCGCGACACAACGACGTTGTTGCGCTTGCGATCAAGCTTGATGACCTTGAATTCGAATTCCTTGCCTTCGTACGGCGTCGTGTCCTTGACCGGACGCAGATCGACCAGCGAACCCGGCAGGAAGGCGCGGATGCCATTGGTCATGACCGTAAGGCCGCCCTTGACCTTGCCCGACACCAGACCCTTGACGATGGAACCATCGCCGAGCGCCTTTTCCAGTTCGTTCCATGCCGCGATGCGCTTCGCCTTGTCTCGGGACAGGCGGGTTTCACCGTAGCCATCCTCGAGCATTTCGATGGCAACGCTGACGTAGTCGCCAGGTTCGACGGTCAGTTCGCCGCGGTCGCTGCGAAATTCTTCAATCGCGATATAGCTTTCCGACTTGAGGCCGGCATTGACCACGACGAAATTCTGATCAACACGCATGACTTCAGCGGTGATGACTTCGCCTGCACGCATTTCCTGACGTGTAAGGCTTTCTTCGAACAGCGCGGCAAAACTTTCCATGGTGTCCATGGAATCGGAAGACTGGTCAACTTGGGACATTGGCAAAATGCCGCTTGCGCGGCAGCGGGTTAGGGTATGAACATAGCGGCCGGCAACTTGCGTACCGGCCACACTCCGGAGTGCGATCAAGGACTGAACGAACAGCCCTCCCGCTACCCCGCCTTCACTTTTTCCCACGCGTCCAGCACATGCTGAACGGCAGCATTCACGGGCATTGAACTGGTATCAAGCAAAATCGCATCCGGCAACTGCACCAGTGGTGCGCACACACGATTGCGATCGCGCTCATCCCTTTCCCGCAAATCTTGCGAAAGACTTTCTAGGTTAGCAGAAAGACCTTTTTCGATCAACTGCTTATACCGGCGTTGCGCACGAACCTCCACACTGGCCGTCAGGAAAACCTTGAGCGTTGCGTCGGGAAACACGACAGAACCCATGTCGCGCCCGTCGGCGACAAGTCCCGGAAGGCGTCGAAACGACTGCTGGCGCGCGAGCAATGCCTGTCGCACACCGGCAAAGACCGCAACCTTCGATGCACCAACCGACGCGGCCTCGCCGCGCATCTGTTCCGACACCTCGGCTCCGGACAGCCATGTCATGCTGTCAGCGAAACGCACGTTTAGAGAAACCGCGATGACCTCAAGCGCCGCTTCATCGTCCAGCGCTATGCCGGCCTGCATCGCAGCAACTGCCGTCAGCCGATACAGCGCACCGCTGTCAAGCAAGTGAAAGCCGAGCTCGCTTGCCACCCGTGCGGCCACAGTGCCTTTGCCGGACGCCGAAGGTCCATCGATTGCGATGACCGGAACCGTCATGCCGTCACCTCGGCCCAGCGGGCAAAGTACTCGGGAAAGGTCTTTCCCACACAACCTGGATCCATGATGCGCAATGGCACGCCGCCCAGCGTTGCCAGCGAGAAGCACATTGCCATGCGGTGATCGTCATAGGTGTCGATGGACGCTCCGGCCCTGAATTCCTGCGGCGGTGTGATCTGCAGAAAATCGGCGCCCTCCTCCACTGTTGCACCGAGCTTGCGCAACTCGATCGCCATCGCGCTGATGCGGTCGGTTTCCTTCACACGCCAGCTCGCGATATTGCGCAGCCGGCAGGGGCCGTCGGCGAACAGGGCACAGATCGCCAGCGTCATTGCGGCATCCGGGATATGGTTCAGGTCCATGTCAAACGCCCGCAGCCGGCCGCTCGCCGGTGCGCTCGCCTCAATCCAGTTGGAGCCCATGGACACCGTGGCACCCAGCACCTCCAGCGCCTGCACGAAAGCGACATCGCCCTGCACCGAATCACGGCCGACTCCTTCCACCCGGACAGGCCCGCCGCCAATCGCACCCGCGGCGAGAAAGTAGGACGCCGAAGAAGCGTCGCCCTCGACAAAGCAATCACCCGGCGACACGTACGCGGCATTCGCCGGCAGCGAAAGCGATCGCCAGCCGTCACGCTGAACGTCAACGCCGAACTGGCGCATCAGCGCCAGCGTGATATCCACATAGGGCTTGGAGATCAATTCGCCCTCGACATCGACGCGAACGGCGCGGCCGGTCAACGGCAGCGCCATCAACAAGCCGGTCAGGAACTGGCTCGACACGTCGCCGCGCACGCGCACGACGGGCGTTTCGCCCAGCTGCGGCGGATGAATGCGCAGGGGCGGAAAGCCGTCCTGCCCCTCATAGTCGATCCTCGCACCGATCTGGCGAAGGGCATCGACCAGATCGCCGATCGGGCGCTCATGCATGCGGGGCACACCGTGCAGGCGATATTCACCGCCCATCAATGCAAGCACCGCCGTCAGCGGCCGGAATGCCGTGCCGGCGTTGCCGAGGAACAGATCGGCCTTGCGCACGGAAAAACTGCCACCGCAGCCCGGCACGCGATAGTCGTCACCAGCAACGTGCTGCCAGTCGACGGCGAGCGTGCGCAACGCGTCCAGCATGCGATCGACGTCATCCGAGGACAGCAGGTCATGCAACACGGTGTCGCCCCGAGCGAGCGCAGCCAGCAACAGCGCACGATTGGAGATGCTCTTGGAGCCGGGCAGCCGCAGCACGCCGCGGGCGCTCGCAACGGCGGGGAGATCTAGGAAGTCAGTTTTCATCGATACTCAGTGGCGCGGATCGCGCCGAAAAATGGGTTCAGCCTTGGCGTTGCGCCCAGGCCGTGCGTGCTTCGCGGGCCACGCCGAGCACCTCTTCGATGCCGGCGCGGTCACCCTGTTCAATCAATGTGCGGTAGCGCGCGAGTTCATGTTCATACGCGGTGAGCTCGGACAGCAGCGCTTCGCGATTGGCCAAGAAAATATCGCTCCACATCTCCGGATGGCTCGCCGCGATCCGCGTGAAGTCGCGGAACCCGCCACCGGCAAGACTGAATATCTCTTCTGCATTCGGTCGTCCCGCCAGTTCGGAAACCAGCGCAAACGACAATAAATGCGGCAGATGGCTGACCGACGCCAGCCATCGATCGTGGTGCTCGGGTGTCGTCGTTGTCAGCAACGCGCCGCACGCAACCCAAGCGTCACGCACGCGCGCGATCGCGGCATCGGTGTTCTCCGGCAGCGGCGTCAGCACGACCCGGCGCCCCTCATACAGGTCGGCGCGCGCCGCCTGCGGACCGCTTCGCTCCGCGCCGGCGATTGGATGCCCGGGCACGAACTGCGACACACGCGTACCGAAATGGCGCCGCGCAGCCGCCGCCACATCGACCTTGGTGCTGCCTGCATCGGTGACGACCGTCGTCGTCGCCAGATGGGGCACAAGTTGTGCCATTACGGCATCCATCTGACCGACCGGCATGGCAAGCAGGACGAGATCCGCGCCATCGAGCGCCGTCGCCCAGTCGCTCTCCGTGCGATCGATCAAACCGAGCGACAGCGCCTCGCGCTTGCTCTCGGGCCGGCGCCCCATGCCGACGACTTCACCCACCTGCCCCGCACGCTTGAGCGCCGCCGCGAACGAACCGCCGATGAGGCCAACGCCGCAGACGACTAGTCGGCCAATCTGCGGCGTGCTCATGAAAGCGCCTTCCGGAGCGCGTCTGTAAAGCGCGCATTCTCGGCCTCGAGACCGATGGAAACGCGCAACCACTGCGGCATCGCATAACCGGCGATCGGCCGCACGATGACGCCTTGTTCAAGCAGTCGCCGGTTCGTTGCCGCGGCGTCGCCCACCTGAAAGGCGATGAAGTTGGCGAACGACGGGATGCAGTCAATGCCTTCCGAATCAAGAAAACTCCGAACCTGCCGCAAGCCATCCGCGTTGGTGGCAGCCGTTGCCCGCACGAAGTCCTGATCGGCAAGCGCCGCGACGGCTGCGGCGAGACCGACGCTGGTCACGTTGAAGGGTTGCCGCACGCGGTTGAGCAGATCGATGACTTCCGTCTGCCCGAGTCCGTAACCCACGCGCAGCCCGGCCAACCCGTATGCCTTGGAGAAAGTGCGCGACACCAGGAGATTGGGGTACTTCGCCAGCCAGCGGACACTGTCATACGCCCGTTCAGGCGGCAGGTACTCGCTGTATGCCTCATCAAGGACCACCAGCACGCCGGCCGGCACGTCGGCGATGAAACGTTCGAGCGCATCCGCCTCGACAAACGTGCCGGTCGGATTGTTGGGGTTGGCAATAAACACCACGCGCGTGTCGTCACGAATCGCATCGCGCATCGCGGCAAGATCGCAGCCGAAATCACGCGCGGGTACTTCTATGCCGCTTGCTCCCGCCGCCAGCGTGGCAAGCGGGTATACGGCGAAGGCGTGCCGGGAATAGACCGCGCTGCGCCCCGGACCGAGCAGCGCACGCGCCACCATTTCCAGCACGTCGTTGGAGCCGTTGCCAAGCACGATCTGGCCGGTTGCCACATCGTGATGCCGTGAAACGGCCTGCTTCAGGTCGAAGCCGTTGCCATCCGGATAACGTGCCACATCCGCCAGCGCGGCCTCGGCCGCCGCACGGGCTGACGGGCTCATGCCAAGCGGATTTTCGTTCGACGCAAGCTTCACGATGGACGATTCATCCAGTCCCATTTCGCGCGCCAGTTCCGAGATCGGCTTGCCAGGCTGGTAGGGCGAGATCGATTTGATGTGTGCCGCTGCGCAGTCGAAAACGCTCATGAGCTGCTCACCGATGCGGGGTAGGAACCAAGCACCTTCAGCGAACCGGCTTCGGCGCGTATGCGTTCAATGGCCTTGGCAACCTGCGCCTGCTGCTGATGCCCTTCGATATCCACGTAGAACACATACTGCCAGCCGCCGCTTCCGAAGCCGCGCACGGGCCTCGATTGCAGCTTGGTCATGCTGACGCCCTCCTCGGCCAGCGGTTGCAGCAGCCGCACGACCGAACCTGCCCGGTTCTGCACGGTAAAGATCAGGGACGTCTTGTCGCGCCCCGACGGACCCGCGTCGTGCTCGCCGACGACGAGGAAACGTGTCGTGTTGGCCGGATCGTCCTCGATGTTCGGTGCAAGGATCTTCAGACCGTAGACGCGGGCAGCGGCTTCTCCTGCAATGGCCGCCGCGCGCTCTTCCTCGGCGGCACGGCGCGCGGCCTCGGCGTTGCTCGCGACGGCGACAACCTGCACGCCGGGCAGGTTGCGATTGAGCCACTCATGGCACTGTGCGATCGACTGCGCGTGCGAATAGACGCAACGGATTTCCTCGAGCGGCGTGTCGCGGCTCATCAGATTCTGCTCGACCCGCAACATGACCTCGCCACAGATCATCTGCGTCGTGCTGAGCAGCATGTCGAGCGTGCGCCCGACGGCGCCTTCGGTGGAGTTCTCGACCGGCACGACACCGTAGGCTGCGTTGCCCGATTCGACCGCACGAAAGACATCATCGATCGTCGCAACGGGCAACAGCGTCGGCGCCGAACCGAAATGCCGGCGCGCGGCGCTTTCCGTGAACGTGCCCGCTGGACCGAGATAGGCAACGTTCAGCGGCTGCTCGAGCGCCAGGCAATGGGACATGATCTCCCGGAAAATCGTCTTCACCGCCTGTGCCGGCAAAGGCCCTGGATTGCCGTCCGCCAGACGCCGCAGCACCTGCGCCTCGCGCTCCGGCCGGTAGATGTTGCCATGCTTGATTTCACCGATGCGATGCGCGTGGCGCGCGCGCTCGGAGATGAGCTGCAGCACGCGCTCGTCGATCTCGTCGATGGCGTCACGCAGACTCAGCAGTTCTTCATTCGTGCTCGGATCGGATGCCATCTTTCAGCCGTTTTTCCGTTCAAATTCAGTCATGTATTCGACCAATGCCTGCACACCCTCAAGCGGCATGGCGTTGTAGAGCGAGGCCCGCGCGCCGCCGACCGCGCGATGTCCCTTCAGATTCAACAACCCGCGCCGTCGGGCACCGTCCAGAAACCTTGTTTCAAGGCGCGGCTCCCGCAGGAAGAACGGTACGTTCATGCGCGAACGCGACGCCGTCTGGATACGGTTCGTATACAGACGGGACGCATTCAGCGCGTCGTAGACCAGCTGCGATTTTGCCGCGTTGCGGCGCGCCATCTCAACCAATCCACCTTCCTTCAGGAGGTGCTCGAACACCAGCCCCGCCACCCAGATCAGGTAGGTCGCCGGCGTGTTGTACATCGAATCCCACTCGACGTGCCGCGCGTAATTCATCACCGAAGGCACGCCCGGGCGCACGCGCGACAGCAGATCGTCACGGATGATGATGACAGCCAGGCCTGCCGGACCGATGTTCTTCTGGGCGCCGGCGTAGATCAGCCCGAACTTCGACACGTCGAGCGGCCGCGACAGGATGCAGGACGACATGTCCGCCACCAGCGGGACGTCTCCGGTATCCGGATACTCCGCGAATTCGACGCCGCCTATCGTCTCGTTGGCGCAGATGTGCACATAGGCCGCATCCGGGTCCAGCGACCAGCCCGCGCGCTCCGGCACACGGTCGAATTCGCTGGTTGCGGCACTCGCTGCGATGCGCACGTTGACCAGTCCCGCAGCTTCCGCCATCGCCTTGTCCGACCAGTAGCCGGTATGGATGTAGTCGGCGGTCTGCCCCTCGCGGGCGAGGTTGAGCGGCACCATCGCAAAGTGCGGCGTGGCCCCACCATGCAGGAACAGGATGTGGTGCGACTCCGGCACCGCAAGCAAGGTCCGGAGATCTGCTTTTGCGCGCGAAAGAATGCCCGCGAAATGCTCGCTGCGATGAGCCAGCTCCAGCGTCGAATAGCCCTCGCCGCGAAAATCCTGCCAATCGCGCGCGATACGCTCGATCACCGCATCCGGCATCATCGCCGGGCCGGCTCCGAAGTTGTATGCGCGCGCCCCCATTGCCAGACCTATTCCTCGCCCTCGCCCTCGTCACCAGCATCGGCTTCGGCTTCGGCTTCGGCTTCGGCTTCGGCTTCGGCTTCGGCTTCGGCTTCGGCTTCGGCTTCGAGGTCAGCGTCAGCCTCGCTTTCGATCACCTTCTCCAGCCCGGCCAGTCGCGTGCCGCCATCAAGGTTGATCAGCGTCACGCCTTGGGTCGAACGCCCCATTTCGCGGATGTCACCAACCTTGGTACGGATCAGCACACCGCCCGTCGAGATCAGCATGATTTCGTCGGTCGGTTCGACCAGCACGGCACCGACAACCGCACCATTGCGCTCGCTGGAGGCGATCGCAATGACACCCTTCGTGCCGCGTCCGTGCTTGGGATACTCGGTCACACGGGTTCGCTTGCCGAAACCGTTTTCCGTCGCCGTGAGCACGCTCAATTCGTCGTTGCGCGACACAAGCATGCAGATCACGCTCAGCCCGTCTTCCAGCATCATGCCGCGCACACCGCGCGCGGTGCGCCCCATCGGCCTCACATCCGCCTCGGCAAAACGCACCGCCTTGCCGGCGTCGGAGAACAGCATGATGTCGTCCGAACCATCGGTGATCGCAACCCCGATCAGCACGTCGCCCTCGTCCAGATCAACGGCGATGATGCCCGCCTTGCGCGGGTTGCCGAAGTCGGACAGCGGCGTCTTCTTCACGGTGCCACGACCGGTGGCCATGAAGATGTAGTGCTGGTCGTCGAATTCCTTCACCGGCAGCACGGCCGTGATCTTCTCGCCTTCCATCAGCGGGAACAGGTTCACGATGGGTTTGCCGCGCGACGCACGGGAGCCCTCGGGCACCTCGTAGACCTTGAGCCAATAGACACGACCGCGGCTGGAAAAGCAGAGAATGTAGTCGTGCGTGTTCGCAACAAAAAGCTGGTCGACAAAGTCGTCTTCCTTGACGGCGGCGGCTTGCTTGCCGCGACCGCCGCGACGCTGCGCACGGTAATCGCCCAGCGGCTGGCGCTTGAAGTAGCCGCCGTGTGACAGCGTGACAACCATGTCCTGCTGTGCAATCAGGTCCTCGATGCCGAGATCCTGCGTATGAACCACGATTTCCGATCGGCGCGCATCGGCAAACTGTTCCCGGATCTGGCGCAGCTCGTCCGAAATGATCCAGTTGATGCGTTCCGGTCGGGCAAGGATGTCGAGCAGGTCGATGATCTGTTCGATCACCTCCTTGTACTCCGACATGATCTTTTCCTGCTCCAGACCGGTCAGGCGGGCCAGCTGCATGTCGAGGATTGCCTTCGCCTGCGCGTCCGACATGCGGTAGCCGTCGACAAAGGAACCGAATGCGGCGTCCAGCCCGTCCGGCCGGAAGTTCTCGGCGCCGGCACGCGCCAGCATCTCGTCGACCAGCGGCGACTTCCACGCGCGCCCCATCAGCGCCACCTGCGCCTCGGCACGTGACGCAGATGCCTTGATCAACGCGATGATCTCGTCGATGTTCGACAGTGCAACGGCCAGGCCTTCCAGCACGTGGCCGCGCTCGCGCGCCTTGCGCAGTTCGTACACCGTGCGGCGGGTGATCACTTCGCGCCGGTGCGACAGGAAGCAATCGAGCATCTCGCGCAGATTGAGCAGGCGCGGACGCCCGTCGACCAGCGCGACCATGTTCATGCCGAACGTGTCCTGCAGCTGCGTCAGCTTGTACAGATTGTTGAGGATGACCTCGGGCACTTCACCGCGCTTGAGCTCGATCACCACTCGCATGCCGGACTTGTCCGACTCGTCGCGGATATCCGAAATGCCTTCGACACGCTTTTCGTTGACCAGCTCGGCGATACGTTCAAGCAGCGTCTTCTTGTTTACCTGGTACGGCAGTTCATCGACGATGATGGATTGGCGATTGCCCCGGTCGATGTCCTCGAAGTGCGTGCGGGCGCGCATCACAACGCGACCACGACCGGTCAGGTAGCCCTCGCGCACGCCCGTCAGGCCATAGATGAAACCGCTGGTCGGAAAGTCGGGCGCCTGGACGATGTCAATCAGTTGCTCGATCGTCGTCTCCGGCTCAGCCAGCAGCAGTTGGCACGCGTCGAGCACTTCACCCAGGTTGTGCGGCGGAATGTTGGTCGCCATGCCCACCGCAATGCCCGCGCTGCCATTGATCAGCAGATTGGGGATGCGGCTCGGCAGCACCAGCGGCTCCTGCTCCTTGCCGTCGTAATTCGGCCCGAAATCAACGGTTTCCTTGTCGATGTCGGCCAGCAGTTCAGCGGCGATCTTGTCCAGGCGGCACTCGGTGTAGCGCATCGCCGCGGCGTTGTCGCCATCGACCGAACCGAAATTGCCCTGGCCGTCGATCAGCGTGTAGCGCAGCGAAAAGTCCTGCGCCATGCGCACCAGCGTGTCGTAGATGGCCGAGTCGCCGTGCGGGTGATACTTACCCATCACGTCACCGACCACGCGCGCGCACTTCACATAGGGGCGATTCCACGCAATATTTGCTTCATGCATCGCGAACAGCACGCGACGATGGACAGGCTTCAGGCCGTCGCGCACATCGGGCAGCGCGCGGCCGACGATCACGCTCATCGCGTAATCGAGATAGGAATGCCGCATCTCGTCTTCAAGAGAGATGGGCAGTGTTTCCTTGGCGAAAGAAGTGGTCATCGGAGGACTAAGGCGGACGTCGGCTGTCGTTATATGAACCCGGCGTGAGAAATACCGGGCTGTTCAGCCAAACCGCAAGTTTAACATGCGCTTGCACCGGCTTCGTGCCCCTGCGCGGCGCTAAACTGAGCCCCCTCTTCCCGCCTGGCAGACAACATGGACACAAGCCCCGTAACCATCGACATGCTCATCGAAGCAAGATGGATCGTGCCGGTGGAACCGGCTGGCGTCGTGCTGGAGCACCATGCGGTCGCGGTCAAGGACGGGCGCATCGTCGCCGTCCTGCCGTCGGACCGGGCCCGGCAGCAGTTCAGGCCGGCCACCTTGCGCGTCCTTGACGAGCACGTGCTGATACCTGGGCTCGTGAACCTGCATGCGCATGCCGCGATGAACCTGTTGCGCGGATACGCCGACGATCAGCCGCTGATGCGCTGGCTGAACGACCACATCTGGCCGGCCGAACAGCGCCATGTCAGCCACGACTTCGTGCGTGACGGCACGCTGCTGGCGTGCGCCGAGATGCTGCGCGGCGGCGTCACCTGCTTCAGCGACATGTACTTCTTCCCCGACGCCGCCGCCGAGGCCGTGCTCGAAGCAGGCATCCGCGCGGCGCTGGGCGTCGTGATCATCGAGTTTCCCAGCGCCTGGGCAACCGACGCCGACCAATACATAAGCCGCGGACTGGCGGTCCGTGACCGCTACAAGCAGGAGCCGCACCTGCACTTCACTCTCGCTCCGCACGCCCCCTATACGGTATCCGACGCAACGTTCGAGCGCGTACGCACGCTCGCCGAGCAGCTTGACCTGCCCATACACATGCACATCCACGAAACGCGTGACGAGATCGAACAGAGCGTGCAGCAGCACGGCATGCGCCCGCTGGAGCGCCTTCGTCGCCTCGGACTCGTCAGCCCGCATCTCATCGGCGTGCACGCCGTACACCTGACGGATGACGAAATCACGTTACTGGCGCGCGAAGGCGCCAGCGTCGCCCACTGCCCCACATCGAACATGAAGCTCGCCAGCGGCGCAGCACCGGTAACCGCACTCGAAGCAGCCGGAATCGCCGTCGGGCTGGGCACCGACGGCGCTGCGAGCAACAACCGGCTGGATCTGTTCCAGGAAATGCGCCATGCGGGACTCATGGCAAAACTCGTTTCCGGCGATGCAGCAGCCCTTCCCGCGCAACGCCTGCTGCATATGGCCACGCTTGGTGGCGCGCGTGCACTGGGCCTCGAGCACGAGATCGGGTCGATCACCGTCGGCAAATCCGCGGACCTGTGTGCCGTCGCCCTCACCGAGCCGGAAACCCGGCCCTGCTACTCACCGGTTTCGCATCTTGTATATGCCGCCGGGCGGGAACATGTCAGCGATGTGTGGGTCTCAGGGATAGCGCGCGTCATGCAGGGGGACTTGTTGCACCCGCACAACAACGATTTGAAGGCGCGCGCGCGCCTGTGGCAAAATCAAGTAGCTCGATAACGGCTTGGCACCTTGTTTTTGGCACTGCCATCCTGTGAATCCGCTTCTGCACATGGCTTTACGGGCAGTTCCGCTTGTCATTGTCTGACTCGCGGGCAGGTCGGTTTAAAACCGCTTCAAGTTTCATACGAGGGGATCATGCTCAAACAACTTACGCAAAAACCGCTACTCATCGCCCTGCTGGCCGCATCGGCCGGTTTCGCCTCCAACGTGTCGGCCATGGATGACATCAAGGTCGATCCGGCAATGAAGGCTCATATTCCTTACGTTATCGACAGCCGCGGTGTGGTCGTCCGCAACGCGACCGGCCTGTGCTGGAGAACCGGTTTCTGGACGCCGGCCTACGCGGCCTCCGTTCCTGAAGTGGGTTGTGCCTGCGACAAGGATCTCCTGCCGAAGGACGTCTGCGAAAAGCCGATGGCCGCACCGGCCCCCGCACCGGCCCCCGCACCGGCTCCTGCGCCCGCCCCGGCTCCGAAGCCCGCAGCACAGAAGATCACGCTGGCCGCTGACGCACTGTTCGATTTCGACAAGGCCGTTCTGCGTCCGGAAGGCATGTCCAAGATCGACGAAGCTGTCAGCAAGCTCGGCAGCATCGAGCTGGAAGTCATCATCGCAGTGGGTCACGCTGACCGCATCGGCAAGGAAAAGTACAACCAGTCCCTGTCGGAAAAGCGTGCTGCTGCCGTGAAGGACTACATCGTCAGCAAGGGCGTTGATGCAAACCGCGTCTACACCGAAGGCAAGGGTGAATCCCAGCCGGTGACTGGCGACAGCTGCAAGAAGATGGGCGCCGAGAACTTCCGCAACAAGAAGCTCGTGGATTGCCTGCAGCCTGACCGTCGCGTTGAAATCGAAGTGATCGGCACCCAGAAGTAAGGGGTTCCGTCGCTTCACGAAAAGCCCTGCATTCGTGCAGGGCTTTTTTTCGTCCAAGGTTGCCGGTCAGCCGCGTATATGATCGGTGAAACCCTCTTCGTACCGACCTGTCCACCCGCCCATGAACACACCACCCAACGCCGACCCGCTCGAACTCGAAAAGTTCTCCGAGCTCGCTCACCACTGGTGGGATCCGGAATCCGAGTTCAAACCCCTGCATGAGATCAATCCGCTGCGACTCGACTGGATAGATCGCTGCGTCGGTCTCGCCGGCAAGCGAATCCTGGACGTCGGGTGCGGCGGAGGGATCCTGTCCGAAAGCATGGCCATTCGCGGCGCAAACGTCACCGGACTCGACCTGAGTGAAAAAGCACTTTCCGTCGCGCGACTCCATTTGCTCGACAGCGGCCAGTCGGTCGAGTATCGCCTGCAGGCAGTGGAGGATCTTGCGACCGAACAGGCCGGCCAGTATGACGTCGTAACCTGCATGGAAATGCTCGAACACGTACCCGAGCCGGCCAGCACCATCCGAGCATGTGCAACGCTCGTGCGCCCCGGTGGCACGGTGTTCTTCTCGACGATCAACCGCAACCCGAAAGCCTGGCTGTTCGCCATCGTCGGCGCCGAGTATGTGCTGCGCATGCTGCCGAGGGGCACGCACGAGTACGAGAAGTTCATCAAGCCATCCGAGCTCGCACGTGATGCCCGTTCCGCGGGCCTGCGCGAAGCCGAACTCATCGGCATGAGCTACAACCCGCTGACAAAAGTGTATGCGCTGGGCCACGACACCACGGTGAATTACCTGATGCGCTGTGTCCGTGATGAATGAACTGAAAACAGATGCCGTCCTGTTCGATCTCGACGGCACGCTCGTCGACACTGCACCGGATCTGGGCGGCGCGCTGAACCGTCTGCGCAGCGAACTCGGCATGCCCGAACTTCCCTCCGCGGAGTTGCGCCCACACACCTCCGCCGGCGCGCGCGGCTTGATCGGCGCCGGCTTCGGCATCGGGCCGGATGACACCCGCTACAACGAGATCGCCGAGCGCTTCCTTGCGATCTACGCCTCTTCGCTATGCGTCCATAGCCAACTGTTCGAAGGGATGGGTGAAGTACTTGCCCGGCTGGAACTCGCCGGCCTTCCCTGGGGCGTCGTGACCAACAAGGCGTCACGCTTCACTCTGCCGTTGATGCGCCAGCTCGGCCTGCATGAGCGCGCCGCCAGCGTTGTCAGCGGCGACAGCGTCGCCGTTCCGAAACCGGATCCCGCAGGCCTGCTCCTCGCAGCCTCCAGCATGTCTGTCGAACCGGAGCGCTGCATCTATGTCGGCGACGACGAACGGGACATCCTCGCCGCACGAGCCGCCGGCATGCGATCTGTTGCCGCTGCGTTCGGCTATCTTGGCACGGGGCGGCCGTACGGCGAGTGGGGCGCCGATCACGTGATCCATCACCCGCTGGAATTGCTCGTCCTCTTGTAATCACCGCGTAGTGGTACCATCTTGGTGCTAGGGGGCGACCTGGTCTCGACGTGGGTCGCGAAGCAGCGCAGGGCATACCGAGGGTCGGAGTACCTCGTAAATCCAACCGAAAATTAGATAGTCGCCAACGACGAATCTTACGCTCTGGCCGCTTAAGGCCGGACGCTGCACCGACTGATTAGCGGGTCGGGCCGGGCAACCGGTTGCAGCGCCATTAACAGCTAAAGTAAGGATGCACTCCGCCGCGTGGTGCATCACGAAAATCAAGCGGATCGCCTTTCATCAGCCTGCCGGGTCGGCGGGTGACGGGTTAGACCAAATGGCCAGGCTAAGTATGTAGAACTGTCTGTGTAGGGCTTGCGGACGCGGGTTCGATTCCCGCCGCCTCCACCAATATTGAAACCCCAACCGTTCTCGGTTGGGGTTTTTTCTTGCCTGATCGCGCCAGTTCCCGCGTACTCGTGCGGGCTCCTCCGAACGCCTGCGGACTTCGCCAGCCACCCGAATTGCCCGTTCCGGGCCACATTCCACTCTCTCCAGGCCATTCCTCGATCCGACCTCGCTCTCCGAAATTGGCCCGAAGTCCGCAAAGTCCGCGACCGCACCTGACCGACCCTGAATCTACGGACCACGGGTTAGTTGAGGAAAGCGACTTCGCAATCCTTGCCCGACAGCTGTTGAACGAACGCCCCGAGGAGCCGGTAGCCCGGCGCAGAGTGCGGAAAACGGATAGGCCAGATCTATCCCGATCGCTGACAACGCACCGGTCGCAACGGCAGCGCTCCATTTCCGGTTTGTGCCTCACAGCCTCCGGCGTTTCCCGGGACAAGCGGCGGCCCGGCTGCTAGAATCCGCCGGTCATTGGGGAGTAGCCGCTCTTCACCTTGAAGAGGCTTGCGTCAACATGCTTGGCCCACAGGCCATGGCGCAGGCAGTTCCCGCACCTGGCAAGACCTTTGACCACAGCGCTTCCGATCTGGCCGGGGATGCGTCGTGGTCATTCGTCTTCCTCCGGCCCGGGACTTATCGTGGAATCTCTGCTCGTTTCGACCGGCGTCGTCGCCCTTGCTGAAATCGGCGACAAGACGCAGCTTCTCGCCTTCATCCTCGCCGCACGTTTCAAGAAGCCCGTGCCCATCATCCTGGGCATCCTGGTCGCGACCATCGTGAACCACGGGCTCGCCGGCGCGCTGGGGGCGTGGATCACCACGACCGTTGCGCCTGACATCCTGCGCTGGCTGCTCGGCCTGTCATTCATCGGCATGGCGGTGTGGACGATGATTCCGGACAGGATCGAGGAGGAGGAGACGCAGATTGCCCTGCGCCTGGGCGTTTTCGGCGCCACGCTGATCACCTTCTTCCTGGCGGAGATGGGCGACAAGACGCAGATCGCCACGATCGCCATGGCCGCCCACTACGCCGTCCCGCTCACGGTCGTCATCGGCACGACGCTCGGCATGCTCATCGCCGACGTTCCGGCGGTGTTCGTCGGCGACAGGTTCGCCAACCGGATCCCGATGAAGTGGGTACATGCAACGGCCGCGACCATCTTCGCCGTACTGGGTGCGGCGACCTTGCTGGGAGCCGGATCGGCGCTGGGCTTGTGAAGCGATGACCTGGCGCGACGAAGGACGCCTCCTCGCCAGCCGGCCGGGCCGCTCCCGACCGGCATCGCGGACGAAGGCACGAATTACGGGTTTCGGGTATCAAGTGGCGCCGCGTTCTCGCCGATAAATGAAGGGATCCTCGTCCGACAGCGTGGTCGGCGCCCCCCCGATTCGACTCCTTGAGGTGTGACCCGATGAAAACCCTTTCCGTACGCATGCAGCTGGCGCTGCTGGCGGCCACGACGTGCGCCCTCCTCCTCGTCGCCCTGGGCGGCGCCTTGTGGCAGATGCAGGCTGGCGGCGCGCGCCTGTCCGGCTTCATCGACAACGAACTGGCGGCTGAACGCGACGTGACGCAGGCGTACGCGCAGGGCCTGCAGATGGGCCAGGCGCTGCGCAACGTCCTGCTCGATCCGGCCAACGCCAAGGCCTACAGCAACTTTCAGCAAGCCCAGAAGGCGTTCTCCGAAACCTTGCCCCGCATCGCCGCCATCGCCCCGTCGCTCGACGGCGGTGAAGCAGCGGCCGCCAGACTGGCTGATGCCGCCCGGCTCTGGGCGCCGCTGCAAGACCGTGTCATCGAGCTCGTGCGTGCCGGCGACGTGGTCGGCGCACGGGCCCTGCTGGTGCAGCAGGAAACACCGGCCTGGCGGGATATCCGTGGCGAGTTGCTGAAGCAGATTGACCATCTGGAAAAGCTCGCCGCGCAAACCCGCTCTGAATCCACGGCTGCGCTGCAGCGCGGCCAGCTCATCGTGGCAGTGCTCGGCGCAACCGCACTGGCGGTCTGCGTGATCGCCTCCGTCGTCGTCATGCACAGCGTGCTTGGCCAGCTCGGCGGCGAACCGGCTTACGCGGCGACCGTCGCGCGCCGCATTGCGGATGGCGATCTGCGCCAGCCCGTCGTCGTGGCCGCGAACGGCGCCGACAGCCTGCTATCCGCGATGCGCTCGATGCAGGACGGCCTGCAGGACAGCATCCGTTCGATCCGAGCCGACGCAGACCGGCTGGTCAACGCAGCGGACGTCCTGCGCGGCAATGAACGCAAGGTGGCCGACGCATCCCACGCGCAAAGCGACGCCGCGCAGACCATCGCCGCAGCGGTCGAGCAGATGAGCACCAGCATCGCCATGGTGGCCGAGCACTCCAGCGACGCCGATCGCCTGAGCGGCCATTCGGTGGGCGAGGTGCGGGCGAGCGTCGGCGTCATTCACGATGCGGTCTCCATGATAGGCAGCGTCGCTGAACGCATGGCATCGTCGGCAGCCGTCGTCAGCGATCTCGGCCAGAGCGCGGAGAGCATTTCCGTCATCGCCCGCGTGATCGAGGACATCGCCGAACAGACGAATCTGCTCGCGCTGAACGCCGCCATCGAAGCGGCGCGGGCGGGCGAACAGGGGCGCGGCTTTGCCGTCGTGGCCGACGAGGTGCGCAAGCTTGCCGAACGCACCAGTCAATCGACCCACCAGATCAAGGCGATGATCGAACGCGTGCAGGTGAACGCACGCCAGGCCGTCACCAGCATGGAAGACGGACGCGCGCTGGCGGACCGCAGCACGCAAAGCGCCGAACAGGCGCGTACGGCGGTATCGGAACTCGAGGGTGGCGCCACACGCGTGCGCGAGGCCGTCAGCGCGATCAGCCTGGCGCTCGCCGAGCAGCGTCAGGCAAGCACCGACATCGCCCAGAATGTCGAGCGGATCGCCCGCATGAGCGACGACACACGCGATGCCACCGGCGATTCACTGCAGCGCGCGGAAGAGCTGAGCCGACTGGCTGGCGCGCTCGAAAGCGCCGTGGGACGCTTCCGAATCGACGCCTGATGCCGCGCGCCGAGCCGGCATGCGATCGGCGACGATCGAACCGGCGGGCACCGCGGAGCCCGGGTAACATGGCCCGGATGAGCCATGACCACAACCACCACCACGCGCACGCGCCAGCCGCCTACGGGCGGGCGTTTGCGCTCGGCGTCGCGCTGAACGTCGGCTTCGTCGCCATCGAAGCGTTCTACGGCTGGCAGACGCAGTCGCTCGCGCTGCTCGCGGACGCCGGGCACAACCTCAGCGACGTGGCCGGCCTGCTGCTCGCCTGGGCGGCGATCGCCGCGTCGCGCCTCAGCCCGACCGCGCGCCACACCTACGGCTGGCGGCGCGGATCCATACTCGCCAGCTTCGCCAACGCCGTCATCCTGCTGCTGGCCATGGGGTCACTCGGCTGGGAGGCGATACAGCGCCTGCAGGAGCCATCGCCCATTCACGCCGGCACGGTGATGGTCGTCGCCGGCATCGGCGTCGTCATCAACGCCGCCACGGCCGCATTGTTCATGGCCGGCAGCAAATCCGACCTGAACATCCGCGGCGCCTTCCTGCACATGGCGGCCGACGCGCTGGTATCGGTCGGCGTCGTGCTCTCGGGCGCGCTCTACCTGTGGCAGGGCTGGAGCTGGATCGATCCGGTGGTGAGTCTCGTCATCGCGGGCGTCATCATCATGGGTACGTGGTCGCTGTTCCATCAGTCGTTGCGCCTGCTGTTCGACGGCGTGCCCGAATCGGTCGATCTCGGCGCCGTGCGTCAATCGCTGCTGGAGCTGCCCGGCGTGATCCGGCTGCATGACCTGCATGTGTGGGCCATCGCGACCGACGAGAACGCGCTGACCGCCCACCTGGTGCTGGGCGAGCCGCCGCAGCCGGACAGCCGGCTCCTTCATCTGGCGCAGCAGCGCCTGCACGAGCGCTTCGAGATCCGGCACGTGACGCTGCAGCTCGAAACCCATGAACAGGCGCTGACATGCCCGGTGGTGAACTGCGTCTGACGCCCGGCCTCCACCGTTCGTCGGCCCGCGTTGCGACGCCGCCACGCCGTTCGCATACTGGTTCATCGCCACCCGGAAGACTGCCATGACGATCATCGCCTCACTGGCCCGCCGCATCGCGCTGCTCGCCGGCTGTCTGGCCGCGACGGCGCAGGCGCTCGACGCACCGCCACCACTGGACAAGCTTGAACGCGAACGCTTCACGGTATCTGGCCTGTCGTCCGGCGCGGCGATGGCGGTGCAGCTGGCCGTTGTCCATTCGGCGCGCGTAAGTGGCGTCGGCATCGTGTCCGGGCCGCCCTATCTGTGCGCTCAGGGCTTCGTCACCACGGCGACGAATGACTGCCTGATCACCGGCCGCAGCGCCTGGCGCGCAAGCGTCGGCTCGCTGTTCGAGTCGCTGTTCGGCCTGTCGCTGTTCGACTCGGGCGAACACGACATCACCGTGCAGGACCTCATCGACGACACGACGCGGCTCGCGCGCCTGGGTCGCATCGATCCGGTGGCCGGCATCGCCCGGCTGCGGGTCTGGGAGTACCGCGGCAGCGAGGACCGCGTCGTCGGCGCCAACGCCTCGGCCGCGCAGGCGGCCTACTTCCGGCACTTCGGCGCACGCGTCGTGCAGGACGCCGCACGCGCCACGCCACACACGATGCCGACCAGCGATCCCGCGCAGGGAGCGTGCGACACCGGCGACACGGACTTCGTCAGCGGCTGCGACTTCGACGCTGCGGGCAGCCTGTTGCGCAACCTTCTCGACATGCCCGCGGTGCAGCCCGACACCGGCGACGGACAGTGGTACGTGCTGCAGCAGGCGGATTTCGTCCCCGTCGCATCGGGTGCCTCCGCTGACGTGACGAACAGGCAGGAAGCGCGACGCGCGATCGGCCTGGCAAAGGAGGCACTGGTATTCGTGCCTGCCCGCTGCATCGCGCAACGATGCCGGATCCACGTCGCGCTGCACGGCTGCCGGCAGGGCATGCAGGACGCGTCATACCGCGCCTTCACGGACGGCGCGGGCTACGTGCGCTGGGCCGGCCCGCTGCGTCTGGTCCTTCTTTTCCCGCGGGTCGAGGCGATCAGACCGTTTGAAAGGGGCGTGTGGGACAGCGTCGGAAACCCGCAGGGCTGCTGGGACTGGTGGGGCTACACAACGCCGGGCGACCTGCACGGCTATGCCACGCGCGACGCACCGCAGATCCGCACACTGATGAACATGGTCGATCACCTCGCACGGCCGGCGCACTGACGCGGCCGCTCGTCAGGCCGCGACGCCCAGCGCGCCCGGCGTGCCGCATTCACGCCGCAGCACCCGGTCGACCTCGTCATTCTCGCGCACCGCACGCAATTGTCTGTACAGATGTTCCGCCTGCGGATAGACGCGACGCAGCAGATTCAGCCACTGCTTGAGCCGCCCGGCCGCGTAGCGCGCCTCGACGTGACCGAGCACGCGCTGCCAGTATTCGATGACGAGCGGCGCCAGCCGCACCCAGTCCTGCCCAGGTTCGCGCGCCGGCTCGCCGCGCAGCGCCGCACGGATGCGTTCGGCCAGCAGCGGGTCAGCCACCGCGCCACGGCCCAGCATCACGTCGGCCAGACCGCTTTCCGAGCGGCAGCGCAGGTAGTCGGCAACCGTCCATATCTCGCCATTGGCCACCACCGGGACCGGCACTGCCTCGGCGATGCGGGCGATCCACGGCCAGTGCGCCGGCGGACGATAGCCGTCTTCCTTCGTGCGCGCATGCACCACGATCATCTGGGCACCGCCGTCGGCCAGCGCCTGCGCCGCCTCGATCGCGCGCGACGCATCGCGCACACCGAGCCGCATCTTGGCGGTGAACGGCACGCGTCCGGCAACCGCGCGCGCGCATGCGGCGGCGATGTCGCACAGCAATCCGGGTTCATCGAGCAGCACCGCGCCGCCACGGTGGCGATTCACGGTGGGCGCGGGACAGCCGAAGTTCAGATCGATGCCGGCCGGCGCGAGCTGCGTCAGCTGATCGGCGTTCTCGGCGAGGCAGACAGGGTCGGAGCCAAGCAGTTGCACACGCACCGGCACACCGGCACCGGTACGCGAGCTGTTCAGCAATTCAGGGGCCACGCGCGTGTAGCAGCGTGCCGGCAGCACGGTGCCGGTCACACGCACGAATTCCGTAACGCACCAGTCGTAGTGCGCGGCCTGCGTGACGACGGCACGCAGTCGTGCGTCGAGCAGGCCTTCCATCGGAGCGAGCAACAGGCGGGGTGTAACGGACATCTTTCGGCAATCCGGTCGTGACGCCGCCGCAAGGGCGCGCGGCGGCCCGACACGATACGCCAGATCCGCTCCGCCACGGCGGGCCACGATTTGCCGCGTGGCGGAGCGTGACAGCGGCGCGGCGCCCCTGCGGCCGCCGCGCTCCCGCCGCCCCGTTACGCCGAGCGACGACGCAACATCAGCAGCACGCCGCCGGCGAGGAACATCATCCACGTCTGCGCTTCCGGCACGGATGACACCAGCGCCAGTGCGGTTGCCGGATCGTCGGTAATGATGCCGGACAGCTGGCCGGTCACGAGCCGGCCGTCAATCATGCGTTCGGCCTTCAGCGAGATCAGGTCAGCCATCGTTTCCGCCTCGTTCACCGTCCACGCGAACACGCGCAGGTCGCGGCTTGCGGCGAGCGCGAGCAGGTCGCCCCAGAGCGGCTCGCCGCCGCTGAGCAGGTCACCGAACGACAGTGCAAGGCCATCGACGCCGGTTGCCTTCAAGCCGTCCAGATAGCTGGCGCGACCATCGAGCGTTGCCGCGGCGACGAAGCCGCCGAAGAAGCCGAGGTGGAACACTTCGGCATCGCCCAGATGGGTCACCAGATCGGCGACCGCAGCGTTGTTCCAGCCGAAGGCCACCACATCGGCCGGATCGAAACCGGTGTCGGCAATGGCCTGCGCAATGGCGGCGCCGGCGTTGTCGACCTTCACGTCGAGCACGACCTTGCTGTCGCCGTCGCGTGCAAGCTCCAGCGTCTGCACGAGCGTGGGAATCTTCTCCCCGGCGTAGCGGTCACCGAACACGTTGGACAGGCCGGCCGACAGATCGGCAAGTTCGGCCGCCGTGCTGTTGGCGATCGACTTGCTCACGCCGGTGGCGCGCGACGTGTTGTCGTCATGCGAAATGACGGCCACGCCGTCCTTGGTGAGGCGCACGTCGGTCTCGAAGCGGTGCGCGCCAAGCGCGATTGCCTGACGGTCCGACTCCAGCGTGTTCTCGGGCGCGAACATGGAGTTGCCGCGATGCGCGATCACCTCGAAGCCTTCCGCCATGCTGGTCACCTTCGGTGAGGAAGCGGCGAAGGTCTTGCCGCTGCCCAGTTCGAAGTGGTTGCGGACTTCCGCTTCGGTCAGCGCACGACCATAGATGGCAACCTGGTCGACGTTGCCGATGTTGAACAGGCTGCTCGGGCTGCCGTTGTTCCAGTCGGCGCCGATGGCGGCCAGCTGGCCGCCGGGGATCGTCGAATCGAGTTTGACCGCGGTGTGCCGATCGCGCAGCACGCCGTCGACATAGATCTTGGCGGACGAACCGGCCGGATCGTTCTGGTCCAGCATGCCGACCACGTGTATCCACTCGCCCTGCTTCTTGTCGACGATGTAGGAACTGGCGCCCGGGCGTTCGGCATAGCCGTTGGCCGTCGCGACCTTGAAGCGCAGCTCGCTGTTGTTGCGGTCGAAATAGAGGACATAGTTGTCCTGGCGGCTGTCGTAAATGCTGGCGTAGCTACCGTCGATGCTGCTCATCGGCGCGTCCAGCCGCACCCAGGCTTCGACGGTCACGGCCGTGCTGCCGGTCAGCGCGTCCAGCGTCGGTGCCTGCAGATAGCTGCCGCCACCGGCCGCGGCATTGCCGAACAGGCCGGCAATCAGGCTGCCACTGCCGAGCGGCACGGCGTCGTAGCCGTTGCCGCTCGAATCTGCGCCGCTCAGTGCGCCAGCCAGCGCGTCGAGCTGCCAGTAGGCAAGCGGGTCGGCAGCGAGCACGCTCTGCGCGTAGTCGGCGGCATTGGCGGCGGCATGGACGGGCACGCAGAACAGTGCGCACAGTGCAGGCACGATGCAGCTCAGGCGCATCGTTGTCGGAAGGGAGTGTTTCATCAATGGGCTCCGGAGATTGCAATGGAAGACGCGGAGTCCAGGCCCCGCGCCGGCCACGCAGTCTATGGAGCCCTCATTACATGCCGAATCCGATGGATGCGCCGTTCATAGTCCGCTCGGCGCATGCCGGCCCGCGGATTGCAGGCACACCGGCGTCCACGGCCAGACTCATGCCTGCGTGGTTTGCAGCCGGGGGTCTTCACCCAGCAGGGCACTGAGTTCGTCGAACAGTGCATCAGCGTCGTCCGGGCTGCACGATTCACCGTTGCGCTTGCGCAGGCCGCGCTCGCTCAGCGTCACGTGCACGCCGGCTTCGATGCCGTGCTGTGCCAGACAATTGCGGACGCAGTGCAGCGGACAACCGTCGAGCGCGAGGATGGGTATACCGGATGCGGCCTTGCGCACCAACGGCGTCACATTGCCGCCGACACCGGCAATGCACGACATCTCTGCCAAGCCGCTGCGATCGAGTCGCACGGCAACCGTATTGGCCAGCTGCGCAACGTTGGAACAGCCTGAGCAGGCATACACGAGCGCGCGACTGCGTTCCGGCATGGCACCTCTCCCGTCACCGGTCGGCGCAGGCCAGTCCCGCACCGCTGCGGCAACGATGCGCGCGTTCGCTCCGGCAGGCATTGACCTGAATCAACGCCCGCCGGCATGAAGCGCTCAGGTCTGCCGGGTGAAGCTGAAGTGGCCGCCCTCGTCGAGTTCGACCGCGATGCCGTCGCCCGGGCCGAAGCTGCCATCCAGGATGCGTCGCGACAACGGGTTCTCCAGCTGCTCCTGTATCGCGCGCTTCAACGGACGTGCGCCGAACACCGGATCGAAGCCCGCCTTCCCCAGTTCGGCCAGCGCGGCGTCGGACACCTGCAGCCCCATGTCGAGCTTGGCGAGGCGCTTCTCCAGATAGCCCAGCTGGATCTTCGCGATGCTCTGGATGTTGCGTTCGTCCAGCGCGTGGAACACCACCACTTCATCGATGCGGTTGATGAATTCGGGGCGGAAGAATGTCTTCACCTCGCTCATCACCGCCAGCTTGATCACGCCGTAGTCGGAGCCCGACATCTGCTGGATCATCTGGCTGCCCAGATTGCTGGTCATGACGATGACGGTGTTCTTGAAATCCACCGTGCGGCCCTGCCCGTCGGTCATGCGACCGTCGTCGAGCACCTGCAGCAGCACGTTGAACACGTCCGGATGCGCCTTCTCGACCTCGTCGAACAGGATGACGCTGTAGGGCTTGCGCCGCACCGCTTCGGTCAGGTAGCCGCCTTCGTCATAACCGACATAGCCCGGCGGCGCGCCGATCAGGCGGCTCACCGAGTGCTTCTCCATGAATTCGCTCATGTCGATACGGATCAGGTGATCCTCGGAATCAAACATGAACTCCGCCAGCGTCTTGCACAGTTCGGTCTTGCCGACGCCGGTCGGGCCGAGGAACAGGAAGCTGCCGTACGGCCTGTTTTCGTCCGACAGGCCGGCGCGCGAACGGCGGATCGCGTCGGACACCAGACGCACCGCCTCGTCCTGGCCGATCACGCGGGCGTGCAGCCGGTCTTCCATGTGCAGCAGCTTTTCGCGCTCGCCCTGCATCATCTTGGACACCGGAATGCCGGTCGCGCGCGACACCACCTCGGCGATTTCCTCGGCACCGACCTCGGTGCGCAGCAAGGTGTTCTGCTGCCCGGTATCGCCCCCCTTCTCGGCCAGCTTGAGCTGAGCCTCCAGTTCAGGCAACTTGCCGTACTGCAACTCAGCCAGTTTGTCGAACTGCCCCTTGCGCTGCAGATCGGCCATCTGCGCACGCAGCTGGTCGATCGCCTCCTTGATGTGGGTGGAGCCGGCGGCGCGCGACTTCTCCGTCTTCCACACCTCTTCCAGATCGTTGTACTCGCGCTGCAGCCTGGCCAGTTCTTCCTCGATCAGCTGGTGACGGCGCTGCGACGCCTCGTCCTTCTCGCGCTTCACCGCCTCGCGCTCGATCTTGAGCTGGATCATGCGGCGGTCCAGCCGGTCCATCACCTCGGGCTTGGAGTCGATCTCCATCTTGATGCGCGCCGCCGCCTCGTCGATCAGGTCGATCGCCTTGTCCGGCAGGAAGCGGTCGGTGATGTAGCGGTGCGACAGCTCCGCCGCGGCGACGATGGCCGGGTCGGTGATGTCCACGCCGTGGTGGATCTCGTATTTCTCCTGCAGGCCGCGCAGGATGGCGATCGTCGCCTCGACGCTGGGCTCCTCGACCATCACCTTCTGGAAGCGGCGTTCCAGCGCGGCGTCCTTCTCGATGTACTTGCGGTACTCGTCCAGCGTGGTCGCGCCGATGCAATGCAGCTCGCCGCGCGCCAGCGCCGGCTTGAGCATGTTGCCGGCATCCATCGCGCCTTCCGCCTTGCCGGCACCGACCATGGTGTGCAGTTCGTCGATGAACAGGATGATGCGGCCTTCGTCCTTCGCCACTTCGTTGAGCACGCTCTTCAGGCGCTCCTCGAATTCGCCGCGGTATTTCGCGCCGGCCAGCAGGCCGGCCATGTCGAGCACCAGCACACGCTTGCCCTTGAGCGTCTCGGGCACCTCTTCGTTGACGATGCGCTGCGCCAGCCCTTCGACGATGGCGGTCTTGCCCACGCCCGGTTCGCCGATGAGCACCGGATTGTTCTTGGTGCGCCGCTGCAGGATCTGGATCGCACGGCGGATTTCGTCGTCACGTCCGATCACCGGATCGAGCTTGCCGGCGGCCGCGCGCTCGGTCAGGTCGATGCAGTATTTCTTGAGTGCCTCGCGCGAACCTTCCGCCTCGGCGGAACCGACCGACGAGCCGCCGCGCACCTGTTCCACCGTCTTGGCAAGCGTCGCCGCGTCCAGCCCGGACTGCTTGAGCAGACGGCCCAGCTCGCCCTTGTCGCCGACCGCCGCGAGCAGGAACATTTCGGACGCGATGAACTGGTCACCGCGCTTCTGTGACTCTCGATCGGCCAGGTTCAGCAGATTGGTCAGGTCACGACCGATCTGCACCTCGCCGCCGTGGCCTTCCACCGTCGCGATGCGCGACAGCGACTCCTCGACTGCCTTCTTCAGTGGCGGCACATTGACGCCTGCCCGCTGCAGCAGCGAAGCGGTGGCGCCGTCGTCCTGATTGAGCAGGGCCAGCAGCAAGTGCGCCGGCTCGATGTACTGGTGATCGCGGCCGACCGCGATGCTCTGCGCATCAGCGATCGCCTGCTGGAACTTGGTGGTCAGTTTGTCAAAACGCATGGATACCTCCGGAATTCGGGTCTGCAGACTATCTGGGGCAAACGATCCGCTTTTCAACCGACGCCAGTTTGACGCGCATCAAATCGCGCTGCATCGCCGCGCGAGGCAAGAGCTCCGGTACAGTGACAACGTTACACCCGCTCCGTCCCCGACGATGACGACCGCCCTGCCTCCGTCCGTGCAAAAGATCATGACCGCCGCCGAAGCCGTGGCGCGCATTGCCGACGGCGCAACGGTCGCCACCGCCGGTTTCGTCGGTATCGGCTTTGCCGAACACATCGCCCTGGCGGTCGAGCAACGCTTCATCGACAGCGGACATCCGCGCGACCTGACGCTGGTCTATGCGGCCGGACAGGGCGACGGACACCGGCGCGGCCTGAACCACTTCGGCCACGACGGCCTGGTCAGGCGTGTCATCGGCGGCCACTGGGGGCTGGTGCCCAGGCTGCAGGCGCTCGCAGTGAGCAACCGCATCGAAGCGTACAACCTGCCGCAGGGCGTCATTTCGCAGCTGTTCCGCGACATCGCCGCACACCGGCCCGGCCAGTTGACGCGGGTCGGGCTCGACACCTTCGTCGATCCGCTGCATGGCGGCGGACGCATCAACGCCATCACGACGGAAGACATCGTCAGCCGCATGCGCATCGACGACGAGGATTTCCTCTATTACCGGGCCTTCCCGGTCACCGTTGCCATCGTGCGCGGCACCACCGCGGACGCCGACGGCAACGTCACGATGGAGCGCGAAGCGCTCACGCAGGAAGCGCTGGCGGTCGCCATGGCGGCCCACAACTGCGGCGGACTGGTCATCGTGCAGGTGGAGCGCGTCGCCGCGCGCGGCGCGCTGCATCCGCGCGAGGTGAAGATTCCCGGCGTGCTCGTCGACTGCGTCGTCGTGTCGCCGCCGGAGCACCACATGCAGACCTTCGCCTCGCAGTACAACCCGGCCTTCTCGGGTGAACTGCGCATCCCCGCCGATTCGCACGTGAATGCGCCGCTGGACGTCCGCAAGGTGATCGCCCGCCGCGCCGCACTCGAACTGCGCCCGCACGACGTCGTCAATCTCGGCATCGGCATGCCCGAGGGCGTCGCGTCGGTGGTCGCCGAAGAGGGGCTCGGCGACGCCGTCACGCTGACCGCCGAACCGGGCGTCATCGGCGGCATTCCCGCCGGCGGCATGGACTTCGGCGCAGCCGTGAATACGCAGGCCGTGATCGACCAGCCCTACCAGTTCGATTTCTACGACGGCGGCGGACTCGACATCGCCTTCCTCGGGCTCGCGCAGGCGGACGCCGACGGCAACCTGAACGTGTCGCGCTTCGGGCATCGTCTCGCCGGTGCCGGCGGGTTCATCAATATTTCACAGAATGCACGCCGCCTGGTCTTCGTCGGCAGCTTCACTGCCGGCGAGGCCGACATCGCAGTCGAGAACGGGCGGCTGAACATCAAGCGCGAAGGCCGTGACATGAAATTCGTGCGTGCGGTCGAGCACCGCACCTTCAGCGGCCGCGAGGCGCGCCGTCGCGGTCAGGCTGTGCTGTACGTGACCGAGCGCTGCGTGTTCCGGCTCGTCGACGACGGACTGGAACTGACCGAGGTTGCACCCGGCATCGACGTCGAACGGGACATTCTTGCGCGCATGGCGTTCCGGCCACGCATCGCCGGAGAACTGCAATCGATGGATGCGCGCATATTTGTCGACAGCAGCATGGCGCTCGCCGCGCAGTGGCTGCAAAATCCACCTTCCCCCACCGAGGAGTCTTGCGATGAAGAACACTGAGCAGATGTCAGAACTGCAGAAGAAGAACATCGAGGCGGCCATGCGTCTGGCGCAACTGTCGATGGACAATTCGCAGCGCATCATGCAACTGCAGGTAAATACCGCACGCGCCCTGTTCGATGAAAGCCTCGCCAACGCGCGGGCACTTTCGGAAGCTCGCGAACCGGCCAACCAGGTGGAACTGCGCGCGCGCCTTGCCCGTTCAACGACAGAGAAGATGCTCGGGTGTGCTCGGCAGATCGCAGAAATCACGGCAGAAACCCAGGCAGAGTTCGGCCGGCTGGTTGGCGAACAACTCAACAGCGGCAGCTCGGACCTGATGGACAGCATGCGCAAGCTGCTGGCTGGCATGCCGATTTCCAGCCAGCAGTCCATGGGCTCCATGCAGGACGCGATGGAAAAGGCGCGAGGCGCCTTTGAGCAGATCAGCAGTGCGGCACGCACCGCATTCCAGCATTTCGGAAAGAGCGTGCACGTTGGTACGCCGGCGGCGACAGAAAGCCCCCCTGTTGCGAAGACCGCTCCGAAAGCCGCAGCGCCCCGACCCGCAGCGAAGGCGAAGCCGGCCGCCACAAGCACGCCCGCCAAACCTGCAACCAAAGCGCCTGCCAAACCGGCCGCGAGCAAGGCAGCAGCGCCGGAGCCCACCCCCGCAAAGACTGCAGCCCGGCGCACGACCGCTGCCAAGCCGGCCGCGCCACGGACGAAGAAAAGTTCCTGACGCATCCAGCACCGGCAGCGGCAGCGGCAGCGGCCGGTACGGCATGACGAAAAAAGCCCCGGCGACAATGTCGCCGGGGCTTTTTTCTGGCTGTCGCCGCGGGTCGGGGGCTTACTTGCCCATGCCCTTGAACGAGCTGAATGCAGCCGTGCCCGCTTCGGTCGCGAACGCGGTAAAAGCTTCGCCCTGGGCCTTGAGCAGCTTGAACAGCGCGGTATTGGCTTCGATGTTGAAGCGCAGCAGTTCTTCCGGCGTCTTCAGCTGAGTCACCTTCTGGGCTTCGGTCTGGAAGAAAGCCATCAGCTCTTCGCCGGACTTCTTCTGCAGTTCGATGGACTTGCTGATCGTCGCGGCCTGCATGGCCATGAGGGTCTGGACGGCTTCGATCGGGTTCTTGAAATCAGGCTTTGCGGTCATGGTCTGTCTCCGGTGGTTATGCTGCAGTGCACAATGACGCCTACCTTACGCTGCTTCGCACGGATGTCAAGCACTATTTTGTGCATTGCACCATCCTGCCTTTCCGGACCGCGTACGCCGATTCACCGGTCGGCGGCCAGGAAAGCCGTGCCGCGGCGCGCACGGCGCCGCTTCAGGACTGGATCAGCCGCAAGCCACGCTCGGTGCGCACCTTGCCGCCGGAAAGAATGTTCTGCGCCGCGAGATCGGCGGCGGAAAGCGGGCGCGAAAACAGATAGCCCTGCACCACGTCACACTGATGGGCGGACAGCATGGCGAGCTGTGCTTCGGTTTCCACGCCTTCGGCAACGACACGCATCCCCAGCCCATGCGCCAGCGCAATGGTGGCGCGCACGATGGCCTCGTCGTCGGCGTCGCTGCACAGGTCCCGCACAAACGACCGATCAACCTTCAGTTCATCGATCGGGAAACGCTTGAGATAGGACAGCGACGAATAGCCGGTGCCGAAGTCGTCGACCGAAAGGCTGACCCCCAGCGCGCGGATGTCACCGAGCAGCGCCGCGACGTGGTCGACATCGCTCATCGCCGTCGTTTCCGTCAGTTCCAGGCGCAACAGCGACGGCATGATGCCCGACTGCTCCAGCGCGTTCGCCACGCGGCGCACCAGCGACCGGCCCAGGCACTGACGCGCGGATACATTGACCGCAACCGGCACGACCGGCAGCCCCTGACTGGACCAGCTCGCTATCTGCAGCGTGACTTCCTGCAGCACCCAGTCGCCGATGCTCTCGATCAGGCCGGATTCTTCCGCAACGGTGATGAAGTCCGCCGGCTGCAGCAATTCACCGTCATGCCGCCGGAAGCGCAACAACGCCTCGAACGCCGACAGGCGCCCGCCGGCCAGTTCGTACTGCGGCTGGTAATGGACTTCGAACCTGTCCTCTTCAACGCCCCGCCGCAGATCGGACTCCAGTTCTATCCAGTCGCGCGTGCCGGCGCTCATGTCGCAGGCATAGAAATGAATCGCCGCGCCGGACTGCGATTTGCTGCGGTACATCGCGGTGTCGGCCATCGCGAACAGCACGTCGGCGTCGCTGCTGTCCTCGTGCGCGATGGCAATGCCGATGCTGCATGAAAACCGGAAATCGACGTCGTCCAGCGTGATGGATTCGCCCACCGAGTGCATCACTTTCGCGGCGACCCGCCCGACCGCCTCGCGATCCGCCATGTCCTGCAGGATGATCATGAATTCGTCGCCGCCCCAGCGCGCAACAGTGTCGCCGACCCGGCACACCGAGCGCAGGCGTCCGGCCAGCGTCGTCAGCACGCGGTCGCCCATCTGGTGGCCAAGGCTGTCATTGATGCGCTTGAAACGGTCGAGATCGACGAACAGCACGGCGACGATGCCCTGCGCCCGCTGCGCCAGCGCCTGTCGCAGCCGATCGCGCAGCAACACGCGATTCGGCAGCCCGGTCAGCGCGTCGTGCGTCGCCTGGTGCGCCAGCCGCTCTGCCGCAGCGACGGTATCGCTGACGTCATTGAGCACCAGCACGACTCCCTCGGGCCGCCCCGACCCGTCGAGCAGCGGGCTGGCGCTCAGGCGAAGTGCCCGCGCCGCGCCAGCCGGCCCGGTCGGCATCATCACGTGCCCCGCCTGACGCTGCGGCGTCGCACTGTCGCGGCAACGGCGCGCAAGCGTCGACAGCGCGACGACGACGTCGGTGCCGAGTGCCTGCAGACGCTCGAGTCCCGCGCCATGGACATCGCCGAGTCGGCAGTTCGCGAACAATTCGGCCTGCCGGTTCAGATAGCGCAGATGCAACGCGCTGTCGAGCCGCATAACCGCATCGGAAATGGCGTGCAGCGTCGCGTTGGCCCGCGCGTGGGCGCGATTGAGGCGCACCGCGAGACGCGTTGTCTGCACCAACAGCCAGCACAGTGCGCCGGTCAACAGGGCGGCGCTCGCCATCGCCGGCGGCATCCACAGCCGCGCCCCATGCAGCAGCACGACGCTGCACAGAACAGGCAGCGTGAGCAACAGTGCGACGAGCGCCATGTCCCGCTTGCGGCATTGCGGGCGCAACGCGAACAACGCGGCCAGTGCGGTCAGTGCCGGCAACAGGCTCCAGCCGGGTGCCAGCTGCGTCTGCATCCAGCCATTGCGCAGTGCCGAGTATGTCCGCGCATGGAATTCCACAGCCGGCATCGGCGCAGCATGGACGGACAGCGGCGTCGCCAGCGCGCTGCCCAGGCCGACAGCCGTCACGCCGACCAGCACCGAGCGCCCCCGCAACACGTCATCGGGCACGCTGCCAGACAGCACGTCCGCCGCGGATACATGCTGTGGCGCCGCTGCCGCCGGCAGCACGATGACCTCGCGATCCCGCACCCAGTACCCGACAGCGTCGGCATCGCCCCGGCGACGTGCGCCCAGATTGGACAGCGGCCGCGCCCGGCGCGACACATCGATGAGCGCCCACGCAAAGGCGGGCCACTGGGGCGACCCGACACCAGCCTGCAGATACACGCGCCGTGCCAGCGCATCGGCATCGAGCTCCACATCCACATGTCCCAGACGCGCAGCCACGTCGGCCAGCGCAGGCAACGGCATGAGCAGGCTGACACCGCCGTCGCCACGCGCGACCGGCGCCACCGGCAGCACGACATTGCCGGCACGCGCGATCGCTTCGACCAGCGAATGGTCCCCGCTTTCAAGGCGCGACGGCTCGGCGAACATGACGGTGTAGCCGATGCCGGCGACATCGGCGCGGTTCAGGCGGTCGATCAGCGCCGCATGCTGGGCGCGTGGCCAAGGCCAGGCGCCGTATGCGTTCAGGCTGGCTTCGTCGATTTCGACGACGAGCGGACGGTCCGTTTCGTCGACCGTCACGCCCGGCGACAAGCCGTCGTGGAGCATCAGGTCCAGGCGGGTCAGCGGCAGCGGCGCGAATGCGTGGAAGAGGAAAAGCAGGAAGAGCGAGAACAACCAGGGCCAGAGCAGGCCATCGCCAAGACTGGCGGCCAGACGGCTCCGGGGCGCTTTCACAGCGGAAGCTCCTGAAGCCGCCTGGCCAGACCCGTGGTCACATGCTTTCCTTTCAGATGAGCAGCAACAGTGGCAGCAACCACCACACGCGGAACGATGGCGGCGGCTCGGGCACCGTCACCATCTGCGCCGGCGCCCAGTCGCCCGCGAAACCGTCGGCGGCAAGACTTCGCACGCGCAGGAAGTAGGCGCCAGGCGGCGCATCGCGCAACAGATACGCCGGCCGATCCAGCTGTTCGTCTACACGCAGCTGCGTGAAATCGTCGCTGCCGGCTATCTGCAAATGATAGCGCGCTCCGTCGCCGGCGCTGCGCCAGCGCAGCGAAAGCCCGTCCTCGGTCGCCTGTGGTGCCTCAAGCGCGGGGCCCGGCGGCGGGCGTCGGAAGGTCTGCGCGTCGCTGAACGGACCGATCCCTTCATCCGGATTGCTGCTGGCAACCCGCCAGAAGTACACGCCAGGTGCGAGTGGCGCGTCCACCCGGAAGGACGGCTGATCGAGATCCGCGCGATCCGTCAGCGGCGCCGCGAAGTCCCCGGTCGTCGACAGCTGCACGCGCCAGCGCTCGTCGGGCCGTGCGCGGCTCCAGGCGAACTGCGGACGCTCGTCGCTGATACGCGCCGCCGGAGCCGGCGACACCAGCACGGGAGGCTCGGGGCTCGCATCAAGCGTCAGTGGCCATTCGCCGTCGCGTCCCTCGAAACCTGCGTGATCGATGCCGCGCACCCTCACGCGGTACTCGCCATCAGGCAAGTCCACCGCAATCACCTGCGGATTGGCACCGATGCGATCGGACAGCACCGTGTCGAACGCGGCATCGTCAGCGATCTGCACGCGATAGCCGGTCGCGCCGTCCAGCGCCGGAAACGGCAGGCTGAGCGGCAGACGGTCGGCAAAAAGCGCCCGGGATTCCGGCGCCGGGAGCAGCGTCGACGGAGGAGTTGCGGCCGCACCGCGTGACGCGGCCGACCCCTGACCTTCGCCAACAATATGCTCACCGGCGCTGTTGCCGAACGCGACGCGACCCGTGATGACTTCATTGCGGGTCGCGCTGTCGGTGGCGTGCACGCGGAAGTGCGTGCCACGCACAGCCGCCACGGCCGACGGTGTATCGATCTCGAAGCGCCCGGCCGGGCCGCCACGCGGCGTGACCAGACTTTCGACCGAACCGCGCAGCAGTTCCAGCCGCACCCATGATCCCGCGCCGGCTGCGAGCTCACCGGCCTGACGCACCCCCAGTTCGCTGTCCGGGCGCAGCTGGGCACGGCTGCCATCGGCAAAGGCGAGCGCAGCGCTGCCTTCCGGGCCGGTCAGCACCCGCATGCCGGCGCTCAGCAGCGCGCCGGTCTCGGCCGCCTGGCGGCGTCCGTCCGTCGCAACGAGCACGACTTCGCCGCGCACGGCATGGAGCCGCACTTCGCGCGACTGCAGGCGCAACCACTTCTCGGGAATCATCAGCCGTGTGCCTGGAATCATGCGGCGCGGCTCGCTGATGCGGTTGTAGCGCTGAATGCGCGGCCAGTAGGAAATATCCTTCAGGTAGCGCTGGGTCAGATTCCACGGATTGTCGCCAGGGCGCACGACGTAGGCAAAATCACCGGCGTCGGCCGGACCGCATGTCAGCAGCGCGATGCAGGCGATGCGGCGAAGCCATGCGCGGACGGGAGGGGTGTGATGAGACACGGGCGTCTCCGTCGTGGAAATGCCGTAATTCTATGACCGAATTCAATCTGCATCCGCGCAATATGCATTTGCGCCTCATGGCGCAGCGGCGGCGCCCTCCCAGCCACCGCCGACCGCCTTGTTCAGCAGCGCGCTCGCCGAGTACTGCCGTCCGCGCAGCTGAACAAGGCTGCGCGCGTTGTTCAGTGCGGCCGTCTGCGCCGTGATGACCTCCGTGTAGCTCGCCGTGCCGGCCCGATAGCGGTTCAGAGCGAGCGACTCGGCTTCGCGCGACGCGGCAAGCGCCTGCGCCAGAAGCACCGCTTCGTCTTCGAGCAGACGCAGCGCACTCAGATTGTCCTCGACCTCCTGCAGCGCACCCAGCACGGTTTGCCGGTATTGCGCCACGGTGATGTCGTGCGCGGCGCGCGCCGATTCGATCTGCGCGTCGCGTCGCCCACCGTCGAACACGGCCTGCGCCGTCGACAGTCCGAAGGACCACACGAAAGCCGGCGCCGAAAACCACTGCGCGAAGTTGTTGCCGGCGTAGCCGGTCGACGCCGACAACGTCAGCGACGGAAACCACGCGGCCTGCGCCACGCCGATGCGCGCGTTCGCGGCAGCCACCCGCCGTTCGGCGGCAGCCACGTCGGGCCGGCGCTCAAGCAGTGCGGACGGCAGGCCGACCGGTGTGGACGGCGGCTGCACAAGCTCGCCGGCAGCCACGTCGAGCGCAAAGGCGGACGGTGCCTCGCCGACCAGCACGGCAATCGCGTTCTGCAGCTGGGTGCGCGTGAGGTCAAGGTCGACCGCCTGCGCCTGCGCCGCGCGCAGTTGCGCCAGCGCCTGAACCTCGTCGCCGTGCGTGGCGACACCGGCCGCGACGCGGTTGCCCGCGACTTCGTACGCCCGCTCATACGCCGCCACGGTACGCGCATACAGATCGCGCTGACCGTCGGTCGAGCGCAGCTGAAAGTAGTTCTGCACCAGTTCCGCATGCAGCGCGAGCCGCACCGAAGCGAGATCCGCACCGCTGCCGGCCAGCTCCGCGCCAGCCGCTTCGACTTCGCGCGCGATGCGTCCCCACAGGTCCGCCTCCCAGCTTGCGTCGAGTGCCAGCTGTGTCGTGCTGGACAGATTGGCGGAGCGCCCCTGTATCGCGGTGCCGCGGCTGCGGCTGGCCGAGGCCGACAGGCCGACCTCGGGCCGGAAGCCGGCGCGCGCCTGCGCGGCGGCCGCACGCGCCTGGCGGAAGCTGCCGAGCGCGGACTGCAGGTCCGGATTTGCGCGGTCGAGACGCTCGATCAGCGCGTCGAGCGCCGGATCTTCATAGGCGCGCCACCAGTTGCCGCGCGGCAGGTGATCGGACGGCTCGGCCGGTTTCCAGCCGTCGGCCGCGCGATACGCGGCGGGCAGATCCATGGCCGGCGTCCGGTGATCCGGGCCGACCGTCGTGCAGCCGGCGAGCAGCGCCGGAACAATGAGCAAGAGGTGTCTGTTCATGACGTGACCGTGCGCGCTGCGGCGCCAAGACGGCGGGCGCAGTAGCGACTGAAGCGTTCCAGGTAGAGATAGGTGACCGGCGTCGTGTAGAGCGTCAGCAACTGGCTCACGATGAGGCCGCCCACGACGGCGATGCCAAGCGGCTGGCGCAGCTCGGCGCCTTCGCCGAAACCGATGGCCAGCGGCAGCGCGCCGACCATGGCGGCCAGCGTGGTCATCAGGATGGGACGCAGGCGCAGCAGGCAGGCCTGCCGGATGGCGTCCTTCGGATCGAGCCCGAGCCGGCGTTCGGCGTCGAGTGCAAAGTCGATCATCATGATCGCGTTCTTCTTCACGATGCCGATGAGCAGCAGCACGCCGATGATGGCGATCAGGCCGAATTCGATGTTGAAAGCCATCAGCGCGAGGATGGCGCCGATGCCGGCCGACGGCAGCGTGGACAGGATGGTCAGCGGATGGATCAGGCTTTCGTACAGGATGCCGAGCACCAAATAGACCGCGAGTATGGCCGCGATGATGAGCAACGGCTGACTCGACAGCGACTGCTGGAAGGCGCGCGCCGACCCCTGGAAACCGGCGTTGATGCCGGCCGGCACGCCGATGCTGCGCATCGCGCCGCGCACCGCATCCATCGCCTGCGCAAGCGTCACGCCTTCGGCGGTGCCGAACGAGATGGTGGTCGATATCTGTCCGTCGACATGCGCGATCGACAGCGGCATCGTGCCCTGCTCGACGCGCGCGAACGTGCTCAGCGGCACCAGTGCGCCGTCGGCCGCGCCCACCCGCACCGACTCCAGCGCCGACAGGTCCTGCGCGCGCGCCGGATCAACCTCCAGCACCACCTTGTACTGGTTCAGCGGTTCGTACAGCGTGCTCACCTGGCGCTGTCCGAAGGCGTCGTACAGAATCTGGTTCACGCCGCCCGGCGTCATGCCCAGACGCGCCAGCGTGTCGCGGTCATAGACCAGCATGGTCTGCGACGCACGGTCCTCGCGGTCGGTGCCGACATCCACCAGCTGCGGCAGGTCGCGCATCGCGTCGCGCACGCGGGGCGCCCATTCGTCCAGCGCATCAAGGCTGTCGCCGGTCAGCGTGAACTGGTACTGCGACGACGAGCGCAGCCCGCCGATGCGCAGATCCTGCGCCGCCACGAGGAAGAGCTGCACGCCCTCGATCTGCGACAGCTTTCCGCGCAGGCGCCCCATCACCTTCTCGGACGACACGCCGCGCTCCGCCAGCGGTTTCAGATTGACGAAGAAGCTCGCGCTGTTCTGGCTGCGCCGCCCGCCGCCGGCGAAGGCACTCACCATGTCCACGGCCGGGTCCGCCCGCACGACGTCGACCGCCTGCTTCATCTTGACCGACATCGCCTGGAAGGAAATGGTCTGGTCGGCGCGCAGGTTGCCGAACAGGCGCCCGGTGTCCTGCTGCGGGAAGAAGCCTTTGGGCACGATGATGAACAGCCACACATTCAGCGCCACGGCGCCGATGAAGATGAGCATGACGATGCGCGTGTGGCGCAGCGCCCAGTCCAGGCTGTGCGCGTACGCGCTCTGCACGTCGTCGAACACGCGCGCGAGCGCGCGCTGCCAGCGCGCCTCGTCGGCCGGCTTTCCGGCGCGCAGCAACCGCGCGGCGAGCATCGGCGCCGCCGTGAGCGACACCACCATGGACACGCCGACGGCGATCGACAGCGTGAGCGCGAATTCGCGGAACAGCCGTCCGACCACGCCGCCCATCAGCAGGATGGGGATGAACACGGCGACCAGCGACAGGCTGATCGCCACCACGGTGAAACCGACCTCGCGCACGCCGGCGATCGCGGCATCGAAAGGCTTCAGCCCGCGTTCGATGTGGCGTGCGATGTTCTCGATCACCACCACGGCGTCATCCACGACGAAGCCGGTCGCGATGGTCAGCGCCATCAAGGACAGGTTGTTCAGGCTGAAACCGAGCAGATACATCGCGGCAAAGCTGCCGCCCAGCGACACCGGCACCACCACCGCCGGAATCAGCGTCGCGCGCGCATTGCGCAGGAACAGGAACACCACGAAGATGACCAGCGCGACCGCGACGACCAGTGAAATCTCCACTTCATGCAGCGCGGCCCGTATGGTGACCGAACTGTCCATCGCGATTTCCATGCTGGCCGACGCCGGCAGGCTGGCCGACAGTTCGGGCAGCAGCGCGCGCACGCTTTCCACGGTTTCGATCACATTGCTGCCCGGGCGCTTGGTGAGCACCAGCAGCACCGTCGGCTTGCCGTTCGTGAGCCCGAGGTTGCGCACGTCCTGCACCGAATCCTCGACCCGCGCGACGTCGCCCAGGCGGATGGCCGCGCCCGAGGTGTGGCGCAGGATGATGGGCAGATAGTCGGCCGCGCGGCGCGCCTGATCGTTCGCCTCGATCTGCCAGTAGCGCCCGTCCTGCTCGACGAAGCCCTTGGGCCGGTTGACGTTGTTCTCGGCGATGCGCGTACGCACGTTCTCCAGCGTGAGACCCGCCTGATGCAGCGCATCCGGATTCACCTGCACGCGAATCGCAGGCAGCGCACCGCCGCCGACATTGACCTCGCCGACGCCGCTTATCTGCGCGATCTTCTGCGCGAGCACCGTCGAGGCGACGTCATACAGCTGCGGAATGGGCACCGTGTCCGACGTGATGGACAGGATCATGATCGGCGCGTCCGCCGGATTCATCTTGCGATAGCTCGGGTTGGACGGCAGGCTGCTCGGCAACGACGCGCGCGACGCATTGATCGCCGCCTGCACGTCGCGCGCCGCGCCCTCGACGTCGCGCTCCAGCTCGAACTGCAGCGTCACGCGCGTGTTGCCCTCGGAACTGCTGGAGGTCATTTCCGTCACGCCGGCGATGCGTCCGAGCGCACGTTCGAGCGGTGTCGCCACGGTGGCCGCCATCACCTCCGGACTGGCGCCCGGCAAGGACGCGCTCACCGATATCGTCGGGAAGTCGACCTGCGGCAGTGCGGCCACCGGCAGCAGCCGGAACGCAATGGCGCCGGCCAGCGCGACGGCGAACGTCAGCAGCGTGGTCGCCACCGGACGATGTATCGACCAGGCCCAGGCACTCACGACGCACTGCCCCGCGGCACGGCCGGCGCAACGCGCGCGCCGAACAGCCGGCCGAATGCCAGATAGATGACCGGCGTGGTGTACAGCGTGAGCACCTGGCTCACCAGCAGGCCGCCGACCATCGTCAGGCCGAGCGGATGACGCAGCTCCGAACCCATGCCACCGCCGAGCATCAGCGGCAGCGCGCCAAGCAGCGCGGCGAGCGTCGTCATCAGGATCGGGCGCAGGCGCAGCAGGCAGGCCTGGTAGATCGCGTCGACCGGCGCCTTGCCTTCAGTGCGTTCGGCGTCCAGCGCGAAGTCGATCATCATGATGGCGTTCTTCTTCACGATGCCGATCAGCAGGATGATGCCGATGACGGCGATCATGTCGAGCGACTGGCCGGTGCCGAGCAGCGCGAGCAGCGCGCCGATGGCCGCCGAAGGCAGCGTGCTGAGGATGGTGAGCGGATGGATGAAGCTTTCGTACAGCACGCCGAGCACGATGTACATCGTGATGACGGCCGCAAGGATCAGCCACAGCGTGTCGGTCAGCGACGCGCGGAAGGCCTCGGCCGCGCCCTCGTAGTTCAGCGTCATCGAAGCCGGCATTCCCAGCGCAACGCGCGCCGCATCGACGGCGTCGACCGCCTCGCCGAGCGACACGCCGTCCGGCAGGTTGAATGACACCGTCGCCGACGGAAACTGCGCCTGGCGCGAAATCGACAGCCGCGCCGCGCGCTCTTCCACGCGCACCAGCGCCCCCAGCGGCACCTGCTCGCCGGTCGCGGACAGCACGTGCAGTTGCGAAATCGCCTGCGGCCCCTGCTGGAACTGCGGCAGTGCCTCCAGCACCACGCGATACTGGCTCGATTGCGTGAAGATGGTGGAGATGAGGCGCTGGCCGAAGGCGTTGTACAGCGCCGCATCGATGTCCGCGACGGTGACGCCGAGGCGCGCCGCCGCCGAGCGGTCGATGTCGACATAGGCCTGCAGCGCCCCGGTCGTGAGGTCGGTCGACACCTGCGCGAGCTTGTCCGAGCGGCCGAGCGCTTCCACCAGGCGCGGCACCCACTCGAGCAGATCACCCTGATCGGTGGCGCGCACGACAAACGGATACTGCGCACGGCTCACCCGGTCCTCGATCGTCAGATCCTGCACTGGCTGCAGGTAGAGCGTGACGCCCGCGACCTCGCGCGCTGCCGCCTCGAGCCGGCGGGAGATCTCCGGCGCGCGCGCGCTGCGCTCGTCCAGCGGCTTGAGGCGTATCTGCATGCGGCCGGTGTTGAGCGTCGCGTTCTGGCCGTCGACACCGATGAAGGAACTGATGTTCTCCACATCCGGGTCGCGCAGCAGCACCTCGGCAAGCGCCTGCTGACGCTCGCTCATGGCGGCGAACGACACCGTCGGAGCGGCTTCCGACATGCCCTGGATGAGGCCTGTGTCCTGCACCGGAAAAAAGCCTTTCGGCACGGCAAGGTAGAGCAGCGCGGTGAGCACGAAGGTGGCGACGGTGGCGAGCAGCGTGAGGCGCTGGTGTTCGAGCACCCAGCGCAGCGAGCGCGCGTAGCCGGCGGTGAGCCGCGCGAACCAGCCCTCCGCCTGATGCGCGTCATGCACCGGCTGCGCCTTGAGCAGGCGCGCCGCCATCATCGGCGTCAGCGTCAGCGACACCACGGCGGACAGCAGGATGGCGATGGTCAGCGTGAGCGCGAATTCGCGGAACAGCCGCCCGACGACCTCCTGCATGAACAGCAGCGGAATGAGCACCGCGACCAGCGACACGGTCAGCGAAATGATGGTGAAGCCGATCTCGCGCGCACCGCGCAACGCGGCCTCCATGGGGGTGCATCCGGATTCGAGGTGGCGCGCGATGTTCTCGGTCATGACGATCGCGTCATCGACGACGAAACCGGCTGCGATCGTCAGCGCCATCAGCGTGAGGTTGTTCACCGAGAAACCGGCCATGTACATGAACGCGAAGGTGCCGATCAGCGACAGCGGCACCGCGACGGCCGGGATGAGCGTCGCACGCACATTGCGCAGGAACATGAAGATGACCATGACGACCAGCGCGACCGCCATGACGAGTTCCGTCTGAACGTCATGAACCGACGTGCGGATTGATCCGGTGCGGTCCGTCAGCACGGCGATGTCGACCGCGTCCGGCAGCGAATTCTGCAGTTCGGGCAGCAGCGCCTGGATGCGCTCGACCACGTCGATCACGTTGGCGCCCGGCTGGCGCTGGATGTTCAGGATGAGTGCCGGCGTCGTGTTCGCCCAGGCGGCGAGCAGCCGGTTCTCCGGCCCGTCGACGACCTCCGCCACGTCCTGCAGCCGGATCGGCGCACCGTTCTTCCATGCGATGACGCTGCGCCGGTACTCGTCTGCCGAACGCAGCTGGTCGTTGGCGTCCAGCGTGGTCGAGCGCATCGGCCCGTCGAAGCCGCCCTTGGCCTGGCTGGAGCTCGTGCTGACGACCGCCGCGCGCAGTTGCTCCAGACTCAGTCCGTAGGCGGCGACCGCCGCCGGATTCACCTGCACCCGCACGGCGCGACGCTGGCCCCCCGAAATGCTCACGAGTCCGACGCCCGACTGCTGGGAAATCTTCTGCGCGAGACGCGTGCTCACCGCTTCTTCCAGCCGGTGCAGCGGCAATGCGCTGGAACTGATGGCCAGCGTCATCACCGGCGCGTCGGCCGGATTCACCTTGCTGTAGACGGGCGGTGCCGGCAGCTCCTGCGGCAGCAGCGTGGTCGCCGCGTTGATCGCCGCCTGCACCTCCTGCTGCGCGGTGTCGAGCGAAATGTCGAGCCCGAAGCGCAACGTCACCACGGACGCGCCGGCCGAGCTGATCGAGTTCATCTGCGCCAGCCCCGGCATCTGGCCGAACTGGCGCTCCAGCGGCGCGGTGATCAGCGACGCCGTCAGATCCGGGCTCGCGCCCGGGTAGAAGGTGACGACCTGCATCGTCGGGTAGTCGACCTGCGGCAACGCGGACACCGGCAGCAGGCGATAGGCGAGCGCCCCGGCCACCAGCAGCGCAATCATCAGCAGCGACGTGGCGACCGGCCGCAGGATGAACAGACGGGACGGATTCATGGTGTCGTCCGGTCAGTGCGCAGGCGCTGCGGCAGGCCCGCCCGATTCCGGCCGGCCGGCCGCTCGCGCGTCCTTGCGCGCTGCGGCGGACGCGCCGTCCACCTTGACCTTGTCACCTTCGCGCAGGCGGTCGACGCCGTCGGTCACGACGCGCTCGCCCGCCAGCAGCCCTTCGCTGACCTGCTGGCGCTCGCCGTCCAGTTCTCCGATCTTCACCGGCCGCATCGACACCGTCAGATCCGGCCCGACGACATAGACGAACGGCCCGGAATCGCCGCGCTGGATCGCCGACGCCGGCACGACGACCACGCCGGCCAGCGTGGCCAGACGCACGCTCACGTTGACGAACTGGTTCGGAAAGAGCGCCTCGTCCGCGTTGTCGAAGATCGCACGCGCCTTCACGGTGCCCGTGGCCACGTCGATCTGGTTGTCGAGGATGCGCAGCGAACCGGTCGCCAGCACGGTCTTGTTGTCCCGGTCGCGCGCCTCGACGACGAGCCCCTTGCCGCCGCCGATGGCTGCGCGAACGCCCGGCAGGGACGGCTCCGGCAGCGCGAACACGACCGAAATCGGCGCCGACTGCGTGATGGTGAGCAGGCCGTCGGCGTCGCCGGCGCGCACCAGATTGCCGGGCGTTGCCTGTCGCAGGCCGATGCGGCCGCTGATCGGCGCGGTGATGCGCGCATAGTGCAGCGACAGCCGGGCGCTGGCGATCGTCGCGTCATCCGCCTGCACCGCAGCTTCGTACTGGCGGACCAGCGAGCGCTGGTTGCTGACCTGCTGCGCGGCGATCGAGTCCTGCCCGAGCAGGGTGTCGTAGCGCGCCAGATCCTCGCGCGCATTGACGAGCAGCGCCTGGTTGCGCGCCCTCGCAGCCTTTGCCTGCGCCAGCTCGACCTCGAATGCACGCGGATCGATCTGCGCCAGCAGGTCTCCCTTCTTCACGCGCTGCCCTTCGGTGAAGTGCAGCGAGCGCAGTTCGCCTTCGACCCGGCTGCGCACGACCACGCTCTCCAGCGGCGTCACCGTGCCGAGCGCTTCGATGCGTACCGGCAGGTCGGCGCGTGTCGCCAGCGCGGAGCCGACATTGACTTCGCCCCCATGCGCCGCCCGCCGGGGGGGCCGCCGAACGGTCCGCCGGCGCCTTCGGCAGGTGCCGTCCGGTCACGTGCGACGAACCAGCCGGCGGTGACGCCGGCCAGCAGAAGGAACATGAATATCCAGGGCCAGCGAGGCCGGCGCGCCGCCTCGGGCGCATTCTTTCCGGTGGTTGTCATGGGTTCTTGATGGAATGCAGTCGCGGCGAAAAATGAAGTCGGAGACCGGAACGCAACCTGGCGAAACCGGACGGGAAACAGGATTATCGTGTGTCGGTGTAAATGGCATGCCGGCCTGCGGCAGTTCCGTGTGAACGATTTGTAAACATCCGGACAGGCTTTGCGTGCGCGATGTTACGCCGGTGTTGAACGTCGACAGGCGCGGGCGGTTCCGCTGCAGTGCGGAAACGATCTGTTAAACTCTTACGGCTGTAACTGATCACCGCCATCATTACTTCGCGCGGCCCTGCGTTTTTTCGCGGATCAGGATTGACGATCCGCGCTCCATTTGTCCCCCGCGTCAGGTCGCTTCCACTCCATGCAACGGAGGAGAAGCCATTGCTTGTCCATATACTGCCACTTGCGTCACTGCTGTCCGGCGCGGCCCTGCTGCTGCTCGGCAGCGGGCTGCTGACCACGCTGCTTGCGGTTCGCGGCAACATCGAAGGTTTCGGCAGCCCCTTCCTCGGTCTGCTCGGTTCGCTGTTTTTCGCCGGCTTCCTGGTGGGCACGCGCTTCGCGCCCTGGCTCATCCAGCGCATCGGTCACATCCGCGCATTTGCATTCTTCACGGCGGCCGTCACCTGCGCCGTGCTGCTGCACGAACTCGCCGTGTCACCCTGGGTGTGGGCGCCGCTGCGCCTGCTCACCGGTGTGTCCATGGTGGGCCTCTATACCATTGTCGAGAGCTGGCTCAACTGCCAGGCCACGCCAGCCCACCGCTCGCGCATCTTTGCGTCCTACATGGCGGTGAACCTCGGCTCGCTGGCGCTCGCACAGCAGTTGCTGCACGTCGGCGTGCCGGGCGGGCACGTGCAGTTCGCGCTCGCCGCGATACTGATATGCGCGGCCGCAATGCCGGTCGCCGCAACGCGCATGCATCCGCCACAGGTCGACCGCGCGGCGGCAATCGACCTGCGCACACTGTACGGGCGCGCACCGATGGCGCTCGCCGTGGCGTTTGCCTCCGGCCTGGCCATGGGTGCGTTCTGGGGTCTCGGCGCCGTATGGGCGGACCGCAACGGACTGGGCACCGACGGCGTCGCCTGGTTCATGAGCGCGAGCATCATCGGCGGCGCCGTCTTCCAGTGGCCGATCGGCCTGTGTTCGGACCGCTATGACCGCGGTCGCGTGATCTCGCTGGTGTCCCTCGCGGCTGCGGCCTGCGCGGTGCTGCTGCTGCTCGCGCCGCAGGGCGGCATCCAGGCGGTTGCCATCGCGGGTTTCGTCTATGGGGGCTTCGCCTTCGCGCTGTATCCGATGGCGGTTGCACGCATGATGGACCGGCTTGACGCCCATGAAATCCTGCAGGGCAGCAGCGGCCTGCTGCTGGTGCACGGCACCGGCGCGGCCCTCGGTCCGCTGATCGCGGGCCTGGCGATGGCGCAGTTCGGCCCCGCTGCGCTGCCCGTGTGGTTTGCCCTCACACAGGGGATACTCGCGATCACCGCCTCGACGATGATGCGTCGCGTGCCGGCGGACGTCGAACACCAGTCGCGCTTCGTGCCCATGGTACGCACCGCCTCGACCGCCTTCGACATGGTAGGCAGCCCCGCCCAGAACAACGCGGATGCCACTCAGGACTCAACGCACCCACTGCCTACGGAGACGCACTGACTCTCACGCATCCTTCCCGCATTCACCTCTGAAAGGAGCTCGACATGATTATTGCAACCGACCTTGACGGCACATTTCTCGCCGGAGACCCCGAAGCCCGCCAGCGGCTGTATCAGCGCATCGCATCGGATCCGTCCATCACGCTGGTGTTCGTCACCGGCCGCGGACTGGAAGCCGTGCTGCCGGTGCTGTCCGACCCGACCATTCCGGTTCCCCATTACATCATTTCCGACGTCGGCGCGACGGTGGTCGAAGGTCATTCGCGCCAGGCCGTGCAGCCGCTGCAATCGGAAATCGATGCACTTTGGCCGGGCGAGCGTGTGGTGATCGAGGCAATGTCCGTGTTCGAGCGCCTGCAGCGCCAGGAGGTCCCGCAGCAGCGCCGCTGTTCCTACTTCTGCGAGGGTGATGCGGTCACCGAAGACATCCACGCGGTCGCGGCCCAGCTCGGCTGCGACGTGCTGTATTCGGCCGACCGCTATCTCGACATCCTGCCGCCGGGCGTGAACAAGGGCAGCACGCTGCGCCGTCTGGTGGAACATCTGGATGCCGATCCGCAGAAGGTGCTGGTGGCCGGCGACACGCTGAACGACCTGTCCATGTACGAGCAGGGTTTCAAGGGCGTGTGCGTGGGTGAGTCGGAGCCGGCATTGCTGGCCGCGACGTCGGATCGCACGCGCATCCTGCATTCGCATCGCGTGGGTTGCGGCGGCATCCTCGAAGCACTGTCCTTCTTCCGCTTCCTCAACGACGCGGAGGACATGACCAGCAGCAAGGGCATGGAACGCACCGGCGAATCCGGACTCGTCATCGTCTATCACCGCCTGCCCTACGAGGAATACCTCGAGGACGGCCTCGTGAAGCGCCGTCGCCCGACCTCGCCCAACGGCATCATCCCCACGCTGCTGAGCTTCTTCGGCGAAGGACAGAAAGGGTCGTGGGTCGCGTGGTCGAGCGCCAATGCGGGCTCGCGCGACTTCGAAGTGCATACGACGGTGGACACCGAACAGTATCCCGGTCTGACCTGCGCACGCGTCGCACTCAGCAAGGAAGAGGTGAACATCTTCTACAAGCGCTTCTCGAAAGAGGCGTTCTGGCCGACGCTGCACACGTTCTGGGAGCGTGCCCAGTTCCGCGAGGACCACTGGCAGGTGTTTCTGAAGGTGAACCGGCTGTTCGCCGAGCGCACCGCTGCCGAAGCCGCGCCGGGCGCCACCGTGTGGCTGCACGACTACAACCTGTGGATGGTGCCGGCATACCTGCGCGAACTGCGCCCGGACCTGAAGATCGCCTTCTTCCATCACACCTATTTCCCGTCGGCAGACGTGTTCAACGTGATGCCCTGGCGGCGCGACATCATCGGCAGCCTGCTGCAGTGCGACTACATCGGCTTCCACATCCCGCGCCAGGCGGAGAACTTCGTCGACGTCGCGCGCGGCGTGGCGCCGCTGAAGGTACTCGAGACGCGCAACTGCGCGCCGCGCTTCCTGACCTACGGCTGCGCGGTGGGACTGGACGAAATGACGACGGCCATCGAGGTGCACGGCCGGCGCATCGGCATCGGGGCGCACCCTGTCGGGCTGGACGTGCAGCGCGTGCAGCGCATCCTGGCCAATCCGCAGACGGCCAAGCGCATGGCCGGCCTGCGTCAGGAACTGGCGGGGCGTCGCGCCATCCTGTCGGTCGAACGGCTGGACTACACGAAGGGCACGCTCGAAAAGCTGATGGCCTTCGAGAAGATGCTCGAGCAATACCCGGAGATCCGCCAGAAAGTGACGCTGATCACCGTGTGCGTGCCGGCAGCCAGCGAAATGACGATCTACCGCGAGCTGCAGACGCAGATCGAGCAGGCGGTCGGACGCATCAACGGACGCTTCTCGTGCGTCGGCTGGACGCCGGTGCAGTTCTTCTTCCGCGCCATTCCGTTCGACGAACTGATCGCCTACTACGCGGTGGCCGACGTCATGTGGATCACGCCGCTGCGCGACGGCCTCAATCTGGTGTCGAAGGAATATGTGGCGACTCAGGGCCTGATACAGGGCAGCGGCGTGCTGGTGCTGTCCGAATTCGCCGGCGCCGCCGCCGAACTGCACGGTGCGATCCTGACCAATCCGCACGACATCAACGACCTGCGCGAGAAGTGCTACTTCGCGATCAACATCCACCGCGCCGAAGCGGAATCACGGCTGCGCGAATTGTTCGACATCGTGCAGCACAACGACATCCGGCGCTGGGGCGAGGAATTCCTCGCCAGCGTCAATGAGGTGGCGCGCATCGAGGCGCCTGCCGATGCACCGGAGCGGGATGTGGAAACCGCCTGACGACGGCCGATTGACGGCGGCCGGAACCGGCTCCCGTCAATCGATTGCCGTCACGTCAGCGAGCCGCGGCAGCCGGCGGCGGATTTTCGAGCGCCTCGTCGGCCCCCGATTCGATGCTGCCGGACCAGCCGCCACCCAGCGCCTGGTAGGTATTGACCAGCGCCGTCACGCGGTCCAGACGCGAGCTGATGAGCTGGCGCTCGGCCGACAGCCGTTCGCGTTCGGCGTCCAGCAGCACGAGCCGACTGGAACGCCCCGCCTCGTAAGACTTCTCCGCGAGATCACGGGCATTGCGCGTGGCGTCGAACAGGTTCTCGATCTCCGCCAGTGATTCGCGCGCGCCGCGCGCTGCCGACAGCGCGACCAGCACGTCGGCATAGGCTTGACGCGCGGCCTGCTGATAGGTCTGTTCGACCTGCGCACGCTGTGCTTCCGATTGCGCAACCAGCGCCCGGGTCGACAACAGCCCGACCAGCGGTTGCGCGATCGCGGCACCGACGTTCCACGTGCGCGCTGACGACGACAGCAGGTTGCCGAGCGACGCACTTTCGCCACCCAGCGCCGCCGTCAGGGAAATCGTCGGAAACCACTGCGTACGCGCCACTTCCACACTGAGGCTTGCGGCGGCGAGGTCCGCTTCCGCGGCACGCACGTCGGCGCGGCGCGTCAGCAGGTCGGACGACAGGCCGGCAGGAATCTCCGGCTGCACCGCCAGCACCGACAGCGCGAGCCCGCGATCCGGCATCTTCTCCACCAGTTCGCGCGGCGTACGTCCGAGCAATACGGACAGCGCCGTTTCGGCCTGTTCGCGCGCGCTGCGGGTCGCCGCCAGCGCGGCCGCGGCACTCGCCCGTTCGGAACGGGCCAGTTCAAGGTCGTAGCGGCTGATCGCGCCACCCGCATACTGTTTGTCGCGCAGCGACAGCGCCGATTCGCGCGTGACGAGCGTCTGCGACAGCAATGCCTCGTCCGCGTCGAGCGCGCGCAGGCTGAAATAGGCACGGGCCACCTGGGCAGACACGGACGCGCGCAGCCCCTCCAGCGCGTAGCGGCTGGAGGCGAGCACCTGGCGCGCGACATCGCGCTGACCGGACAGGCGACCGAACAGGTCAAGCTCGTAGGACGCATTGAAACCGCCGCTCACCGTGTTGTACTGGCGCGAACGGCCCGGCACCGGGCGCTCGTTGCTGTACTGGGCGCGCGAACCCTGAAGCGACACGTTGACGTCGGGCAGGCGGTTCACGCGCACCAGATCGAGCGATGCCTGCGACGCCTGCACCCTGCTGGCGGCAAGCACCACATCGGTATTGCGGGCCAGCGCCTCGCTGACCAGTCCGTCCAGCACCGGGTCGCGGAAGCTTTCCCACCACCGGTCAAGTTCGGCCGGCGAAGCCGCCGCGCTGTCGGGCAACTGCGGCAGATCGAGTTCGGGCGCCGACCGCGGCATGAGCGAGCAGGCCGACAGCACGCTGGCCGCCAGCACGGCGGCCAGCGCCGTGCGGCGCGCCGGATCAGTGATGAACATGGACATGGGGCGTCTCCGGCTTGTGCACTGTCAGCTCTTCGGGCGGCGTCGAAAGGCGCCGGTCAACGATGAGCTTGTAGAACAGCGGCACGAAAAAGATGGCGAGGAAGGTGGCCGCCAGCATGCCGCCGATGACGCCGGTGCCGACCGACACCCGCGCACCGGCGCCGGCGCCGGTGGAAATGGCCAGTGGCAGCACGCCGAGGATGAAGGCGAGCGAAGTCATGATGATGGGACGCAGTCGCAGCCGCGCCGCCTCGATCGCCGCGGCGGCGACCGGATAGCCTTCGTTGTGCTTGAGCACCGCGTACTCGACGATCAGGATGGCGTTCTTCGCCGACAGGCCGAGCAGGGTCACCAGACCGATCTGGAAGTACACGTCATTCGTCATGCCGCGCAGCCAGACCGCAGCGAGCGCGCCGAAAATGCCGAAAGGCATGGCGAGCAGCACCGAGAACGGCAGCGACCACTTTTCATACTGTGCGGCGAGGATGAGGAACACCATGACCGCAGCCATGACGAGCGCCAGTGCCGCCGCGCTCGACACGCGCTTCTCCTGGAAGGCCGCGCCGGTCCACTCGAAACTGGTGTCGCCCGGCAGCGATGCCGCGAGCCGCTCGACCTCGGCAATGGCCTGTCCCGACGAATAGCCGGGCGCCGCCTGCCCCATCAGCTTCACCGCGGGCAGATTGTTGTAGCGATCGACGGTATCCGGGCCGGAGCTGAACTTCACCGTGGAAAACGCGGACACCGGCACCATTTCGCCGGCCGTGTTCTTCACGTACAGGCGCCCGATGTCCTCCGGCGTGCGGCGGTACTGGCTCTCGGCGGACATCAGCACCTGCCAGACGCGACCGAACTTGTTGAAGTCATTCACGTAGAGCGTGCCCAGTGTGCCGGCCATCGTCTCGAACGCATCATCGAGCGGAATCCCCAGGGATTTCGCGCGTTCGCGGTCGACGTCGACGTACAGCTGCGGCGCATTCGGGCGCCACAGCGTCTGCAGGCCGCCGGCCAGCACCGTGCTCTGGTGCGAGGCGCCAACGAGCGCGCCCATGTTCTCGACCAGCCGCTTGGTTCCGCCGTCTCCGCGGTTCTGCAGGTAGAACTCGAAGCCGCCGGTATTGCCCAGGCCGAAGATCGCCGGCGGATTGAAGGCCAGTACCAGCGCCTCCTTGATGCCCGCCGTCTTGCCGAACAACTCGCCCACGAGCTGCTGCGTGCTCATCTCCCGCTCGTCCCAGTGTTTCTGGCTGACGAAAATGGTCGCGGCGCTGTTCTTGAAACCGCCGCCGATGAAGTCCATGCCGGAGAAGGCCATCACGTGCTCGTTGGCCGGATTCGACTGGATCGCCTTGATCACCTCGGACACGACCTTGTCGGTACGCTGCAGCGTGGCGCCGTCAGGCAGGAACACGGCTGCGATGTAGTAGCCCTGATCCTCGTCCGGCACCAGCGACCCCGGCGTCATCTTCCACAGGCCGACCGTCAGCGCGACCATGCCGGCAAACAGCAGCACGCCGACCAGCGAGCGGCGGATCATCCATGTCACCGCGCCGGTGTAGCGGTGAGTCACCCGCGTGAACCAGTCGTTGAACCACAGGAAGATGCGCGCCTGGCTCTTGTGCTCATTGCGCAGCAGTGCCACGCACAGCGCCGGCGTCATCGTCAGCGCGACCATGCCGGACAGCACGACTGCGATCGATATCGTCACCGCGAACTGGCGGTAGAGCTCGCCGGTCAGGCCGCCGAGGAAGGCGATCGGCACGAATACCGCCGTCAGCACCAGCACGATGGCCACGACCGGGCCGGTCACCTCCTGCATCGCCTTCAGCGCTGCCTCGCGCGCCGTGAGCTGCTGCTCGTGCATGATGCGTTCGACGTTCTCCAGCACGACGATGGCGTCATCGACGACGATGCCGATGGCCAGCACCATGCCGAACAGCGTGAGGGTGTTGATCGAGTAGCCCAGCAGGTGCAGCCCGGCGAAGGTGCCGAGCAGCGACACCGGCACCGCCAGCGTCGGGATCAGCGTGGCGCGCCAGTTCTGCAGGAACACGAACACCACGATGAACACCAGCACCATCGCTTCGCCCAGCGTCTTCACCACTTCGGAAATCGACACTTCGACAAAGCGCGTGGTGTCGTACGGAATGGCGTAGGTCAGCCCGGCCGGGAAACGCTCGGCCATGGATGCAATCTCGCCCTTCACTTCCTTGGCAACGTCCAGCGCGTTGGCGCCCGGCTGCAGGAAGACACCCATCAGCACCGCCTGCTTGCCGTTGTAGGTACCGTTGAAGTCGTTGTCCTTGGAGCCCAGCTCGACACGCGAGACATCACGCAGCCGCAGCTTGGAGCCGTCGGCGTTGGAACGCAGGATGACGTTCTCGAACTCCTCCACCGTCGACAGGCGACCCTGCGTGGTGATGGTGTACACCATGTCCTGGCCGCCGCCGTTGGGCGACTGGCCGATCTTGCCGACGGCGAACTGCGCGTTCTGCTCGCGCAGCGCGGCCGCGATCTCGGGCACCGTCACACCGAGTTGCGTCATGCGATCCGGCTTGACCCAGATGCGCATCGCATAATCCTTGGCACCGAAGATCTGTACGTTGGTGGTGCCGCGTATCTTCTTGATGTTGTCCAGCACGTTCAGCGTCACGTAATTGGACGTGTAGAGATCGTCGTACTGGCCGTCCGGCGAATAGAAGGCGAGCACCAGCAGGAAGGCGGACGAGCCCTTCTCGACGGTCACCCCCTGGCGCCGCACCTCTTCCGGCAGGCGCGCGTCCGCCTGCTTGACGCGGTTGTTCACGTTGACCGCCGCCTGATCGGGGTCGGCGCCGATCTCGAACGTGACCTGGATCTCGACGACGCCGTTCGAGGTCGAGGTGGACTGCATGTACATCATGCCTTCCACGCCGGTAATCACGTTCTCGAGTGGCGCGGCAACGGTTTCGGCGATCGTTTCAGCCGAGGCGCCGGGATACATGGCGCGCACCGTGACCACCGGCGGCGCGATCTCCGGATACTGCGCGATCGGCAGCGTGCGCATCGCCGCCAGGCCGGCCAGCACCAGCATGATGGAAATGACGAACGCGAAGATCGGCCGATCTATGAAAAAACGCGAAAACATGGAGGGCTCCGGTTCAGTGCTGCGCGGGCGCGGCAGCGTCAGCTGCCGGCGGAGGGCTGCCATCGTCGATGCTTACCGGCGAACCGGGCACGAAGATGCGCGCCATGCCATCGACAATGACCCGCTCGCCCGGCTTCAGGCCGTCGCGGATCACCCATGCGTTGCCGAGTGCGCCGTCCAGCTGTGCCCATTCGCCAAGCTGGACCGGGCGCGGCTGCGCCAGCAACTTGCCGTCAGCTTCTGCAATCACGTAGACAAACTTGCCGTTCGGGCTGTCGAGCACTGCACGCTGCGGCACGGCGATCGCGTCCGGACGGACGGCGCCGGACAGCTGTACGCGTACGAACTGGCCCGGCGACAGCTTGCCTTCCGGATTGGCGAACGTGGCGCGCAGCGCGAATGCGCCGGTCGACGGATCGGCCTTGTAGTCCTCGAAGCCGACGCGCCCCGCGCGCGGGAATTCGGCGCCGTCGGAGGCACGGATCTTCACGAGGAAGCCCGCCGGATCCAGCTTCAGCGAACCTTTCGCAACCTCGTCCCGGGTGCTCAGGTATTCCGCTTCGGCCACGCCGAAATTCACGTATGCGGGATCGGTCTGGGCGAGTGTCGTGAGCAGGCTGTCGACACCGGCGACGGCAAGACTGCCTTCGACCTTGAGCGCACGCCCGGCCACACCGGCGAGCGGCGCGCGAACGGAGGTGTAGCCGAGATTGATGTTCGCCTGCTGCAACTGGGCGCGGGCCGCCTTGACAGCGGCACGCGCGAGGTCGCGTTGCGACTCCGCGTCGTCGGCGTCCTTGCGGCTGGCCGCTTCGATGTCGGCCAGCGGCTTCACACGGGCGTATTCGCGTTCGGCCTGCTTCAGCTGGGCCTGCGCCTGATCGACCTGCGCCTCGGCGGCGGCAACGCTCGCCTGATACGGCGCCGCATCGAGCCGGAACATCACTTGTCCGGCCTTGATCCGCTGGCCTTCCTCATAAAGGCGCTTTTCGATGATGCCGGTCACACGCGCATGCACTTCGACATCCCGCGACGCGGCCACCTGACCGACGTACTCGAAATGCACCGGCACCTCACGCTGCATCACTTCGATCACTTTCACCGCGGGAGGCGGCATGCCTCCACCCGCAGGGCCCGCCTCGCCCTTGTCCTCGCCGCAGCCGGCAAGCAGGGCCGCCAGCAAAGCGGCACCGAGCAATCCTCCCGCCCGGAGGAAAGAAGTGTTTGTTTTCATGTGATTTCCCGGAAAAACAGACGTTCTGTGAAGTGAACGCTCGTGGTCGACGCACTGATCGCACATCGTCGGGCGATTATAGATACATTCGTGTATGTTTAGTAAAGCCCCCCGTCAAAAATATTCTCTCGCCGGGACACGTTCACGGCAGCGATGTCACCGGAAGGACCGGCTCAGGCGTCCTCGGCCAGCGTGGCCGGCGCCTCCATGCCCCCCACGATGAATGGCATGAGCGCATGCAGCAGCGTTTCGGGGTCATTGACCGTGCTCGGCGCGCAGCGACCGAGCAGGTGCATCACGTCGCGTCCGGCCATCACGTAGGCGACGATGCCGACCAGGAAGTACATGCGCCGCAACACCTCGTCTTCCGGCAGACCGGGCAGCGCGCGCATCAGCGCACTGCGGTAGCGGTCCATGATCTGCACGTATTCGGACGGAATGAAGTCGTCGCCAGGCTCGAAATAGGCGCGGCCGATCAGCTGCTTGAAAACGGCGCCGGACACATTGTCCTTGCGCGACAGGCGCAGCGTGGATTCGATGAAGGTACGCACGATCTGCGTCACCGTCAGTGGAGCGCCTCCGGCGTTGCGCTCCAGCTTGTCCAGATAGCTGGAACGGCGTCCGTCGGCGCCCAGCACGCGCTGGTACACGGCTTCCATCAGGTCGCGCTTGGAGCCGAAGTGGTAATTGATCGACGCAAGGGGCACGCTGGCTGCGCGCGCAATCATGCGCATTGATGTCGCTGCGTAGCCCTGTTCGGTGAACAGCGTTTCCGCCGCAACAAAGATGCGCTCCTTCGCGTCGCCGCGCGAGCGGACATCCCCTTCCGGACCCATATCGTCTTTCACGTTGTCAGAATGCACTTGTACAACCTCAACCGTCCTTCCGAATGTAGCGTAGCACCGTGCGCACAAGCCCGGTGCGTGCGCGCACCCGGGGCGGGCATGGTACGACGCCAATCGCCCGCCCGTACGCCATTCGGCTCGCAATTACCCCCGTTTCGGCATTGGCATCGCGCTTGCTTCACCCGTGTCATGACATCCATGCACAAACCCGCGGGCAAGGTCTATCTGATCGGAGCCGGCCCCGGTGACCCTGAACTCCTGACACTGAAGGCAGCCCGCGTGCTCGGGGAATGCGACGTGCTGCTGATCGATGATCTGGCCGACACGGCAGTTCTCCGACATGCCCGTGCCGGCGCCCGCATCGTCCGCGTCGGCAAGCGCGGCGGCTGCCGCAGCACACCCCAGGCCTTCATCGAACGACTGATGCTGCGCTACGCACGCAACGGCCATGTCGTCGGCCGGGTCAAGGGCGGCGACCCCTTCGTATTCGGACGCGGCGGCGAAGAAGCGCTGACGCTGTCGCGCGCCGGCGTTGCGTTCGAGGTGGTCAGCGGCCTGTCGGCCGGTATCGCGGTGCCGGCTTCGCTGGGCGTTCCGGTCACCCATCGCGGCATGGCCAGCGGTGTCACCTTCGTCACCGGCCATGCGCGTGACGACGGGCACCCTGGCCAGGAACCCGACTGGCGGGCGCTTGCGCAAACCGGAACGACGCTCGTCATCTATATGGGCATGCGCCGGCTCGCCGCGATCACACAGGCGCTGGCTGACGGCGGTCTGGCGCCCGATACGCCGGCCTGTGCCATCCAGAACGGCACGCGCGACACGCAGCGCAGCGTGCTGTCCCGTCTTGCCGACCTCGCCCGCGACGCGGCACAGGCACAGCTGGGCAGCCCGGCCATCGTCGTCATCGGCGAGGTCGTGAGCCTTGCCGGCATCGTGGCCTTGCCGGTAGCCGATGCCCGGGTAGCCTGAACGTCCGCCCTTCGCCACGGCCGCATGCGCCACATCCGGCAGAGCGGAAGCACGCGTCCGGCGAATTCCGCGCGCTGGACATGGACGCGAAAAAAACCGCCGCACCGTCGCCTGCTGCCAGGCGGGGTGCGGCGGTTCGCCACCGGGCGGCGCAGGCGCCGCCTTCCTTACTTCAGCTGTTCGTGCAGCAGCGACAGGATGCGTTTCGCGGTCTTGGTGTCGTCCAGCCCGCCCTCCGGCGTGAGCACCTGCACCGAGCTCTGCTTGCCCTCGCCCTTGACCAGGATGCGGTACTGGTTCTGGCCCGCCTTCGGATCCGGCTTGTCGTCCGGCATGAAGAACAGCAGTTTGGACAGGATGCCGTCGCTCTTCTTGCCCGTCGCATCCACTTCAGGGTCGACGTAGCGCACGAAATACACGCCCTGCGAACGGTCACGGTCCTCGACCGTGAAGCCCACCCGGTCGAGCGCCAGGCCGACCCGGCGCCAGGCACGATCAAAGGATTCGAACACCTGAAGCGTGTTGCCCTTGTCGGCCGACACCAGCTTGGCGCGCTCGGCCACCGACGCTGCCGCCAGCTGCTTTTTCGCGTGTTCGTTGTCGGCCCCCAGGCGCACCATCAGACGACGCAGCATTTCAGCCTCGAGGTCCGGGTCCGCCGGACGCGGCTGCCATACGGTGTTGTCACTGCGCTCGTTGACATAGACCTCCATCACGCCGCGATGGCTGATGTAGACCTCGGTCGTACCCGGTTCCGCGCCCGGCTCAAGGCGGGTGCGGTACTTGTCGCGTTCCGGCGTCGAGTAGAGTTGATCGAGCAGCTTGCCTATCGTGTTGCGCACGATGTCCGACGGCAGCTTGGCGCGGTTCTCGTTCCAGTCGGTCTCCATGACGCCGGCTTCCGGCTGTTCGACGTCGATGAGGAAACCCGTCTCCTGCCAGAACTCCTTGATCTGCGGCCACAGCTGCTCCGGCGTTCCGGCGACCACCAGCCAGCGCTGGTTGCCCGAACGTTCGATGTGCATCTTGTCGATCTCCGGCAGCACGCTGCCGGTCTGCGCGACCGGCTGCCCGGCGGCCGTGGTGCGGTCGGCGTTGTAGGCCGACAGTGTGGCCTCGCCGCGCGCACCGATATCCGGCACCGCGTAGCGGTCGTTGGACGTGGGCAGCGTGAGGTCGGGCGGCAGGTCGAGGCGCTCCACCTTCTTGCCCTGCGCCTTGTAGTCGACCTTGTTCGACTCCATCAGGTCGCTGACCGTGGAACATGAAGCGAACATCGTTGCCAGCACAACGAGTACAGCGCCGCGCACGACGGCGGACTTCGTCAGAATCATCGGGAAAACCTCAGTTCAGCACGCCGGCCTGCTTCATCGCGGCACGGACCTGCTCATGGAATTGCGGCGCCAGTTCAGTAAGCGGCAGGCGCAGCGCGGGGCCGATCAGGCCCATTTGATGCACGGCCCACTTCACCGGAATCGGGTTGGCTTCGCAAAAGAGCTGGCGATGCAGGCCGGTCAGTCTGGCATTGATCGCCCGTGCCTTGACGGCATCGGCCGCGAGTGCTGCGGCGTTCATCTCGTGCATCAGGCGCGGCGCCACGTTGGCCGTCACGGAAATCGACCCGTGCCCGCCCATCAGTATGAATGCCGCGGTGGATGCGTCATCCCCGCTGTACAGCGCAAAGCCCTCGGGCGCGCGGTTGATCAGCTCGCACCCGCGGTCGAGATTGCCGGTGGCGTCCTTGATGCCGACGATGTTCGGAATGTCGGCCAGGCGCAGTGCGGTGTCGTTCGACAGATCGGCAACGGTGCGGCCCGGCACGTTGTACAGGATGAACGGCACGTCGACCGCCTCAGCCTGCGCGCGGAAGTGCTGATACAGCCCCTCCTGCGTCGGCTTGTTGTAATAGGGCACGACGCTGAGGCAGGCATCGACGCCGACCGATTTCGCGTGCTGCGCCAGTTCGATCGCCTCGCGCGTCGAATTGGCGCCGGTACCGGCGATGACCGGGATGCGGCCGGCGCACTGTTCCACCGCGACGCGGATCAGTTCGCAGTGTTCGTCGAAATCGACTGTCGGCGACTCGCCGGTCGTGCCGACGATGACGATGCCGTCGGTCCCTTCAGCGATGTGGAAATCGATCAGGCTGCGCAGGCGCGCATGGTCAAGGCTGCCATCCTCATGCATCGGCGTGACGATGGCGACGAGCGATCCGGTAATCATGTGTGCAACGGCTCTGGCGGGAAACGCAGCATTCTACCGGAGCGCGCGGGCAAGCCCAACTTGCGCGATGCGTCCATCTGTAACAGCGATGAGCGGCGCCATTCCGGACCCGCACGCCCTTTCAGCACCAAAGAGGACCCGGAAACGCCGTCGCCATCGCGGGGCTACCCCAGCTCGGCGAGCGCCCGCACGTGTTCGGTCGCGCTGCGCCCGAGCGCCGACAGCGCGTAGCCGCCTTCCAGCATCGACACGATGCGCCCCTGGCAGACCTTCTGCGCGAACTGCACGAGTTGCGTCGTCACCCACGCATAGTCCGCCTCGACCAGCCCGAGCGACGCCATGTCATCCTCGATGTGCGCGTCGAAACCGGCGGACAGGAACAGCATCTGCGGCGCGAAGGCCTCCAGGCGGGGCAGCCAGCGCTGCGTGACCACGTCGCGGAAGCCCTCGCCCCGCGTGCCGGCCGGCAGCGGTACGTTGCACAGGTTGTCGGCCAGCGGTTCCGCGCCCGAATACGGATAGAACGGATGCTGGAAGGTGCTCACCATCAGCATGCGCGGATCGTGCGCGACGATGTTTTCGGTGCCGTTGCCGTGATGCACATCGAAATCCACGATGGCGACGCGCTCCAGGCCGTGCGCTTCAAGCGCATGGCGGGCCGCGACCACCACGTTGTTGAAGAAGCAAAAGCCCATGGACTTCGCGTACTCGGCGTGGTGGCCGGGCGGGCGCACCGCGCAGAATGCGTTCACGGCGGCGCCGGACAGCACGAGATCGGTCGCGAACACGCCGGCCCCCGCGGCGCGCTGCGCGGCGCGCAAGGTGCCCGGACACATCGCGGTATCGGGATCGAGATGCACGATGCCCTTGCCGGGCGCCGCGTCGAACACCTGGCGCACGTACTCGGGAGAGTGCGCGCGCACCAGCGCATCGACCTCTACCAGCGGTGCGTCGTGGTGGGCAATGCAGCCATCCAGTCCGCTGGCGATCAGACGGTCCTGTATGGCGGCGAGACGCTCCGGACATTCCGGATGGTGCGGGCCCATGTCATGCAGCATGCACTCGCGATGTGTAATGTATGCGGTTGTCACCGCCCCTCCTCAGGTGATCCGCGCATTCGGGTGCAACCGGCCGCGGTGCGCGTATGTCAGACCCGCAGCCACACTTCATGTCACATCCTTGTCAGATTCATTATCGTGCCAGAACTCCATCCATCTCAAGCCATGTCCGTCATTGAACCCCGCAAGGTCGTCGATGCCGCCGCCACGCTGATACTTGGCAAGCGCAGCCGGCTCGAACTATCACTCACCTGCCTGATCGCCGGCGGACACCTGTTGATAGAGGATGTGCCCGGAACCGGCAAGACCACGCTGGCGCACGTGCTGGCCCGCCTTCTGGGACTCGAGTTCCGGCGCGTGCAATTCACCAGCGACCTGCTGCCCGCAGACATTCTCGGCGTATCGGTGTTCGAACGGGAAACCGGCGGCTTCCACTTCCATCCCGGACCGGTATTCACGCAGATCCTGCTGGCGGACGAGGTCAATCGCGCGACGCCGCGCACGCAAAGCGCGCTGCTTGAAGCCATGGAAGAGCACCAGGTCAGCGTCGAAGGCGCAACGCGCGCGCTGCCGGACCCCTTTTTTGTCATCGCGACCCAGAATCCGGCGAGCCAGATCGGCACCTATCCGCTGCCTGAATCGCAGCTGGACCGTTTCATGATGCGCATCACCATGGGCTATCCCGACCCGGCCGCCGAGCGCGCGCTGCTGACCGGACGCGATCGGCGCAGCCTGCTGGCAGACCTGCAGCCGGTGGCCGACGCGACAACGCTGGTCGCCTGGCGCGCGCAGGCCGCCTGCGTCCACGTCGCCGATGCATTGATCGACTATGTGCAGGCGCTGATCGCGCACACCCGCGACAGCGGCGTCTACCGGCTCGGGCTGAGTCCGCGCGCCGGGCTCGCGTTGCTGGCTGCGGCGCGCGCCCACGCACTGCTCAACGCGCGCGGGCATGCGCTGCCGGAGGATGTGCAGGCGGTGCTGCCCGCCGTCGCGCTGCACCGCCTGCCTGCGGTCGAGCACCCCGGCAGTCATGACGAGGCCGCGCGGCAGCTGCTGCAGGCGGTCACGCTTCCGGCCTGATGCGCGAGTCGATCCGCCGCTGGCTGTCCTCGCTGGGCGGCCCGTCCGCCACGCCGCTCACGCTCGACCGCCGGCGCATCTTCGTGCTGCCGACCGCGGCCGGCGCGGCATTCGGCTGCGCGCTGATCGCCATGCTCCTGACCGCCATCAACTACACGCTGAGCCTCGGATTCGCGCTGGTGTTCCTGCTCGCCGGACTGGGCCAGGTCACGCTGCTGCACACCTTCCGCAACCTGCTTGCGCTGCGCGTGCGATGCGGCACGCCGGAGCCGGTATTCGCCGGCCAGCCCGCCCGGTTTCCGCTGTGGCTGGACAACGACACCGCGCGCACGCGCCCGGCGCTGCTGCTATCCATGCCCGGCGCCGGCGACAGCACCGTCACCGTCGAGGCCGGCCAGCACGCGCGCATCATGCTTGCGCTACCGACCACGCAACGGGGCTGGCTGCGGCCCTCGCGCGTCACATTGAGCACACGCTATCCGCTCGGGCTGATCCGTGCCTGGTCCTACGCCCAGCCCGACCAGCGCTGCCTCGTCCATGCGCGTCCGGAAACCGGGCGACCGCCGCTGCCGCAGACCGGCGGCGGCCAGGCCGGGGCACGCCGGGCGCACGACGGTGGCGAGGAATTCGCCCGGCTGCGCACGCATCGCGCCGCCGACTCGCCACGCCACGTCGCCTGGAAGGCCTGGGCGCGATCACCGGATTCGCCACTGCTGACCAAACAGTTCGAAGGCAACGAAGCGGGCGAACTGTGGCTGGATTTCGCGCAACTGCCGGATGCACTGTCTCTCGAACACAAGCTGTCGCGGCTGACCGGCTGGGCGCTCGACGCCGAAGCGGCCGGTCTGCGCTACGGCCTCGTGCTGCCCGGCACGCGTCTGCCGCCGGCCAGCGGCGCAACGCACCGGGCGCACGTGTTGCGCGCGATCGCCCTGCACGGGCTGGCGTCATGATCGGCTGGCGCAAGCGTTCACCGCGCGTGACGACACCCGCCACGCCGCTCACGCCGTCGCAGGTCGCCTGGCTGATGGCGGTGGCGGCGTGCGCCCTGCTGCCACACGCCTCGCACCTGCCAGCCTGGCTCGACGCCGTCGCAATACTGCTATTCACGTGGCGCATCGCGCAGTGGAAGCTGCACTGGCCGGGAGCCGGGCGCATCGTCAAGCTGCTGGTCGTCGTCGCCTGCTGCATCGGCGTGACGCTGAGCTTCGGTCGCCTGTTCGGGCGCGAACCCGGGGTCGCGCTGCTCACCTTGCTGCTGGTGCTCAAGCTGCACGAGCTGCGCAGCGCCCGCGACGGCCACACCATCGTGCTGCTCGGCTATTTCATGCTGCTCGCCGCCTTCCTCTACTCGCAGACACCGGCCATGGCGGCCGCGCTCGCCGTGTCGATGTCGGTCATCACCGCAGCGCTGATCGCGCTGAACGGCCCGCCCGCCACGGTACGCGCGTTGCTGCGCCAGGCGGGTCTGATGCTGGCGCAGGCGCTGCCCTTCATGCTGGTGCTGTTCGTGCTGTTCCCGCGCGTACCGGGGCCCCTCTGGGGCTTGCCGGCCGACGCATACGGCGCCTCTTCCGGGCTGTCCGACAGCATGGCGCCCGGCTCGATTTCGCAGTTGAGCCTGTCCGGCGAGATCGCCTTCCGTGCGCGCTTCGACGGTCCCGTGCCGGAGGCACGCGAGCGCTACTGGCGCGGCCCGGTGCTGACCGACTTCGACGGACGCACCTGGCGGCAGGGCGAGAGCGCCCGACGCATCGGCGACACGCTGCCTCACGCACCGGGCGGGACGGCCGTCGCCTACGAAGTGACACTGGAGCCGCACAACAAGAACTGGCTGTTCGCGCTGGAAACCCTTTCAGCCCTGCCCTCGGGCATGCGCATGAGCGACGACTGGCAGTTGCTCGCCGGTGAGGTGGTTCGCAGCCGGCGCCGCGACCGCTTCGAATCCATTCCCGAAGCGCGCCCCGGACACGAGGAATGGAGCGGCTATCTCGACGCCGCGCGGCGCCTTCCGGCGGACGGCAACGCGCGCGCGCGCGGACTGGCCGTCGCGCTGCGAGCGCAGGCCGGCAGCGACGCCGGCACCGTGGCCGCCGTGCTGCAGATGTTCCGCCGGAAGGCCTTCGTCTACACGCTGACGCCGCCGCTGCTCGGCGACGACGGCATCGACGCCTTCCTGTTCGACACGCGACGCGGATTCTGCGAACACTACGCCGGCGCCTTCGTGTTCCTGATGCGCGCCGCCGGCATTCCGGCACGCGTCGTGACGGGCTATCAGGGCGGTGAACGCAACGAAATCGACGATTACATCGTGGTGCGCCAGTCCGATGCCCACGCATGGGCCGAAGTGTGGTTGCCGGACGAAGGCTGGCGCCGCGTCGATCCGACGGCCGCCATCCTGCCGTCGCGCGTCGAACACGGTCTGGCCGGCATGGCCGCCGGCGAACCGGTGCCCTTCATCGCCCGAGGCGACGCCGGCTGGCTGCGCAGCCTGCGTCAGCGCTGGGAAGCCGCCAACAACGGATGGAATCAATGGGTGCTGTCCTACGACCAGGACAAGCAGCGCGAACTGCTGCACAGGCTCGGCATGCGGTCCCCGGACTGGCGCCTGCTGACCGCATGGATGGCCGGCCTGTGCGCGCTGTTCGCCGTCGCCCTGACCGCGTGGGCAATGCGGCGCGGCATCGCACGCGACCCGCTGGCGCGCGCCTGGACCGGCATCCACCATGCCCTGAGGCCGCTCGGCCTCGGGCGCGAGGACTGGGAGGGGCCGATGGACTACGCGGCGCGCGTGGCGCGCACGCGACCCGATCTCGCGAAGGATGTCGCTCAGGCGTGTAGACTTTATGCCGATGCCCGCTACGGCACTTCGCCGCCGTTGCAGGCCGCCCGCGAACTCAGGGCGTGCGCCCGTGCGCTGCGCCGCAAACGAACACCAGCCGCCTCATGACATCCCTCTTCATTCCTTGTCCCGACACCGGCGCACGCCGGCCCTTCTCGCGCCGACAGTTCATGGTTGCCGGCGCCGCCCTGCTCGCCTCGGCCCGGCTTCCGGCTCAGGCCGCCAGCACCGCCTCATTCGCCGAGCGCGACGACGTGCGCGCCTTCTGCCGCGAGCTGTCGGCTGAACATGGCTTCGACGAAGCCGCGCTGCTGCGCCAGTTCGTCCCGGTACGGATACAGGAACGCGTGATCCGCCTGATCAGTCCGCCGTCGTCGCCCGGCGTGCGCTCCTGGGCGCGCTATCGCAGCCGCTTCGTCGAACCGGTGCGCATCCGCGAAGGACGCGCCTTCCTCGACGACTATCGCGCAACCTTCGAGCGCGCCGAACAGCAATACGGCGTGCCGCGCGAGGTCATCGCGGCCATCGTCGGCGTCGAAACCATCTACGGACGCCACACCGGTGACTTCGAACTGCTGCGCGCGCTGGCCACGCTCGCCTTCGAATACCCGGCGCGCGCCGATCTGTTCCGGCGCGAACTGGGCGAACTGTTCCTGCTGGCACGCGAACTTGATCTCGAACCTTCCAGCTTCCGCGGCTCCTACGCAGGCGCACTCGGTTACCCGCAATTCCTGCCCAGCAGCTGGCGGCGCTACGCCGTCGACTTCGACGGCGACGGACGCGTCGATCTCATCAACAGCCCGGACGATGCCATCGGCAGCGTTGCCGCCTATCTGCAGCAGCACGGCTGGGAGCCGGGCGAGCCGGTCGTGCAGCGCGTGCTCGTCGACGATGCCGCCGCTGCGCCGCTGGTCGCCGCCGGCACCGAACCCAGCCTGGACAGCGACACGCTGATCGCTGCCGGCGTACGCTCGCCCGGCCGCGAACTCATCGGCAAGCCGGCAACGATGGTCGATCTGATCACCCCCGATGCACCGACGGAATACTGGCTCGGTTTCCGCAATTTCTACGTCATCACGCGCTACAACAAGTCCTACTTCTACGCGATGGCAGTGCATCAGCTGAGCCGGGAGCTGGCGCGGGCATGAGCCTCTGCGAGGCGGGTACGCGACGACGAAGCATGCAGGCGGCACAAGGCCCTTCGCGACCCGCGCCGGGCGGGCGACGCCGGGAGCGCAAGGAGGTCAGCCTTCGGTCGCCTGCGGCGGGTGGATCAGCATGGCCACGGCCTGCGCGGCAATGCCTTCACCACGCCCGGTATAGCCGAGCTTTTCCGAGGTCTTGCCCTTCACATTGACGGCGTGCGGCGGGATGTCGCAATCGGCGGCGATGTTGGCCACCATCTGCGCCGCATGCGGCGTGATCTTCGGCTGTTCGCAGATCACGGTCGCGTCGATGTTGCCGATCAGCCAGCCGGTGCGCCTGATCTGGCGCACCGCCTCGCGCAACAGCACCCGGCTGTCGGCACCGGCATAGGCGGCATCCGTGTCCGGAAACAGCCGGCCGATGTCGCCCAGTCCGGCGGCGCCGAGCAGCGCGTCGGTGATGGCGTGCAGCAGCACGTCGGCGTCCGAATGGCCAAGCAAGCCCTTTTCGTGCGGGATGTCGACGCCGCCGATGACGCACTTGCGGCCCTCGACCAGCCTGTGCACGTCAAAGCCCTGGCCGATGCGAAAAGGCGGCTGCCCGCTGCGCAACAGATCCGGATTCATGCTCCTGCCTCCCGGGTACTCAATATCAGTTCGGCCAGCTTCATGTCCTCCGGCCAGGTCACCTTGAGATTGCCCATGCAGGCGGCAACCAGTTTCGGCCGCAAACCGAGCGCCTCGATTGCGGACGCCTCGTCGGTGACGTCGGCACCGCGTTCCAGCGCGTCGAGCAGCGTGGCAAGGCGGAACATCTGCGGCGTCTGCGCCTGCCACATCGCGTCGCGCGGCACCGTCGCCTCGACCCGGTCACCTGCGTCGGCCCGCTTGAGCGTATCGGCCACGCGCATCGCCAGCAGGCCGCCGACCTCGTCGCCGGCGAGCGTGTCGATCAGTGCGTCCAGCATGCCGGCCGACAGGCAGGGGCGTGCCGCGTCGTGCACCAGCACCCAGTCATCGGCGCGTGCCCAGCCCGCCAGTTCGGACAGGCCGTTGCGCACCGACACCGCGCGGCTCGCGCCGCCACAGTGCACCGGCATCAGCTTCGGCCCGAGCGCGGACCAGTCGAACCCGCGCCAGTACAGGTCGTCCGGCGCCAGCACGACGACGACGCGATCGATGCGCGCGTGTGCGCACAGGGTGGCCAGCGCGTGCCGGATCAGCGGGGCGCCCGCCAGCGGCAGATACTGCTTCGGCATCTGTGCGCCGAAGCGGCTGCCGCAGCCGGCAGCGGGCACCAATGCGATATGACGCGGCATGTCAGGCGTCGAGCCAGCGCGACAGGTCGCGCTTCATGTCGGCGACCGACTCCAGCCCGATGGCCAGCCGGATCAGACTTTCGTGGATGCCCGACGCGTCGCGCGCCGCCTGCGCGATGCGTCCGTGCGTCGTGGTTGCCGGATGGGTGATCGTGGTCTTGGTGTCGCCCAGGTTGGCGGTGATGGACAGCATGCGGGTCGCGTCAATCAGCTTCCAGGCTTCTTCGCGGCCGCCCTTCACCTCGAACGCGACGACCGCGCCGCCGGTCTTTTGCTGGCGCATCGCGACCGCGTGCTGCGGATGCGACTCAAGGCCCGGATAGAACACGCGCGCCACCCAGGGCTGGCGCTCCAGCCAGTGCGCCAGTTCGAGCGCGTTGGCCGACTGCGCCTGCATGCGGATGGACAGCGTTTCCAGGCCCTTGAGGATGACCCACGCGTTGAACGGCGACAGCGTCGGGCCGGCGGTGCGCAGAAAGCGCAGCACCTCGTCCATTTCGGCCTTGCGCCCGCACACCGCACCACCGAGCACACGGCCCTGTCCATCCAGATACTTGGTGGCCGAGTGGATGATGATGTCGGCGCCCAGTTCCAGCGGCTTCTGCAGTGCCGGCGAACAGAAGCAGTTATCAACGGCAAGCAGCGCGCCGGCCGCATGGGCGACGTCGGCCACGGCCTGGATGTCGATCACTTCAGTCAGCGGATTCGACGGCGTTTCGATGAAGAACAGCTTCGTGCCCGGCTGCACGGCGGCACGGTAGGCCTCGATGTCGGTCGCATCGACCAGCGTGGTGGTAACGCCGAATTTCTCGAAATAGGTCGAGAACAGCTGCTGCGTCGAACCGAAGATGCCACGCGAGGCGATGATGTGGTCACCACTCTTCAGCAGCGCCATCACCATCGACAGGATGGCCGACATGCCCGAACTGGTGGCCACGCAGGCCTCGGCGCCTTCGAGCGCTGCGAGCCGCTCCTGCATCATCGTGACGGTGGGGTTGGTGAAGCGCGCGTAGACATTGCCGGGCTGGGCGCCGGAAAAACGTGCCGCGGCTTCGGCGGCCGTGTCGAACACGAAGCTGGACGTGAGGAACAGCGCCTCGCCGTGCTCGCCGAACTGGCTGCGCTGAATGCCGGCACGCACTGCCAGCGTTTCGGGTTCGTAGGCCGTGATGTCGAGCGGCTCTCGATCTGGATTGCTCATCGTGTGCTCCAGCCGGCCTGCCGGGCCGGCAACGGTTGCAGGGGAAAGGCGAAGCACGAAGGCGCCGGTCAGGCCCGCGCGGCACTCCGGGGCGTTTCGGGAGTTGTCCGCCACGCACGGCGCGGACAACAAAAAACCCGTTTCGCCTCGGAGGCAAAACGGGTTTCGGAATACGTTCGTTTCGCCGCTTTAGCCGTATTTATCCGGGGCCGGACCGCCGAAGCGGCCCTGCAACCCCGCGCGCCCGCAAGCTGGATTCAAATCGGCGCGAAGCGAGACATTAACGCCCGGCCGGCGTGAGCGTCAAGCGTTCTCCTCGGCGGTGACGAGATTCAGGTCAAGCTGCCCGCCGTCCTCGTCCAGCTGCGCCGGCGCACCCTTGCGCTGATTCTCGATGCCGTCGAGATAGGCGGCCGTCACATCGCCCGTCACATAGTTGCCGTCGAAGCACGACGTTTCGAACTGGTCGATCGACGGATTGCACGCGATGATGGATGCCTTCAGCATTTCCAGCGTCTGATAGATCAGCTCGTCGGCGCCGATGGCGACGCGTATCTCGGCGTCGGAGCGGTTGGCCGCGATCAGCTCGTCGCGCGTCGGCATGTCGATGCCGTAGACATTGGCGTAACGCACCGGCGGCGCTGCGGACGCGAAATACACCTTGAGAGCGCCCGCTTCGCGTGCCATCGCGACGATCTCCTGACTGGTCGTGCCGCGCACGATGGAGTCATCCACCAGCAGCACGTTCTTGCCCTTGAATTCCTGCGAGATCGCGTTCAGCTTCTGGCGCACCGACTTACGGCGCACCGCCTGCCCCGGCATGATGAAGGTGCGGCCGATGTAGCGGTTCTTCACGAAGCCTTCGCGGTAGGGCACGTTCAGCACGCGTGCCAGTTCCATCGCAGAGGCGCGGCTCGAATCCGGAATCGGGATGACGGCGTCGATCTGCAGGTCAGCGTGGTCGGCCTGGATCTTCTGCGCGAGGAACTCACCCATCTTCACGCGCGACTCGTAGACCGACACGCCGTCCATCAGCGAATCTGGACGCGCCAGATAGACGTACTCGAACAGACAGGGAGCGTAGGTCGGGCTTTCGGCACACTGCTGCGCGTGCATCGTGCCTTCCGGCGAAATGAGCACCGCCTCGCCCGGCGCGATGTCGCGCAGCAGGCGGAAACCCAGCGTGTCCGGCGCGACGCTTTCCGAAGCCACGAGCCACTCGGTGCCGAGCGGCGTTTCATTGCTGCCGATGACCAGCGGGCGAATGCCGTACGGATCACGGAATGCCAGCAGGCCGAAACCGGCAATCATGGCCACCACCGCGTAAGCACCGCGGCAGCGGCGATGCACGCCGGCCACCGCACGGAAGATGGTCTGGTGGTCGAAGGTCGGGCGCTCGCGCAGCGCCTGCATCATTTCGTGGGCAAGCACATTGAGCAGCACTTCGGAATCCGACGTCGTGTTGATGTGCCGCAGATCGGTGCGGAACATGTCGACCTTCAGCTCTTCCGAATTGGTCAGGTTGCCGTTGTGCGCCAGCATGATGCCGAATGGCGAATTCACGTAGAAGGGCTGGGCTTCGGCCGCGTTGTAGGCCGAGCCGGCGGTCGGATAACGGACGTGTCCGATGCCCCAGTTGCCCAGCAGGGTCCGCATGTTGCGCGTGCGGAAAACATCCCGCACCAGGCCGGAGCCTTTGTGCATGTGGAACTTCTGGCCTTGCGCCGTCGCAATGCCCGCAGCGTCCTGCCCGCGGTGCTGCAGCACGAGAAGACCGTCATACAGCAGCTGATTGACGGGAGAGGTGGCAACTACGCCGAGTATTCCGCACATGGTAGTTTCAGGCCTTAAAACGAATCTTTTTCGCCACCGGATCGGGTAGCCATGGTCTGAGCGCGATGGCCGCGGTCTCGAGCGGAGGCGTCAGGAGCGCCTCTCGCCACCATGACTGTTCTGGCGCCGGCGTGAACGCAGCGCCGACGACCAGCAGCATCAGTATAAGTCCGGCCCGCGCCAGGCCGAACAGGCCTCCGAGCACGCGATCCGGGAAGTCGAGGCCGGTGGCCTTGATCAGCGAACGCAGAACCCAGCGTATCGCGCCACACAGCATCAGCACCGCGAGAAAAGTCAGCGCAAACCCGCCGACCATGCGCAGGCCGGCATCGCGTATGCCCTCCGGCAGGAAGACCGCCACATCCGCGCCGAACTGACGCGCACAGATGAAGGCGAGCACCCAGGCGACCAGCGCCAGCACTTCGCTCACCAGACCGCGCATCAGTCCGATCACCGTCGACAACACGACGATTGCGATCAGGACGTAGTCCAGAATCGTCATGGACGCGGCGTGACCATGGACTTGAGGCCGGCGGATTCAAGTTTTCGCTGCGCAGCTTCCGCAGCGTCGCGCGTCGTGAAGGGGCCCACCTTGACGCGGATCTGCGTCTGGCCACCGGCAAGCCTGACATCTTCGGTGAAGCTGGCAAAACCCAGATCCTTCGCGCGTTTGCGCAGTTTGGCAGCGTTGGCGACATCGCTGAAAACGCCCAACTGGAGAGCGAATGACGACGATTTGCCTTCGAGCAACGCGGCCACCCTGGCGGCTTCGGCCGCCAGGGCATCCGGTTTCGGCGTCGCCGGTCTGGGCGGCTCGACCTTCGAAGGCTCCGCTTTGACCGGAGGCTCCCGCGTCGGTTCAGGCTTGGCCGGCGCCGGTTTCACCGGCTCGGGCTTCACCGGCGGCGCCTGCGGAGCGACCGCCGCGGCGGGCACCTCTGCCCGGTCGGCCGCGCCCGGATCGGAATCGGGAGGCGCCGGCGGAATCGTCACATCGGCGTCGGAGCCGTCGGAGCGCGCGGGTGACGCCAGCGGTGGCGCGTTGTCGCGCGCCGGAATGCGCACCGCAATGTCCTGCGCCGGCGGGCGCGGCTCATGGTCCATGACGATGGGCAGCACGATGGCTGCGGTCAGCGCGAGCGCGATGGCACCCAGCAGACGGCGGCGTGCACGCTTGCGAAGATCGGTCTGCAGATCGGGATCGGGAGAAGCCACGTTGGAACGGCGTCCTGCGGGTGGAATTCAGCCCTGCACGGGCGGGGGCGATTTTGCGTAGTCGCTCATGACTTCAGCGACCGTGAGGAATGATCCGAAGACGACGATTCTATCATCCGCCCCGACGCTGTCCCGGGTCGCGTGCCAGGCTTCGACCGGGCTGGAGAAGGTCGCGACGCTGCCGGGGATGTCTCCGGCGGCGATCAGCGCGGCGATGTCGCTCGCTGGCGTGCCGCGCGGGCCGCCCAGATCACACAGCATCCAGTGGTCGACGCGCCCCTTCAGCCGCTCCAGCACGCCGGCGATGTCCTTGTCGCGCAGCATGCCCAGAACGGCCCAGGTCTCCGGAAAGAAACCCATGTTCGACAGATTCTCGTTCAGCACCGATGCGGCGTGCGGGTTGTGGGCGACGTCGAAGATGACCGCCGGGCGTCCCGGCATCACCTGGAAGCGTCCCGGCAGCTCGACCGTCGCCAGCCCGAGCCGGATGTCGCCGAGTGACACCGGCAGCCGGTCGGACATCGCGTCCAGCGCAGTGATGACGGCCGATGCATTGAGCAGCTGGTTGGCGCCGCGCAGCGCCGGATAGGCGAGACCGCCACGCTTGACCAGGCGGTCTGGATCACGGCGCCAGTATCCCCATTGCTGGCGGTCGCCGCCGAACCCGAAGTCGCGACCGGACACCTTGAGCCGGGCACCGATGGAGTGTGCGTACTCGACCAGACTGTCCGGCGGCATCGGGTCGCCAATGATGGCCGGGCGGTCCGGGCGCAGGATGCCGGCCTTCTCGCGGCCGATCAGTTCGCGCGAATCACCCAGATAGTCCATGTGATCGAGGTCGATGCTGGTGACGATCGCGCAGTCGGCATCGAAGGCATTGACCGCGTCGAGCCGGCCACCAAGGCCGACCTCAAGCACGATGGCGTCAAGATTGGCGCGCTCGAACACCTGCCAGGCGCCGAGCGTGCCGAATTCGAAATAGGTCAGTGCCGTATCGCCGCGCGCCTGCTCGACTTCGGCAAAGCCGGCGCACAGCGCTTCATCGCTCGCGGGTTCGCCATTGATGCGGACCCGTTCGTTGTAGGCCAGCAGATGGGGCGAAGTATACGTTCCGACCCGATAGCCGGCACAACGCAGGATGCGCTCCAGCATGGCGCAGGTCGACCCCTTGCCGTTGGTGCCGCCAACGATGAACACCGGCACGCGCTGCACGATGCCAAGAGCCTGCTTGACGCTGAGGACGCGATCCAGCCCGAGCTGGATCACCTTGGGATGCAGGCTTTCTAGATGCTGCAACCACTCGGACAGGGTCGAGTACATGAGCGAGGCAGAAGGGGCCGGGAAACTGTGAGGGACGCGGATAGTAGGCGAAGCGGGCTCAGCCCGCCAGTGCCGGCATGCGCTGGAGCGAAGCCAGCAGGGTCGCGATGCAGTCCGCCATTTCGCGCCGGTCGACGATCATGTCGATCGCCCCTTTTTCAAGCAGGAACTCGGTGCGCTGGAAGCCCTCCGGCAATTTCTCCCGCACCGTCTGTTCGATGACGCGCGGCCCGGCAAACCCGATCAGCGCGCCGGGTTCCGCGATGACGACATCGCCCATGAAGGCGAAACTCGCCGACACCCCACCCATCGTCGGATCTGTCAGCACGGAGATGAAGGGCAGCTTGTGCTGTGCAAGCTGCGTCAGTGAAGCCGTCGTCTTGGCCATCTGCATCAGCGAGAACAGGCCTTCCTGCATGCGCGCGCCGCCACTGGCCGCGATGCACACGAAGGGCAGCCGCTGTTCGACCGCCAGCCGTACGCCGCGCACGAAACGCTCGCCGACGACCGATCCCATGGAGCCGCCCAGGAACTCGAACTCGAAGCAGGCGACGACGACCGGCACCGTCCTGATCGCGCCCTGCAGCACGACCAGCGCGTCACCTTCGCCAGTGTCGTCGGCTGCCGCGTTCAGGCGATCCGCGTAGCGCTTGCTGTCGCGGAACTTGAGCGGATCCACCGGCATGACTTCGCCGCCGATCTCGAAGCGACCCTCCCTGTCCATGAGCGCGTCCAGCCGGGCGCGGGCACGCATGCGCGAATGATGGTTGCACTTCGGACAGACGTTCTGGTTGGCCGCCAGATCGGCCGTGTACAACACCGCTTCACAGGACGGACACTTGGACCACAGTCCTTCGGGTACCGATTTGCGCCCCGCCGTCTCGCTGCGGTTGATCTTCGGCGGCAACAGTTTCTGCAACCAGCTCATGCGGCCACCTCTGCGCTGTCCATGGCCTGACGGATGCCGCCCAGCAGCGCTTTCACGCGCGCGAGCATGTCGTCCGGGCCACTGTTTTCAATTTCTTCGATGATGCGGCTGCCGATGACAACGGCGTCGGCTACTGCCGCCAGCGCTCGCGCTGACGCACCGTCACGCACCCCGAAACCCACGCCGACCGGCAGCCCGACGGCTTCACGGATCAGCGGAATGCGACGCGCCACTTCGGGCAGGTCGATGTTGCCGGCGCCTGTGACGCCCTTGAGTGACACGTAATAGATGTAGCCGCTGCCGATTTCGCCCACCGCCTTGATACGGTGATCGGTCGACGTCGGCGCGAGCAGGAAGATGACGTCCAGCCCGGCCGCTCGCACGGCCTTCGCGAAATCGACCGATTCTTCGGGCGGATAGTCGACCACCAGCGCGCCGTCGACGCCGGCTGCTGCGGCGGCGGCGACGAACGCGTCGACACCCATTGCCTCGATCGGGTTGGCGTAACCCATCAGCACGACCGGCGTCGTCGTGTTCGTCTTGCGGAAATCGGCCACGCTGGCGATCACCTGGCGCAACGACACCTTCTTCAGCAACGCACGTTCGGACGCCCGCTGAATGGTCGGGCCATCCGCCATCGGATCGGAAAACGGGACGCCCAGTTCGATGATGTCGGCACCGGCTTCGACCAGCACATGCATCAACGGTACGGTGTCCGTCAGATCCGGATCACCCGCGGTAATGAACGGAATCAGCGCCTTGCGGCCTTCCGACTCCAGTGCGGACAGGGTTGGAGAAATTCGGGACATGTTTGAAAACCGTCGCCGGGCGGCCGCGGCCGCCCGGCAGACAAGAGGTTGATTGAATACAGGTCAGAACTGGATGCCGGACTTTTCGGCCACGGTATGCATGTCCTTGTCGCCGCGGCCGGACAGATTGACCAGCAGCGCGGCGTCCTTCGGCATGTCGGCGGCCATCTTCAGCGCGTAGGCGATCGCATGCGACGATTCGAGCGCCGGAATGATGCCCTCGGTGCGGCACAGCCGGTGGAAGGCAGCAAGCGCCTCCTCGTCATCGATCGCCACGTATTCGGCGCGCCCCGTGTCCTTCAGCCAGGCATGTTCAGGCCCGACGCCGGGATAGTCCAGACCGGCGGACACCGAGTGCGTTTCGATAATCTGGCCGTTCTCGTCCTGCAGCAGATAGGTGCGGTTGCCGTGCAGCACGCCCGGACGACCGGCGCACAGCGAAGCTGAATGCATGCCGCTGGCCAGGCCGCGCCCGGCCGCCTCGACGCCTATCAGGCGCACGTTCGGATAGGGAATGTAGGGATAGAAAATGCCCATCGCGTTGGAACCACCGCCCACGCACGCGATGACCGCGTCCGGCTGGCGATCGATCATTTCCGGCATCTGCCATTTGCACTCTTCGCCAATGACGGACTGGAAATCACGCACCATCATCGGATAGGGATGCGGCCCGGCAACGGTGCCGATGATGTAGAAGGTATCGGCGACATTGGTCACCCAGTCGCGCATCGCCTCGTTGAGCGCATCCTTCAGCGTCCTGGAGCCGCACTCGACCGGTACGACGGTCGCACCGAGCAACTTCATCCGATAGACGTTCGCCGCCTGGCGCTTGACGTCCTCGCTGCCCATGTACACCACGCAGTCCATGCCGAGGCGCGCCGCGATGGTCGCCGTCGCAACGCCATGCTGGCCGGCACCGGTTTCCGCGATCACGCGCGGTTTGCCCATGTGCTTGGCAACCATGGCCTGGCCGATCACGTTGTTGATCTTGTGCGCGCCGGTGTGGTTCAGGTCCTCGCGCTTGAGATAGATCTGCGCGCCACCGGCATGCTCCGACAGGCGGCGGGCATGGAAGATCGGACTGGGACGGCCGACGTAGTGCTTCAGCTCGTATTCGAACTCGGCGCGAAAGGCCGGGTCATCCTTCAGGGCGTCATAGGTGTCGCGCAGCTCGTCCAGCGCGGCGATCAGGGTTTCGGCAACGAACGTGCCGCCATACGGGCCGAAATGCCCCAGCGCGTCCGGAAGGTTGTAGGCGGAGGCAGACACCTCAGCCGGCAGGTCTTGTTTCCCCATCTTCGACTCCTGCTATGAACGCTGCCACCCTGGCAACGTCCTTGATACCTTTGGCGGATTCCACTCCGCTGCTCACGTCCACGGCCACGGGCCTCACGGACCTCACCGCCGACGCAACGTTTTCCGGATTCAGTCCGCCCGAAAGAACAATCGGCAGCGGAAGGCCAGGGGGAATCAGTGACCAGTCGAATCGTGTGCCCGAACCTCCCCTGCTGTCGGAGCAGGCGTCGAGCAAAAGGGCTCGGGCGCCACGATACATCGCCGCGTATTCTAGCAAATCCAGTCCCGGCCCGACCTGGACAGCTTTGATGTATGGCAGCCCGAACCGTTCGCACTGGGCGGGCGTCTCGTCGCCATGGAACTGCAGGCAATCAAACGCACCGGCCGACACCGCTTCGGCGATCCGCCCCGGGTCCTCGTTCACGAACAATCCGACGCGCGTCACGAAGGGCGGCACCAGTGCGGCCAGTTCGCCAGCCCGCATGAGCGTGACGGCACGCGGGCTCGGCGCAAACAGCACGAAACCCACGGCATCAACGCCCAGCGCCAGCGCGCCCTTCAGATCGGCTTCACGCGTGAAGCCACACACCTTGATACGGGTACTGCGCACCTTGAATCCCCTGACAGGTCAATCCGGCGGCCCGACCGGCGGCAGACGCCTGTGCTGCAGCGCCGCCGGCAGACCCCAGTGCGCATCGTAATCCACCCCGACGAGATAAAGGCCGGCGGCGGAGAACGTTGGCGCCGAAAGCCTGCGATCACGCTGTGCAAGCAGTTCGTCCAGCCATGCCGGATCGCGTCTCCCGCAGCCAACCTCGATCAGCGCGCCGGCAATGTTGCGCACCATGTGGTGAAGAAAGGCGTTGGCGGTGAGATCGAGCGTAATCCAGTCGGCACGGCGCGTGACGACGAGCTCTCGCAAGGTGCGCACCGGGCTGCGCGCCTGGCACTCGGACGACCGGAAGGCGGAAAAATCGTGTTCGCCAATCAAACGCGACGCCGCATCGCGCATCAGCCCCTCGTCGAGCGGTCGATGAAACCAGCCGACCAGCGACGCCGCCAGCGCCGGACGGACGGCGTCGTTGTACAGCACGTAGCGGTAGCTGCGCGCACGCGCGGAAAAGCGTGCATTGAAATCATCCGGCACCAGTGCCGCCCAGCGCACGGCCACCCCGGCCGGCAACAGGGCGTTGGTGCCGCGCACCCATGCGCTGTCGGGGCGGAGGGTGTCCGTGTCGAAATGAACGACCTGGACAGTCGCGTGGACACCGGTATCCGTGCGCCCGGACGCCTGCACGCGTACCGGGCTGGCGGCAATCTGCGTCAGCGCCCCCTCCAGCGTGTCCTGCACCGTCACGCCATCCGCCTGCGACTGCCAGCCCCGGAAGCCTGAACCGTCGTATTCAACACCGAGGGCGATCCGCATTCAGAACCCGATCCAAAGCAACAGCAGCGCCACACCGACGCCAAGAACGAAGACATCCGCACGGCCGAGCGGCGGGCAGGATTCCACCGGAAGCGGCGCGTTGCCGGAGGGCAGGTCGAGCCAGCGCACCCAGCGGCCTTCCGGTGCCGGGCGTTCAAGCTCGACCAGAACGAGCTGCAGTCGCAGCGCGAACGAATCCGCCCCGGGATGGCAGGCAGAAAATGGATGGATCAGACGATGCATCGCCCCGGTCAGTCTGCCCGGCGTCAGGCCGGCCAGCAGAACGGCGACGCACCCGGCCATTGCGGCGAGATGGGCCATGGCATTCCATGCCAGCGACAGCCCCTCGACACTCGGTCCGGCCGGAAAGTCAGGAATGATCAAGCGGCCAGGCGTGCCCAGCCCGAACGTGAGGACGATGGCGAGAAACAGCCAGCGCAAGCGCAGCATCAGGCGAAGGAAGCGGGCGCTGGCGAACACGCTGGCAAGCAGCACGCTCGCCAGCGCCCACGCACCGTGCGTCATGGTGCCGACGCGCTGTCCGGCCAGTAACCACATCAACCAGAGTGCGAGCAGCGTTGCCGCATGCAGGGACGCCAAGCGGCGGGTGGGGTCGCTGACGGACATCAATCGATACTCCGAATCCGGCAACCGCTTCGCTGGAACCGGACCGGTGTCTGGCCGGCTGCGCGTGCGAGGGGGCAGTCGTGCAAGGTGGTCATGAATGAAATCAGCCGGCCTGTGGGGCCGGCTGATTGAAGCCGCTCACCGGACCGGTCACGGTCCGGCCTGCCAGGCGGGGAAGGTTCAGGCGAGGCGCGCAAGCATGTCGTTCGCCTGCTCCTGCTGAGCCTCGGTACCTTCACGCACGACCTCCTGCAGCAATTCGCGCGCGCCCTCCTTGTCGCCCATCTCTTCATAGGCGCGGGCAAGTTCAAGCTTGGTTTCCGCTTCCTCGGCCGCGGTCTGCGGCGGCTCTTCACCGCCCAGCATGTCTTCCGGATTGATCACCGTAGACACCGACGATTCGTTGATGTCCGGCAACGGCGGCACGATTTCCTCGGCCGGCTCCGGCACCTCGCCGACAACGTCGGTTTCAAGTACGGACGGATCGGTCCCCAGATCCAGGCTGATGTCGGAAAGATCGATCACCGGTTCGGACGTCTGTTCTTCCGGCGCATCGGTCGCGTCGAAGTTGAAGTCGATCAGATTGCCCACGTCGGTGCGCTCGAGATCGATCACTGCGCCGCTGTCCGCTTCTTCGGACGGCGACGAGAGGTCAAGGTCAAAGCCTTCGGAACCTTGCGCCATCGCCTCGGCAGCTTCCGCCACATTCTTCTCGAGCACGACGGTGCTCACATCCTTCTGCTCCGCCTGCTCGGACGTGAAATCCAGGCCCAGGTCGAAATCGAGCGCCGAATCACCGTCCGACTCCTCGCCGGGCCGTGTCATCGTCGTGGCAACGCCAACAGTCGGCGCGCCACTTGCCGGTGACTGCACGTCAAGGTCGAAATCGAGCCCCGCATCATCGGACGCCACCGGCGCAGCAACGATGTCAGCCGCCGGCGCGGCGGACTCCGCCCTTTCGACCTTGCTCAGATCGATCGCCACCGTCGGCTCGCTCTCGGACGTGAGCTGCTCGATGTCACCCGGCAACGTCCAGGTGTCGCGCATCTTGTCGGCACCACTGACGACAACCGTAGCCGCCAGCGAAGACTGCTCGTCCTCGTCCGCTTCGTCGGCGACGTCACCGCCGCCGTACAGCGGATTGGACGGGTCCAGCGATCTGCCTAGCAGCGCCGCCTTTTCCCAGTCGGCGCCCTTGCCGCCCGTTTGCGCATACAACTCGCTTGCCAGGTTTTCGAAACGCTTCACGTCCTTGCGCTGGCCGTAGATCTCGAGCAGTTTCAGGTGGATGGCGTGACGGTTCGGCTCGTTCTTGAGCGCCTCGATCAGGATTTCCTCGGCCTGGGCATCGCGCCCGTAAGCCATGTACACATCGGCTTCGGCGACCGGATCCACGCCTTCATCAGCGTCGATCGACGACAAAGATGACTGGCTGAAGTCAGTCTGGATGGAGCTGGCACTCGTATCGACGCTCTGTCCGCCACCGGTTGCACCGATCACGGACGTCGATGCCGAGGCCGGCTCCATGCCGGACGTCGTGGAGGGCGGCGAATCAATGACGGAGGATTCCTTCGATTTGCCGTATTTGCGATAACCGAGGAAACCAAGCAACAGGACCAGAATGCCCGCCAGACCGGCAAGCGTCTTCGGGTCGGTCAGGAGCCCCGGCTCTTCCGCTGCGACCGGCTCCTCGGGAGCCTGTACGGCGGGCTCCGGCACAACGGCAGGCGCTGCGGATTCCACCGCCGCTGCCGCTTCCGTCGCGGGCGCCTCCGCCGGCTTCTCGTCAGCGAGAGCGACCAGATCGGGAACCGGCTTGTCTTCGGGTTTCTCGTCGGCACCGGCTACAAGATCGGGGACTGGTCTGTCGGCGGGTCGGGATTCGGCGGCGACCGGAGCTGGCGCCACAGGCGCTGCTGCCGGTTCGGTTGCAACCGAAGGCACCGCCTTCTGCTGCGCCTCTGCCATCGGGGTGCTCTTCAATTCAACCAGCCGCTGCAGCTCGCGGACGTTGCGTTCAAGATCGGCGAGCCGGCTGTTTGCCTCCTTCAGCGCGCGATCCTTGGCAATGACCTCTTCCTCCAGCGCACTGACCTTGCGATCGGCATCCGCGGAGGATTTGGACACGCGCACCTGATCCGACGAAGGCGCGGCAGCGGGCGCGGAATCTTCGACGCGCGCCTCGATCTTGCCACCGGACGTACGGCTGCCCGAATCAGCGGCCGCCCCATCCTGCGTCACGCTACCGGCAAGACGCGAACGATAGGCCGCGAAATCGCGGGTCTGCGCAGCCACGATGCGGCGCGCCTCCTGCGGGGAAACGGCTTCGGCCTCCGCCTGGGACGGAATGGCAAGAATGCGGCCCGCGCGCAGGCGGTTCATGTTGCCGCCATCAAAGGCGTCAGGGTTCGAGCGGACCAGGGCAACCAGCATCTGGTCCAGGCTGACTCCCGCCTGCGCGTTCTCGGTGGCGATGCGATGGAGTGTGTCGCCACGGCGCACGCGATAGTTGCCATCGGCGGGTGCAGCGGGCTGTGACGACTGTTGCGCCCTGGCAGGCGGACGCGCCGGAGCCGCGGGGACCGCAACCGGTTCGACCGGTGCCGGTCGGGACATGCCTACGGGATCAAGCAGGAACGTGTATTCGCGGACGAGACGCCCGGACGCCCAACTCAATTCGATCAGCATGTCGAGATACGGTTCGTTCACCACCCGGTCGGTCGTGATGAGCAGCACCGGCGTCGAACCACGCTGCTCGACGCTGACGTTGACGCCGGTCAGGCTGGCACCGAATTCCACGCCGGCCTGCTTGAACGCACTGGGGGACGCAAGACGCGCGCTCATCGATGCCAGCTCGTCCTTGCTTGCCGACAGTTCGACTTCGGCACGCAAGGTCTGGCCAATCGCGGATTGCACCGTCAATTTGCCCAAACCTGCCGCTCCCGCAGTCAGAGGCAACGCCGACAACAGCGCGGTCAGCAGGCGGATTGAATGTTTTTTATCGCTATGACGCACCGCGTTTTCCTCGCGCGCTAAAACCCAAATCTCAAAATAACATCATGGTCTTAGCCCTGCAAGCTAAACAGACGCTTCATGTTGCGAAACTGTCTGTTACGACACACCGCACTCAAACGCACGGCGTGCCGCTCGCGTCAGGCCTCGATCAGGATGCGCAGCATCCGGCGCAGCGGCTCCGCGGCGCCCCACAGCAGTTGGTCGCCGCAGGTAAACGCGCCCAGATATTCAGGTCCCATGTTGAGCTTGCGTACGCGTCCTACCGGAATGGTCAGGGAACCGCTGACTGCCGCCGGCGTCAGGTCGCGCATGCTGTCCTCACGATGGTTGGGCACGAACTTCGCCCACGCATTGGCTTCTCGGAGCATGCCTTGGATCTCGTCTATCGGCACGTTCCGGCGCAGCTTGATGGTCAGCGCCTGCGAATGACAGCGCATTGCGCCGATTCGCACGCAAAGTCCGTCGATCGGCGTGACGTCGGCACCGCTGCGGCCGAGTATCTTGTTTGTCTCCGCCTGTCCCTTCCATTCTTCGCGGCTCTGCCCGTTCTCCAGCTCCTTGTCGATGTAGGGGATGAGCGAACCGGCAAGCGGCACGCCGAAACTGGCTTTCGGGAAGTCAGCGCTGCGCAGGCTGTCGGTCACCGCGCGATCAATGTCGAGGATGGCCGACGCGCCGTCCTCGAGCATCGGCCCAGCCGCCGCATGCAGCGTACCCATCTGCGCCAGCAGCTCACGCATGTTCTGTGCGCCTGCACCCGATGCCGCCTGATAGGTCATGGCGCTCATCCACTCGACGAGGCCGGCGGAAAACAGTGCGCCAACGCCCATGAGCATCAGGCTGACCGTGCAGTTGCCGCCGATGAAGTTCTTCACGCCACGGGTGATGCCGGAGCGGATGACGTCCATGTTCACTGGATCAAGCACGATGATCGCGTCGTCATTCATGCGCAGGCTCGACGCCGCGTCGATCCAGTAGCCCTTCCAGCCTGCGGCACGCAGCTTCGGAAAGACGCCGTTCGTATAGTCGCCGCCCTGACAGGTGATGATGACGTCCATCTTCGCGAGCTGCGTCACGTCGCCCGCATCCAGCAGCGGCGCCGGCCCCCCGCCCACGTCCGGCCCGGCCGCGCCGACGCTTGATGTCGTGAAGAACACCGGCTCCACCAGCGAGAAGTCGCCCTCCTCGCGCATGCGCTGCATCAGCACCGAACCCACCATGCCGCGCCAACCCACCATCCCGAGCTTCAACATTTTCCCGCCCTCTGATCCGTTACAGCGCCGCGATGACCGCGTCGCCCATTTCCTTCGTGCCCACGCGCTGCATGCCCGGCTCGTGGATGTCGCCGGTACGCAAACCTTGCGCCAGCACCTTCTTCACAGCGTTCTCGATGCGCAATGCCGACGCTTCGTCACCGCCGCTGTAGCGCAGCATCATCGCAGCCGACAGGATGGTGGCCAGCGGATTGGCCACCCCCTTGCCGGCGATGTCGGGCGCTGAGCCGTGACTCGGTTCATACACGCCCTTGTTGTCCGCATCCAGCGACGCTGACGGCAGCATGCCGATCGAGCCGGTCAGCATCGACGCCTCGTCCGACAGGATGTCGCCGAACATGTTGCCGGTCACCATCACGTCGAACTGCTTCGGCGCGCGCACCAGCTGCATCGCCGCATTGTCGACCAGCATGTGTGACAACTCGACGTCGGGATAGTCGCGCGCCATGTCCGAAATCACCTCGCGCCACAGCTGCGTGCATTCGAGCACATTCATCTTGTCGACGGAGCACAGCTTGCCGCTGCGCTTGCGCGCGGCCTCGAAGGCGACGCGTCCGATACGGCGGATTTCCTCCTCAGCGTAGATCATGGTGTTCCAGCCGACCCGCTGACGGCCCCATTGCGTATCGCGCTCCTCGATGCCGCGCGGCTGGCCGAAGTAGATGTCGCCGGTCAACTCGCGCACGATGAGGATGTCCAGCCCCGACACCACTTCCGCCTTCAGCGACGACGCGTTCGCAAGCTCCGGGTACAGGATGGCCGGGCGCAGGTTGGCAAATACGCCCAGTTCGGCGCGGATGCCGAGCAAGCCGCGCTCGGGGCGCTGGTCGCGCGGCAGCGTGTCCCACTGTGGGCCGCCCACGGCACCAAGCAGGATGGCGTCAGCCTCACGCGCAAGGGCGGATGTCGCGTCCGGATACGGCTTGCCGGTGGCGTCCACGGCGCAGCCACCGAGCAGCGCATGTTCGAATTCGATCTTCAGGCCATCACCACGCAGCACGTCGAGCACGCGCAGCGCCTCGGCCATGATTTCGGGGCCGATGCCGTCACCGGCGAGTACGCAGACTTTCATATATTCCTCAGTTCCGTTGCCGGCGTTCGCCGCTCAGGCAATCCACCAGCAGATATTTTTTGCCGGTGCCGGCACGAGTGGTCGTGCCGGCACCGGCTTGACAGGAAAAGCACGCGCCCGTCGGCGCGGGCCCCGATCAGGCGTACAGCCAGGGCTGTTCGATGCGGCGACGCGTCTCGAACTCGCGGATCTTGTCCGACTGCTGCAAGGTCAGGCCGATGTCGTCGAAGCCGTTGATCAGGCAGTACTTGCGGAAGGCGTCTACGTCGAAACGGATGGCGTGGCCGTCCGGACGCAGCACGGTCTGGCTTTCGAGATCGATGCGCAGGCGGTAACCCGGCGTGCCGAGGCACTGCAGGAACAACTGTTCGACTTCGGACTGCGGCAGTCGAATGGGCAGCAGGCCGTTCTTGAAACAGTTGTTGAAGAAGATGTCGGCGAAGGTCGTGCCGATGATGGCGCGAAAGCCGAAATCCTCGATCGCCCAGGGCGCATGTTCGCGTGACGAGCCGCAACCGAAGTTCTCGCGTACGAGCATGACGCTCGCGCCTTCGTAGCGCGGCTGGTTCAGCACGAAGTCCGGATTCTTCGGGCGCTTCGAGTGATCCTGGCCGGGTTCGCCGACGTCGAGATAACGCCACTCGTCGAACAGCGTCGGGCCGAAACCGGAGCGCTTGATCGACTTCAGGTATTGCTTGGGGATGATGGCGTCGGTATCCACATTGGCGCGATCCAGCGGCGCCACCAGCCCGTCGAGTGTGGTGAATGGAGTCATGGCTGTCCTTATTTCGCCGACTTCTCGATGGCTTCGCCACCCTTCTTGATGTCCTTGCCGATGCCCTGCACGGTATTGCAGCCGGCCAGCACGAAGGTCATCACGCTCAAAAAAACAACTATCGCTTTCATGTTGCGGTTTCCGGATCTCAAATGACTTCGCGCACGTCGGCAAAACGGCCGGCGATGGCCGCAGCCGCTGCCATCTGCGGGCTGACCAGATGCGTGCGCCCCCCCGCGCCCTGCCGCCCTTCGAAATTGCGGTTCGACGTCGATGCGCAGCGCTCGCCCGGCTCCAGCCGGTCCGCGTTCATCGCAAGACACATCGAACAGCCCGGCTCGCGCCACTCGAAGCCTGCCGCCTTGAACACGCGGTCAAGACCTTCGGCTTCGGCCTGCGCCTTCACCAGCCCGGAGCCCGGCACGACCAGCGCCAGCTTCACGTTGTCGGCCACGCGACGGCCTTCGACAACCTTCGCCGCGGCGCGCAGGTCTTCGATGCGCGAATTGGTACAGGAACCGATGAATACCTTGTCGATGCGGATCTGCTCGATCGGCGTGCGCGGCGAGAGGCCCATGTACTGCAGCGCCCGCGCCACGCCCTCGCGTTTGACCGGATCGGCGAAATCCTCCGGCGCCGGCACCTGTCCGCGCACGTCGGTCACCATCTCCGGAGACGTACCCCAGGTCACCTGCGGCAATATCCGGCGGGCGTCGATTTCAACCACACGATCGAACTGCGCGCCGTCATCCGACTTCAACGTGCGCCAATGTTCTACCGCGCGATCCCAGGTATCTCCGCGCGGCGAGAACGGGCGGCCGCGCAGATAGTCGATCGTCGTCTGGTCCACCGCCACCATGCCGGCGCGAGCGCCGCCCTCGATGGCCATGTTGCAGACCGTCATGCGACCTTCCATCGACAGGCTGCGGATTGCCGAGCCACCGAACTCGATCGCGTAGCCGGTACCACCGGCGGTGCCGATCTGCCCGATCAGGTAGAGCACGAGGTCCTTGGCGCTGACACCGCGTCCAAGTTCGCCGTCGACGCGGATCAGCATGGCTTTCGACTTCTTCTGCAGCAGGCACTGCGTCGCCAGCACGTGCTCGACCTCCGAAGTGCCGATACCGTGGGCAAGGCAGCCGAAAGCGCCATGCGTCGACGTATGCGAATCGCCGCACACGACGGTCATGCCGGGCAAGGTGGCACCGTTCTCCGGGCCGATGACGTGCACGATGCCCTGACGCTTGTCGCGGAACGGAAAATACGCGAGCGCGCCAAAGGCACGTATGTTGTCGTCCAGCGTTTCCACCTGGGCACGCGAAGTCGGGTCGGTGATGCCCTGCTCCGAATGCTCGGTCGGCACGTTGTGGTCGGCAGTCGCAACGATGGAACTGACGCGCCAGGGCTTGCGCCCGGCCAGACGCAGTCCTTCGAAGGCTTGCGGGCTGGTGACTTCATGCACCAGATGGCGGTCGATATACAGCAGTGCCGTACCGTCTTCTTCGGTATGCACCACATGACTGGACCACAGTTTGTCGTAGAGCGTCTGCGCCATTGCAACGATTCCGGCTGATCAGCGAAACCGCAGATTATAACCGCCCGACGCGCTGTCAGCCGTGCGCGACGGCGGGTTCAGCGCGCCAGCTCGACTGGAGCAGCAGGAAGCCGGCCAGCGCGAACAGGGAGCTGAGGGCAAATGCCCAGGCCCCGCCGAGCGGCGCCCACATCCAGCCTGCGGCCAGCCCGCCCACCATGCCGCCAGCGCCGAACGACACGCTGCCGTAGAGCGCCTGCGCGCGTGCCTGCTGGCGGGCATCGAACCACTTGTTCAGCGCCGCCACCGAACCGGCATGAAAGGCGCCGAAGGTGAGTCCGTGCAGCACCTGGGCGGCGACCAGCAGCAGTATCGAATCGACCGCCCATCCGATCACCTGGAAACGCAGCACCGCCGCCGTCAGGGCGGTCAGCAGCATGGTGCGCAGCGAAAACCTGCGGAGCAGCCAGGGCATGCAGAGGAATACGCCGATCTCGGCCAGCACGCCCAGCGTCCACAACCCGCCGATGACGCTCTTGCTGTAGCCGTGCGCATCAAGGTGGATCGAATAAAAAACGTAGAGCGCGCCGTGCGCGCAGCTCATGAAGAAGGCCGCGCCGAACAGTCCCGCCACCGGCCGGCTGCGCAGGATGTCGCGCAGCGTCTGCGTGGCCGCCGCGCGTTCCGCGTGAACCGGCGCTTCCGTCAGGCCCAGCCCGCACAGGCAGATGCCACCCAGAATCAGGCTGCACGCCCACAGCACCGCCCCCATGCCGGTGCGGTCCAGCATTTCGCCCAGCGCCAGCACGGTCACCACGAAACCGATCGAACCCCAGACGCGGATGGCACCGTAGCGCGCGACGCGCGCCTTCAGATGCTCCAGCGTCAGCGCTTCGACCAGCGGCAGCGACGCGCTCCAGAAGAAGGACATCAGCGCCATCGCGATGAACACACCGGCGAACTGCTCCGTCGTGAAGAACACCATGAAGCCGGCAAGGCTGGCGGCGCCAGCGGCGCGGATGATGGGCGTGCGCGCACCGATCCGGTCAGCCAGCCAGCCCCACATGCCGGGCGCGATGATGCGCATCACCTGCATCAGCGACATCACGATGCCGATGTCGGCGGCGGAGAACCCGATGGAAGAAAGATAGAGGCCGAAGTAGGGCGAAAACGCGCCGACGAAGGCGAAATAGAAGAAGTAGTAGGCGGACAGTCGCCAGTAGGGGAGCGGCATCGGGCGAAGTGTACCCGAGGCGGCGTGTCCGGCCGGTGCAATGACGCGGCTAGCGTGTGCCGTGGCGCAGCTGGATCACGCCTTCGCCGACACGTTGCGCAACGAGGTCCGACTGTATGCCTTCGCTGTAGCTGAGGATTTCATAGCCGGCATAACCGCCGGCGCGCGCCAGCTGTTCGGCCCGGCGGTTGAACACCATGCGGGCCTCGCCGTCGCCGCCGGTATGCACGCGCTTCATCTTCATGCCGAGGAAGTAGGTGTCCTCGGACAGTTTCGCTTCGTCGATGCTCCAGTTCGGCGACATCGGATCGAGCACGACGTAGAGCAGGTAGGCGGCGCCGCCGAAGTACACCAGCTTTTCAACCGTCGTCGCATACCCGGGCGTGAGCTGCAGCTTGGTATTCGGTATGACCGATCCGCTGGCCGGAACGGTCCGGTCAAGCGAACTGCAGGCCGCCAGCAGTCCGGCCGCGATCAGGGCGCACAGCACACGGGTCATCGCTCAGGCTCCGATGTAGTTGAACAGTGACAGGCCCGACATCTTCAGGAAAGACTGCTGCGCCGCCTGCAGATATGCCTGCTGCTGCGTGAACCGGCTGATGGCCTCGGTGTAGTTCAGATCACGCAAGCCGGACAGCGCGGTCTCGAACTGCAGGTTGACCTCTTCGCCCAGCGAATCGAGGGCATCCAGTTCGTTGGTGCGCGAGCCGATGCGCGCATGCGCGCTGAGCAGCACATCGGTCGCCTGGTCGATGTTGGACAGCGCCGACCCGACCGCATTGCTGATCTTGGCGAGCGCGACGGCGTCGCCGCTGGCCGGTGTCTCCAGCGCCTTGATCACGTCGCCCAGCGTTTCGAACACGCTCTGCGACGAACTGATCTTGAGATTCACGCTGTCGCCGTCAGCCGGCGCCCCCGTCATCGAAAAGCGCGCACCGTAGTTGAACGGCGGCTCGGCGCCGGAGGAGCGCAGGGAAATGACGTCGCCCGGCTGGAAGGTGCGGGGCAGCGGCGCGCCGCCCGGTGCAGCCCCGGTCAGCAGGGAATTGCCGCTGACGTTGTCGATGATGTCGTAGGTCGTGACGCCGCCCGACACGTCGAACACGATGTTGAAGTCACCGGGATTGGCCGGATCGTTCCAGGTTGCCATGTCGGTGACGCTGCCCGCGTCGAGCACCGCGGTGCCCCGATTGTTGCTGTCGGGCGTCAGCGCGAAGCGGCCGTTGCCGCTTGGCACACGCATGAATACATCATTGCCGGAGTCACTGACCGCGAGCCGGCGATTGCTGCCGACCTGCGCCTCGCGCTGGCCGTCGTCACCGGCATACGACACGCCCGCCTCCACGCTGCCGGAGAACGGCTGCGTCGTGCTTTTGTAGCCGGCGAACAGATAGTCGCCCGACGCATCGCGCGAATTCGCGATCCCCATCAGCTCGGAGAACATCGCGCGCAGGTCGGTCGCGATCGCCTTGCGGTCCTCGTCGCCCAGCGCCGCGCTGCCGGCCTGCACGACGCGCGCGCGCACCGTTGAAAGGATGTCCTCGGCAATATATATCTGCGACTCGGCGAAACCGAGTGAACTGGCGGCGTCGCGCCGGTTCACCGCGAACTGGTCATTGATCGCCTTCGACTGGTCGATCTCCAATGCGCGCGAGGCCGCCACCGGATCGTCCGACGGCGCGAGCACCCGCCGCCCGGTCGACAGCTGCTGCTGCGTGCGGTAGAGATCGCTGCTCTGCCGGATCAGCCCGGCCGTGCCCATGTCGTAGATCGTGTTGGTCGAGATACGCATTGCAAACCTCCTCAGCGGCCAAGCGCCAGCAAGGTATCGAACAGGCGACTTGCCAGTTCGATCATTTTTCCCGCCGCCTGGTATGCCTGCTGGTAACGCAGCAGATTGGCGGCCTCTTCATCCAGATTCACGCCCGACAGCGACTGCTGGGCTTCGGTCACGCGAGCCAGCAGCACTTCCTGCGCCTTCTGGTTTACCTGCACTTCACGCGACTGCGCGCCCACCTCCGCCACCATCTGCGCGTACGCGCCCTGGAATCCGGTGGTACCGCCAGCCAGTGTCTTCGCGTCCTGCAGTGCGGCCAGCGCGAGCAAATTGCGGTTGTCGCCCTGGCCGCTCGCGTTCGCCTTGATGACGAAGGTGTCACCGGTGCGCGGCGTGCCGGACATCTCAAAGGTGAAACCGCCCTGCCCGGCGAACGTGAAGGTCGTGCCCGCCGAATCCGTGGCCGGGTTGTAGGCCAGCGTGCCGCCTGGACCGCCGGTGACGGTGAAGGTATTGGTGGTCGCGTCGAACGTCAGCGTGATGTCGCCGCCCGGCGAGGGTGCCAGCGGCAGGCCGGTGGTCGAATTCACCGTGCCGGCGCTGATCGAGCCACTGCCGGTATTGCCAAGGCTGGCCTCGGTGCTCAACGGCATGGCGACCGCCAGCATGCGCGGATCGGACAGCGTGACCTTGATGTCGGACGCGCCGTTGCGCGTCGGCTGGATCAGGAAGCTGTCACCGGCGGCGAGCGTCGTGGCGCCCGAATCCAGCGTGAAGCCCTGCGGGCTGCCGGCCGGCGGCAATCCGCCCAGCGTGGCGGCCGACCAGGACTGGTTGTCGGACAGGCGGGTCAGCGTATAGGCGGCGCCGTCGAAGGTGAGCCGGTAGTCACTCGTCGTCAGCTCGGACGAATCGTTGATCGTCACGTTCACCTGCGCCGCCGCGACCGTGCTGTTGGTGGTCGCCGCCAGTGCGGTGCCCGACAGCACATTGAAGAAGTTCACACCGAGCGCACCGTTCAGGTCCTGGCCCAGCACGTGCTGCGCATTGAACTGTTCGGCGAGGCCGATGGCGACGCGGCCCAGCGCGTTCTGCGCCTGATCCAGCGTGTCGCGGCGGAAGGCGAGCAGGCCTCCGAGCTTGCCACCGGTGATGGACTCCTCGCGCAGCCGCAGCACGGCGCCACCCGGCGCGGTGTAGGTCACTTCGGTGCGGGCCGGATCCTCGAGCGACGGCGTCGCACTGAGGCTGAACGAACTGCTGCCGACGACCAGCGGCTGGCCGGAACCGATGAACAGGTTCACCGAACCATCGCTTTGCTGCAACTGGGTCACACGCGCCAGGGAATTGAGCTGGGAGATCAACTGGTCGCGTGCGTCGAGCATGTCGTTCGCCAGCCGGGTCGGGCCGGTCGTCGCTTCGGCGGCGGCAATCTGGTCGTTGTAGCGGGCGATCTGCGACGCAAGCTGGTTGATCTCGGTGACCGTGCCCTTGATCTCGCCGTTGATCCCTTCCCGGACCTGTTCAAGCCGAAGGTCGAGCGCGTTGAAACGCGACACCATGGACTGCGCGGCAGAAATGGCGGACTGGCGGGAGGCCAGTGACGTCGGCGCGGCGGACACGCTCTGCAGCGCATCGAAGAATCCCGACATGACCGGCGACATGCCGGCCAGCGGATCGGCGAGCAGGTTGTCGAGCGCGCCGATCTGATCGGCGTAGGCGCTGTACTCCGCGCTCTGCGTCTGCGCCTCCATGACCTGGGCCGACAGGAACTGGCTGTATATGCGGCGCACCGTCTCGATTCGCGCGCCCTGCCCGAAGAAGCCGCTGCCGGTCATCTGCGGGTCGTTGGTGGCGAAGATTACCTCTTGCCGGCTGTAGCCAGGCGTGGAGGCATTCGAGATGTTGTGGCCGGTCGTGACCAGCCCCGCCTGCGCGGCGTTCAGCCCGGTGATGCCGATGTTGTAAAGCTGGGTTCCCATGATGTGCCGTCTCTTCAAGAGTGCTTACGGCCTATCTAAGCAAAACCTTTGCCAGGTCGTTTTTATTGTCGTCATACAGCGCTGCGAAAATCTGCGGCATGACCCAACCCATTTCGCGCATCGCGGCCTCGGACGTGCTTTTCAAGACCACGGCCGGTCGGGCGGAAGTGGTTCACCGGCGCCAGCGGCTCAGTCCGCAGGAACGCGCACTTCTCATCGTCGTCGACGGGCGGCAGGATGTTGCCGCCCTGTTTGCCGCCCTCGGCCGGCAGGATGCCGACTATGGCGCGGCAACGAGACTGCTTGAATCGGGACTGGTGGAACGGCAAGGCGCCGGGCCGTCGCGGGCCGAAGGCCGGCGCTCGCTCGCGCTGGCTCGCCTCTACCTCATCGAAAGCGCCGGACGCGCGCTGCGCGGTCGCACTGACAGCCTGGCGCCACTGCTGCGCGCCGTGACCGATGAAGCGTCGCTGCTGCATGCGCTCGACGCCTGCCACCGGGCGCTGACGCAGGCTGGCGCGACGGCGCAGGCCGACGTCATCCGCACCCGCTGCCTCGATCTGCTGCCGGTCAGCGCGTCATTGCCGCACGCAGCAAAGGACCGTTGATGATGCGTTCCAGCTTGGCGCCGTACATCGGATCGGTTGCGTAACCGGCACGCTGCAGGCCCTGCGCAAAGCTGCTCGCGTCCTGCGCACCGACCACGCCCGCATAGCGCGGCTGATTCAGCAGCAAGCGGGAATAGTCGGCGAAGCTTTCTTCGTAGGAGTCGTAGCGGCGGAAGGCATCGTTCTGTTTCGTCCAGCTGCCGTCGATGAACTCGCTGGCGGACGCAGTGACCGTCTTGCCCTGCCAGCTGCTTCCGGCCTTGATGTTGAACAGGTTATGACTGGGCGCGCCGTCGGCGCCGCTCAGCTCCGCCCGGCCCCAACCGGTTTCCAGCGCCGCCTGGGCCACGAGGAACTGCGCAGGAATGCCGGTTTCCCGGCTGGCCGACAGTGCCGCCGGCCAGACCCGCTCGACGAAGGCCCGTGCATGCGCCGGCGCATCCCGGCCGACCGGCGGCGGCTGTAGCGCCGCGACGGCCGCCAGCGCAGGTTCGACGGATCTGCCCTGCAAGGTCTGCCGGTCGACGGCAGACCTTGCCGGCGGCTGCATCGGTGCATGCCCGGTATAGCGCGCCGCGTCTTCCAGCGGCTTGAGATCGATCGGCTTCGTGATGTCGGCGCGCTCGGCGCTGGCGACCAGCTGGCGCTCCAGCACGGACGCCAGGCCCGCGCCGCCGCCTTCGGTCATCACCTGGGCCCACTGCTGATCGAGCATGTCCTGATAGACCTTGCTCTCCTGCCCGCCGAACAGATCATCGCCCGGCGAAGCCTCCCGCATCGACTTGATCACCACCTGCAGGAACATCGCTTCGAACTGCTTGGCCGCGGCCTTGAGCGCACCCGGCGAGTTGTCACGCGATGCGCGGCGCAGCACGTCCAGCCCGCGCACATCTGCAGCCAGGGTATTGAGCGCCGGATTGTCCATGTCAGATCACTTCCAGTTCGGCGCGCAGTGCGCCGGCGGCCTTCATAGCCTGAAGGATGACGATGAGATCCTGCGGATTGGCGCCCAGCGCATTGAGCGCGCGCACGACCTCGGACAGGTTGGCGCCCTTCTTCACGTTGATGAGCGCGCTGCCCTCCTGCTGGATGTCGATCTGGCTGCGCTCCGTGGCCACCGTCTGCCCGGCCGACAACGGGGGCGGCTGGCTGATGACCGGCTCCGCACTGACCGTCACCGACAGGTTGCCGTGCGCGACCGCGCAGGTGTCCAGCGTCACCGCCTGATTCATCACGACCGAACCGGTGCGCGAATTGACGATCACCTTCGCTGCCTGCAGCGCAGGCGTCACGTCGAGGTTTTCGAGACGGCTCATGAAGGCCACGCGCTGGTTCGGATCCATCGGCGCGCGCACCTGGATGCGTCTCGCATCAACAGCGAGCGCGGTACCGGGTGCCGTGCTGGCGTTGATCGCATCCACCATGCGCTGCGTCGTGCCGAAGTCGGAAGTATGTGTTTCAAGATTGATGAATTCGCCTTCGCCCACCGTCGTCGGCACCGCTCGCTCGACCGTCGCGCCACCGGCGATGCGCCCGACCGACAGATGATTGATGGTGACCGACGAACCGCCGGACGACGCGCCGATGCCGCCGACCACGACATTGCCCTGGGCGATGCCATAGACCTGACCATCAGCGCCCTTGAGCGGCGTCATGACCAGCGTGCCGCCGCGCAGGCTCTTCGCGTTGCCCATCGACGATACCGTCACGTCCATCGTCTGGCCGGGGCGGGCGAACGGCTGCAGGCTGGCCGTGACCATCACGGCCGCGACGTTCTTCAGCTGCAGGTTCTGGCCGGGCGGCAGCGTCACGCCCATGTTGCCGAGCATGTTGATGATGCTCTGCACGGTAAACGGCGTCTGCGTGGTCTGGTCGCCCGATCCGTCCAGCCCGACCACGATGCCGTAGCCCACGAGCTGGTTGTTGCGCACGCCGGACAGCGACGCGAGATCCTTGATGCGTTCCGCGCTGGCCGGTACCGCGGCCAGCAGTGCGAGCAGGAAAAAGATGGTGATGCGTTTCATGACGTTTCGCCCTCCGGAATACAGCGTCTTTTATACGCCGCACACCAGCGCTTCAATGGCCGGAATAGGCAGGCATTCCTGCCGCTGGCGCCATCGCCTCAGAACGGAAGGAAGCTCAGGAAGAAACGGCCCAGCCAGCCCATCACCTGTGCTTCGTCGATATAGCCGCTGGCGCGATACTCGATGCGCGCATCGGCCACCTGTGTCGATTGAACAGTGTTCGAACCCGTCACCTGGATCGGATTGACCACGCCGGAGAAGCGGATGAATTCGTTGCCCTGGTTGATCGCCACCTGCTTCTCGCCCGACACCAGCATGTTGCCGTTGGGCAGCACCTCGATGACGGTGACGGTGATGGTCCCGGTGAAGTTGTTGTCGGCCGACGACGCGCCCTTGCCCGTGAAGGCGTTGTCGCCGATAGCGCTCAGGCTGGCACCCGCCACGCCCTTGAACGGCAGGCCGGTAAGCGTCGGCACGCCGAGTGACACCTCCTGCGAACGATCGGCCGAGCTCGCGGACTTCTTGGCGGCCTGGGTGCGCTCGCTGATGTTGATCACCAGCGTGTCGCCGACATTGCGTGCGCGCCGGTCTTCGAACAGCGGTCGCACACCGCCCGGCTGATAGATGGCGCCGGCGTTCTGCACGTAATTCGTGTTCGTGGCCGGACGCACCGACATCGGCTGGTGCACGGCCGTCGGCGGCGTCGTCGTCACGCAGCCGGTGAGCAGTACCGCCACCACGAGCACGAAAACAAAGCCGGAAATCCGGGCAACGAGCTGCACGCGTTCGGTGTTCATGACTGCATCTCCACGCAGCATCACAGCTGCGTCAGGCGGGCCAGCATCTGGTCCGAGGTCTGGATCGCGCGGGAATTGATTTCATAGGCGCGCTGCGTCTGGATCATGTTCACCAGTTCTTCGACCACGTTCACGTTCGACGTTTCGACAAAGCCCTGGTTGAGCAGGCCCGCGCCATTGGTCCCCGGTGTGTTCGGCGTCGGCGTGCCGCTGGATACGGTTTCGACATACAGGTTCTCGCCGACGCTCTGCAGGCCGCCGTTGTTGACGAAGGTGGCCAGCTGAAGCTGTCCGATCTGCGTCGGCGCGGTCTGGCCGGCCTGCAGTGCGCTGACGACACCATCGCGGCCTATCGTCACCGTCAGCGCATCCGGCGGAATGGTGATCTGCGGCTGTACCGGAAAGCCGCTGGAGGTGACGAGCACACCCTGTCCGTCCTTCTGGAACGCGCCGTCGCGGGTGTAGGCAAGCGTGCCGTCCGGCATCTCGATCTGGAAGAAACCTTCACCCTGGACCGCGACGTCCAGCGAGTTACCGGTCTGCTGCGGATTGCCCTGGGTGTGGATGCGTTCGGTGGCGACCGGGCGCACGCCGGTGCCGATCTGCAGGCCCGACGGAATGGTGGTCTGTTGCGTGTTCAGCGCGCCGGGCTGGCGGATCGTCTGGTACAGCATGTCCTCGAACACGGCGCGCGCGCGCTTGAAGCCGTTCGTGCTGACGTTGGCAAGATTGTTGGTGATGACATCGAGCTGGGTCTGATGTGCATCCATGCCGGTGCGGGCAATCCACAGCGAGCGAATCATGGTCGGTCTCTCCGGTTATCGGTTGGACAGCAGCTGCGACGCCGCCTGGTCATTGCGCTCTGCCGTCTGCAACATGCGCGTCTGCATCTCGAACTGGCGCGACAGCGAAATCATCGCCACGACCTGGTCCACCACATTCACATTGCTGCCTTCGAGGTAACCGCCCGCGACGCGAACGTTCTCGGCCTGCGGCGACGGCCCCGGGGTATTGACGCGGAACAGTCCGTCGTCGCCGCGTACCAGCGTGTTCTCCGGTGGGTCGACCAGCTTGAGGCGACCGATCGTGTTGGCCTGGTTCGCGCCACCCGTACGCTGAACGGCGGTCAGCGTGCCGTCCGCGCCTATCGTCACTTCGGTATCCGGCGGCACCGTGATCGGGCCGGAGTCACCCAGGATCGGAATTCCGTTATGGTTCTGCAGAACGCCGGTCGGGCTGATCTGCATGCTGCCGTTGCGCGTATACGCTTCGCTGCCGTCGGGCATCGCCAGCGCGAACCAGCCGCTGCCCTGCACCGCGGCATCCAGCGTCCGGCCCGTCTGCTGCAGCGGGCCGGACGCAAAACTGTTTCTCACACTGGCATCGACCACGAATGCACGCGACGCGAACGCCTCGGTCTGCACCGGTACCGCGCGCAAACGGTGTTCTTCGGCGCGGTAGCCGGTGGACGACGCGTTGGCGAGGTTGTGGGACACCGAAGCCTGGCGCTCCAGCGTCCACTTCGCCCCGGTCATTGCGGTGTAGATCACGCGGTCCATGACAGCTCCTCAATCAACGCAGGTTCACCAACGTCTGCATGATCTGGTCCTGCGTCTTGATCGACTGGGCATTGGCCTGATAGGCACGCTGCTGCGTGATCATGTTGACCAGTTCTGCGGTGAGATCGACGTTCGAGTCTTCGACCGAACCGGGCTGCAGACCACCTCGGTTGCCCGTGCCTGGCGCGCCGACAGCCGGCGGGCCGGAGAATGAGGACTCGGCCCACGAGTTGCCGCCAAGCTGGACGAGACCGTCCGGATTCTGGAAGGTGGCCATCACGATCTGGCCAAGCGTGCGGGTTTCGCCGTTCGAATAGCGGCCCTGGATGATGCCCTCCGGCGACACGCTCAGGCCCGACAGGCGGCCCGGTTCGTAGCCGTCGTCGAACACGGCATCGACGCTGAAGGCGTCGCCGTACTGCGTCGAGTTGGCCAGATCGAGATCGAATGCCAGTGGCGACGTCGCGCCGGTGGTGATCGCGAACGACTGCGCGATGACGCTGCCGGAAGTCAGCTTGCCGGACGAATCGAAGGTGACTGTCTGGGCGGCGCCCACCGCACCGCCGTCCAGCGACGTGTACATCTGCCACTCGTTCGGCGTCGCCGATTTCACGAAGTACATCGACATGACGTGCGTATTGCCGAGCGAATCATGCACGTCCATCGACGTGGAATACGAGAAGCTCGACGTGTCCGTCGCGCTGAACGGTGCGGTCGGCGGCGGCGTCAGGCGGGAGTCGAGATTCACCTCAAGTTCCGTCAGCGTCGTCGCGCTCGGGTCTCCCGACGTGGCCGCTGCATTGATGCGCATGTCCACCGGCGCCGTGACGATCACGTTGCCGTTTACGTCGACGCCGTAACCGGTCAGCCGGTGGCCCGCAGCATTGACCAGGTAGCCACTCTTGTCGACGCCGAACTGGCCGTTGCGCGAATAGACAACGGTGCCCTTGTCGCTCATGCGGAAGAAGCCGTTGCCGTTGATCGCGATGTCGAGCGGGTTGTTCGTGACCGTGACATTGCCCTGCGAGAACTGCTGGACAACACCGTTGACGACAGCGCCGATACCGATCTGTGTCGTCGAGCCGCCACCCAGCGTGGAGGCGTAGATGTCGGCAAACTGTGCCACGGACTGCTTGTAGCCGACGGTAGTCGAGTTGGCCACGTTGTTGCTGATGGCATCGAGTGCCTTGGACGCTACGTTCAGTCCGGAAAGTCCTTGCTGGAAAGCCATGATTCAACTCCCGATCAGTAAATCTGCTTGATGTCGTTCAGCGTGACCAGCCCCTGCTGGCCAAGGTTCAGGCGGGTGTTTCCGCCGCTGCGCTCCACGCTGCTCACCACCGCAAGTTCCAGAGGCGTGGTGACCAATGTGTTGTTACCCAGCACCGCCTTCACGGTGAAGGAGTACTTGCCATCCTGAGCAACTGCCGTGCCAGAACTGTCCTTGCCGTCCCAGACAAACTGGACGACACCGGCGGCGTCCTGCTCGCCCAGCTCGATCTCGCGAACCACCGCGCCGCTCGCGCTCTTGACGGTCACCGTGACGCGATCCGCCGGCGTCGTCAGTTCGACGCCGCCCAGCGCGGCACCTTCGACGAGGGTGAGCGACGAGCCCTCCACGAGCACGGCGTGGCCCACCATTGCGGCCGCCTGCAGGTGCTGCGCCTCGGTTGAACTTGCCGTCAGCTTTTCGAGCGTGCTGTTGAGCTTGGTGATGCCGTCCACCGTGCTGATCTGCGCCAGTTGCGAAGTGACCTGCGCGTTGTCCATCGGATTGAGCGGGTCCTGCATGCGCAGCTGCGTGGTGAGCAGCATCAGGAAACGGTTCTGCGCCTGATCGATCTCCGAACTCGCTTCGGCCTTGGTCGTGTTCAACGAGTCGTAGATGTCGTTGATCGAACTGCCCGTGACGGAACTGACGGCCATGGTGATTTCCTTATTGTCCGATGGTGAGTGTCTTGAGCATCAGCTGCTTGGCGGTGTTCATCATTTCCGCGTTGGTCTGATACGAGCGCGAGGCCGAGATCATGTTCACCATCTCTTCCACGACATTGACGTTGGGCATCTGCACGTAGCCGTCGCCATCGGCGGCCGGATTCGTCGGATCGAAGGTCGTGCGCATCGGCGCCGCGCTCTCGACGATCTGCGTCACGCGAACGCCGCTGGCGTCGCCGCCATCGTTGATCGGCTTCGCCTCGAACACCACCTGCTTGGCGCGGTACGGCTGACCATTGGACGACGTGATCGAATCGGCATTCGCCAGATTGCTCGATACCGTGTTCAGGCGGACCGATTGCGCGGTCAGTGCCGAGCCTGCGATACCGAATACATTGAACATGTTGCCCATGGTTCAGACTCCCCTTACTGGCCTTGAATGGCGTTCTGCATGGTGCGCAGACGGCCACTGATAAACGTGAGCAGCGCTTCGTACTGCACCGAGTTCTCGGCAAAGGCTGCGCGTTCCACATCCATGTCGACCGTGTTGCCATCGACGCTCGATTGCGTTTCCGTGCGATACATCATTGACTGGTCAAGCGCGCCGCCGCCTTGCGCGGCGAGATGGCGCGTCGAGGTGCGGGCCAGTTCCACCGGCCCTCCGACGGAGCCGCCCATCGCGCTTTGTAGCGCACTGCGGAAATCCAGATCACGCGCCTTGAAGTGCGGCGTATCGACATTGGCGATGTTCGACGCCAGCGCCTGTTGACGCGTGGCCCGCACACCGAGTGCGGCTTGGGGAAGATCGAGCAGTCTGTCGAGAGGTGTCGGCATGATGGGTATCCCATTGCAGCTATCGTGCCATGCACTCTACGGGGCCGATCTGCGGCCCGATCGGCAAAAAAGGGCCGTTCGTGCCCCGCCTTTCCCGGCGATCTGCCGCCTGCAAGCGGCAAGCTTTGCCGCCAAAACCCCGCCCGGAATCGCTCAAACCCTTATCCGTAAAGGGTTTGCGGCGCGGCAAGGTGGATAAAGAGGCAATCCGGCCGCCCGATGTGGAACAGGGCCGTGCTTTGCATCCTATTTCCGGCATTGGATCGACCTGCCGCGTGTTGCAATGGCAGCCATCGAAAAGGAGCCCGCCATGACCCGTTGTCTTTCGTTCCTTGCATGGATGGCTTTGAGCAGCGTTGCGCTGGCACAGACCGACGCCGACGCGCTGCGCGCCAGCGCCGCCGAGTTCCTGCAAAGCCAGGTCGCCGGCATGCCCGGTCAGGCCAGCATCGAAGTCGGCCAGGTCGACCCGCGCCTCGCGCTGGCGCCGTGCGCCGCGCATGAAGCCTTCCTGCCACCCGGCTCGCGCGCCTGGGGCCGTATCAATGTCGGCGTGCGCTGCTATTCCGGCGCGAGCTGGACCATCTATATTCCGTCGCGTGTCCGTCTCGACGGCGAATACCTCGTCGCGGCGCGCGCACTCGGCCGCGGTCAGGTCATTGCCGAGGGTGACTACGGATTCGTGCGCGGCGACCTCACGGAACTGCCGCCCAACATGATCACCGACCCGCAGCAGGTCATCGGCCTGTCGGTCAACGTATCCATCGGTGCGGGCCAGCCGTTGCGCGCTGACTGGTTGCGCGCACCGGTTGCCGTGCAGCAGGGCCAGATCGTGAAGATCTTCGCGCGCGGCACCGGCTTTTCGGTGAGTCACGACGGTCGCGCGCTGGCCAGCGCGCAACCCGGGCAAACGGTTCAAGTGCGCACTGGCGGCGGCCAGGTGGTGAGCGGCGTCGCCCGTCCGGGAGGGCTGGTCGAAGTCGTCTACTGACGCGCGACGGGTCGCCCCCCCGTGCCGGCGCTTGGTATAGTCACGAGCGGACCTCCGTGTAAGACGACTCCCTACAAAAAGTCCTAAAGTTTTGTAGCAGCGCCGTCGTAATACCGGTCGAACGTCACTTGAAAGGGTTCATCGTGAAAATCGACGGAACTGGTAAGCCGCTAGCCCCGACGGCAACATCGGCCAACCGGAACGCGTCTGGCACCAGCGCGACAGGTTCAACTTCTTCGGCTGCCGCCTCCGGCGCGCAGGTCGACATTTCCGGCATGTCCGCGCGGCTGCGCGAACTGGATGCAACGATCGCCAACGTACCGGTGGTCGACAGTGCTCGCGTCAACGAGATCAAGCAGGCCATTGCCGACGGTCGGTTCAAGGTCAACGCGGATCGCGTTGCCGACAGCCTGATCGAAAACGTGCGCCAGATGCTGAACGCCCGCCCGGCCACCTGATGGCACAGAACGACTTCGCTGCTCAGACGCCGACGCGGCTTGCCGCGCTGCTGGCCGAGGAAACGGCGACGTTGCGCGCCGCCCTCGGCCATCTGCATGCCGAGCGCAGCGCGCTGATCGCCGGCGAGGCGGACAGCCTCGCCGTGCTGGCACAGCACAAGTCCGAAGCCTATGCACGGCTGAGCCAGCTGGGCGACGCGCGCACGATGCTGCTCGCGCACGCCGGTGCCACACCGGCGCGTTCAGACATCGACGCGCTGTTCGGCAGCAGCCCGGACTGGGATGTCTGCCGCGGCCCGTTCACGGATCTTCTGGCGCTCGCCCGCGAAGCCCACGACCTGAATCAGGCCAACGGCTTGCTGATCCGCTCCCAGATGAAATCCAGCCAGCAGGCGCTGGCGGTACTCATGTCGGCCGCTGAACAGGCATCGACCTACGGCCCCGACGGTCTGGCCGCTGCGCGCACGTCTCGGCGCTCGCTCGGCAGCGCCTGAGCCCCCCGGCAACACCCCCTTACATCCGCCAGACAAGGATTCGCAGCCGGCAACACGGTGTTTGCACCGGCCGGTCACAGTGCGCGCATGTTCAATGACGCCCGCACCGCCATGTTCTCTGCATGCAGCTCCCCTGCCGTCCGCCTGCTGGCGCTGACCCTGTTGCTCACGGCCTGCGCCGGCAGTCCCGATTCGGGCGACGATCACCCACACCGCGGCGGCCCTCCGCCGGGACGCGGCGACGCTCGGGGTTCGAATGTCGATGGCGCCGCGCGCGTTCGTGACGACCTGCAGACGCAGTTGTCCGGCGTCGAGCGCGCGCTTGCGCTCACGCCGACTCAGCAACCTGCCTGGGATCGCTATCGCGACAGTGTCGGTACGCTGATGGCCGACCAGTTCCGTCTGGATCCGCGCCCGGTTGCCCGGCTCGACGCACTGCGCCAGATCGGGCGCAAGGTTGATGTCGTGCGCAACCGGCTCGGTGCGATGGAGGATGTGGCCGACGCGGCAAACGCGCTCTATGCACTGCTCGATGCAACCCAGCGCAGGGTCGCCGACCGCCTGCTCCCCGGCACCGTGCCGCCGCTGTATTCAGGCCTTTCGCACGCCGACGCGCCGACACCGGAGCGCGCCGGCGAGCCGCGCCGGGAACGGCGCCGGGAATGAGCGGGTCACAAGCGCGGAAAACTTGAGCCCAGGCTGCCTTCCGGCACGCTGGCCGGCTCATGGCGCGCCGGATCGCCGGTCGACGCACGGTCCGTGGCATAGGTTTCAATGCGGATCGACACTCGCCTGTTTTTCGCCCGCCCCTCTTCCGTCGCGTTGTCGGCCACCGGTCGCTGATCGGCAAGTCCTGCCGCCGTCAGCCGGGCCGGGATGATGCCCTGCTCGGCGAACACGCGCGTCACGGTGGCGGCGCGCAGCGCGGACAGTTCCCAGTTCGAGCCGAGACGCCCGCTGGCAGGCACGTTGTCGGTATGGCCTTCGATCACCAGCGGGAATTCCGAATAAAGCAGCACGCGCGCCATCGCGGCAATGACCGGTTGCGCTGCCGGCGCGAGTGCCGCCTCGCCGGCGCCGAAGAGGAACTGCGCGTCGAGGTCGACGGTGATGCCGAGCGCGCCCTCGGTGACGCTGGCCTGCCCATCACGGGTCAGCGCCGAAAGCGCCTGTTTCAGATCGCGCGCGGCGGTGTCCGCGCGCTCCTTGCGTTCCTGTTCTTTCTGCGCCGCGCGCTGCATGCGCAACTGTTCGAGTTCGATCTGCATGGCCTCGCCCGGATCGGTGGCCGGCAACTCGATGAGACGCGCGCCGTCGCGCGCCGCAAACGCGCTGTTCAGCGACTGGCTGAGCACGCGATACTTGCCTTCATTGACCTGGGAAATCGCATACATCACGACAAAGAAGGCGAACAGCAAGGTCACCAGATCGGCGTAGGAAACGAGCCACCGGTCATGGTTCTCCTCGGACTCGGGAACGTAGCGGCGATTTCTCATGGCCGGTGCCCGTCAGTCCGGAATCGGGGCCACGTACCCGAGCAACCGGCTTTCGATGATGCGCGGATTGTCGCCGTTGGCGATGCCGACGAGGCCATCCACAAACAACTCGCGCACGCTGATCAGCAGCGACACCTGCGCCTGGAGCTTGCGCCCGATCGGCAGGAACAGCAGGTTGGCGGCGCCCACGCCGTAGATCGTCGCGACGAAGGCCGTGGCAATGCCGGCACCCAGTCGGGTCGGGTCACCGAGGTTCTCCATCACGTGAATGAGTCCGAGCACCGCGCCCAGAATGCCCACAGTGGGCGAGTAGCCCGCCGCCGCGTCCCATACGCGCGCTGCCTGCCTCAAGGTGTTCTCGTACGTGGTGATCTCGACTTCCATCACCTCGCGCAGGCGTTCCGAATCAGCGCCGTCGACGAGCAGCTGCACACCCTTTCGAATGAACGGATCGGGCTCCGTCTCGACGTGCTTTTCCAGCACCAGAATGCCTTCCCGGCGCGACAACTGCGCCCAGCCGACGAGCTTCCGGATCATGTCGTCGGGCGGTTGCATCGGCGTGACAAAGGCCCAGCGGCCCATGCGCATGCCGCGCATGAAAATGGGAAAGCGGGTCTGCAACATCGTCGCGCCCATGGTGCCGCCGAGCACGATGACGAGGGCCGCCGGCTGGAACAGCGACGAAAGGCGCCCGCCTTCCAGCAACTGCCCGGCCATGATGGCCGCCAGGCCGAGTCCCAGACCGACGAAGCTGATGCGATCGATGCGCGTACGCATGTGGCGTCGTGACCGCGGTCAGCCACGCGCCGCAATGCGGCTGCGCAGGCGGGCGATGGCCTGGCTGTGCAGCTGGCACACGCGCGACTCGGACACACCGAGAATCTCGCCGATCTCGCGCAGGTTCAGGTCCTCTTCGTAGTACAGGCCCATCACCGTCTTCTCGCGCTCCGGCAGGTCGCCGATCGAGCGCACGAGCACGTCGCGCATGTTCTTGTCGAGCAGGCGTTCGAGCGGATCGAGATCCGCAGTGCCGACACTGTGACGATCCAGATAGTCGTCGTCATCGCCGTCTGTGAAATCCTCGAAATACACGAGCTGGTAACCGCGCGCCTCCTGCAGCATCTTCTGATAGTCGCCCAGCGGCAGGCCAAGCGAATCCGCCAGCTCGCCTTCGGTCGGCTGGCGGCCGTTCTGCTGTTCGAGCGTATGGATCGCCGTTTCGATGCGCCGCATGTCGCGCCGCAGGCTGCGCGGCAACCAGTCGTTCTCGCGCAGGCCGTCGAGCATGGCGCCGCGGATGCGTTGAACGGCATAGGTTTCGAACTGCGCGCCAAGTCCTTCCTCGTAACGCCCCATTGCGTCGAGCAAACCCAGCATGCCGTTCTGGATGATGTCCTCCACCTGCACGCTGGCTGGCAACTTCGCCATCAGGTGATAGGCAATGCGCTTGACCAGTGGCGCGTAGTGCTTGGCCAGCTGGTCGCGGTCCAGTGTCCCGGATGCGTTGTACATGTTTCTCGTCCTCTGCTTCGGCCGGCCGCGCGATCAGGCTACGCGGGCCGAAACCCCTTCGGGCTGCCCGATCGGGCCACCTGAAGGGGAGTCGTGTATCGACGTTGAAATACCGGGCTTCTCCGACTCGCGGGCTACGAAGAGCTTTTCGGCAAGATCGCGCCCCATCTTGAGGGCATCGTCCCCCGTCACGGCAAAAGGCGGGCGTTCGAAGCCCGATGTCAGGCAGCCCAGCCAGTGCAGCGCACTGCCCAGATGCTCGCTCACAACGCCATTGAGGCTGGCGAAGGCCTGGCGGGCGTCAGCCACCGAACGCGCGCGGCTGACGCCGACATGCACCGGTCGCGCCGAGCTGGCCGGTAGCGGCGCGTTGCCCGCGACATGCCGCTTGATGAGTGCATACGCCGCAGTGATGCTGACACCCGACGCAGCGGTGATGACCGCCAGACGGTCGCAGCGGCGGGCCAGCGCGGACAGCTGCCCGCCGTCCAGCGCGCAGTCGACGACCAGCAGTTCGGTGTCGCGCGTCAATTCGATCAGCGCTTCGTCCAGCGCCTCCGATTGCAGGCGGTTGAGCTGCGGGGACGCTGCCGCAAGGCGCGCAGCGGGCACCACGGACACGCCGTGCTGCGACGCCAGCCGCACCGAAGACAGTGTCGCGTCGCGGTTGACCGCCTGCAGCAGGTCGAGCCGCGACGTCAGGCCAAGGCGCGCGACGGCCGAGCCGGCGCCCTGGTGTTCGTCGATCACCGTCACGCGCAAACCGCTGCGCGCCGCTTCCAGCGCGGCGCCCAAGGCGATGGATGTACTGCCGACGCCGGCGGTGGCGCCGGCAAAGCTCACGCGCTGGGTCGGGAAGCGGCGGAACAGCGCACGCAGGCCGGACGCCTGATCGTTCATGAAATCAGCCACGGCTCACCTCGCTGTACGTGCCACGACGCGACGTCGACATCAGCAAGCCGGCATCCTGTGCGGAAAGGTGCTGCGAGGACTCCTCGCCGGCGGCGCGCAGCGCGCGGTGCAGCAGATAGGCCCGGTTGGGCAGGTGCAGGTCTTCCGGAACGCGCTGCCCGTTGGCCACGTAGTAGAGCGGCAGCTCGTGGCGCATCAGCACGTCGAGCACCGGCCCGAGGGTGACCGATTCATCCACCTTGCTGATGATGGCGCCCGCCAGGTCGGCGCCGCCATTGGGAGATGAATAGGCGCGCACCACGTCGTCCAGCGCATCGGCGCGTGCGACGGCATTGAGCAGCAGCAGGCGGCGCACGTCGCCGCTGGACGACAGCATGGCAATCTGTTCCGTCACGGCGCGGTCGCGCTGGCTCATGCCGACTGTGTCGATCAGCACCATGTGCTTGTCGCGCAGTTCCACCAGCATGCGGCGCAGGTCGGACGCGTCGCGCACCGCATGCACCGGCACGCCGAGGATGCGGCCATAGATGCGCAACTGTTCATGCGCGCCGATCCGGTAGCCGTCGGTGGTCAGCAGCGCCACCTTGTCGGCGCCGTGGCGCACCACGCAACGCGCGGCCAGCTTCGCCGTGGAAGTGGTCTTGCCGACACCGGTCGGGCCGACCAGCGCATAGACGCCGCCGCGGTCGATTATGTCTGCGTCGGAATTGAGCGTGATCAGGTCGCGGCCGATCAGCGTGCGCAACTCGTTGCGCGCCGCCGCCAGCGAGTCGGAATTGCCCAGGCGGTCCAGCATGCGATACGTCGTCACGGCACTGAAGCCGGATTCGAGCATTTCGGCGGCCAGCGTCGTCTTGAGCGGCGACGAACGTGATACCTCGCCCCACGCAAAACCAGCCAGTTGCTGCTCCAGCATGCGACGGATGCTGCCCAGTTCCTCGCGCAAGGCGCTGTCGAGCTCCGGCGCGCGCTCGCTCACCGGCAGCGGTGCGGCGGCACGCCGCGCCACAGGTTCGGCTTCGGCTGCCGTGCGATGCATCGGCACCTCCGCGTGAGCGTCGAGTTGCGTATTGGCTGCGGCCACGTCACGGTGCTGCGCCATCGAACGCAGTTCGCTGGGTGTCGCAGGACGCGGCTTGTAAGGCTGCCACGGGCGCGGCGCGCGCACCTCTTCGCTCGGGGCAGGTGCGCGGGCGGCCACACGACTGGACAGCGTCACCTGAAAATCGTCGTCCTCGGCGGACGGCCGCGAAACCGCAGCCGGCGCTGCCTGCGGCTTCGGCACCGGCTTCTTCACCGGCGCCGCCATGGTTTCCAGCGCGTTCGCCGGCAGTGCGAGAATTTCCACGCCACCGTCGACCGGGCGATTGGACAGCACGATGGCGTCCGGGCCGAGGTCTTCCTTGATGCGACGAAGGGCGTCACGCGCACTGGCTGCGAGATACTTGCGAGGTGTCATCATTTGACTCCGATCACTGAGGTCACCTTGATGGTGCGTGTTTCAGGAACTTCCGAATTTGCGAGAACCTTGAGGCTCGGCACGACGCGGCGCAGGAAGCGCGACAACAGCCAGCGCAGCTGCGCCGGCACCAGCAGCACCGCCGGCAGCCCCGTTTCTTCCTGCTGCTGGGCACTGCTCGCGACTTCGCGCATCAGCGTGTCGGCCAGACCCGGTTCGATCACCGAGCCGTCTCCGCCAGCCCCCATGGCCTGACCGAGCAGGCGCTCCAGGCCCGGATCGAGCACCATGACCTGCACGTCGGCATTGCCCGGAAACAGCTGCTGCACGATGGCCCGGCCGAGCGATACGCGCACCCGCGACGTGAGTTCCATCGGGTCCTGGGTGCGCGGCGCATGTTCGGCCAGCGTTTCCACGATGGAACGCATGTCGCGTATCGCCACGCCCTCTTCCAGCAGGCTCTGCAGCACACGCTGCACCACGGACAGCGGCAGCGCCTTGGGCACCAGATCCTCGATCAGCTTGGGCTGGTCGCGGCCGACGTGTTCGAGCAGGGCCTGGGCTTCCTGCCGTCCGAACAGCTCGGCTGCGTGGGTCAGGATGAGATGGTTCATGTGCGTGGCCACCACGGTCGCGGCGTCCACCACGGTGTAGCCCAGCGCGTGCGCCTGTTCGCGCAGCCCCTGCTCCACCCACACCGCCGGCAGGCCGAACGCCGGGTCGCGGGCTTCGCGCCCCGGCAGCGTGCCGGCGACACGGCCCGGATTGATCGCCATCAGGCTGCCCGGATAGGCTTCACCGCTGCCGACATCAACGCCCTTGAGCGTGATGCGATAGCCGTTGGGCTTGAGTTCGAGGTTGTCGCGGATATGCACCGGCGCCGTCAGGAAACCGATTTCGGCTGCGAATTTCTTGCGCAGCCCGCGGATGCGCTTGAGCAGCTCGCCGTCCTGTCCGCGATCGACCAGCGGAATGAGGCGGTAGCCGACTTCCAGACCGAGTGTGTCGACCGGCACCACGTCGCTCCAGCCCGCTTCCTGAGACTCCTGCGCCGGTGCCGCAGCCTGGGCGGCTTGTGCTGCGGCGGCCTGCTCGGCCTCCCTGGCCTGCGGTTCGGCACGCGCCACCAGATTGCGCCAGGCGAGGTAGCCGAGCCCGGCTGCGAGCAGCAGGAACACGAAATTCGGCATGCCCGGAATCATGCCCATCAGGCCCATGATGCCGGCGGAAATCCCGAGCACGCGGGCGTCGCCGAAGAGCTGGCCGATGACCTGACCACCGACGTCCTCGCCGCTGCCCACGCGCGACACGACGAGACCGGCCGCAATCGAAATGATGAGTGACGGAATCTGCGCGACCAGACCGTCGCCGATGGTCAGCAGCACATAGGCCTTGGCGGCCTGGCCGGCGCTCATGTCGTGCTCCATCACGCCGATCAGCAGGCCGCCGATCATGTTGATGAGCAGGATGAGGATGCCGGCGACGGCGTCACCGCGCACGAATTTCGACGCACCGTCCATCGAGCCGTAGAAGTCGGCTTCGTCCGCGATCTCCTTGCGGCGGCGGCGCGCGTCGTCCTCGCCGATCAGGCCCGCGTTCAGGTCGGCGTCGATCGCCATCTGCTTGCCCGGCATCGCGTCCAGCGTGAAGCGGGCGCCGACTTCAGCGATGCGGCCCGCACCCTTCGTCACGACGACGAAGTTGATCACGGTGAGGATGATGAACACGACGATGCCGACCGCGTAGTTGCCGCCGACCAGAAAGTGGCCAAAGGCCTCGATCACCTTGCCGGCTGCGTCCGGACCGGTATGGCCTTCGAGCAGCACGACCCGGGTGGAGGCCACGTTGAGCGACAGGCGCAGCAGCGTGGTCACCAGCAGCACGGTCGGAAAGACCGAGAACTCGAGCGCCCGCACCGTGTAGAGCGACACCAGCATGACCATCACCGACAACGCGATGTTGAAGGTGAAGAACACGTCGAGCACGAAGGTCGGCAGCGGCAGCACCATCATCGACAGGATGAGGATGATGAGCAGCGGCGCAGCCATCTGCCGCATGTTCGGGGTGCCGATTGCCTGACGGATCGAGATGGAAGAAGCCATGACGACATTTCATCGCAGGCAGGGCCATTCGAACCGGGGGAAGAAAAGGGGTTTTCCCCGGCTATTGGGTCGACCGGATCGGCATCGCGGGTTCACGGTGACACGCAACACGCCCTTACAAACACCCGTCGGATCCATTCACACGGCCGTGCGTTACTGGCGGCGTCCCTGCATGAACATTGAGGAAAACATCCGATGGACACGTCACCGCATACCGCTGCAGCACCGGCCCTGCACCCCGCACTGTGGGTGGCGGCCATTTCCGTCACGGTATTCAGCGTGGTGGGCATTGCATCACTGACCGGCGCGTTCGAACGCAAGCCGACCGTCGAAACACCTCCGGTCGCGGTCGCCTCAGCGGTGGCACCGGCGCCGGTTTCCGAAGCACCACCGGCACAGGTCGCGGCAATCGAACCCGTCGTCACGCCCGCCGTGGCCCCCGAAGCACCGGTCAAGAAGAAGGCCGCGTTGGCGAAGCCCGTCAGCGCGCCGGTGACGAAGGCGGTACATGCCGCGCCGCCGGCCGCACCGCGGGCGCTTCGTGTCGCGGACCAGTCCCACGACTCCGGCATAGACGTGACGCCCGCCTATCCGCAGTACGACGCGCACACGCCGCCGCAGCCTTATGCGTCGCCCGGCGAGGTCGACCGTTACACGGCCCCGGCCTGCGCCAACTGCGGTGTCATCGAGTCGGTCCGCGCGGTACAGGCCGCCGGCAGACCCAGCGGTCTTGGCGCGGCGGCCGGCGGCGTGGTCGGCGGCCTGCTCGGCAACAACGTCGGCAAGGGCGGCGGCCGCACAGTGGCCACGCTGATCGGCATCGCGGGCGGCGCTTTCGCCGGCCACCAGATCGAGAAGACCCAGCGCAGCGTGACGCAGTACGAAGTCAGCGTCCTGATGGATTCGGGCGAACGACGCACCATCACGCTGGACGCCGAACCCACCTGGCGCGCCGGTGACAAGGTCAGGCTGGAAGATGGCAACCTGACCTGGGCCGGCTGAACGACGCACATCCCTCTCTTCCTCGGCAAGACCCCTTTCGGGCACCTCCACAGGTGCCCGCTTTTTTTTTGCTGCCGCGCCCAGGCATCGGTTTCAGGCCAGATAGCGCTCCATCTGCTTCACCGGTGCATTGCGCAACAGGTGAAGCTGCGGATTGTCGCGCTGCGCCGACACGCCGGACTCGACCACCCTGACGGGCTCGCGTTCCAGTATGCAGAGGCGGCGGCTGATGCAGTCGGCGCGCCACTGCGCATTCGCCGCGCGCCCGCGTTCCTCGACGGCGATCCGGGTCAATGCGAATTCATCGCGCGGATCCTCCCGTTCGATGCGCCGGCGGATCGCCGTGTGCGCACGGTCCAGGCTGCCCTGCTGCACGCACAGGTCGTACAGCGCCGCCAGACAGCGGAAGTTGCGCAGGATGACGGGTCGCACGCCCTTGAGCCAGGCCAGCGCGACGATGAGCTTGCGGCCGTAGGTGTCGTAGGCATAGCGCAAGGTTTCCGCGCGGAAAACCGTGTCGCGCCCGACGCGCTGCAGCGCCGCCGTCCAGCCGGCATCGAAGCCGGCCTTGCGCGAGCCCCGGCTCAGCGCATCCGCCCAGCGGACCTGCTGCGCGCGCGAGCGCAGGCGCAGCATGCCCTGCCACTGCGGCCACAGGTCACCGAAACATTCGCTCAGCCGTGCCTCGTCGCGCGCCGCGTATCGGCGGCACAGTTCCTGCAGCGTGCCGGTACCCAGGTTCACCTGCAACGGACCGAAGGACAGGCCCGCTCCGTCGAAGTTGCCGGTCACCTGCTGATACGGGTCGCCGCTGGTTTCGAAGGCGGCCGTGACCTCGATTGCCAGATCAAGCGCGCGTTCGGCCAGCAGTGGCGGCAGGTTCTGCGGATCCGGCATTTCGATGTAGAGCGCGTCACCACGCGACTCGACACGCGCCAGCCAGCCGTCGCGCGCCACGCGCGCCGCACTGGCCGCGAGGTCGGCAGGCGAATCCGCCTTCACCCATACGAAGCGCCCGTCCAGGCCGCGTCCGACGCCGCCGCGCGGCGTGATGCCGTCAATCGACACCCGCCGGCCCAGGTCGCTGCGCAGCATCTGCACGGCGGCGACAAGTTCGCGGTGCACGCGCACTCGCCCGGACGCCGATGCGTACTCTGCAAGCCGGAAGTTCGGCGTGACCGGCGCGCGCGCCGGTCCGCCAACGATGTAGTCGTGCTCGAACACCAGTCCCCGGCCCACGGTCACGCCTCCCCTGTCATGAGCGCGCTGCGCACCTTGCCGAGCGCGCCGCGCAGAACCCCCAGATCAATCAGGAAATCCAGGTTGTCGATCACCGACGCGTGCTCGCGCGCGCTGCCGCCGCGCGCGAACGCGGCCTGGTAGGCCTCGGTCACCCGTGCCTGGTCGGCGGCATTCATTCGTCCGCCCAGCAGTGCCAGCAGTAGCTCACAGTCGCCCAGCGCGGCCGTGCTCCAGAAGTCGGGCCGCGCGTGCGCGGCGGCTTCCAGCCTCGCGCGCTCGCAGCCGCTGCGTACCGTGTCCGCCCAGTCGGCCGGCAGCCCGCCGCGGCGGGCGCGATCCATGCGGACCACGGCAAGACGCAGCAACCACAGGTTGATGAAGGCATAGCGCGCGCTGCCGTCCGCCTCATCGGCGTCGGCTGCAAGTTTCAGCGCGCAGGCGTACTGGCGCGAAGCATCTTCCAGCGCGGCCGAACGCTCGTCGCCGTCCAGCATCCAGGCCAGGCGCTTGTATGCGCTGCCCAGCAGCGCGCAGCGTTCTGCCGTGGGTTTGAGCCGCCCGACCTCGAGCACGGATTCGCGAATGGCGTCGATCAGCGCACGCGCCGCGTCGCTGTCGCGCGCCAGGCGCGCCCGGCGCCAGGCTTCGTCCGATGCGCGCACGCGGAAATTGGCGGACTGTTCGATCACCCGCATCGGGCAGTCACCGTCCCGCGCGGCGCGCGCCCGATCCAGCCACTCGACGGCCAGCGCAAACGCACGCGCCTCGCCGAAGCACAGACCGATGGCGGCGGCCACGTCGGCACGCTGCATCCACGTGTCGCGCACGCGCGGCGGGATCCGGCTGACGAGGGATTCCAGCCAGGCCGACGGCGACGCATCGGAGGCCTCGTCGGCGCTGATCTTCAGCGCGCTGCTGCGGTTGTTGATCGCCGCCACCAGTTCCGATGGCGCGCTGAACGGCACCGGTACCGATTCGCGATGCGTCGGCGCGGACGGGTCGAGCCGGTAGTCCGGGTCGCCGTAACACTGGTAGGCACCCCAGGTATTCACGTTCGGGAAGCGCGACCAGGTCGCCTCGCGCGCGATGCGCACCGCGTCGCCAAAGCCCCGGCCATCGAGCAGCGAACCGTAGAGGCTTTCCGCGAAACAGCGCGCGGCGGCGTCATCCACCGCCCAGCCGGCCGCGACGACGGCGCGTACCCCCATGCGGATGAATTGCATCGCGAGGTTGGCGGCGAGCCGGCTCAGCGGGGCATCGTCGCCGGACTGCGCACCGGTGCGCCCGAGATGGCAGCAGTTGATGAATACCAGTTCAGGCACGAAGCGCATCTGCTCGACGTCGCCCGGCGTCAGGAACCAGCCGTCGCCGATGACCATGCCCGACACCTTGCGTGTGGTGGCACCTTCGGGCGACAGCGAGGACGTTGCGACCTCGTATTCGTGCACGCCGTGGCCCGCCAGATGCAGGATGCGCCAGGCGTCCTGGTGCAGCGCCGCCATGATGGCGCGGCCTTCCGCGTTGATGAGTTCGCTCACGGCGTAGTTGCCGGCACCGAGCACGCGGGCCACGGCCCGTGCTTCGGCCGCCGCGTCGGGCAGCGGCGCGAAGCCCGCACCGAGTGGCGACGGATCTCCGATGACCAGCGCGCTGGCGCGCGTCGCGCCGAGCGGGCGCTCACGGTATTGCGCGGTGCGAAGCTGGCGCAGCATGCCGGCCGCCACCGCCGGCGGACGCTGACCGGCGTGCCAGCGGTCCTCCAGCAGCTCCCACGGAAAGCGCGCCGACACTTCATCGACCAGCAATACGACGCTGCGCTGGTCCGGCGCGAGCTGCTTGAGCCGCTGTGGCAGCAGCATTTCGAACAGGGTGCGCGACGTGGCCGCGTCCGCCGCACTGGAGCGGCAGGCCTGGCTCACGAAGGCATCGACCTGCTGCAACTGGCCACCGACCAGGCTGATTTCCGCGCGGGCGCGGTCGGTGAGCGCGATGAAGCGCAACTCGTCGCGGCGTGCGTCGTGGCTGATCTCCAGCCGCTGCCACCAGCTCGCGTCCTCGGAAAAGCACACCCGGCGACGCCCGCCATTGCCGTCGCCCAGCACCTGTTCAGGCCACGAGAACTCGCCGGTCAGCGCGCCGTCGACGACGTCGCGCAACGCGCCTGCCGCCTGGATGGCGATGTCCTCGAACAGCTCTATGAACTCGACTTCGGCGATGACGACACGCCTGGCCAGCGCGCCTTCGGCCAGCGCGCGTTGTGCGTCAGCCGCGCCGCGCAAGATGGATTCGACGGAATCTCTGGTACGGATGCCGCCCGCGCCGGTTCCGATGAGCAGGCTGGAGACGCGGATGGTGCGCACGGTTTCGTGCGGCCCGAAACGCTCGTCCGGCCATTCGGCCACCCGCAGCGCGAGATCGAGCAAGGCACTGCGCACGCCTTCCTGCAGCCCGCCGGGGCTGAGCTCGCCCACTTCACCTAGCCCGATGACGATGGCCCCTTGCGGGTGCTGGTCCATGACGCGCGGGATGAACAGCCCGTGCGTGCCGAGCGGGCCTGGATAGCGGCCGAGCTGCAGGCTGTGCTGCAGGGCACCGTCCATGCGCCGGTCCATGCTGGCTTCGGCGCTGACGATGGTGTCGCCGCGGTAATGGCCGAGCATGACCGGGTGGCGCGCGTAGGCGAGCTCGCTATGGCGGATGCGCACGGTGATCGGCGGACGCCGGAGCTGTGTGCTGTCGGCCGGCGGTGATGCGCCGCCAAAGCTGAAGGTCGCCAGATCAGCCGGCGCTGGAATGCCGTCGGCCGGCGGCGCCGGCGCGAGCAGGAAGCGCTCGCGCTCTTCGGCCCCGGCGCGGGCACGTCGCGGCGGGGTATCGGGCAGACGCGTCGTGCTGCCGGTCTGCAGCAGTTCGAGATAGGCGTCGAACGCACGTCTCTGCGCGCACAGCGCGTCGTGCGCGGTGTCTTCCACGTACCACATCGGCACGCCGGGCAGCGCACCGGACGCCCAGGAGACGGTGCCGTCACCGCGTGCGGTGGCGACGAAATCGATGCGCCTGCGGCCGAGCGGCCACGGATCGTCCTCGTCCGCGATCTGGTAGTCGATGACGGTCGCCGGCTGGCAGCCGGCCACGTAGCGCACGAAACGCGCGTCGACGGGCGCGGCTTCAAGCAGGTTCCAGGTGGTGCGTACCGCCTTCAGTGTGCCGGCATCGGCCGTGCGCCAGCGCGCGCCCAGTGCGTCGCGCAACTGTTGCCAGCGAGCGGCGTCGGCAAAGTCGGGGGCGTCGGCCGAGAACGGCAGCAATTCGAGCAGGCCGGGATAGGTGCGCACCAGATCGACGATGTCGGCCGTGTCCTGCGTGAAGTCGAGCAGCGCCAGCCGCGCCTGCGTCGGGTTGTGGCCGGTCAGCCAGCGCACCGCTTCATGGGAACCGGCGTTGGGCGTGCCAAGCATCAGGAGCCGACTGCCCGGCAGGCGCGTGATGCGCGCCCATGCGTCGGCGCCGCGCCCGCCGTCCGCCATCATCGCCCGCACGACGAGCCCGCCCATCGAGTGCGCCACGATGTGCACCGCCTGCTGCTGCGCCTCGGCCAGCGGCAGCAACGCCTCCAGCCGTTCGGCAAGACGTGCTGCGGCGTCGCACACGGAAAGCCGCCAGTCGTAGGCGAAGTACTCCACGCGATGGGTGCGCGCGAGAAAGTCGAGCAGCGGGCCGTAGAAGTCGTCGACCAGACCACCCGGCAAGACGGCGTCGGCCGACATGTGCAGCCGCTTCAGCCCGCCCTTGAACAGGGCGCGGTAGTCGAGCCAGACCGGAGCGCCGCCAACGCTCAGCTCGCTGCCCATCGTGCCCGGCAGCACAAGGGCCAGCGGCCGCGGCTCCGCCAGCGCCTGGCTGCGTGCCGTGGCGCGACTGCGCTGCGGTGCGTCCTGCGGCGCCGCAGCGATCGGCAGGAAACCGCTCTCGTCGCCCGCGCTGCGCGTGAGCCCCGCCGCAAGCCAGCGCACGCTGCGCGCGTTGGTGAAGTAACGGAAGTGGTTGACGTCGGCGCCTGCGTCAAGCCGAAAGCGCCCGCCCTGCCCGCTCCGCCGCAGGCCGCCTGTCATCGAGCCGGTGTTGACGACCAGGTCATGGTCGGCTCCATAGAACCAGTCGGTCGCCAGCAGCTTGATCTTCTGCCACAGGGACTCGCCCTCCACATCGCCGGCGATCACCGTCAGGTCGGCACGCGTTTCCAGCGAGGGGTGATTGAGCAGGCGGGTCAACGCCGAACCGGGCATCATCGCCTCGGCGCCGGGCAGCGTGCGCGGGTCGGTGCGCTCCTTGACCACGGCAAGCAGGAAATCGACGCCGTCGCCGAACAGCGGGAAACCGGTCTGGCCAGCAAGGAAGTCGAGCACCGACAACCAGCGGTCGAGCCGGCCGGACGCCAGCGTCGTGCCGCGCACCGGGCAGGCGACGCGCACGAAGCGGGTGATGCGGAATTTCTTTGCGGCGAGCTCGGCAATGAGCGCGGCGAGATTGTCGCGATCCGCCTGATAGGCGGCGTCGCGCAGCGCCGAGGCTTCCGCGCCGAGCGCGCCGAGACCGAGCTGTTCGGCCAGCGTGCGGTCGGCCGCGAACAACTCGTCGAGCTGGCCGCTCACGGCGTCCAGTCCTTCGCATTCGCCCAGGCACATGAGTTCACCCACCATGCCGCCGCGCGAATGGCTGACCAGATGAAGTTCAGCGCCAGCGGGCAAGCGCCTGGCCAGCGCGAGCGCGTTGCTGATCGGGCTTTCGGTCAGGCTGCGATGCTCCAGCGCAAACGCCCGGTCGCCATAGAGTTCGCGCAGCCGCCGCCGCAGCGCCCCCCCTTCACGGTTGGCCGCATCCCACAGGGCGCCGAAGCTGCCCCGGCAGCTTGAACCCGTGCCATGCAGGAACACCAGCAGCGGCCCGGTCGCCGGCAGGACTTCGCGGGCTGCGAGCGCGCCCAGCCCGAAATCACCGAGCGAACAGCGGTAAAGCGCCGGCGCCCGTCCGCCGAGACATTTGTTCTCGAACCATTTGCCGAGCGCAACCGCGGACTTTTTCTTGAGGTCGACGCCGAAAAAATCCAGCACCTTGATGCCCAGGCCAAGCAGGCCGCGCTCGTCGCGCGACGCGGCCTGCGCACCGCGCGCATGCAACGCGTCCAGTTCCCAGCTGGCGGCGCCGTCGCGCGACACCGCCTGCTGACCGTGTTCGCGCACCAGGTCGTCTGCACGGCTCCACAGCACGAAACCGTTGTCGAGTTCGATGCGCACCACTTCATCGGCTGCCACGTCGATGTCGCCCGTCACACCGTCACGCGCCCGCCCGGGCACCAGGCGCCGGCTGTTCAGTACCGCAACCGCGCCGCCGGTATCCGCCGTCAGCGTGCTCTCCTGAACACGCCCGCGGATGCGCAGGTTTCTTGTTGTCATGAGCCTCCTCCTTTGCGCCGTCTACCGGCTGCGTATCAGCGACACCGCTTGCTGCTCGCCGCTGTTCAGCGAAATTTCGCCCGTCCACCCTGCGCCGTCGGGCCCGACGCGCAGATGCAGATTGCCTGTATTGACCTTGAACCCCGCGTCGGCGCTGAAGATGGTGAGTGCCAGATCGGCCTCCTCGCCAAAAAGCTCGCCTTCGGCGGTATAGCGGACATGAGTAAGCGGCGGCACGTTCATGCCGGCCAGCGTTTCGATGTACGGCTGCCAGTCCGGATCGTCATCGACGCGAACCGGATCGGAACGCAATTCGAGGCGATCATCGCGCTGGCGGACATGGACGGAGGCGTGTCGGTCGCCCTTCAGCGTGAGCACCCATTTTCCGTCGAGGGAAACCGGCCGCGACGGGTCCGGTGCATGCGGACGCATCAGCATGACGGCGGCGAACACCAGTGCGAGCACGATGGCAAGGGACAGCATGCGGCCGTTCCGGCGCGTCACCCGTGCGCCCACTTCGCGTGCGAGCGGCACCGTGCCCGGCGCGCGCGACACGCCGAGGCGCTCGATGTCGGCAATGATGCGGGGCAGATCCACCGCACTCCACTCGTCGGTACGCAGCGGCAGTGCATGGATTTCGGAGAGATCGCGCAAGGCGGCGGGCAGACTGCCTGCCGCCGGCATCGGCGTGCCATCCACGCGCAATGGCAGCACCGCCGCACCCGCCTCCATCGCGGACAGTATCTCGCCGCGCACCGGGTCGTCGGCGTCATTGATGCGCAGGTCGCCGTTCTCATGCCGCGCGGCAAAAAACCCGGGCGTCATGAGCAACAGGACGACCGGGCGATGATCCATCGTCAGCGCGATCTGCTCGCGCCAGCTGCTGCCGCCGCGCAGGTCTTCGCGGTCGAGGAACACGCGGTCGGCACCGAAGACGCGGCCCAGATCATCGGCCAGGCGGCTGGCGTCCTTGGCGCCGTCAGCACTGCGGTAGCTGATGAAGATGCGGTTCATGTCGCGCGCCGGGGCAGTGGAAACGTCGGGAGCATGCGTCCCGTACGGGACGACGTCGCCCGAAGTCTATGCCTGATGCAAGCGCGCGAAAACCCTGCAAGGTGCGACCGGACACGACCAGGCCGCACTTGCGCCGCCATGGGCACGCGGTTGCGCGAACTTCGGCAACCGGTACCGGCGGCGCGGCGTCAGACCACCCGTGCGAGACGCGCCAGCACGCGCTCCCTGCCGAATGCTTCGAGTACCGCGTCGATCGACGGCGTCTGCGGCTGGCCGATCAGCGCGACACGCAACGGAATCGCAACCTGCGGCATCTTCAACCCGCATTCGGCACACGTTTCCTTGATCGCCTGCGCGAGCGCCGTCTTGTTCCAATCACACGTTTCCAGGCGTCCAGCCAGCGCGCGCAACGCGCCGCGCGCCGAATCGTTCAGGTGCTGGGCCAGCATCTGCGGTGCAATGTGCAGATCGATATAGAAGGCTTCCAGTGCGTCAGTCAGTTCGACCAGCGTCGCAGCGCGTTCCTTGTACAGCGCGATCAGCGGCTCCAGCGCCGGACCGCTTTCCGGGTCAACGCCGCGACGGGCGAGGCGGCTTGCAATGTCGGAACCGAGCCGCGCGTTGTCCGCCAGCTTCATGTAATGCGCGTTCAGCCAGCGCAATTTTTCGGTGTTGAACTGCGCCGCAGACGGCGTGATGTGGTCGAGGTCAAACCACTGCACGAACTGTTCGCGCGAGAAGACTTCCTCGTCGCCGTGGCTCCAGCCCAGACGCGCGAGATAGTTGATCACCGCCTCGGCGAGATAGCCGTCCTCGTCATACTGCATGACGCTGACGGCGCCATGGCGCTTCGACAGCTTCTGTCCGTCGTCACCGAGAATCATCGACAAGTGGGCGTACTGCGGAACGGTTGCGCCGAGCGCGCGCAGGATGTTGATCTGGCGCGGCGTGTTGTTCACATGGTCGTCGCCGCGGATGACATGCGTGATGCCCATGTCCCAGTCATCGACACAGACGCAGAAGTTGTAGGTTGGCGTGCCGTCCGCGCGAGCGATGATCAGATCGTCCAGTTCCTCGTTCGCGATCGCGATGCGCCCCTTGACCTGATCGTCCCAGGCGACGACGCCATCCAGCGGGTTGCAGAACCGCACGACCGGCGGCACCCCTGCCGGCGGCGCAGGCAATACCTTGCCGGGCGCCGGGCGCCAGCGGCCGTCATAGCGCGGCTTCTGGTTCGCCGCGCGCTGCGATTCGCGCAACACATCGAGCTCATCCTGCGTCGTATAGCAGTGGTAGGCGTGGCCCTCGGCGATCATGCGGGCGATGGCGGCCTTGTAACGCTCCATGCGCTGCATCTGGTAGAACGGCCCTTCGTCGTGCTCCAGATCCAGCCACTTCATGCCGTCCAGAATCGCTTCAACCGCCTCTGGCGTGGACCGTGCGACATCCGTGTCTTCGATACGCAGGACGAACTGCCCGCCATGACGACGCGCGTAGGCCCACGAGAACAGCGCGGTGCGGGCGCCGCCGATATGCAGATAGCCGGTGGGACTGGGCGCAAAGCGCGTACGGACAACTTGGTTCATGACGATGCCTGCAATGGACGAGCGCGCGATTGTACCGCGCCGGACCGGGGCATTTGACGACCGGCCGGTAACCGGCTAGTATTCGCGCCCTGTCACGAATACAGGGCAGTTAGCTCAGCGGTAGAGCACCGCCTTCACACGGCGGGGGTCAGTGGTTCGATCCCACTACTGCCCACCAGTACTCAAAGCCCAGACTCCGGTCTGGGCTTTTTTTTGCTGCCATCGCCACGACATGCAGATTGCGTGGCGATGGCATCGGTTGCCGCGCAGAGGTGTCAGGGCTTGGGCGGAATGCGCAGCTTCTGACCCGGATAGATCTTGTCGGGATGCGACAGCATCGGACGGTTTGCCTCGAAGATGAGCATGTACTTGTTCGGATCACCGTAAAAAGCCTTGGAGATCTTGGACAGGTTGTCGCCCGATTTCACGTCGTGGTACTGGGCTTCAGGTTCGGCGGCCGCCACGCTGAGCTGGTCTTCAACGGACGACACGCCCGATACGTTGCCCGCGGCAAGCAGGATGCGCTCTTTGGTCGCTTGGTCGGAGCAGCTGCCCGACACGGTGCACGTTGCAGTTGCTCCGTCGAATGACACCGAAAGTGCGGTTGCCGACAGGTTGAGCTTCTCGATGTACGTGCGGATCGCCGCGGCGGCCGCCTGATCGAGACGGGCCCGGTTTTCGGGCGTAGGGGCGGCCTTGACCTGTTCTTCGGCCGCTTTGGCCTCACCGCTTCCAAACAGTTTTTCACCGGCGTCCTTGAGGAAACTCATCAATCCCATTGCAACTCTCCTGTACTGTGGGTAAGTAGGCACATCATAACCGACGCCCCGGACGCGGCGGCTCGCACGGCCCGGGACGCACCGCCTGTCTTTGACTCGGGGGCGTCATTTATATACATTCTCGACTGTTTGTTTAATTGACTGCCAGACATGGTTCGACGCACCAAAGAAGAAGCTGAAGCGACACGGCTGCAGCTTCTTGACGCTGCAGAACACTGCTTCAGGGACAAGGGCGTCGCGAGCACCACGCTCGACGACATCGCAAGGAGTGCCGGCCACACACGTGGCGCAGTGTATTGGCACTTCGAAAACAAGGCCGACATCTTCGAAGCGGTATGCGAGCGCGTTCACACGCCGATGCAGGCGATGCTCAACGATCTCGCCGCTGATCCGGGCGACGATCCGCTGGGCTATCTGCGCAATGACGCCATCCGCGTACTGCGGATGCTGACCGACTGCGACCGCGTGCAGTCGGTATTCGAGATCAAGTTCTGCAAGCTGGACGGCGGGCCCGATTTCGATCGACTGCGCCGGCGCGAGCTCGAAACAAACACGCGCTGTCTGTCGATGCTGCAGGTGGTATTCGAAGCGGCCGTCCGGGTCGGGCAGCTGCCGGCCACCCTGCCCGCCCGGGAAACAGCGGAAGCGATGCATGCCTTCATCAATGGATTGATGCGCAGCTGGGTGGAGCGACGTGACTTCGACCTGCGAAAGACAGCACCATGGCTGGTGGATACCTTCCTGACCGGACTGAAGAATTCGCCGGCGCCGGAAGATTGTTGCAACTGAAACAAAAAAGCCGCCCTAAGGCGGCTTTTTTGTGGCCCGAATTCAGGCCTTACTGCTGAGCACTCGCACCTTCAAGCAGCGACGCGTTCGTCTTGACCGGATAGCGCGAGCGCAAGGACGACAGATAGGCGGCAAAATCGTCCTGGGACATCGTCTGGTCAAGCTGAACCTTGATCGACTCGATGCGCGCCGGATCCATCGCTTCCTTGGGCTGCTTGACGGCACTGATGCGGAACACTGCGTAGCCGCCATTGCCCATCGGAAAGCCGAGATAGGCAGGCAAATTGTCTGCCGGCGCATTGAAGATGGCACGCACCATCTCTGCGGCAGGCCCCTGAGCCTGCGCACGCGTGACATCCTGAGGAGGCGACCAGTTGAGCGGCGCGGATTCACCGGCGCGCAGCTTTGCCAATGAGGCCTCGCCGCGTTCGCGCGCCATTTTCTGCCCAGCTTCAAAACCCAGCTTCTTCTCTATGTCGGCCTTCACCTCATCGAACGACTTCACCGACGGAGGAAGCTGTTCGATGACATGCGCAGACACCAGCGTGTTCGGTGCGGTCTCGATCGCCTGGGTATTGCGGCGGTTCTTGATCGCGTCATCCGAGAAGATGGCATCGCGCAACTTCTCGTTGTCGAACGGAGCCGGCATCAGAAAACCCTTCGGAATCAGCGGGCTTGTCCTGACTTCAAGACCGATTTTCTCGGCAGCCGGTGCGAGGCTGTCAGCCTGTTCATAGACGGTGTTGCTGAACGTTTCGGCCAACTCGGCAAAACGACGACGAGCCGCCTGCTTCTTCAGCTCGTCGGTGATCTCGGCGCGCGCCTGTTCCAGCGTCTTGCCCTGACCGCCCCGGACCTCTTCAAGCTGAATGATGTGCAATCCGAAATCACTTTCGACAATGCCGCTGATTTCGCCGGCCTTCAGCGCAAACGCGGCGTCCTCGAACGGTTTCACCATCGTGCCGCGGCCGAAGAACCCGAGGTCGCCACCCGACTCCCTGGAACCCGGATCCTGCGAATTTTCCTTCGCGACCTCCGCGAACTTCGACGGATTGGCACGCACCGCCTTCAGCAGGCTTTCAGCCTTCGCGCGGACGTCCTTGCGCACTTCCGGGCTCGCATCAGGTTCGATCGTCAGCAGGATGTGGCGTGCCTTGCGCTCCTCGCCCTGCATATAACGCGCCTGATTCTGTTCGAAGTTCTTGCGGATGTCCTCTTCGCTCACCTCGATGCTTTTCGCCAGAGCGCCCTCGCTGAGCATGAGGTACTCGACCTTGACCTGCTCCGGGACTTCGAATTCCTTCTGGTTGTCGTCGTAGTATTTGCGCATCTGTTCGGGCGTGATCTTGATCTGCTCAATGAACTCGAACGGCGTGACAACCGCCTCGCTCACTTCACGCTCTTCCTGCTGCATTTCGGCCCAGCGCCTGGCGAGCGACGGGGGCACGAAGGAACTGCCGGCAATGCCGGTGTACAGCTGGCGGATCACCAGATCCTGCCGGATGCGCGCAAGCAGGCCATCCCGGCTGAAACCTTGTGCCTGGGCAACCTGGTCAAAACGCGCTTCCGAAAATTTCCCATCGACCTGGAAACCGGGCACTGTCGCAATGATCGTACTCATGCGTGCGTCGGAAATGGTCAGGTGCCTGCGTTGCGCCTCCTGCAACAGCATCCGCTGGCTCACGAGGCCATCCAGCGTCTGCTGGCGGATCTCCGGACGTTCCATCACCTTCGGATCGAACTCGTCGCCCATCATTTCGCGCAGACGTTCCTGCTGGTCGCGCAGCGCATTCTCGAACTCCGCCGGAGATATCTTCATGTCGCCGACGACGGCGGCATCAGCGCGTTCGGAATCCTGGCTGACGTACGATTCAACGCCGAAAAAGGCAAACGGCAACACCATCAGCAGAAGAACAACCTGGACCACGCGCTTGTTGTTGCGGACTGCATCAAGCATAAGGACCTTTCGCGGGGCCCGAGAATTTCGGGCGCGGAAAATGAAAAAGGCGAACGCAAGTTCGCCCGCAATCAGTTATTGGCGGAGTGGACGGGACTCGAACCCGCGACCCCCGGCGTGACAGGCCGGTATTCTAACCAACTGAACTACCACTCCATTTCATGGTGGGTGCTGACGGGCTCGAACCGCCGACATTCGCCTTGTAAGGGCGACGCTCTACCAACTGAGCTAAGCACCCGCAAAAAACTGCGGACTGATACGCTGCAAAAAACAGCCCGCGATCATACCTCACAAGAGGCGGTTCACGGGCTGCGTGCTGCGCGATATCAGTGTGTGACGACCGATCCTGCCGCTGCCGGTTCTTCGACCTTTGCAATCGCCGCACCGGGTTCGGGTTCCGGCAAGGGCTCGGGCTTTCGCTCCAGCGCGCGTTCAAGCACATCGTCGATCCACTTGACGGCGACGATTTCGATTGAGTTCTTCAGCGTATCGGGCATCTCCGTCAGGTCCTTCACGTTCTCCTGCGGAATCAACGCGGTCCTGATGCCACCGCGCACCGCCGCGAGCAGTTTCTCCTTCAGGCCACCGATACCCAGGACCTCGCCGCGAAGCGTGATCTCTCCGGTCATCGCAACGTCCGCGCGGACCGGGATACCGGTCAGCGCCGACACAAGCGCCGTCGTGATCGCGATGCCCGCCGACGGACCATCCTTCGGTGTCGCGCCTTCGGGGAAGTGAACGTGCAGGTCACTCTTCTCGAACACTTCGTCCTTGATGCCAATGCGACGCGCACGCGAACGCACGACCGACCGGGCCGCTTCAACCGATTCCTTCATGACGTCGCCGAGCGAACCTGTGCGCTGCACAACCCCCTTGCCCGGCATCGTCGCGACTTCGATGGTCAGCAATTCTCCACCGACTTCCGTCCAGGCAAGGCCGGTCACCTGACCCACCTGATTCTCCAGTTCGGCGATACCGAAGGTATAGCGGCGCACTCCCAGGTACTTGTCGAGATTCTTCGCGTTGACGACGATCTTCGACGAGCGCTTCCGGAGCACGAGTCCCTTGACCACCTTGCGACAAATCTTTGAAACCTCGCGCTCAAGCGCGCGAACGCCGGCTTCACGCGTGTAGTAACGAACGATGTCGCGCAGCGCATCCTCGGTCACCGACAACTCTTCCTTCTGCAAACCGTTGTTCTTCATCTGCTTGGGAACGAGATAACGCTGGCAGATATTGACCTTCTCGTCCTCCGTGTAGCCGGAAAGACGAATCACCTCCATGCGGTCGAGCAGCGGCGCCGGAATGTTCAAGGTATTGGCGGTCGCGACGAACATCACGTCCGACAGATCGTATTCGACTTCGACATAGTGGTCGACAAACGTAGAATTCTGTTCGGGATCAAGCACTTCGAGCAGAGCCGATGACGGATCACCCCGAAAATCCTGTCCCATCTTGTCGACTTCATCGAGCAGGAAGAGCGGGTTCTTGACGGCAACCTTGGTCATGTTCTGCAGGATCTTGCCGGGCATCGAACCGATATAGGTCCTGCGATGCCCGCGAATCTCTGCCTCGTCCCGCACGCCGCCCAAGGCCATGCGCACGAATTTGCGATTCGTTGCCTTCGCGATCGACTGCCCGAGCGACGTCTTGCCGACGCCAGGAGGGCCGACCAGGCAAAGAATGGGCGCTTTCAACTTGTCGACACGCTGCTGCACCGCCAAGTACTCAAGAATGCGTTCTTTCACCTTCTCCAGGCCGTAATGGTCCCGGTCAAGGATGGTTTCCGCTTCAGCCAGATCCTTCGAGATGCGCGAACGCTTGCGCCACGGCAAACCGATCAGTGTTTCGATGAAATTGCGGACGACTGTGGCTTCGGCCGACATCGGCGACATCAGCTTGAGCTTCTTCAGCTCGGACTGTGCCTTGGCAATTGCCTCCTTGGTCATCCCTGCGGCCTTGATCTTCTTCTCGATCTCCTCAAGGTCGGCGCCATCCTCTCCTTCGCCCAGCTCCTTCTGGATCGCCTTGACCTGTTCGTTCAGGTAGTACTCACGCTGGCTCTTCTCCATCTGCCGCTTCACACGGCCACGGATACGCTTCTCTACCTGAAGGATGTCCAGCTCCGTTTCGAGCTGCGACAACAGACGTTCGATGCGCTCGGCTGTACCGAACAACTCAAGGACATCCTGCTTCTGCTCAAGCTTGAGCGGCAAGTGCGCCGCGACGGTATCGGCCAGACGCCCCGCCTCCTCGATACTCGACAGCGAAGTCAGTATCTCGGGCGGGATCTTCTTGTTGAGCTTGACGTACTGATCGAATTGACTGATCAGCGCGCGCCGCATCGCCTCGATCTCGTGTGACGTCTGCTCGACAGCGGGCACCGTCGTGACCTGCGCCATGAACAGCGTCTTGATATCGACGACTTCCTCGACAGTGGCGCGCTGTGTGCCTTCGACCAGTACCTTCACCGTGCCATCGGGAAGCTTGAGCATCTGGAGGATGTTCGCGACGCAGCCGATGCGATAGAGATCTTCCGGACTCGGCTCATCCTTTGCTGCGGATTTCTGCGCAACGAGGAGAATGCTCTTGCCCGACTCCATTGCCGATTCGAGTGCCTTGATCGACTTCGGACGCCCGACAAAAAGCGGGATCACCATGTGCGGGAAAACGACGACGTCACGCAACGGCAACAACGGAAGTTCCAGTTGCTCGGGGACGGTTTGAAGGCTGGACATTGATTTTCCTTAACGCGACAGTGTCAGACACATTGGGGCGGCGTCTCCCGAATCAAGCCGCCCTCCACTGGCACCCGCGTAGCACGAAGCAAATTGCGCGGGTGTCAGTTCGAACCGGACACCTTGGGTTGATCCGCGAAAAGCATGATGGGCTTACCGTCACCCTCGATCACACCCTCGTCAATCACGACCTTTGTGACATTCTCGATACCGGGCAATTCGTACATCGTGTCAAGCAGCGTCGACTCGATGATGCTGCGCAAGCCTCGGGCTCCGGTCTTGCGCTTCAACGCCTTGCGGGCGATCGCCTGAAGCGCCCCCGGTCTCATCTCGAGCTCGACACCCTCCATCTGGAAGAGCTTCTGGTACTGCTTGATCAACGCGTTCTTCGGTTCGACCAGAATCTGGATCAGCGCTTCTTCATCGAGCTCCTGAAGCGTCGCGACCACAGGCAGACGACCGACGAACTCAGGAATCAGACCGAATTTGATCAAATCCTCAGGCTCGACGTTCTGCAGCGCTTCTGCCACATTGCGGCTATCACGGCTCTTCACCTCGGCGCCAAAACCGATGCCGAACTGCTCAGTACGGTTGCGGATGACCTTCTCGAGCCCGTCGAACGCACCACCACAAACGAAAAGGATGTTGGTCGTATCGACCTGTACAAAATCCTGATTCGGATGCTTGCGCCCACCCTGCGGAGGCACGCTCGCGACGGTACCCTCGATCAGCTTCAACAGGGCCTGTTGCACCCCTTCGCCTGAAACGTCACGCGTAATCGACGGATTGTCGGATTTTCGCGAAATCTTGTCGATTTCGTCGATATAGACGATGCCCTGCTGCGCCCGCTCGACTTCGTAGTCGCACTTCTGGAGCAACTTCTGGATGATGTTCTCGACGTCCTCGCCAACGTAGCCCGCTTCGGTGAGTGTCGTCGCATCGGCCATGACAAAAGGCACATTGAGAAGGCGAGCCAACGTCTGGGCAAGCAGCGTCTTTCCCGAACCTGTCGGCCCGACCAGAAGAATGTTGCTTTTTGAGAGCTCAACTTCATCTTTGCGCGAAATATGGCGCAGGCGCTTGTAGTGATTGTATACAGCGACAGCAAGAATCCGCTTTGCCGGCGCCTGGCCTATGACATATTGGTCAAGTATCTCGCAGATCTCCTGGGGCGAAGGCAGATCACTGCGTCCGCCCTTGCCCGCCTGTTCACTCGTGATCTCGTCGCGGATGATGTCGTTGCATAGGTCGATGCACTCGTCACAGATGAACACGGACGGCCCGGCAATGAGCTTCTTCACTTCGTGCTGGCTCTTGCCGCAGAACGAGCAGTACAGCAGCTTCTCGGTTCCCGATTTCTTGTCGGTCATTGCTTCACTCCAAACATCTCGATCATCTGGGACACCCCGGATCAGGCCGAGCCTTCACCCCGTGTAGTCAGCACCTTGTCGATAATGCCGTAGTCGCGGGCCTGTTCGGCGGAAAGAAAGTTATCCCGATCCGTGTCCCGCTCGATCGTCTCGATTGGTTGCCCTGTATGACTTGCCATGATGGCGTTGAGCTTCGCGCGCAATGTCAGGATCTCCCGCGCATGGATCTCTATGTCCGACGCCTGTCCTTGAAAGCCGCCCATCGGCTGGTGGATCATGATCCGGGAATTCGGCAGGCAGAACCGTTTCCCCTTTTCGCCTGCGGCAAGCAGGAACGCCCCCATGCTCGCAGCTTGTCCGACACAGAGCGTAGACACTTGGGGTTTGATGAACTGCATCGTGTCGTAAATGGACATCCCTGCCGTCACCGAACCGCCCGGCGAGTTGATGTAGAACGAAATATCCTTGTCGGGATTCTCGGACTCCAGGAAAAGTAGCTGGGCAACGATCAGGTTTGCCGTAACGTCATTCACCGGGCCGACGAGGAAGACGATCCGTTCACGCAACAGGCGTGAATAAATATCGTACGCGCGTTCGCCCCGACCGCTTTGCTCGATCACCATCGGGACCATGCCCAAGCCCACTGTTTCCGACATCATTCGTCATACTCCTGTTGCGAGGCTACGACTGCAGCCCCCGTATTGCACACGCAAGATCCGAGCCGGCCGGAAAAATCTTTAGTTCGACGCCATCAAGTCGTCAAAATTGACCGTCTTCTCACTGACCTGCGTAACACCGATGACCCATTCAACCACATTGTCTTCCACAACGAGCGCCTCAACCTGTGCAAGACGTTGTGTATCACTGTAATACCAGCGAATCACATCAGCCGGATCCTCATAACTCTGCGCCTGCTCCTCTACCACCGCGCGCACCTGCTCGGGCTTCGCGTAGAGCTCATGCTTCTTGACCGCCTCTGCCACAAGGAGGCCTAACCGCACCCGGCGCAAGGCCTGTTCGGAAAACCAAGCAGCCTCAACCGGCACGTCCTTGACGTTCATGCCGCGTGATGCAAGATTGGCTCTAGCTTCTTCTGCCATGCGCTCGGCTTCCTGTTCGATGAGCGCGGTCGGCACTTCAAACACGTGAGCTTCGAGCAGCAGGTTCATCACTTCGTTCTTGACTCGTGCCTGCAGGCGTTTCTTGACCTCCCGTTCAAGATTTGTCCTGACATCCGCTTTCAGCTGCGATACGTCACCGGAAGGCACACCTAGCGATTTTGCAAAATCTTCATCAACGGCTGGCAGTTCCGGAGCTTCGACGGCGTTGACCGTAACTTCAAACTGAACGGTCGTTCCCGCCAAATCCTTGGCTTGATACTCGGCCGGGAAGGTAAGCGGAAAGACCTTTTTTTCACCCGCCTTCATGCCTTCAAGATTTGCCTCGAATTCTGGCAACAACCCGCCTGCGCCGAGCACGACAGGAAAATCCTCGGCTGCGCCGCCGTCAAACGGCTCACCATCACGCGTTCCGCGGAAATCGATGACAACTCGATCATCCTTCTCAGCGGCCTTGTCACTTACGGAGTACGAAACCCGTTGCCTGCGCAGAACGTCAATCGTCTTGTCGACCTCGGCGTCACCAACAACAAGGACAGCCCGTTCGAGCGGCTTCTGCGAGAGATCCGAGAGTTCGATCTCTGGGTACACCTCAAACGTTGCGCTGAAGGCAACACGGCCGGGTTCGGGCGATTCAGCCGGTTCAATTTTCGGATATCCCGCAACACGGAGATTCTGTTCCCGCACCGCCGAACCGAACGCCTGTTGCACCGCTTCGGTAAATGCTTCGGAGCGCGCCTGCGCCGCAAACTGCTGTTCAACAAGCTTCATCGGTACCTTGCCGGGGCGGAAACCCGGCATTTTTACGGTCTTCGCCATGCGGGCCAGGCGCGCTGATACGCCTTTTTCGACATCCGCCGCGACCACCGACATGTTGATCTTCCGCTCGAGAGTGTTGACGGGTGAAGTGTTCTGCGCCATTAGCGAATGTCCTTGAATCGTATGGGGAAATTAGACAGAAATGTACGAATACCGCGACCGCGGTTAGCTTCGCAGGATAACACACCGCGCTTCAAATCGGCCGATGACGGTAGCAGAAGAGTGCTTGATTACGGAGAAGGCGCCGTTTCCGAGGAGGCGATCGACGCCGGAGAAGGCTCTGGGGGCGTGTTGCGTATTTTCGGAGGAGTTCGGCATGAGTGACGTCGAGGACTGCTGGGG
>JAHJHI010000050.1 GCA_018824085.1 Gammaproteobacteria bacterium | reverse complement strand
CGGACACGCGCCGGCGTTCGCCGGTGCCGGGCAGCGTGAGGCCGAGGCGCACGCGCGGCGCGCTGTCCGGCGCAGCGCTGACGGGCAGCGTGGCGTCGGCCTGGCGCGCGCATACCAGCGGCAGCCCGCGCGCGATCCAGCCTGCCAGCGCCGCGCCGTGCGCGCTGCAGCAGGCGGCGGGCTCGACCGGCGCGCCGCGACGCGGCCAGACCAGATCGTGGCGCTGCATGCGGCGGACGAGCGTCATCGTCAGGCGTCCGGCGTCGAGCCTGCCATGACGCGCGTGGCCACGGCGCGCGCCAGCGTGCGCCCGCCGCGCGACGCTCCGAGTGCGGCGCGGTGGTCGCTGCCGTCGGCTTCGGTCAGCGCGCGCGAGAGCTGCGCCGGCCAGTCGTCGCCGTCTGACCACAGGTCGTGGATGCCGCCCATGCGCCAGTAGTTTTCCGCGCCCGGCGCGAATACCGGCGACGTCTGCGCCAGCGCTTCCAGCCGTTCCGGCGCGATCCTGGTCACGCGTGCCATGGCGCGCAGATCCATGACCTTCACCTGGGCGCAGGGCAGCGCGCAGATGCGGTCGGCCAGCAGGCCGAAGGCGAGGAAGCCGCCGCTGACCGCCTCGCCGTGTATCAGCGTGACCAGCACGTGGCCGTGCCGGCGCGCGAGATCGACGCAGCGCGCGAGGTGCGCGAAGTAGCCGTTCAGGCACATCAGTTCTTCGTGGCGCGACAGCGCCTGGCCCTGGGTGGAGGCGATGAAAACGATGGGCCGCGCGCGGCCGCTCGCCAGATCGTCGCGCACGGCGGACAGCACGGCCTGCGACAGCCGGAGCGCGATGTCGCTGGTGAGCGCCGCGCGGTCGCGCGTGCCGATGACATGCACCGGCCCGGTCGCGGAGTGCGCGGTGCCTGCGAGGTTGAGGCCGTCGATCGTGACGTCGTGGCCGGCCGGGAAGAGACGGTCGAGCAGGGTGTTCATGCGGTCTCCGCGCGGTCGATGATGCGGTTGAAGGCGTCGGCGTCCAGCATGGCCAGACGTTCGGCGTCGGGCAGGCCGAGCGCGCGCCAGATGTCGAGTCCGTCGCGTGCGTCGGCGTGGCGCTGCGCACGTGCCGCCAGCGCGGCCTGGTCGGCGTCGAGCGCGGCGAGGCCGCGCAGTGGCGCGCCGCGCGCGAGCAGGGCTTTCGCGCCGCCACGGAAGGCACCCAGATCGTCGTCGACCAGCAACGTCGCCTCGCCGAGGGTGCGCCGTATCTTGCCGCCGGTGATGCGCCACACCAGCGCGCGGTCCTTCGAGTCGAATTCGTCGACGCCCTTCACGGTTTCGATGACCTCGGGGCCGGACAGGCCGAGGCGGCCTTCTTCCGACATGATGAGTCCGTCGCACAGGCGCGCCACGATGCCCATGCCGCCGAAGGCGCCGCAGCTGCCGCCGATCAGGCCGTACACCGGTACGCCGGCGGCGCGTGCGCCGAGCAGCGCGCGCATCAGCTCCGAAATCGCGATCAGGCCGGCATTGGCTTCGTGCAGCCGCACGCCGCCGGAGTCGATCGCCAGCAGTACGGCGGCGGGGCGCGTGTCGCGCGCGCGGTCGAGCAGGCCGCGCAGCTTGGCACCGTGGATTTCGCCGACCGAGCCGCCGTTGAATTCGCCCTGCTGCGCGCCGACCAGTATCCGCTCGCCGTCGAGCGTGGCTTCGCCGACGACGACGCCGTCATCGAAGGCGACCGGCAGGTCCAGTACGGCGAGGTGCGGGCTGGTGAGGCGTTCGTGCGGGCCGCACAGTTCGCTGAAGCTGCCGGCGTCGACCAGACCGTGGATGCGCGTGCGCGCGTCGGCTTCGAACCAGCTGCGGCGTGTGATGGCGTGCGCGCTCATGAGGCCTGCTCCAGCGATTCGAGCACCTGGTCCAGGCGCAGGCTGACCACGGCGGGTGTCGCGCCGGCGTCGTTGATCGACAGCACGAGGCCGCCCGCCGGATGGCGCGCGACGGCATCGGCGAGCACCGCCTCCCAGGTGTCGCGGAAGCCCTGAGCCGACGTGCTTACGTCGATGCGGCAGCGGTCGGGCGCGTGGCCGGTATCGACCAGGATTTCCAGGTTGCCGGACGACACGACGCCGCACAGCGCGCGCGCGCCGTTTGCCGGCGTGCTCGGCAGGTCGAGGGTGAAGGTTTCCATCAGCGTGTCCTTTCGGTCACCAGTTGCGGAAGCGGCGCGGCGGGTCGTACAGGCCGCCGGACGCGCGCACCAGATCCTTGATGTTGCGGGCGGCGAGCAGGTCGCGCGTGGCGTCGCGCGTGTTGATGCCGATGTCGTCGGGGCGGCGGATGACGCCGCGGTCACGCAGGTTTTCCACCATGCGTGCGTCGCGTGCGCGCCCGACCGGCGTGTAGCCGGCGACGCCGCGTATCGCCTGTTCGCGCTCGGCGGCCGAGCGGCACAGCAGCAGATTGGCGATGCCCTCTTCGGTGACGATGTGGCTCACGTCGTCGCCGTGGATCATGATGGGCGGCAGCTCCATGCCCATGTCCTCCATCAGCTGCCAGGCGTCGAGCTGTTCGACGAAGGCGGGCGCCATGTGCTCGCGGAAGGTTTCCACCGTCTGCACCACCAGTTTCCGGCCGTGCGTGAGCGGCCCGTCGCCGGCGCGTTCGCGCCCGGCGCGCAGCCAGGCGGGGCTGGCGTGGCGCCGGCCGCGCGCGTCCGAGCCCATGTTGGGTGCGCCGCCGAAGCCGGCGATGCGCCCGAGCGTGGCGGTCGAGCTGTTGCCGGCGAGGTCGATCTGCAGCGTCGATCCGATGAACATGTCGCAGGCATACAGCCCGGCGGTCTGGCAGAAGGCGCGATTGGACCGCATGCTGCCGTCACGGCCGGTGAAGAAAACGTCGGAGCGGGCGGCGACGTAGTTTTCCATGCCGACCTCGGAGCCGAAGCTGTGCACCGATTCGACGAAGCCCGCCTCGATCGCCGGAATCAGCGTCGGGTGCGGGTTGAGCGCCCAGTGCTTGCAGATCCGGCCGCGCAGGCCGAGCGATTCGGCATAGGTCGGCAGCAGCAGCTCGATCGCCGCGGTGTCGAAGCCGATGCCGTGGTTCAGCCGCTGCACGCCGTATTCGGCGTAGATGCCCTTGATCGCCATCATCGCCATCAGCACCTGGATGTCGGTGATCAGCGCCGGGTCGCGCGTGAACAGCGGTTCGATGTGGTTGGGGCGCGGTGCGACGACGAACAGGTCACTCCAGTCGGCGGGGATGTCGACGCGCGGCAGGCGCTCGACCCGCTCGTTGACCTGGGCGATGACGATGCCGTGGCTGAAGGCGGTCGCCTCGACGATGGCCGGCGTGTCCTCGGTGTTCGGGCCGAGGTAGAGGTTGCCGTCCGCGTCGGCCGCCTGCGCGGCGATCAGGCACACGTCGGGCGTGAGGTCGACGAAGTAGCGCCCGAACAGTTCGAGATAGGTGTGGATGGCGCCGATGTCGATGCGCCGCGCCTGCACCAGCTTCGCCAGCCGCGTTGCCTGCGGTCCGGCGAAGGAGAAGTCGAGCCGGCTCGCGATGCCGCGCTCGAACACGTCGATGTGCGACGGCAGGGCCAGCACCGACTGCACCATGTGCAGGTCGTGCAGGCGTTCGGGCGAGCACTCGGCCAGTGACTCGGCGAGGAAGTCGGCCTGCTTCTGGTTGTTGCCTTCGAGGCAGACGCGGTCGCCCGGCTCGATCACCGCTTCGAGCACGTCAATCAGCTTGCCGGCCGCAATCTCGCGTCCGGCGGCCAGGTGGGCGACGCGCGCCAGTCGCTGCGCGTGGCGCGCGGCGCGGCGGTTCCAGGGTGCGTTCATCGGTCTCAGCTTCCCTGGTAGTGGTCGGGCAGCCACATCGCGATGCCCGGCACGACGGTCAGCAGCACGACCGCCAGCATCATCAGCACGATGAAGGGCATGACACCCTTCATGATGGCCTTGAGCGGAATGTCGGGTGCGATGCCGTTGATGACGAAGATGTTGAGGCCGACCGGCGGCGTGACCAGACCGGCTTCCAGCATGATGGTCATGATGACGCCGAACCAGATCAGGTCGAAGCCGTGGGCGTTGAGCGCCGGCAGGATGATGGGCGTCACCATCAGGATGATGGCCACCGGCGGCAGGAAGAAGCCGAGCACCAGCAGCAGCACGCACACCGCGGTGAAGAAGCCCCACTTGCCGATGGGCAGCGTGACCAGCCACTGCGCGGCTTCCTGGGTGATGTTCAGATTGCTCATGACCCAGGTGTAGAGGAAGGACATGCCGATGATCATCATGATCATGCAGCTCTCCTTCACCGTGCCGTTCAGGATGACGCGCAGGTCGGCCCAGCGGTAGCAGCGGTAGATCGCCATCACCATCAGCAGCGAGAAGAAGGCACCGATGCCGGCCACTTCCGACGGCGTGGCCCAGCCGCCGTAGAGCGCGATCATGACGATGGCGATGACGGCGAGGAAAGGGGCGAAGCGCGGCAGCGATTCGAAGCGCTCGGCCCACGAGTAGTGCTCCTCCTGCAGCAGCGCGTGCGAGCTGTCGCCGCTGGCGTCCGCGGAACTGCGCGCCGCGCGCTTTTCACGCGTGTATTTCCACATGACGTAGGCGGCGAACATGACGGTCAGCAGCAGGCCGGGGCCGACGCCGGCCATGAACAGCTTGCCGATCGACTGTTCCGTTGCGAGGCCGTACAGGATGAGCGTGAGGCTGGGCGGGATCAGGATGCCGAGCGTGCCGCCGGCCGCGATCAGGCCGGTGGCCAGCCCTTCGGAATAGCCGCGCGAGCGCATCTGGGGAATGCCCGAGCTGCCGATGGCCGAGCAGGTGGCGGGGCTGGAGCCGCACATGGCCGAGAACACCGAGCAGGCCATGGTGTTGGCGACGCCGAGCCCGCCCGGCACGCGGTACAGCCAGCGGTTGAGCGAGGCGTACAGATCCTCGCCGGCGCGCGACTTGCCGATCGCCGCGCCCATCAGCACGAACAGCGGAATGGTGAGCAGCGTGAAGTTGTCCAGCTCGGCGTAGATCGTTTCGGTGACCAGGCTCAGTGCCGCCAGCGGCATGAAGCAGATCATGAACACGAGCGCCACGCCGCCGACCGCGAACGCGATCGGCATGCCGGAGAACAACGCGATGAAGGTGGCTGCGGCGAAGAGCAGCGAGAGGGTCAGGATGTCCATGTCAGGCGGCTTCCTTGTGGCGGGCGGCTTGCAGCGCCAGTTCGAGCGTCAGCGTCGTCATGCCGAACGCCACGAAAAAGTAGGGGATCCACAGCTTCGGGCCCCACAGCGAGGGGCTTGTCTTGCCGTCGGCCCATGCTTCGTGGAAGAACTCCCAGGCGTTCCACGCCACGAAGGCGCAGAACGCGAACGTGAGCGTGTCGGCCAGCAGCAGTCGCCAGCGGTTCACCCGCGGCGACAGCATGGTGTCCAGCATGTCGATGGCGACATGTCCGCGCTCGGCCTGCGTGTGTGCGGCGCTCATGAAGGTGGAAATGATGAGCAGCATCACGCACAGCTCGATCTCCCAGTCGGTCGGCCACTTGAGCCAGTAGCGCACCGCCACCTGCCATACGAGGATGGCCGAGGCGGCGATGATGACGCCGCCCGAGAGGTAGGCGGCGAGCCGGTTGAACCGGCGCAGTGCGCCGGCGATCTGCGTCAGCATGTCGGATCCCCCGGTTGCGGCTTATTTGACCGAGGTCGCCATGTCCATCCAGCGCTGACCGTCCTTCACGCGTTCGGCGAAGTCCTTCCACGCGGTCTGCTGGGCGAGCGCCTGCCACTTCCTGAACGAGGCCTCGTCCATGTCGACCACCTTGACGCCGGCCTTGGCGAAGACTTCGGCGGCACGCTCGTCGTCCTTCTTGGCCTCTTCCATGGCGAACTTCTCCAGGCTCAGGCCGACCTCGACCATGACCTTCTGCTGTTCCGGCGTGAGCTTCTTGAACACGTCGTTGGAAATGAGCAGCGGCTCGAACATGTACCAGAAGCTGTGGTCGCGGCCGGTGGTGAAGGACTTGGACGTTTCGAACAGGCGGTAGCTGATGTGCGAGGTGGACGAGGTCAGCGCCGCGTCGAGCACCCTGGACTGCATGCCGCTGTAGATTTCGTTCGACGGCACGTTGGTGATGGCGGCGCCGGCGGTCTTGAGCATCACGTCCATTTCGCGGCTGCCGCCACGGAACTTGGTGCCCTTCACGTCGTCGGGGGCAACCATCGGCTTGTCGGACGAGGCGATGCCGCCGGCCTGCCACACCCAGGTCAGCACCTTGATGCCCTTGTCTTCCAGCAGCTTTTCCAGCTGCTGTCCGACCGGCGAGGTGCGCCAGCGCAGGCCCTGCTCGTACGACGTGATCAGCGCCGGCATCAGCGTCAGATTCACCTCCGGCACTTCACCGCCGCCATAGGCCAGCGGCAATACCGTCATGTCGAGAATGCCCTTGCGGATGGCGCCGAACTGCGTGTTCGTCTTCATCAGCGAATTGCCGGGGTACACAACGATCTTGATCTGACCGTTGGTGCGCTTTTCGACTTCGGCGGCAAACTGCTTCGCCAGCCGGTCGCGGAAATCGCCGTCAGGCGTGGACGCGGCGGGGAACTGGTGCGACAGCTTGAGCGTGGTCTGTGCCAGCGCGGTCGGCGCGGCGAGCAGGCCGGCGGACAGCAGCGAAGCGGACAGGGCGGATGCTGCGAAGGCGCGCAGCGTCATACGGCGCGATGAGTGGCGCAGGGGATTCATGCAGTTCTCCTCCAGATATTGGATGCATGGTTTTTCAGGATCGGGCCGCGCGCCGTTCTTGACCGGACGCTGTCGGCTCGTGATACGTCAGCTCCGTGTATGTCGGATTGCCAATCGTGTATACAAACTAGAATTCGTTGTATTCAAAGTCAAGCCTTGTCTATACTTTTCCCGAACAGGAGGAGTCAGAACATGGATCAAGCGCCGGCAGTGCTGCGGCTGTCCGAGCAATTGGGCGAGAAGATCGAGGAACGCATCGTCACCGGTTCCCTGCGCCCGGGCATGCGCCTCGACGAACAGGAACTGGCTGCCGAATTCGGCGTGTCGCGCACGCCGATACGCGAGGCGCTGATCCAGCTGGCGTCCGCCGGCCTGGTGGACATGCGGCCGCGCCGCGGCGCGGTGGTGTCGGAGATCGAACCGCACCGGCTGTGCGAAATGTTCGACGTCATGGCCGAGCTGGAGGCGATGTGCGCACGCCTGGCCGCGCGGCGCATCACCGACGAGGAAATCACGGCGCTGCGCGACGCGCATCAGGCGTGCGAGACGGCGCGCGACGCCGACAATCCGGACGCCTATTACTGGCTCAACGAGCAGTTCCATCGCCAGATCTATCAGGCCAGTCACAACGGTTTCCTCGCCGAGCAGGCGATTGCGCTGCACCGCAGGCTGCGGCCCTACCGCCGCCTGCAGCTGCGCGTGCGCAACCGGATGAAGGTGTCGTACGCCGAGCACGGCTCCATCGTCGACGCCATCATCGCCGGTGACGGCGACCTCGCCGCCACGCGCATCCGCGGCCACATCCAGGTGCAGGGCGAACGCTTCGCCGACCTTGTCGCGTCGGTGCGCCAGCTGACGGCCGGCGCGGCCTGAGGCGCTGCGCCGCCGCAACGATCAAGGACGGCCCGGGCGCGCACCGGGGCCCGCCGCCGGTCGAGGGGCGGCCGGGGTCTGTCGCCCGAACCGGAAAACGCGGGGAATTTCACCGGACCGATGCCGATAGGTGGTGAACGGCACGCGCCTGCAAAATGCTTGCAATGCGTTTTGAGTGATACTTGTCGCCCCTCCTTTTTGTGCCCTTGGCCATGCGCATCGGTATCGATCTCGGCACGACCAACAGTCTTGCTTCGGTATTCATCGACAACCGTACGGAACTGATTCCCAACGCCTTGGGCCATCTGCTCACGCCTTCGGCGGTCGGCATCGCCGACGACGGCAGCGTGCTGGTGGGCCTGGCCGCGCGCGAACGGCTGGATCTGCATCAGGATTTGACGGCCACGGCCTTCAAGAGGTGGATGGGGACGCCACGAGTCATGTCGCTCGGCAACCGCCGCTTCGATGCGGTTGAACTGTCGGCCATGGTGCTGCGTTCGCTCAAGGCGGATGCCGAGTTGTTTCTTGGCGCGCCGGTCGAGTCCGCTGTCATTACCGTGCCCGCCTTCTTCAACCAGATGCAGCGCGAAGCGACCGTGCGCGCTGCGGCGCTGGCAGGTCTCGGCGCAGACCGCCTGATCAACGAGCCGACGGCGGCCGGTCTGGCCTACGGCCTGCAGGAGCGGAAGGATCACACCAATTTTCTCGTGTTCGATCTTGGAGGGGGGACGTTCGACGTATCGGTGCTCGGCTATTTCGAAGGCGTGGTGGAAGTTCGCGCCAGCGCAGGCGACACCAGGCTTGGCGGCGAGGATTTCGTTGCCGTGCTGCAACAGATGTTTTTCGATGCGTGCGGCGACCTGTCGGCGGAACAACGCGAAGCGATGCAGCGTGCGCGCGTGACATGGCACGCGGCCGAGCAGGCGAAGCGCGACCTCACGGAACGGGACGAGGCCCGGATGCGGGTGATTCATTCGGGATGCGAGTACGCGGTCACGGTATCGCGCGAGGCGTTTGAAACAGCCTGTCAGCCATTGCTCGCACGCCTGCGCCGGCCGATCGAGCGTGCCCTGGCCGACGCCCGCATTGCGCCTGGCGAACTCGATGAAATCGTCCTCGTCGGAGGCGCTACGCGCATGCCGATGATCCGCCATCTGGTAACGCGGCTGTTCCAGCGCCTGCCGCTGCGTGCCATCAACCCTGATGAGGCGATCGCGCGTGGCGCGGCGATCCAGGCGGCACTGATGGAACGCAATGCCTCGCTCGAAGAAATCGTGCTGACCGATGTCATGCCCTATTCGCTCGGAATCGTGATCAGCGAACGCGTCGGCGGAAGGGAGATTCCCGACCGCTTTTCGCCCATTATCGAGCGCAACAGCCCGGTGCCCGTATCGCGCGTGGCCAGCTACTGCACGATACGCGACAGCCAGACCGCAATCAGCCTCGATATCCGGCAGGGGGAGTCGCCGGTGGGCAGCGAAAACCTCGCTCTGGGCGAGCTGGAGATCGCAGTGCCGCCGAAGCCGGCAGGGGGGGTGACGGTCGATGTGCGTTTCAGCTATGACGCCAGCGGCCTGCTGGCGGTCGACGTCGAGGAAAAAGCGGGTGGCCGCAAGGCGAACAAGGTCATACGCCAGTCAGGCAACAGCTTGTCCGACGAGCGGATGGCAGAAGTGTTGGCGCGCCTCGATGCGCTGAAAGTGCATCCGCGCGACGAGCAGGAGAACGCCTATCTCGTTGCGAAGGTGAAGAGGCTGTATGAGGACCATCTTGGCGAGGTCCGCCAGGCGCTCATGCAATGGCTGGCCGAGTTTGAGGTGGCGCTGGACACTCAGGAGCCGAGAACGATAGCGCTCGCCCGAACGACGCTTCGCGGCCGGCTCGAAGCGATGGGCTCCGGCTTCGTGCTCTGAGTGCGACGATGACTTCCCCATGGCAGATATTGGGCGTCGACCGGGGAGCGGATGCGCGAACGATCCGGTCGGCCTACGCCCGCAAGCTCAAGACCACGCGACCGGACGACGACGCCGAGGGCTATCAGCGCCTGCGTGAGGCCTATGACTGCCTGCTTGAGGCCGCGCGCGAAGGGGCCAGGCGTTCGCTTGCCGACGCCAGCGGTGACGCCGTTGTCGCCGATGCGCCGGGAGGTGACGTCGCCGGCGCGTCGGCCGTGGCCCCGGACGGGCAGGGGGTGCAGCACGCGGGTGCGGACACCGGCTCGACCGGCCGGACGGACGGCGACGATGAACCGGCCCGGCGCTGGCTCGATGCCGGGGAACTGGCGCACAGCGTGTATGGGTACTGGCAGGAGAACGGCGACGGCGCGCTGCTCGACGCCTGGCCGTCATTGCACGCCCGTCTCGACGGGTTGCCCCTGTCGGAACGCGTTTCCGCCAGCGGGTGGTTCGCTGAATTCGTGATGCAGGCGCCGCAGGCGCCGACGGCCTTCGTGCTGAATCTCGCCGATTATTTCGAGTGGGGGCGTGACTATCGTGCCGATGCCGTGCTCGGCCCGGAACGTTCTGCGGCGATTGCGCAACGTCTGGCCGGCCTCCGGCGCGAGCCTGTCAGTGCGGAACCGGCTCCCCTGGTGGCGCCGCTGTCGCGGCTGGTCGAACTGATGCGCTCACCCGGGCGATGGTTCGTGCTGATCGTGCTGACGCTGTTGCACCCGGGAATGAAGCGGGCGCTGGACGAGAATCGGCTGCCGATGATTTACCTGTACGGCCGCATGTCGGAAGACGAGGGCAAATCCCTGTCACGGTTGTTCGGCATCGCGTTTGCCCTGCGCTGTCTGCTTGTGGGTGGCTTGATCGGGCTGGCGGCTCATCTGGATGAAACGAAGGTGAGTGCGGACACGATGGGCCTCGTGGGCGTGGCTGCCTTCTTGCTCGCCTTGATGGCCGACCTGGGGCGGCGGGCGATCCGGGCGCAGTTTGACTGGCTGGCTCGGCGGATGCCGTCGCCACTCGGGCGGCTGGCCCCGTACCGCGAGTTGATCGCGATCGGTGTCGCCGCTGCACTGGCGGTTGCGATGTGGCAACTGGGACCGTTGCCGCATCCGGTCGCCGGCATGGACGGACGCGATCTGACCCAGGCGGCCATCATGATTGCCGGCGTCTGGATCGGCCTGCTTCTGGCGTGGCCGGGAAAGGATGTCGAAGACGGTCTGGTGTTGCGGATCCTTTTCGTTCTCTCCGCTGCCATCGGTTTCGCCCAGTTCGACGGTGCCGGGGCTGCCACCGGCATTGCGCTTGCGCTTTGCTGGGTAAATGCGGCGCTCTACCTGATGGCGCACCATCGCGAGCGTGTGGTGAACGTCTATTCCTGTTCTTTCGCCAGGAAATGGCCGACCGGGTTCCGTGCGGCGCTGGTCTGGATACTGTTGTTGCTGGGGCTGGTGCTGTGGAATTTCGTGCTGGCGATCGTCTTCTTCGTGTTCGTGATGCTGGTGCCCTTCAACTATCTCCTCATGGAGCGGGCCTATTCACGGCAGTTTGCGACCGCCGCACTGCTTGCCGGCATCGCCTGGAGTTCTGCTCTGTTCGATCTGGCGGAAATGCCTGTCGTCGGCATGACGGCCGCGCTTGCGCTTTCGCTGTCCGCTCTGCTGGGGGGGCAACGCATCGGCGACGGGCTTGCGGTGCGCATGATGAAGATGTTTCGCGTCAAGGCATGATCGTGTCCGGACACCGCGGCGACTGAAACCGTTCGACCTGATGGCCGGCGCGCCGGCGTGACTGCCGGTGCCGACTGAAGCGCGGCGCCGCCTTGTGCGGGGCGCCGCCGCACGCCATAATCCGGCGCATGTCCTCCCGGCACTCCACATTTCCCATCCCGGGCTTGCGCTGGCGCAAGCCTGCGGCCTGAAAGACCTCTCCGGCGCACCCGCGGGTGCGCAAAAGCACCACTTCCGGTCCGTGCCCGTGCTGCGGCACGCAGGCGCCAGCCCCACCGGCCCGGCGCCAGGATCAGGAGACACGAACAACGTCGCAAACGGACGAACCGACCATGCTGCTGATGATCGACAACTACGATTCCTTCACCTACAACCTCGTGCAGTATTTCGGCGAGCTGGGCGAGGACGTGCGCGTGTTTCGCAATGACGAAATCACGCTGGAACAGATAGACGAATTGAAGCCGGACCACATCGTGGTGTCACCCGGGCCGTGCTCGCCGAACGAGGCGGGCGTGTCGGTGCCGCTGATCAAGGCCTTTGCCGGCAAGTACCCGATACTCGGGGTGTGCCTGGGCCATCAGAGCATCGGCGCCGCCTTCGGCGGCGACGTGGTGCACGCGAAGGTGGTCATGCACGGCAAGACGGCGGCCATTCACCATCTGGATCAGGGCATGTTCCGCGGGCTGCCCGATCCCTTCACCGCCATCCGCTATCACTCGCTCGCGGTGTCGCGCGACACGCTTCCGGACTGCCTGGAAGTGACGGCGTGGACCGACGACGGAGAGATCATGGGCATGCGGCACACGTCGCTGCCGATCGAGGGCGTGCAGTTCCATCCCGAATCCATCCTGACCGAGCACGGTCACCAGATGCTGAAGAACTTCCTCGACGAATGGAGGGTGACGGCATGAGCTTCACGCCGAAGCAGGCGCTCGAGCGCGTCATCGAGCATCGGGAAATCTTTCCCGATGAAATGACGACGCTGATGCACCGGATCATGTCGGGCGAGGTGTCCCAGCCGCTGATCGCCGCCATCCTCGTCGGCCTGCGGGTCAAGAAGGAGACTGTCGGCGAGATCGCCGCCGCGGCGCGCGTGATGCGCGAACTGTCGTTGCGCGTGCCGGTGAGCGGCACGCAGACGCTGGTCGACACCTGCGGTACCGGCGGTGATGGTGCGCACACTTTCAACATTTCCACGGCGGCGATGTTCGTCGCGGCGGCGGCCGGTGCGCGCGTCGCCAAGCATGGCGGCCGCGCCAGCTCGTCGCAGAGCGGGTCGGCCGACGTGCTGGAGGCGCTGGGCGTGAACATCAACCTGTCGCCGGAGCGCGTCGCCGAGTCGATCGACGCCACCGGCATCGGGTTCATGTTCGCGCCCAACCATCACAGCGCGATGAAGCACGCCGCGCCGGTGCGCCGCGAGCTCGGTGTGCGCACGCTGTTCAACATCCTCGGCCCGCTGACCAATCCGGCCGGCGCCGCCAATCAGGTGATGGGCGTGTTCCATGCGGACCTCGTCGGCATCCAGGCGCGCGTGCTCAAGGAACTGGGCGCGCGCAACGTGCTGGTCGTGCATGGCCGCGACGGCCTCGATGAGCTGTCCATCAGCGGCGGCACGCTGGTCGGTGAATTGCGTGACGGCGAGGTGCGCGAGCACGAGGTGCATCCGTCCGACGTCGGCCTGCCGGCGCATGCGCTCGACGCGCTGCGCGTGGCCGACGTGCAGGCGTCGCGCGACATGCTGCTGGCGGCGCTGGACGGCAGCTTCGCACCGGCGCGCGACATCGTGCTGTTCAACGCCGGCGCAAGCCTCTATGCGGGCGGCGTGGCGGACACGCTGCGCGACGGCGTGGAGCGTGCACGCGCAGCGGTCGAATCCGGTGCCGCGAAGGCGCGGCTCGCGCTGTTGGCCGAATTCACGAACGACAGCAAGGATTGAAGCCGATGTCCGACATCCTGCAGAAGATACTCGCGACCAAGCGCGAGGAAATTGCCGCCGCGAGCGCTTCGGAATCGCTTGACGCACTGTGTGTGCGCGCGGCGGTGCAGGCGCCGCCGCGCGATTTCGTCGCGGCGCTGCGCGATCGCGTTGCGCGGCGCGAACCGGCCGTCATCGCCGAGGTGAAGAAGGCCAGTCCGTCCAAGGGTGTGCTGCGCGCGGATTTCCGGCCGGCCGATATCGCCCGCTCGTACGAGGCGGGTGGCGCGGCCTGTCTGTCGGTGCTGACCGACCGCCAGTATTTCCAGGGGGCGGCCGGATATCTCGTCGAGGCGCGTGCGGCCTGCGCATTGCCGGTGCTGCGCAAGGATTTCATCATCGACCCGTATCAGGTGGTCGAGGCCAGGGCGATGGGCGCGGACTGCATCCTGCTCATCGTTGCCGCCTTCCTGCCGCCGTCGGGCGACGCGGACGCGCCGCAGCAGGCGAGGGCGGTGGCCGACATGCGCGCGCTCGAGACGCTGGCGAGCGCACTCGGCATGGCCGTGCTGGTGGAAAGCCATGATGCCGGTGAACTGGATCTCGCCCTGCAGCTGGATACGCCGCTCATGGGCATCAACAACCGCAGCCTGCGCACCTTCGAGGTGTCGCTCGACTTTACGCTGTCGCAACTGGAGCGGATCCCGGCCGGGCGTGTGGTCATCACGGAAAGCGGCATCCTGTCGCCGGAGGATGTGGCGACGATGCGCGCGCGCGACGTGCATGCCTTCCTTGTCGGCGAGGCTTTCATGCGCGCGCCCGACCCGGGCGCGGAACTGGCGCGCCTGTTCGGTCCGCCATGAAAAAAGCGGCGGCACCCGTCCGGGTGCCGCCGCTGTACTTCCCTTGCCTGCGATCAGCCTTTCGGCGCGTCGCCGTGGTGCTGGTGATGACGGCCGTGCTTGCCACCGTGACGGCCTTCCCCCATGCGGGCCAGCGACTTTGCCGCTTCGCGGCGCTGTTCCGGCGTCAGCACTTCGGCCAGATCGGCCATCGTTTTCGTCATCACGCGTGATGCCTGTTCCATGTGTGCGTGACGTTGTGCGCGGAGCTGCTCCAGTGCGTCACGATCGATCGTGTCGGCGGACAGCAGCGCCAGCATTTCAGCGCGTCCCTTGCCCTGTTCCGGCCGGAACTGCTTCATCTCTTCCGCGGCCGACTTCAGGATGACCTGGGCGCGCGCCTTCTGTTCACTTGTTGCGCCGACCTTGGTGAATACGCGGTCCACCATGCGTTCCATGCGCTTGTCCATGTGGCCGGGACCGTGGCGGTCACCGTGTTCCATGCGGTGCGCAGGGGCGCCGTCTTCAGGTTGCGCGAAGGCGGCCGGGGCCACCGCAACCAGTCCGGCCAGTGCGCTGGCGACGGCAACGCCGGCCAGCCATTTGCTGCGGCCGCGCGCTGCGGTGTTCGATGCGTGTGAAGGGTGTTGCATGGTCGAGCTCCTCTGATTTGCCGGAATGCTCCGGCAGCGAAGCCAGTCTCGATGGCGGCTGTTAACCCCGGTTGCGAGTGCGGTAACGATTTGTAAGATTCTCCGGAGTGGATGGAAGAGTCAGGCGGGCGTTCGGCTTGCGGATGAAATGGGCGACGTTAGCCTTCAATGACGGCCAGTTCGGTGCCAGTTCCGTTGCTTGGCGCGGCTTTTGCATTGATCGCCTGCGGTATTATTCGTGCCAATACCGTCTCAAGAACGGCCGATAAACCAAAGAGGTCAGCGCCGGGCACGCCCCGGCGTCAATCCGTTCCCATCCTGCATGACAGCCACCGCAGCACGAGCGATCGAGTGTGCCATGCTGTTCGGCGCACATTCGATTCCCGCCATCGCAGACGCTGCCCTCGGGCGGCAGGACGCCGCACAGCACGCTGTCCCGCTGTCGGCAATGCTGCGCTGCGACCCGGTGTTCGTGCTGCGCTTGCTGCGGGCGTCCGAGGTGCTGGATCGTCCGGCCGGGGAGACCGTTGCGGCGCGCGTTGACGCGGTGATCGACGCCTGCGGGCCGGCGCTCATACAGGCGGCACTGATCGACACGCATCGGCACGCCGGGAGCGAAAGCGCCGTGCCGACGCCGTACCGCGACTTCTGGGTGCACTCGGTGCTGACGGCCGAGACGGCGCGCGAGCTGTCGCTGCGTTGTGGCAACAGCGATCCGGACATGGCTCACGTGGCCGGCCTGCTGCTCGATGTGTCGCTGCCGCTGCTGGCCCATTCCGTCGATCACTCGCGCCTGTTTGCGCACGGCGTGGACGAGCATGCGTTCCACGCCCTGGAGCATGCCGAGTTCGGTGTGACGCATGCCGAACTCGGCGCCGCGCTGTTGCCGGCGGACTGGGGGGGCGAACTCGCGGATGCCGTGCGCTTTCACCACACCGATGTCGCGCTGTTCGGCGACGCGCCCGAGCTGCTGCGCATCGCGCGTGCCGCGGAGACGCTGTCGGGCGGTGGCGCCGGCGACGCCATGCAGCACGCAGCAATGGCGCATGCGCTGACCGGCCTGTCGGTGGAACACCTCAACGATGCCTGGCAGTCCGCCTGCCGCAGCGCGGCCGGCAAGCTGGTGGCGCTGCAACTTGCGGACCCCGCCGTCGCGGTGCTCGAAGGCGGTGTCTATCGCCCGCGGTTCGCGGTCCGGCATGCGGATCGCGGGCCGGATGTTCCGCGTGTGTTCGAACTGGCGCGTGACGGGCTGTTCACGCAGGCCTTTCCGATTTCCGGAGAGCTCGAGATCTGGCGCCGCTACGCGCTGGCGGCGGCGCTGCTGTTCGATCTCGGCCGGCCCGGCATCCTGCTTGCGCAACCGGGCACCAGACGCTTTGCCGCACGCGACGACGCCGGCGAACCCGGCTTGCCGCCGCTCGATTTCGCGCATCCCGCGCTGGACGCTGTCTGGGCCGGCCTCAGAGCGGGCCAGCCCTGGTATGGCGACGAGGCGGCATTCGCCGGCGCACTGCCGGTCAGCCTGCAGCGCCTGCTCCACGCCGGCGATGATTGCGTCTGCCTGGTCCTGCCCGTGGTCAGCGATGCCGGCGTCGAGGCGCTCGCGGTGCACCGCATTCCGGTGGCGCGCGCGGCGGCACTGCGCACATGCGGAGCCGGCGTCGGTGCGCTGGCCCGCGCTTGCGCGCGAGCCCTGCGCGAAGCGAAGTCCCGCGAGCGCTCGCTCGGCGAACTGCGCCACAGCATGTCGGAGCAGTACTCGGCGCACACGAAGCAACTGCGCGGCGACCTGCATACGCCGCTCGGCCTGCTGCGGCACCAGGTCAAATCCATGCGCCTGAAAATGGGGGCGGATTCGATGCTCGAATCCGAACTGACGGTGTTCGCCGACCAGCTGGTGCGCATCGACGCCGTACTGCGTCACTTCGAAAGCCGTCCGCCGGATGTGGCGACCGCCACGCAATGGACCGACATCAACGCGCTCATCGAACAGGCCGTGCATGAGGCAGACGCGCGGGCGCTGCGCGCGCGCTCCATCACGACCGAGCTGCACTTCGATGCCGCGCTGCCGCCGCTGCATCTGCCGCTGGCGACGATGCGCGACATCGTCGCCACGCTGCTCGACGTCAGTGCGGCGCAGATCGGCAGCAGCGGCCGCATCGCCATCAGTACGGCTGACGGCGTGAACGTGAATGGCCGGCTGTTCGCGGAAATCCGCATCCGCGACTTCGGCCGGGGCATGGATGCCGCGCGCGTGGCGGCGCTGTTTGCCCGCGAGGGCGGAGAGGGGGCCGGCGAGCGCGGACTGGCACAGGCGCTGGCGCAGACGATGGCGCTCGGCGGCTCGCTGTCATGCAAGAGCGCGATCGGACAGGGAACGGTGTTTCAGCTGCTGTTGCCGCGCCAGACGCGGCGCGGCGCGGCGACTTCCGGAAAGGCCTGACGCAGCGCGTCGCGTGTCAGGCCGCCTTCCAGCGGCTGTTGGCATTGACGTGCTGCGACAGGAAGTCCATCTGGTCCGCGAGGATGTTGCGGTTGCTCAGGATGAGGTACTCCGCCTTGTTCGGCACGTAGGGCGCGTAGAGCAACTGCATGCGCGCCTGTTCGGGTGTGCGGCCGCTCTTGCGCTGGTTGCACGGGCGGCAGCAGGTCACCACATTCATCCACAGGTCGCGTCCGCCCTGCGACACCGGCTGGATGTGGTCGCGCGTGAGCTTTTGCTGCGAGAAGTCGCCGCCGCAGTAGGCGCAGATCGAACGGTCGCGGTGGAACAGTTCGCGGTTGTTCAGCGGCGGGACGGCAAGCTGCAGCTTGTGCGCGTGGCTGCGCCCCTTGATTGCGATGATGCTGTTGGTGCGGATGCAGGACTGCTCGCCGGTGACGCGATTGACGCCGCCACGGATTTCGAATTCGTGATTGCCGGCGACCCAGGCCACCAGATCCTTGGAGTGGTAGAACACGGCGTGCTGCCAGCTTACCCAGCGGTGGGGAACACCGTTTGCGTCGAGCGTGAGAATCCATGGATGCGCCGGGCGGCGCAATTCACGAATCGGACTCGGTGGCGGGTACTCCGGCATGATCGTCCTACGCATCCTCTATCGGTGGATATTGCCCAATCGAAGTAAAACGTGTCGTCACGCAAGTGCGTATACAAGCAGTGTAGCGGTGTTCGATACGCAGCGCTCGCGTACTCTAGCAAAGGATTATGAATTTGCAACCGCGGGGCAGGGCCGTGATTTCCGCGCGCCTGCCGGCCGCGCCGGACGGGCGCAGGCCGCGCTGCGTGAGGAGTTGCCGTGGGGCCGGTGCACCTGTCTGAAGACAGCGCCTCAGCAGCGCACCTGCTGCCGGCAGTAGTGGTCGAGCGCCTGGACGATGACCGTCGTGCCGACCGGTTTCGTGGCACGCTTGCCACCATGTTCAAGCGCCAGACGGAAGCCGAAGCTGCTGAAGAAGCGGTCGAACACGTCGGCGCCGAGCGTGCCGATTGCGCTCAGTTCGTCGCGCTCGGCCGAGTAGTCCAATACAATCGTTGCCAATGGCTGCGGTGCAGGGCCGCTCAATACACGCGCCCCGGCGGTTGCATCGAACTGGCTATGCTCGGAACAGCAGTGAATGACCCGGTCGTGCGGACTGTGCGAGGTCGCCTTGTCACGATAGGCGATGAAACTGATGTCGCGTGTCGGGTGGGTGAGCCTGTGCGAGCATATGGCCGAGTAGGCGACGACGGACTGGCGAGGTCCGACGCCGCCCGGCCAGTCGTAGGCATGACCACTGGCGGTGCGCAGATTCTTGCGTGCGCCGACTTTTTCGCCGATGTCGAGCAGGAAGCACGGTGTGGCGGGGAAGGGCCAGTGAAATACGTAATTGCGTCCGGGCTCGAGTACCGACGTCCGGAACGGGCGCCCGTCAGGGGCCGTGAGCACACTGCGCGGAAAATTGCGCACGACATCGCCGTGAGCCGGCATGTGCAGACTGGCCAGGCCGCAACCGGCACCACAGGCAGCGATGAAGCTGCGTCTATCCATCACCATGCTCCACAGGAATTGTTCGTGCGGCAGTCGTTGAAAACTAGAAAGCGCCGCGCTGATAGTCAAGGTGCGCGGAGGCCCGGGTGAGCCCGGATGCGCCGGCTGACGAGCATGGCGTCCGTTCGCCCGAGCGGGTCGTCGGCTGGTCGCGATCGCACAGGTTTGCGACGAACGCGCTGATCGCGGTGACGTATTGCCTGCTCGCCGGCGTGAGCTTCCGCCTGCGTGAAGGCGCATCGACCATCGTGCCGATGTGGGCGCCGATGGGACTGGCGATGTTCGTGCTGTTCCGCGGCGGTGCGCGCTGCATGCCTGGCGTCGTCATCGGTGTCGTGGCGTCGGCGCTGCTCGCGCGCGTCGAGCTTCCGTTTGCGGTGCTCCATTCGCTCGGGCAGATCTTCGCGCCATGGGCCGGAGCCGTGGCGCTGCGGCACTTCGTGACCGAACCTTCCCATCTGCTCGAACGTTCCGACGGCGCGCTGAAACTGCTGGTGGTGGCCTATGCCGCGGCGGTGCCGAGCGCCTGCGTCACCGTCGCCGGTCTTGCGCTCGCCTATCAACTGCCGCCCGCGCGCTGGCTGGACGCAGCGTTCTCGTCCTGGCTGGGCGACGCCCTCGGCATCGTCGTGACCATGCTGCCCTTGCTGGCCTGGGCGTCGGAGCGCAGGCAGGCGATCGTGTATCGCCGGGTAGTGGAGCAGGTGCTCGTCGTGACGGTCATGCTGGGCGTGTTGCTGGCGACCTTCTTCGGCGTCCGCCTTCTGGCCGATCCGATGCTTCAGCTGTACGTGATCCTGCCCTGCGTCGTGTGGATCGCGCTGCGGTTTCCGCCGCGCGTCGGCTGGACGGTGTTCCTCATTGCCGCGCTTGCCGCGATGGCGGGTACCGCCAACGGCACGTCACCGCTGAACGAACACCCGATCGGCCTGCAGGTGCTGGTACTGCACGGGCTCATCACGCTGACGGCGGCGACGGCGCTGTTCATCGGCGCCGCGATGTTCGAGAAGCAGGCGGCGCGGCGGGCGCTGCGCGAACGTGAATCCCACTTCCGCGCGCTGACGCTGCTGTCGGCGGACTGGCACTGGGAGCTTGATGCCGATCTGCGCTATCACCGTCTCCCGGGTGAGCTGACCGGCGTGCATTTCGGCGACACCGAAGTCGACGGGTGCGCGCCATGGGAGATCGACGGCGAAGAGGCGCTCACCCTGCCCTGGGGCCTGCTGCGCCAGACGCTGGAGCGCCATGACGCCTTCCGCGACTTCCTGTCGCGCCGGCGCGACGGCGGGCGCTGGCGCTACCTGGCGTCCTCGGGCGAACCCGTGTTCAATGCGCGCGGCGAGTTCTCGGGCTATCGCGGCGTCAGCCGCGACATCAGCGCCGAGATGCAGGCGCGCGAGGCGCTGCGCGAGGAGGAATTCCGGCTGCGTGCGCTGGTGGACGCACTGCCCGACCTGATCGTGCTCATGGACAAGCACCTGCGCTGGCGGCTCGCCAATCGGGCGCTGCTGGACACGCGCTGGCTGAAGAAGATGGCCTGGCTCGGCGCGACGAGCGAAGAGCTGGCTGCCCACCTCCCGTCGCTGGCCGACACGCTGAAGGACAACCATCGCGTCGCGCTCGAGGTGGCCCGCACCTGCAAGCCGTACTTCGAGGAACAGTCGGTGGTCGTCTCGGACGGCCAGACACGGGTGTTTGAAGTGAGCGTGATTCCATTGACCGATGACGACGGCGCGTTCAACGGACTGGTGTCGGTGCGGCGTGACGTGACCGCGCAGCGCGAAGTGATGCGCATCCAGGCGGAGCACATGAAGGAGGTGCAGACGCTCAACGATGACCTGGAGAAGCGCGTCGGGCAACGTACGGCAGCGCTCGAATCGGCCATCAAGGAACTCGAGGCGTTCAGCTATTCCGTGTCGCATGACCTGCGTGCGCCGCTGCGTGCGCTGGACGGTTTTTCGCGTCTGCTGGTCGAGGACTACGACGATCTGCTGGACGAGCAGGGGCGCGAGTATCTGGCGCGCATCCGCCGCAACAGCCAGCGCATGGGAGAGCTGATCGACGACCTGCTGGAGCTGTCGCGCGTGTCGCGCGCCGAGGTGCACCGGTCGCTGACGAATCTGTCTGAGACGGCGCGCGATGTGGTGCGCGAACTGACGGCCGAGGCGCCGCAGCGCAATGTGCAGTGGGTGATACCGGAGGGGCTGTGGATCGACGCCGATCCCGGTCTGGCGCGCGTGGTGCTCGAAAACCTGCTGCGCAACGCGTGGAAGTTCACCGCGCTGCAGTCCCAGCCGCGCATCGAGCTCGGCCAGTCGGAACTGGAGGGACAGGCCGCGTTCTTCGTGCGCGACAACGGTGCCGGTTTCGACATGACTTATGTGAACCGGCTGTTTTCGCCGTTCCAGCGGCTGCACAATAACCGCGAATTCGACGGCACGGGCATCGGGCTCGCCATCGTGCAGCGCGTGATCCGCCTGCACGGCGGGCATGTTGCCGCGCTGGGCAGTCCCGGGCAGGGCGCAACGTTCAGCTTCAGCTTCGGGGCAACGCGTCCAGACTGAAGTGGTGCACGCCGAACTGTCCATGACGCCGTTCCTCGAAAAACGTCTGCAGCGTCAGCGACACGCTGCTGAACGCCAGTTCCTTCCACGGAATCTCCTGTTCCGCGAACAGCCGGACTTCCAGTGATTCGGTGCCGGGCGCGAACTCGAGATCGGCCAGCTCGGCCCTGAACAGCAGGTGGATCTGGTCGATGTGCGGCACGCTGACCAGCGTGTAGGGCGCGATCAGCCTCACCCGGGCGCATGCCTCCTCCATCGTTTCGCGCAGCGCGCCGTCGGCTGCGCTCTCACCGTTTTCCATGAAACCGGCGGGCAGCGTCCAGTAGCCGTGGCGCGGTTCGATCGCGCGCCGGCACAGCAACACCTGATCGCCCCAGACCGGCAGTGTGCCGACGACGAGGCGCGGGTTCTGGTAATGGATGCAGCCACAGGCGGGGCAGACGTGACGCAGGCGGTTGTCGCCCGCCGGAACGAGCCGTTCGACCGGGCTGCCGCAATGGGCGCAGAACTTCATGGCTTGACCGGCGTTCGGGCCGGAATCGTGTCGGATGGGCGAGTGTAGCGCCGCGGTCGCCACCTGACACCGTTGCGCGCCCTGGCGATTCGCTGCGGCCGTCCCGTCAATCCGGCCGCCGGCGGCACAGTGGTGTCGCGCCCTCAAGTTCCGTGATCCCCCGGCCGTAAGCACAACGGAATGGACATTGTTCTGAAACTGTTGATGCAAGCCACAGATTTTCGCTGTCTGGCGGGCCGGGGTAGCCGATTGCCATGAATGACGTGATTGATTCAGAGCGATTCGAGGAGATCAAGGCGTGCGGCGAGCTGCCGTCGCCGAAAGGCATTGCGCTTGCCATCGCGCGGATGAGCCAGCGGGGTGACGCGTCGCTCGGTGACCTCGCGCAGCTCGTGCAGGGTGATCCGGCTCTGGTCGGGCGACTGGTGCGCGCCGCCAATGGCGCGCGTGAGCCGGGTGCCCGGCCGGTCGTTGCGCTGCGCGATGCGCTGGCGCTGCTCGGTATGGCCGCGGTCCGCAATCTGGCGCTCGGGTTTTCGCTGATCGCCGACAATGGCAAGGGCCTGTGCCGGAGCTTCCCGTATTCGCGTTTCTGGACCGGAGCGGTCATCCGCGCCATTGCGATGCAGCGGATCATGATGCGTCTGCGCACTGCGGGTCTTGAAGAGAGTTTCAGTGTGGGTCTGCTTTGCAGCGTCGGCGAGCTTGGCCTTGCCAGCGTGTTTCCGGCCCAGTACATGCGCGTGCTCGACGAGGTGCGCGGCCGCGACGGCAACACGCTGCTCGATCTGGAACGCCAGGCGTTCGCGATGACCCATATCGAACTGAGCGCCGCGATGCTCGCCGACTGGGGAATGCCGCGCTTCTTCGTCATTGCGGTGCTGGGGCACGAGGCGGTGCCGGCGGGTGCCGGTGAAATGAACTCGCGCGAATACGGACTGACCCTGGCGCTCGGTCTCGCCCGCATCGTCGAGAACGCCTATCTGTGCGACGCGGTCGACCGGCCGCAGTTGCTGGCCAGCGCGAACGGCATGGCCGCGCAGATCGGGTGGGTTCCGGAGCAGGTGACCGTGCTGTGCGACGAGGTGGCCGAGGAGTGGAAGGAGTGGTCGCGCCTGCTGCCGGTGGACGCCTATACGCTGCCGGACCTGCACGCATCGACGGCTACGGAAGCGGTTGTCGTTGCGGCCACGCCGACCGAGACGGCGGCCAACGATGCGCCCGACGTCGAAGCGCTGCGCGTGCTCGTCGTCGACGACGACGCCGCGACCCGGCTGACACTGCAGACGCTGTTGCAGCGCGGTGGCTACAACGTGCAGGCGGCCGAGGACGGCGTGCAGGGCATGGACCGCGCCCTCGAGTTCCGGCCGCAGATCATGGTCGTTGACTGGGTGATGCCGCAGATGAGCGGGCTGGAACTGACGCGCACGCTGCGCCAGACACGTCTCGGGCGAGAGATCTACATCGTCATGCTGACCAGCCACGAGGACGAGGAACGGCTGGTCGAGGCGTTCGAGGCCGGCGCCGATGACTATATGGTCAAGCCGCTGCGCCCGCGCGTGCTGGCTGCGCGCCTGCGCGCGGCACAGCGCCTGGTCCGGCTGCAGAGGGAACTCGAGCGCGAACGCGACGAGATCCGCCGCTACACGGCCGAGCTCGGTGTGAGCAACCGGCGCCTGAAGGAGGCCGCGCTGACCGACGGGCTGACCGGGTTCCCGAACCGCCACTACGCGATGAGCCGGATTGCCCAGGAGTGGGCGATCGCGCAGCGCAGCGAGCGGCCGCTGTCCTGCCTGTTGATAGATGTCGACTGTCTGCGCCAGCTCAATGAAACCTATGGCCACGATGTTGCCGACCGCGTGCTGGAAGCAGCGGCCCGCGCCATCCGCGGGTGCATGCGGGCGCAGGACATCGCGTGCCGTACCGGCGGTGACGAATTCCTGATCATCTGCCCCGACACCGATCTGGAAGAAGCGATGGTCTGCGCCCGCCGCATCTGCGTCGGCGTGGCCGCCGAACCGGTCAACGCCGGACGGCTGCGGCTCAAGAGCACGGTCAGTATCGGCGTGGCCGAGCGGCTGGCCGCCATGCCGGACGCCGACGCACTGCTCACGCATGCCGACCAGGCGCTGATGGCCGCCAAGCAGGCCGGCCGCAACAGGGTGCAGGCCGCGTCCTGATGAGGCGGGGTCCGGATGCCCGTTCCGGCTCCCGCGACAGACCGAGACATTTGACCGCATTGGCGAATGCCGTGCGCTCAAGTTTCACGGGGGCGGGCCGTCGACTTATTCCGTTGATCGCGCAAACGGCCCGGAATGAAACTGATGGATCGCCACTCGGAAAAAATGGGAGGGTTCAGAACCATCAAGGTATTGATGGTCGAGGACAATGAAGACGATGTCTTCCTGCTCAACGCGCAGTTGAGCGCGCGCGGCCTCGACACCTATTCCGAGCGCGTCGACAGTGCCCAGGATCTGGCCCGCGCGCTGGACGAGCGCGAGTGGGACCTGGTCATTTCCGACCATGCGATGCCCGGTTTCGATTCAGCGTCGGCGCTCGAGGTGGTGCGCCGCAGCGGGCGCGACATCCCCTTCATCATCTATTCAGGAAAGATTTCCGACCACATGGCCTTTTCGGCCATGCGCAACGGCGTGGCCGACTATGTGCAGAAGGGCAATATCGCGCGTCTGGTGCCGGTGATCGAACGCGAACTGCGCGGCGTGGACACGCGCCGGGCGGTGCAGACGGCGGACGCGCGCATCCACGCGCTGGCCTTTTTCGACACGCTGTCCGCGCTGCCCAACCAGACCCTGCTGCGGGCGCAGATCGACGACTGGCTCGACACCGTGCGCCGCAGCGCCGAGGCGACGCACGCCACGCTGCTGGTCGTCGACATCGACCGCTTCCTGCGCATCAACACCAGTTTTGGCTACGACGCAGGCAATGTCGTGCTGCGCGAAGTGGTGTCGCGGCTGATCGAGCGCGCCGGTCCCGGCTCGATGATCGCGCGCCTGAGCGGCGACCGCTTCTGCGTGTTCGCGCCCTCGTGCACCACGCGCGACGATGCGCACGTGTTCGCGCAGAAGCTGATGGATACCTTTGCGTCGCCGGTCATCAAGGACGGTCTCGAACTGTTCCTGACCGCGTCGGTCGGCGTCGCGATGACGCCTGCGGATGGCGACGACGCGCAGTCCCTGATCATGAACGCCGAGGCCGCAATGGCCAGCGCCAAGCGAAGCGGCGGCAACGACACCGCGTTCTACGCCCACGAGATGAGTGCCAGCTCGGCCGAGAAGCTGGTGCTGGAGACGCATCTGCGCCACGCCGTCCAGCGGGGCGAACTGTTCCTGAACTACCAGCCGATCCTGAACGGCGTGACCGGCAGCACGGCGGGCGTCGAGGCCCTGCTGCGCTGGCAGCATCCGCAGCGTGGCGTCATCGCGCCGGACCGCTTCATCCCGGTGGCCGACGAATCCGGCCTGATCGTCGAGATCGGCGCGTGGGTGATGCGCGAAGCGTGCAGCCAGGGGCAGCGCTGGCATCAGCAGGGCATGCAGGATCTGTCGGTGTCGGTGAACGTGTCGGCGGTGCAGTTCGCACAGCCGCGCCTGCTGGAGACCGTGCGCACGACACTGGAGGACACCGGCTTTCCGCCGGAGAAGCTGGTGCTCGAGATCACCGAGTCGGTGCTGATGAAAGACGCGGAGACCACGATCGGCATGCTCAAGGCGCTCAAGAACATGGGCGTGCGCATATCGATGGACGACTTCGGCACGGGCTACTCGTCGCTGTCCTACCTGAAGCGCTTCCCGATCGACATCGTGAAGATCGACAAATCCTTCGTGCGCGACATCAATGACGACGCGGACGACGCCGCCATCATCCGCGTCATCATCGCGCTGGCGCGCAGCCTGCGGCTGACCACGGTGGCGGAAGGCGTGGAAACGCCAGAGCAGCTTGGATTCCTGAGGCGGGAGCAATGCGACCGGTTTCAGGGTTACTTCTTTTCGAGGCCGGTTGACGCCGACCTTCTGGGCCAGCGCATGAGGGACGGATCGCTGCTGATATAGCGGCCTGCGCGCCGGCTGACAGCGCCGGCCACGTCCTTCCGGATGCGCCCGATCCGTGCGATGTAGGAAATCTTCCTACAGGCACGGGAGCGCCTGCACGTACAGGAACTTTCTCCTTGCCCTGATTGGGCATTGCCCCCCCGGTGGGCACAATGCTTCCCACACCGACGCGACTTGCGTCAGCACCACCGGAGGAATCGAATCATGAAGACAACCGGCTTGCTCAACGAGATCAGGGACCTGAATCTCGCCTACCTCATGCTTGCGCAACAGATGGTGCGCGAGGACCGCGATTCGGCGATGTTCCGGCTCGGCGTCAGCGAGGAAGTTGCGGACATGATCGAGTCGCTGTCACCGGCCCAGGTGCTCAAGATGGCCAGCGCGAACATGATGCTGTGCCGCCTCCGCTTCGATGACCGCGTGCTGCTGGGCCTGCTGTCCAGCCATGGCCGCGATGCATCGACCTCCCATCTCCACGCGACGATCCTGGCCTGCGCCCAGCCGGTCGAAGCGGTTTCCTGAAGGAGGACGACGGTCATGAAGAACAAAAGCATCGTTTGCGAAGGTCGCGAAATTGCCCTTGCGGTCGATCTGATCAAGCTGGGCGCGCGCCTGCAGTTGCTGGAAGCCGAAACCAACCTGTCCCGCGAGCGCCTGCTCAAGCTCTACAAGGAAGTCAAGGGCATGTCGCCGCCCAAGGGCATGCTGCCGTTCTCGACTGACTGGTTCATGACCTGGCAGCCGAACATCCACGCGTCGCTGTTCATGTCCTTCTTCGGCTTCTTCAAGCAGAACACCGGAATGTCTCAGCTGGACTGCATCGTCAAGGGATTCCGCCTGTATCAGGAACACGTGCAGACGCACGACATGGAAGAAGTTCTGAGCCTGACCCGCGCCTGGACGCTGGTGCGCTTCTTTGACGCGAAGCTGCTGCAACAGACGCAATGCACATGTTGCAGCGGACGTTTCGTGTCGCATGCCTATGATCCGAAGACCAGTTACGTATGCGGCCTGTGCCATATCCCGGCACGCGCCGGCAAGACGCGGCGCGCACGCGAGGCACTGATCGCCGCCTGACCCGTTTCCTCCTCTCCTGTCTGACCTCCTCCTTGCGCAAGCAAGGGGCTCGCCGCCGCGGGGCAACCCGTGGCGGCTTTTTTTTGTCCCTGCGCAGGCGCGGCAAAGCGTGAATTCGCTCCGGCTGGCGGCGTCAAGTTTCGCGGGGCGGTGCCGTTACACCAACAGGCACGCATTGCTTGATGCATCCAACATCAGCCCAATACAGGAAGAGTCAATGTTTCTCATCATCGGCTACGTCATCATCCTCGCCGCTTCCGTAGGTACGTACGCCATCCACGGCAGCCTTGCCGCGCTGTGGGTGCCCGCCGAGTACGCGGCCATCTTCGGGCTGATGATCGGCGGCTTCGTGGCGGGCAACGGCATGCCGGCGATCAAGGCGACGGTCGGCGCGTTGCCGTCGGTGTTCAAGGGCTCGTCCTACAACAAGGCGTTCTACGTTGACGTGCTGGCCATGCTCTACGAAATCCTTGCCAAGGTGCGCAAGGAAGGGCTGATGTCGGTCGAAGCCGATGTCGAGAATCCGGAGGCGAGCCCGATCTTCTCGAAGTACCCCGCATTCATGAGTGACCACCACGCTGTGGACTTCCTGACCGACTACCTGCGCATGATGGTCGGCGGCAACCTCAATGCCTTCGAGATCGAGAACCTGATGGACGCCGAGATCGAAACCCATCACGCCGAATCTCACGTCGCCGTCCACTGCGTGTCCAAGATGGCTGACGGCGTTCCGGCGTTCGGCATCGTCGTCGCGGTCATGGGCGTCGTCAACGTCATGGGCTCGGTCGGCGAGCCGCCGGCCGTGCTGGGCAAGATGATCGGCGGCGCGCTGGTCGGTACCTTCCTCGGCATCCTGCTGTCCTACGGTTTCGTGGCACCGATCGCGTCGCAGCTGGAGCAGAAGATGGAAGAGGGCGGCAAGATCTACCAGTGCATGAAGGTGGTGCTGCTGGCCAGCATGAACGGCTATGCGCCGCAGGTGGCCATCGAGTTCGGCCGCAAGGTCCTGTATTCGCCGGATCGTCCCAGCTTCAAGGAGCTGGAAGACGAAGTGAAAAACCGCAAGGGCAAGTAAGCCCGCGCAGCGCGACCCGCAGCAAGGTCCCGATGTCCGTATCCGTGCACTGAGCCATGTCCGACGACACCCAGCAGCCCATCATCGTCAAGAAGATCAAGAAGGGCGGCGGCGGCGCCCATGGCGGCGCGTGGAAGATCGCCTACGCCGACTTCGTGACCGCGATGATGGCCTTCTTCCTGCTGATGTGGCTGCTGGGCTCGACGGCGCAGGGCGACCTTGAAGGCATTGCCGAATACTTCGAAAATCCGCTCAAGGTGGCGGCGGAGGGCGGTTCCGGTTCTGGCGACAGTTCCAGCATCCTGCAGGGTGGCGGGCGCGACCTTACGCGCCAGTCCGGACAGGTCAAGAGCGGTTCGGTCGAAACAAAGAAACGCACGATCAATCGGAGCGCGGCCGCCGACGACGAGGCCCTGGAGAAGGCCAGGGAGCAGGAGGCGCGCGCCGAGCGCAAGCGCCTGCTCGATCTCAAGAGCCAGATCGAGGCGCGTATCGAGGCGAACCCCGACCTGCGTCCGTTCCGCAACCAGCTGGTGCTGGATGTCACAGCGGAAGGTCTGCGCATCCAGATCGTCGACGAACAGAACCGTCCCATGTTCGCGTCGGCCAGCGACCGGCTCCAGCCCTATACGTCGAAGATACTGCGCGAGATCGGGCTCATCCTGAACCAGGTCGCCAACCGCATCTTCCTGTCCGGCCATACGGACGCCACGCCCTTTGCGGGCGGCATCGGCGGGTTCTCGAACTGGGAGCTCTCGGCGGATCGTGCCAACGCGTCCCGGCGCGAGCTGATCGCCGGCGGCATGGATCCGGACAAGGTGCTGCGCGTGGTGGGCATGAGTTCCATCGTGTCGTTCGACCGCGATGATCCGTTCAATCCGATCAACCGGCGCATCAGCATCATCGTGCTCAACCGCCAGACCGAGGAGCTGTTCCTGTCCGACGGGCAGTCCGTCGATGCCGCCGATCTTCTGGGCGCCGCGGGTGGACAGGGCGGCGAACCGGCGGCGCAGTGACGCGGAGGGCCGCCGTCGCGCGCATCGTCCGTGTGCCTGACGGCCCGCGTATCAAGTTGGCTCCGCGCTCGCCGTAGACGTTCATGTCAGCGTGCTTGCGCGCCAATCGCCCGTCGAGAACATGAAACGACTCAGCGTCATCATTTCCGTGGCTTGGGCCATCTCCGCCCTGTGCGTGGTGGCCGTCAGCCTGTCCGGGCCGGGGTACGGTGTCGCATTTCACGTCGTTTCCGCACTGATCTGTGCGCTGTGGACCGCCGTCGCAGTGTGGCTTGCTCGCGGTGCGGCCCGGCAGGCGGCTGCGCAGGCCGGCGCGAACGCGGCAGCCGTTGATGCGGCCGCCGCGCACGCCGGCGTCGTCGGCACGACCAGTGCCGTACAGACGCAGTGCGCCCGCATGCGGGACGAGCTTGCGCGGGTACAGGTGCTGTCCCGCCAGGCGCTGGACGAATTCGCCGGCCGCATCGAAAGCCTGCAGGCGCAGGGCCGCGCGCTTGGCGAAAGCGCCATGGCGCTGTCCGGCGGCGACGGCGATGCGACCGATTTCGAACGTTTCTTCGAGGACACGGCGGGCACCATGCAGCGCGTGGTCGACAGCGTCGTGCACAACAGCAAGCTCGGCATGGAGCTGGTCGAACTGACCGAAGGCATTGCGCGGGAAACGGGAAAGGTGCGCGCGCTGCTGGGCGAGATCGGCGGCATATCCAAACAGACGAACCTGCTGGCGCTCAATGCGGCCATTGAAGCGGCGCGCGCCGGCGAGGCAGGGCGCGGCTTTGCCGTCGTGGCCGACGAGGTGCGCGAACTGTCGTCGCGCACCACCGAGTTCAGTCAGCAGATCGGCACGCTCGTCGATCGGGTGCAGGCCAACGTCGCGCAGACCGAGGCGGCGCTGTCGAATCTGGCCAGCCAGGACATGACGTTCGCGCTCGAATCCAAGGCGCGGGTCGAGGCCGGGGTGCGCGCCATCGAAGCGCTGCACCAGTCCAGGCACGGTGCGATCGAACAGCTGGGCGCTTCGGCGGAACGTGTTCGCAGCGGCGTCGCCGACGTCGCGGCGGCATTGCCGGTTGCCGACGCCGGTGCAGCGCTGATCGCCGGTGCCGTGCGCCGGGTTGGCTCGATCGACGCGGCGATGGCTGCGCTCGGTGAACTGAGCCGGCGCGCGGGGGCGGGGTTGGCGACGGGCCAGCAGGAGAAGGCGGTGCGGGACGCGCTGGCGCAGCTGCAGGCAGCCGACGGCGGGCTCGCGCCGCAGTCCGCCCGGTAAGGCAAGCGGGGCGGTCGGAACAATCAGATGAACAGCGGGCCGGCGCGTGGTGCGGCGGCCATGGAACGGAGCGCAACGGCAATGAGGTCAGTATCGTGAATCAGACCGGCAGGGCGGTCAGTGTGGCAGACGTGACGCGACAGCTCGCGGAGGCCAAACCCCCGGGCGGGGGGGCGCGCGAGTTCGCCTTCACGCACGACGACTTCGACCGCATCGCCAGGCTGATCCATCAGCATGCGGGCATCTCGTTGTCACCGATCAAGTTCGACATGGTCTACAGCCGGCTGGCACGCCGTCTGCGCGCGACCGGTGATACGTCCTTCGCGGACTACATCCGGCGGCTGGAGCGCAACGACCGCGCAGAGTGGGAAACCTTCGTGAACTCGCTGACGACGAACCTCACGTCCTTCTTTCGCGAGGCGCACCACTTTGATCTGCTCAAGCAGCACCTGACCCGCCTCGGCAAGCCGAACGCGCGCATCTGGTGCAGCGCCGCCTCGACCGGGGAAGAGCCGTATTCGATCGCAATCACCTGTTGCGAACTGTACGGCTCGATGTCGCCGCCGGTGGAGATCATCGCGACCGATATCGATACCAGCGTGCTGGCCCACGGACAGGCGGGCGTCTATGGCGAGGAGCGCATCGAGAAGATGGCGCCCGAGCTGGTGCGCAAGTATTTCGTGCGCGACGCGGCGGGCCGTACCGGCGAGGTGCGTGTGCGCCCGGAGTTGCAGCGCCTCATCCGCTTCAGCCGGGTCAACCTGCTGGAGCCGAACTGGCCGGTGCGCGGGCCGCTCGAAGCGATCTTCTGCCGCAACGTGATGATCTATTTCGACAAGCCGACGCAGTACGGAATCCTCAAGCGATTCGTTCCGTTGCTGCGTCCTGACGGCTTGATGTTCGCCGGACATTCGGAGAGCTTCTCGCACGCGGTCGACTTGTTCCGCAATCACGGAAAGACGGTCTATGGTCGCGCAGACGCCACACGGTAGCGTGATGGCTCGCGTTGCGCCGGCACCCCGATCCGGGCCGCAAGAGTGCGTCCGATGACGATACGGGTGCTGCTGGTCGACGGCTCGGCCGCCATGCGTGCGCTGCTGACCGGAGTCATCGGTCAGGCGAGTGACATCGATGTCGTCGCCAGCACGGCGGACGCCGCCGCCGCCGCGGGCATGCTGCAGGCGCTGTCGCCCGACTTGCTGCTGGTCGACGCCGATACGCCAAGCCCGCACGTGCGCGCCTTTCTGGATGAAGTGATGCACCTGCGGCCGACACCGGTCATCCTTCTGTCGCGCAACGCCGGGTGCGCGTCCGGCGCCGCGTTGCGCGCACTCGAACTGGGTGTCGTCGACCACATCGAGAAACCGCGTGCGACGGCTGGCGTGACCGCCGCCGAAGCGCGCGACCTGCATGAACGCATGCGTGCGGCCTGCGGCGCCCGGGGAAAGGTGGTGCGCGACGCGTCGCCGCTGCGTGTCGTGCCGCCCGCGCCGCCCGGCTGGGGCGATCGGCTGATCTGCATCGGCGCGTCCACCGGCGGTACCGAGGCCATCAAGGAAGTCCTGTGCCGCCTGCCCGACAACGCCCCCGGCGTCGTGATGGTGCAGCACATGCCGGAAATGTTCACGTCGAGCTTTGCCCGCCGGCTTGACTCCCTTGCCCGTGTGCGGGTCAAGGAAGCCGAGCACGGTGAGCGCATCCTGCCGGGTCACGCCTATCTGGCGCCGGGCCATTCGCACCTCGAAATACGCCGGGCGGCCGGAGGGTATGTCTGTGAGCTGCTGCAGACGCCGCCGTACAACCGGCACCGCCCGGCGGTGGACGTGCTGTTCAACGCCGCCGCCGCGTACGCGCGCGGCAATGCGGTGGCGGCGTTGCTGACCGGCATGGGCAAGGACGGCGCCCAGGGCTTGCTTGCAATGCGCCGCGCGGGCGCGTGGACCATCGGGCAGGACCAGGCGAGCTGCGTGGTCTATGGCATGCCGCGTGAAGCGGCGCAGATCGGTGCGTGCTGCGAGGTCATCGCGCTGCCCCACATTGCCGAGCGCATCATGGCGGCGCTGTCTGGCGGACGCCGTCAGGCAGTACACGCCTGACAAGATCATTCATCCAGGAAGGCGAAACCATGGAAATCAGGCAGACAGTTGCGGATCAGGTTGCACGGATCAGTCTTGAAGGGCGTTTCGATTTTGCATCCCATCGCGAATTCCGGGACGCCACCGAGGGGCTGCTCGCGCAGGACGCCATCACGACGCTCACGATCGATCTTGGCGCCGTCTCCTATCTCGACAGTTCGGCTCTGGGCATGCTGCTGATGCTGCGCGACAAGGCGCGCGCCGCCAAGCGCGACGTCAGTCTCGCAAATGCCCATGGGCCGGTGCGCCAGGTCCTGGAGGTCGCCAATTTCCAGAAACTGTTCCGGATTGACTGATGTGGGCGAGAACGCCCTAAAGGTTGCTGTCGTCGTGACGTAACTCCCTCTACCACGGTCGGGGCACACGATGCCCCACACCGCAGAGGAGACGAAGAAAATGACGATATCCACCGGCGCAATCCTGCGCCGAAACCTGCCCTGGCTCGGGCTGTACCCCATCCTTCTGTTTACCCACGCCGGCATGCACGCGTGGGGCGGTGCCGCGATCGCCTGGGGCGATGCGGGCGTTGCCGCAATGCTGGCCCTTGTGGCGCTGCTCGCGGTACGCGGCCTGTGCGCGGTCATCTTTGAACGACCGCTCGAATCCCTGGTGAGCACCATGGAGCGGGCGCGTCAGCACGGCGACCTGACAGCCGAACTTCCCGTGGCCGGATACGGTGCGCTGCCCCGCCTTGCCGGCAGCTACAACAGGCTGGTCGCCGAATTCAGTGCTGCCATGGCGAAGATGGTATTCACGTCGTCGCGCCTCCAGGCGGCCTGCGCAGGGCTGGGCAGCGGCGCCGAACGGGTGGCCGGCTCAACCGAAGCGCAAAGCGCCGCGTCGAGTGCGGCGAGCGCCGACGTGGGCAACATGAAGGCGAGCATGCAGGCGGCCACCGAGGTCGCCACCTGTACGGTGGATGACGCGTCGCGTTCGCGCGAGCTGTCACAGCAAGGCACGCTGGTCGTCAATCGCGTCGCCGAAGAGATGGTGCGCGTATCGGACAGCGTCGAGCACTGTGCCCGGCAGATTGATCATCTGGGCAGCCGTTCGCAGGAAATAGGCGGCGTGGTGCAGGTGATTCGCGAGATCGCGGACCAGACGAATCTGCTGGCGCTCAATGCAGCGATCGAAGCGGCACGGGCCGGCGAACAGGGGCGCGGGTTTGCCGTGGTGGCGGACGAGGTGCGCAAGCTGGCGGAACGCACGGCGCTGTCGACCGGCCAGATCCACACGATGATTTCGGCGGTCCAGCGCGAAACCGCCGATGCCGCCTCCGCCATCCGCGCCAGCGCGGTCGAGGCGAACAGCGGTGCGGCACTGGCGAGCGAGGCCGTGGCGACGCTGGAGCGCATCCGTGAATGTGCCGACGCAACGCTTGCCCGCGTCGGCGGCACGGTCGATGCCATGCGCCAGAATCACGCGCTCGGCGAGCAGGTCGAACAGCACGTGCAGCGTATTGCCGTCATGGCGGAATCCAACCGCGACGTGTCGCGCGCCACCGCGGTCGACGCCGGGCGCCTGGACGTGCTGTCGAGCAATCTGGCCGAGCTTGCGCAGGTGTTCCGTCTTGGCGCGGCTGGCGAGCAGGCGGTGGCGATGCACGCACGCATGCCGGCGCTGGTCGCCGATGTGGCGCAGAAGGTGGGCAACTGCCTCGAAGCCGCCGTCAAGCGTGGCGAAATCAAGCTCGACGACCTGTTCGACGAGAACTATCAGCCGATCGCCGGCACCCGCCCGACCAAATACACGACGCGCTTCGACGCGCTGACCGACCGCCTGCTGCCGGCGATCCAGGAGCCGGTGCTCGACGCGAACGCCAGCCTGATCTATGCCGGTGCGGTGGATCGCAAGGGCTACTTCCCGACGCACAACAAGCGCTTCACGCAGCCACTGACCGGCGACGAGAAGAAGGACATCGCGGGCAACCGGACCAAGCGGATCTTCGACGATCCGGTCGGCCGTCGCTGCGGTGCGCACGATCAGCCTTTCCTGATCCAGACCTACCGCCGCGACACCGGCGAGGTGGTGCACGACATCTCCGCGCCGATCCACGTCTGCGGACGGCACTGGGGAGGCTTTCGCATCGGCTACGTCGCCTGACGCACGCCGGGCACTGCGTGCGCGGATGAAGCGGGGGCGCCGGAAGGCGCCCTTTTTCGTCGACGCCAGGATGCGCAAGAAATGCTGCGCTGCATTAATTTTTTCGCCACGCTGCCGTAGAAAGTACTGGCGGGTCGAGATCGGGTGCGCCCGGTGGGGAGCCAGCCGTCCAACCTTTCAGGGCAAGGCGCGCAGTGCCGTGCGTCCGCCCGCCGCGGAGAACGACGATGAATATCCTGCTGCAGCCCGCTCGCGCTCTGATGTCGCGCCTGCGCTTCGCGCCCAAGATGATTTTGGTCATGGGCATCCTGCTGTTGGCTACCGTGCTGCTGGCGGCAAGCGTGGTGGTGACCCACGTGGACGCGGTGCGCGCGATGGACCGCGAACTGGTCGGCGCGCGCTATGTGCGCGCGCTGCTCGGCGTGCTGGTCGATGTCCAGCAGCATCGCGGCATGTCGTCGACGATGCTCAGTGGTGACGCGAGCCTGAGCGCCAAGGTGGAGGCCAAGGCGGTCGACGTCGAAGCCGGCCTGGCCGCGCTGGCGGCGCTCGACGGACAGACGCCCGACGTGCTGCGCCAGCAGGCGTCGATCGAGCGGGCGGTCGGCGAATGGCGTGCGCTGCGCCAGCTGATGGCAGGCGCGAACGGCGCCGACAACTTTGCGCGCCATTCGGCCCTCATCCGCAACCTCCTGAATGACTTCCGGCTCGCCGCCGATGCCTCCAGCCTGAGCTTCGACCCCCATCCCGACAGCTACACGCTGATGGAAGCGAGCGTGCTGGTGGCGCCCGCGACCATCGAATACCTTGGCCAGCTGCGCGGACGTGCCGCATCGGTCTCGGCGAGCCGTACCTTGCCGCAGTCGTCCGCGGTTGCCCTGGGTTCGCTGATGCAGCTTTCCGCCAACCACATCGACGCGACCGAACGGGTGCTCGAACGCGTGCTCACCTACTCGCCGGAGGCTGCCGGCAGCGTATCGACAGCGGTCACGGCGCTGCGCGAGGCCTTCGTCGCAACGCGCACGATGATCGAATCCAGCGTGCTGGGCGAAAGATTCGATGTCGCGCCGGCCGAGGTGTTCAACCAGGCCACGGCGCCGGTCGTCGCCGCGCTGACGACGGCCAATACGCTGCTCGACGGGCTGGACGCCAGCCTTGCCGCGCATCGGGCCGATACGGTGCACAGCCTGATCGTCACCAGCGCCGGGCTGGCAACCGGCGTGCTGCTGGCGGTCTATCTGGCGCTCGGGCTGTATGCGTCCCTGCAGCAGGACATCGCGCGCACCATCCGTGGCGGACAGCTCCTCGCCGAGGGCGACCTGACGGCGCGCATCGAGGTGGCCGGGCGCGACGAGTTCGCCGATATCGCGCGCAGTTTCAACCGCATGGCTGACGGGTTGTCGGCGCTCATCGGCCAGGTGAAGACGTCGGCCGGAGACGTGACGCGGGTCACCCACGCGGTGGCCAGCGCCACGCAGCAGATCAGTGAGGCGTCGGCGCAGCAGAGCCAGTCCGCGTCGGCGATGGCGGCGACCATCGAGGAGTTGTCGGTGTCGATCACCAGCGTGTCGGACGGCGCGTCCGACATGCGCCGGGCGGCCGAGGCCAGCAACGAGGAGGCCGGTCACGGCCGGCGCGCGATAGACGCGGTCAGCGGCGAACTCGACGCGGTCGGCGTCGTGGTCGGCGAGATATCCGAAGCGGCAGCGGCGTTTGTCGCGAGTACGCGTGCGATCAGCGACATGACGCGCCAGGTGAAGGACATCGCGGAGCAGACCAATCTGCTGGCGCTGAATGCGGCCATCGAAGCGGCTCGGGCCGGCGAACAGGGCCGCGGCTTTGCAGTGGTTGCCGACGAGGTGCGCAAGCTCGCCGAAAAATCGGCCGCGTCGGCGCTCGAGATCGAGCAGGTCACGCGCACGCTGGACGCGCGGGCCGGCGGCGTCGACGCCGTCGTGCGTCGGGGCGGCCAGGCGATCGACGCGTCGCGCGAGCAGCTGAACCGTGTGGTCGAGGCGCTGACACGTGCCGCGCAGGCGGCGGCGTCCACGTCGGAGGGCATTGCAGGCATCGCCGAATCGGTCAGCGAACAGACCACGGCCAGCCACGACGTCGCGCGTGCGGTCGAGCGGATCGCCCAGATGTCGGAGGAGAACAGCCATGCGATAGCGGCCATGGCCGACGAAGCCGGACGACTGCGTGCGCTGGCGGTCGGTCTGGACGAGGCGGGTGCGCGTTTCCGCGTGTGAGCGTGGTGGGCGCACGGCGAAGCGGTGCCGTGCAGGCGTCCCTGTATCGCGCGCTTTCAGATGTTCAAGTCTGATCGACTGCCGCCGTAAACCTTCTAGCACCCGGTTGTATTCGTGCCACAGACCAGACAGACGAGGCCGACATGTCAGAGTTACTCAAGAATATCGATGCCCGCACCAAGCTTGCGGGTACCAACAAGCTCGAAATACTGATGTTTTCGCTGGGCGTGGATACACGTACCGGGCGGCGCGAGACATTCGGCATCAATGTGTTCAAGGTGCGCGAGGTCATGCGTACGCCGGCACTCACGGCCGCGCCCGACATGCCGGTGGCGGTCGAAGGCATGGTGAGCCTGCGCGGTGCGCTGGTGCCGGTGGTCGATCTCGCGAAGTTCGCGCAGTTCCCGAGCGACACGGCGCGCGACGTCATGATCGTGACCGAGTACAACGGCCACACCCAGGGTTTCCTGGTCGAGTCGGTTGACACCATCCTGCGGCTGGACTGGTCGCAGATGCGTGTGCCGCCGGCCATGCTGACCGCCAACCTCGGCGGTCTGGTGACGGCGGTGACGGAACTGGCGGACAACCGCCTCGTGATGATGCTGGACGTCGAGAAGATCCTGTCGGAGACGGCGGACTTCGACAACGACCTCGCGTTCAAGGACATCAAGCCGCTCGGCATCGAGGACGCGATGATCTTCTTCTGCGACGACTCGCCGGTTGCGCGCAACCAGATCACCCGCACGCTGGACCTGATGGGCGTCAAGTATGTGTCCGCGATCAACGGTTCAGCGATGTGGCTCGAACTCAACAAGATCGCCGCCTACGCCGCATCCAACGGACGCAAGGTGTCGGACCTGGTGAGCATGATCCTGACCGACGTCGAAATGCCGGAGATGGACGGCTACATCCTGACCAAGAACATCAAGGCCGACCCGCGCTTCATCGGCATTCCGGTGGTGATGCACTCGTCGCTGTCGTCCGGCTCGAACCAGCAGCTCGGCCGCTCGGTCGGCGTTGACGAGTACGTGTCCAAGTTCGAGGCCCAGCGCCTGGCCGAAACCATCACCCGCCTCATTCGCCGCGGCACGACCGGCGACCGCGCGGCTGCCTGAACGCGACTGGAGACTCACACCATGGACAGAACCGATCAGAACCTGCTCGAACAGGTGGATGCCCGAACCAAGCTGGCGGGCTCCAACAAGATGGAAATCCTGCTGTTCTCGCTCGGTACGCACGAGCTGTTCGGCATCAACGTATTCAAGGTGCGCGAAGTCAGCCGCACACCGACCGTCACGCCGACGCCCAACATGCCGGCCGGCGTCGAGGGCCTGATATCGCTGCGCGGCAACGTGATTCCGGTGCTGTCGCTCGCGCGCATCATGAATCTGACCGACGCGCCGGAAGGCATGGGCGGCGCCATGATGGTGACCGAGTACAGCAAGCGCACGCTGGGTTTCCTGGTGCATGAGGTCGACCGCATCATCCGCGTTGATTGGGACCGTGTGCGTGCCCCGGAATCCGTCGTGACGAGCGAACAGCTCTACATCACCGCGATCACCGAACTGGACGACGGCCGGCTGGTGTCCATCCTGGACGTCGAGAGCATCCTGGCGGGCACCTTCGGTGAAGCGGCGATTGCCGAAATTCCGCCGCTGGGTGGCAACTACTCGCCGAACATCTTCTTTGTCGACGATTCCGCGGTGGCCCGCAAGAAGATCGCCGAAGTGCTCGACAAGCTGAACATCCGCCACAAGCACGCCAGCAACGGCGCCGAGGCCTGGGCCCGGTTGCAGGGCATGGCGGCGCACGCCACGCAGACCGGCCTGCCGCTGACGGACGAGATCGATCTCATCCTTGTGGATGCCGAGATGCCGGAGATGGACGGTTACGTGCTGACCCGGCACATCAAGAACGACCCGAGATTTGCCGCAATACCGGTGGTGATGCACTCGTCACTGTCGTCCGAAGCGAACCGGGCCATGGGCAAGAGCGTCGGCGTAGACGCTTACGTGGCGAAGTTCGATGCCGAAGTACTGGCCGACACGCTGCGCCCGTTGCTGCAGACAAACAAAGCCTGAGACGGAGGTAGGCCATGTCAGATCCGAAGATGAAGTTTCTTGTAGTCGACGATTTTTCGACGATGCGCCGCATCGTCCGCAACCTGCTCAAGGAGCTGGGCTTCACCAACGTGGAAGAGGCCGAGGACGGCGTCATCGCACTGCAGAAGCTCAAGGCCGGCGAGTTCGATTTCGTGGTGTCCGACTGGAACATGCCGAACATGACCGGCATCGAGTTGCTGCGCGCCATCCGCGCCGACCCGGCGCTGAAGAATCTTCCCCTGCTGATGATCACGGCGGAGGCCAAGAAGGAAAACATCATCGAAGCAGCCCAGGCCGGTGCCTCGGGCTACATCGTGAAACCCTTCACCGCCGGCACGATGAGCGAAAAACTGACGAAGATTTTCGAGAAGATGGACAAGAAGGCCGCGTGAATCGGCATCGGGAGATGAAATCGTGAAGAAGCTGAAAGTTGATGAAACAGGCGATTCCGACGACTTGCAGGCCCTGTTCGACAGCATTGCCTCGGAAACACCGCAGAAGGTCCGTCTTGAAGTTGTCGCGGAGGCCGCGAACAGCGCCAACGGCAGTGGTGACGGCCCGGATCTCGAAGCGTTGTTCGAGTCCGTGTCCGACGAGTATGCGACGTCCCACGAAGTGCCCGAAGCGTCGGGGGAAATGGATGCCGCAGCGGCGGCCGCCGCCGACGAGCATAGCTGTGACGCGGTGTTCAACCGCGTCGGCCACCTCGCACGCCAGTTGCACGACACGCTGCGCCAGCTCGGCTACGACGACGCGCTGGAAGAGGTCGCCAACCAGATGCCTGACGCGCGCAGCCGCCTGAACTACGTCGCGCAGATGACCGAGAAGGCGGCGAGCCGCGTGCTCAACGCCACCGATGTCGCGATCCCGCTGCAGGACGACGTAGAAGCCCGTTCGAGCGGACTGCACGACCGCTGGGAAAAGCTCTACCGCAACGAACTTTCGCCGGAGGAATTCAAGGCTCTGGCGAGTGAAACCCGTGCCTTCCTCGGCGACGTGCCGGGTTTCGCCCGCGACACCCGGGCGCAGCTGAACGAAATCATGATGGCGCAGGACTTTCAGGATCTGACCGGTCAGGTCATCAAGAAAGTCGTGGAAATGTCGCAAAAGCTTGAGAGCGGTCTGGTGCAGGTGCTGATCGAATCCATGCCGGCGGCCAAGCGGGCCAGTGCGCCCGAAGGTCTGCTCAACGGACCGGTGATCAACGCGGAAGGCCGCGATGACGTGGTGTCCAATCAGGAACAGGTCGATGACCTGCTGGAGAGCCTCGGTTTCTGACGCAGTCGATGGCAGGACGGCCCAGGCCGGATGAAACGGCAGGAAAAGGTCGGCCGCGCGGGCGCTTGATGCCGCGGGGCCGGAACAACAGAAGCAGGAGGGCGTGCGGAAGCAGCGTGGTTCCGCCTGCCACAGGAGCGAACGATGAGTGACTTTCAGGGAATGGAAGATCTGCTGCAGGACTTTCTGGTCGAAGCGACCGACCTGCTGTCCGGCGTGGACAACAAGCTGGTCGATCTGGAAAAGACCCCGAATGACCGCGGACTGCTGAACGAGATCTTTCGTGGCTTCCACACCATCAAGGGCGGTGCGGGGTTCCTGAACGCGGCTGAACTGGTTGCGCTGTGTCACCTGACGGAAAACCTGTTCGACAAGCTGCGCAACGGCGACATGGAAGTGACGCCGGGACTGATGGACGTCATTCTCGACGCCACCGGCATCGTGCGGGACATGTTCGGTGCGCTGGAGCGCGGCATGCTGCCGGCACCCGCCGACACCGGTGTGATGACCCGCCTGCGCGCCGCGCTGGCGGGCGAACTGGAACAGGAAGTGGCCGAAGCGGCCCCTGCGCCGGCCGAGAAAGCCGCCGCACCGGCTGGCGTTGCCGGCGTCGAGCCCGACTGGAACCTGCTGCATCAGGCGGTGACCGGCGTCGTGCCGGTGGCGCCCCAGGCCGTGCCTGAACCGGCGGCCGCGCGCTCGGCCAACGACGGCGAAGCCGCTGTCGCCGCGGTCGTCAATGCCGCCTTCGGACGGCGTTCCAATGACCGCCCGGGAGCGCCTGCGCCGACCGGGCGTCGCGACGCCGAAAAGGGCCGCGACAACTCGATCCGCGTCGATACCTCGCGTCTGGACCAGGTGCTGAACCTGTCGGGCGAGATCGGCCTGACGAAGAACCGTCTCACCTCGCTGCGTGCGGACATCCTCGCCGGCAAGAACGACAACGAAACGCTGCACGCGCTCGACGCTGCCGTCAGCCAGCTCGACCTGCTGGTGTCCGATCTGCAGAACGCGGTGATGAAGACCCGCATGCAGCCGATCGGCCGCCTGTTTCAGAAATACCCGCGCATCGCCCGCGATCTCGCACGCAACCTCGGCAAGGACGTGGAGCTTGCACTGGTCGGCGAAGAGACCGAGATCGACAAGACGATGATCGAGGATCTGTCGGATCCCATCATTCACCTGATCCGCAACGCGGTCGATCACGGGGTCGAAAAGCCCGAGGAACGCATCGCCCAGGGCAAGCCCGGCAAGTCGGTCGTGCGTCTCGAAGCGCGCCAGGAAGGCGACCACATCGTCATCATGGTGGCCGACGACGGCCACGGCATGAATGCCGAACGCCTGCGTGCCAAGGCACTTGAAAAGGGACTGATCACCGACGAGGAAGCCAACACGCTGGACGAGCGCGCCAGCCTGAACCTCGTGTTCCTGCCCGGCTTCTCGACGGCGGCTGCGGTGTCCGACGTGTCGGGTCGAGGGGTCGGCATGGATGTGGTGAAGACCAATATCCAGAAGCTCAACGGTTCGATCGAAATCCGCTCCATTCAGGGCAAGGGCACGACCTTCGTGATTTCCCTGCCGCTGACGCTGGCCATTCTGCCGGTGCTGCTGGTGCGCCTGGCCGAACAGCACTTCGCGGTACCGCTGTCGATGGTGCGCGAAATCCTGCCGATCCAGCAGGAAGACGTGCAGGAGGTGGGTGGTCGCGCGACGATGGTGGTGCGCGGCGACGTGATGCCGGTGATGCCGCTTGCGCGGCTGCTCGGCTGGCCGCAGAAAAACTATCCGCAGTACGGCGTGCTGATGCAGTCGGCCGAATCGTCCTTCATCCTGGCGATCGACAACTTCGCCGGCCGCGAGGACGCGGTGATCAAGAGCCTGGACGATTTCCGTCCGAAGGGGGTCGCCGGGGTGACCACGCTGTCCAACGGCCAGATCGTGCTCATCCTCGACATGAAGGAATTGCTGGGCTCGCTCGGTGATTCACGCGGCGTGTCGCGCTCCAGCCTGATCAGCCCCGAAGCGCGCGCTGCCTGATTGTTCCGCAAGCCTTCGGGACAAGCGCCCGCGCTGCCGAAAGGCGCGCGGGCTTTTCCTTTTCCAGCACCGCTTTTCGGACGGTTCGCCGTGCAATCTCTCTAACCCTAAAGACCTACTCAATTCGGTCGATAAGGTCTCATACCCCGGCATTTCGCCGACCGCTACCGAGGGAGTCAAACCATGGCCGAAGCCACCCTGATCCAGCCGATTTCATCGCCGTTTCCCGCCGCAGCACTGCTGCCCGCTGCCAGCGTGCAGGCGCATCACGCCGAAATCATGCGTCTGATGACTTCCATCGAGGCGCTCGGCAACGAAGCCATGGTGACCGCCCTGAGCCTGGCCGACGAAGCTGTCGACGCTGACGCGCGCGGCCTGTTCATGCGGGCGCAGGAGGTCCGTGCCTGGGTGCAGACGACGCTCGACATGGTCAATACCGACGCGCTGTGCCCGGACCTGTCCGGCCAGCTGGCCTACCAGGGCGTCGAGCAGGCGGCGCGTCTCGTTGCCGCGCGTGAAACCCTGCCGCGATAAGTCCTCGTCTGTCGTGCTTCAATCGCCGTAGACATCAGCGATTACGGCGGAGGAAACAGGTTGTCGAACGAACCACAGGACTTTGATTTTGATGCCTGGAAGGAACTGGCAGATGCCGATCCCCAGGCCTACTTCGCGGAGAGGCGGCGTGTGATCGAGAATTTCATCAGTACGTGTCCGCCGGACAAACAGGCTGTCCTGCGCGATCTGCAGGTGCGCATTGACGCCACCCGTGCGTCGTCCGGATCGCCCAACCAGTCGGTGCGCGAGCTGTCGCGCATGATGGAGGATTACTTGCTGGCGCTGTCGGAACGCATGATGGCGCTGCATCGTGAAACATCGGCGCTGCAGAGTTCGCTGCGCCAGGGGCTGCGCGGGTCCTGAGCAGCCCCCACCGAACGCAGACCGTTTTGCGACGGCGTGCAGTGCCCTGCATTGCTCGTTGCGATCCGGACTGCGACCACTTTCCGGGCGCCCGTTGCGGTGCGCCCGGTTCGTGCGTTCACGGCTCCGCGGCCGGGCGCGGTGCAGCCTTCACCGATGTTTCGGTGAGTGAAGATTCGCAAAGCTCGATGAAGCGGTAGGCGTAGCTGCGCAGGTGGCGCCTGCGCCGCAATGCGATGAGCGAGGCGTTCCGGCGGAACAGGTGCTCGCTCGCCAGCCGCGTCAGGCCGGCGTCGCGCACGGCATCGAATGCGAGCGATGCGACGATGCCGACGCCCAGTCCCAGTTCAACACAGGTCTTGATCAGGTCCGGCGCCAGCCCGGCCTGCGCGAACGTTTCGTCCATGCCGGCCCGCCCCGTGATAGGTCACCACCGGATACTCGGCAATCGCGTCCAGGCTGAGCCGCTCCATGCCTGCCAGCGGGTGACCCGCCGGCACGATGGCCGCGTGATGCCATGAGTGGAACGGGAGCGGCGGAACGGGAGCGGCGGCGTGCATGCGAAGTGCCTCGTGGAATCGGGCCACTCAGCGCACAAAAACTCGTTAATTCCTGAAAATAATAAAAAGTGCATTGCTTAGACTTGAATTTGATTATCGACCCGAGTCGTGAAGTAATTTCGATTGAACGCTAAAGGTGGGCGGCACATGTCCGACATGCCTTCTACGGTCGTCAATTTCGCTGAAAGGATGTTCGCCATGCTGGGTCTGTTCCGCTCTCGACAGGCATTGAAAGAACTCGTATCCGTTCTCTCGGAGTGCCGCGACGGCAGCGCGGCCCTGGCACGGCCACCGGCCGGGGTGCCGCCGCCAGTTGCTGGCGTGCTGCAGGCCATCGCGGCGCGCGAGGCGCGGCTGCAGGCGGAGCTTGAGACCTTGCGCGCGCTGCCGGACGAACTTGCCCGGCTGCAGGACGACGTGCGCGTGCGCGCCGCAGAAGCGGCTCCGCTGCGCGCCGAACTGGAACAGTCGGCGCATGAACTGTCGGCGTTGCGCGAACGCTGCGCGCGCGCGGAACAGACGCTGAGCGATCTGCAGGGCTCCATCGCGCAGCGCGATCTGGCGCAGTCGGCGCTGACCGAAGGGACGTGGACCTACACGCTCGTCGATGGCGATCCGGAGCACCCGGACAATCAGGTGCGCTGGTCCAGCCAGTTCCGCAGCCTGCTCGGATGCAAGCGAACGGAAGACTTCCCCGACACCTGGGACAGCTGGCTCGAGGTGCTGCATCCGGACGACAAGTCACGCGTCATCGACGCCTACAACAGCCACCTTGCCGACACCAGCGGACGCACGCCCTATGTCTGCGAGTACCGCCTGCGTCACGCGACGCGCGGCTACATCTGGCTGCGCGAGCGCGCCGAGACGGTGCGCGACGCCGAAGGACGGGCGCTGTGTTCGGCCGGCGCCCTGCGCGACATCAGCGACGAGCGCCAGGCGCAGGAACTGCAGGCCGCGCAGCGCGCGAAGATGGAGGACAGCATGCAGCAGATACTGTCGATCTCCGGCGTCATCAATGAAATTTCGAAGCGCACGAATCTGCTGGCGCTGAATGCCAGCATCGAGGCGGCGCGCGCAGGCGAGGTCGGCCGCGGTTTTGCCGTGGTGGCCGAGGAAGTGGGCAAGCTCGCGCTGCAGACGTCGAACGCCACCAGCGAAATCGTCAAGATGGCCGAAGGGCAGGGGACCGTGGTCGACCCGGCGACGGTCTGAACCCGGGCGGGGCTGCGGCTCTCAGACCGCCGCGCCGTTCTCGTTCTGCAGCGCACGGAACAGCGCGACACCGTCGGGCCACGGGCCGAAGCCGGACTCGCTGTTGACGTGGCCCGCCGGCCCGAGGTCCACCAGGCGGGCGCCCCAGCGTCCGGCCCAGTTCGCGGCGCACGGATAGCTCATCCACGGGTCGTTCCGGCTGGCCGCCATCACGGACGGGAAGGCGAAGGCGTCCACCGGGATGCGGTCGGTCACGCCGAACTTTCCGGGATTGGCCGGCGCGACCCACAGCACGCCCGCGACGCGATCCGGCACGCGACGCGCAGCCACTGCGGATGCGAGGCAGCCGAAGCTGTGCGCCACCAGCCACACCGGTACCGGACGGCGGCGGATTTCCTGCTCGACCCGCGCCGACCACAGGTCGATGTCCGGCGCGGACCAGTCGGCCTGCTCCACGCGATCGGCACCGAGCAGCGGCTCGATCCAGCTCTGCCAGTGGTCGGGCCCGCTGCCGTTCAGGCCGGGCACCACGAGTATCTGATTCATGTCGATGTCCATCCTCCATGCGGCATGTCGCGCTCGCAAGGCGCGCCGGGAGCGTCAATTGTGCCGCGTATCGACGCGTGCGTTGCGCGGCTGTACGGCACACACCGGAACGCCCGCGCGCGGACATGTCTGTCATCATGGCGCTCGCCGCCGGACCGGCCGCGCGGCATTCCGTCCGTCCCGTTGCCCGAACTGCCATGCATCCACTGTCCCGCCTCTTCTCGCACGCCCGCAATTATCGGCGCGACGTGCGCATCGCTTCGCTCTATTCGGTACTGAACAAGTTCTTCGACGTGCTGCCGGAGATACTGATCGGCGTCGCGGTCGACGTCGTCGTGAACCAGAAGGCCTCCTTTCTCGCGCGCGCCGGCATCGTCGACCCGAAGGATCAACTGGTGCTGCTCGCGCTCATCACCGTCGGCGTATGGGTCGGCGAATCGCTGTTCCAGTATCTGTACGACGTGCGCTGGCGCGCGCTCGCGCAGAATCTCCAGCACGACCTGCGCATGGAGGCCTACCGTCATGTGCAGCGCCTGGACATGGCCTATTTCGAACGCAACCGCAGCGGCAACCTGCTGGCCGTGCTGAACGAGGACATCAATCAGATGGAGCGCTTCCTCAACGGTGGCGCGAACGACCTCATCCAGGTGTTCGTCGGCTCGCTGATGGTGGGCGGCGTGTTTTTCGTGCTGACGCATGAACTGGCCGCGCTCGCGCTGGTGCCGGTGCCACTCATCCTGTACGGCGCGTTCTGGTTCCAGCGCCGGCTCGCACCGCGTTACGGTGCCGTGCGCGAGGCGGCCGGCGCGCTGGCCGCGCGGCTGAACAACAACATCCAGGGCATTGCGACGGTGAAGGCGTACGCCGCGGAGGACTACGAGGCCCGCCATATCGAGCAGGGGTCCGACGACTACCGGGCACGCAACGGCGAGGCGATCCGGCTGTCCGCGGCGATCACGCCGGTCATCCGCATGGCCATCCTTGCCGGTTTCACGGTGACGCTGCTGTATGGCGGTTTCATGGCGCTCAATGGCGAAATCGGCGTCGGCAGCTACTCGGTGCTGGTCTATCTGACGCAGCGCCTGCTGTGGCCACTGACCCGGCTGGCCGACCTGACCGACCTCTACCAGCGTTCCATGTCGTCCATCGAGCGTGTGATGAACCTGCTGCAGACGCCGGTGAACATTCCGTATGACGGCCGACAATTGCCGCGGGACAGCGTGCGCGGCGAGCTCGCGTTCGAAGGCGTGACCTTCGCCTACGAGGGCGCGACGCGTCCGGCGCTCGACGACATCGAGCTGCGCATCGGCGCCGGGCGCAGCGTGGCTTTCGTCGGCAGTACCGGTGGCGGGAAAAGCACGCTGATCAAGCTGCTGCTGCGCTTCTACGAGCCGCAGCGGGGCGTCGTGCTGCTCGACGGCGCGCCGATCGGCGAACTGAATCTGCAGGACCTGCGCCGGGCCATCGGCTACGTTGCGCAGGACACCTTCCTGGCCGACGCGTCGGTCGCGCAGAACATTGCCTACGGCATGCCTGACGCGACACGCGAGGCAGTGATCGAGGCGGCAAGGTCGGCCGAGGCGCATGACTTCATCGAAGCCTTGCCGCAGGGGTATGACACGCAGGTTGGCGAGCGCGGCATGCGCCTGTCCGGCGGACAGCGCCAGCGGCTCGCGCTGGCGCGCGCCATCCTGAAAGACCCGCCGATACTGGTGCTGGACGAAGCGACGTCGGCCGTGGACAACGAAACCGAAGCCGCCATCCAGCGCTCGCTGGAGCGGCTGGTGGTTGGGCGCACGACGCTCATCGTCGCGCACCGGCTGTCCACCGTGCGCCACGCCGACGCGATCCACGTCATCGACGCAGGCCGCATTGCGGAGTCGGGCACGCACGAGGCGCTGCTCGAGCACGACGGCATCTATGCCGCGCTGTGGCGGCTGCAGACCGGCGAACGGCGCGCCGCGGCGATCACGGCCGGCTGAGCGCCGGCGTGGCCAGCGGCCATTCGGCGCAACGCACCACCCTTTGGCAGCCCAGCACTTCGTGCAGTCGCCGGCCGTCGCTCAGGCGCCGGAACAGTCCGGGTGCCGCCCATGGCGCGTGACCGTCGATGTTCGGCGCGCCGCGCCGGGCCAGCAGGTCGGGTATCCACACGGTGCGTGTTTCGAAGGAGATGCGCGTGAGGCCGGTGTGATTGCCCACGCCGGCGTGGGCGTGAGCGCCCGAGAACGCAAGGATGTTGCCGGGCTCGATCAGCACCGGCTGCGCCAGGCCGTCGGGCAGCGTTTCGCGCAGATGCGGGATCGCCTCGTCCGCGCCCACGGACAGACGCCCGAGCGAGTGCGAGCGTTCCAGAACGGCCGCCATGTCGAAAGTGGCGCTGCCGTTGTCCAGTGCGCGATCCCATAGCGAGGGGTAGAGCGCGAACGTGCGACCGGCTGATACCGGGTAGACCGGCCCCCACCAGTTCACCTGCGCGTAAAGATTCGATCCCCAGGTGTCGCGATGAAAGCCGACGGTGGCGGTCGCGCTCGTGCGCGGCGCATTCTCCAAGGGGGCGCTGTGCGGCTGAAAGCGGAGGTGCAGGCGGTCGCCTGCGGTGCGTTCCGGATCCAGCTCCAGCGCGTCGAGCAGAGCCATCCAGGCGGCGCGGATTTCGGCGAGCTGGCTGAATTCGCGCTGCAGCCGGCCGATGCATTCGACCTGGCCGGCGTGTGACAGGTGCTCGTGCATCCGTTGCGGATCGTGCGGATGCAGTGCGCTTTCGACGAAATCCCGCGCGTGCCCCACCAGGGCACTCATTGCCGGATGCGTGGCGAGTTCGATGATGTCGCCCCGATAGATGCGGTCGTGGAAGCGCCTCGTCGGGGCCGGGCTGTCTGGCGGGCTGTGCATGGTGCGCGGGCTGGCGGTGACTGGGCCGGACTATAGCCGTCGCCGCGTGGTGGCGACAGGCACAGTCCGGCGCGAAACGGCGGATGGCAGTGCCGGAGCGGACCGCGTGCCGCGTGCGATCAGCGCACGTTGATCCGGTCGGACACGCCACCATCGGCGAAGTGCTTTTTCTGCGCGGCGTCCCAGCCGCCGAACTCGGCGTCTATGGTCACCAGCTTCACCGGCGCGAAGCACTTCGCGTACTTCGCGGCGACGGCGGGATCGGTCGGCCGATGGCAGTTGCGCGCCGCCAGTTCCTGTCCTTCCGGGCCGTACAGATACGCAAGGCAGGCCGTGGCGACGGCACGCGTGCCGCGCTTGTCGACCACCTTGTCGACCACGCTCACCGGCGGCTCCGCGAGTATGGGCAGCGAGGGCGTGACGATGTCGAACCGCCCCTGACCAGATCGGCCCGGTCCTTCAGGTCCTCCGGATTGCCCTTGCGCGCCAGGAAGACGATGGTGGAGGTGCAGGGCGAGGCGTTGTGCGGCAGGCGCTTCTGCCAGCCGGCCGGGATGAGGCCGGCCTTGTCGTGCAGCGCCTCCACGTCCCAGGCGAGCGCCAGCGCGACGACGTCGGCCTCCAGCCCGTCCGTCACCGAGCGTGCCTGCTTGCCCGAGCCGCGGTGCGACTGGCGCACGGTCACGCTGTCGCCGGTCTGCGCCTTCCAGTGCTTCGCGAAGGCGGTGTTGAAGTACTGGTAGAACTCGCGCGTGGGGTCGTAGGACACGTTGAGCAGCGTGATGTCGGCGGCGGCGCGCGAAGCAAGAAAATACGCATTGCTCGGCAGTGCGGGTGCACCGCCCGCACTGCGTTGCCCGGCGCGGTTATGCGCCGGCTTTGCCCTGCTGTTCCGGCGATTGCACGCCGCCGGCCGGCGCGACAATCGGCCATCCCCACGGCCACACGACTCCGGATCTGCGCAGATGGCAGAAGAAAGCGATCTCGAAAAAACCGAGCCAGCATCAGAGCGACGGCTGGAACAGGCGCGCGAAGAAGGGCAGGTGCCCAGTTCGCGCGAACTGGCGACCTTTCTCGTCACGATGACCGGTGTCGCCGGCATGTATACGCTCGGCGGATGGATGTGGCCGCGCAGCGCCCGGCTGCTGCATGACGGCCTGAGCGTCGACCGGCGCCTCATTTTCGATCCGTCGGCGATGTTCACCGTGCTGGTGGAGCGCGCGACCGACGGCCTGCTGCTGCTGGCGCCGCTGATGCTCGCGCTCATGGTCGCGGCGATCGCGTCGCCCTTTCTGATGGCGGGCTGGAATTTCGCGCCGAAGGCCTTGAGCCCGAAGTTCTCCAAACTCAATCCGTTCGCCGGCCTCAAGCGCATGGTGTCGTCCACCGCCGCGGTGGAGCTGGCCAAGGGCATAGGCAAGGCGTCGCTCGTGGGCAGTGTGGCGGTGTGGGTCGTCATGCGCGACCACGACAAGCTGTTCGCCCTGTTCAGCGCGCCGGTGGATGAGGCGCTCGCCGCGACCGGCGACCTCATCCTCACGTCCACGCTGCTGCTGGTCGCCGGCATGGGCGCCATCGTTGCGATCGATGTGCCGTTCCAGTTATGGCACTACCACTCCGAACTGAAGATGACGAAGGAGGATGCGCGCAAGGAATTCAAGGAGCAGGAGGGCGACCCGCAGGTGAAGGGGCGCATCCGTCAGCAACAGCGGGAGATGGCGCGCAACCGCATGATGTCGAACGTGCCGAAGGCGGACGTGGTGGTGACCAACCCGACGCACTACTCGGTCGCGCTGCGCTACGAGTCGTCGCGCGGCGGTGCGCCGCGCGTCGTTGCCAAGGGCGTGGGCGAGATCGCGTTGCGCATCCGCACGCTCGCCGCCGAGCACGGTGTGCCGCTGGTCGAGGCACCGCCGCTGGCGCGCGCGCTGCACAAGCATGTGGAGCTGGAGCAGGAAGTGCCCGCGCGCCTGTTCCGCGCGGTGGCGGAAGTGCTCGCCTACGTCTATCAGCTCAACGACGCATTCGCCGCCGGCGGCGACATTCCGCGTGCGCCGGATGACCTGCCGGTGCCGCCCGATCTCGATCCCGGCGCGGACCCCGCGCAGTGAACGGCAAGGGCGCGCAACGCTGCGTGCTGTAACGCATTTATCGCGGAAGCGGCGCGGGCATGACGTAGACTCGGGCGTCTTCCTCCATTCAGGTTCCTGTCATGACCCTGCAACCCGTCATCCTGTGCGGCGGCTCCGGTACCCGCCTGTGGCCGCTTTCGCGTGAGCGCTATCCGAAACAGTTGCTGCCGCTCGATGGCGAAAGAACCCTGCTGCAGGACACGGCGCTGCGTGCCGGCGCGCCGGGCCTGACGATCGCCGCGCCGCTGGTCGTGTGCAACGAGGAATACCGTTTCCTGACCGCCGAGCAGCTGCGCCAGATCGACGTGCATCCGGCCGCGCTGCTGCTCGAACCGGTGGGCCGCAATACGGCGCCGGCCCTGGCATTGGCGGCACTCGCGGCGGCCGGCACCGACCCGGTGCTGCTGGTCATGCCGTCCGACCATGTGATCCGTGACACCGCCGCGTTTCGCGATGCGGTCGCGCTCGGTGCGGCACAGGCCGAGGGCGGCGCCGTCGTCACCTTCGGCATCACGCCCGACAAGCCGGAAACCGGTTACGGCTACATCAAGACCGGCGCGCAACTGGACAACTGCCCGGCGCGTGCGCTGGACCGTTTCGTCGAAAAGCCGGACGCGGCCACCGCGCAGACCTATCTCGACAGCGGCGACTACCTGTGGAATGCAGGCATCTTCATGATGAAGGCCAGCGTGGCGCTCGATCTGCTGAAACGCTTCCGTCCGGACATCGAAGCCGCCTGCCGCGCGGCCTACGCAGGCGGCGCTGCCGACCGCGACTTCTACCGCGTCGACAAGGCGGCATTTGCCGCTTGCCCGTCGGACTCGATCGACTACGCGATCATGGAGCCGCTCGCATCGGGCACGCCGCGCGTCGCGCCGGCCGTCGTCGTGCCGCTTGACGCCGGCTGGTCCGACGTCGGCGCGTGGGACGCGCTATGGCAGGTGGCGGAGAAGGACGCCAACGGCAACGTGGCGCGCGGCGACGTGCTGCTGCACGACACCGAGGGCAGCCTGATCTTCGCGGAAACCCGCATGGTGAGCTGCCTTGGCCTGAAGGATGTGGTAGTGGTCGAAACCAGCGACGCCGTGATGGTCGCCGCGAAGGACCGCACGCAGGACGTCAAGCGCATCGTCACCGAGCTGAAGGCGCGCAAGCGGCCCGAGGCCGAGAACCACCGCAAGGTCTATCGGCCCTGGGGCTACTACGACTCGATCGATGCCGGCGCGCGTTTCCAGGTCAAGCGCATCGTCGTCAATCCCGGCGCCTCGCTGTCGCTGCAGATGCACCATCACCGCGCCGAGCACTGGATCGTCGTCAGCGGCACGGCGCGCGTGACCTGCGGCGAGGACGTGCTGCTGCTGTCGGAGAACCAGTCGACCTACATCCCGCTCGGTACCACGCACCGGCTTGAGAACCCCGGCAAGCTGCCGCTCGAAATGATAGAGGTGCAGTCGGGCAGCTATCTCGGCGAGGACGACATCGTCCGCTTCGAGGACACCTACGGCCGCAGCTGAAGCGTCCGGCCGGGGCACCCCCGGCCGGACGCTGCGCCGTCACACGACGAACTTCTCCAGCCCCTGGCGCATCGACTGCGACAGGGCGTTCATCGCGTCGGCCGAATGGCTGACGTGCTGCACCGCGTTGCGGTTGCTTTCGCTCATGCCGGCGATGCGCTCGACCTGCTGCGCGATGTTCTCGCTGGCGGTCCGCTGCTCGCGCAGTGCGCGTGAAATGTCCTCGGCGACGGCAACGACGTTGAGCGAACCGTCGCGGATGCCGTCCATCGCCAGTCCGGCTTCGCGCGTCGATGCGCTGATGCCTTCGAACTGGCCGACCAGCGCCTGCATGTTGCCCAGCGTGTCCGCGGTCACCGACTGAACCGCCCCGACGACAGAGTCGATCTCCTGCGTGGCGAGCGTCGTGCGTTCGGCCAGCTTGCGCACCTCGTCCGCGACGACCGCGAAGCCCCGCCCTTGTTCGCCGGCACGCGCCGCCTCGATCGCGGCATTCAGTGCAAGCAGGTTGGTCTGGTCCGCGATGTCCTTGATCGTGCTCGCGATCTTGCCGATGTTCTCGACCTGAGCGCTCAGCGTGGCCATGCCGCCGGCGGCGGTTCCCACGTCGAGCGCGGCACGCTGCATCGCACCGGTCGCCCTGCCGATCACCGTGCCGCCGGCATCCGCTTTTTCCAACGACATGTGTGACACGTCGCGTGCGCTGCCCGCGCTGTCGCTGACGTGGGCCACGCTGACGGCCAGCTCCTCGGCCGCCGCGGCCATGTTCGACGTGGAGTCGTTCTGTTCGACCAGTGCGCCGGCCAGTGTGTCGACTGAGCCGTGCAGCGACGACGAGTGCGTCGCGACCTGCTGTGCGTTGTCACGCATGATGCGGATCGTTGCCTGCAGTTCGGCGAACAGTGCATTGATGGATGCCCCTGCCTGCGACAGTTCGTCACCGTGCTGGTCCGGCGCCCGCACCGTCAGATCCAGGCGTTCGCGCGCCAGACCGAGCATGGTACGCAGCGACACCAGGCCGATGGACAGGCGGCGCACCGTCAGCACGATGCCGGTGACCAGGATCAGCGCAAGCGCCGAGATCGCGATGCACAGCGTGACCAGACCCGTCCGGTAGAGCGCGCTGGACGCGCTGCGCGAGCGCGCGATGGTGTCCGACACGTCCTTCTCGATGTGGGCGGCCAGCGCGTTCATGTCGTCGGTGGCGGCACGGTCGATGCCCTTGACGGCACGATCGATCTTTTTTCCGGATTCCGGATCCGCCAGGTCGAATGCGGCGAGCGCGCTCCGGTAGCGCGCAAGCATGTCGCCGTGCGCCGCGATGAGCGCGCTCACTTCGGCCACGCGCGGCGAGCCTTCTTCACGCAGCCGCCGCTCGATGTCGCCAAGCTGCGCGGCAACCGCCCGGGCGCGCTGATCGAAGCCGTCGCGGTAGCGCTTGAACTGCTCCGGGTCGTTGCCCCTGAGCAGGATGTTCTTCCATTCCTGAACCTGCGTCTTGAATTCGATGTTGGCGTGCTGCGTGTCGAGGCCCAGCGACACCATGCGGTCGAGCGTCTGCAGGTCGGACGAGATGCCGCTGTCCAGCCGCGCCAGCTGGAAGAGGCCGAAGCCGCCGGCAAGCAGCAGTCCGGACAGGGAAAGGATGCCGAGGGCGATCAGCCGGCCACGGAGGGTTTTGAGTGTGGACATGGTCTGGGTCCGTTGATGTGTGTCCGTGAATTACGGCACGCATGCGGGATACCTTTATGTCCTTGTCAAGCATGCGTCGTCGTGGCGGACGATGCATGCGGCGGCGCGGGCGCTAGCGCTTCCTGACCAGACCGGCGACACCGGCGGCAATGAGCAGGGCCGGCCACCAGGTGCCCAGCAGGTGGCCGATGTCGCGCAGCGATAGAAGGTCCAGATTGGCGGCGAGCAGCACGACGCCGATGAGGATGAGACTGATGGAGGCAATCACGTGGGGGTGTCCTGGGGTGCGTCGTTCGGGGTCCAGATCGCAACGGTATTGCGACCGCCGGATTTTGCCGCATACATCGCAGCGTCCGCGCGCACGAGCAGTGTTTCCGGGTCGCTGCCGTGGTCGGGATACATGACGACGCCGATACTGCTCGATATCTGTGCCTGGCCTTCTTCGATGTCGAAGGGCTTGCACAACTGCGCCCGGATCTTCTCCGCCACCGACAGCGCTGCGTCGAGCGAGCCGGTTTCCGGCAGCAGGGCGACGAATTCGTCGCCACCGTGGCGCGCCAGCGTGTCGGCCGCGCGCAGACAGGCGAGCATGCGGCGGCTCGCCTCGATGAGGACGCTGTCGCCGGCATGGTGGCCCATGCGGTCATTGACCTCCTTGAAGTGGTCGAGGTCGATGAACAGCAGGCAGAAGCGGCGACGGTAGCGGTGCGCGGAGTTCAGCGCGCGGCTCAGCCGGTCGGCCAGCAGCAAACGGTTGGGCAGCGCGGTCAGGCCGTCGTGCATGGCCAGCCAGGCGACTCGCGCTTCGTCCGCCTTGCGGTCGCTGATGTCGGCCATCGAAATGACGGCGCCGTTCACCCGGCCGTCGCGGTCACGGCGCGGCACGCCGGTCGCGAGCACCACCACATCATTGCCGGTGCTGGAACACAGCGACAGTTCGACGCGCACGTTCTCGCCGCCGAGCAGCGTGCGCGTCATCGACAGCAGCACGTCGTGGCTGCCGTCGCTGCCGAGCGATGCCAGCGAGCGTCCGCCCAGTTCGTTGCCGGTCATGTCCAGCGTCCGGTAGATGCCCGGATTGGCGAACTCGACAAGTCCGTCTGCGTCGAGCGAAAGGATGCCTTCACCCGACAGGTTGACCAGCGCGGAATACATGCTTTCGCTGCGCGCGAGCGACGTGCTTACACGCGCGAGCCGCGCGGCGCGCTGGCGCGACAGCGCGAGGCTGGCGGTCAGCATGACCAGCAGGGCGCTGAAGGTGACGAGGAGCGTCAGCTCCATGCGCCAGCGGCTGTCGTCCGCGGCATCGTTGCGGCGTACGTCGAAGGACAGCAGCCAGTCCCGGCCATCGATGCTCTGGACGCGCGTATGGGTCAGGGCTCCGGGATGGACCGGGTCGGCTGCGTGGCTGTCGTACAGCAGCGCCTCGGGCGCCGCGACGGACCCGTCATAGATGCGCATGCGCAGCGCGCCTGAGGCGCCACCCAGCGTGTCGTTCATGAGGTCGCCCATGCGGAAGGGGCTGTATACCCAGCCGCTGATCGCCGCGATGCGCGCCGGTTCGGTGTCCGTCGGCATGTCGTGCCGGTAGACGGGCAGGTAGAGCAGCACGCCGCTCTGGATGTCGGCGTCGGTTTCCTGCACCAGCCGCACCTTGCCGCTCAGCGCTGCCCGGCCGGTGCGCCGGGCGCGATCCATCGCGGCGCGGCGTACCGGCTCGGACAGCATGTCGTAGGACAGCGCTCGTTGATTGCGCCAGTTCAGCGGTTCGAGAAAGACGATGCTGCTGAACTCGGAGCGCATGCCGGGCGGCTTGATCGAATAGTCCGGCCCGTGTTCGGCGCGCATCCGCGCTTCGTGCGCAGCGAGGGTGTCGGCCGCGACGAACTGTGCGAATCCGACGCCCTGTATGCCGGGAAAGTCCTGGTCGAGCGTGAGGGCGGTGACGTAGATGCGCCAGTCGTCGCGCGTGACGGTGTCGGACGCATCGAACAGCGCTCCGGCGCCGCGCAGCACCTGACGATAGGCGCGCATGCGCTGTTCGACCTTCTGCGTGATGTCGTGGGCTTCGAACGCAAGGCGCTCTTCCGCGCGTTCGCGGTGCCGGCGATCGGCCTCCTGCCATACGAGCCAGCACGCGATGGCTGCACCGACGGCCGCGATCAATACCGGGAACGCGACAGGCCAGACTGTCCAGCCGGATGAGTGACGGGGCGTGGGCGCGGGACTCATGGCTGCCATTGAACGCGTATTTGCCGATGCTGTCACTCACGCCGCAGGCGGATTGACCCAGGGATCGTTTCCCGATCCATCCGTCAGGTCCGCATGGCTCGGCAGGAATGGTCGGCGCCGTGGCCGCAACGGGCCGGCGAGCGCAGCCGTTGAGGCCACGGCGCCGAGCCGCTTGCGGCATACTTGCAGCCTTTCCCGTCATTCCCGCTGCACAAAAATGGCCCAGTACGTGATGTCAATGCTCCGCGTGAGCAAGGTGGTTCCCCCGAAACGTCAGATCATCAAGGACATTTCGCTGTCCTTCTTTCCCGGCGCCAAGATCGGCCTGCTGGGCTTGAACGGCTCCGGCAAGTCGACGGTGCTGCGCATCATGGCCGACGCCGACCGCGAGTTCGACGGCGAGGTGCAGCATCTGGCGGGCATCCGCATCGGCTATCTGCCGCAGGAACCGGAGCTTGACCCGGAAAAGACCGTGAAGGAAGAGGTCGAATCCGGCATGGGTGAAATCATGGAGGCGCGCGAAAAGCTGGAGGCGATCTACGCCGCCTATGCCGAACCGGACGCCGATTTCGACAAGCTGGCCGAAGATCAGGCGAAGTACGAGGCGGTGCTCGCCACGGCCGGTGCCGACGTCGAGACGCAGATGGAAATCGCCGCCGACGCGCTGCGCCTGCCGCCCTGGGACGCGAAGGTCGGCCCGCTGTCGGGTGGCGAGAAGCGCCGGGTGGCGCTGTGCAAGCTGCTGTTGTCGCGCCCTGACATGCTGCTGCTCGACGAACCGACCAATCACCTGGACGCCGAATCGGTCGAGTGGCTGGAACAGTTCCTGGTGCGATTCCCCGGCACCGTGGTGGCGGTGACGCACGATCGCTACTTCCTCGACAACGCCGCCGAGTGGATTCTCGAACTGGATCGCGGCCACGGCATTCCGTGGAAGGGCAACTATTCGAGCTGGCTTGACCAGAAGGGCGAGCGGCTGCGTCAGGAAGAGTCGCAGGAATCGGCGCGCCAGAAGGCGCTTTCGACCGAACTCGAATGGGTGCGCGGCAACCCCAAGGCACGTCAGGCCAAGAGCAAGGCACGCCTTGCCCGCTACGAGGAAATGAGCAGCGTCGAGTACCAGAAACGCAACGAGACGCACGAAATCTTCATTCCGCCCGGCGAGCGTCTCGGTGACAAGGTGATCGAATTCAACGGCGTGTCCAAGGGCTTCGGCGACCGGCTGCTGATCGACAACCTCAGCTTCAGCGTTCCGCCCGGCGCCATCGTCGGCGTGATCGGTCCGAACGGCGCCGGCAAGTCGACACTGTTCCGCATGATCCAGGGCAAGGACACGCCCGACTCGGGCGAAATCGTCGTCGGCCCGACGGTGAAGATGGCCGCCGTGGACCAGACGCGCGAAGGGCTGGACGCGACGAAGACGGTGTTCGAGACGATTTCCGACGGTGCCGACATCCTGACCGTCGGCCGCTTCGAAATGCCCAGCCGTGCCTATATCGGCCGCTTCAACTTCAAGGGCGGCGATCAGCAGAAGATCGTCGGCAACCTGTCGGGCGGCGAGCGTGGCCGGCTGCATCTGGCCAAGACGCTGATCTCCGGCGGCAATGTGCTGCTGCTGGACGAACCGTCGAACGACCTCGACGTGGAAACGCTGCGGGCGCTGGAAGACGCGCTGCTCGAGTTTTCCGGCTGCGTGCTCGTGACCTCGCACGACCGCTGGTTCCTCGACCGCATCGCGACCCACATCCTCGCCGCCGAGGGTGATTCGCAGTGGACCTTCTTCAACGGCAACTATCAGGAGTACGAGGCGGACAAGAAGAAGCGTCTCGGCGAGGAGGGCGCGAAGCCGAAGCGTATCCGCTACAAGCCCATCTCGCGCTGACCGGACGGCGCGCCGGCGCCCGCGCTGCCCGGAAAACTAAAGTCGCCCCCGGTGCGGCCGAAAACCAGTGTGTCGCCACGCTGCTTCCACCACGACTCGCCCTGTCCGGATGAACCTGCCGCCTCCATCGTCGCCCTGTGACGCACCCGAGCAGCGCATGCCCGCAGCCGGGAGCGCGGACATGCGCGCCGGCAAGGCTGTCGGCGCATGGCGCATCACGGCGACGGTGACCGGCAAACACCGCCTGCTGCTGCTGCTCGGTGCACTGCTGCTGCTCGGCTTCCTGGCGACGACGCTGGTGAGCTACTTCGTTTCGAAGAACCAGATTCACCGGTCCATCGTCGAAAACGAGCTGCCGCTGACGTCGGACAACATCTATTCCGAAATCCAGAAGGACCTCATCCGCCCGGTGTTCATCGCGTCGATGATGGCCGGAGACACCTTCCTGCGTGACTGGGTGCTGCAGGGCGAAGCCGACGTGCCCGCGATGACCAAGTATCTGGGCGAGGTGCGCACGCGCTACGGCACCTTCACGAGCTTCTTCGTTTCCGAGCGCACGCGCCGCTACTACCATCCGGAAGGCATGCTGCGAAAGGTGTCGGAAAACGAGCCGCAGGACCGCTGGTTCTTCCGTGTGCGCGGCCTGAACGAACCCTACGAGATCAATGTGGATACCGACACCCGCAGTCGCGAGACGCTGGCGGTATTCATCAACTACCGCGTCTATGACTACGCGGGCGGCCTGATGGGCGTGACCGGCGTCGGCCTCACCGTCGACATGGTGCGCAACCTGCTGTCGGGTTATCAGAAGCGCTATCACCGCAGCGTCTATTTCGTCGACAAGACCGGGCAGATCGTGCTGTTCGGCGACAGGCCCTCGCACGGCGCGGCGAACCTGAATGACGTTCCGGGCATGCGGAACATCGTGCCGAGAATGCTGGCGACCGAGGGCGGGGATGGGTCGTACGCCTACAGCAACGGCGGCCATGACTATCTGCTGAATGTGCGCTACGTGCCGGAAATGAAGTGGTTCCTGGTGGTCGAGAAGGTCGAGGACGAGGCGCTGGCGGACATCCGGCGCACGCTCTACATCAATCTGGTTGTCTGCCTGACGGTCACGCTGGCCGTCCTGTACCTGTCACACCTGACGCTAGGGCGCTACCAGCGGCGGCTGGAAGCCATGGCCACGACCGACCGGCTGACCGGGCTGCTGAACCGGCATGCGTTCGAAATCCTCATGGTCCAGGCACTGGCCGACGCGCGGCGCAGCCGTCAGCCGATGTGCGCGTTGCTGATCGACATCGACCATTTCAAGGCGCTGAACGATCGCTACGGCCATCTGGCCGGGGATCGCATGATCGAGCACGTCGGGGCGCTCATCCGCTCCAGCCTGCGCGCGTCCGATGTCGCCTGCCGCTGGGGCGGCGAGGAATTCCTGCTTCTTCTGAAGAACTGCGCCGACGCCGACGCGCTCGTGCTGGCCGATGCGCTCCGCGTCCGGATATCGGAGAGCGCGCTGCCGCTGGCCGAGCGGCCGGTTGCGCGCACGGTCAGCATCGGCGTGGCGGCCTGGCGAGCCGGTGACACGCCGGAGACGCTGATGGACCGCGCGGACGGTGCTCTCTATGCGGCCAAGCGGGAGGGCCGCGACAGGGTGGTGCTTGCGTGACGGGGTTCGCACTGCGCGTGCCATTCGGCACGCGACTGTCACAGGGTGTGCGATACCCTTTGCGCAACCCGAGGAGACTGCTTTGAAAATTCGATCGTCCGTGGCCGTGAGTGCCACACTGCTCGCAGTCCTTGTGCCGTCGGCCCACGCGGTGGAAGTCGTGTTCGACTACAGCTACGACAGCGTCGGTTTCTTCACCGCCGACAAGCGCGCGGTGCTGAATCAGGTGGCTCAGGTGTTCAGCCTGAACCTGACCGACACGCTGACCGCAATCACCTCGTCCGGCGGCAACCGCATGGACGCGGAGCTGTACAACCCGCAGGATCCGTTCGGCAGCACGCTGAAGATCAACGATTTCAGCGTGGCCGAGGACGAGCTGCGCGTATTCGTCGGCTCTCAGACGTTTGCTTCGGCACAGACGCTGGGTGTCGGCGGCCCCGGGTTCGCGTCGTTCAGCGGCAGCAGCAGCTTCGTCAATGCCGCGTTTTCGCGCGGACAGGCCGGCGCACTGCTGAGCGAGCCGAGCGACTTCGCGTCCTGGGGCGGCTCCATCACGTTTGGCCGTACGGTGTCCTGGTATGTCGATAGCGATGTGCGCACGCTGGAAAGTTTTACCGGCCAGTTCGATTTCTACACGGTAGCCATGCACGAAATGGCGCATGTGCTCGGCTTCGGGACCGCAGACAGCTGGTTTACCGATGTCAGCGGTACACACACATACGTCGGCGCGCAGACCACCGCGCTGAACGGTGGCGTGCCGGTGGCGCTGCAGGGTACGGACGCACACTTCGCCACCTCCGTGAATGGCCTGGCTGAAGGCGTGTCGCAACAGGCGCTGCTCGCTCCCTCCATCAACCCGGGGCGCCGCAAGTACATGACCGACCTCGACTGGGCGGCACTGGACGACATCGGCTGGGAGGTCGCGAGCCTGCAGGCTACCGTGCCGGTGCCCGAGCCCCGCACCTGGGCCCTGATGCTGGGCGGCATCATGCTGATCGGCGCTGCGGCACGGCGCCGCGCATGAGCGGACGGCTCGTCTGAACCGGACCGGCTGCGGCCGGTTTTTCTTTTGGCGCGCGCTCGCGGATAATCGCGGCTTCCCGCCGCACACATCCGCCCCGCAATGACCGCCGATCGCCACACACTTGAACTGCTCGCGCCCGCGAAGAATGCCGATGTCGGCATCGAAGCGATCAACCACGGTGCCGACGCGGTGTATATCGGCGGACCGTCCTTCGGCGCGCGCAAGGGCGCCGACAACGACATCGGTGACATTGCGCGGCTGTGCGCGCACGCGCACCGCTATCACGCGCGGACCTTCGTCGCGTTCAACACCATCCTGCGCGACGACGAGCTGGAGCCGGCACGGCGCGCGATCCATCAGCTCCACGACGCCGGTGTCGACGCGCTCATCGTGCAGGACATGGGCCTGCTGGAAATGGACCTGCCGCCGATCCAGCTGCACGCGAGCACGCAGACCGACATCCGCGATGCGGCCAAGGCGCGCTTCCTGCAGGACGTGGGCTTCGCCCAGATCGTGCTGGCGCGCGAACTGTCGATCGAACAGATACGGGACATCGCGGCGCACACGGACTGCCAGCTCGAGTACTTCGTACACGGCGCACTGTGCGTGGCCTTCAGCGGGCAGTGCTTCATCAGTCATGCCCATACCGGGCGCAGCGCGAATCGCGGTGAATGTTCCCAGGCCTGTCGCCTGCCCTACACGCTGACCGACGCGAGCGGTGCCGTGGTGGCCCACGACAAGCATCTGCTGTCGATGAAGGACAACGACCAGAGTGCCAACCTGCGGGCGCTGATCGACGCCGGCATCAGCTCGTTCAAGATAGAGGGCCGGCTCAAGGATCTCGCGTACGTGAAGAACATCACCGCCCATTACCGTACACTGATCGACGAGGTGCTGGAAGAGCGGCCAGCGTATCGCCGTGCGTCGAGCGGCCGCTGCACCTTCTTCTTCACGCCGCAGCCCGCGAAGAGCTTCAATCGCGGTACCACCGACTATTTCGCGAACGGCCGCCAGCACGGCATCGAAGCGTTCGAGTCGCCGGGCTTTGTCGGAGAGGCGGTGGCGAGCGTGCGGAAGGTGGCACATGATCACGTCGAGGTTGATGCGCTGGAAGACATCCACAACGGCGACGGCCTGAGCTATTTCGACAGCCACCGCGAACTGCTGGGTGTACGCGTCAATAAGGTGCAGGGCCGCACGCTGTTTCCGAACGTGATGCCCGAGGACCTGAAGGTCGGCATGACGCTCTACCGCAATCGTGACCAGGCCTTCGAGCGTGCGCTGGAGAAGGCGTCAAGCGAGCGCAGGGTCGCCGTCGACCTGCTGTTCTCCGACACGGCGGACGGTTTCGCACTGACGCTGACGGACGAGGACGGCTGCAGCGTGCGCGTCGAACGCGCACTCGAGAAGCAGCCCGCACGGGACGGTGAGCGTGCGTTTGCCGGCATTCGCGAAAACGTCGTCAAGCTCGGCAACACGATGTTCGAGGCGCGCACCGTGACGGTGGCGCTCGATGCGCCGCTTTTCCTGCCGGCATCGGCCGTCAACGCCATGCGGCGTGACGCCGTGGCGTTGCTGGAGCGCGCGCGCGTCGACGCGCACCGGCGCCCGCTGCCGCGCATGCCGGTCGAGCCGCCGGTCGCTTTCACGGACAGCGCGCTCAGCTATCTCGCCAACATCTACAACGAGAAGGCGCGCGCGTTCTACCGCCGGCACGGCGTGCAGCTCATGGCCGACGCCTACGAGGCGAACGGCGAGCTGGACGAGGTGTCGTTGATGATCACCAAGCACTGCCTGCGCTACAGCCATAACCTGTGCCCGAAGGAATTGAAGGAATTCGACCTGCGCGGCATGGTGAAGGCGGAACCGATGACCTTGATGAATGGCAAGGACCGGCTCACGCTGCGCTTTGACTGCAAGAAGTGCGAAATGCATGTGGTCGGCGCCATCCGCAAGACGGTGCTGGGCGCCTCGGCCACGCCGGTGACCTTTCACCGCAAGGCACCTCCCGACGTGAAGGTCACGCGCACGGTGCGTCACTGAGCGCTGCGGCGCCACGGGGCGTCAAGTGCGGCGTCCGTGCTGCCGTTACCGGAACAGAGCCGTGATGCCGGCCCGCAGCATGCCGCGCATCGTCCGTGCGTCCTTCCGTGCCGAAAGTCCGTTCATGAATCACTCGCCGAACTGCCCGTCCTGCCGCCAGCCCATGGATGTCCATGAGTTCGAGCGGCACGACTTTGGCAAGGTCGAACTCGACGTCTGCTACGCCTGCCAGGGAATCTGGTTCGACCAGCACGAGAACCAGCAACTGACGCCGGGTTCGGTCACCGAACTGTTCCGCCTGCTGCACGAGCATCGCGACACGCTTCGCCATCCGGTGGCCCAGGTGCTCGCCTGCCCGCGCTGCGGTGGCCGGCTCGAGCACGGCTACGACGTCGTGCGCAGCGGGCGCTACGTGACGCACCGCTGTGCGCAGCGTCACGGGCGCTTCAGCAGCTTTTCGTCCTTCATGATCGAAAAGGGTTTCGTGCGTCAGTTGTCGAAACCGGAGATCGCGGACCTGAGCGAGCGTGTCGGCGCGATCTACTGCACCGGCTGCGGCGCGCCGGTCGACATCCGCAAGGACCACGCCTGTCCGCACTGCCGCTCGGCGTTTTCGCTGATCGATCCGGAGGCGGTGCAACAGGCGCTCAAGGGCTATCACCTGGCGGAGGACCGCCGCACGACCCGCGATCCGCGCGCGGTCGCCGACGCGCTGATCGAGAACGAACGCGGACGCCATCGCGTCGAGCGTCAGGCGGCGACGCGTTCCGGAACCGACCTGGGGTCGATGGACGTCGGCGATCTCGTGATGGCTGGCGTGGAAATGGTGTGGAAGCTGCTCCGCTGAGCAGCGGTGCCGTGCGCGATTACTGAAACCCGCCCGCGTCGGCGTCCCTCACTTTGTTGCAGATTGATCCGTGCTTTCGGCCTTTGCGGCGTCTTCGTCCATGTGGCGCTTGAAGAAGCGCGCGAACCACACGCTCATGAACACGATGAACAGGATGACGGCCAGACTCATCAGCCCGTAGTCGGTGGTCACCAGATCAGACCATGCTTTCATGGCGCTCCCCTCGCGTGTCGATGCCGCCATTTGAACGCGGCGGAGGCGTATGCAGGCTGACTCAGGTCAACCGGGGGCCTGTTTCCCCGATACCCAGGACAACAGGCCCGACAGGAAGCGCCAGACGCGCGGCAGCAGCCACAGCATGAACAGCACCAGCAGTACGAGCAGCACGAGGAACAGCACCGGATAGGTGAAGGCAAGCCACAGGCCGCCGATCGCCGCGCCATCCTCGCTGGTGGATACCAGCAGGTTGCTGACCGGTTCGGGCGAGGCGTTGATGGCGACCCGGCTGGCCGCCTTCGTCAGATGCGTGCCGGCGGTCAGGGAGCCTCCGAGCAGCGCGCCTGCAAGCATGACGGCCGCGCTCTGGTCGGCCAGCGCCCAGGCCGCCAGTAGCGCGCCGGCCGGGATGCGGATGAAGGTGTGCAGGCCGTCCCACAGGCTGTCGAGCGCGGGAATCTTGTCAGCCAGGAATTCGATGCAGAGCATGAATCCGGCGGCGGCGAGCACGGCCGGGTGTTCGAGCGCGTCGAGCTGGCCGGGCAGTTCCACCCAGTCCATGCGACCGGCCATGCCGGCCAGAAAGATCACCGCGTACAGGCGCAAGCCGCTCGCCCAAGCAAGGCCCGCGGCGGCGGCTACGGCGTCGATGGCGTCCATGTCAGCGTGGGCGCCCCGGCACACGGACGGATGAGTGCTCCATGTCGGATCGGTATTCGGATGACGGGTACCGTCATGCTAGCGCATGGGGTGGCAAGGATTCCACCAAGCTTCATCCGACGGCGCTTGACATGGTACGGTGGCTAACTATAATCCACCTGATCATGCTTCAGGTTCGCGACCTCCCCAGCTCCGATGTGCTGCGCCGATTCGCGCAGCGCTACCCCGACGCCGACGTCAGCGCGGTGGCAACGCTGCTGACGCTGCTGCGGGTCGCCACGGACCTGTCGCAGGCGCTGGATGCCTTCCTTGCGCGGCATGGTTTGCTGCAGGGGCGGTGGTGGGTGCTCATCCTGTTGTTCCGCGAGGAAACGCTCGAGTCCTCGCCGTCCGTTCTGGCGGAAAAGTCCGGTGTGAGCCGGGCCACGATGACAGGACTGCTGGACGGACTGGAGCGGGATCACCTGGTGCAGCGCCTGTTTGACAGTACGGACCGGCGTCGCATCACGGTGCGCCTGACGAGTGAAGGGCAGGCGGTGCTCGACGCCGTGATGCCTGACTATTACCGTCGGGTGCGTGTGCTGATGGCGGGTCTGGACGGGACGCAGCGGACATTGCTGCAGTCGATGCTGGGGCTGGTCCAGAGCGAGATCGATGCATTCGCGTAAGTCCTTTTTTTGCATAAAAAGTTAGCTTCCATACTATTGTTTGCCAAATATCAAAGGAGATCTTCATGACCGCAAATACTCTTCAGTCCGCCATCGCCGGCATCAACACGGCGTGGGACGCCGCCTTCAACCGTGGCGACGCGCCGGCGCTGGCGGCCCTGTACGACGCCGAAGGCGCGGTGTTGCCGGCCGGTGGCGACGCGGCGATCGGTGCCGTGCAGATCGAATCGCTGTTCGCCGGCGCGATCGCGCAGGGCATCCACAATCACCACATCGAGCTGCATGCAGTGGCCGGCGACGCCGGCATGGCGACACAGCGTGGACGCTGGAGCGCCCAGGCGCGCGACGCCGAAGGCGGGCTGCAGACGTTCAGCGGACACATCACCGTGGTGTACCGCCGCCAGCCCGACGGCTCGTGGCGCGCGCTGACCCACACCTGGAACTGAGGACGGCAGGGATCATGGGGGAGACGCTGCGCGCGCTGGCCGCTCTGGTGCTGCTGTCGGCCATCTGGGGTTACAACTGGGTGGTGATGAAGGTCGCGTTGAATGACATGGGCGCTTTCCAGTTCGGTGCCTGGCGAACCTTCGGCGGCGCGCTGTGCGTGTTTGCGCTGATGGTGGTACTCCGCCGGCCGCTGAAGCTGGCGCAACTGCCGTCCATCGCGCTGATGGGGCTGCTGCAGACGACCGGTTTCACCGGGCTCATCATTCTCGCGCTGGTGACCGGCGGCGCCGGCAAGACCGCCGTGCTCACCTACACGATGCCGTTCTGGGTCATGGTGTTTGCGTGGCCCATGCTGGGCGAGCGGCTGCACGGCTGGCAATGGCCATCGGCTGCGGCGACGCTGGCGGGCTTGCTGCTCATCCTCGATCCGCTGCACCTTGGCGGAGACCTGTCGAGCATGATGCTGGCGACGCTGGCCGGCGCGTGCTGGGCGCTCGCGGTCATGATCGCCAAACGTCTTCAGGTTCGCGCGCCGGCGCTCGATCTGCTGTCCATGACGGCCTGGCAGATGTTCTTCGGTTCGCTTCCGCTCGTCGCCATGGCCTTCGTCTGGCCGGCGCCGCCGGTGAACTGGTCGGCGTCGCTGGGCGGTGCGCTGCTGTTCAACATCGTGCTGGCGAACGCGCTTGCGTGGTTGCTGTGGCTGTATGCGTTGCGCCGCCTGTCGGCCGGTACGTCCAGCATGGTGTCGTTGCTGACGCCGGTGATCGGCGTGCTGGCCGCCGCCTGGCAACTGGGTGAGCGGCCCGACGGCAACGAAGTGCTCGGCATGCTGCTGATCGGCGCCGGGCTGTTGCTCCTGTCCGCCGAAGCGCTGCGCCGCCGACGCATGATGCAACAATATTCCTTGCCCGCTGCATCCAGCGGCGGCGTTCGCGTGTAGAACGGACGCACAGGGTGATCAGGCCGTCCAGGCCTGCGCCTCGTTCGTTTCCCGTTCAACACCGCACACAAGGAGCTTCCACATGAAGAAGAGAATCGTGTCGGCCGTCGCACTCGGCCTGATCGTCGCAGGATGCAGTCAGATGGCGCCGCCACCGGCCGCGCTCAATGACGGCGAGCTCGCTTTCCCCGATGGCTACAAGAGCTGGCCCGTCTTCCTCTCTGCCGTGCAGCGCGAGGACGCGAAGCAGATCCGCGACATCTACATGAACGGCGAAGCCGCCAGGGGCTCGTCCTCAAGCGGCTTTCCGCAGGGCTCCGTCCTCGTCATGGAGAACTGGGCGGTCAAGCTGGACGCCGACGGCAAACCGATGAAGGGCGCCGACGGCAAGCTGGTCAAGGACAAGCTGGCAGCGGTTTTCGTCATGGGCAAGAATCCGGGCTGGGGTGCTCAGGTGCCAGCCGAGCAGAAGAATGGCAACTGGATCTATACCGCCTTCAAGGGCAACGGCGAGCTCAACGGTGATGCGAAGTACAACACCTGTCGTGGCTGCCACACGCCGCTCAAGGACAAGGACTTCGTGTTCCGCTATGACGAACATTTCGCGATGAAGAAGTGACGGGGCCGGCGCCGGTGTACGGTGCCGTGCAATCGACGCCATCCGGCTCCGGTCGGGTGGCGTTTTCATTTGTGGCACGGTTTTTCGGCGATCGGTGGACAGCTTTTGCCCGTCGGTCCGGTCTGCCTGCACGCGTGTGCGGCGATGCCGCCGCCGGCGCGCCATGACAGGGAGGAACCGCATGAAACGCTTCGTCGTGATTTCAATGCTTGTGCTGAACGGAGGGGTTGCACACGCCGACCCGCTGTCAGGTACGAAGATCATCGTGCTCGGCAATGCCAGGGGAGAGCGGGTGGAGATCGGCAAGGTCGTGTTCACGCCGGAGGACGGAGGCGTGTCGCGTTTCGAGGTGACGATGGATGCGCGGCTGGAGGAGTACTTCCTCGCGATGCGGCCGTTCCGCTGCCTGACCGGGGCGACGCAGCGCCTGTGCCACTTTCCGGTCGCGCGCGAGGCGCCGCGGGTCAGCGAAGGCGATCTCGTTCCGCTGGAATATGCGCTGATGTTCATGCGCACCCCGCCGGCGTCGCTTCACGTCGATCCGTTCAACGGTGTGTATTACAGGATGAAGGTGGTCGACGGACACATCGAAGGTCAGCTCAACGACGTCGATATGGACCCCTTCATCACGCCGGACAATGTGCCGCCCGAGCGCCGCATCCGGCCGTTGCGCGACAGCGACCTGAGCCCGGGCGATCCCGCCACGCACTGGATGCCGCGCCTGTTCATCGAATAGCGGGCGTTCTGCTCAGAGATTCACCGGCATCACGAATTCGGGCCCCTTGCTGTCACTGTCCGGCCAGCGCTGCATGACGCTCTTGTAGCGGGTGTAGAAGCGCACGCCTTCCTCGCCATAGGCGTGAAGGTCGCCGAACAGGCTCTGCTTCCAGCCGCCGAATGAATGCCAGGCCATCGGTACCGGAATCGGCACGTTGATGCCCACCATGCCCGCTTCGATGCGTTGCGCGAAGTCCTGGGCGGCGCGACCGTCGCGCGTATAGAGCGATACGCCGTTGCCGTATTCGTGCGCGTTGATGAGCGCGATCGCCTCGGCCAGCGTGGCGGCGCGCACCACGCACAGCACGGGGCCGAAGATTTCCTCGCGCCAGATGCGCATCTGCGGGCTCACGTGGTCGAACAGCGTCGCGCCGAGGAAGAAACCGTTCTCCCGGCCACTCACCACATGCCTGCGCCCGTCCAGCACCAGTGTCGCGCCTTCGGCAACGCCGCTGTCGATGAGCGACACGACGCGCTCGCGGTGGGCGGCGGTGACCAGCGGGCCCATGTCGACGTCGTCGTGCTCGCCGTCGCCGATGCGCAGTCGCGCGGCTCGTGTGCGGATCGCGTCGACCAGCGCGTCGCCGATGTCGCCGACCGCCACCGCGACCGAGATCGCCATGCAGCGCTCGCCGGCGGAACCGTAGGCGGCGCCGATCAGTGCGTCGGCCGCCTGGGTGATGTCGGCGTCCGGCATGACGACCATGTGGTTCTTGGCGCCACCGAGCGCCTGCGCCCGTTTGCCGTGACGTGCCGCGGTTTCGTAGATGTGGCGTGCGACCGGTGTCGAGCCGACGAAGCTCACCGCTCGCACGTCCGGGTGTGCAATCAGTGCGTCGACCGCCTCGCGGTCACCCTGCACGACGTTGAACACGCCGTCCGGCAGGCCTGCGTCGCGGAACAGTTCGGCCGTCAGCAGCGATGCGGATGCATCGCGTTCCGACGGCTTCAGGATGAAGCTGTTGCCGCATGCAAGCGCCATCGGCGCCATCCACATCGGCACCATGAAGGGAAAGTTGAACGGCGTGATGCCGGCCGTCACGCCGAGCGGCATGCGCTGACTCCAGTTCGCGATGCCGCCGCCGATGTTGTCCGAATACTGGCCCTTGAGCAGCTGTGGCACGCCGCATGCAAACTCGATGACCTCGAGGCCGCGCTGCACCTCGCCGAGCGCGTCCGGAAAGGTCTTGCCGTGCTCGCGCGTGATCAGCCGCGCGATGTCCGCGCGGTGGGCTTCCACGTGTTCGCGCATCGCGAAGAGCACGCGTGCGCGCCGTTGTACCGGCAGTGCTCCCCAGGCAGGCTGGGCTGCGGCCGCACTGGCGACGACACGTGCCACCGTCCCGTTGTCCGCCAGCTGAACATCATGCGTGATGCCCCCGCGGGCGGGGTCGAACACCGGCGCTGACCGTGTGCCGCCGTCTGTCGAGCGGCCATCCACCCAGTGCGCACCGCGCTTGCCGTTGCCATTGTCGGATGTTGTCATGATGGAGTGTCCAGAAGGCGTGTTGATCGACCATGTGCATGCATATTGACTTGTTCTTCGGCCGGTTCTGATCGGGTGACGTCACCCGTGCGGGCAAGACCTCGTTACATTTTTCCTTTAGCATGGTCCGCTTGGAGGCGTGTGGAAACCTGCGTCCGGAGCGTGTTGTTTAGTTACTGGAGGTAAGAATGATGGAGTTTGACCAACTCGTTGGCTCGTTGCAAACCAGCCTGGGCAGCCAGCTGCCCAGTTTGCTCGGTGCACTCGGCGTGCTGGTGCTTGGCTGGATTGCGGCACTGATCGTGCGCGCAGCGGCCAATCGCATCCTGCACATGGCGAAACTCAATCAGAAGGTGTCCGATGTCACCGGACAGTCCGTCAACGTCGAAGCACCGGTTGCCATCGGCCTGTTCTGGCTGGTGCTGCTGATCACCCTCGTGGCGGTGCTGAACGCGCTCGACCTGCAGAGCATTTCGGAACCGTTCGCGGATCTGGTCGGGCGCATCACCGGCTATCTGCCGAATCTGGTCGCAGGCACTGCGCTGTCGCTGGTGGTGTGGGTGATCGCTACGGTGCTGCGTGCGCTCAGCACGCGTGCACTGGCCGCGACCACGCTCGACGAGCGACTGTCGGCCGAAGCGGGCGTGGCGCCGATCAGCAACAATCTTGGCGACGTGCTGTTCTGGATCGTCATCCTGCTGTTCCTGCCGGCCATCCTCTCCGCCTTCGAACTGCACGGTCTGCTTGAGCCGGTGCAGTCCATGGTCGACAAGGGACTGGAAATCGTGCCCAACCTGTTCGCAGCGGCCGTCATCGGCTTCGTCGGCTGGCTGGTGGCCACGATACTGCGCGGCCTCGTCAGCAAGCTGCTCGCAGTTGCAGGTGCAGACGAACTTGGCCGCCGTGTCGGCATGGCGGACACGCTGTCGCTGTCCCGCCTGGCAGGTACGCTGGTGTTCATCCTGGTGTTCGTGCCGGCGCTGATCGCCGCACTCGACGCGCTGCGCATCGATGCGATTTCGCGTCCGGCGACCGACATGCTCAACCGCTTCTTCACCGTGGTGCCCGATATCGTTGCCGCCGCCGTGATCCTGCTGGTCACGTGGTATGTCGCCCGCTTTGCGGCAAGCCTCATCGCGCGTCTGCTGGCTGGCGTGGGTTTCGACCTGCTGCCGCAGAAGCTCGGCATGACGCACGCGTTCAGCGAAGGCAGCACGGCGTCCGTCGTCGTCGGCCGGGTCGCGATGTTCTTCGCCATGCTGTTCGCCACGGTCGAAGCGGCCAACCGGCTCGGATTCACGCAGGTGCGTGATGTCGTCACGATGTTCATCACCTTTGGTGGCGATGTTCTGCTGGGCGGCGTCATCCTGGTGATCGGCTTCTGGCTCGCCAACGTTGCGCACGGCGCGATCGACAAGGCCAGCGGCGCTCACAGCAGCGGTCTGGCCAAGGTCGCGCGCTTCGCGATTCTCGGCGTCGTCATCGCGATGGGGCTGCGCGCCATGGGCATCGCCGATGACATCGTGAATCTCGCTTTCGGTCTGACGCTTGGCGCGATTGCCGTGGCTGTTGCGCTGTCCTTCGGTCTGGGGGGGCGCGAGGCCGCCGGCCGTCAGATGGAGCACTGGCTGGCCAGCTGGCGCAAGGAGAAGTAAGCGCGCCTGCGGATGTGGAAAAGGGCCGGCTCGTCCGGCCCTTTTTTCGTTCACGACGTCGGGTCGGTGCGCAGCCTGCGCGACGCGTGACGGCCGCGACAGGATGCCCGAGCGGGCCGGGCGGCAACGCGGGCTATTTCCGCTCGTTCGGCGGCTCCGGACGGGCCTCCCGCAGCAGCCAGTCTTCCACGATGGACACCGCCCCGGAGCCGACGGAGTGCCGATCCGGCTTGACGATGTGGTAGGACATTCCCTTGAGCGTCGGCCCGGCAACGATCCGCAGCAATCCCAGACGCAGTTCTTCCTCGACCAGCAGCAGACTCAGCAGCGCCACGCCCTGACCCGATACTGCGGCCTGGATGGCGTGGCTTTCCTCGGAATAACGGATGCCGGCCGCCAGTGCGGACGGTTCGCGTCCGGTCTCGCGTGCCCAGGCGGCCCAGGTCAGGTCTACGGGCAGCGGACGATGCCAGTCGAAATGGATCAGGGGCCATTGGCTCGCGTCCTGGCCGGATGCCGTCAGGAAGCCGGGGCCGGCGACCGGTGCAAAGCGATCCTCAAGCAGCAAAGTGGTGCGCGCGCCCTTGTAGCAGCCGTGCCCGTAGCGGATGGCCAGGTCGGCGGTGCCGGCCTCCAGGTCAACCGGTGTATTGGACGCGTGGACATGCAGATCAATGTCGGGATGCTTCGCCTGAAAGGACGCCAGTCGGGGCACCAGCCACTTGGTGGCGAATGCCGGTGTCGTTGACAGCGTCACCGATGCACGGCGTGGCCCGCGCACGTGTTCGATTGCGACGGAGATGGTCTGGAAGCCGCTGCGCACCGCCGCGAACAGTGTTGCCCCGTCCGGTGTCAGCTCGACCGCCCGGACCTTGCGCAGGAACAGGGGGCGTTCGAGGTATTCCTCCAGGACACGGATGCGGTGGCTGACCGCCGTGGCCGTGACGGCAAGTTCCCCGGCGGCGGCCTTGAAGCTTCGCAGGCGAGCCGCCGCTTCAAAGGCGCGAAGAGAAACCATGGATGGCAGCCGGAAGGTCATTTATGGATGATCTGATGTCATGTGTCCGGTGATGATATATCGTTTGTCATGAATGGCTTGTGCGTTGAATATCGTGGCTCATGAGTGAACTTTACAGGAGCTGTTTCACATGGCCACGCTATTGCATATCGACGCCAGCGCCCGCATGGGCGGTTCGGACACGCTTGCCCACGGTTCGCATACCCGACGGCTGACGGCCCGCTTTGTCCGGCAGTGGACTGCGCTGCATCCCGGGACCGAGGTGATCCGCCGCGATGTCGGCCAGGAGCCGCCGCCACCGGTCACCGGGCAGTGGATTCACGCGGCATTCACGCCAGAACACGCACGCGAGGACTGGATGAGGGAAGAGCTGCGTGTCAGCGATGCGCTGGTCGACGAGCTTCTGCGGGCGGACATCATCGTTGCCGGCGTGCCGATGTACAACTTCGCGCCGCCGGCGCCGTTCAAGGCGTACATCGACAACATCGTGCGCGTCGGCCGCACGTTCGGGTTTGACCGAAGCCGGGACGGCGAACCGTACTGGCCGTTGCTGGCAGACGCCGGCAAGCGCCTGGTGATCCTCTCGTCACGGGGCGATTTCGGGTACCTGCCGGGCGGGCGCATGGGCCAGCGCAACCACGTGGAAGCTTCGGTGTGCACGGCTTTCGCCTACATCGGCGTGACCGAGGTCCACACGGCGGCCGTCGAGTACGACGAGTTCGCCGATGAACGGCTGGCCGAGTCGATCCGGCAGGCCGAAGCTGCAGTGGACCGGCTGGTGTCGGCGCTGGGGAACGACGGCTGACGAAACTGGCGCAAGCGCGGGCGACCGGACCGGGCAAGCTCTACCGGCTCAGTCGAACCAGTCCTGGCTGACGGAACGCACCTTGCCGTCGCGACCATCGATATGGACATCCCAGGACTGACCTTCGGCGTCGATCACCTCGAACTCGTAGTCATAGCCCCTGTTCATGAAGCGGCGCTCCAGCTCGGCGTCGACGATGGTGCCCGGCTTGGCTTCCAGCGCGCGTGCGCTCGCGTCTTCCAGGCTGATCAGTTTCGCGGCGCCGGCGATGGCGCGCATCTTCGGCAGATCGTCGTCATCGGCGAATGCCGGCGTGACGGTACATGCCGCAAAGGCGGCGAGGGCGGCAACGAGGGCGTGGCGTGTGGCGAAGGCTGTCATGTCAATCTCCTTTCCGTATCGGGGCGTGCAGCCCCAGGGTCGCGGGCAGATGCACGGTGACGTGCAGTCCGCCCAGAGCGGTCGAGTGACCGAAATCGAGGGTGCCGCCGTAGCTGTCGACGAGGTCGCGCACGATGGCGAGCCCGAGGCCGTGCCCCGGCCGCGATTCGTCGGTACGGAAGCCGCGCTGGCTGATGGCGTCGATCTGCGCCTGCGGGCAGCCGGGGCCGTCGTCCTCGACTTCCAGCAGCAGATCGGCGCCCTGCGTGAGCCGGACGCGCACGGCGCTGGCGCACCAGGTGCAGGCGTTGTCCATCAGGTTGCCGAGCAGTTCCATCAGGTCTTCCTGATCCATTGCGAGCGTCGTGCCGGCGTCGATGTCGAGGTCGATCCGCGGCGACCGTCCGGCATGCAGGATGAGCAGCGTTGCCGACAGCGCCTGCGCCGCGGCGCGCACGCCGGTGCGCTGCGCCGGGTGTGCGCCGCCCATCAGGCGGGCGCGCCGCAGTTCGCGGTCGATGGCGCGGTGTATCAGGTCGGCGCTGTCGGCCAGCGTGCGCCGCAATGACGGATGCGCATCCAGCGCGGGCGCTTCGGAGGCCTGCACCAGTACGGCCAGCCGCGTCTTCAGGCTGTGCGCCAGGTTTCCGAGTGCGTTGCGCGAACGCTGAGAGCGGCGCAGCAGGATGGACAGCATGCTGTTGAGTTGCGTCACCAGCGGTGCGATCTCGTCCGGCAGCGTGACGTCGAGGCGCTCGCGCGTGCCGGACTGCAGCTCGCGCAACTGGCGCTGCAGCACGTCGAGCGGCGCCAGCGACCGGCGCACGACGATGTACTGGACCAGCAGCACCAGCACGACCACGGCCGCGCTGAGCGCACCGTACAGAAGATGCCAGCGCTGCAGGCCCGCCTGCAGCGGCGCGAGGTCTTCGGCGACCGCGACATGCACCGTACGGTCCTGCTTCACGTAGCGCGCGGACCAGACCCAGAGCGCCTGCGACTGCGGGCCGTTGGCAGCGAATTGCTGAATCCTCGGTGCTGCAGAGCTGGCGGCGGGCAGTGCCAGCACGTGGTCCCAGAGCGAGCGCGACACGATGTCGTGCGGCGTGGCGCCGTCGCCGATGACGATGCGGTAGTAGTGGCCGGAAAAGGGGCGCTGGAAGGCGCCGCCCAGGCGCGCGGCGTCGAGTTCAGGCCGACCGTCCGGCGACAGGTGCAGCGCGGCCAGCAGGTCTTCGGCATCGCGTTCGAGGCGCTGCGCGAGCTGCGCCTTGAGCAGGCGCTCGATGGCAAGGCCGGCGAGCAGCCACTGCAGGCCGGCGAGCAGCACGAAGCTCACGGCAATGCCGGTGGCCAGCCGGGTGTGCAGCGACTGTTTCATGGCGCGGGAGGTGCGTCGAACACGTAGCCCTGGCCACGCCGTGTCTGTATCCACTCGCGCCCGATCTTGCGGCGCAGACGGGTGACGTGGGCTTCGATCACGTTGCTGTCGTGCTCGGTTGAGTTGTCGTAGACGTGGTCGATGAGGCGCTGCTGCGACAGGATCTGGCCGGCGTGCAGCATGAAGCAGCGCAGCAGCCGGAACTCGATGCTGCTCAGTGCAAGCGGATCGCCGCCGTCGAGCCGGATGCTCTGCGTCGTTTCGTCCAGAGACAGGTTGCCGCGGGTGAGCGGGCCGGTCGGACGCGCCTTGCCGGCGCTGCGCTTGATGACGGCCGCCAGGCGCGCCAGCAGCTCTTCCGTGTGAAAGGGTTTGCAGACATAGTCGTCGGCGCCGCTGTTCAGAACCGTCACCTTCTCCTGCCAGGTGTCGCGCGCGGTCAGCACGACGACCGGCATCGTGCGCTGTGCCGCGCGCCACTCGCGCAGCACGTCGACGCCGCTCTTCCGTGGCAGGCCGAGGTCGAGAATGATGACGTCGTAGTCTGTCGATGCGGCGGCCAGCAGCGCTGTCACGCCGTCGCCGGCGACGTCGACGGCATAGCCGGCGCGCTCCAGCGCGGGCCGCAGCCCCGCCACCAGTGCTTCGTCGTCTTCGGCCAGCAGCACTCTCATGTCAGTCATCCCGCTCAAGCTTGAGCACTTCACCGGTGCGCGCGTCGAGGTCGATCTCCCATACGCGCCCCTCGGGATCCAGCAATTCGACTTCGTAGCGCCAGGCGCCGTGCTTGCGTTCGAGCTCTATGTCGATGAGCTTGCCGGCGCGAATCGCCCTGGCGCGCCCGGCAATCTGTTCCAGCGACATGATTTCACCGCGTTCGCGCAGCAGGCGCGCCCGGACGTGGTCGTCATCGTCGGCGTAGGACGGCAGGGTGTGCAGTGTCGCGGCGAGCACCAGCGCGGCACTCGCCAGCGGCACGGCAGTCAGCAGGAGCAGGCGTCGGGGAGTCATGCCTGCAGTGTAGGGAAACAAGCTGAAATCAGCCTGAAACGGTCTGCGCTATCGCCGGCGCTGCATGTGGCGGCTCAGGCGCTCGCCGGCGATGCCTATCATGATGCGCACCATGCCGTAGGCGAGCCAGCGCATGAGCCGCTCGTGCAGCGGTCGATGCTGCCACTGGCGATGCCGCAGTTCGCGGCCGCCGTGCGTCGCGGCGGCTTCCAGGCTCTGCCGCAACTCGCCGGTGAACCCCGCGTCGCGCACGACGATGTTGGCCTCGCGTGCCAGCATCAGGCTGAACGGGTCGATGTTGCTCGAACCCACCGTGGCCCAGTCGTCGTCGATCACCGCGGCCTTGGCATGCAGGAAGCTGCGCCTGTACTCGAAGATGCGCACGCCGCGCGACAGCAGCGAGCCGTACAGCGCCTGCGAAGCGTAGTGCAGCAGTGCGTACTCGACGCGTCCTTGCAGGATGAGCGTGACCTTCACGCCGCGTGCGGCGGCGTGTATCAGCGCCTGACGGAAGCGGCGACCGGGCAGGAAATAGGCGTTGGCGATGGTGATGTCACGCGTGGCCGACGCGATGGCGTCCATGTATGCGTCTTCGATGTCGTGCCGGTGCCGCAGGTTGTCGCGGACCAGCAGGGCCGCGCGCACGTCACCGATCCGCTTGTTCCGGTAGCGGTCCAGCGGCTGCAGCCGCGGCCGGAACTGCAGGGTCGCCCATGCAACGCGTTCCCACAGCTTCTGGCATTCGATGTGCATGTTCGTCACCAGCGGCCCGCACACCCTTACCGCATAGTCGAACCGCGGTGGCGTCTGGCCCGGCGTGTGCATGTCATCGATGATGTTGATGCCGCCGACGAAGCCGATCCGGCCGTCGACGACGCACAGCTTGCGGTGCATGCGCCGCAGGCGGTTGCGCCGCATGCTCAGGCGCGCGACCTCCGGTCGGAAGATCAGCGTGTGGACGCCCGCCTCGTCGAGCACGGGCTGGTGTGTGTGTTCGAACTCGCGCCCGCCGAAGCCATCCACCAGCACCCGGACCCGGACACCGCGCGCGGCAGCCCGGGCGAGTGCCGAGGCAATGCGCTCGCCGGTTTCGTCGTCGGCGAAGATATAGGTCTCGAGGAAGATTTCCTTTTCGGCTTCATCGATCGCCTGCTCCAGTGCCGGGAAGTACTGAACCCCGCACACCAGCAGCTGCAGCACGTTGCCGGGCCGCAGGCGGCTCATGGCAGGCGCAACGACATGCGTGCGGTCAGCGCGGCATGGTCGGAGATGCGCGACCAGGGCGGGCCGGCATGCAGTTTGACTTCACTGACCTCAAGCCCGCGCACGTAGATGCGGTCCAGGCGCAGCAGCGGAAAGGATGCCGGATAGCTGCGCGCCGGCCGGCCGTGGAACAGGCTGTGCGCCTCGTGCAAGCCGAGCGCGTGCGCCCACTGGTCTTCGGCGCGGTTGTGCCAGTCGTTGAAATCGCCGGCGACGATGAGCGGGTCTTCCTTCGGAATGTTCGACGCGATGAGGCGTGACAGCATGCCGTACTGCTGCTCGCGTCCGCGCGCCGTCAGGCCGAGATGCACGCACAGCGCATGGACGCGCCGCGATGCCTGCGGTTCGATCACGCAATGCAGCAGGCCGCGCTGTTCGAAGCGGTGCGCGGATACGTCGTGATTGTCCGTCTGCGCGATCGGGTGGCGCGAGAGTATGGCGTTGCCGTGATGGCCGTGGTCGTAGATGGCGTTGCGCCCGTAGGCGGTTTCCGGCCACATCTGGTCGGCCAGGAATTCGTACTGCGGTTCGGCCGGCCAGTCGGCGTGGCGCTGCGCGTGTCCGTGGTGCTGTCCCTGCACTTCCTGCAGGAACACCAGATCCGATGACAGATGCCGCAGGCGTTCGCGCAGTTCGTGGATCACCATGCGGCGGTTGAACTGGGAAAAACCCTTGTGGATGTTCCAGGTACAGATGCGCAGTTCGCTCATGCAGAAACGGTACCGGGAGTGGGGCGGCGGACTTCTTCGGCCAGCCTGAGCATGTGGCGGCGGAATGCGGCGTCTTCGCCGCGCAGCAGCGATTCGAGTTCTGCGCTGAAGGCGTCGCGTGACAGCCAGTCGCGCATGTAGTCGTCCCAGGAAGCCCAGCGCCGCGCCGCGGCACCTTCGGTGTCTTCGGTCCATGCGACGAGGTAGGCGCGTTCGAACAGCGAAACGAGCATTTCGTGGATGGTCTGCATGCGCCGCCGCTGCTCGTCGTCGAGTGCGCGTCCGGAGTGCGGCTCGCGCAGCGGCAGATCGGCGTTGTCCAGAACCACCTTCAGGAAATCGATATAGGCGTCGGACAGCATCTGGTACGCCTCTTCTTCCTCGTTGTTGCGCTCGCGCTGTTCCTGATAGACGAAGATGATGACGGCGAGCGGAAGGCCGAGCGTCGTGACGACGTAACTGGAAAGCTCCCAGGCCTGCATCCAGTCCATGCGGTGCGACCGTTCAGGGCGATGCTTCCAGCATGCGGTCCAGCGCCAGTTTCGCCGGCGCCGCCTCATGCACGGGCACGCTGATGCGATTCACGATGTTGCCGTCGGCGAGGTTTTCCAGACACCAGGCGAGATGCTGCGGGTCGATGCGCTGCATCGTCGAACACATGCACACCGTCGGCGCCATGAACTGCACGGTCTTGCCTTCGTGCTTCACCTCTTCCGCCAGCCGGTTCACGAGATTGAGTTCCGTGCCGACCAGCCAGTGCGTGCCGGGCGCGCCGGCCTTCACGGTCTTCAGGATGTATTCGGTCGAACCGACGTAGTCCGACTGGCGGCAGACCTCGAGCGCGCTTTCCGGGTGCGAAATGACGAGGCCGTCCGGATGCTGGTTGCGCCAGCGCAGGATGTGCGCCGGCTGGAACATCTGGTGCACCGAACAGTGGCCCTTCCACAGCAGGATCTTTGCGCGGTCGATCTGCTCGCGCGTGAGGCCGCCGTTCTCCTGGTCGGGATCCCACACCTGCATGTCTTCCAGCGGGATGCCCATCTTGAAGCCGGTCCAGCGACCCAGATGCTGGTCCGGGAAGAACAGCACCTTTTCGCGGCGTGCGAGCGACCACTCGAGAATGCTGGCCGCGTTCGACGACGTGCATACGATGCCGCCGTGTTCGCCGCAGAAGGCCTTCAGGTCGGCTGCAGAATTGATGTAGGTGACCGGCGTGTAGGTGGCGTCCGGATCGGCGCCGGTGATGGCACGCAGTTCGCGCCAGCAGCGTTCGACCTTGGCCAGGCTTGCCATGTCGGCCATCGAACAGCCGGCGGCGAGGTCGGGCAGCACGGCGATCTGCTCCGGGCGCGACATGATGTCGGCCACTTCGGCCATGAAGTGCACGCCGCAGAACACGATGAATTCGGCGTCGGTGTCACTGGCAAGACGCGCCAGCTTGAGCGAGTCGCCGGTCAGGTCGGCGTGACGATAGACGTCGGCCCGCTGATAGTGATGACCGAGGATGACAGCGCGATCGCCCAGCCGCTCGCGCGCGGCGAGGATGCGCTCCTGCGCCTGGTCATCGGCCAGCGCGTTGAAACGGTCGAAGGTGATGTTGGCGACTTGCATGGGGTTCCTTCAGCTCTGGCTCCACGGAAGACCGGCCTTGCGCCAGCCGCCCACCGTGTTGCGGTGGCCGTTGGCGTCAATGTCGCCCTCGAAGCCTTCAAGTATGTTGTATGCGTTGCTGTAGCCGGCTTCCGCCGCAGCGACTGCGGCGCCGTGGGAGCGCCCGCCGCTGCGGCACATGAACATGACCAGCGACTCGGGATCGACCTGATGGCGCAGTTGCGTGACGAAGTCGGGGTTGCGCTCGCCATTGGACATGTTCCACTCGATACGTTCCGCATTCGGGACCTGGCCGACCCATTGCCACTCGGCCGACGTGCGCACGTCGACGATGCGCGCACCGGGGGCGAGTCTTAGCAGTTCATGGGCTTCCGTGGGCGTCACGGCCCCCGCGTATGGCAGTTGCAGTTGCTGGGCGCGTTCGCGCGCCAGCCCGAGTATCTGTCCGAGTGTCGCCATGGCAGTCCGAATTCAGGAAAAAGTGGTTCAAGTATATAGCGCCGGTGTGGGTGCGCCGGATGGCACCAATATGGTGCGCGTTGGAAAAATGATGCACACGACCGGTGCAATGCACCGCTTTGTCGACTGGGCCACCGGGCGCAATCCGGCCTGTGGCACAATCACCGGGCCGATGTAAAAGCGTGGCACGGGTTCTGCTTAGATGCCGCGCAGCAGGATAAGTCATGGTCAAACACGCGTCCGGTGTGCCGGGTGCGGGAATACCATGCCGGAGCCGCCCGGGGTGACCCTGCGCGCCCGTCGAGACACGTAAAGTAGCCGCCCCAGTTGCACACTTAGTTGCACATACATCCATCGTAGGAGAGATCATGACCACCGCGAAGCAGGTACTCGACATCATCAAGGAGCAGGAGGTCAAGTTCGTTGATTTCCGTTTCACCGACACCCGTGGCAAGGAACAGCACGTGGGCGTGCCCATCAGCGCGTTCGACGAAGACAAGTTCACCGAAGGGCACGCATTTGATGGTTCGTCGATTGCCGGCTGGAAGGGCATCCAGGCTTCGGACATGCTGTTGATGCCGGATCCGGAAACCGCTTTCATCGACCCGTTTTTCGACGAAACGACGCTGGTGCTCAGCTGTGACGTCGTCGAACCTTCCGACGGCAAGGGCTACGACCGCGATCCGCGTTCGATCGCCAAGCGCGCCGAAGCCTTCCTGAAGTCGTCCGGCCTGGGCGACACGGCCTATTTCGGTCCGGAACCCGAATTCTTCATCTTCGACAGCATCGAGTGGAGCATCGACATGTCGGGCTGCCGCGTGAAGATCTTCGCCGAAGAAGCGGCGTGGTCGTCGGGCGAGAAGTTCGAAAGCGGCAACACGGGCCACCGTCCGACCGTCAAGGGTGGCTATTTCCCGGTTCCGCCGGTCGATTCGAGCAATGACATCCGTGCCGCCATGGTCATGGCGCTGGAAGGCATCGGCATCCCGGTCGAAGTGCATCACCACGAAGTGGCGACCGCCGGCCAGAACGAGATCGGCACCAAGTTCAACACGCTGGTGCGCCGCGCCGACTGGACGCAGCAGCTCAAGTACATCGTCCACAACGTGGCCCACAGCTACGGCAAGACCGCCACCTTCATGCCGAAGCCGGTGGTCGGTGACAACGGTTCGGGCATGCACGTTCACCAGTCGATCTGGAAGGACGGCAAGAACCTGTTCGCCGGCAACGGCTACGCCGGCCTGTCGGAATTCGCGCTGTACTACATCGGCGGCATCATCAAGCACGCCAAGGCGCTGAACGCGATCACCAATCCGGGCACCAACTCGTACAAGCGTCTGGTTCCGCATTACGAAGCGCCGGTCAAGCTGGCGTATTCGGCCCGCAACCGTTCCGCTTCCATCCGCATTCCGCACGTGGCGAGCGACAAGGCGCGCCGCATCGAAACGCGTTTCCCGGATCCGCTGGCCAACCCCTACCTGTGTTTTGCCGCACTGATGATGGCGGGCCTGGACGGCGTGCAGAACAAGATCCACCCGGGCGATCCGGCGGACAAGAACCTGTACGACCTGCCGCCGGAAGAGGACAAGATGATCCCGACCGTGTGCGCGAGCCTGGACGAAGCCCTCGCCGCACTCGAGGCGGACCATGCCTTCCTGACCAAGGGCGGCGTGTTCTCGGAGGACTTCATTGCCGCCTACATCGATCTGAAGATGCAGGAAGTCAATCGCCTGCGCATGACGACCCACCCGGTCGAATTCGACATGTACTACAGCCTCTGACGAGGTCTTCATCGCGCGTGTCGGCAAATGCCACACGCGTGGCGTTGTAGAAAAGGACGGCAAGTTGCCGTCCTTTTTCATTGTCACTGCGCAAGCGCGCGCCCTACACTCGCGCTGCAACGAGACCAACTGCCCAGGTGACCCACATGCTACGAGGCTTTACCCGTTTCCTGATGATGGCCGCCAGCCTGACCGCGCTGCCCGCCAGTGCCGACGTCTACAAATGCGTCGATGCCGACGGTCATGTCACCTATACCAACGACACTGCCCGCGCCAAGGGCTGCAAGCAGCTGTCGAGCGACGTACCTGTCAGTTCCGTGCCCGGCCCGGCCGCCAAGCCGGCAGCACCGGCCGGCGCCGCGCCGGGGTTCCCGTCCGTCAGCGGCGACCAGCAGAAGGCGCGCGACACGGAGCGCAGGCGCATTCTCGAAGCCGAACTGGACACCGAGAACAAGAATCTGGAGCAGGCCCGCAAGGCGCTTGCCGAGGGCGAGGCGGTGCGCCTTGGCGGTGAGCGCAACTACCAGAAGTATCTCGATCGCGTACAGGGGCTCAAGGACAATGTCGCATTGCACGAGCGTAACGTCGAAGCGCTGCGCAAGGAGCTGTCGAAGCTGCCGTGACGCCCTGGCGTCCGGCGCGTTCCGGATGAAATCCGGACTGGCTTGTTTCTTGCCTGCGTTGTTGGCATGAACCCGCCTGCCATCCGAGCACCTTCCCGATCAGGGTCCGAACGTTTCAGCGGACTCGAACTGCTCGCCAGCGCCGTCGCGCTGCTCGATGAGCGGCGCGACATCGTCTACCTGAACCCTGCGGCAGAAAACCTGTTTGCGGTCAGCGCCCTCAAGTACATCGGCAAGAACGTCGAGCGGCTGATCGGCGACGCGCACGGCCTGAATCCGGCGCTCGACAATGCACTGGCCAACGACTGGAGCTACACCGGCCACAACATTGCGGTCGAACGCCCCATCGGAGGGCCGCTGCAGCTTGATTGCACGGTGTCGCCGGTGCATGTGGAGGGTGCGCGCATCCTGCTCGAATTCCGCCCCATCGATCAGCAGCTGCGCATCGCCCGCGAGGAGCAATTGTTGCAGCAGCAGCAGGCGAACCGCGAGCTGATCCGCAATCTTGCGCACGAAATCAAGAATCCGCTCGGTGGCATACGCGGGGCGGCGCAGTTGCTCGAAGGCGAGCTTGAGGGGCCCGACCAGCGCGAATACACGCAGGTCATCATCAAGGAATCCGACCGTCTGCAGGACCTGATGAACCGGCTGCTGCACTCGCACCGCGCGATGCAGGTGTCGACCGTCAGCGTGCACGAGGTGCTGGAGCGCGTGCGCCTGCTGATCGGTGCCGAGTTTCCCAATGTCGCGGTCGAGCGCGACTACGACACCAGCCTGCCCGACCTCGTGGCGGACCGCGAACAGCTCATTCAGGTGGTGCTCAACATCGCGCGCAACGCGGCCCAGGCGATGGATGGCGACGGCTGCATCCGGCTGCGCACGCGCGCGCACCGCCAGGCGACGCTGGTGAAGCGGCGCCACAAGCTGGCACTCGAATTGCAAGTCATCGACAACGGCCCCGGCATCTCGGACGACCTGATGGATCGCATCTTCTATCCGCTGGTTTCCGGGCGTGACGGCGGCACCGGTCTCGGTCTTACGCTGGCGCAGAGCTTCGTGCATCAGCACCACGGCACCATCGAGGTGCAGAGCCGGCCCGGCCAGACAATTTTCACCATACTGCTGCCCTTCAAACAGGGCTCTTGACGGAGATGCCATGAACCCGGTCTGGATCGTTGATGACGACCGTTCCATCCGATGGGTGCTGGAAAAGGCCCTTGGACGCGAGTCCATCCCATATTCCGCCTTCTCCACCGCACAGGAAGCGCTGGATGCGCTCGACGCCGGCAGCGTGCCGCAGGTGCTGGTATCCGACATCCGCATGCCGGGCGAATCCGGACTGTCGCTGCTGGAGAAGGTGAAGACGCGCCTGCCCAGCCTGCCGGTCATCATCATGACGGCCTATTCGGATCTGGACAGTGCAGTCGCCGCGTTCCAGGGCGGCGCGTTCGAATACCTGCCGAAACCGTTCGATGTCGATCACGCGATCGAACTGGTGCGGCGCGCCATCGAAGAGAGCATGCACCAGGCCAGTGCACCGGCCGAAGCCGACATGGCGCCGGAAATTCTCGGCAAGGCGGCGTCGATGCAGGACGTGTTCCGTGCCATCGGCCGGCTGGCGCAAAGCCACGCAACGGTATTGATCAACGGTGAATCGGGTACCGGCAAGGAGCTGGTGGCGCGCGCGCTGCACCGGCACAGCCCGCGCCGCGACGCGCCCTTCATCGCCATCAATACCGCAGCCATTCCGCGCGATCTGCTCGAATCGGAACTGTTCGGCCACGAGCGTGGCGCCTTCACCGGCGCCACCGCGATGCGGCGGGGGCGCTTCGAGCAGGCCGACGGCGGCACGCTGTTCCTCGACGAAATCGGCGACATGCCGCCCGAGCTTCAGACCCGCCTGCTGCGCGTGCTGTCGGATGGCCACTTCTACCGGGTCGGCGGCCATTCGCCGATCAAGTCCAATGTGCGCGTCATCGCCGCGACGCACCAGAACCTCGAAGACCGGGTGAAGCAGGGGCTGTTCCGCGAAGACCTGTTCCACCGGCTGAACGTGATCCGGCTGCGCATTCCGCCGCTGCGCGAACGGCGCGAGGACATCGTGCTGCTGGCCCAGCACTTCATGACCAAGAGCGCGCAGGAACTTGGCGTCGACGCCAAGCGCCTGTCCGAACCGGCGACCCGCTACCTGCAGGGCCTCGATTTCCCCGGCAATGTGCGCCAGCTCGAAAACCTCTGTCACTGGCTGACCGTCATGGCGCCCGGACAGGCCGTTGATGTGAAGGACCTGCCGGCCGAACTGCGCAGCCAGCCGGCACGCGAAGCGGCGGGTGACTGGGTGTCGGCGCTGGCGGCGGAAGCGGACAGGCTGATCGCGATGAAGCAGCCGGCGCTGTTCGACCACCTGATTCAGGAGTTCGAGCGGACGCTGATCCGGCGTGCGCTGGCAAGCACCGGCGGGCGGCGCATCGAATCGGCGCAGTTGCTCGGCATCGGGCGCAACACCATCACGCGCAAGATCCAGGAGCTGAACATCGAAGGCGGTCGCGACAGCGACGGTGACGGCGAGTAGGGTCGCGCGCGCTCCGGGAGCGAACGCATGCGGTGGCGCGGCTACAATCCGCGCCATGGATGCCGCCCACGATACCGAGTACGACCTTGATCTCGCCGCCGCGCTGCGCAGCGCGGCGCCAGCCGTGCCCGCCGACTGGCGGGTCGGCGTGCGCGCGCAATGTGTCAGCACGAATTCCGAACTGCTCGCGCAGGCCGACGACGTGCCGGCCGCGCTGTTCGCACTGGAGCAGACGCACGGCCGCGGACGACGCGGGCGCGACTGGGCGTCGCGTCCCGGCGACAGCCTCACCTTTTCGCTGCACTACCGCTTCGGCTGCCGCGCTGCCGCGCTGAGCGGCCTCAGTCTCGCCGTGGGCGTCGCATTGGCCGATGCGCTTTCCACTCAGGGCACTGACGGCATCGCGCTGAAGTGGCCGAATGACCTGATGCGGCACGGCGGCAAGCTCGGCGGCGTGCTGATCGAGCTGGCCTCGGCGCCGGCCGGCGCGACGTCTGCCGTCATCGGCGTCGGCATCAATCTCGCACCGCCGCCGCTCGGCGAGTACGCGCATCCGCCCGCATCGCTGTGTGCCGCGACGCCCGCGCGCGCCGACTGGCTGCGCACCGGCGCGGCGCTGCTGGACGCGCTGGCGCGCGCGCTGCCGTACTTCGCGGCCCACGGGTTCGAAGGCTTCGTCGATCGCTGGAACGGCTACAACCTGCATGCGGGGCGCCGGGTGAACATCCTCGGCGAGCGCCGGCCGCTGGCCGGCATCTGCCTGGGCGCCGACCGCGACGGCGCGCTGCTGCTCGACGACGGCGGGCGGATAGAACGCGTGCTCAGCGGTGACGTGTCGCTGCGGGCGAGCGACTGACATGCGCGTGTTGATCGACGCTGGCAACAGCCGGGTCAAATGGACCTGGCACGACGGGGTTGCGCCCTTCACCGTGCGCGCGGTCGACAGCATGGATGTCGCCGCGATGGACGCGTCCGCGCTGGCGCGCGCCTGGCGTGCGGCCACGTCCGCAAGCTACGCCTGCGTCGCCGGCGATGGCGTGGACGCGATGATCCGCGCGGCGCTGCCGGCCGGCTGTGCGGCGCACCGCGTGCGTGCGGCGCGCGCGTGCTGCGGCATCACCAATTTCTATGCGGAGCCGACACAGCTTGGCGCCGACCGCTGGCTGGCGGTCATCGGCGCGCGTGCGCTGCACGCCGGTCCGCTGATCGTCGCAACGGCCGGCACCGCGACGACCGTGGATGCGCTCGACGCGGACGACCGCTTTCTCGGCGGCTACATCCTGCCGGGCCTGCAGCTGATGCTGGAGTCGCTTGCGCGCAATACGGCGGGTCTTCCGCTGGCGCGCGGCAAGGTTGCGCAGTGGCCGCGCAATACCGACGACGCGATCCACTCCGCCTGCGTCGACGCGCAGGCGGCCCTTATAGAGCGTGCGCGCGAACAGCTCGGCGACGACGCGACCGTGCTGCTGTCGGGCGGCGCGGCCGGGCAGATTGCGCCGCGCCTGCGCTGCCCGTTCACCGTCGCCGACCACCTCGTGCTGCAGGGCCTGATCCGCTTTCACGAATCCGGCGCGGCGCCGGATGTGGTGAAATGACGTTTCATTGCCGCGGCGCACCGCCGCCCAACGGATCCCGACGATGCGCCTGACCTTCCTCATCCTGCTGCTGATCAACATTGCGCTCTACCCGCTGGTGTCGGGGCTGATCGGACGTCCGCGCGACGGCGCCGAGCCGCTGCGGCTGGCGAGCCAGATACAGCCCGAGCGCATACGCCTCGTGGCGCCGGGCAATGCGCCGCCGGCAGCAGACGAGGTCGAGGCGGCAGCACAGCCTGACGGCGACGGCGCGCCGGCAGTCGCCGGCGCCGATGCCGCACCCGTCTGCATCGTGTTGAGCGGGCTTGTGCGCACCCAGGTCGACACACTGGGCGAACGCATCCGCCAACAACAGGTCGCGGCGCAGCTCAGCGAGGCGGAGCAGACGGAAACGACGGCATGGTGGGTGAATATTCCGGACCTCGCGACGCGCCAGCTGGCCGACCGGAAAATGGGCGAATTGCGCGCGCTCGGCGTACGCGACATGCTGGTCATGGCGCAGCCCGAAGGCACGGGCAGCGCGCAGCAACTGGCCATCTCGCTCGGCCTGTTCAAGACCGAAGCCGCCGCCAATGAACTGCTCGCGACGCTGACCGGACAGGGCGTGCGCAGCGCCGTCATCACGCCGCGCGAGGGCAAGGCGGGCCACTTCCGCGTCGAGCTGCGCGGTGCGCGGCCGGCGCTGGACGGATTGCTCTCCGACACGCGCGATACGCTGGCCGGCATCGCGCCGGCCGATTGCCCGTGACGCTGGTCGTCGGGCTGACCGGCGGAATCGGCAGCGGCAAGTCGACGGTGGCCGACCTGTTTGTCGCGCGCGGCGCCGGACTGGTGGACACGGACGCCATCGCGCATGCGCAGACGGCACCCGGCGGGACAGCCATCGCCCCGCTGCGCGAAGCCTTCGGTGACGCATTCATCACGTCCGACGGAGCACTCGACCGTGCGCGCATGCGTGCGCATGTCTTTGCCGACGCACGGGCCCGCGGCACGCTCGAAGGCATCCTCCATCCACTGATACGCGCGCACGCGGTCGCGGCGGTGACGTCAAGCGACGCGCCCTACGTCATCCTTGCCGTGCCCTTGCTGGTCGAGTCGGGCAACTGGCCGGACCGCTGCCAGCGCGTGCTGGTGGTCGATTGCCCGGTCGGCACGCAGCGTGAGCGGGTGATGGCGCGCAGTGGCATGCCGGCGGCCGACGTAGACCGCATCATTGCGGCCCAGGCCACGCGCGAGCAGCGGCTGGCCGCGGCGGACGACGTCATCGACAACAGCGCGGATGCAGCGGCGTTGGCGTCGCAGGTTGAAGCGCTGCATGCCCGCTATCTCGCGCTCGCCGGGGCAGAAAAGCCCGGATGAGCGTTGTGACTGCAGGCCTTTTCCGTCAGAATCATGAGAATTTGCTTGAACTTGTACCGGACAAGCCTCTGTGATTACATACGAATACCCTCTGAATGAGCGCATACGAACCCTTCTGCGCCTGGAGGACCTGTTCGAACGCACGCAGTACTTCATGCGTGCAGAGGGGCCGCACGAGCACCATGTCGCACTGGTGAGCATGTTCGAGATTCTCGAAGTCGCCTCGCGCGCCGACCTGAAGGTCGATCTCGTGCAGGAACTCGAGCGTCAGCGCCAGACGCTGATGTCCTTCCGCAACAATCCCGACATTTCCGAAGAAGCCCTGTCAGGCGCGCTCTACGAGATTGAACAGGCGAGCGCCGCGCTCTTGGCGATGTCCGGCAAGATCGGGCAATACCTGCGCGAGAACGAGTGGCTCATGAGCATCAAGAGCCGCGCCGCGATCCCCGGCGGGCTGTGCGAATTCGATCTGCCGTCCTATCACTACTGGCGCCATCGCGACCCGGCTGCGCGTCAGGCCGATCTCGCCGGCTGGCTCACGCCCATGCTGCCGATCCGTGACGGCCTCACCATCGTGCTGCGCCTGCTGCGTTCGAGCGGGCGGCCGGAACGCCACGTCGCCGGCAACGGCGCCTTCCAGCTGATGATGGGCGGCAAGTCGGCGCAGATGGTGCGCCTGCGCGTCGCGCTGACCGACGCCTTCACGCCGGAAATCAGTGCCAACAAGTATGCGTTGAACATCCGTTTCGTCGCACCCGGCGGCCATTCCCGGCCGCGTGTCGCCGACGTCGATGTCGGCTTCGAACTGACTTTCTGCAATCTGTGAGCACGCGCAACGCAACACCCGAAGGCCGCATGGTCATCTGTCCCCGATGCGGCCAGCCGTCTCTGTACGCGCCGTCGAATCCTGCCCGGCCGTTCTGCAGCATGCGCTGCAAGGACGTCGATTTCGGTGCGTGGGCGAACGAGGAATACCGCGTGCCCGACGAAAGCGCTCCGCTCGCCGACGACGACGCCGAAGCCAACTGACAGGCGTGCGGCGGCCGCAGCGCCGTCCCGGGTTTTCCGCTACTCCAGCCTGAACACCACCGGCAGCAACAGCTCGCGCACGCCGCCGGCGTCCAGCCGGCCGATCTGGCGCGCGGCGTCGAGCGCGGCGCGGTCGAGCAGCGGGTGACCGCTGCTGCGCATCACGGCGGCTTCGAGCACCCGTCCGCTGCGGTCGAGCAGCAGACGCAGCCTGACCTCGCCTTCGAGTTCGCGCTCGACGGCTTCCTGCGGGTAGAACACATGGCTGTTGAGCGTCTGCTGCGCCTTGACGCGCGAGCGTTCGATCACGGCCGGTGACGGCCTGGCGGCCGCGACGGGTGCGGGCTTCGCCGGTGGGTCGGCTGCCGGCTCGGGCTCCGGCCGGGTGTCCTTCAACACGGCGGGTGCGGATTCCGGCGGCGCTTCGGTTGGTTTTTCGGGCGGCGCCACGCGGGTCAGGCGCGCCTGCAGACGTGCCGGTGCAGGCGTCGGAGCGACACCGGCGTCGCGCGGCCATGCGAGCAGCGCGGCGTGCAGCGCGACGGACAGGGCAAGTGCGAAATGAAGTTTCAGGCGGGACAAACGGGCCGGCGGGATCGGTAGACTGGCACGCTATTCTGCACGAGATGCGCCCGACGGGCGCCGTGCGCTGACAAGGACTCACGATTTGAATTCCATACGCCGCGCCGTCATGGCGCTGACTTTCGCCGTCGCCTGCGTGGCGCCGGTACAGGCGCAATTGCCGGACGCCGCGCGCTTTGGCCGCGCGATGGAACTGGGTGACCTGTCGTCCGCCGCGAAATGGCTGGACGAAGGACTGCCGCCGGACTTCGAATCCGACACCCTGGGCAGCGGCCTGATGATTGCCGCGGCGGAGGGCAACATTGCGCTGATGCAGCTGTTCGTCGAGCGCGGCGCCAACATCGACTATATCAGCCGGATCGGCGAACAGGCGATCGCGCTCGCCGCCTGGCACGGCCGGCAGGAAGCGGTCGAGTGGCTGCTCGATCACGGCGCGGCGCTCAATCCGCGCGACAAGAGCTGGGGCGCGCTGCACTACGCCGCCTTCGCCGGCCGGGCACGCATCGTCGACCTGTTGATCGCGCGTGGCGCGGCGCTGGATTCCCGGGCGCCCAACCTCGCCACGCCGCTGATGATGGCCGTGCGCGAGGGCAACGAAGCCATCGTGCGCACGCTGGTCGAGGCCGGTGCCGACGCACGCGCCGAGTCTGATCGCGGCGAGAACGCGCTCGGCTGGGCGATGCGCTACAAGCGCCTGCGCATCGCCGAACTCGTGGCGCCGCCGGAGGAAGTCGCGGCCGCCGTTGTCGAGACACCCGTGACGGCGCCGGCCGCGATGCCGGCGTCCGTGCCGGCGCCGCCGGATGTGGCCGAACTGCTGGCGAAGCTGCGGCAGGCGGAAGCGAAGGGCAGGCCGACGCAGGCGCTGCGCCGCCAGTTCATGGCGGCGGTCGACGCACATCGCCGCTCGGCTGACACGCGCAGGGTGCAGGCGGCGCCGTCGGCACTCGTCATTTCGGCCAAGCGCGGCAAGCCCGGCGCGGAGCGCGCCGAACTGGTGCCGGCAGGCGCGACGCCGGCACTGCAGTCGATTTCGGCGGATGCCGGTGCGGCGGACATCCTGCGCGCATTGCAGGCGGCGCAGGACGCCGGCCAGCCGACCGAAGCGCTGCGCCAGCGCTTCAGGGAGAAGGTGGAGCAGATTCGCCGGCAGTCAGCGCAGTGACGGCTTCGTGGTGCGACAGGAATACCTGACCGCCCAGCGCGCCCGGCAGGTCGGAGCGGCGCAGCCGGTCCATCACCGGCCCCTTCACTTCCGACAGGTGCAGACGCACGCCCATGTCGCCCAGACGGTGCACGATGCTCTCCAGCGTTTCGAGCGCGCTGGCGTCGATGTCGTTGACTGCCGAGCACAGCAGCACGACGTTGCGCACGGCCGGCTGGGCGGTGACCAGCGCGAGGATGCGGTCCTCGACCTGGCGCGCATTCATGAAGTTGAGACCTTCGTCGACGCGCAGCCCGATCAGTGACGGATGCGTCTCGACACGGTGACGCTCGATGTTGCGGTAGTGCTCGGTACCGGGCACGCGACCGACCACGGCCATGTGCGGCCGGCTGGCGTGCCACAGCAGCGTGAGCAGCGTGAGTGCGACGCCCGCGCTGACACCGGCTTCGACACCCGCGAGCAATGTGGTGAGCAGTGTCGTCGCGACGGCGAGGAAGTCGGCGCGCGAGTAGCGCCAGGTGGTGCGCAGCGTGTCGATGTCGACCAGCGTCAGGATGGCGACGACGATGGTGGCGGCCAGCGTCGCCTGCGGCAGGAAGTGCAGCATGGGCGTCAGCGTGATGGACGCGACGGCGATGCCGACCGCCGTGAAGGCGCCGGCCGCCGGTGTTGCGGCGCCGGCGTCGAAATTGACCACCGAGCGTGAAAAGCCGCCGGTGACCGGGTAGCCGCCAGTGAAGGCCGCAGCGAGGTTCGATGCGCCAAGACCGACCAGTTCCTGGTCCGGTTCGATGCGACGGCGCCGCTTGGCGGCGAAAGTCTTGGCCACGGACACCGATTCGACGAAACCGATGATGCTGATCAGCAGCGCCGGCAGCAGCAACTGCGACAACAGGCCCGGGTCGAGTGACGGCAGGGTCAGCGGCGGCAGGCCGGCGGGAATGTCGCCGACCTTGCGCACGCCCAGTTCGTCAAGCCGGAACGCCCACATGAGCGCCGTCGTGCCGAGCACCGCGACGACCGGCCCCGCCTTGGCGCAGGTGTCGGCGGCGCGGGCCGACAGGCCGGCACGCAGCAGCAGCGGCTTGAGCCGCTTGCGCACCCAGTAGAGAAAGGCGACGACACCGGCGCCGAGCAGCAGCGTCGGCACGTTGGTGTCATGCACGTTTGCCACGAGGCCGGACAGCAATTCGGGCAGCGTGTCGCCCTGCGCGCGTATGCCCAGAAGATGCTTCAACTGGCTCAGCGCAATGAGCAGCGACGATGCGGTAATGAAGCCGGACACCACCGGATGGCTGAGGAAGCTGGTCAGGAAACCCAGACGCAGCACCCCCATGACGGTGAGCATCACCCCGGACACGAAGGCCAGCGTCAACGCAGCCTGCAGCCGCGCAGCTTCATCCGCCAGCCCGAGCGAGCCGATGGCCGCCGCCGTCATCAGCGACACCACGGCCACCGGGCCGACCGACAGCGCATGGCTGCCACCGAAGATCGCATAGACGACGAGCGGCGCGATGCTCGCATACAAACCCACCTGCGGCGGCAGGCCGGCCAGCTGCGCATAGGCGAGGCTCTGCGGAATGAGCATCAGCGTGACGATGACGGCCGCCAGCAGGTCCGCGCCGAAGGCCGGGCGGTCGTAGCGGGGGGCCCAGCCCAGTATCGGCAGCCAGCGCGCCAGCCCCGACGGCGGTGTGCCGGCTTGCGGGCGTGCGGGCAATGCAGGTGCGCTCAAGCGGGTATCTCCGGTTTGGCCAGCCATTCGCGGCCCTTGAGCATAGCCTCCCAATACAGTGGCGGCAGGATGCGCTCCTTCAGATACCAGGCGAGTGCCGACGGACGCGTGCCGTCAATGAGCCACGACGGGAAGCTCGGCGCCACCTTGCCGCCATAGGTGAATTCAGCCAGCACGATCTTGCCGCGTTCCACCGTCAGCGGGCAGGAACCGTAGCCATCGTAGCGTGCCGGCAGGTCGCGCCCGGCCAGGCTGGCGATGACATTCTCCGCCACCACAGGCGCCTGCTTGCGCGCGGCGGCAGCGGTTTTCGCGTTCGGCGCGGAGCACGCGTCGCCGAGCGAGAAGATGTGCTCGAAGCGGGCATGGCGCAGCGTGCCGTGATCGACCTCGACCCAGCCGGCGGCGTCGGCGAGCGGACTGGCGCGCACGAAGTCGGGCGCCTTCTGCGGCGGGCATACGTGGATCATGTCGTACTCGCGCTGAACGGTTTCCTTCGTGCCGTCGGGCAGCGCGACGCTGAACGTCGCGCGCCGCGCAGGGCCGTCCACCGCGGTCAGTGTGGAGCCGAAATTCAGGTGGATGCCGTACAGCTTCACGTACTCCATCAGTGCCGGCACGTAGTCGACCACGCCGAACAGCACGGCGCCGGCGTTGTGGAAGCTCACGTCGATGTCGTTCAGCCGGCCGCTGCGGCGCCAGTGGTCGCAGGACAGATACATCGCCTTCTGCGGTGCGCCGGCGCACTTGATCGGCATCGGCGGCTGCGTGAACAGCGCGCGGCCGCCGCGCAGCTGCTGCACCAGCTGCCAGGTATAGGGGGCGAGGTCATAGCGGTAGTTCGACGTGACGCCGTTGCGCCCCAGCGTGTCGACGAGGCCCTCCACGCCGTGCCAGTCCAGCTTGAGTCCCGGACAGACGATGAGCTTGCGGTACTTCACGAGGCGGCAGCCGTCGAGCACGACGATGTTCTTCTCGGGCTCGAACGCGGCGACCGCGGCCTTGATCCAGCGCACGCCGCGCGGCAGCACGCTGCCCATCGTGCGGGCCGTTTCTTCCGGCGCGAACACGCCGCCGCCGACCAGCGTCCAGCCGGGTTGGTAGTAGTGCACGTCGGCCGGGTCGATCACCGCGACGTCGAGCCCGGGCTCGCGGGTGCGCAGGCTGGCGGCTACGGCGATGCCTGCTGCACCCGCACCGACGATCACGACGTCGTGCGACGCGTCGGCCGCGTCACCCGCGATGCGCCCGCCGTTGACGATGCGCCGCGCCACGGCCGTCAGGTCGTAGCCGGCGCCGCGCGCGCACTGCAGTATGTCCGGCAGTGACTGGCGGTGCGCCTGCGACAGCGCCCACAGCGTGGCCGAGCGCGTCCCGGTCCGGCAGTAGGCCAGCGCGGGACGTGGCACGCGCTCCAGCAGCGCGCCGAAGGCGACCGCCTGTTCGTCGCTGACCTTGCCCGATTCGACCGGCAGGTAGTGCGTCTCGATGCCGAGTTCGCGCGCGGCCTGTTCGATCTCGCTGAAGTTGGGCTGATCGGGGCCCTCGCCGTCGGGCCGGTTGCAGATCAGCGCGCGAACGCCGGCCGCGTAGATCGCCGGCAGGTCGCCGGCGGTGACCTGTGCGGCGACCGAAAGCTCCCGGTTGAGCGGTTTGATGTCCATGGACTCTCCTCCTGTGTATTTATTTGTATTGGATACTGTGTGCCGCAGGGGGCACGTACTGCGGGTGCTCAAGGATGGGCGTTCACAGAACGTCGATCGGAATCTTCATGTAGCGCGTGCCGTTGTCCTCCGGCGCCGGAAGATGGCCGGCGCGCATGTTGACCTGCACCGACGGCAGCATCAGGACCGGCATGTCGAGCGTGGCGTCGCGCGCGGTACGCATCGCGACGAAGTCGTCCTCGGTGATGCCTTCATGCACGTGGATGTTGTCGCGCAGTTCTTCGGCGACGCTGCTCTCCCAGCGCGCGGCGCGCCCGCCGGGCATGTAGTCGTGACACATGAACAGGCGTGTCTGCGGCGGCAGCGCCAGCAGCCGCCGCACCGAGCGGTAGAGCGTGCGCGCGTCGCCGCCGGGAAAGTCGCAGCGCGCGGTGCCGTAGTCGGGCATGAACAGCGTGTCGCCGACGAAGGCGGCGTCCTCGATCAGATAGCTCATGCAGGCGGGGGTATGGCCCGGTGTGTGCAGGGCGCGCGCCTGCAGCGTGCCGATGGTGAAGCGCTCGTCATCTTCGAACAGGTGGTCGAACTGGCTGCCGTCGCGTTCGAAGTCGGTGCCCGCATTGAACAGTTTGCCGAACACCTTCTGTACCGCGACGATGTTCGAGCCGATGCCGAGCTTGCCGCCAAGGTGCTTCTGTATCCACGGCGCGGCCGACAGATGGTCGGCGTGCACATGGGTTTCGAGTATCCATTCGAGGCGGGCGCCGAGCGCTGTCACGCGGGCAATCACACGGTCGGCCGACGCGGTCGAGGTACGGCCGGCCTTCGGGTCGTAGTCGAGGACGCTGTCGACGATCGCGCAGGACATGCTGTCGCGATCGAGAACGATGTAGCTGACGGTGCTGGTGGCGTCGTCAAAAAAGGCTTCAATGTGCATGGATGAACTGGACATGCGGTCTCCTGGGGACGGGCGGCGGCGGGGTTGGCGAGGGCGGTGGCGCGGCTCCATGGCCGCGTGCCCGAACGCCTCTTATAACCGTGCCGCGCGCGGAATCTCGGTGACTCAGGTTACCGAACGGGCGCGTCCGCCGTCATCGGTCTAGAATCCGTTGCAGTCGCCCGCCAGCATGTCGGCGGGTGGCGGCACGGCAATGTGGCCGGCTTTTCCGGCTGATCGACGGCACGCAGCTTTGCGAGGAGGGCGATCAAGGACATGCAGATGTCGCAGTTTCCCACCGACGCAACACTGGTGCGGCGCGGCTTCGCGCTGCTGGGGCTGGGCTGGACGGCGCTGGTGGCAATTGCCACGTGGCAGCTCGCCGAACGCGCCGAGCGCGGGTATCACGATGATGTCCGGGTGCGCAGCGCGGTGCGTCTGGGCAGTCTGGTCGAGTCGCTGTCGACCACCTTCCGCCAGCTCGAAGCCTTGCCGGTCGCGCTGTCCCGCCAGCGGGCGCTGCAGGAGTTCCTGGCGGTGCCGCGCATGTCCGGCGTGGCGCCCGACGACAGCGCCGGCCTCGCGGTGCGGCGCGAATGGCTGCTCGGGCAGTCCGATGTCGTCGCCACCAGCAGCGAACTCAATGCGCTGGCGCAGGACTTCAACCTCTCGCTGCTCTACCTGCTGGATCACGACGGCACCGTCGTCGCCGACAGCAGCGCCTACCAGGGCAATGCCCTGATCGGCGGCAACTTCAGTTCGCGCGGCTATTTCCACGATGCGCTCGAACGCGGCCGCGGTGCGCAGTTCCTCATCGGCCGCCTGAGCGGCTCTCCCGGATTCTACTTTTCGGCGCGTGTCGATCTGCCCGGTCAGCCGGCCGGCGTGCTCGTCGTGAAGCAGGAACCGACTTCCATGCAGACGCTGTTCGGCGGCTTCGACCAGAGGGCGCTGGTAACCGATGTCAATGGCGTTGTCGTGCTCGGCTCGCCTTCGGCCCTGGTGCTGAAGCAGTTCGCGCCGGCGCGGACCGGCCAGCCGCCCGATGCCGTCTCACTCGAACGTCTCTACAAGAACGTTCCCGAAGTGCTGCCCTGGCGCTCGGAGAACGAGACCGTCGACGGGAGGACCCTCCGCATTGAAGTCATCGACGGCTTGCGGCACGTGCTCGTCGGGCGCCAGGTCGACGCCCTGCCGTACACCGCGTGGGTGCTGCTGCCGCTGGATGGGGAAGCGGCGATCTGGCAGCGCCACGTGAGCGTCGGATTGCTCGCGGTGTTGCTGGGGCTGTTGCTGCTCGTGTTCTGGGCGCGCCGCGAGCGGCTCAATGCCGAAGTCGAGCGGGCGCGCAACGAGTTGCTGGATCTCGCAAACGCCTTGCCGCTGACGGTGTTCCGCTACCACCGCCCGAAAGCGCGCAAGGGCTACTTCACCTTCATCGGCCACGGCGCCGAAGCGCTGTTCGGGCGCGATGTCGCGACCATCGCCGCCGATCCGGCCATGCCCTGGCGCATGATGGGCACCGGCAGCGACTTGCCACCGGTCAGCGCGGTGGAACTGCCGATACGCTGTGGCGACGACGAGCGCTGGCTGCAAAGCGACAGCACGCCGTCGCCGGATGGCCGCGGCGGTACGCTGTACAACGGTTACTGGTCGGACATCACCGAACGCAAGCTCGCTGAAGCCAAGTTTCGCGCGGTGTTCGAGTACGCGCTCGACGGCTACTTTTTTGTCAGCGTCGATGAAGGTGTGCTGAGCTGCAATCCGGCCACGCTGCAGTTGTTCGGCGTGAGCGAGGAAAGCGGGCTGCTCGGGCGCATGCCCTGGCTGGCACCGCTGTCGCCGCCGCAGCAGGCCGACGGCACGGACAGTGCGAGCGCCGCGCAATGCCTGCTGAATGCGGCGCGGCTGGCCGGGCGGGCGCAGCGCTGCGAATGGTGTTTCCTGCGCAGCGACGGCTCGGCGTTCACCGTCGAACTGGCGGTCATGCCCATCCTGCAGGGCACGCGCCAGCTCTACGGTCTGATCGCGCACGACGTCACGCTGAAAAAACAGGCGGAGCAGGCGATGCGCGATGCGCGGGACGCCGCGCAGGCGGCTGCCAGCATCAAATCGAGCTTTCTCGCCAACATGTCGCACGAGATCCGCACGCCGATGAACGCCATTCTCGGCATGACGCACCTCGCGTTGCGTGACGACATGGCGCCGCGCCAGCGCAACTACGTCGAAAAGGCGCACCGTGCGGCGCGCGGCCTGCTGGCCATCCTGAACGACGTGCTGGACCTGTCGAAGATCGAATCCGGCCGGCTCGAGATCGAACGCGTCGCGTTCAGGCTAGACACCGTCGTCGACCACATGGTCGACGTCATCGGCGTCAAGGCGGAAGAAAAGGACATCGAACTGCTGTTTTCCGCCCAACCGGGCATTCCGACCGCGCTTATCGGCGATCCGGTCCGGCTCGGGCAGGTGCTGATCAATCTCGGCAGCAACGCGATCAAGTTTTCCGAACATGGTGACGTCATCATCGACGTCACGCTCGAGGCGCGCGACGAGGCCGGGGTCGAACTGCATTTCAGCGTCGCTGACTGCGGCATCGGCATGGACGAGGTGCAGCTGGCCCGCCTGTTCCAGCCCTTCACGCAGGCCGACAGTTCGATCACCCGCCGCTACGGCGGTACCGGTCTGGGCCTGACGATATCGCGCCAGCTGGTCGAGCTGATGCACGGACGCATCTGGGCGGAAAGCCGCCCCGGCGAAGGGTCGGTATTCCATTTCACGGCCCGGTTCGGCCTGCAGGCGCTGAGCGAAGGCGCGCGTGCGCCACTCGCGCGCGAACTTGCCGGCGCGCGTGCGCTGGTCGTCGATGACCATGAAGGCGCCCGCGAAGTATTGCAGGCGCTGTGTGGAGGCATCGGCCTGGAGGCGCAGGCGGTTGCCGGAGGCGAAGAGGCGCTGGCGACGATCGCGCAGGCACCGGGCGCGTATCGGCTGGTGCTCATCGACTGGAAGATGCCGCACATGGACGGCCTGCAGTGCGCCGCCGAGATCCGCAGCCGCTGGCCGCTGGCGCGCATGCAGCTCATCCTGGTCACCGCGCTTGGCCACGACGACGTCACGACGCAATCGGCCGGACAGCAGTTTGCCGCCGTGCTGCACAAGCCGGTGACCACATCGGCGCTGCTCGACGCGATCGCTCATGCGACGCATGGAGTGGCGGCGCCGATCGATGCGCAGACCGATGACGCGGGCCTTGCGGCGGGCATGGCGGCGGTCGCCGGCGCCCGCGTATTGCTGGTCGAAGACAACGAACTGAACCAGGAACTGGCGCGTGACCTGCTGGAGCGCGCCGGGGTCGTCGTCGAAAGCGCGGCTGATGGCCTGCAGGCGCTCGACATCCTCGCGCGCGATCAGGCGTTCGACGTGGTGTTGATGGACTGCCAGATGCCGGTGCTGGACGGCTATAGCGCGACCCGGGAGATCCGCGCGCAGCCGGCGCTGGCCGCTTTGCCGGTCATCGCGATGACGGCGAGCGTGCTGGAGGATGACCGGCAGCGCATGCAGGCTTGCGGCATGAACGACTACATTCCCAAGCCGCTCGACGTACCGAAGATGTTCGCCACGCTCGCCCGCTGGGTCGGGCCGGCGCTTGCCGGGCGCCGGACGCAGTCGGTAGCCGTGGCGGGCGGGGAAGAGGTGCCGCAACTGCCACACCTCGATCGCACGGTCGGGCTGTCGCACTGCATGGACAAGCCGGCGCTCTATCGTCGCGTGCTGCGCGGTTTCATCCGCAGCCAGCACGATTTTTCCGCACAGTTCGCGCGCGTGCGCGCCGACGCGGATACGGCCGCCGCGGCACGCCTTGTACATACCTTGCGCGGGCTGGCCGGCACGATAGGCGCGGATGCGCTGGCGCGCGTTGCCGCCACGCTGGAGCAGCAACTGCAGGCCGGTGCGCCGGACGACGGAATCGACGCCGCCGCGTTCGCGCTGACGCACGAGCTGGAAGCGTTGCTCGGCGCGCTGCAGGGGCATCCATGGCTGGCTGAAGAGCCTGGCGACACGCGTGGCGACGCGCGGGAGCAGCCGGATACCGGGAAACTTGCCGAGCCGCTGCGGCGACTGCGGCAATTGCTTGCGGACTGCGATGCCGAGGCGCGCACCGTGGCGCTCGAACTGACCGGCCTGCTGCACGGTACGGTGTTCGAAGCGAGCGCGGTCGAACTGCAGGAGGCGCTGGAGCGCTACGATTTCGATCAGGCGGGGGCGGTGCTCGGCGCCTTGTGCGCGCGTGCCGGCGCGGGCGCCTGACGGTTCAGTTGCGCGCCATCGTTTCGGGCAGCGCGACGTCGACCTCGACGTCCGTCATCGGGCCGTGGTTGTCCGCGTAGGCTTCGTGGATGCGCATGATTTCCGGCAGAACCGCGTTGAAGGCTTCGAGCAGCACCGGGTCGAAGTGGCTGCCGCTGCCCTTGCGCATGATGGTCAGCGTTTCGTCCATCGGAAGCGCGGGCTTGTAGGGGCGCTTCGTCATCAGCGCGTCGAACACGTCGGCGATGGCGACGATGCGCCCGAACAATGGAATCCGGTCGCCCTCCAGGCCGTTCGGATAGCCGCCGCCATCGAAGTGCTCGTGGTGCGTCAGCGCGATGATGCGGGCCGCCTCAAGCAGCGCGTCGTCATGGTGGCCGATGATTTCGCCGCCGATGACCGGATGCTGCCGCATGATGGCCCACTCGGCCGCGGTCAGCGATCCGGGCTTGAGCAGTACCGCGTCCGGTACGCCGATCTTGCCGATGTCGTGCATCGACGCGGTGCGGAACAGCAGTTCCGTCGCCTCGGGCCCGATTCCGCTCGCCTGTGCGATGAGGCGCGCGTAATAGCTCATGCGGATGACGTGGTTTCCCGTTTCGTTGTCCTTGAATTCGGCCGCCCGGCCGAGTCGGCGGATGATTTGCTGGCGCGACGCAAACAGCTCGGCGGTGCGTTCGCGCACCCGCAATTCAAGTTCGCGCTGCTGGTCGTACAGCGCCAGATGGGTCCGCACGCGCGCGGCAACAACCGGCGGGCTGATCGGCTTGGTGATGTAGTCGACCGCGCCCAGTTCGAAGCCGAGCCGTTCGTCGGCGACCGACGACATCGCCGTCACGAAGATGATGGGAATGGCCTTGCGGTCCGGGTCGGCCTTGATGCGGCGGCACACTTCATAACCGGTCAGGCCAGGCATCATGATGTCCAGCAGGATCAGGTCGGGCGGGTTGTCCGAAGCGACGATGCCGAGGGCCTTCTCGCCGCTCGTGGCGACCTTGACGCGATAGTCGTTGCGCAGCACGTCACTGAGCAGTTCGATGTTTTCCGGAGTGTCGTCCGCCACCAGAACGGTCTGCCTGGCTTTTTCCCGATCTGCCGGCCGTGCTTCGTCCATCTCGTCGCCTCCCCGTGGTGCCGACATCACCGTCGCTGATGTCGGGGCATCATGACAAGCTACTTTCTAACACGTTCGGATGGACTGTGATCGGCGGGTGGCGTGTCCGGTTCCACGGCATCGGACGTGTGCTGCCGGTGGACGAAAAAAAGCGGCGGGGGTAACCCGCCGCTTTTCGTGTGCCTGCGCCGGATCAGCGGTTGGCGACGTACATCGTGATTTCGAAGCCGAAACGCAGGTCGGTAGCTGCCGGGGTTTGCCAGTTCATGTTGATCTCCTCAGGTGGTTCGTCGGGCACAGCGAAGTGCCATGCATGAATCACATGGTGCGCGTGTCGCTCGCCGCCGGCCTCAGGCGGCCCGCGAAAGAAGGCTCAGGATTTTCATGAACCGGCGGCCTTCACTCCTTCGGTGCCGTCTTGGGCTGGATGATGGCGCGCACCCGCTTCGACTGGTCGCCGCCGGATGAAACCGCCTTCGCGTCGGCCGAATTGGTCACCGTGTAGTTCTCGCTGATCGAGTCGTACTGGATGTACTGGCCGCGCACCTCGTCGCCGCCGCTCTTCACGTAGGCACGCGTGTAGAAGCGGGTGATTTCGGTCTTGGCGTCGTGTTCGATGCGTTCCGCCTCGCCCTCAAGCCAGAGATCCTGCCCTTCACGCTTCTGGCGGAAGCGGGCGAGACCGCCTTCTCCGCTGGTGGCGACACCCGTCTGGTAGCCGCTGGCGTCCTGGGTCACGACGATGCGGTTGGCGCGTATCGTCAGCGTGCCCTGCGTGAACACAACGTTGCCTTCGAAGGTATGGGTGCGCGTGCGGTCGTCCACGGTCGCCTTGTCGGCTTCCAGATTCACCGGTTTCTCGCGGTCGGCGCGTTCGGCGCGAACGGTGGAGGGGAGGCCGGCAGACAGCAGCAGGGCGAGGGTGATCAGACCGGTGGCGGTCGGGCGCGATGTCATGGGCGGGCTCTGATGATGGTTGCTTTCACGCGGGACTGCAGCGTGTATTCCTGTTTGACCCGGTCGGCGTGCAGGCCGACGCCGGTCGCGACCGATTTGCCCTGCGTGATGCGGACCGGCTGGTCGGTCTGCGCGATTTCATCTTCCGGGTACACGTAAAGAACGGTCGTCGTCAGCGTCATTTCGGCGTTTCCGGCGCCAGCTTCACGCAAAACCCGCACATTGTCGCGCAGGATGGCTTCTTTGCCATCCTTTGTCAGCGTGGCGCGCTCGGACGTGATGTGCGTCGGCGACAGTTTGCCGAGGTAGAGCAGGGTGGGCGCGTCGAGCTCGGTCGAGTCGTCGTCCGGATAGTGGCGCATCTGCGTGGCCGTCAGCGTGTGCTGCACGACGCCTGTTTCATCGAAGCGGCGCAGCGTGAAATTGTCGACGATCACGTCCGGATCGTGGCGCAGCTTGCCGGTGGACGGTACGTCGTCGACGCGCGTCACGCGCTCCAGCCAGACCGTCAGGCCGGCAAAGGCAATCAGGATGAGTATGGGCAGCGATTGCCGCAGCAGGCGGTTCAACGCAGGCAGTCCTGCAGCATCGCATCCAGCGCGCCGCGCGCGTCGAGCAGGTACTCGCAGACTTCGCGCACCGCGCCGCGTCCGCCGTCGGCCTCACCGACCCAGGCAACGTGCTGGCGCACGAAGAAGTGGGCGTTGGCCGGTGCCGCCGAGAAACCGCAGGCGCGCAGCACGGGAAGATCGACGATGTCGTCGCCCATGTAGCCGCATTGCGCCATGTCGATGCCGCGCCCGGCCGCAATCTCGCGCATCGCCTCGCGCTTGTCCTCGACGCCGAGCAGCGTGGTCGTGATGCCGAGATTCTGCGCGCGGTGGCGCACCGCAGCCGACGAGCGGCCGGAAATGATGATGACTTCGATGCCGGCGCCAGCCAGCATCTTCAGGCCGTGCCCGTCCAGCGTGTTGAAGCCCTTCATCATGTCGCCATCGGGGCCGAACCAGATCGTGCCGTCGGTCATCACGCCATCGACGTCGAATCCCATGAGGCGGATGCCGCGTGCTGCAGCCAGTACCGTGTCGTCGCTCATATCACCTTGGCCTGCATCAGGTCGTGCATGGTCAGCGCGCCGGCCAGCGCGCCGTCCTCGTCGAGCACCAGCAGCTGGCTGATGCGGTTCGTTTCCATCACCTCGGCGGCTTCGGCCGCCAGCCGGCCCGCCGCGATCGAGCGCGGGTGGCGGCTCATGACGTCGGTTACCGGCACGGTCCGCACGTCACCCAGGCGGTCGATCGCGCGGCGCAGGTCGCCGTCGGTGAATACCCCTGCCACCGTGCCGTCACCGGCCAGCACGACCGTCATGCCCATGCCGCCGCGCGTCACCTGCAGCAGGGCTTCGCTCACCGTGGTACCGGCCGTGACGGTCGGCACGCTGTCGCGCGGGCGCATCACGTCGCGCACATGGGTCAGCAGGCGGCGGCCCAGCGCGCCGCCGGGATGGCTGCGCGCGAAGTCGTCCTCGCGGAAACCGCGTGCGTCCAGCAGTGCCACGGCCAGCGCGTCGCCCAGTGCGAGTGCGCAGGTGGTGCTGGCGGTCGGGGCGAGGTTCAGCGAACAGGCTTCCTTCTCGACGCCGGCGTCCAGGTGCACGTCGGCCAGCGTTGCCAGCGTGGATCCCGGTCTGCCGGTCATCGCCACGGTGCGTCCGCCCTGACGGCGCACCAGCGGCACGATGGCCAGCAGCTCCGCCGTTTCGCCGGAATTCGACAGCGCGATGAGCACGTCGTCGCGATGGATCATGCCGAGGTCGCCGTGCAGCGCTTCCGCCGCGTGCACGAAATAGGCCGGCGTGCCGGTGCTTGCCATCGTCGCGGCGATCTTGCGCGCGACGTGGCCGGACTTGCCGAGACCGCTGACGATGACGCGACCCGGGCTGTCCAGAATCAGGCGGACAGCTTGCGTGAACGCGTCGCCGAGACGGCCGGAAAGTGCGTCGAGCGCGCGCGCCTCGATGTCGAGTACACGGCGGGCGACGGCCAGTGCGTCGTCGGTCGGGGAAGGAGGGCTCATGTTTTCCTGGTTGGCGGGAAGTGCCGGGACAAGCCCGTTGCGCGGGCGTTGGGGCGGATCGGTTATGATCGGAACAGATTATAACAACCCGCTCACGACAGACGGTCGGTCTGAAGCTGACTGAAGCTGCTCCACACATCCCTATGTCTGCGCTAGAGCTGGTACTCCTCCTGCTTGCCGCCTCGGTGCTGGTGGTCGGCCTGTTTCGCAGCATCGGCCTGCCGCCCATCCTGGGCTATCTGCTGGTCGGCGCGCTCGCCGGACCGCACGCGCTCGCCTTCATCCCCGACACCGAAGAGGCCCGGCAGTTTGCCGAGTACGGCATCGTCTTCCTGATGTTCTCCATCGGCTTGGAGTTTTCGCTGCCCAAGCTGTTCTCGATGAAACGGCTGGTGTTCGGGCTGGGTGCGCTGCAGGTCGCCGTGACGGCGACGGGCGTCGTGGCGTGCGCGGCGCTGTTCGGGCTGGGCATCAAGGGCGCGATCGCGGTCGGCGGCGCCATCGCCATGTCATCCACGGCGGTGCTGATCAAGCTGCTGGTCGAGCGGCTCGAACTGGATTCCGCGCACGGCCGTCAGGTGGTCGGCGTGCTGCTGTTCCAGGATCTGGCCGTGGTTCCCTTCCTCGTCGTCATTCCGGTGCTGGCGCTCGGTGCGGAAGAGAGCGTGCAGGCGCTCGGACTGGCAGCGGTCAAGGCGACCGTCGCGCTGACCCTCATCCTCTATCTGGGGCCGCGCCTGATGCAGCGCTGGTTCTACGTGGTGGCGCAGCGCAAGTCGCCCGAACTGTTCATGCTCAACGTGTTGCTGGTGACGCTGGGCATGGCGTTCGCCACCGAACTGGCCGGGCTTTCTTTGGCGCTGGGCGCCTTTCTTGCCGGCATGCTCATTTCCGAAACGCAGTACCGCTACCAGGTGGAAGAGGACATCAAGCCCTTCCGCGACGTGCTGCTCGGACTGTTCTTCGTGACGGTGGGCATGCGGCTCAACCTGGCGCTGGTGTTTTCCGAATTGTTCTATGTGCTGGCGACGGTGCTGCTGATCCTGGCCGGCAAGTTCGTCGTCGCGGCCGGCGCGTCGCGCCTGTTCGGTTCGTCGCCCGGCAATGCGCTGCGCGTCGGCCTGTGGCTGTGCGCCGGTGGCGAGTTCGGTTTCGTCATGATGGCGCTGGCCGACGCCGCCAACCTGATCCCCGACCGCATCCTGCAGATCGTGCTGGCGTCGCTGCTGCTGACGCTGCTGACCGCGCCCATCATCGCGCACTACGCCGACCGCATCGTGCTGCGGCTGGTGCCGTCGGAGTGGCTGATGCGCTCCATGCAGCTCACGTCCATCGCCGCGCAGTCGCTCGCGACCGACGGTCACGCCATCGTCTGCGGTTACGGGCGAAACGGGCAGTATCTGGGGCGTTTCCTTGAGACGGAAGGCGTGTCCTTCATCGCGCTGGATCTTGATCCCGAGCGCGTGCGCGAGGCCGCCGCCGCCGGTGAAACCGTGGTGTTCGGCAACGCCGGCAAGCGTGAAACGCTGATTGCGGCCGGCATCGCGCGCGCCTCCATCGTCGTCATCACCTTCGTCGACACGGACGCCGCGCTGCGCGTCATCCATCTTGCCCACGAACTGCGCCCGGACCTGCCGGTCGTCGTGCGCACGTTCGACGAGCGCGACTACGACAAGCTGTCGGCCGGCGGCGCCACCGAAGTGGTGCCGGAGTCGCTCGAATCCTCACTGATGCTGGCGACGCATGCGCTGGTGCTGCTCGGCGTTCCGCTCAATCGCGTGCTCAAGCGCATCCGCCAGCTGCGCGGCGACCGTTACCACCTGCTGCGCGGCCTGTATCGCGGCAGCGACCATCTGGCGGAAGAGTCGCTGCTGGAACAGCACCACAAGCGGCTGCATTCGGTGTTGCTGGCGCCCGGCGCCTGGGCGGTCGACCACCGCATCGACGAATTCCACTTCGAGGACATCCGGGTCGAGGTCAGCGCCATCCGCCGTCGCGGCATCCGTGCGCTGGAGCCGAGTTCGGATCTCGCATTCGAAAGCGGTGACGTCGTCGTGCTGCTGGGCGAGCCGGCCGAACTGGCGCGCGCCGAATCACGACTGCTCAAGGGCTGATCGAGCGGTGCGCGGAGACGGGAAAAGGGAGCCGCGCGGCTCCCTTTTCGGCTGAACGCGGCGCGTTGCGTTCAGAATGCCGCGCAGACCGTGTAGCGCAGCGCGCCGGCTTCTGCGGCGGCGTCGATGTTGGTTGCCGTCGTGCCCGCCGAAGGCGTGCCGTCCGTCTCGGCCATCGCGCGTACATTGCCGGTGTTGGTGACGCCGTCGTCCATCGTCGAATCGACCTGACGGGCGAGGCGGGCGGTGACGCCGGCCGAACAGATGAAGAAGGCGCCGGTCATCGGGCGGGAATCCGCAGCGGTGCCTTCGGCCGGTTTGACCGGCGAGGTGCTGGTGATGCCGATGATGCCGTTGTCCGCGTTGCGCGGCTCGTAGGCGGCGTCGCTCTCGTCGGTCGGGCCGGTCAGCAGGTTGGCCAGACGCAGGTGCTGCCACACGAGACGCGATTCGTCGGTGTCCGTGGTGGAATTCCAGTCGCCGCCGATGCGGCCGTTGCCGCGTGCATCGGGGCTGGAGGGTGTTGTTGCATTGGTGCCGGCCACATGCTGGTCAGCGGCCGGATCATCGCCCGGCATGAAGCGGAAGCGGTCCTGATAGGCGTAGATGGCGGTCGACATGGTGCGGAAATCGCTGACCAGACTTTTTGCCTTGGCGCTGTTGATCAGTTCCTGCCCCTTGAGCACGCCGCCGAGCAGCAGACCGATAATGACGAGCACGATGGCGATTTCGACCAGCGTGAACCCCTGTTGATTGGCTTTCATGTGAATCCTCCGTTTCAGTCCGTCCAATGCAGGTTTTGTGCCGAACTTCGTGCGAGCCGGAGTTTTTCTTCCAGCGCGCTGAATCGGAAACGTTTTTTCGCGTTTTCGCCGCAAAGGTCTGTGGCCGCGCGCGCCGCACACGACGTGCGGATGCATGAATGTGACCGGATATCGACAGCGGTGTCTTCTTCCGGTCACGTGACGCGATGAGCGGGCGCGACATGGGCGGCGCGCTCGCCGGCCTCGTCACGCGGCTGCAGCCCTGGCTGCTGCTTTGCGTGCTGGCCAGCCTGCACCTGCTGCTGTGGATCGGTGACGATACGCAGCTTGGCCGCGTCGCGCTGCTGCCCCACATCGGCCTGCTGCTGATCTGGCAACCGCTGGTGCGCGCGCAGAACCGGCTCAGTACGCGCGGACTGGTCGTGCTGGGCGTGCTCGTCGCCGTCTTCGTGTGGGGCTTCGGTCCGCTGCTGCTGAGCCTCTGGATGCTGCTGCTCGCGGGCCTGATCGGCGGCAAGGTATTCCTGTCCCGCGCGCGCGGGCCGCGCATCCATTACCTCGGTGCGCTGGCCTATCTCATCACCGCGCTGCTCACCGTCGCGCTGCCGCGTGCGCTGCCGCCCGAGCTGCGCACGCCCGAGGGCATCGACCAGCTCGGGCTGCTGCTGTCGCCGCTTGCACTCACCGTCATGCTGCTGGTTCCCGGACAGGAGCGCGCCGACCGCGACCGCGAGGTGCTGGATCTGGTGTCCGGACTGTTCGTGCTGCTGCTGCTGGCGGTGCTGGCGCTCGGCACGCTGGCCGCGATGCAGCTGGCCGACGTCGATTACCCGCGCGCGCTGCTCGGCACGCTGGGCGTGATCGCCACCGTGCTCGTCATCATGAGCTGGGCGTGGAATCCGCGCGCCGGCTTCGGCGGACTCAGCGTGGCGTTCACGCGTTACGTGCTGTCGCTCGCAATGCCGTACGAGCGCTGGCTGGAAAGCCTGGCTGCGCTGGCGCAGGAAGACGGCCGGCCGGAAGATTTCGTCGCGCGCGCGGCCAACCGCCTGCTTGCGCTGCCGCTGATTTCCGGTGGCGAATGGCAGGCGCGCGCCGCGCAGGCCGACACGCACAGCGGTCGCTTCGGCGAGCTTGCAAGCCACCGCTACGACTTCGCCCATCCCTTGCTGGACATGGCGCTATTTACCGCGCGTCCGCTGTCAGGCGGGCTGGTGTGGCACTTCAACCTGCTGGTGCAGTTGCTGGGGCAGTTCTATCAGGCGCAATTGCGCGCCGAGGAGCTGCGCCGGCTGTCCTATCTGTCCGCGATCCACGACACCGGCGCGCGGCTCACGCATGACGTGAAGAACCTGCTGCAGTCGCTGAACACGCTGTGCTACGCGGTGCGCGAAGCGGAGGACCCGGCGCATTCGGCGCGCGCCAACGCCTTGCTCGCGCGCCAGTTGCCGGTCATCACTGCGCGCCTGGAAGCCACGCTGGAAAAGCTGCGGCGTCCGCAACCGGCAACCGGCGACTGGCTGCCCGCGCCGCAGTGGCTGCAGGCGATGTCGGCGCGTTTCGCCGAACAGGGCGTGACGGTGGAAGGGGCCACGGATCCGGCGCTGCGCCTGCCCGGCGCGCTCTACACGACGGTGGCCGAGAACCTGCTGGCGAATGCGCTGCACAAGCGGCAGGCGGAGCCCGGTATCGGCATCGTGCTGCGTCTCGGTGGCGAGCGGCTCAGCGTGGAGGACGGCGGCAGCGCCATCACCCCGGCGCTTGCCATCGACCTGCTGCGTGCGCCGGTGCCGTCGGCCAGCGGTCTGGGTGTCGGGCTGTTCCAGTCAGCCCGGCTGGCACAGGGTGCCGGCTACGACCTGACGCTGGACCACAACCATGACGGCTGCGTGCGCTTCGTGCTGCAGCCGCAGGATCCGCAGGTGCCGCCCGCTACGGAAGCGAATCCGTCGCGGTGAATGCGCGGGTGATCGCTTCCATGCGGGTGCGATTGACGCCGAAGTCCGAATAGCCGGTGCGTGCGCCGCTGCGGAAATGGATGACGCCGGCGTTTAGGGAGAACTGCGCCGCGTCGACGAAACCGAAGACGCGCGAGCGGAATTCGGCCGCCACGTAGCCTGGCCGGTCGGCCGTGATGGCGGCGCGCGGCTGCGCCAGGATGGCGCGGCGCAACGCGTCCTGCGCGTCGCCCGCGTCGCCGGTGTAGCGCATGGGCGGCATGTTGGCCTTGCCGTCGGCCTGCGTCGACACGCAGTTCGGGCGGTCGGGGCATGGCATGAGGGGGGTGGTGTCCGCATGTGCCGCGCGGTTCAGCAGCACATGGACCAGCAATGAAGCGGTCGCGTATCGGCAGGCGCGGTTCATGGTCATGCCTCCGGCAACGGCTGCGTGCGCAGCCAGGCGAGCACGTCGCCCGCGTTGCGGTCGGGCGGAAAAACCGGGTGGAAGACCTTCACGATGCGCGCGTCGTGTGCGATCAGCGTCAGCCGGCGGTACAGCGTCATGCCGGCGGCGTCGAACGTGGGCAGGTGCAGCGCCGAGCCCAGCGCGCGTCCGGTGTCCGACAGCAGGTGAAAGGGCAGATGCAGGCGCGTACGCGCTTCCTGCTGGTACGCGCGCGTCTGCGTGCTCAGGCCGTAGACGCTCGTGCGCAGCGCGGCCAGCTCGGCGTGGTGGTCACGGAAGGCGCACGACTGCGGCGTGCAGCCACGCGCGCCCGGAATCGCGTCCCAGCCGTCGGGCAGCGGGACGCCGGGGCGGCCGGTCATCGGATAGACATAGATGACCTGACGCCCGGCCAGCGTCGAAAGGTCGACTTCGCTGCCGGCGGTACAGGGCAGCACGACAGGCGGCAGCCGCATGCCTTCGAGGTGGCCGGCCGCGCCATCGTCGACCGGCTCCGGCAGGTCGGCCGGCAGGTCGCTCAGCGATGAACCGGATGGCACGCTCATGCCGAACGGCCGTCGTGCTGCTGAACGGGGATGGCGTCGATATCCACGCCGTCGAGGCAGCGGATGTTGATCGCTGCCATGCGCGTGCCGTCGGGCATGGCCCCCTCGCCGAACGGGTGGATGCCGCACACCGGGCAGAAGCGGTGCTGGATGTGATGCTTGTTGAAGGTGTAGGTGGCCAGTGCGTCCTGCGGGGTGCGCAGCGTGAGTGCTTCGCGCGGCACGAACCACATCAGCGCGCCCTTGCGCTGGCATATGGAACAGTTGCAGGACATCGCGCCGGTGAGTTCGCCTTCCACGTCGAACGCCACCTTGCCGCAATGGCAGCTGCCGGAGTATTTCATGTCGTCTCCTTTCTCATCCGGAATGCCGGATGAATGCGCCGCCTTACCAGGTGAGCGCGCGCGTGTCGTTGCGAAACAGCGCTTCGCCGCTCAGGTCGGAATTGTCGACCTTGACGCCGGCAATCAGGTCGTCCTCGCGGACGCCATAGTGCGTCATGCAGTCGCGGCACACCAGCACCTCGACGCCCTTGCGCATGAGCTCGTCCAGGGTCCGCTGCTGGCGCACGAAATTCTTGGTGTTCGCCTTCGAACCGATGCGCACCGCCTCGTCGTTCAGGAAGATGGTCAGCGGATGGCCCCGCTCGAACTGCGCGCGTGCGAACGCGATGCCCATCGTCGCGCGATGCACGTTGTCGCTCGTCAGGTTGAGGAAGAGCGGGGCGTTTTCGGCGGCGCGTGCGGGCGCACAAAAGGTGCCAGCGACCAGTGCCAGGGCAAGGATCAGGCGTGGCAGGTACGGCATTGCAATTCCTTCCGGTGGGTAAAAAAAGTGGTGATGCGATCGACCATCGCGTCAGAGCATAGACGCTCGCGCCGCTCAGGTGGTGGCGCCGGCACGTCGCGCCGGTCGGAGGGGCCGGGAAATGATGGTGCGGCCGTGCGCTGAAGGGCAGGCCGGGATGCCCGCGGAAAGGCGGGCGTGGAGGGAATCACGGGCGGGGACGCGGGCCGGGGCCCGGCGCAGGAGTGTGACCGGGCACGGCCGCCTGCGCGCGGCCGTCGCGGCGGTGCGGGGTCAGGCGCCCGACGGGGGCGCTTCCATATGGCTCAGTTCCCAGATGTGCCCGTCAAGGTCTTCGAAGCCGTGGCCGTACATGAAGCCGTGGTCCTGTGGCGCGCGCGGCACCGCACCGCCGGCCGCCCGCGCCTTCGCCACCATGTCATCCACCGCTGCGCGGCTGTCGCGCGAAATGCACACCAGCACTTCGGTGCTCGTGTGCGCATCGGCAATCGGCTTGCCGGTAAAACCCGCGAAGAAGGGCTCGGTCAGCAGCATCACGAAAATGTTGTCCGAGATGACCATGCATGTGGCCAACTCGTTGGTGAACTGCGGGTTGAAGCTGAAGCCGAGCGCGGTGAAAAAGGCCCTGGAACGTTCGAGGTCCTTCACCGGAAGATTGACGTAGATCTGTTGCGCCATCGTGGGTCTCCTGTCCTGGTCAATGGCGGCGGACGGTCCGCCGCGCTGATCGTACGACGCATGAGGCCGCGCTGAATCGACAGTCGCGCCGCCCCGCGCGCTGCCGCCCGGCCGTCAGTCCGGCGCCTTTGCGATGCGCACCGTCAGCGGGTCCAGCGGATTGAAGCGCGAGCCGCGCATGGAAACGCCGCCCGCCTTCATCGCCACATTCATCTCCCGCCACACCTTGCGCATGCTCACCGCGCGCCAGACCATCACCGCAATCGTCACGAACCACAGCAGACCGGCCCAGCCCCGCAGCACGCTCTCTTCCGGCTGCGTGCCGGCAATGCCCCAGACCGCGATCGCCGCAATGAGCAGGAAGTGGAACCAGGGCTTGTGCGTGATGACGACTTCGCGATCGGTTTCGCGGCGCGAGAAGAAAAGGTCCATGACGAAGTGCTTTCCGGGGAGCGGTTGATTTCCGGGAACCAGTTTACTGCGTGAGGCGGGTGGCCGGCCGCGCAGACGTCACTCCCGGGCTTCGGTCCCGAGCATCCCCTCGGGGGCGACGCAGCCATTCTCGGGTAGTCTCGCCGCATTCAGACAGGAGATCACATGACCATCGAAACCGAAGACGATGTGGTTGCACTCAAACGCATCGGCAAGATCGTTTCGTACGTGCTGCAGGAAATGCTGGACGCTGCCGAACCCGGCATGACTACGCGTGAGCTGGATTCACTGGGTGAGCAGTTGCTTGAAAGGCACGGCGCGCGATCGGCGCCGAGACTCACATACGATTTCCCGGGCTCAACCTGCATCAGCATCAACGAGGAGGCCGCGCACGGCATCCCGGGTGACCGGGTGATTCGGGCGGGCGACGTACTGAATGTCGACGTGTCTGCCGAACTGGGGGGCTACTTCGCAGACACCGGAGGCACGAAGATCGTGCCCCCGACGAACCCGCAGAAGACGCGCTTGTGCCACGCTACCCGCACGGCACTTGAACAGGCCATGAAGCAGGCCCGCGCCGGCCGGCCCCTCAACGGCATCGGCGCTGCAATCGAGCGCACGGCGAAGACATACGGCTTCAAGATCATCGAGAACCTGGGCAGTCACGGGGTTGGCCGTGCCCTTCATGAAGCACCCGAACACATTCCCGGGTACTTTGATCCCGCGGACAGGCGCACCCTGAAAGACGGCATGGTGATCACCATCGAACCTTTCCTGTCGACAAAGAGCCGCGTCGTGACCGAGGCATCCGATGGATGGACCCTGGTTGGAGCGCGTGGCAACTTGTCAGCGCAATACGAGCACACGATGATAGTGACCAAGGGCGAACCCATGGTCGTCACGCGACATTGAGTGATCTTCGATGAGTGAGTCGTCCCGAGGCGACTCCACGAACAGATCTTCTGGCCGCTCACCCGGTGCTTCGTCGACACCGCAGCCGCCGGTATCTTGCCGGCTTGATGGAGAGGCCTGAGTATCGGTCTTTCCGGAAAACGGCCCCTCGGCATGACGTCCTCCCTGCGGCCGGCAGCCATCGGCCAACGTTTTCGAACGGTCCGCAAAGTCGGGGCGGGTCATCGGACCAGGCAACGTCGTCGATACAGCAGCAGCGCCCACACCAGAATTCCCGCCTCGGCGGCGAACGACCAGTGAAGGACAAAGTTCAGCCACCAGGGTTTGAACCGGGCTGGAACGTTGAACAGGGCATATGACTTGTCAATGAACGGGGCGAACCACCAGATGTCGCCAACGAAACTGTCCAGAACCATGTGCAGCACCCCGCCAAGCGAAAACACCAGACCGAGAAAGGCCGCACGGGAGCGCTTCTGCCAAGAAAACCACAGCGCGAACGCGGCCGCCAGCGTGATCCACAGCAAGGGCCAGTGCGTGACGTACTTGTGGTGATGCGTCTGTCGATGATCGACAAGATGGAAGTACGCCATATCAAGGTCGGGCGCAACGGCACCGAAAATCCCGACTGCAACAATGATGGCAGCCGGGACCAGAACGTGCCGGATTCGCTTCAGAAGCGCGATCGACATGATGTATCCGGAAGGGATGTGTGCGATGAACATTGAAGGTTCTGGTCTGGAAGTCAGAGCTGCCGTGCGGTGTCGTCGCGGGGTGTCCACGTGCCCCGCCCCTGCCTTGGCAGGCCCCCGACTGAAGTTCGGGACGTGGTTTTTTCCTGACTGTTGGTGGATGCGGGCACGAAACGCTGACCGTTGTTTTCGCGCGTGTTTCCGTCCTCGTACATATGGCTGGTTTACGGCGCCAGTGGCTCGAACAGCGCGGCCAGATCGTTCTCGCCGAATTTCTCCAGTGCGGCCTCGTCGTTGGCGAGGATGCCTTCGGCCAGTGCGGCCTTCTTTTCCTGCAGGGTGACGATGCGCTCCTCGATGCTGCCGGCGACGATCAGCTTGTAGACGAACACCGGCTTGTCCTGGCCGATGCGGTGGGCGCGGTCGCTCGCCTGGTTTTCGGCGGCCGGATTCCACCAGGGATCGTAGTGGATGACGGTGTCGGCGGCGGTCAGGTTCAGGCCGACGCCGCCGGCCTTGAGGCTGATGAGGAATACCGGCACGCTGCCCTCCTGAAAGCTGCGCACGACGGCTTCGCGATCCCGGGTGTCGCCGGTGAGCATGACGCATTCGATGCCGGCGTCGGTCAGCGTGGCGTGTATCAGGTCCAGCATGGCGGTGAATTGCGAGAACACCAGCACCTTGCGGCCTTCGGCGAGCAGGTTGTCCAGCATGTCCATCAGCAGGTCGAGCTTGGCGCGTTCGCGCACGCGCATCGCGGCGTCGCTCTTGAGCAGGCGCGGGTCGCAGCAGACCTGGCGCAGCTTGAGCAGCGCGTCGAGGATGACGATGCGGCTGCGCGCGAAGCCGCGCGTGGCGATCTCCTCGCGCACGCGCTTGTCCATCGTGATGCGCACGGTTTCATAGAGGTCGCGCTGGCGGCCGGTCAGTTCCACCGTGCGCACGACCTCGGTCTTTGGCGGAAGATCCTTCGCGACGTCGTCCTTGCGCCGGCGCAGGATGAAGGGCGCGATGCGCCGTGCGAGCACTTCGCGGCGGATCATGTCGCCGTGCTTTTCGATCGGCGTACGCCAGGTGCGCGTGAAGTCCTTCGACTCGCCGAGGAAACCGGGCAGCAGGAAGTCGAACTGCGCCCACAGCTCGCCGAGATGGTTTTCCAGCGGCGTGCCGGTAAGGCACAGGCGGTGCCGGGCGCGCAGCAGGCGCACCGCGCGCGCGGCCTGGCTGCCGGCGTTCTTCACGGTTTGTGCCTCGTCCAGTATCAGCAGGTGGTAGTCGTGCCCGGCGAGCTTTTCGTGGTCGCGCCACAGCAGCGGATAGGTGGTGAGGCAGACGTCGTGTTCCGGAATCTGCGCGAAGCGTTCACTGCGCTCCGGGCCGTGCAGCTTGAGCACGCGCAGATCGGGCGCGAAGCGTTCCGCCTCGCGCTGCCAGTTGAATACCAGCGAAGTCGGCAGCACGACGAGCGCCGGGCGGTCGAGCCGGCCGGCCTGCTTTTCGAGCAGCAGGTGGGCGAGCGTCTGCGCCGTCTTGCCCAGACCCATGTCGTCGGCGAGGATGCCGCCGAGATCATGCGCGCGCAGGTGCTGCAGCCAGGCCAGCCCTTCGCGCTGGTAGGGCCGCAGTTCGATGCCGAAGCCGGGCGGGGTGTCGACCGCCGTCACGCCCTGCATGCCGCGCAGCTGCTGCACCCACTTGTCGATCGACTGGAAGCCTTCGCGCGACCAGCCGTCCTTGTCCAGTGTTTCTCCGAGACGCGGCGCGTCCATGCGCGACACCTTCAGCGTGCCGCCGCCCGGGTTGTCGAACAGGTCGACCAGCGTGCGGGCCAGCGGCTTGATGCGTCCGGCCTGCACGACGATGCGTTCGCCTTCTGCGGTGAACAGGTCGGTCGTGTCTTCGTCGCGCATGCGGTCCAGCGCCACCGGATCGAGCCAGCGGCCGTCGCGCTTGAACAGCGCGTGCAGCAGCGGCGCGAGATCCAGCCGGCGGCCGCCGACGTCGATGCCGAGCGACAGCTCCATCCAGCCGGCATCGCTGTCTTCGAGGTCGGCATGCCATTCGTCGACCAGCAGCACGCGGTGGCGGAAGTCGGGCGGGCATTCGATGCGCCAGCCGGCGGCGCCGAGCGTGGCGGCGGTGTCAGCGAAGAAGCGGCTCCACGCAGCTTCGCTCTCCAGTCCGAGCGCGCCCACGGGCAGCGAGGCATGCACCTGCAGCCAGCGCGCCTGCACGGGTGCGAAGCCGGTGTCGGCGAGCAGCGCCAGCGCCGCCTCTTCCGCGCCGGTATCGCGTGTGACCTTGACCGCGCGGCCGTTGGGCAGACTCGCGAGGTCGCCGTTGTCGGTCGCGTGGAATTTCGCCTGTCCGTACTCGAGCGTGATCGTCGCGATGTCGTAGAGCGCGTGGCCAAGCGCCTTTTCGTAACGCCGGTGCGGCTTCACGTGCCACACCGGCAGCGTGGCGAGATGCAGCACCGGCTGCAGCGGCGCGTCGATTTCCGGCAGGCGGCGCGCCTCGCGCCCGAGCGGTGACGGCAGCGCCGGCGCGGCCTCCGCCAGTGCGCCGGCCACCAGCGCGAGTTCCGCCTGCGTCAGCGGCGGCAGCTCCAGCACCGCCAGCACGGCGTCGCGCGCCGGGTGGGTGATCTCTCCTGCCATGCCGTGCTGCAGGTCGAGGTACCAGGGTGGATCGGTAGGCAGCACGTAGTCGACGGCGGGCTTGCATTGCAGCAGCGCGCGAACGCCGATCTTTTCTGTCTGCCAGGCCAGCGTGCCGGGCCGGGCGTCGCCGGCGGCGAGTGTGCGCGCATGACCGCCGTCGATCGGGCTGTCCGGTTCGGTGGCGTAGACGCGGCCGGTTTCCAGCGCGGTGCGCAGCACGGCCAGACCATCGGCGCCACGCAGCTCGAACGGTACGAAGGCGCTGCTGGCGCGCCGGCGGATCGCGTCGCGCAGGATGCGCAGCACCGGCAGGTCGTCGTCATGCACGAAGGCGGGCGGCTTGAGCAGCGCCTGCTCGAAGTTGAACCAGGGCTGGTGGTCGCCGGTGAGTTTGCCGTCGCGGCCGAGCCTGGCCTTGAGCAGGCGGAATTCGGGTGTCAGCGCGCCGCGCGTGACGATGAGGTAAATCAGCGTGTCGCGCGTGGCTGCGCGCTTTCGGCCCGGGCGTTCCGGCTGCGGCGCAAGGCGTGCGCCGAGCTGTTGCACCCAGCGCAGCACTTCGGCGCGCGGGCGTTCTATCAGTTCGCCCTGCTTCTTCGCGGCGAGCAGCAGCGCCAGCGCATGCTTGCAGCGGTTGCCGACCGGGCAGGTGCAGCGGGTGGCCAGTTCCAGCGTGCGCTCGCCGAAGTACTCGCGCCGCTCCAGTCGCACCGACACCTGATAGGGATGCGGGCTCGATCCGCGCACCAGCGCGCGCAGTGTGGGGCCGCTGGCTTCGATGTCGCCGACCCGCGACAGGTATTGCTCGCCGCGTGAAATGGTTTGTTCGGAAAACAGTTCGCCCAGCATGCGCGGGTCAAGCTGCGACAACAGGCGGGTCAGTTCCATTGCATCCGCACGGGCCAGTGGGCCGGCAAAAAAAGGACGCAAGATTGTAAGGCCGGCAGCGTGTGCTTTACATGACGGATGCCGTGGCGAAGGCGGGTTTCAGGCCGAAAATATCCGGATCGCCCGTTCAGCCGCCGTTGTGCCGGGTGTGGCCGAGCAGGTCGTCGATCTGCGCGAACAGGCGCTCGAATTGCTTTGACGCCACCTGGCAATGAGGGCAGCTGTCGATGTGGCGATGCAGTTGCGCACGCTCGGTTGCGCTGAGCGGGCGGTCGCGCGCCTCCGACACCAGCCAGGTGCTGTCCCGGCAGCTGAAGCGCGCGCCGTCGTTACGGTCGTCGTGCTCGTCGTCATGGTGGTCTGGCGGCCTCATGCGTCCTCCCAGCCACGGCTGACGCAGTCGCGCAGGCGCATGCGCGCGCGGTACAGCAGCACGCGCAGATGCCCTTCGGCCAGCTCGAGCTGGCTGGCGATTTCGGTGAATTCGAGACCGAGGAATTCGCGCATCAGGAAGACGCGGCCGGTGTTCGCGGGCAGCTTCTGCAGGCACAGATCCACCAGTTCCAGCAGTTGCCGGTAGGCCATCGACGACTCGGGTCCGGCTGCGTGCAGCACGCCCGGTTGCCAGCATCCGTCGGCCGTGAAACGGTCGTCGAATTCGGCGTCGTCGGACGGCAGCGCGTCGGCGGGGTCGAGCCGGATGTAGCGGGCGCGCCGGCGGATCGCGTCGACGATCTTGTTGCGCAGAATGCCGACCAGCCATGCGCGCACCGGCACCTGCCCGGAAAAGCCGGCGACGCCGTCGATCGCCGCGGCGAAGGTGTCCTGCACCGCGTCGTCGGCTTCGTCGCGCGAATTCAGTTGCATGGCGGCGAGGTTGTGCAGGAAGCGCCGGTGTTCGGCAAAGCTGTGCACGATGTCGGCGGGGTGTTCTGCGGTGAAGGTCTCTGGCATGGGCCGGTTACGTGGCGGTGTCGGCATGGGGGCATGATGCGCGCCGCGCGCAGCGGCGCGCATCAAGGGCGAGCCGGATCAGCGCGGTGCGCGGCGTGCCGCGGACACCGCATAGGCGGGCGCGCGAGCCTTCAACACCGGATCATCCGACGGTTCGATGCCCGCCGGCAACTGCGTGGGCATATAGACACTGCCGGCGCAGTCCTGACCTGTCACTGCCGTGACGGTGAGCCGCCCGAGCAACACCTTGGCGGGCGTGCGGGACCACTGGACGCTGGAATCGGTCAGCGCGTCGCCGTCGGCGGCCGGCTGCGCGTACAGGTCGAACGCGGCTGCTTCGCGCGCCAGCCGTGTTCCGAGTTCGTCCTGCAGGAATTCGCCCGGCAGCGTCTTTTCTTCGTCTTCGCTCAGGTAGTGCGTGCCGGCCAGCGGCTCGAACTGCAGCCGCGCAAAGCGCGCGCCGCCTTCGCCACCGACGAAGCGGAAGGCGTGGTTCGAGAAGTAGGGCGTCGTGGCATACGAGGATGGCGCCGCGTGTGCCGCCAGCAGCGCGAGCTGGGTCTTGCCCTCCGGAAAGCGCTCGTTGTGTGCGGCAATCTTCGCCGGATCCGGCTTCTTCGTTGCGGGGTCGGCCACGCGCGCCTGCAGGAAACTCACGAAGGAGGCCGGCGTCGCGGCGAAGAACACCGGCTCGGAAATGAACACCATGTCCCACGTTTCCTGTCCGTCAGCCAGGCGAACGGCGAGTCCGCGCGCGGAGCGGCTCTTGTCGGACGCGGCCGGATTGCCGCCGGCCACCGAGAAACGGATTTCGGCGGGTACCGTGCCGGCGCCAAAAATGCGCGCACTGGTGAGGGTTCGTGCGTGGGCAGACGGGGTGAAGCTGCCGCGCGCACAAAAACCCTTGGCGTGCGAGCCGCGTGCCCCCGCGTGCTGGCCGAACACGCCGTTGAGCGCATCCACCAGATCGGCGGGCGAGGGGTCGGCTGCATATGCCGGCAGTGTGGCGAACGACGCGAGGGCGGCGGCTGCCAGCAGGCGGGCGGTGTGACAGGGCGGCTTTGCGGTGTGTTTCATGACGACTCCAGGCGGTGGCGGGCAACGGGCGCTCGTGGCGCCCTCACCGTGGAGTCGTGTCAGCGACTGCTTTGTTACAGGGAAATTCTCCCGGTGCGGGTTCCGGCGCAGCGGTTCAGGAGTCCCGGGCGCTTGCCAGCGGACCGATGCTGGACCAGCTCACGTGCTGGCTCAGCATGGCAGACGCGGCGCGAGCCTGTTCCTTGTCGCCGGCGACGACCGCGAAGAAGCCCTGGCCACCCGGTTCCACGTGCACGCCCATGCCGTCGTACGAGGCAGTGATGATGCGGGCCTTGCGTTCGGTCTGCTGAGGCATCAGCAGCACGGTGACAGGCCCTTTCGCCGTATCGAACACGATGTGCCAGCCGGTGCCGCCCGGCACCGGGCACAGCTTCACGTAGCGCACCGCCGACAGCGGCACGCGCACATGGGCACCAAAGTTCTCGAACACCTGTGCGACGCGCTCGGGCTCGATCAGGCGGGTGCTCATGAGTGCTTCCGGCTCGTGGCGCACATGCTCGACCGCCATCGCGACGTGCTCGCGGTCCGGTGCCGTATGCCAGAACTGCACGCCCATGCCCACGCTCAGCATCAGGCTTGCGGCGAGCGCCCACAGCGCGAACGGCGCCCGGGTACGCGAACGCTGCGACACGATGATGCGTTCCGCCAGGCTGTCCGGCACGTCTATGCTCACCACTTCCTGCAGCAATCGTTCCTGTGCGTTGATGCGGCGCGAGAAGCTCTGGCAGGCGGGGCAGGCGATCAGGTGTTCTTCCGCCGCTTCGCTCAGGTGGCGCGGATCGGCCGTCTTTTCGCGACGGAAGTCGAGGCAGTTGAAAACCGGCTGGTTCATGATTCCGCCCTCCGGCCCGGTTGTGCGTTGAGCGCGCCGCGCAGCGTCTGACGGGCGCGTGTCAGCCGGGTCATGATGGCGCCTTCGGTGGTATCGAGCATGGTGGCGATCTCGGCGCACGAGAACCCGCCCAGCGCCTGAAGAACCAGCGGTTCGCGCAAAGTCAGGGGCAGGCTGCCGAGCAGGTTATCCATTTCAAACAGTTCTATCGGTTCGTGGTCGGCTGCGATCTGCAGGTCTTCCAGTTCGGTATCCACATAGTCGAACTGCTTGCGTTCATACAGGCGGGCGTGTTCGCGTCGCACGATGGTGATGAGCCAGCTCTTTGTGGCCGAGGCGTCCTTGATGTCGCCCCACGCCTTCCAGGCCCGTGCGAAGGTTTCCTGCACCAGGTCTTCGGCAACGAACTTGTCGCGGCACAGCCACCAGGCGAAGCGGTACAGGTCGGGGCTGTAGGCCCGAACTGCCTGCTCGAAGCTGGTTCGTTTGTTGAATCCGAGTATCACTGGCGTGCCTGCGTGTGGGGAGTTATCCGAGAAGACCCGGTCCGTTGCAACAACCTTACATGCGGATCGGCGGTTTCGGCGTACGGGTCCGTTCGCGTCCGCCGTCAACGACCGCCGGTCTGCCGCGAGAATGCCGCTTTCAGGCGTGTGACGCCGTGCGCAAGCTCACCTTCGTCGAGCGAACCGTAGCCCAGCCGGAACGCGGGGACCGGCGTGTCACGGTCCGAGAACTGTGACCCGGGCAGGATGCGCACGCCCTCGGCCAGCGCGTCACGCGTCAGCGCCGCGATGTCCAGACCGTCCGCCAGCCGCAGCCACAGCGCCAGACCGCCTCCGGGCACGTCGAACGCCACGTGTGGGTGCAAGGCCGCGCGCACCTGCGTCGTCGCGTCCTGCAGACGTGCCTGATATACGCGCAGCGCGCGCCGGATGTGGCGCCTCAGTTCGCCGCTGTGCATGAGTTCGGTCACCGCCAGTTCGGTCAGTGCGTTGCCCTGGCGGTCTATGAGCATGATTTCGGCGGCGCATCGACGGATCACGTCCGCCGATGCGGCCACGTAGCCCAGGCGCAGGCCGGGTGCCAGCACCTTGGATAGCGAGCCGATGTGGATCACGCGTCCGCCGTGGTCCATGCTGGCCAGCGGCAGCATGGGGTGGTGCGCGAAGTGGAACTCGTGGTCGTAGTCGTCTTCCACGATGGCGAAATCATGCCGGCGGGCGAGGTCGATGAGTCGCATGCGCCGCTCGGCACTCATCGTCACCGTCGTCGGAAACTGATGGTGCGGCGTGACGAACACGGCGCGGATGCGTTGGCCACGGCACAGCGCCTCGAGTTCATCGGTGATCAGTCCGCAGGCGTCCTGCGACACGCCGTGCAGCGTCGCGCCGCAGGACGCGAACGCCGCGCGTGCCGGCGGATAGCTCAGGTGTTCCAGCACGACGTGGTCACCCGGCCTGACCAGCAGGCGGGCCGCGAGATAGATGCCCATCTGGCTGCCGCGCACCGCGCAGACGTTCTCTTTGTTTGTGTTCAGTCCGCGCTCCAGCCGCAACATGGCGGCGATCTCGCCGCGCAAGGCGGCACTGCCGCGCGGATCTCCGTAGGCCAGCCGATTGGCGCGGGCGGACGTGACGAGTGCGTGCCGATAGGCGCGCGACAGCACGTCGAACGGGATCAGGCGCGTGTCCGGAACGCCGTCGCTGAAACTGATGATGCCCGCACTGTCGCCGTCGTCGGCCCCGTCGCAGGGCGTGGCGGCGGCGATGCCGTCCTGCAGCGGGAAGTGCTCCGCGGTGCGCGCCCCGTCGCTGCGCGGCCGGGCCGCCGGCAGCTGCGGCGACACGAAGGCGCCCCGCTTCGCTTGCAGGTCTATCCAGCCCTGTGCCAGCAATTCGTCATAAGCCAGCACGGCGGTCTTGCGATTCACGCCGAGCTGCTGTGCCAGCGTGCGCGTGCCCGGCAACGGTGTACCCGGTGGCAGCCGCCCGCGCTGGATCTCGTCGATGACGGCCTGGGTGATCTGCAGATGGACCGACAGCGGACTGGACCGGTCCAGCGTCATCGTCAGTTCCCAGCGACGAAGCATGTGCGTCTCCTCGTGGTACGGGGCGGGGCCGGATGGGAGCGCGACGGGCAGCCCCGTTCTTCTGGACCATCAAACATTAATTTTCTGGATGTTTTTAAGGGTCCATTGAAATCCTAGCATGGGTACCGGACGCGAGCACTGGCCGAACCCTTGCCAGGCTGGTGCCCACGTCCTGGTCACCCGGCGCCGGCCGGGTGTTCGCTCATCCAGATGGAGATTTCACCGTGACAGATACGCTCTCCCTGCCCAAGGCCGAACTGGTCGACCGGGCACACCGGCAGATGCAGCAGGCGCTCGAGATGCCGCAGCGCACCACCCGCGAGAAACTCGCGCTGACCTGCCGCATCCTGTTCGACGCCGGCCACGATTCCGGGCTCGCCGGCCAGATCACCGCGCGTGCCGACACCGACGGCACCTTCTACACGCAGCGCTTCGGCCTGGGTTTCGACGAGATCACCGCGTCCGGCCTGGTGCACGTCGACCATGACCTGAACGTGGTGGCGGGCGAGGGCATGCCCAATCCGGCCAACCGCTTCCACACGTGGATCTATCGCGCGCGGCCGGACGTGAACTGCATCATCCACACGCACCCGCTGCATGTGTCGGCGCTGTCCATGCTGGAAGTGCCGCTGCAGGTGTCGCACATGGACCTGTGCCCGCTGTTCGACAACTGCGCCTTTCTCGCGCACTGGCCGGGCATTCCGGTCGGCAACGAAGAAGGTGAATTGATCGCCGGCGCGCTCGGCGACAAGCGCGCCATCCTGCTGGCCCACCACGGACAGCTGGTCGCCGGGCGCACCGTCGAGGAAGCGTGCGTGCTGGCGCTGCTGATCGAGCGCGCTGCGCGCATGCAATTGCTGGCCATGGCCGCCGGCACGGTCCAGCCCGTTCCCGATGCGCTCGGGCGCGAGGCGCGCGACTGGATATCGACGCCGCGCCGCCATCAGGCGGCTTTCGAATATCAGGCGCGTCGCGCGCTGGGGCGTCATCTGGATTGCCTCTGCTGATCCGCCCGCCATTCCTATCGCCAATCATCCGGAGTCACTGCAGTCATGGAAAACAATCAGTTCAAAGGCATCATTTCGTATCCGGTCACGCCGTTTCGCGAGAGCGACGGGCAGGTGGACCTGCCCGCGCTGGAGCGTCTGATCGATCGGCTCGTCGCCAGCGGATCGCACGCCATCGCGCCACTCGGCAGCACCGGCGAGAGCGCCTATCTCGACGACGATGAATGGGATCGCGTGGCCGAGGCGTCGGTGCGGCGGGTCGCGCGCCGCCTGCCCGTGGTCGTCGGCATTTCGGATCTGACGACGCGCAATGCGGTGCGCCGCGCGCGCTTCGCCGAGAAGCTCGGCGCCGACGCGGTGATGGTGCTGCCGGTGTCGTACTGGAAGCTGACGGAGCAGGAGGTGTTCCGGCACTACGAGTGCATCGCGCAGGCCATCGGCATTCCGGTCATGGTCTACAACAACCCGGCGACCAGCGGCATCGACATGTCGCCGGAGCTGATCTGCCGCATGATCGCGCAGATCGACAATGTGACGATGGTCAAGGAAAGCTCGGGTGACATCCAGCGCATGCACCGCCTGGTGCAGTTGTCCGACGGACGGGTGCCGTTCTACAACGGCAGCAATCCGCTGGCGCTCGAAGCGTTCGCTGCCGGCGCGGTCGGCTGGTGCACGGCGGCGCCGAACATCGTGCCGCAGTGGCCGGTCGCGCTCTACGAGGCCTGCTTGTCGGGTGACATGGCTCGCGCACGCGAAGTGTTCTACCGCCAGTTGCCGGTGCTGCAGTTCGTCCTCAAGGGCGGCTTGCCGACCACGGTGAAGGCGGGGTTGCGCCTGCGCGACTTCGATGCCGGTGTGCCGCGCAGTCCGCTGATGCCGCTCGACGAGCCGGCGACGGCACAGTTGCGCAGCCTGTTGGAGCGATTGGACGCCTGACACCGGCTGCCCGCCCGGGGCGCGAGGGGCAACGTCGCGCCCCGGGCCGTGAAACGCGCGCTGATTTGGCGTCAAGGCCCTAAAATCGACCGGACTTCGAATCCGGACGCTTCCTCATGCTGAACTTCTTCGCCGTCGGCGCGGGTGCCGCTGTCGGGGCCTGGCTGCGCTGGGGCCTGTCACTGCTGCTCAATCCGCTGTTCGCGTCGTTTCCGCTCGGCGTGTGGGCAGCGAATCTGGTTGGCGGCTTCCTGATGGGCGTGGTGCTCGGCCTGTTCCAGAGCACGCCCGAACTGTCGGCGCATCTGAAGCTCCTGATCGCGACCGGTTTCCTCGGCGGGCTGACCACCTTTTCCACCTTCTCCGGCGAGGTGTTTTCGATGATGCAGCGCGGCCACACCGGCTGGGCGGCCTTCACCATCGTCGCCCACGTTGCCGGTTCGCTGCTGATGACGGCACTCGGCTGGTGGGTATGGCAGCAGTGGGTGCGCAGCTGAAGCGGTCGCGCCGGCGCGCGCTTTCCGCGACAATCGCGGGTTTTGCGCGCCAGCCCGGCGCGTGCTGCCCGCTTCCCCGATGAAATCGCCGCAACCCGACACCGCCATCTCCTCGCTGATCGAAAGCTGCATGAGCCGCGACGCGGCCGCCATTGCGCGCGCGCTGCGCGAACTGCCGCCCGGCAGCCGTGCGCCCGGGCAGTGGCCGGAGCGGCTGGGCGCGCGCATTGCGGCGTCGCAGGCGAAGGTGGCGGCGCGGCGCGCGTCGGCGCCGGTGGTGAGCTATCCGGAGGAGCTGCCGGTGTCGGCGCGGCGCGACGAAATCGCCGCCGCGCTGGCCGCGCACCAGGTCATCATCGTGTGCGGCGAAACCGGCTCCGGCAAGACGACCCAGCTGCCCAAGCTCTGCCTTGAGCTGGGACGCGGCGCGCGCGGGCTGATCGGCCACACGCAGCCGCGACGCATCGCCGCGCGCGCCACCGCCGACCGCGTCGCCAAGGAGCTGAACGTGGCGCTCGGGCGCGAGGTGGGCTACGCGATCCGCTTCACCGACCGCACGTCGGAGGAGAGCCGCATCAAGCTGATGACCGACGGCATCCTGCTGGCCGAGACGCAGCGCGACCGCTGGCTCGCCGCCTACGACACGCTCATCATCGACGAGGCGCACGAGCGCAGCCTGAACATCGATTTCCTGCTCGGCTATCTGCGCGAGGTGCTGCCGCGCCGCCCCGATCTGAAGGTGATCGTCACCTCGGCCACGCTGGACGCAGAACGCTTTGCGCGGCACTTCGCGCAGGGCGAGCGGCTGGCGCCGGTGATCGAGGTGAGCGGCCGGCTGTTTCCGATCGAAATGCGCTGGCGTCCGTTCGAGGCGCAGAAGGATCGCGACCTGTACGACGCGGTGTGCGACGCGGTGGACGAGGCGTTTTCCATCGGCCCGGGTGATGCACTGGTGTTCATGCCCGGCGAGCGCGAGATCCGCGAATGCACCGAGGCGCTGCGCAAGCACCACGGCCGGCTGCCCGGCGTGAAACCCGAGGTGCTGGCACTGTATGCGCGCCAGTCGGCGCAGGAACAGTCGCGCGTGTTCCAGGGCTCGAACGGGCGGCGCGTGATCCTCGCCACCAATGTGGCGGAGACGTCGCTGACGGTGCCCGGCATCCGCTACGTGATCGACACCGGGCTGGCGCGCGTGAAGCGCTACAGCTATCGCAACAAGGTGGAGCAGCTGCAGGTCGAGCCGGTGGCGCAGTCGGCGGCCAGGCAGCGCGCCGGGCGCTGCGGCCGGGTGTCGAGCGGCGTGTGTTTCCGGCTGTACGAGGAGGAAGACTTCAATCAGCGCGCGGCGCACACCGACCCGGAAATCCTGCGCTCGTCGCTGGCCGGCGTCATCCTGCGCATGAAGTCGCTCGGGCTGGCCGACGTCGAGGAGTTTCCCTTCATCGACCGCCCGGCGCCGCGCGCCATCGCCGACGGCTACCAGCTGCTGCAGGAGCTCGGCGCGGTGGACGAGGCGCGCGCGCTGACCACGCTCGGGCGCGAACTGGCGAAGCTGCCGGTCGACCCGCGCGTGGCGCGCATGGTGCTCGCCGCGCGTGACGCGGGCGCGCTGCGCGAGGTGCTCGTCATCACCGCCGGCCTGTCGGTGCAGGACCCGCGCGAACGCCCGGAGGATCGTGCCGGTACCGCCGATCAGGCGCACGCGAAGTTCGCTGACGAACGCAGCGAATTCCTGTGGTACCTGAAAGCCTGGGCGGCGTTCGACGAGGTGTGGAAGCACCAGACGCAATCGAAGCAGCGCGAGTGGTGCCGCGCGCACTTCCTGAACTGGCTGCGCATGCGCGAGTGGCGCGACGTGCATGCGCAACTGCATACGCTGTGCGCCGAACACGAGTGGCGCGAGAACGAGCTGCCCGCCAGCTTCGACGCGCTGCACCGCGCGCTGCTGGCCGGGCTGCTCGGCAATCTCGGCTTGCGCATCGAGGATGCGCGTGCCGGCGAGCCGCCCTATCTGGGCGCGCGCGCCATCAAGTACTGGCCGCATCCGGGTTCCGCACTGGCGAAGAAGGGCGGCAAGTGGATCATGTGCGCCGAGCTGGTGGAAACCAGCCGGCTGTTCGCGCGCTGCATCGCACGCATCGAGCCGGAGTGGGTGGAGGAGGTGGGTGCCCACCTGATCCGCCGCTCGACCTACGAGCCGCACTGGTCGAAGAGCCGCGGCGAAACGGTGGCCTGGGAGCGTGGCGTCATCCACGGCATCACGCTGTACGCGAAGCGCGCGGTGCAATACGGCAAGACCGACCCGGTACTGGCGCGCGAGCTGCTGATCCGTGAAGGGCTGGTCAATGGCGACGTGACCGACGTCGCGCTCAGACAGATGAAGTTCCTGCAGCACAACCTCGATCTCGTCGCGCAGATCGAGCGGCTGGAAGAGAAGCAGCGGCGGCAGGACCTGCTGGTCGATGAATCGCTGATCCACGCCTTCTACGAATCGGTCGTGCCGGTCGACGTGATCGACCTGCGCAGCTTCGAGCGCTGGCGCCGCGACGCCGAGCGCGAGAACCCGAAGCTGCTGCACCTGACGCGCGAGCAGCTGATGCGCCACGAGGCGGCCGGTGTCAGCAGCGAACGCTTTCCGGCGAAGATGGATCTGCTCGGCCAGCGCCTGAAGCTGGAATACCGCCACGAACCCGGCGCTGCGGACGACGGCGTGACCCTCACCGTGCCGCTGACCTTGCTCAACCAGATTCCGGCCAACCGGCTGGACTGGCTGGTGCCCGGCCTGATTGAAGAGAAGGTGCTGCAGCTCGCCAAGACCATTCCGCCCCGGCTGCGTCACCGGCTGCAGCCGGTCGCCGGCTTCGTCGCCGGCTTCGTGGAACAGGAACACGATCTGTCTGAGCCGCTGGTGAAGGCGCTGGCACGCGCGATCGAACTGAGGGTGAGCCTGAAGCTGCCGAGCGACGCGATCCGCGCCGAAAACCTGCCGGCCCACCTCATCATGAATGTGCGCGTGATGGACGAGCACGGCCGCGTGCTGGGCCAGTCGCGCAATCTGGCGGAGCTTCGCACGCGGCTGAAGGACGAGGTGGCGAGACGCTTCGAGGCGGCGCGCATCGCGCTGCCGGCGGTGCAGCCCGCCGCCGGTTCGGCTGCGCCGGCGCCTGCCGCACCCGCAGCGCCGGCATCGAGGCCGCCGGCCGATGCACGCAGCGCCGGCGCGCGCGGCAGCATGGCCGATGCGCTGTCCGCACTCGGCGCGCGCGACGTGGTGGCGAAGGCTCCGGTGCCGCAACCGGCCAGAAAGGGGCGCGCCGAACCGGCCCCGCTCGCCGTCCCCGCGGCGGACACGACGGCAGCGGCGGGCGAAGCGCGCTTTCGCGCATGGACCTTCGGCGACCTGCCGGAGCTCATGGAGGTGGAAGTTGCCGGACGCATGGTGATCGGCTTTCCGGCGCTGCAGGATGAGGGCGACGCCGTCAGCCTGCGCGTGTTCGACACGCCGGAAGCCGCGCTCGGTGTGCATCGGCGGGGCCTGCGCCGCCTGTTCGCGCTGGAGCTGCGCGACCAGGTGAAGTACATCGAAAAGAGCCTGCCGGGCCTGCGCGACATGGCCATGCTCTACATGAATCTGGGCACCGAGGCGGATCTGCGCGCGCAGCTCGTCGCGTCCACGCTCGAGCGCTGCTGCATGATGGAGCCGTGGCCGCAGGACGCCGCCGCCTTCGCCACGCGGCGCGACGAAGCGCGCCCGCGCATCTCACTGGTGGCGCAGGAGATCGGGCGCCTTGCGGGCGCCATCATGAACGAGTACGCGGGCCTGCAGAAGCGCTTCGCAACGATGAAGGCACATGGCGAGGCGGTGGCCGACATGCGCGCCCAGCTCGACGCGCTGGTGGGCAAGCATTTCGTCGAAGCGACGCCGTTCGAGCGCCTCACCCACTACCCGCGCTACCTGAAGGCGATGGCGCTGCGCATCGACAAGCTGCGCGCCGATCCGCCGCGGGATGCGCGCGCGATGACCGACTGGCAGGCGCTGGCCACGCTGTGGGAGCGCGAGCGCATCGCGCGTGCGCGTGCCGGCGTGACCGATCCCTTCATCGACGAATTCCGCTGGTTGCTGGAGGAATTGCGTGTCCAGCTGTTCGCGCAGGAACTGCGCACGCCGGTGCCGATCTCGGTGAAACGCCTGCAGAAGATTTGGGAGTCGCGCTCGCGCGGTTGAACGGTTACGAAGACCGCACATGACACGGCTCCACGCGGACCCGGGACGGGCGTGATGAACAGTGCTCTTTGAAATGCCTGGCCGCAACGCTGCGGCGCAGGCTGGCTGCGCCGCAGCGTTGCGGCGGCCTTATTTCTTCGCGCCGCCGCCTGACTGGTCAAGGCGACGCGCTTCGTCCGTGCTGATGATCTCGATGATGGAAATCACCTTGGTCACGCCACCCGTGGACGCGGCGACTTCCTTTGCGGCGCGCGCTTCGGATTCGGTCAGCAGGCCCATCAGATAGACCTTGCCCAGTTCCGTCACGACCTTCACGTGATTGGCCGACACGCGCTGCGAATCGAGAATGCGCGCCTTCACCTTGGAAGTGATCAGCGCGTCGCTGGAGCGCTGCGTCAGCGACGACACGCCGGCGATCTCGGTTTCGTTGCTGATGCCGCGCACGTTCGGCACGCCGGCGACGATGGTCGCGACTTCGGCGCGGGTGGCCGCGTCGGCAACCTGGCCGGTCAGCAGCACGTTGCGGTTGTAGCTGGTGATGTTCACGTTGGCGCGCGAGCCGAGCTTTTCGCGCAGGCGCGAGCCTGAGCGCAGCTCGATGCCTTCGTCCTCGACCTGGGTGCCGCTGGTGCGACGGTCCAGCGCGGACAGCACGGCGGTGCCGGCGCCCGCCGCGACGACCGGGAAGCAGCCCTGCAGCATCGGAACGCCGGCCGCGATCAGCGCGACGAGCGCGAGCGGGCGGGCGAGGTGGAGCGCGTGTTTCTTCGGAGTGTTTGTCATCGGGGCCTGGGTCATCATTCGGTTCCTAAAAGCATGCAATCGATGCCGTCACACAGACAGTGCAGCGTCAGCAGGTGAACTTCCTGGATGCGCGCCGTGCGTTCGGCCGGTACGCAGATGTTGATGTCTCGTTCGCCCAGCAGTTCCGCAATCCGGCCGCCGCCGCGCCCGGTCAGCGCAACCACGCGCATTTCGCGTTCGTGCGCGGCGTTGATGGCCTGGATCACGTTGGGCGAGTTGCCCGAGGTCGATATCGCCAGCAGCACGTCGTTCGGGTGGCCCAGCGCACGCACCTGCTTGGCGAATACCTGTTCGAACGCGTAGTCGTTGGAAATCGCGGTCAGGATGGAGGTGTCCACCGTGAGCGCGATGGCGGCCAGTTCCGGACGTTCCCGTTCATAGCGTCCGACCAGCTCGGCGGCGAAGTGCTGCGCATCGGCAGCGGAACCGCCATTGCCGCACGCCATGATCTTGCCGGTGGACATCAGGCTTTCCACCATGAGTTCGACCGCATCGGCGATGGGGGCGGCGAGCACCTCTGTCGACGACAGCTTGGTTTGCGCGCTGTCGATGAAATGCTCGGAAATGCGTGAAACCAGGTTCATGTAGTCTCGATGCGATGCGGGACTCCGGAGTGTACCAAGTTCGCCCGTCCGCCCCCGCATTCTTAACAGCCCGATACGTGTACGCGCGGCGCCGTCGCGCTACAGGCCGAACGCGTCGCGTATCCATTCGATGCCGGTGCCGTCCAGCGCGCTCAGCGCGACCACATCGAAGCGGGCAGGGCGCGCCTGCGCGCGCCGGCCCTGTTCCGCCAGGTAGTGCTGGGCGGCGCGGATCAGGCGCGCCTGCTTCGTCGTGCCGACGCTGGCCGCCGCGCCGCCGAAGCGCGTGTCGCGCCGCATGCGGACTTCGACGAACACCAGCGTGTCGCCGTGTTCGCACACCAGATCGAGTTCGCCGTCGCGCCAGCGCAGGTTGCGTCCGATGACGCGCAGGCCGCACGCCTCGAGATAGCGGGCGGCGATGCGTTCGGCCAGCGCCCCGTGCTGCGCCCGCGTATTCATGCGGGCCGCGGCGATGCGCGCTTGTGGCACCGCGCGCCGGCGCTCAGAATGACGGACCCCGAATCCCGCGCCCCCCGATGACTGATTCCGAAACCAACGCTTCCGCCCATGACGAGGATCTTGCCGAGTTCAAGACATCGGCATTGTATGTCGTCGGCACACCCATCGGTCATCTCGGCGAGCTGTCGGCGCGCGCCATCGCGGCGCTGCGCGCGGCCGACCTGATTGCCTGCGAGGACACGCGAGGCACCGCGCGGCTGGCGCGCCATCTGTCTCTGCGCGCGCCGCTGGTGGCGGTGCATGAGCACAACGAACGCAGCGGCGCCGACCGGCTCATCGCCGCGCTGGGCGAAGGCAAACGTGTGGCGCTGGTATCCGACGCCGGCACGCCGGCGGTGTCCGACCCCGGCGCGAAGGTGGTGCGCGCGGTACAGGATGCGGGCTTTCGCGTCATTCCGGTCAGCGGGCCGAGCGCGGCAGTCGTCGCGCTGTCGGCCAGCGGCCTGCTCGACGCGCAGTTCCGTTTCGTCGGTTTCCTTCCGCCAAAATCGGCGGCGCGCCGCCGCGTGCTCGAGGGCCTGTGTGAGCAGGACTGTGCGCTGGTGTTCTACGAAGCGCCTCACCGCATCGTCGAATGCGTGGATGACATCGTCGCCGTGATGCAGCCGCAGCGCGAGCTGGTCGTCGCGCGCGAACTGACCAAGCTGTTCGAACAGATCGTGCGCCTGCCGCTGGCGGATGCACCGGCCTGGCTGCAGGCGGATGCCAATCATCAGCGCGGCGAATTCGTGCTGCTGCTGTCCGCTCCGCCGCAGGCGGAAGGACTGGACGCCGCCACCCTGCGTACGCTTGGCCTGCTGCTCGACGAGCTGCCGCCGAGTCGTGCGGTGAAACTTGCGCAGGCCATCACCGGTGCGCCGCGCAAGCTGCTCTACGCGCACGCAATGACGCTGGGCGTCGACGCGCCGGCTGACGACGATTCTTTGGGATAATCCCGACATCGCGCCGGTTCCGGCGCACCCGACCGACTCCGACAGGACCGCATTCTTGGACACTCTGACCATCACCCGCCCCGACGACTGGCACCTGCATCTGCGTGACGATGCCGCGCTGGTGGCCGTGCTGCCCGATACCGCCCGCCGCTTTGCGCGCGCCATCGTGATGCCCAATCTGCGCCCGCCGGTGAGCACGACCGCGCTCGCCGCCGAGTATCGCGGACGCATCCTGGCGGCGCATGCGGCAACGCCGGGGCTGCCGCCGTTCGAGCCGCTCATGGTGCTCTACCTGACGGACAACACCGCGCCGGACGAGATCGACCGCGCCTGCGACAGCGGCTTCGTGCATGCGGTGAAACTCTATCCGGCGGGCGCGACGACGAATTCCGACTCCGGCGTGACCGACGTGATGCGCTGTGACGCGGCGCTCGCGCGCATGGCCGAGCGCGGTCTGCCTCTGCTCATCCACGGCGAGGTGACGGACGGCGACGTCGATGTGTTCGATCGCGAGGCGGTGTTCATCGAGCGCGTGCTGCGCCCGCTGCTGGCGCGCCACCCGTCGCTGCGCGTGGTGTTCGAGCACATCACGACGAAGGATGCGGCTGAATTCGTCGCGGCGGCCGGTGACAACATCGCCGCAACGGTGACGGCGCACCATCTGCTGATGAACCGCAACGCGCTGTTCGCCGGCGGCGTGCGGCCGCATCACTACTGCCTGCCTGTGCTCAAGCGCGAGGTGCACCGCGCGGCGCTGGTCGAGGCGGTGACCAGCGGCAACCGGCGCTTCTTCCTCGGCACCGATTCGGCGCCGCACGCAAAAGGCGCCAAGGAAACGGCCTGCGGCTGCGCCGGCTGCTACACCTCGCACGCCGGCATCGAACTGTATGCCGAAGCGTTCGACGCGGCCGGTGCGCTCGACCGGCTGGAAGCCTTCGCCAGCTTCAACGGGCCGGACTGGTACGGCCTGCCGCGCAACGCGTCGCAGATCACGCTGCGTCGCCTGGACTGGACGGTCAAGGCGAGCCAGCCTTTTGCCGATGGTGAGGTACTGGTACCGCTGCGCGCCGGTGAGCGCGTGGCCTGGCAACTCGGATGACCCGTACATGACACGACCCCTGCGCCTTCTGCTGTTGCTGCCCCTGGCTGCCTTTCTGGCCGGCTGCGAGATCGACAACGCGGCCTACATGATCGACGGCAAGGAACACGCGCTGATCCTGAATCGCGAGAAGCCCTATTTCTGGAGCAGCGAATACAAGCTGGCGATCGTCGTGTCCAACATGCCGAGCTGCCAGCGCCGCTACGACCTGAAGCCGGCGCGACTGGCCGCCGCCAATGTCAGCGTCTATGACGGCGGCGAGCCTGAGCGCTATCTGTTGCGCCAGGGCAGCCGCTGGTATGCGGTCAATTCCGGCAATTGCGCCTTTGCCGTGGTGGCGGCGCCGGATGTTCGCCCTGCGCTGGTCGGTGTCTATCGGCGCAAGGACGACGCGTTTGCCTTCGTGCCCAGCAAGCCGGCCGACACCGTCGCCGACGAAGACCGCTGAAGCTTTGAATGCATGACATGCCGTCCGGCCCGCTGCACGCCGGCGTGCGTCCGCTGCTGGCGCGTCTGGCCGACGGTGAATGTCCCCCGGCTGCGGCGCGCCTGGACCGGCTGGCCTTGCAGACCGGTCGGCCACACCTTGCCGATGGCCGTCCGGTGTCCTTTGCGCCGTGTCCGGCCGACCGCCTCGACTACGAAATGCGCGTTGCCACGACCGGCTGTGTCGCCACGCGCGACGCGAGCTGGCACGACACGTTCAATGCCTGCGTCTGGCTGCTCTTTCCTCGCTGCAAGGCGGCGATGAACCGGCGCCATGTGGTGGAGACCGCGCGCACCGGCGGCGCCGCACGCGGCCGCATTCGCGATGCGCTCACGCAGTTCGACGAGGACGGCATGGTCGTGCTGTCCGACGACCGGCAACTGCTCGATGCGCTGCGCCACCATCGCTGGCGCGAGGCGCTGTGGGAACGTCGCACGGCGATGGCCTCGGCCAGCCTGTTCGTGTTCGGACACGCGCTGCTCGAGAAGGCGCTCGCGCCGCACAGAGGCCTGTGTGCGAAGGTGCGCTACGCCGGCGGCGACGAACTGGGCATGCAGGCGGAGCGCGCCACGACACGCGATGTCGACGCCTGGCTCGCGGCGCAACTGGACGCGGGCAGTTGGCCGCTCGCGCCGCGCGACCTGTATCCGTTGCCGGTGCTCGGATTGCCCGGCATGACGGAGGACAACGTCCACGCGGCGTACTTCGACGACGCGTCGCAGTTCAGGCCCTTGCCGGCGCATCGCGTGCAGGAATGAAAAAAGGGCATCCGGCGATGGATGCCCTTCGGGTGCTGCGTTGTGGATCAGTGGGCCCTTCAGCGGCCGCTCAGGCGAGCCGGCCGTGACATTGCTTGTACTTCTTGCCGGAACCGCAGGGGCAAGGGTCGTTGCGGCCCACCTTCGGCCCCGTGTGCGCCGGCTGCGCCGCCGCATTGCCGCCGCCCGGCGGGGCCAGCGGATCCACTCCTTCACCGGCCTGGGAAGGATCGAACTCGGCGTGCGTATAGCGCATGTTCTCGAGCGCCGGCGCCACCGGCTCGCTTTGCTCGATCTGTTCGGGCGAGCGGATTTCGACGTTCATCAGCACGCGTGTGACTTCGGCGCGAACCGAATCGAGCAGGCCTTCGAACAGCTCGAAGGCTTCGCGTTTGTATTCCTGCTTCGGGTTCTTCTGCGCGTAGCCGCGCAAGTGGATGCCCTGACGCAGGTGATCGAGCGCCGCGAGGTGCTCGCGCCAGTGACTGTCCAGGCTTTGCAGCATCACGTTGCGTTCGAACTGGCCGAAGGACTCCGCGCCGACCAGCGACACCTTCACCGTATAGAGATCGTCCGACAGCTCGGTGATGCGATTGAGCAGGTCGTCGTCGGCAAGGTTGGGTTCGGCTGCGATCCACTCGGCCAGCGGCGCCTCGATGCGGTATTCCGACAGCAGCGCGGCCTGTGCGCCGGAGAGGTCCCACTGTTCCTCCACGCTTTCCGCCGGCACGTACTGGCGGAAGGTGTCCGCGAGCACGCTGTGGCGCATCGCGGTGATCGTTTCGGAAATGTGTTCGGCTTCGAGCAGCGCGTTGCGCTGTTCGTAGATGACCTTGCGCTGATCGTTGGCGACGTCGTCGTATTCGAGCAGCTGCTTGCGGATGTCGAAGTTGCGCTGTTCGACCTTGCGCTGCGCGGATTCGAGCGAGCGGTTCACCATCGCGTGCTCGATCGCCTCGCCCTCGGGCATCTTGAGGCGGATCATGATGGAATTCAGCCGCTCGCCGCCGAAGATGCGCATCAGCGGATCTTCCAGCGACAGGTAGAAGCGCGACGAGCCCGGATCGCCCTGACGGCCGGAACGGCCGCGCAGCTGGTTGTCGATGCGGCGCGATTCGTGACGCTCGGTGCCGATGATGTGCAGGCCGCCGGCGCTCAGCACCTTGTCGTGCAGCACCTTCCAGTCGGCGCGCAGCTTCTCGATGCGCGCGGCACGGTCGGCGTCGGCGATGCTTTCGTCCTGCTGCAGCGCCTGGATCGATTTCTCGATGCTGCCGCCGAGCACGATGTCGGTACCGCGACCGGCCATGTTGGTCGCGATCGTGATGATGCCGGGCTGGCCCGCCTGCACGATGATCTCGGCTTCACGTTCGTGCTGCTTGGCGTTCAGCACCTGGTGCGGCAGCTTTTCCTTGTTCAGCAGGCCTGACAGCAGCTCCGAACTTTCGATCGACGTGGTACCGACCAGCACCGGCTGGCCGCGTTCGTGGCAACCCTTGATGTCCTCGATGACCGCCGCGTACTTTTCGGCCGCGGTGCGATACACCAGATCGTTCATGTCCTTGCGCACCATGGGACGGTGCGTCGGGATGACGACGGTTTCGAGGTTGTAGATCTGGTGGAATTCGTAGGCTTCGGTATCGGCCGTGCCGGTCATGCCGGCCAGTTTGCCGTACATGCGGAAGTAGTTCTGGAACGTGATCGAGGCGAGCGTCTGGTTCTCGGCCTGGATCTGCACGCCTTCCTTCGCTTCCACCGCCTGGTGCAGGCCGTCCGACCAGCGGCGTCCCGGCATCAGGCGTCCGGTGAACTCGTCGACGATGATGATTTCGCCGTTCTGGACCACGTACTGCTGGTCACGGTGGTAGAGGTTGTGCGCGCGCAGGCTGGCGTAAAGGAAATGCACCAGCGTGATGTTGGCCGGCTCGTAGAGGCTTCTGCCGGCTTCAAGCAGGCCCTGTTCGGTCAGGATGTCTTCCGCGCGTTCGTGACCGGCTTCGGACAGGAGCACCGTGTGCGCCTTTTCGTCAACCCAGTAGTCGCCTTCGCCGTCTTCGGTTTCGCAGCGCGTCAGCAGCGGCGCGATCGTGTTCAGGCGCAGGTACAGGTCAGTGTGGTCTTCCGCCTGGCCGGAAATGATCAGCGGCGTACGTGCTTCGTCGATCAGGATGGAGTCCACCTCGTCGACGATGGCGAAGTTCAGCTTGCGCTGCACGCGCTCGGTCTCGGAATAGACCATGTTGTCGCGCAGGTAGTCGAAGCCGAACTCGTTGTTCGTGCCGTAGGTGATGTCCGAGGCGTACGCGGCCTGCTTCTGGTCGTGCGGCATGCGCGACAGATTGACGCCGGTGCTCATGCCGAGGAAGGCGTAGAGCCGTCCCATCATTTCCGCGTCGCGGCTCGCAAGGTAGTCGTTCACCGTCACGACATGAACGCCCTGGCCGGCCAGGGCGTTCAGATAGACCGGCAGCGTCGCCGTCAGTGTCTTGCCTTCGCCGGTGCGCATTTCGGCGATGCGGCCGCTGTGCAGCATGATGCCGCCGACCAGCTGGACGTCGAAATGGCGCATGCCATGCACGCGCTTGCTCGCTTCACGCACGACGGCAAATGCCTCGGGGAGGATGTCGTCGAGCGACTGGCCGTTTTCAAGCCGCTGCCGGAATTCGCCCGTCTTGCCCTTGAGCGCTTCGTCACTCAGGCCGGACAGTTCGGATTCGAGGGCATTGATGCGTGCGATGACCGGGCGGTACTTGCGCAGCAGCCGGTCGTTGCGGCTACCGAAAACCTTGGTAAACAGGGAGGCAATCATCGAAGACTGAAGCCCGTTGCGGGCGAACCGATGGCAGAAAAGTGGGCGATTCTAGCATGCGGCCGTATCCCGCCCGGCGTGACAGATTCGGGACAATCGCCTGTGACGGGGTGGTGAACCGGAGGGCTCAACGCTTGTCGGCGACGGAGCGGGCCTGCAGCAGGGCGGCCGGTTGGCCACTGCGCGCGAGTTCCAGGAAGCGCCCGGGGTTCTGTGCCACACCCTTTATGCGCACCTCGAAATGCAGGTGAGGACCGGTCGACCGCCCGGTGGTGCCGACTTCGCCGATCTTCTGGCCGCGACGCACGACCATGCCCGGTGTCACGTTGAGCCTGCTGGCGTGCGCGTAGCGCGTGCTCAGGTCGCGACCGTGGTCGATCTCGATCATGTTGCCGTAGGCCGGGTGATAGCTTGCTTCCGTCACGATGCCGGCCGCGGCGGCGATGATGGGGGTGCCGACCGAGGCGACGAAATCCACGCCCTCATGCATGGCGCGGGAGCCGTTGAACGGATCGATGCGCCATCCGAAACCCGACGCGTTCCACGTGCCGCCGATAACGGGCAGCGTCGACGGTACCAGCGACAGGCTGGCCTGATCGAGCAGCAGCTCTGATTCGATGACGCCGAGATAGTCGTCCTGCAGCGACAACTGATCGGAGAAGTTCTTCATCTGCAGCTCGAGATCGGTCGCCGAAAGCACGTCCTCGCGCACCAGCGGGCCACCCTGCCCGGGCGGCGTCGCCGTGTCGACCGGCTTGGGCGGCTTGACGCCGGCGAGCTTCGCAAGGCGCGAACCCAGGGTGTCGAGCTGGATCAACTGGGCCTGCATCTGCCCGAGCTTGACCGCCATCGTGTTGAGGTTCTCCCGCACGAACACCTCGCTGCGCTGGATCTCCTCGTTGCGCGCGGCGGTGACGATCTCTTCAATGAAGGGGAGTTGCCACTTGCTGGCGTGCTTGAGCGTGATGAAGGAAAACGCCGAAGCGAGGGTAAAGAGCAGAATGGTGAATGCAAACAGCGCGCCGACCAGATGCCAGGGCTGTATCGTGATGGCCTTGGCTGTTGCCAGTCGGTCGGAAACCAGAATAATCTGCACGTCCGCCCCCAGGATCTTATGTATGTTTGCCAGACATCTGCACGTCCATCTCACCGCACAGGACAGCCTGGCAAAACTCGCCTCGCACGCGAAGCTGATTGGTCGCGTGCAACGGGCTTATGAAAAATTCTTGCCACCGGAACTGAACGGCGCCAGTCGGGTGCTGAATGTGAAACAGGGCAGCGTTGTCGTCAGCGCTTCGTCCGGGGCGGTTGCCAACCGGCTTCGGCAATTGCTGCCAAGTGCCCTGATATCCCTTCAGGAAAGCTGCGGGGAGGTTACCGAAGTCAAGGTTAAGGTGCAAGCGTTCGATCCGCCCCGAACAGCGGTGCGCCCGGCGCCCCGGCCGGTGAGTGCACAGGCGCGCGAGCAGGTGAATGCCGCTGCCTCATCCATCGAACCCGGCAGCCCCTTGCGTGATGCGTTGCAGCATCTTCTCGACCGCGCGTGACGCGCGTCCGCCGGACGGCATGCGCCGCCGCTAGAGGACGATGACACGCTCCAGCACGAACAGCGAAACGATGATCAGCGCGGCGATGACGGCGTAGCGCAGCACCCGCCAGGCAACGTTCAGATAGCGCTGGTCACGCGTCAGCACGAAGGCGGCGAAGCATGCGCCGACCGTGATGACCAGCAGGATGCCGATCAGGCGGAGGATGAGCACGTGCCGTGCGTCAGGCGAACGCCGGTGCCGACGGTCCGTCGTCGGCCAGCGGCAGGAACTGGTGGGCCACCGCCTTCGGCGCCGGGGTGCTCTGGTCGAAGCGCGCCCACTCCCAGGCACCCTCTTGCGCCAGCAGTGCGTGCAGCAGGGCGTTGTTGAGCGCGTGACCGGACTTGTGCGCGCTGAAGGCGGCGAGCAGCGGGTGACCAAGGATGTACAGGTCACCGATGGCGTCAAGTACCTTGTGCTTGACGAATTCGTCCGCGTAGCGCAGCCCGTCACTGTTGAGCACGCGGTACTCGTCCATCACGATGGCGTTGTCCAGGCTGCCGCCCTGGGCCAATCCGTTCTGGCGCAGGTACTCGACTTCGTGCATGAAGCCGAAAGTACGTGCCCGTGCCACATCTTCCACGTAGGACTGCTGCGCGAAATCGATCTTCACGCGAGTGCCGGTGCGTTCGATCGCCGGATGCCGGAATTCGATGGAGAACTCCAGACTGTAGCCTTCGTACGGCTCCAGTTTCGCCCATTTGTCGCCGTCCCGGACCTCGACGGTCTGCAGCACGCGGACGAACTTCTTCGCCGCCTGTTGTTCCACGATGCCGGCCTGCTGGATCAGGTAGACGAAGGTCGACGCCGAGCCATCCATGATAGGAAGTTCGGCGGCGTCGACGTCGACGAAGGCGTTGTCGACGCCGAGGCCTGACAACGCGGACATCAGGTGCTCGACGGTGGAGATCGAAGCGCCCTCGTTGCCGAGGCAGGAGGCGAGCCGGGTATCGCCGACGGCATGCGCATCCGCGCGGATGTCGATGGCCGGATCCAGGTCGGTGCGACGGAACACGATGCCGGTGTTCGCGGGCGCGGGGCGCAGTTCGAGATTGACCTTGAGGCCGGAGTGAAGGCCTACGCCGGTGGCGCGGACGATGGAGCGAAGTGTGCGTTGCCTGATCATGGCAGGTGTATTGCTTGCAAGCGAAACGTCAAGTTTATCTCACCCGTGTGTCACGCTCCTGTAACAGCGCGTATCTGCGGGCGGGATGCGGAGCGGGCGGCGCCCGCTCCGGGCACTCAGTCCGCCTGTTTGCGCAGGAAGGCCGGAATGTCCAGCGTTTCCACGCCGTTGGCGCGCATGGCTTCGACGGCACTTGACGCAGTGCGGCCACCGCGGCCACGCATCACGGCCGGGATGTCGAGGTGCGAATAGTCCGTCGAGCTGCCGCTCGACATCACCATGTCGTCGGTGCCGGTGCGGATGATCGTCATCGGCGGCTTGCTGCTCATGACACGCGGCGTGCCCAGTCCGGTCGCCACGACGGTCACGCGCAGGCGGTCTTCCATCGTTTCGTCGAACACCGTGCCGAAAATGACGTGTGCGCCTTCAGCGGCAAAGGCGCGCACGGTTTCCATCGCGTCCTTCACTTCCTTCATCTTCAGCGAGCGGCTGGCGGTGATGTTGACCAGCACGCCGCGCGCGCCGGACAGTTCGACGCCCTCCAGCAGCGGGCTCGCGACGGCCTGTTCGGCCGCGATGCGTGCGCGGTCCATGCCGGCTGCTTCGGCCGAGCCCATCATTGCGCGGCCCATTTCACCCATCACGGTACGCACGTCCTGAAAGTCGACGTTTACGAGGCCAGGGATGTTGATGATTTCGGCGATGCCGCCCACGGCGTTGCGCAGCACGTTGTCGGCGGCCTTGAAGCCGTCTTCCAGGCTGGCTTCGTCGCCAAGCACTTCCATCAGCTTTTCATTGAGCACCACGATCAGCGAATCGACGTTGCGGGCCAGTTCCTCGATGCCGCTTTCGGCCGCACGCATGCGGTTCTCGTAGTCGAAGGGCTTGGTGACCACGGCGACCGTGAGAATGCCCATTTCCTTGGCGATTTCCGCGACGATCGGTGCAGCTCCGGTGCCGGTGCCGCCGCCCATGCCGGCGGTGATGAACACCATCTCGGCACCGCGCAACTGGTCAGCGATGTGTTCGCGGTATTCGTCCGCTGCACTGCGCCCGACTTCCGGCCGGGCACCGGCGCCGCGGCCGTTCTTGCCTAGCTGGATCTTCATCGGGGCAAGGCTGCGGTTCAATGCCATTCCATCCGTGTTGGCGGTGATGAATTCAACGCCATTCACGCCTTCGCGGATCATGTGATCGACCGCATTGCCACCGGCTCCACCGACGCCGATCACCTTGATCACTGCGCCTACCGGTTCCTTGTCGAGAATCTCGAACATATCCGCCTCCTGTTTATACAAAATTGCCGCCAAGCCCGAAGGCTCCGTCGGCAATGAAACGCGCGCCACCACTACATTTAGTGATTTTGCGCAAGTATACGACTAAACTTAGCGCAACGCATGCCGTAGATGCCGTTTGAGTCGCAATTTCAGAAATTTCTTTCGAACCATGAGCGCATGTTCGCCAGCACCTGGCGGACGTTGCGAGTTTCACGTGCCACCTGACCCCTGCGACGTTGTGCGGCGCCCTCCATCGCGAGTCCGACAACGGTCGCGTAACGCGGATGGCGCACGATGTCGGCGAGGTTGCCGTGGTACTCCGGCGCGCCGATGCGCGACGGCAGGTGGAACACGTCCTCGGCCAGATCCGCCATGCCGCGCATCGTCGCGCTGCCGCCCGTGAGCACGATCCCCGATGACAGCAATTCCTCGTAGCCGCTGCGACGCAGTTCGGCCTGCACGAGTTCGAACAGTTCCGACACCCGCGGCTCGATGACGTCGGCCAGCGCCTGGCGCGACATGCGGCGCGGCCCGCGATCTCCGATGCCCGGTACTTCGATCATGTCCTCCGCGTCGGCCAGTGCGGACATCGCGACGCCGTAGCGCAGCTTGATGTCCTCCGCTTCGGCGGTCGGCGTACGCATCGCCATCGCGATGTCGTTGGTGATCTGGTCGCCGGCGATGGGAATGACCGCCGTGTGGCGGATGGCGCCCTGCGTGAAGATGGCGAGATCCGTGGTGCCGCCGCCGATGTCCACGAGACACACGCCGAGGTCCTTCTCGTCGTCCGACAGCGTGGCCTGGCTGGATGCGAGCGGCTGCAGCACGAGATCGACCACTTCGAGGCCGCAACGGCGGACGCTCTTGATGATGTTCTGTGCGGCCGACACCGCGCCGGTGACGATATGCACGCGTACCTCGAGCCGCTTGCCGCTCATGCCGATCGGTTCGCGCACGCCGTCCTGGCCGTCGATGATGAATTCCTGCGTCAGCGTATGCAGGATTTCCTGATCGGCCGGTATCGGCATCGCACGGGCCGTTTCGACGACGCGTTCGAGATCGAGCCGCGTGACCTCCTTGTCCTTGATCGCCACCACGCCGTTCGAATTGAAGCTGCGGATGTGGCTGCCGGCGATGCCGGTAAACACTTCGCGCACCTTGCACTCGGCCATCAGTTCGACTTCCTGGATGACGCGCGAGATCGAGTCGACGGTTTCCTCGATGTTGACGACGACGCCCTTCTTCAGCCCGTGCGATTCCTGCGACGCGATGGCGAGTATTTCCAGTCGTCCGTCGTTGCCCAGCTGTGCGATGACCGAAGAAATTTTCGACGTGCCGATGTCGAGGCCGACGATGAGGTCCTTGCTGTCTCTTGTCATGGTTTGTCCTGGTGTAGCGGGCCGTTCATTCTTATGGCGTATCCGTTCGGGTAGCGCAGGTCGGCGTACAGCACCTTCTGCGGGTCCTGGCGAAGCACTTCCGGCTGGGTTGTCACGTAGCGTTCGAGCCTCAGCGAAATCGGCGTGCGCTCGTCCTCGCGCCCGAGTTCAAGCCGGCTGTCGTCGTCCAGCACGAGTTGCCACGCTTCGCGGCGCGTCAGTGCGAGCTTGCGGATGTGGCGCTGCAGGCGCGCGAGTTCGCGGTTCCACTCCTCGTTGCGCGCGAGCATCGCGGCGGCGTACTGGTCGGGGCCGACGAACAGCGGCAGCCGGTCTTCGTGTTCGGCCACGAACAGTTCGCCGTGCGTGTTGACCATGCGCGCCGGTGCGTTGTCGGCGACCCACCAGCGCGCGGCGGCGACGTGTTCTTCAAGGTTGATTTCGATGGCGCCCGGCCATACGCGGCGCACCGAAGCGCTGCGCACCCAGGGAAGGGCTTCGAACACGGCGCGCGCCTGGTCGATGTCCGTCGTCAGGAAACTGCCGGTGACGGCGCGCCGCGCCGCGTCCTCGATCTGCGCCGTGGTCACATGCTCCGGCGAGTGCGTGAGGGTGATGCTGTGCAACGGCAGCACCGGCATGCGCGTGACCAGCAGCACCAGCGCGTAGCCCAGTGCGGCACTTGCCAGCAACAGGATGATGTCGGCGATCATCGTGAGCGCGCGCGGGCTGTCCCACAGGCCGCCTTCGTCGCGGCGCTGTGTGGCGGGTTTGCGCGATTTCGCGTTTCTAGCCAAGTCGGGCCGACTCCAGGATGCGCAGGCACAGTTCGCCGAATTCGATGCCGACGGCGCGTGCGGCCATCGGCACCAGCGAGTGCGAAGTCATGCCCGGGGTGGTGTTGATTTCGAGCAGCCAGGGCTTGCCGTCCTCGCCCAGCATCAGGTCGGCGCGGCCCCAGCCGCGGCAGTCGATCAGGCGCGCGGCGCGCATCACGAGGTCCTGGACCTCGTGTTCGAGATCGGCGTCCAGGCCGCTCGGACAGTGGTACTTCACGTCGTCGGTGAAGTACTTGTTCTGGTAGTCGTAGTTGCCCGACGGCGCTTCGATGCGGATCAGCGGCAATGCCATGTCGCCGAGGAAGGGCGCGGTCAGTTCCTGTCCGCTGATGAACTGTTCGGCCAGCACCAGCGGGTCGCAGCGCGCGGCATTCTCGTAAGCGGCGGGCAGTTCGGCCAGCGTGTTCACGCGCGTGGCGCCGACGCTCGAACCTTCGCGCGCCGGCTTCACGAACAACGGCAGGCCGAGTTCGCGCGCCACGGCGGCAAAGTCGGTGCCGGCGTGCAGCAGCTTGTAGCGCGGCGTAGGCAGGCCGGCGGACAGCCAGACCATCTTGGTGCGCCACTTGTCCATGCCGATGGCTGACGCCATGACGCCACTGCCGGTATAGGGAATGCCCAGGCATTCAAGTGCGCCCTGCACGGTACCGTCCTCGCCGCCGCGGCCGTGCAGCGCGAGGAAGACGCGCCCGAATCCGTCGCGCTTCAGTTCCGCCAGGTCGCGTTCGGCGGGATCGAAGGCGTGCGCGTCCACGCCCTGTTCGCGCAGCGCCGCAAGCACGGCGTTGCCCGACATGAGGGATATTTCGCGCTCGGCGGAGCGGCCGCCAAGCAGTACGGCGACCTTGCCGAAAGAGGGGTGCGATGTGCTGCTCATGTCCTGTCCTGATCCAGTGCGAATTTTCCGGGCAGCTGCCCGATGGAGCCGGCGCCCATGCCGATCACCACGTCGCCGTCGCGCGTGGTGTCGAGCAGGGCTTGCGGCAGGTCGTTGATGTCCTCGACGAAGACCGGTTCGACGCGCCCGGCGACGCGCAGTGCGCGCGCCAGTGCGCGTCCGTCGGCGGCGACGATGGGTGCCTCGCCGGCGGCGTAGACCTCGGTCAGCACGACGGCGTCGGCGTTCGACAGCACGCGCACGAAGTCTTCGAAGCAGTCGCGCGTGCGTGTGTAGCGGTGCGGCTGGAAGGCCAGCACGATGCGCCGTCCGGGGAAGGCGCCGCGCGCCGCGTCGAGCGTTGCCGCCATTTCGACCGGGTGGTGACCGTAGTCGTCGACCAGCGTGAACTGGCCGCCGCCGGGCAGGGCGACGTCGCCGTGTGTCTGGAAGCGCCGGCCCACGCCCCGGAAGCCGGACAGCGCGCGCGCGATGGCGTCGTCGGACACGCCGACCTCGCTCGCCACGGCGATCGCCGCCAGCGCGTTGCGCACGTTGTGCAGGCCGGGCAGATTGAGTTCGATCGGGATGCGCGTGGTCGTGCCATTGACGCGCACGGCGTCGAACAGCATGCGGGTGCCGTCGGCGCGCACGTTCTCGGCGCGCACCGCGGCGGCCGGGTCGAGCCCGTAGCGGATGATCTGCTTGGGCACCATCGGGATGATCTCGCGCACATTGGCGTCATCCACGCACAGGGCCGCGACGCCATAGAAGGGCAGGCGGTTCAGGAAGTCGACGAAGGCCTGCTTCAGCTTCGAGAAGTCGTGGCCATAGGTGTCCATGTGATCGGCGTCGATGTTCGTCACGACCGACACGACCGGCGACAGGAACAGGAAGGATGCGTCGGACTCGTCGGCTTCCGCCACCAGGAAGTCACCGCTGCCCAGGCGCGCGTTGGCACCCGCGGAATTGAGGCGGCCGCCGATGACGAAGGTGGGGTCAAGGCCGCCCTCGCCGAGGCAGCTGGCGATGAGTGAGGTCGTCGTCGTCTTGCCGTGCGTGCCGGCCACCGCGATGCCCTGCTTGATGCGCATCAGTTCGGCCAGCATCTGCGCGCGCGGCACCACCGGAATCATGCGGGTGCGCGCGTATTCGACTTCCGGATTGTCGGCGCTGACGGCAGTCGAGGTGACCACCGCGTCGGCGCCGGCGATGTGCTCGGCGGCATGTCCCTGCACCACGCGTGCCCCCAGGCTGGCGAGCCTGCGGGTGACCGCGTTGTTCGCAAGGTCGGAGCCGCTGACGACATAGCCCTGGTTCAGCAGCACTTCCGCGATGCCGCTCATGCCGGAGCCGCCGATGCCGATGAAATGGATGTGATTGATCTTGTGTTTCATGATTTCTGTTCCTTGCGGGCAAGCGCCGCGCAGACGTCGGCGACGTCCGCCGAGGCGCCGGGGCGCGACAGCGCGCGGGCGCGCTGCGCCATGTCGAGCAGGCGGGGGCGGTCGAGCGAGCCGATCAGCGCAGCCAGTGCGGTTGCGTCGAACGCGTTTTGCGGCACGAGCAGGGCGGCGCCACGGTCGGCCAGAAAGCGGGCGTTGCCGCTCTGGTGATCGTCCACCGCGTGCGGCAACGGCACGAGAATGGCCGCGACGCCGGCTGCCGCCAGCTCGGCAACGGTCAGCGCGCCGGCGCGGCAGATGACCAGATCGGCCTGCGCGTAGGCAGTCGCCATGTCTTCGATGAAGGGCTTCAGCGTGGCGTTCGTGATGCCGGCGGCGGCGTAGGCCTTTTCCAGTTCCGGCATGTTGCGTTCGCCGGCCTGGTGCGTGACCTTTGCGCGCGCATCTTCCGGCATGCCGGCAAGCGCGCGCGGCACCGTGACGTTGAGCACCTGCGCGCCCAGACTGCCGCCGACGACGAGAATGTTCAGCGGGCCGCTGCGCCCGGCAAAGCGCTGTTCCGGCGCGGGCAGCGCCGCGATGTCGGCGCGCACCGGGTTGCCGGTCCAGCGGGCATGGGGCAGTGCGTCGGGAAAGCCGGTGAGCACGCGATCGGCCACGCGCGCGAGCACGCGGTTGGCCAGACCGGCGATCGAATTCTGTTCGTGCAGCACCAGCGGGATGCCGCGCAGCGACGCCATCATGCCGCCCGGAAACGTGACGTAGCCGCCGAGCCCCAGCACCACTTGCGGGCGCACGCGGGCGAGCACGCGCAGCGCCTGCCAGAAGCCGCGCAGCAGGTTCAAAGGCAGCATGAGTTTGCGCAGCAGGCCCTTGCCGCGCAGCGCGGTGAAGCGGATGGACTGCAGTTCGTAGCCGCGAGGCGGCACGATGCGCGACTCCATGCCGTCCGCGTTGCCCAGCCACACCACATGCCAGCCGCGGCCGCGCAGCTCGTCGGCCACCGCCAGTCCGGGGTAGATGTGGCCGCCGGTGCCGCCGGCCATCACGAGTGCGGTGGGCATGTCCGCCTTCATCGACGGTTCTCCCAGTCGATGCGCAGCAGGATGGCCAGTGCGATGCAGTTGACGAGGATGCCGGAGCCGCCGTAGCTCATCAGCGGCAGCGTCAGCCCCTTCGTGGGCAGCACGCCGACGTTCACGCCCATGTTGATGAAGGCCTGCACGCCGAACCAGATGCCGACACCCTGCGCGACGAGTCCGGCGTAGGCGCGCTCCAGCAGCAGCGCGCGGCGGCCGATCGCGAACGAGCGGTGCACCACCAGCGCGAACAGGCCGATCACCGTGGCGACGCCGACCAGGCCGAGCTCCTCGCCGATGACGGCGAGCAGGAAGTCGGTGTGCGCTTCCGGCAGGTAGAGCAGCTTTTCGACGCTGCCGCCGAGACCGACGCCGAACCATTCGCCGCGACCGAAGGCGATCAGCGAATGCGTGAGCTGATAGCCCTTGCCCAGCGGGTCGTTGTTGAACGGGTCGAGGAAGGCGATGAAGCGGCCCCAGCGCAGTTCATTGAAGCGGATCAGCACGGCGAAGCCGACGATGGCGACCAGACCGAGCGAGAAAAACAGCTTGCCGTTGATGCCACCGAGAAAAAGCATGCCGAAGGCGATCAGCACGATGACGACGAAGGCGCCGTAATCCGGCTCGGCGACCAGCAGCGCGCCGACGAACAGGATGGCCATTGCCATCGGTACGAAGGCGCGGCGGAACGAACCCATTTCGGGCAGGCGGCGCACGATGTAGCTCGCGGCGTAGAGCACCGTGAACAGCTTCGCGAGTTCGGACGGCTGCAGATTGACCGGGCCGAAATTGATCCAGCGCCGCGAGTTGTTCACGACGGTGCCGATACCCGGAATGAGGACGAGCAACAGCAGCACGATGCCGCCGAGGAACAGCCACATCGACCACGCCTGCCATGTGCGCACCGGCACCTGGAAGGCCATCAGCGCCGCGACGCCGCCGATGGCGAGGAAGATGGCCTGGCGGATCAGGAAGTAGTTGGTCTGGTTGCCGGTGAAACGGCTGCTGCCGGCGACGGCGATCGACGCGGAATACACCATGACAAGGCCGATCAGCAGCAGCGCGACGGCCGGCCACAGCAGCCAGGGGTCGAGCTCGGCCGGCTGCGGCGTCGTGCCGCGGTTGCGCGGTGCGTCCAGACGCATGCTTGCGCTCATCGCTTGCCTTTCTGCGCATCGGCGAGGCGACGCGCCTCGGCAATGAACACTTCGGCGCGGTGCGCATAGTTGCGGAACATGTCGAGGCTGGCGCAGGCCGGCGACAGCAGCACCGCGTCGCCCGGCTGTGCGGCAGCGAACGCGGCGCGGGTGGCTTCTTCCAGCGATTCGCACAGGCGGTATCCGACGCCGTGGCGGGCCAGCACGGTGGCGATCGCCGGCGCGTCGAGGCCGATCAGCGCGCAAAAGCGCGCGTGCCGCTCGCATACCGGGCCGAGCGGCACGAAGTCCTGGTCCTTGCCGTCGCCGCCGAGGATGAGGCACACGGAACGGCCGAGGCCTTCGATCGCCGCAACGGTGGCGCCGACATTGGTGCCCTTGGAGTCGTCGATGAAGCGCACGTCGCCGATGTCGAGCACGGCCTGCACGCGGTGGGGCAGGCCGTCGAAGGTGCGCAGTGCGTCGAGGCAGGGTGCCTGCGGCAGGCCGCATGCCTCGCACAGCGCCAGCGCTGCGAGCGCGTTGAGCGCGTTGTGCCGGCCGGTCAGGCGCATCGAATCCTGCGCGAGCAGCGGCGTGTCGCCGCGCGCGAGCCACGTGCGGCCGTCGCGTTCGATCAGGCCGAATTCGCCGGCTGCCGTCGGCGCGCCCTCGCCGAAGCTCACGTGGCGCGCGCCGGGCGCCTGCATCGCGCCGACGAGCGCGTCGTCACGATTGAGCACGCGCACGCTGCGCGCGCCGAAGATGCGCTGCTTCGCGGATGCGTAGCCGGCAATGCCATCGGGGTAGCGGTCCAGATGGTCCTGCGTGACGTTCAGTACCGTGGCGGCGTCGGCGTCGAGCGTGGACGTCGTTTCAAGCTGGAAGCTGGACAGCTCAAGCACCCACACGTCCGGCGCGTCGCCGCTGTCGAGCGCGCGGCCCAGCACGTCCAGCGCGGCCGGGGAAATGTTGCCGCAGACCTGCGCTGACAGGCCGCAGGCGCGCACCAGTGCGCCGACCAGCGTCGTCGTCGTGGTCTTGCCGTTGGTACCGGTGATGGCGATCACCTTGGCGCGGTCGCGCCAGCCGAGCTCACGCAGCGCACGCGCGAACAGCTCGATCTCGCCGACCACTTCGATGCCGCGCCGCCGCGCTTCGAGCACCAGCGGTTCGTACGGCGCCAGCCCGGGCGACAGTGCGAGCAGGTCGATGCCATCCAGCAGCGCATGGCAGAAGGCTCCGGCATGCAGGTCGGCGGCGGGCAGTTCGCGTGCGACGGCGTCGCGGCCGGGCGGCTGATCACGGCTGTCCGCGATGCGCAGGCGCGCGCCCTGGCGCGCGCACCAGCGCGCCATGGCCAGCCCGGATTCACCGAGGCCGAGTATCAGGACGTGTCGTTCGCTCAGGCTCATCAGCGCAGCTTCAACGTCGACAGGCCGAACAGCACGAGCATCAGCGTGATGATCCAGAAGCGCACGACGACCTGCGTTTCCTTCCATCCGCCCAGTTCGTAATGGTGATGCAGCGGTGCCATGCGGAAGATGCGCTTGCCGCCGGACCACTTGAAGTAGAGCACCTGGATCATCACCGACAGCGTTTCCGCCACGAACAGGCCGCCCATGATGAACAGCACGATTTCCTGACGCACGATGACCGCGACGGTGCCGAGCGCGGCGCCCAGCGCCAGTGCGCCGACGTCGCCCATGAACACTTCGGCCGGATAGGCGTTGAACCACAGGAAGCCGAGTCCGGCGCCGCACAGCGCACCGCAGAAGATGGCGAGTTCGCCCGCTCCCGGAATGAAGGGCACGCCGAGATAGCGCGAGAACACGGCGTTGCCGGCAACGTAGGCGAAGATGGCGAGCGCGCCGCTGACCATGACGGCCGGCATCGTCGCGAGACCGTCCAGGCCGTCCGTCAGATTGACCGCGTGGCTGGTGCCGACGATGACGAAATAGGTGAGCACCATGAAGCCGATGGCGCCGAGCGGATAGGCGACGGTCTTGAAGAAGGGCACGATCAGTTCGAGCTGGGCCGGCACCTGGGCGGTCAGGCCCAGGTACACGGCCGCGCCGGCGGCGAATACCGACGACCAGAAGAACTTGGGCTTCGCCGGCAGTCCCTTCGGATTGCGGTCGACGACCTTGCGCCAGTCATCGACCCAGCCGACCGCGCCGAAGCCGAGCGTGACGATGAGCACCACCCACACGTAGCGATTGGTGAGGTCGGCCCAGAGCAGCGTGGTGAGGCCGAGCGCGATCAGGATGAGGGCGCCGCCCATGGTGGGCGTGCCCGCCTTGGTCAGATGCGATTTCGGGCCGTCGTCGCGCACCGCCTGGCCGATCTTGTACTGGGTCAGCTTGCGGATGAGCATCGGACCGAAGGTCCAGCAGATCGCCAGCGAGGTCATCATCGCCAGCACTGCGCGCAGCGTGATGTAGTTGAAGACACTGAAGGCGCGGATGTCTTCCGACAGCCAGCGTGCGAGTTCAAGAAGCATTGTTGTCCTGTCCTGTGTTGGCGAGCAGCGCCTCGACGACACGCTCCATGCGCATGAAGCGCGAGCCCTTCACCAGCAAGGTGGTGTCGGCGTCAAGTTGCGGGCGCAACGCGGCCGCGATGGATGCGTGGTCCGGATGGAGGTGCGCGTGCGCACCGAAGGCGGTGACGCTGTGAGCGGCGAGCGTGCCCGTCGCGTGCAGGGCGTCGATGCCGTGTTCCAGCGCGTAGGCGCCGGCTTCCCGGTGGAAATCGGCGCCGCGGTCGCCAACCTCGCCCATGTCTCCGAGCACCAGCACGCGCCGGCCGCGCGCCCGCGCAAGCACGTCGATGGCGGCGCGCACGGAGTCGGGATTGGCGTTGTAGCTGTCGTCGATGAGGGTGCTGCCGGCGGCGCCGGCGCGTACCTGCTGGCGGCCCTTGACGCCCTCGAAGCGGGACAACGCCCACACGACGGCGGCCATGTCCGCGCCGGCCGCCAGCGTCGCCGTGGCGGCACACAGTGCATTTCGCGCGTTGTGCAGGCCCGGCACGCGCAGCACGACGCGGGCGTTGCCGAAGGCACCGCTGATGTGGAGGCTGCAGCCCAGTCCGTCGGCGACGGCGCGGGCGCTCACTTCCGCTTCGTGGTCCAGTGCGAAGCGCAGCACCGTGCGCTGCGCATTGCGGCCGCACCAGTAGTCGGAAAAATCGTCGTCGCCATTGATGACGGCGATGCCGTCGTCGCCGAGCGCGTCGAACACGTCACCATTCTCACGCGCCACTTCGGCGACGCTGTGCATGAATTCGAGGTGCTCGCGCTGCGCGTTGTTGACGAGCGCGACGGTGGGCTTCGTCATGCCGGCGAGCCACGCGATCTCGCCCGGATGGTTCATGCCCATCTCGATGACCGCCAGTCGGTGCGTGTCGCGCAGACCGAGCAGCATCAGCGGTACACCGATGTCGTTGTTGAGGTTGCCGCGCGTCGCGAGCACCGCCGTGGCCGGGTCCAGTCCGAGGCCGAGCGCGTGCGCGCGCAGGATGGCGGCGACCATTTCCTTGACCGTCGTCTTGCCGTTGCTGCCGGTCACGCCGATCAGCGGCAGCGTGAAGCGGCTGCGCCACGCGCGGGCGATGTCCCCAAGCGCGATGCGGGTGTCGTCGACCCTGATCAGGCTGCAGTCCGCAGGCAATCCGTCCGGCGCGAAATCGCGGGCGACCACGGCGACGGCGGCGCCGGCCCCGAGCACGTCTGCAACGAAGTCATGCGCATCGAAGCGTTCGCCGCGCAGTGCGAGAAACATGGCGCCCGTCTGTACCGAGCGACTGTCGGTGGAAAAGCCGCTCACCGCGACGTCGGGCCCGCTCAGCGCGCCGGAACAGGCGCGGGCAATGCCGGATGCATTCCACAGTGCGTTCATGCGGAGGTCTCCCGCGCGGTCAGTGCGCTGCGCGCCTGTTCGATGTCCGACCAGGGCGTGCGCCGGCCGTCGCGCTCCTGGTAGCTTTCGTGCCCCTTGCCGGCGAGCAGGATCACGTCCGCGGCGCCGGCCGCGAGCACGGCGCCGCGGATGGCGCGCGCGCGGTCGACCTCGCGCTGCGCCGTCGCCGCCGTGCCGACGCCGCGCAGGATGTCGTCCAGTATCGATTCCGGGTCTTCGCCGCGCGGGTTGTCCGACGTGACCCACACCATGTCCGCGCGTGCGGCGGCGACGGAACCCATCAGCGGACGCTTGCCGGCGTCGCGCTCGCCGCCGCAGCCGAATACGCACAGCAGCCTGCCGGCGCGCGCGGCGGCGACCGGCTGCAGCGCGAGCAGCGCCTGTTCGAGTGCGGCCGGCGTGTGGGCGTAGTCGACGACGACCAGCGGCTGCGTGCCGCTGCCGCCGAGCTGCTGCATGCGCCCGGGCGGCGGGGTCAGCGCGGCCAGCGCGCGCGCCACGTCGGCGAGCGCCATGCCGGCGTGCAGCAGGCAACCGGCAACCGTCATCAGGTTGTGGATGTTGAAGCGCCCGACCAGTGCCGTGTCGATGCGCACCTGTTCGCTGCCGTGCTCGAGATCGAAGGACATGCCGTGCGCCAGGTCTGCATGGCGTACGCGCAGGCCGGTGCAGTCGTCCGGCAGCGCTTCGTCGAAGGCGCAGGCGGTGACCGGAATGTGCGGCACGCAGCGGTGCGCCAGTGCGCGTCCGAAGGCGTCGTCGGTATTGATGACCGCCGCCTGCAGGCCGGGGTGCGAGAACAGCGCGGCCTTGGCGTCGCCGTAGGCCTCCATGTCGCCGTGATAGTCGAGATGGTCGCGGCTCAGATTGGTGAACGCGGCGGTGTGAATGCGGACGGCATCGATGCGGTGCTGGTGCAGGCCGATGGAGGACACCTCCATGGCGCAGGCGCGGGCGCCGGCGCGGCGCAGGTCGGCCAGCGTCTGATGGATGCTCACCACATCGGGTGTCGTGTTGTGCGACAGCGCGAGCTGCCCCGGCAGGCCGCTGCCCAGCGTGCCGATGACGCCACAGCGCGTGCCGAGCGTGGACATCGCCTGCGCGATCCACTGGCTGACGGACGTCTTGCCGTTGGTGCCGGTGATGCCGATGACGTGCAGTGCGGCCGACGGGTGGTCGAGCAGCGCGTCCGCGATTGCGCCGGCGTGGCTGCGCAGCGCATCGACCTCGATGACCGGCACGCGGCCATGAACGGGAGTGCTGCCCGCCTCGCACAGCACGACGCAGGCGCCGCGTTCGATCGCGGCGTCCATGAAGTGGCGACCGTCGGTCCGCGCGCCGGGCAATGCGACGAACAGTTCGCCCGGCCCGACGTGGCGCGAATCGGCGCGCAGCGCGCGCGGCGACACGCCGTGCTGCGACAGCGCCGCGCGAACCCGCTCGATGACGTCGGCGCTCACATGTCCTCCTTCGCGCCGACCGCCGTGCGGGCCATCTGCAGCACCGGACCCGGTGCGTCGGGCGCGATGCCGGCGGCGCGCAGCGTGGCGCCCATGATGTCCGAGAACACCGGCGCGGCGACCTGGCCGCCGTAATGCACGCCGTTCGACGGCTCGTCGATCATGACGGCGACGATGTAGCGCGGCTCGGACACCGGCGCGAAGCCGACGAAGGAGGCGACGTACTTGTTGGCGTAGTTGCCGCCCTCGATCTTGTGCGCCGTGCCGGTCTTGCCGGCGACCCGGTAACCGGGAATCTGCGACAGCGGGGCGGTGCCGTTCGGCCCGGCCGCCATTTCAAGCATGCGCCGCACCTCGCGCGCGGTCTGCGGCGAAAACACCTGCAGACCACTGAGCGGCGGCGTGTCGACGCGGGTCAACGACAGCGGAATCAGGTCGCCGTTGCGGGCGAATGCGAGATAGGCGTGCGCGAGCTGCATCAAGGTGACCGAGATGCCGTGGCCGTAGGACATGGTTGCCTGTTCGACCGGTTTCCATGTCGACGGTGCCCGCAGCCGCCCGGCGGCCTCGCCCGGAAAACCGAGCTTGAGCGGATTGCCGAAGCCCACGCTGTCATAGACCGTCCACATTTCCTGCGGCTTGAATTCGGCGGCGATCTTGGCGATGCCGATATTGGACGACTTCTCGATCACCTCGGCCACGGTCAGCGTGTCGTGCTTGTGCGCGTCACCGATGGAATAGCGGCCGAAGGTCAGCTTGCCGGAGCAGTCGATCGGTGTATTGAAGGTGAAGCGGCCGGCATCGAGCGCCATCGCGGCAACGAAGGGCTTGATGGTCGAACCGGGTTCGAAGGTGTCGGTGAACGCCCGGTTGCGCAGCGACGGTCCGCTGAGCTGGCTGCGGTTGTTCGGGTTGTAGGTGGGCCAGTTGGCCAGTGCGAGCACCTCGCCGGTACGCACGTCGATGACGACGGCGCTGCCGGCGCGCGCGCGGTGCCGGGTCACCGCCGCCTGCAGGCGGCTATGCACGAGAAACTGCACGCGGGTGTCGATCGCCAGCCGCACGTCGCCGCCGTCGCGCGGCAACTGCAGCGTCTCGACGTCCTCGACCACATTGCGGCGCGCGTCCGTGATGACGCGGCGCGAACCGGTCTGGCCGGTGAGCGGCCGGTTCATCGCCAGTTCGATGCCTTCCAGCCCCTTGTCGTCGGCGCCGGTGAAGCCGACCACGTGTGCGCTCACCTCGCCGTGCGGGTAGTAGCGGCGGTACTCCGGTTCGGCACGTATGCCAGGCAGCTTCAACGCGAGGATGCGCTGCGCGACCTCGGGCGGCACCTGGCGTTTCAGATAGCCGCGTCCGCGCTGGTCGGGGATCTTGCGCGCGACCTCCCGGTGATCCATCTCCAGCAGTTCGGCGAGCGCCCGGACCTGCACCGGCGACAGCGACTCCGCGCCGATGTCGCGCGCGTTCACCTTCGCTTCGAGACGCGTCGGGCGCGACTCGGCGACGATGGCCGACACCTGCGTGCTCATCGCCAGCACCTGCTCGTTGCGGTCGAGCACGCGTCCACGCGAGGCCGGCGTCGGCAGCACGCGCGAGAACCGCTCTTCGCCCTTGCGCTGGTAGAACTCGTCATTGACCACCTGCAGCCAGAACGCGCGTGCGACCAGTCCGCCGAACAGCGCCATCATGAGGATGAGCATGGCGCGGGCGCGCCATGCCGGCAGCAGTTCGGCAAGCAGGGGGTTGTGCGAGAGCTTCATGGCGAGGGCACCGCCGATTCGATGACGATGATGCCGTCGCGGGCAGGCGTCTTCATGTGCAGCCGGGTTTCGGCCAGCGCCGCGATGCGCGCGTGCGCGGCCAGCGTGCCCTGCTCGATCTGCAGTTGCCCGTGCTCGGTTTCCAGCACGCGCATGTGGGCGTGCTCGCGTTCAAGCTGGGTGTGCAGCGTGCGCGAGCGGTGCTGGGCCGACACCAGCGCGATGGCGCTGGCGAGCAGCACGGCGATCAGGATGAAGTGCGTGCGCAGCACGTCAGGCCACCTTCTCGGCGACGCGCAGCGTGGCGCTGCGGGCGCGCGGATTGCGGGCAACTTCCTCCGCACCGGCACGGATGCGGCCGATCAGTTTCATCGTCGGGCGGGGCAACTGGTCGGCACGCAGCGGCAGTCCGCGCGGTGGTTGCGGCGGCGTCGCCTGGTCGGCCATGAAACGCTTGACGATGCGGTCTTCCAGCGAGTGGAAGGCGATCACGGCGAGCCGTCCGCCGGGTGTCAGCGCCGCCAGCGCCTGCGGCAGGACTAGCGACAGCTCTTCAAGCTCTTTATTGATGAAAATCCGTAGAGCCTGAAAGCTGCGCGTCGCCGGATGCTGGCCCGCCTCGCGCGTGCGGACAGTGGCCGCCACGATCTGGGCAAGCTGGTGTGTGGTGTCGACAGGCCGCTCGCTCCGAGCAGCAACAATCGCCTTTGCAATCGCTGAAGCAAACCGTTCTTCGCCATAGTCCCTGATGACCTCCCTGATGTCTGATTCGTCTGCGCGCGCCAGCCACTGCGCGACCGTTTCGCCCTTGCTGGTGTCCATGCGCATGTCCAGTGGTGCGTCCTGCCTGAAGCTCATGCCCCTTGCTGCTTCGTCGAGTTGCGGCGATGACACGCCGATGTCGAGCATTGCGCCGTCGATGGCGTCCACGCCCAGTTCGTCCAGTACGTCGGCCAGTTCGGCAAAACGCGCGTGGATCAGCGTGAAGCGTTCGTCATGGATGGCGCGGCCTGCCTCGATCGCGCTCGGATCGCGGTCGAGTGCGATCAGCCGGCCGTGCGGACCGAGCCGTTCGAGCAGCGCCCGGCTGTGGCCGCCGCGGCCGAAGGTGCCGTCGACGTAGCAGCCATCGGGGCGCATCGCCAGAGCGTCCAGCGTCTCGGCGAGCAGTACCGGTATGTGCTCCATGTCAGAGCCTGAAGTCGCTGATGACCTGGGAAGGCATGACCGCCGCGCTTTCTCGTGCATCGCGTGCGGCCGCCTCGGCGTTCCAGCGTTCTTCGTCCCACAGTTCGAAACGGTTGCCGCGACCGACCAGCATCACGCTGCGGGTCAGTCCGGCGCGTTCGCGCAGATCGCTGCACAGCAACAGCCGCCCTGCGCGGTCGATCTGTTCGTCGCGCGCGTTGGCGGTGAAGCTGAGCTTGAAGTCGTTGCTGGCCTGATCCAGATCCGGCATGCGGTCCAGCCGTGCCAGCAGCGCCTCGAATTCGGGCTGCGGATAGAGCAGCACGTGTTCCCGGGTTCGCGCGGTCATCACCACCTCGCCGCCGCACATGTCCATCAGCTTCTTGCGCGGACGAGCGGGGATAACAAGCCTGTGCTTGTCATCCATGGTGAGCCGGGTTGTTCCGTAGAACATGCGTGTGCCTGTGAAAGCGGTTCAGGAGCCGGAGGATCGTGCGGCGTGCGTCGGGTTTCCCACAATCGCTCCACAATCAATCCAATATTGCTCCACTTTAGCCATCAAAGCTTGCAGGGTCAATAGACAAATTGCCGTAAATCTGTTGTCGCAACAATGACTTAGCGCTGTTTATTGCAACAGTACTGAAAATAAAACTCCTTTGTTTTGAATGGGATAGAAAATGAACTGAAAGTGCTTGCTGAGAAGACGCGGCCGCCACGAATGCGGCAGTGGGAGAAAGTGGGGAGAAACGGGGAGGAAAACGCCGGAAGTGCGACTTTCAGCGTGCCGGCGAGGGGGCTGCCGGTGTTTCATGGCCTGGCGAGGAGTGGAAGTCCGCCTGTAAGCCGGGTTCTGTCGTGCGCGAACGCACTGGCAACCATTCATCTGGGCGGCGTGTTGCCACGCCGCTCGAGCAGCCTACCCGGAAGCGACACGAGCCGCGTCATTGCTTCCCTATTTGGCCTTGCCCCGGATGGGGTTTTGCATGCCGTGCGCGTTGCCGCGCACGCGGTGGGCTCTTACCCGGTGTTGCCACCCGCCCGAAGGCGCACCATTTCAACCTTGCCTGATCCTTGCGGCCATCGGCGGTGTCTTTTCTGTTCCACTTTCCGTCGCCTTGGGCCACGCTTGCGCGTGACTTATAGCGCCCGGCCGTTAGCCGGCATCCTGCTCTGCGGGGCCCGGACTTTCCTCCACGCTTGCGCGCCGCGGTTGCCCGGCGGACTTCCGGGGCGGATTCTACCCCCCGGCGCGGCCTTCGCGCCGGAAAGACACCACCGCCGCGCTCAAGATGCGCGCGTTGCGGCCGTACTTCAGAGGTTGCGACTCGCATGGCCGCCCTCGCAGGGCCGGCCCGATCCGGATGACATTTCCGCATTTGCTGGTCCGGCACCTCGCCCGGAACTGGTTGGCCTATCTGCTGCTGGCGCTCGCCGCCGGCATGCTGCTGGCCGACCTGTCCGGGCCGACCGGCGTGCACCTGCCTAGCCATCTTGCCGACTCCGGTCTGGCGGCCGTGCTCGCGCCCGGGCTGCTGGTGTGCGCGCTGCTGTGCGTCGTGGGTGTGCGACTGGACGCGACGCGCCGCGACCTTGATCAGACGCGCGACGAACTCGCCCGGGCACAGGCGCTGGGCCGCATCGCCAACTGGACGTATCGGAACAGCGGCTTTGAATGGGCGCCGCAGGCGCGCGCGGTATTCGGCATCGGCGCGCCACTGCCCGGCACGCTCGAGCAACTGCTCAAGCAGGTGGCGCCGGATGATCGCGGCCAGCTGGAGCGCGCCTGGCGCGCCGCGATGGCCGGCACCGGCTTCCGGGTGGAAGTGGCCATTCCCGGTGACGACGGCGTGCGCCATGTGCTGCTCGAAGGACGGTGCGGCGTGCCGTCCGACGCGGCATCCGGTGTGCCGGACAGCGCGCCGGGCGGGTGCATGTCCGGTGTCGTGCAGGACGTGACCGGCGTCCGCCGCCTGGAAGGGGAACTGCGGCAGGCGATGCGCTACCAGCGCGCGCTGCTCGACAACTTCCCGTTCATGGTGTGGGTCAAGGACCGCAACCTGCGCTATCTGGCGGCCAACAAACCACTCGCCCGCGCGGGCGGACGCGCATCACCCGAGGAGGTCCAAGGGCTGCTCGACCACGACATGTGGCCGGGCGCCCGGTCGGACGCCTACCGCGCCGACGACCTGGCGGTACTCGACAGCCGCAAGCCGCGGGGTGGTGAATCGGTGATCGACGCGGGGGCGCACCGCAAGGTGTTCGACGTGTGGAAGGCGCCCGTCTTCGACGACGACAGCGAGCTGCTCGGCATCGTCGGTTTCGCGCGCGACATCAGCGAACGCAAGCGGGTGGAAGCTGCACTGGAGCGCAGCCGGCTGCAGATCGCGGCGCTGGGCGAGCTGCAGGCGCGCTTCGTCGCCGGTGAGCCGGCCGACACGCTGTTCGCGGCCATGCTGCAGGTGATCGAGGCGCTGTCGGGATGCGCGGACGGCTTCATCGCAGACGTCGTCAGCGACGCGCGCGCCCGGCCGCACGTCAATGTGCTGGCCCGTCGCGACATCGACTGGCTGAACGAGCGCGCCGACCTGATAGACACCGCGCTCGGGGCGGACGGCAGCGATTGCGAATCAGGTGCGCCGGTCGCCGCAGATGCGAACGGCACGCACGGCCGTGGCCTGGTCTGTATCGCCGTGATGAACCGGCGCCGACTGGTCGGGCTGGTCGGGCTCGCCAGCGGCGAAGGACGCATCGATGATGACCGCATGGAGGCCGTACGGACCGCCGTCAGCACGCTGGGCCTGATGCTTGAGGCAATGCGTCGCGAGCACGCGCGCGTGCATGCCGAAACCGAATTGACGCGGCACCGCGCGCGCATGACCGGACTGGTCGAGGAGCAGCTGTCCGACAGCATATCCGCGCGCCGTCAGGCGGAGCAGGCCAACCGCGCGAAGAGCCGCTTCCTTGCCAGCATGTCGCACGAATTGCGTACGCCCATCCACGCCATCCTCGGCTTCGCACGGCTCGCGCTGCGCGACCGCCCGCCGCTGAGCGACACGACGCGCCACCGCTTCCAGGTGATCCGCCAGAACGGTGACCGGCTGCTTGCGCTGGTGGACGACCTGCTCGATCTTTCGCGGCTTGAAGGCGCTGCCGTGCATCTGAACATTGCGCCGTGCAATATCGACACGCTTGCGCGCGAGGCGCTGGCCGACATGGCGCCGATGGCGCTCGAGCGCGACGTGCGCATGAGCGTGAGCGGCGAAGTGGCCGAGCCGGTCATCAATGCCGATGGCAACCGGCTGGCCGAGGTGCTGCGCAAGCTGCTGGACAACGGCATCCGCCTGTCGCCGCAGTCGGGTGAGGTGGTCATCGCGCTGTCGGCGCAGCGGCACGACGGCGTCGATGGCGTGCTGCTGCAGGTGAGCGACGACGGGCCCGGCATTCCGGAGGCGGACCTGGAAAAGATATTCGACCAGTTCACGCAGGCCGAGCGGCTGCGCGGGCATGCCGGCGGCACCGGTCTGGGGCTCGCCGTATGCCGTGAGGTCATCAAGCTTCATCACGGCTGGATACGGGCGTCGAACCGCCCGCAGGGCGGTGCCTCGATCGGGCTGTGGCTGCCGTACCGGCGCTAGGAGGCTGCGCGGCAGAAGCGCAATAAGGTGGCGAAGGCTTGGTAAATTGTGGGCATGGCCGCAAGTTACCTCCCCTATGAACCGCAGCAGCAGCGACTGCTGCCCGACGCCCTTCAAGACTGGCT
>JAHJHI010000049.1 GCA_018824085.1 Gammaproteobacteria bacterium | reverse complement strand
TGCGTCCATCCATTCAGGTTGAAGTGAATGGGTGGGCTCTGATACACTTGCGGGCTTGTCGCGCTGGCCGTGTCAGCGTTTTCTGGATGGGCGGTCAGCCCATTTTTCATTTGTACAGCCGGATATGTAGCAAGGATGAGCGTTGCGGAACTGATTGAGCAGGCGGTAGCCGGGCTCGGCTATGAATTCGTGGATCTTGAAATCTCGCCGAGAGGCCAGTTGCTGCGCGTTTTTATCGATTCGCCGTCAGGGATTGTCGTCGACGATTGTGTCACGGTGAGTAATCATCTGACCCGTCTTTTCACGGTTGAGAACGTCGATTACGAGCGTCTGGAAGTGTCGTCGCCAGGGCTGGACCGCCCGCTGCGCAAACCGGAGGATTTTGTCCGTTTTGCCGGCCAGGAGGCGCAACTTCGATTGCGCGTGCCGGTGGCCAATCAGCGCAACTTCACCGGACGTCTGGCCGGTGTCGCCGACGGCCGGTTGACCATTGATATCAAGGGTGTGGCACATGAATTCGAGCTGTCGCAGATCGAGCGTGCCCGACTCGTGCCCGACTTTGAACGCAAGCAGGAGTTGAAACGATGAGTCGCGAGATTCTGTTGCTGGTGGATGCGCTGGCACGAGAAAAGAACGTTGGCCGCGACGTGGTGTTCGGGGCGCTTGAATCCGCGCTGGCTTCAGCCACAAAGAAGCGTACCCATGACGACGCGGATGTGCGCGTCACGATTGATCGTGAGACGGGTGAATACGAATCCTTCCGTCGCTGGCTGGTGGTTGCGGACGAACTGGTCGAGAACGAGGAAGTGCAGATCGGCATTACCGATGCGCAGGATCAGATTCCCGACATACAGCTCGACGAATTCATCGAAGAGGCGCTTGAGCCGATCGATTTCGGTCGTATTGGCGCGCAGGCCGCGAAGCAGGTCATTCTCCAGCGCATTCGCGACGCCGAGCGCGAGCAGATCCTGAGCGACTTCCTGGAGCGCAAGGATCACCTCGTCAATGGCACAATCAAGCGTATCGAGCGCGGCAACGCGATCATCGAAGTGGGGCGTCTGGAAGCGCTGTTGCCGCGCGAACACATCATTGCCCGCGAGAACCTGCGTGTCGGTGATCGCGTGAAGTCGGTGCTGTTGCGGGTGGATCGTCAGGCACGCGGTCCGCAGATCATCCTGTCGCGCACGGCGCCCGAGTTCATCATGAAGTTGTTTGAACTCGAGGTGCCGGAGATCGAAGATGGCCTCATCGAGATCAAGGGCGCTGCGCGCGATCCCGGCATCCGCGCCAAGATCGCCGTGAAGTCGAACGATCCGCGGGTCGATCCGCAAGGTACCTGCATCGGCATGCGCGGTTCCCGCGTTCAGGCGGTAACCAATGAACTTGGCGGTGAGCGCGTCGACATCATTCTCTGGTCACCGGATCCGGCGCAATTCGTCATTGGTGCGCTGGCGCCGGCCGAGGTGGCCAGCATCGTGGTGGATGAAGACGCCCACAGCATGGATGTCGTCGTGAATGAGGACAACCTCGCGATCGCCATCGGCCGCAGCGGACAGAACGTGCGTCTGGCGTCCGAACTGACGGGCTGGAAGATCAACCTGATGACCGTCGAGCAATCGGCGGCCAAGGCGGATGCCGAGAATGCGGCCATCCGTCTGCTGTTCATGTCGAAGCTTGATGTGGACGAGGAAGTGGCGGATATCCTCATCGAAGAAGGTTTTTCGACGCTGGAAGAAGTCGCTTACGTGCCGTTGGCCGAAATGCTGGAGATCGAGGCATTCGACGAAGATACGGTGAATGAATTGCGCACCCGTGCGCGCAACGTGCTGTTGACTGAAGCCATTGTGGATGAGGAACAGCTGGAGCAGGTCGGTGACGACCTGCTCGGGCTCGACGGCATGGACAAGCCGCTGGCGGCGCAACTTGCGCGTGCCAATGTGCGCTCGCGCGACGATCTGGCTGATCTTGCGGTTGATGAACTGGTCGAAATCGCCGGCATAGATGCCGCGCGGGCGACATCGCTGATCACCACTGCGCGCGCGCACTGGTTTGAATAACTGAGGACGGTATGGCGTTGATGAGTGTTTCCCAATTTGCGACCGAGCTGAAAATGCCGGCGGCCGCGCTGCTCGAGCAGCTCAAGCAGGCCGGTGTGGACAAGAAGAGCGAAGGCGATTCGCTGACCGAGCAGGACAAGACGCGTCTGCTCGATTACTTGCGTCGTCAGCACGGTGACACGGCGGGGAAGACCAAGATCACGCTGACCCGTCGTCAGACCTCCGAGATCAAGGCAACCAATTCGTCCGGTCAGGCACGTACCGTCCAGGTCGAGGTGCGCAAGAAACGCGTTCTCGTCAAGCGGGATGCCAGTGAGGCGCTGCCGGATGACGAGGCGATGCAGGCGCTGTCTGCGGCTCAGGAGGCGGGCGACGAAGTGGAGCAGGATGTCGCGCCGGAAGTTGAGGCTGAACCTGTTGTCGAAGCAGCCGTTGAAGTGATTCCCGAGCCGGAACCGGAGCCGGAACCTGTTCCCGAGCCGGAACCGGAGCCTGTGGTGGAGCCTGCGCCCGTGGCTGCGGCCGAGCCGGAGCCCGAACCGGCGCAGCCGGTCGTGGAAGCTGAAGCTCCCGCCGCTCCGCCGGCGGTTGAGCCCAAAGTCGTGCGTCCGATGAGTGTGCGCGAACGGGAAGCCAAGCGGCATTCGGATCTGCTCGCGCATCAGGCGCGCGAATTGAAGGAAAAGCAGGAGCGCGAAGTCCGCATGCGCCAGGAGACCGAGGCACGTCTGGTGCGTGCCCAGGCGGAGGCGGAGGCGAAGGCGAAAGCTGATGAAGAGGCCAAGGCTGCGGCTGCCAAGGGCACGCTGCACAAGCCCGCAAAGCCCGACGACAAGGTTGCCAAGGCGAAGCCCGCTGCGGCTGCCAAGGCGAAGCCCGGCACCGCATGGAAGGATGACGCAGCCAAGCGTCGCCAGATCAAGACGCGTGGAGATGCCGGCACCGGCGGCTGGCGTGGTGGTCCGAAGGGCCGTCATCACCGCGATCACGGCGACGGAGGACCAGCGCCCGCGCCGGTCGAAGCCGTGGTGCGTGAAGTGCTCGTGCCGGAAACGATTTCCGTGGCCGACCTCGCGCACAAGATGGCGATCAAGGCGACCGAGCTCATCAAGGCCCTGATGAAGCTTGGCCAGATGGTGACGATCAATCAGGTGCTGGACCAGGAAACCGCAATGATTCTGGTCGAGGAAATGGGGCATATCGCCAAGCCGGCAAAGCTTGACGATCCGGAAGCCTTCCTCGGCGAGACGAGCGACGAACACCAGGACGCTGAACTGCTGCCTCGTGCACCGGTCGTGACCGTCATGGGTCACGTCGATCACGGCAAGACGTCGCTGCTCGACTACATCCGGCGTGCCCGCGTGGCAGCTGGCGAAGCGGGCGGCATCACGCAGCATATCGGCGCCTATCACGTCGATACGCCGCGCGGCATGATCACCTTCCTCGATACGCCGGGTCACGAGGCCTTTACGGCCATGCGTGCCCGTGGCGCCAAGGCGACCGACCTTGTCATCCTGGTGGTGGCGGCGGATGACGGCGTGATGCCGCAGACGCGTGAAGCCATTCATCATGCCAAGGCCGCCAACGTGCCGCTGGTCGTTGCGATCAACAAGATCGACAAGCCGGGCGCGAATCTGGAGCGGGTCAAGCAGGAACTGGTCGCCGAAGGTGTGGTGCCTGAGGAATACGGCGGTGACTCCCCCTTCCTGCCGGTGTCGGCGAAGATGGGTACCGGCATAGACGAACTGCTGGAGCACGTGCTCCTGCAGGCGGAAGTACTCGAGCTCAAGGCGCCGGTGGATGCTCCCGCGCGAGGTCTTGTCATCGAAGCGCGTCTGGACAAGGGCAAGGGGCCGGTGGCCTCGATCCTGGTTCAGCAGGGCACGCTCAAGCGTGGCGACATCCTGTTGTGCGGTCAGGTATTCGGCCGCGTGCGTGCCATGCTGGACGAGACTGGCAAGGCGATCACCGAAGCTGGGCCGTCCATTCCGGTGGAAATCCAGGGGCTCTCGGATGTGCCGGCGGCCGGTGACGATGCGCTGGTGCTGACCGACGAACGCAAGGCGCGGGAAATCGCGCTGTTCCGTCAGGGCAAGTATCGCGACGTGAAGCTTGCGAAGCAGCAGGCCGCCAAGCTTGAGTCGATGTTCGAACAGATGGGCGAGGGCGAAGTGAAGGTGCTGCCGCTCATCATCAAGGCTGACGTCCAGGGTTCGCAGGAAGCATTGGTGCAGTCACTGACCAAGCTGTCCACCAGCGAAGTGCGGGTGCAGGTCATCCACGCGGCTGTGGGCGGCATTTCGGAAACCGACGTGAATCTGGCGCAGGCTTCGAAGGGTGTCATCATCGGCTTCAATGTGCGTGCCGACGTGGGGGCACGCAAGCTGGCCGACAATTTCGGTGTCGATCTGCGCTACTACACGATCATCTATGAAGCCGTGGATGAGGTGAAGGCCGCGCTGTCCGGCATGTTGTCACCGGAAAAGCGCGAGCATGTGCTCGGTACGGTCGAAATCCGCCAGGTCTTCCGCATCTCCAAGATAGGCACGATCGCCGGCTGCATGGTCACGTCCGGCATGATCAAGCGCAACGCAAGCGCTCGCCTGCTGCGCAACAACGTCGTGATCTGGACTGGCGAACTCGATTCGCTCAAGCGTTTCAAGGACGACGTCAAGGAAGTGAAGGAAGGCTACGAATGCGGCCTTTCACTGCGCGGTTTCAACGAGATCGAAGAGCTGGACCAGCTCGAGGTGTTCGAGATCCAGGAAGTCGCGCGCAAGCTCGCCTGAGACTGACGCACTGAATCGATGAGCGAACGTTATTCTCGAAGTGACCGTGTCTCGGAGGCGATCCGCCGCGAACTTGCGAAGCTGATTGCCACCGAGCTGAAAGACCCGCGGGTCGGCATGATTTCGCTGACTGCGGTCGAGATCACGCCGGATTACGCCCATGCAAAGGTGTTCTATACGACGCTTGCGGAAGGCGAGGCGCTGCAGCAGATTCACGAAGGATTGCAGCGTGCCTCCGGCTTCCTGCGACGCGAGATCGGCAAGCGCGTGCGCATACACACGACGCCGGCCCTTCATTTCGTTCATGACGAAACGCTGGCGCGCGCGGACCACCTTTCCCGTCTGATCGACAAGGCGCTGAATCCCGATTCCCCGCGCAGCGAGGACTGATTTGCAGCCCCGTTCCCGTTGGAAGCCGGTGCACGGCGTCCTGCTTCTGGACAAACCCGTAGGCTTGAGTTCGAACGACGCGCTGCAGAAGGCGCGGCGTCTTTTTTCGGCTGCGCGTGCCGGGCATACCGGCACGCTCGACCCGCTGGCAAGCGGTCTGCTGCCGGTGTGTTTCGGGGAGGCGACGCGCTTTGCAGGGCTGATGCTCGATGCCGACAAGGAGTATGTCGCGCAGGTGAGGTTGGGCGTGACCACGAGGACCGGAGATGCCGAGGGCGAAGTGCTGGTCACGCTGCCTGTCGATGTCGACCGCGTCCGGCTGGAAAGCGCCCTGCGAGCGCATCTTGGCGACATTCAACAGATCCCGCCGATGCATTCGGCGCTCAAGCACGCCGGCAAGCCACTGTACGAATACGCCCGCGCCGGAGAGACGGTCGAGCGCGCGATACGCCGGGTGCGCATCCACGACATCGAATTGCTCGCCTGCGAACTGCCGGAGTTCAGGATGCGCGTGCGCTGCAGCAAGGGCACCTACATCCGGACCCTGGCCGAAGACATCGGTTCGATGCTCGGCTGCGGCGCCCATCTTTCGGGCTTGCGGCGCACCCTCACGGGCCCGCTGCAGCTTGATGCGGCGTTTACGCTGGATCAATTGGCCGGCATGGACGAACCGGAACGGCTGGCCGTTCTGCAGCCGGCCGACGTTTTGCTGCAGGCCATTCCTGCGTGCCGGATCAGCGCGCAGGATGCACGCGGGCTCATCAATGGACGTACGGTTGCGCTCGCGGATGTGTCGACCGACGTTGCGCTGGATGAGGAATTGGTTTTGCGCGCCTATGCGGACGCTGCTTTTCTCGGATTGGTCTCCGTTCGCGGAGGTCGATTGCGTGTGAAACGTCTTTTACCGCAGGAAAGTGCCCAAAGCGCTTGAGATTGCTCAACTCTGGCGTATAATTTTCGGTTTTCCAAACGAGAGAGTTTAGATCGATGGCTATCGTTTCCGCCGAAAAAGCCCGCATTGTGGCCGACTACCAGCGCGCGGCCGGCGATACGGGGTCGCCCGAAGTTCAGGTCGCCCTGCTGACCGCACGCATCAACGACCTGACCGGTCACTTCAAAGAACACGTCAAGGATCACCACTCGCGTCGTGGTCTGCTCAAGATGGTCAGCCAGCGTCGCAAGCTGCTCGACTATCTGAAGCGCACTGACGCGGACAGCTATCGCGCGCTGATCGGGCGCCTTGGCCTGCGCAAGTAAGTAATTGCATCCGCAGGTAATGTCCAGGCCGTTGATGGCTTGACCCAACACACCGGCGTGAGTCCAAGCGGCTCCGCCGGTTTGTTTTTTGGCGGGCGCGCATGTCCGCCGCGAAATGCTCAGAAAGGAATCAACTTGCTTAACGCTACCCGCAAGGAATTCATGCTTGGCACCCAGAAGGTGGTGCTGGAAACCGGCGAGATCGCGCGTCAGGCTGGCGGCGCTGTCGTCGTCAATGTCGAGGAAACCGTTGTGCTCGCAACGGTCGTGGCCGCGAAGTCCGCCAAGCCGGGCCAGGATTTCTTCCCGCTTACCGTCGATTACGCCGAAAAGTTCTACGCAGCCGGCCGTATCCCCGGCGGCTTCTTCAAGCGCGAAGGCCGTCCGACCGAAAAGGAAACGCTGACCTCGCGCCTGATCGATCGTCCGATCCGCCCGCTCTTCCCGGAAGGCTTCTACAACGAAGTCCAGGTCATCGTTCAGGTGATTTCGCTGAACCCGGAAGTCGATGCGGACATCCCGGCGCTGATCGGCGCCTCCGCCGCACTGGCGATCTCGGGCATTCCGTTTGCCGGTCCGATCGGCGCTGCGCGCGTCGGTTACGCGGATGGCCAGTACATCCTCAACCCGACGGCCTCGCAGCTGAAGGAAAGCCAGCTCAACCTCGTCGTCGCCGGTACCGAAGCCGCCGTGCTGATGGTCGAGTCGGAAGCGATGGAGTTGTCGGAAGAGGTCATGCTCGGCGCGGTCGTCTACGGCCACGAGCAGATGCAGGTCGCGATCAATGCGATCAACGAACTGGTTGAAGTCGCCGGCAAGCCCGAGTGGGACTGGCAAGCGCCCGCGCGTGACGAGGCGCTGTGGAATCGCGTGTCGGAGCTGGCCGAAAGCAAGCTGCAGGAAGCCTATCGACTCACGCAGAAGCAGGTGCGCAGCCAGCGCATCAACGAACTGCGCAACGAAGTGATCGCTGCCGTGACGGCAGATGCCGCGACGGCGCCGGACGTGAACACCGTCAAGAACTACTTCTTCGATCTGGAAGCCGGCATTGTCCGCAGCCGGATCCTGAACGGCGAGCCGCGCATCGACGGCCGTGACACGCGCACCGTGCGTCCCATCGTCGTGCGCAACAGCGTGCTGCCGCGCACCCACGGTTCCGCGCTGTTCACCCGTGGCGAGACGCAGGCGCTGGTCATCGCGACGCTGGGTACAGGCCGCGACGAGCAGATCATCGACGCGCTCGGCGGTGAGTACCGCGACCGCTTCATGCTTCACTACAACATGCCGCCGTTCGCCACCGGCGAAACCGGTCGTTTCGGCGCCCCGAAGCGTCGCGAAATCGGCCACGGCCGTCTTGCCAAGCGCGCGCTGATCGCCGTGCTGCCGGCGCCGGAAGATTTCAGCTACTCGATGCGAGTGGTTTCCGAAATCACCGAATCCAATGGCTCCTCGTCGATGGCTTCCGTGTGTGCGGGTTCGCTGGCGCTGATGGACGCCGGCGTGCCGCTGAAGGCGCACGTGGCCGGTATCGCCATGGGCCTGATCAAGGACGGCAACCGCTTCGCCGTGCTGACCGACATCCTGGGCGATGAAGATCATCTGGGCGACATGGACTTCAAGGTGGCGGGTACCGACACGGGTATCACCGCGCTGCAGATGGACATCAAGATCCAGGGCATCACGAAGGAAATCATGCAGGTTGCGCTGGCCCAGGCCAACGAGGCGCGCAAGCACATTCTCGGCATCATGCAGGCGTCGATGAGCGGCCATCGTGACGGCGTGTCGACCTACGCACCGCGCCTGCTGACGATGAAGATCAACCCCGAGAAGATCCGCGACGTGATCGGCAAGGGCGGCGCCGTCATCCGTGCGCTGACCGAAGAGACCGGCGCTACGATCGACATCGGCGACGACGGCACGATCACCATTGCATCGGTGAGCGCGGATGCCGCCGAAGCCGCCAAGCGCCGCATCGAGGCAATCACCGCCGAAGTCGAAGTGGGCAAGGTCTATGACGGCACGGTGCTGCGTCTGCTCGATTTCGGCGCCATCGTCAGCGTGCTTCCGGGCAAGGACGGCCTGCTGCACATTTCGCAGATCGCCAACGAGCGCATCGCCAACGTCGCCGATCACCTGAAGGAAGGCCAGCAGGTGAAGGTGAAGGTGCTGGAGACGGACGAGAAGGGTCGTATCCGCCTGTCGATGAAGGCGCTGATCGCGACGCCGGAGTCGGACGAGCAGCAAGGCTGATGGCGGGCGGGGCATGAAGGTTTTTTCTTCACCGACATGCCCCGCAACCATTGACCGCGTGCCTGACGGCCGGTAATATTCCGGCCTCTCGGGGTGTAGCGCAGCCCGGTAGCGCGCTTGCTTTGGGAGCAAGATGTCGGGGGTTCGAATCCCTCCACCCCGACCAGAATATCGGTCCGCAACGCCGTACTTAGTACCTGCCCGTAGCTCAACTGGATAGAGCAACGGCCTTCTAAGCCGTAGGTTGCGGGTTCGATTCCTGCCGGGCAGGCCAGCAGGCCTGATAGTTTCAAGCAGCTGTCGCCCGACAGTTGTTCCAGTGGTGGCTGTAGCTCAGTTGGTAGAGTCCCGGATTGTGATTCCGGTTGTCGTGGGTTCGAGCCCCATCAGCCACCCCAAGAATTCGAGCAGTTCGTCATGGAAAAGGCCTTCACAAGCCTGCAAAAAAAGCCCTTGGTCGCATGCGACCAAGGGCTTTTTTTCGTCTTCGATCCCTGCGGACGTTTTATCGTGAGCCGCGCCGGGAGTCATTCATGTGCCGCCCCTCTTGCAGGAGATGCGGCGCATGTCGTCAATCCTGCCTGCCACCCAGCGTTTCCGTCAGGTGATCGATCAGGCGGCCGAGTTCGCCGCTCATCAACGCGAAGTCGGTGTCGAAGCGCTCCGCTTCGTCTCCGCTGCCATCTTCCTTTTCGGTCAGCACATCCAGCGGCGTGACGCGTTTGATGGCGAGGGTTTCGGTCAGCGTGAAGGACACGCGATCCATCCATGTCATCGCGAGGCGCGTGCACTGCTTGCCCGCTTCGATATGACGGCGCAGGTCGGCCGCGTCCAGCGCGTGGCGCACGTAGCGTACGGTGGCTTTGCTCTGCGTGCTGGAACGCAGTTCGGTGTCCTGGTCGACCGAGAAGCCGGCGGGGGCTTCGTCGGCGGCCAGCCACGAGGTCATCGCGGCGACCGGTGATTCACGCGTCTGCAGCGGACGGGCGCCGAGGTTCTCCACGCTTTCGTTGAGCAGCTGCATCACTTCGTCGCCCTTGGCACTCGCGGCGGCATCGACGACGATGCGCCCCCTGACCGGGTCGATCCACACGCGGGTATCGCGCCACACGGCGAACGCGCGCGGCAGCAGCTCGTTGGTCACCGTGTCCTTGAGTTCGCGCATTTCCTTGCGCCCTGGCTTGTAACCCTGGCGCTCCTCGATCTCCTGCGCACGCGCTTTGGCGACCTGGTTGATCACCGATGCGGGCAGCAGCTTTTTTTCGGTGCGCAGCGCAATCATCATCTGGCCGGCGACGGCGTGCACCAGCACGCCATTGTCGCGCGGCGAGATCCAGCCCATGCGCTGCATCTCAACGCTGCTGCCAGGCTGGAACGCCTGCGCGGCGAGCTTTTCGTCGAGCTGCTCGTGGGTGAGCGTGAACGGGGCGGCGAGATGGTAGATCTGGAGGTTCTTGAACCACATGGCGTCGGCAAAAAGTGGGGCAGTCTACACGACCTGAGCGCGTGTCCGTGACGGACAAAGCCATGTCAAGATCGACGGCGACCGCCGATTGCATGCAAACTAGCGCGCTTCCCGTACCGTGGGCAGTGCCGCGCGGCGCCACTTCGCAACTTTCAAGATTCCGATGAACACACCCAGCAGCTACAACGCTTCCGAGATCCAGGTGCTTGAGGGCATCGCGCCGATCCAGAAGCGTCCCGACATGTACACGCGGACCGACAGTCCGAACCACATCGTGCAGGAAATGATAGACAACGCCTGCGACGAGGCTCAGGGCGGCTTTGCCGACGTGCTCGGTGTCGAGATGCACGCCGACGGCTCGGTGACGGTCGAGGACAACGGCCGCGGCATTCCGGTCGATATCCATCCGACCAAGGGCGTGCCGGCGGTCGAGGTCATCTTCACCATCCCGCACTCGGGCGGCAAGTTCGAAGGCAAGGCCTACAAGATCGCGGGCGGCCTGCACGGCGTTGGCGTCACCGTGACCAATGCGCTGTCGAGCCGGCTCGACGCCACCGTCAAGCGTGGCGGACGCGAGTACGCGATCCAGTTCGACCACGGCGTGTCGCAGGGCCTGCGCGAGGTCGGCAGCTGCCCGAAGTCGGCCACCGGCACGCGCGTGCGGGCCTGGCCCGATCCGCGTTATTTCGCGAGCGCCAAGGTCAAGCGCAGCGATATCGAACACCTGCTGCGCGCGCGCAGCGCCATGCTGCCGGGCGTGCGCATCCGCTTCTCGGACGAAGAGAGCGGCGACGTGCGCGAGTGGCAGTATGCGAACGGCCTCGAAGGCTACCTGCGCGAAGAGCTGGGCGAGATGCGGGCCGAGTCGCGCTACGAGCTGTTCAGCGGCGCACGCAGCGGCATCACCGGCTACGACGCGGGCGAGGGCGCCGAGTGGGCGATCGCGTTCGTCGAAGGCACGTCGGTGCGCGAATCCTTCGTGAACCTGATTCCGACGCCGGGCGGCGGCATGCATGAGTCCGGCATGCGCCAGGCGCTGTTCGAATCGGTGAAGGACTACGCGACGCATCACGGCCTGATGCCGGCCAAGCTCGCACTGCAATCGGAAGACGTGTCGCAGCATGCGAGCTATGTGCTCAGCGCCAAGGTGCTGGAGCCGCGCTTCCAGGGGCAGACCAAGGACAAGCTGAACAACCGCGAGGCGGTGAAGCTTGTGTACGAGGCGATCAAGGACACGCTGGACCGCTGGCTCAACGATCACGCGGCCGAGGCGCAGCGCATCGCCGGGCTCGCCATCAAGAGCGCCCAGACCCGCGCGCGCGCCGGCAAAGTGGTGGAAAAGCGCGCCGGCTCCGGCGTGACCCTGCTGCCGGGCAAGCTGACCGACGCCACCGGCACGTCGCCGGAACAGAACGAGATCTTCCTGGTGGAGGGCGACTCCGCCGGCGGCAGCGCCAAGCAGGCGCGCGACCGCCAGTTCCAGGCGGTGCTGCCGCTGCGCGGCAAGGTGCTCAACACCTTCGAGATCGACGCCACGGAAATCTTTGCCAACAATGAGGTGCATGACATCGCGGTCGCGCTCGGCATCGACGCCCACAAGCCGGATGCGCCGGACAGCGTGCTCGACGGGCTGCGCTACCACAAGGTGATCGTGCTGTCGGACGCCGACGTCGACGGCGCGCACATCCAGACGCTGCAGCTCACGCTGTTCCTGCGCCACTTCCCCAAGCTGATCGACCGCGGCCACGTGTTCATCGGCCAGCCGCCGCTGTACTGCATCAAGATCGCGCCGACCAGGTCGCGCCCGGCGCGCCGTCTGTACGCGCTGGACGAGGCAGAGCGCGACAGCATCCTCGCCAACCTGATCGCGGATGGCATCGGCGAGAGCGCGCTCACGGTGAGCCGCTTCAAGGGCCTGGGCGAAATGAATCCGGACGAGCTGAAGGAAACGGCGATGAATCCGGAAACGCGCCGCCTCATCCGCATCACGCCGGGCGCCGATCCGGAGGTCGTGCTCAACACCTTCACCATGCTCATGGGCAAGAAGGAAGCGGAGCGCCGCCGGCGCTGGATGGAACTGGAAGGCGACAGCGTCGTGCCCGATGCGTGACGGGTCTGCCTGCAGGCATTGCAGCTCGGGGGTGTTGCCGGGCTGCGCTCGCTCACCCCGCGCTGCGAAATGTGGAATGAATCACTGGAGTTCCTGAATTGAGCGACACCCTGTTCGAACCTGACATCGATGACGTGCCGGTCGACGCGCACGCGTCGCAGGCCTATCTGACCTACGCAATGAGCGTGGTCACATCGCGTGCGCTGCCCGGCGTGGAAGACGGCATGAAGCCGGTGCAGCGCCGCATCCTCTTCTCGATGGACGCCTTCGCGCGGCCGGATTCGGCGCACAAGAAGTCGGCGCGCGTCGTCGGCGACGTCATCGGCAAATACCATCCGCACGGCGACTCGTCCGTCTATGAAGCCATGGTGCGGCTGGCGCAGCCGTTCACGCTGCGTTACCCGCTGATCGACGGCCAGGGCAACTTCGGTTCCATGGACGGCGACAACGCCGCCGCCATGCGCTACACCGAATGCCGTCTCACCGCGTTCGCGCGGCACGTGCTGCTGTCGGAAATCAATGCGGGCGTCGTCGAGTTCCAGCCCAACTACGACGGCACGCAGCAGGAACCGGCGTTGCTGCCGGCGCGCCTGCCGGTCGTGCTCGCCAACGGCGCGTCAGGCATCGCGGTCGGCATGGCGTGCGAGATTCCGTCGCACAACCTGCGCGAGATCGGCGACGCCGTGTGCCGACTGCTCGACGATCCGCGCCTGCCGGACGACGACGTCATCGACTGCTTCCAGGGCCCCGACTTCCCGAATGGCGCCACGCTCATTTCGTCGCGTGAGTCCATCGTCGCCGCCTACCGCGAAGGACGTGGCTCCTTCCGTCTGCGCGCCAACCACGAGATCGAGGCGCTGGCACGCGGCCAGTGGCAGATCGTGGTCACCGCGCTGCCGCCCGGCGTGAGCACCGGCGCCATCATGAGCCGTATCGATGACCTCGCGAACCCGAAACCCAAGGGCGACAAGAAGAAGATCAGCGACGAACAGGCGCGCACGCGCGCGCTTGCCACCTCGCTCATCGATTCGGTGCGCGACGAATCCGACGCCCGTCATCCGGTGCGCCTGGTCGTTGAACCCAAGTCGCGCGCGGTGAGCCAGGAGGATTTGCTGTCCTTCCTGTTCGCCTATACCGATCTGGAGTGCAACCACAGCCTCAACCTCACGGTGCTCGACACCGCGCGCCGCCCCGGCCAGATCGGCGTGCCGGCGTTGTTGCGCCAGTGGTGCACCTATCGGCTGGGCGCGGTGCAGCGACGCATTTCCGCGCGCATTGCCGACATCGACACGCGCATGCACATCCTCGACGGGCGGCTTGCCATCCTGCTCGACATCGACCGCGCGATCGCCATCATCCGCGCCGCCGATGATCCCAAGGCCGACCTGATGGCCGGCTTCGGCATCACCGAGCGCCAGGCCGAGGACGTGCTGGACATCCGCCTGCGTCAGCTGGCGCGCCTGGAGGCCATCAAGCTGCAGGGCGAGCGCGACGCGCTGGACGCCGAGCGCACCGGCCTGCTCGCCATCATCGGCAGCGACGAAGCGCTGCGCGCCTTCGTGCGCGGCGAGGTGGCGGCCGACGTGGAGCGCTTCGGCGACGAACGGCGCACGCTGGTCAATCCGGACGCACAGGCCACGCGCGCGCGCGAAGTGCCGCAGATTGACGAGGCGGTCACCGTCATCGTGTCGCGCGGCGGCTTCGGCCGCCTGCGTTCCGGCCACGACGTGGATGAAGCTGGCCTCGCCTGGAAGGCCGGCGACGGCCCGCTCGCGGTGCTCAAGTGCCGCACCGTGTGGCCGGTCGTGCTCATCGATACCGAAGGCCGCTGCTACACCATCAAGCCGACCGACTTGCCGAGCGGCAAGGGCGACGGCGTGCCCGTGTCCTCGCTGGCAGACCTCGCCGGCAAGAAGCTGGTCGCCGTGCTGAGCAGCGAGCCGGGCAGCCGCTATCTGGTCGCGTCGGACGCCGGCTATGGCTTCGTGTGCGCGATGGAAGACATGGTGAGCCGCACCCGCGCCGGCAAGGCCTTCCTCAATACCGACGGCGCGCTCGCGCTGGCGCCGTTGCGCCTGCTGCCGACCGACCGCTGGGTGGTCGCGCTTGGCGCGGAGCGCCTGCTGGTGTTCCCGCTGGAAGAAATGAAGGTGCTCGGTGGCGGCAAGGGCGTGAAGATCATGACCTTGCCCGAGGGCGAGAAACTGGCCCGCCTCGAACTGTTCCGCGACACGCTGGCGCTTAGCGTGCCCGGCTCACGCGGGCGCTCGAAGACGCTGAATCTGGGCGAGGCCGACCTCATGGCCTGGCGCGGCGTGCGCGCCACGAAGGGCAAGAAGCTGCAAGGCTAGCCGCAGGATCGACGGCCGCCGGCGGGCGCGGATCCGGTGGCGGCCGTCGGTGAAAGGACATCCGGCGAAAGGGAGCCCGGCGGTGGCCGCCGGGTTCGTCGATCAGAACAACTCGTCCTTGCGCAGGTAGCGCCACTTGCCGACCGGCAGGTCGGCCAGCGGAACGCGGCCGATGCGCACGCGCTTGAGCGCGACCACTTCCAGGCCGACGCCTTCGCACATGCGCCGGATCTGGCGCTTCTTGCCCTCGCGCAGCACGAAGCGCAACTGCTCTTCGTTCTGCCAGCTCACCTTGGCCGGCTTCAGCGGCTGCTCGTCCAGCTCCAGACCGTGATTCAGCAGCGCCATTGATTCGGCCGGGAAGGTTTCCGACAGCGGACCGTTGCCGAAAGGCTTCGCAGCGCGCACGCGCACCAGGTATTCCTTTTCGATCGTCGAGTCCTCGCCGATCAGCACGCGTGCAACGCGACCGTCCTGCGTCAGCACCAGCAGGCCGTGCGAGTCGATGTCGAGCCGCCCGGCCGGCGCGAGGCCGCGCAGGTGATTGCGGTTGAAGGTCTGTCCGGACGTGTCGCCCGACCACTGGTTTTCCGGCAGAAACAGCACGCTCGCCGGCTGATGCCCGTCCTCGGCCTGACCGCTGACGTAGCCGACCGGCTTGTGCAGCAGCACCGTGACGCGCAGGGCCTGGTCGTCCCGCGCCTGCTTGTGGACTTCGACCTTCTGGTGCGACAGCACGCGCTGGCCGAGCACGGCGGTTTCGCCGTCGACCGTCACCCAGCCGCGGGCGATCCAGTCGTCCGCCTCGCGCCGCGACGCGGCGCCACGGTCGGCCAGATAGCGCGACACGCGCACACCGTCCTTTGATCCTTCGTCATCGCTGTCGTCGCGCTGCACCGCCTGCACGCGGCCGCGCTTGTCGGTTGCGCGCTCATCCCACGGTTTTGCAGGGCGCAGCGGCGCGCTGGCAGGCTTTGCCGCACGCGGCGGCCGGTCACCGGCATTGCGACGTGGCGGGCGTTCGCCGGCCGCCTCACGCGGCGCGCGCGGCGGGCCGTCGCCACGGGGCTTCCACTCGCCACGCGGCGGGCGCTCGGAGAAGTCCTTGCGCGGTGTCCGTTCGCCGCCGCCGGCGTACGGCGTGCGTTCGCCGGAGCCTTCACGCGGCGTGCGCGGCGGGCCATCGCCACGCGGTTTCCACTCGCCACGCGGCGGGCGCTCGGAGAAGTCTTTGCGCGGTGTCCGTTCGCCGCCGCCGGCGTACGGCGTGCGTTCGCCGGAGCCTTCACGCGGTGTGCGCGGCGGGCCATCGCCACGCGGTTTCCACTCGCCACGCGGCGGGCGGTCGGAGAAATCCTTGCGCGGTGCCCGTTCGCCCTTGCCGACGTACGGGCTGCGCTCGCCGGCGGCGTCGCGCGGCTTGCGTGGCGCGCCATCAGTGCGCGCGGAGGGGGCGAGCTGGGCGGTGTTGCGGCTCAGCGTGCGCGACTTCGCGGTGCTGTTGCGTATCGGCTTGCGGGCCGGGTCGCGCTCGGCGGAATTTTCAGCGTCGGATTTGCGGGGCAAACCCATTTTCGGGCGGGTGGTCATCGGGGTGTCGACATTCTGTGGACCGCACAGCATAGCCGGGTCTTGAAATGCCGGGGGGAAGTCTCCACATCCCGTGGTTGTCAATTCATTTACGGAGTCGTCATGTCAGAAACCGCAAGCGCTGCCCAGACCATGAATTTCCAGGCTGAAGTGAAGCAGCTGCTACATCTGATGATCCATTCGCTGTACAGCAATCGCGACATCTTCCTGCGCGAACTGGTCAGCAACGCGTCGGACGCCTGCGACAAGCTTCGCTTCGAAGCCATTGCCAATCCGGCGCTGCTGGAGTCGGACACCGATCTGAAGATACGCGTCGCCTATGACAAGGATGCACGCACCATCACCATCACCGACAACGGCATCGGCATGTCGCGTGACGACGCGGTGGCGCATCTGGGCACCATCGCGCGCAGCGGCACCAAGGAGTTCTTCTCCAGCCTGACCGGCGACCAGAAGAAGGACGCCAACCTGATCGGCCAGTTCGGCGTCGGCTTCTATTCGGCCTTCATCGTCGCCGACAGCGTGACGGTCTGCAGCCGCCGTGCCGGCCTGCCGGAGAGCGAAGGCGTGAAGTGGGCGTGCTCGATGACCGGCGAGACCGCCGGCGAGTACAGCGTGGAAACGGTCGAGCGCGAAGCGCGCGGTACCGAAATCGTGCTGCACCTGCGCGAGGACCAGGACGAACTGCTGTCCGGCTTCAAGCTGCGTTCCATCATCCGCGAGTACTCCGACCACATCCTGCAGCCGGTCGTGATGAAGAAGGAAGAGTGGAAGGAAGTCGACGGCGAGAGCAAGCAGGTCATGACCGACGAGGACGAAACCGTCAATCAGGCGAACGCGCTGTGGACGCGCGCCAGGTCGGACATCAGCGACGAGCAGTACAAGGAGTTCTACAAGCACGTCAGCCACGACTACCAGGAGCCGCTGGCCTGGTCGCACGCGCGCGTCGAAGGCCGGCACGAATACACGCAGCTGCTCTACGTGCCGTCGCACGCGCCGTTCGACATGTGGGACCGCAACGCCAGCCACGGCCTGAAGCTCTACGTGCGCCGCGTGTTCATCATGGACGACGCCGAAAAGCTGCTGCCGGCCTACCTGCGCTTCGTGCGCGGCGTGGTCGACTCCGCCGACCTGCCGCTGAACGTGTCGCGCGAAATCCTGCAGGAAAGCCGCGACATCGACACCATCCGCTCCGGCTGCACGAAGAAGGTGCTGTCCGTGCTGGAAGATCTCGCCGAGAACCAGAAGGAGAAGTACGCCGCGTTCTGGAAGGAATTCGGCAAGGTGTTCAAGGAAGGCGTGGGCGAGGACGCCGCCAACCGCGAAAAAGTGGCCGGCCTGCTGCGCTTCGCGTCCACCCATCTCGACACCGAAGAACAGTCGGTGTCGCTGGCCGACTACGTGTCGCGCATGAAGGATGGCCAGGACAAGGTCTACTACGTCACCGCCGAAACCTTCAACGCCGCGAAGAACAGCCCGCATCTTGAAGTGTTCCGCAAGAAGGGCATCGAAGTGCTGCTGATGACCGAGCGCGTCGACGAATGGGTGGTCGGCAACCTGACCGAATTCGAAGGCCGCGCGCTGGTGTCCGTCGCCAAGGGCGGGCTGGATCTGGGCGCGCTCGAGGACGAAGCCGAGAAGGAAGCGCGCGAGCGCGACGCCGGCGAATTCAAGCCGCTGGTCGAGCGCCTGCAGGGCTCGCTCGCCGAGCGTGTGAAGGAGGTGCGCGTGACGCACCGCCTGACCGACTCGCCGGCCTGCCTCGTGTCGGACGAGTTCGACATCGGCGGCAATCTGGCGCGCATCCTGAAGTCGGCCGGACAGGAAGCACCGATGTCCAGACCCATTCTGGAGATCAACCCGCAGCACCCGGTGGTGCAGCGCCTGCGCAAGGAAGAAGCGCATTTTGACGACTGGGCCGCAGTGCTGTTCGACCAGGCGCTGCTCGCCGAAGGCGGCGCGCTGGAAGACCCCGCCAGCTTCGTGCGCCGCATGAACCAGCTCATGCTGGCGATGAGCGGCGAGGGCACCGGCGCATAAGCACGGTCGTCGAGCCGGTTGCCGGAAAGAAAAAGGGCGTCTCCGTGGAGATGCCCTTTTTTGTTGCGAGGTGAGGCCAGTCCGGGCCGGGGGGGCTCCGCAGAACATGTTTGTCAATAAGTCACGCGCATTCGTCACCTGCCGAAGCGCTTGGAAACATGACCGGCACCGGGTTTCTGGCGAGTATCGTGCCGGCGGGTGGTGTGCCCGTGGTTGCCGGCGTACGGCATGTTGGCGCGCACGGCATCCGCCACCGCCCGACGACCGGCATCGCCGATTCCGGCGCGTCAATGAAGACGGGCATGGTGTTGACGGGCCGCAAGACCGTGGCGGTGGTCACGCACGACGTCCACGCCGAGGGCAAGCCGGCAGCAGACCACCGTTTGTGCCGACGGGGTGACGGCAAGTGCCGAACGCTGGAGCGTGCAGACGACCTGCGTTCGTGGATCAATATCGGGTATCCCGACGCCTGCGGTGCTTGGCAATTGCTTTCACATGATGTTGGCGATGTACCCGTTCCGGGTCGTTGCAACCGGCGGGTCGGACGCTTCGCCCCGGATCGTCGGCCAGCGCAGGGAGAACACCGTCCCGCCGGCCGTCGAAGGCGAGCAGGCCGCGCGCCCGCCGTGCGCCTCTGCGATCACCCTGACCACCGCCAGCCCCAGGCCGCTGCCGCCGCTGCTTCGCGATCGCGACGGATCGCCGCGGCGAAAGGCCTCAAACACGTGATCCGTCATTTCGGACGGAATGCCCGGGCCGTGGTCTTCGACGCTCAGATCGCAGAAATCCGGTGTCGCGTTTAGCGTTACGCACAGAGGGCCGGGCGTTGCGTACTTCAGCGCATTCTCGATCAGCGCCATCAGCGCCTGCCGGATACGGATCGCATCGCAGATCACCGGTGCCGGCGCCTGCAGTTCGGTGTGCAGATCGAAGCCGCGCGCCTGCAAGCTGGCTGCAAACGCATGCACCACATCGGAGACCTCCTGCCCCAGGTCGGTCGGCGCCATATCGAACTCCAGATGGCCGCTCTCGTTGAGACTGAGCGCTCGCAGATCCTCGATAAGCCGACTCAGTCCTTCCACTTGACGCAACAGACCTTCGAATATCTCGGCACTGGGCGAAAAAACACCTTCTGCCAACCCCTGCAAGCGCCCGCGCAGGATGGTGACGGGTGTGCGCAGTTCATGAGCAACGGCCGCATTCCAGAATTCCCGCTCACGTGTCGCACTTTGCAGCCGTTCGGCCAATGCGTTGAAATCGCGCGCCAACTGAGCCGTTTCCCCCGATGCGTGCGCATCCACTACGGCACGGACATCGAGCCTGCCTTGGGCAACGTCGCGCAAGCTGTCGGCAACAGCGTTCAGGGGAGTCAGGATCTGGCGTGACAACCGGATGGCGACGGATCCGGCAAGTGTCAGCGCGACAAGCGTCGTGCCGACGATCCAGACCAATTCGACGCCGGAAGGTATCCACGTTTCCGAGATGCTGCCCGGCGAGTAGATGCTGGCCAGCGCATAGAAGACATAAGTGCCGACCACCGACAACAGGATCACACCCAGTGCCATGGCGATCAGGGACCGCGTAATCTGCTTGCGCAGTCCCGGGCTGTGCTTCACGTGCCGCTCCCGAAGCGGTAGCCGACACCGCGCACACTGGCGGGGACGCCCTGAATATCCAGGTTTTCCAGTTTCTTGCGCAGCTTGCTGATGTGGCTGTCCACCGTCCGCTCCTGCGTATCGCCCTCAGGCAGGCAGGTGACGAGCAGTTCGGCGCGGCTGAAGACACGCTTGGGGGCGCGCATCAGGGCGGCCAGGATCCTGAACTCGGTCAGCGTCAGTTCCAGCGTGCGGCGCTTGCCGCCGACGCGCACGACGGCTTCATGATTGTCCAGATCGACCTGGAACGCGCCAACCCGCAATAGACGTGCGTTGTTGGCACTGTCTGCGCTGGTGCGGCGAAGTACCGCCTGGACTCGGGCGACCACCTCGGCGGGGTTGAAGGGCTTGACTACGTAGTCGTCTGCCCCGATGCGCAACCCCATCAACTTGTCAATATCCTGGTCGAGCGCCGTAAGCATGATGACGGGTGTGTCGCCCCGGGTGCGGATTTCGCTGAGCACCTTCCAGCCGTCCATGCGGGGCATATGCACGTCGAGCAGTACCAAGTCGGGCTTGAGGGACAGGTGTTTGGCCAGGGCTTCTCGTCCATCGGGTGCATGGATCGTGCGCATGCCGCTGCGCTGGAGATAAGCGGCCAGGATTTCGGCAATCTCCGCCTCGTCTTCGGCAATCAGGATCAACGCTTCCTGCAAAGCGTCCTGGAGGGCAGGGGGCGACAAGTTCAATGCTCCACAAAGCGTCTGCTGGATTCAATTCGTGCCTCCATTCTATCTCCATGGAACGTCAATCAATAACCCACAGACACCCTTCAGGATCAGTCTTTTTCGGGTCTTGCTGCCGAACCCGCACGAGGCCGGCAAACTGGAGATGTCTGAATTCATGCGCCTACAAGGAAAGCGGCTGTGCGCCGTGCTGGTCGGGGTTGTCGTCCTCGCGCTGGCCGGTTGCAAACCTGCGCAACAGACCGAAGCGTCGGCGCCATCGGTCCGGGTGACTGTGCTGACCATTGAACCGGCGACACTCGCGGTCCATGACGAGCTGCCGGGACGTGTGGCGGCCGTACGCACGGCAGAGATTCGGCCCCAGGTCAGCGGCATCGTGCAGAAGCGGTTGTTCGAGCAAGGCACCGAGATCAGGGTTGGCACTGCGTTGTTCCAGATCCGGTCCGCCCCGTTCAAGGCCGAGGTCGACAGCGCTGCAGCCGCGTTGCAGCGGGCACAGGCGGTATTTGACCGTGCGCGTGTGCAGGCGGAACGCCTGGCGCCGCTGGTGCAGGCCGAAGCGGTCAGCCAGCAGGCGTATGACGATGCTGTGTCGCAACAGGCGCAAGCGGCGGCCGACGTTGCGCAGGCCAGGTCAGCATTGTCGCGCAGAGCGCTCGACCTGAAATTCGCCACGGTGGATGCCCCCATTTCAGGCCGTGTCGATCAGGCGCTCGTGTCCGAAGGTGCGCTGGTATCGTCAAACGACGCCGTACCCATGGCCACGATCCAGCAGATTGATCAGGTCTATGTTGACGTGCGCCAGTCGGCGGACGCACTGGAGCGCCTGAGCGACGCACTGGATCGCCGGTCCGGGACGGATGACCGCACATTGCCCGTGCAGATACTGAAGAGCAGCGGCCAACCTTACGGGCTGGACGGACGCGTGCTCTTTTCGGGCATCAGCGTCGACGCAGGCACCGGTGACGTGCTGCTGCGGGTGCTGGTCGACAACCCTCGGCGCCGCTTGCTGCCGGGCATGTACGTGAAGGCGCGTGTGCAGCGTGCCCACTACGCAGATGCGCTGATGGTGCCTCAGCAGGCTGTCACCCGCACTGCAGGCCAACCCGGCGTATGGGTGGTCGATGCACGGCAGCAGCCTCATCGGGTCGCAGTCGAGGTGGGCGAACTGGTTGGCGGTCGCTACCGGATTGCGTCCGGACTCAGTGCAGGTCAGCGCGTCGTCATCGAGGGCGGCGAGCGTCTGTCCGATGGCGTGCAGGTCGAAACACGCGACTGGCAGGCCGCTGCGCCGCATGTCGCAATCACCGCGCGTTGAGCACAGGGAAATCCGGTCATGCCCCAATTTTTCATCAGACGCCCGGTGTTTGCCTGGGTGATCGCGCTGTTCATCGTGCTGTTCGGCCTCATCGCGATTCCGCAGCTTCCCATTGCCCGCTACCCCTCCGTGGCACCGCCATCGGTCAGCCTCTACGCCACTTATCCGGGCGCTACGCCACAGACACTGAACGACTCCGTCGTCAGTCTGGTCGAGCGGGAGCTGTCCGGTGTCAAGAACCTTCTGTACTTCGAGTCATCCGTCGATACCTCCGGCACCGCTCAAATAACGGCGACATTCAAACCCGGCACGAATCCGGAACTGGCCCAGGTGGATGTGCAGAACCGCATCAAATCGGTAGAACCACGCTTGCCACAGGTGGTGCGCCAGAGCGGCTTGCAGGTCGAGTCCGCCGCCTCTGGTTTCCTGATGATGGTCGGCATGACCTCACCCGACGGCAGCCATGATGAAGTGGCGTTGAACGACTATCTTGCGCGCAACATTGTCCAGGAACTGCGCCGCATCGAAGGCGTGGGCCGTGTGCAATTGTTCGGCGCAGAACAGGCGATGCGCATCTGGGTTGATCCGGCGAAGCTCACGACGTACGGGCTGTCGATGAACGATCTGGCCAAAGCCATTGAGCAGCAGAACGTGCAGATCGCGCCGGGACGCGTGGGTGACGAACCGGCTTTGCCGGGTCAGCGCCTGACCGTGCCGCTGACCGTCGAAGGCCAGCTTTCGACACCGGAGCAGTTCGCGGCCGTGGTGCTTCGTGCCGGCGCCGACGGTGCGAGGGTGGTGATCGGCGATGTGGCGCGTGTCGAACTGGGTGCCCAGTCCTATGCCTTCTCCAACCGCGAAAACGGCATGACCGCGACCAGCGCTGCCATCCAGCTTTCACCGGGCGCCAATGCGGTGCGCACGGCGCAGGCCGTGCGCGAGCGCCTGACCGGACTGGCGCCCGGCATGCCGGCCGGCATGGCCTATTCCATTCCCTTCGATACCGCGCCGTTCGTGAAGGTCTCCATCGAAAAGGTGATCCACACGCTGCTCGAAGCGATGGTGCTGGTATTTCTGGTGATGTACCTTTTCCTGCAGAACATCCGCTACACCCTGATTCCGGCCATCGTGGCCCCCATCGCGCTGCTCGGCACCTTCGCGGTCATGCTGGCGGCCGGGTTTTCGATCAACTCGTTGACCATGTTCGGCATGGTGTTGGCCATCGGCATCATCGTGGATGATGCCATTGTCGTGGTGGAGAACGTCGAGCGGCTGATGGCGACCCAGGGGCTGTCCCCCGCGGATGCCACCGTCAAGGCGATGAAGGAGATCGCCGGCGCCGTGATCGGCATTACCCTGGTGCTCACCGCAGTGTTCATCCCCATGGCGTTTGCCGCGGGCTCGGTGGGGGTGATCTACCAGCAGTTCACGCTGTCGATGGCGGTGTCCATCCTGTTCTCGGCATTCCTTGCTCTGACGCTGACTCCAGCGCTGTGCGCCACGCTGCTGCGACCGGTCAGTGCCGATCACCACAACAAGCGCGGCTTGTTCGGTGCCTTCAATCGCGCCTTCGAGCGGCTGACAGGCGGCTATGCCTCCCGCGTGGCGCGCATGGCCGGGCGCAGCGCGCGCACGATGGCGGTCTTTGCCGTGCTCTGCTGCGTGTTGGCATTCGCATTGGCGCAACTGCCCTCGTCCTTTCTCCCGGAAGAGGATCAGGGCTACTTCATGACCTCCATCCAGTTGCCGACCGGCGCGACCAGCGAGCGGACCCTGGATGTCGTCAAGGCCTTCGAGGCGCACGTGGCCTCTCGGCCCGCGCTGGCCTCGAACCTGGTCGTCCAGGGGTTCAGCTTCTCCGGCGCGGGCCCCAATGCAGCCATGGCCTTCACCATGCTCAAGGATTGGGGGGAGCGCGATGGCGCCACCGCCGGCGACGAGGCGGCTCTGGCGCAGGAGGCCATGACGGTCGCAGCCGAAGGCACCGTCATGAGCCTGATGCCGCCGGCGATCGACGAGCTTGGCACGTCATCAGGCTTCACCCTGTTCCTGCAGGACCGTGCGAACCGCGGTGAGGGCGCCTTGCTGGCGGCCCGGACGCGACTGCTGGAACTGGCCGGGCAAAGCAGCATCGTCAGCGATGTTTACCCCGATGGCCTGCCGCCCGGCGAGAGCATCCGGCTGGAGATCGACCGGCAGAAGACCGAAGCCATGGGCCTGTCGTTTGCCGAGGTCAGCAGCACGCTGTCGGCGGCCATGGGTTCGTTCTACGTCAATGACTTTCCCAATGCGGGGCGGATGCAGCAGGTGATCCTGCAGGCCGAGGCGCCCGCGCGCATGCAACTGGATGACGTCCTGAGCCTGCGGGTGCGCAATGCCCGCGGCGGCATGGTGCCGTTGCGCGAAGTGGTGACCCCGGTGTGGAGTGAATCGCCGCAGCAGATGATGCGATTCCAGGGCTTCCCGGCCGTGCGTATTGCCGGTGGTGCCGCACCAGGCGTTTCGAGCGGCGCGGCGATGGCAGAGATGGAACGCCTGGCGGCGCAGTTGCCACAGGGCTTTGCCGTGGCCTGGACCGGGCAGTCGCTGCAGGAACGCCAGTCGGCTGCGCAGGCGCCCATGTTGATGCTGCTGTCTGCGCTCGTCGTATTCCTTGTTCTGGCCGCTTTGTATGAGAGCTGGTCGATCCCGCTGTCGGTGATGCTGGTGGTGCCGTTGGGTCTGCTCGGCGCGGTGGCGGCGGTGATGCTGCGAGGCCTGCCCAATGACGTGTTCTTCAAAGTCGGCATGATCACCATCATCGGCCTGTCGGCGAAGAACGCCATTCTCATCGTCGAGTTCGCCCGCCAGTTGCACGCCGAGGGCAGGACGCTGGTCGACGCTGCGGTAACGGCAGCCCGGCTGCGCCTGCGGCCGATCCTGATGACTTCGCTGGCCTTCACTCTCGGCGTGATGCCTCTGATGCTCGCCTCGGGCGCCAGTGCGGAAACCCAGCATGCCATCGGCACAGGTGTGTTTGGCGGCATGCTCAGTGGCACGCTGCTGGCCGTGTTCTTCGTGCCGGCGTTTTTCGTGTTCGTGATGGGCGCGCAGGCACGTCTTGAAGCCTGGCGTGCGCGCAGCTCGAAGCGTGCATCGTTCGTGACCAGGGAAAATTGATAATGCGTCCGTGGATCCCTTTGTCCCTCGCGTGGTGCCTGACCGCCTGCTCGCTGACGCCGGCACTGCAACGCCCGGCGCTCCCGGTACCCGCGAACTATCCGGCGCAGGACCTCCCGGCCACGATTGCTGGCACGACAGCGCCCGCAAGCGAACTGGGTTGGCGCACGATGTTCGGCGATCCACGCCTGCAGAGGTTGATCAGCCACGCCTTGCTGAACAACCGCGATCTGCGTCTGGCCGCGCTGAACGTGGAGGCGGCGCAGGCGATGTCGCGCATCCAGCTTGCCGGGCGTTGGCCGTCGGTGTCCGTCGATGCGAACCATGTCCGCGAGCGGACAATGGGTTCGAACAAAGACGTGGCCCCGAGTCATGAAGTCGGCAAGCAGATGGGGGTGAGTGTTGGCGTCAGCGCCTTCGAACTGGACCTGTTCGGGCGCGTACGCGCACTTTCCGATGCAGCGCTGGCACGCTACCTCGCGGAGGGGCATGGGCGTGATGCCGCGCAGATTGCGCTGGTTGGCGCCGTCGCGGATGCCTATTTCGCCCGGCAACTCGCTGAGGAACAGCGGACGCTGGCCGAACAGACGCTGGCAGACTGGCGCCAGTCCCTGGAACTGGCCCGGCTGTTGAAGCAAGCCGAACAGCATGGTGGCCTGGACGTGGCGCAGGCCGAAGGTCAGGTGGCGGTTGCCGAAGCCGACCTGGAAGCGCGCAAGCGCGCGCTGGCACTGGCCCACAATGCGCTGCAGCTGCTGGTCGGAGACGAACTGCCCGGCGATCTGCCGCTGGCACTGCCGTTGGAACGACAACCCGTCGTTGCACGTCTGCCGCCAGGGTTGCCGGCCGATCTGTTGTTGACGCGCCCCGATCTGCGACAGGCCGAACAGATGCTGGTGGCTGCCAATGCAGATATCGGCGCGGCACGCGCTGCCTTTTTCCCGCAGATTTCGCTCACGGCATCGTTCGGCTATGCCAGCACCTCGCTTGATGGCCTGTTCGATCCAGCTCGACAGGTGTGGCGTTTCGCGCCACAGATTTCCCAGCCGTTGTTCCAGGGCGGGCGTCTGCGCGCCGGGCTGCGCCTGGCAGAAGTGCGCAAATCCGAAGCCGTTGTCCAGTACGAGCGCGCAATCCAGACGGCCTTTCGCGAGGTGGCGGATGCCTTGGCGGGAACGGCCACCTTTGATCGTCAGATCAAGGCGCAATTACGTTCAGTCAGTGCGTCGGAACGCCGTTTGGCGCTTTCAAGCCTGCGTTACCGGGCCGGAATTGATGGCCGGCTGGAGCTGCTGGATACACAGCGCGAACTGTATGCCGCACGGCAGACGCTGCTGGAACTCAGGCGCGAGGACATCGCCAATACGGTGGCGTTGTACAAGGCTCTTGGCGGCGGCTTGCAACCCCTGAACGGTGAAGCGATTGCGGCCTCGGCAGCGCCGGAGCCGGGGGCGTCGCCGGCGGGGCAACACTGACCATCAATCAGCTGCCCGTTTTTTGCACTCCGCGAATCACCACGGATTTCCCGGACGTTCCCGCATCTCTGAAAGGACTGCCTGTCAGATTCCACCGGCGAGAGTTCGGTGCCGGAACCGTGCCGACGCTCCGTGTCGTGGAACATCGAAATGTCGTCGAACACGTCAGCACGCGCATCCGGCCAACCCGCAGCACCCGGTGGTTCAGCGCCTGCGCAAGGAAGAAGCGCATTTTGACGACTGGGCCGCGGTGCTGTTCGACCAGGCGCTGCTCGCCGAAGGCGCCGGCGCGTAAGGCCGGCGCATAAGCACGGTCGTCGAGCCTGTTGCCGGAAAGAAAAAGGGCGTCTCCGTGGAGATGCCCTTTTTTGTTGCGCAGTGGCTGTGCCAGTCGGTTCCGGACGCTGGACAAGGCAAGCTTCAGACAATCCGCAGAATCCGGTGCAGGTCGTGGCGCGCGCTTGACCGGCCTTATTCAGCCGTCGTCGGATCGATCACGCGACTGACCCGGGAAATCTTGTTGGCGGGGAATCCGCCCTGGTTCGCGTGCTCACGGATCAGCTCCTCCGACGGAGCGATGTACACGCAGTAGACCTTGTCGTCCGTCACATAGCTCGTCACCCACTGGATCTGCGGTCCGAGGTCTTTCAGGACGCAGCAGGATTTCGCTGAAATTCCCTTCAGATCTTCGGCGGTCAAGTCGCTTGCACCGGGGATTTCACGTTCGATGATGAACTTGGGCATGTTGTCTCCTCACTGAATCGGGCTGGAAGTCCGAGCCCCTGAATTGGATCGCCCGTCGTCTCGCGACAGGCGCGACCGGCTGCTTGCGCAGAGTGCATCAGCCCCTATTACTGACCGATTGGTATGTTACGTCACGCCTTCATGATGTCAAGGGAGCGGCTCTCCGCCGGGCGAAGCTGCGCCTCAAGTGGACCTCGAAGTGGCTTTCACGCGGAACGGGCCGCACGTACCTCGTCTTCCAATCTGGTCGCCGTGCCGGCATGGCCGTCAGAACGGCCGTACCGCCGGGATTCGGGCAGTTCGACCGGGTCTGCTGAAAAATGCCGCCAGCCGGGTAGCGGGTGGCGAGGCCGGCTGGCTGAATCCTGCCGGTGCGGGACAGGGGCGCCGACGGGCGGATCGAACCGTCACGGTCGTGTGCTCAGGCAGAGCGGCTTGACCGGGCGGCTATCGGGACTGCGCCACATCTTTTCCTGATGGCCACGCTCGGTAACCTGCTGACCGCTTCGACCTTGAATTCCTCAGTGAAGCGACGTCCCGACTTCTTCTCTTCCATAAACACCTTCGTCATGCCTCGACGTTGAGGTGCTCAGACCCGGGCGATGATTACGTGCTACATCACCAAAGGGAAGACGGCGCAGGTCGAACGCTTGGCAGCGACATGCTGGCGGCCCTCGAACATCTCGACGCACTGGTCCAGACCGAAGGCCAGATCGCTCTCGGTCGGATGCTTGCCGGAAAGAAGCGGCGCAGCGTCTTCTTCTAGCCATTCACCCCAAAGCGCAAGAAGTCTGAGAGCCGCCTTGATTCGGAGATTTCGTCATGTGGCACCAGCAAGTAGCGCCACGGTTTTCCGCCGACGCCCGCTGCATGATCCGAAGCGTGTTTGCTCCAGCGTGCGGCGGCAGCGGCCTTGGCCTGCACTTCCTGTGTGTCGATGTCACCTTGCGCCTTGGTTTCCACCATGAAGATCATTGAATCAACCTCGGCCACGAAGTCGGGTATGTATTCCGGTTGCTCGCTGCCCAGTTTGTAGTAGATCTGGAACTGCCCCTTGGCAGGCTTGAACCACTTTGATGCGTCGCGCTCAAGGATGACCGCAAAGCGTCGCTCGGTGTCCGAGTCAAACTTCTGCAGTGGGTACAGGCAGCGCGCAAACCCGCCAAACAGCATCTGCTTGATCCTGCCGGGTTCGGCCACGGTTTCGCGGAAATGGTGCGCCGTCTGTCCAGCGACCGCGGTGTAGTTGCAGGGTTTGAGTTCAGTGAAACCCCGGCTCACCTGTACCTCGTAGTCCGTGGCTTCTTCCCAGAAATGCGCCAGCATTTCGGCGCGAATCAGCCGCGCAAGCTCCGCGCCATAAGAGTCGAATACCTCGTGAAGTTCGTTTTCCGAGTAGTTCTGCGTCTGGTAGTGGGCGACCGCCTGACCCGCGAGGTCGTACAGCAGTTCGGCTTGCGTGAAGTAGTCGATGTCGTCGTAGTCGATCAGCTTCCTGACGATGTAGTCCTCGAAGCGCTGTTCCCGGATACCGGCTTCGCGGCTCAGCGTGAACTGTTCGTTGGTGCGCAGTTCCTGCCCCACGATTTCCCGCTGTCCGGGTTGGAAGTTGGGCAGCGCGCCGAGCTTGAACGGATGAAAACCGGTCGTGATTTCGCCTGTCGGCACGACCGCGATGCGGGGGATGTCGATCATCTGCCGGACGACGATTTCGGTCGTCTTTGCGATCACTGCTGAAAGATCCAGGACGGGCGCCGCATCGTCCGCTTCCGCCAGCAGCTCGCCCTGAACCGGCTTCAATCGCTCGACCACCTCGGCCAGGATGGCCGATTGCACTTCTGGCTTGAGCAGTGCCTGGCTGGTCGGTACCAGGTCGCGTTTCACCTCGTACTGGGCGATCACATCCATCACCACGCGCGCAGCGTGCCGCTCGCGTTCGCTTGCGAACACCGGCGAAGGCGGCGTGTCGGCCGGTGTCGTGTCCGCGTTGGCCGCCCCGGTGCCCATGACCGGCGCCGGTGCGAGCCCGAGCGCCGTCATCGCGCCCGAGCCCACCTGAACGCTCACCTTCCGGTCGTCTGCGCTCGGCGCTTCGAGGATCACCTGCTTCAGCCGGATCGGCGAATCGCCCCGGTTGGCTTCGTCGATGATCTCCTGGAATTTGTCGTGCGCGACGATGTTCAGCCGATCCACCGCCGCCACGCCCGTGCGCTTGCCATACGGCAGCCGCAGGCCGCGGCCGATGGACTGCTCGATCAGCGTCCGCGCATTGGCCGCGCGCAAAGGCACGATGGTGTAGAGGTTGGTCACGTCCCAGCCCTCTTTGAGCATGTTCACGTGAATCACGATTTCGGTCGGCTCATTCACGCTTTCCACCGCCAGCAGCCGGGCGATCATGTCCTCCTCTTCCGCGCCGCTACGGCTGGAATCCACCTGGATGACCTTGCCCGCATAGCGCCCCTCGTAGAAGGCGGAAGACTCGATCAGCGTCTTGAGCTGTGACGCGTGGGTCGTGTCCCGTGCGATCACGAGCATGAAGGGCTTCACCGCCGGCACACCGTTCTCGCGCGCGTAGGTGAGCAGCTCGACCTTGGTGCTTTCGTGCAGGCGAACGCCGTCTTCCAGCTTGATCTTCTCGATCTCGTCCGGTGCGTGCGCCCGCGGGTCGAAATTGCGCTGGGTCACGACGGCGGGCTCCTTGACGAAGCCATCTTCCATCGCCCGCGCCAAGGGGTAGTCCATCACCACATTCCTGAACGGCACCGGGCCGCGCGCGGATTCCACAAAGGGCGTGGCGGTGACCTCCAGACCGAACAGCGGCTTCAGTTCGTTGATCGACCGCACTCCGGCGCTCGCCCGGTAGCGGTGCGACTCATCCATCAGCAGCACGAGGTCGGTCAGATTGGCCAGATGGTTGAAGTAGCTGTCGCCCAGCACCTCTTTCATGCGCTTGATGCGCGGCTCCTTGCCGCCACGCACCTCGGAGTTGATCTTGGAAATGTTGAAGACGTTGATGCGCACGTCGTGGGCGAAGCCCGCCGGTGCATCCGTCACCGCCGCACCGGTCTGGTCGTAGTTGTCGCCGGTGATGATGAGTGGCGGCTGCTGGGCGAACTCGGCGATGCCCTTGAACACGTACTTGGCCGTGTTCGGCGTGAAGTCGGCGATCAGCTTGTTGTAGATCGTCAGATTGGGCGCCAGCACGAAGAAGTTGTTGATGCCGTGGGCCAGATGCAGGTAGGCGATGAAAGCCCCCATCAGGCGCGTCTTGCCCACGCCGGTGGCCAGCGCGAAGCACAGCGACGGAAACTCGCGCTCGAAGTCTTCCAGCGTGGGGAACTCGGCTTTCAGTGTGGCAAGGATGGCCGCCACATTCTGGTCATGGCCAAGCAGGCCGGGTGCGGCGTCGAGCGCACGTACCAATTTCACAAGCGATTCCGCCTGGGGCGGACGCAGCGACAGGCGCCCGGTAATGTGGTTCAGGACGCGCGCGCTCATTGATCATCTCCCTGCTTCTTTTTGGGTGCGGCTTTTCTCGTCTTCTCAAGCCGCTTGACCGGCTGTGCTATCGCAGCTTCGAAGTCTCTTTCCACCTGCGAAGGTGTGGTGCCGAGTTGTTCCCGGGTGAGCTGCTGATATTGCGCATAGACCGCCTGAGCCTTGGCCAGCGCGGCATCCGCGGAAACCTTGCCCGCGTGGGTCAGGATGTCCTTGCGCGTCAGCCGCAGGAAATCATCCAGCTGAGTGACCCAGTCGCGCATCGTCATCGGCTGCTTTGCGCTGGCCTGCAGTTCCGCCACTTCGATGTAGGCATTGACGATGCGATTGAGCGTTCCCACTTCCGCCTCGTTCAGGTAATTCTTGGCAATGCCCGCGTCCGCCTTGCGCGGTAGCCCGCCCCTGGTCTGCCCCTGCCAACTGGTCAGCCCCATGTAGGGCGCCTGCGCATCGGCGCGCAATACCAGCAACTCCGCAGCGGTATGTCCGTGCGCCGCCCAGTGCATCTTGTTCTGGACCGTGGCGAAGAATTGCTGCGAGGTGGCCGCGTTCGGGTCGTAATCGATACTGGTGGCGAAGATGTCCAGCACCTTCTTCCAGAACACCTTTTCCGAAGAGCGGATGTCGCGGATGCGCGCCAGCAGCTCTTCGAAATAGTCGGCGTCCTGACCCGCCTTGAAGCGTTCGTCATCCAGCAGGAACCCTTTGACCAGATAGTCCTGCAACTGTCTGGTCGCCCAGCGGCGGAACTGCGCTCCACGGTGCGAGCGCACCCGGTAACCCAGGTGCAGGATCACCTCAAGGTTGTAGTGATCCACCAGCCTTTCCACGTCCCGCGCGGCTTCCCGGGCAACTATTCGGAATTTCCGAATAGTTCGATCGGCCGCCAGCTCCGCGTCCTGAAACAGCACGCGCAGGTGACCATTGATGGTGGACACACTCACCTGATACAGCTCCGCGAGCTGCTTTTGCGTCACCCAGACCGAATCGCCATGCAGCCGCAACTGAACGCGCGTCTGCGCGTCCTCGGTCTGATAGAGCAGGAACGCGCTCTGAGCACCCGACTGCAGAACTCCACCGACAGGCTCGCGAGGCGCATCAGCCGGGCCCTTTGCACCGGGTTTGCCATTCATGGCGCTTCGTCACCGGCAACATCGCCAAACAGATCGGGTGTCCGGGCGTCCTTGCGGCTTGGCCGGGCGGCGGCTGTCGTCTCGGGTTCCGGCGCCGCCATCGACAGGTTCGCCACATTCAGGCTGTAGTCGTCGTGACCCCATTCGCAGCGGGCCAGCACCATCTTCGGAATCTTCTTCAGCGTCAGGTTGGGCCAGCGCTCCGACGCCGCGGCGGCGCTCACCCCGTGAAAAGCGGCGCAGCACACCAGCAGGCTCTGCTCGCTGCCGACTTCATCCGACAGTGCCTGCAGTTGTTCCGCCGACAGGTTCTGCGTCGTGACATAGATGAAATCGCGCTCGCTCGAATGGCCGTGCTGCCACCAGTGCAACTCCGACGGGGCGTAGCTGAAGCCTTCCAGCTTGGCCAGCGCCTCGGCCAGTTGCGCCGCGTTGTATTCCGGGTTGATGACCGGATTTCCCCAGCGGTCGTTCACGATCAGGCTGGGCGCGAGCTTGTAGTAGCGGAAACCGCCGCCGCCTTTCCACTCGACCGCTTCGGTGACGCCGCCCTTGTCCTCGCCGTCGATCACCTTCTTCAGACGCGGAATGACGTGCGTGTGGCAGTGCTCGCCCAGCTCCACCATGATCCAGCGGCGGCCCATCTTGTGGGCCACGGCGCCGGTGGTGCCGGAACCGGCGAAGGAATCGAGGACGAGGTCGCCGGGGTTGGTCGCTAATCCGATAACTCGCTTGAGCAATTTCTCGGGCTTAGGTGTGGCGAAGGCATCGTGCGGGTTAATTGCCTTGACCTCTTCTCGTGCCTCATGATTGTTGCCCGCGTCACTGTGGAGCCAAAGAGTAGGTGCCGGCGGGGCCGATAGCTTCAACTCGCTGAGGAAGGTCTTTCTCGAAGGGTTTGCGTCACCGTTGCTGCCAAACCAGATTTCGTCGTTCTCATCCATTTGTCGGAGAGCTTCCGCCGGAAACCTGGGTGAAGTGCCGCGAGGAGGAGTCCACACAACGCCGTTCTTGAATCGAAAGGAGAACGCCTGCTCCTTCTCCGAGCCTGTGCGCTTCGCATACAAGGGGGTGGCTTTCCAAGGACCTTTCGGGTGGTTGTCGGGATTCCTGTAGCGGCTGTCCATTTCCGCAGTTCGCTCAAGGCGATTGGGGCGCCACGTTTCCTTGTTCTTTGCGTAGATGAGGATGTGGTCGTGCGTATCTGCCAACCATTTAGCGTCGTTCGATACGGTGTACTTCTTCTGCCAAATCGCATTTGCTACGAAGTTCGCACGCCCAAACACTTCGTCACATAGCACTTTGAGGTAGTGCGCCTCGTTGTCGTCAATCGTGATCCACAACGAACCATCCTCAGCCAGCAGGCGCCGGATGATTTCCAGCCGGTCGCGCATCAGCCCCAGCCAGATCGAATGTTCCAGCCCGTCGTCGTAATGGGTGAAAGCGCTGCCGGTGTTGTAGGGCGGATCGATGAACACGCACTTCACCTTGCCCGAGAACTCCTGCTCCAGCGCCTTCAGCGCCAGCAGGTTGTCACCAAAAATCAGCCGGTTGTTGAACAGATCTCTATCCGTCACGCGGTGCTGGGCGTGGTAAGACTTGACGGGATCTTCAAGAAGGATGCGCGGCTCAAGTCTCGGCCGCTTCTCCTTCCCGATCCAAGTCAGTTCTAGTTTTTGCTTAGACACCATTAAACCTTCTCTCGCATATCTTTCAGTATTCGCTTGTAACGTTGCTCGAAGGCCCTTTCCCCGCCCTCCATGATGTCGCAGACCTTCTTTCTCACTGCCCTCTCCTGTAGCCCACCTGCCGTGTTGTTCACGATCTGACCGCCCACGAATTCCATAGGCATGACCAGTTCGGCGTCGCCGTTCACGACGATGTTGGCGTTATGGGTAATGACAATAAGTTGGCGGCGATTCTTGTTGTTTCTGAGTTGTTTCACCACCAACTCAGAGACCAGCGCGTTATCGAGGTCATCTTCGGGTTGATCCATCAGCAGTGGCTCACTGCCGTGTGCCAGCAGGAACGACAAGATGGCTGCAGTTTTCTGACCTGCTGATGCCTGCTGAAGACTTTGGAACGAACTCGACTCGTCACGCTTGTACTGAAGATCAACTGCATCCTCTGGGAACCAGGCCGCTAGTTCGTCGAAGACGACCGAAGCGACTTCTGGCTTCATGTCCCGTAACCTCTTGACGAACTTTCCATGCAGCTTGGTGTTCAGCACCTGCTCGTTCTTCTCCTCAAGAGACTGCTTGATCTCCTGCAACCGCTCAGGCACGGACGATGCCAAGGCTGGATTCACCAAGTCCCAGACCATGCCGCAAGGCTTGGGCGGATCGTCATCGGTCTCGCCGTAGATTTCCTTTGCGAAAGTACCTTCCGTTTCAATGCGAAGTTTCTCCCGCAGACTGATGGCACCGTCTTCCGCATCGGCCATAGTGCTCAGCGTGATCTTCAATGAAGGCACGCTCACCAGCACTTGATCAAGGAAGTCTTGCCGCAACACAGTCAAACCTTGACGTTCCTGGTGCAACGCGGCTTGCGCATCCACAATGGCTTTTCGAGCGTGCTCAAGATTGGTACTGATGGCATTGAACTGATCCAACTGCTTTTTTAGCTTCTCTTCGAGCGCCACGGCCTGGGAAGCTTCTTCTGCGTTGGTGATGCCTTGGGCATTGAGTTCCGCCACGATGCTTGCGTACTCATCGAGAGGCACTTTGTTTTCCTGGTGCCATGCGCTCGCGCCACTGGCCACTTTCGCAAAATTAAGGTCTGCCTGCATGCTGGCAACCAAGGTCGTGATCTGGTCGAAGTTTCGAGCGAGCTTTTGTGTCAATGTTTCCGTCGCCTGCTTCTCCGCTTGTTCAGCTGGTGTCGTATCCGCGAAGTCGGTAAGCGCCAGAGTTTTCAGATTGACGGCTTTCTCGACACTGGTTTGCAGTGCCTGAACCTCATCGCCAAGCTCCTTGAAAAATCCGGCTACCGCTCGCTGTTGTTTGCCAGCGCGCTGGTAGGCTTTGAGTGCTTCGCCAAAGTTCGAGGCTGCGAAGACCTTGGCCTTGCGCGATGCCTCCTTGTGCTGAAGTTCAACAGCAGGCTTCTGCGCGATCTCAAGCTCCAGTGCGTGGACGCGCTTTCTGGCCGCCGTCAATACCTCTCGCTTGATTGCGAAGCCTTGCGCCCAAGCCTCCTTGGTACCCCCCAGCACATCGTCGATGTAATGAATCAGATGCTGAGGGTTGTCGGCTAACGCAAGAATTTGCTTCTGGCTGAAAATCTTGACCGGGAAGTTGTTGCGAGCTTGCTCCTCGGTTAGTTGCGTTGCCTGCCATGTACCGCGGTCCAAGCGCCGCACCGACACTGCAAACTTGGCGTCAGCTCCTTTGCTCCATCGATACTCAAACCGCTCTTCAAGATTACCGTGTCCTTTGGACACCTCGACCGAGATGCGCGTATCGTGAAGCATCATCCCAAGCTGATGGCGCCCTGTTTTTTCGTTCTTGAAGTTCTCAAATGATTGCCTCAACGCGCTGTCGGATCGTACTGCCATCAATTCGTTTGCTCGTGCCAACCCCAAGCGTAGGCACTCCAATATCGTCGACTTTCCACTTCCCCTGCCACCAATCAAGGCGTTGTAGCCGGGGTTGAAATGGATCGTGAGTGGGTCCTTCCGTCTTAGGAACAGCTTTTCAACCGTGATGCTCTTGATCTTCGGATGGCTTAGTTGTTGTGGGTAGTTTGGGCATCTGTCACTGCGGCGGATGGCTGATTCAGGATCAAGAAGTGCCAGCTTCAAGCCTTCTATGGAAGGGGCTGACATCTTCACCCATGTGTAGCCTCGGCCAATGTCTTTAGGTTGGTGACTATCAGATCCGAGTACGAAAGCGATGTCTGTTAAGGCCGCAGCATGAGGCTGTAAGCAGGTTGCTGCTGGATTTATAACCTCGATTGCATCCAATAGTTTGAAGATCGGCTGAAGGGTGTTGTGGTCCGTTAGTGAGACCAGCAGGCCTTTGGGTTGATCGACATGCGCGGCACAAGCGACTCCACCCGACGACTGAATAGTACGAATGACCTGTTCAACGCTTTGACTGGTTACGCCATTGCTGTCCCCTGGTGTGCCCGAATAACCGACGCTACCGCGAATAGCGTCAATGTCTGAGGTGCCTTTCGTCGGGTCAAGAATCACTTTCAGATGCACGCCACCGTTGCACGACAACTCCATGCCGGGAAATAGTGTCACTGTTCCCCACTTTGCCGCATCTTCCTGCTTCAACGTCGCCAGTTCTGCCTTCAGCTTGTCGATCCAGCCGCCGGTGTTGTGGTCGGTGACGACAATGCACTGAATGTCCTCGGCCAGATAGTCTTGCAGCCATTTGCGCGGCGTGATGGTCTTGTTGCCCTTGTAGTCCAGCGACGCAGGCGTGTGATTGTGAAAGTCGAACTTCCACCAGCGTGAGCCTGGGTAGTCGTGCGTATCAATCATCACCTTAACTCCCATTCCATCGTGAATAGATTTTGCTCAAAAACCTGTTGCTGAACTCTCCTCTCAAGCTCTGCAATAAGTTCATTCCGTTCTAGTTCGATGGCATCTTGGCGATCAAAGACTTCTCGGCGAAGTTTTGCTCTTCTAGCTTCGAGGTCTTTTTGTTGCCTCTGCAGGGTCAACTTTTCCTCTAATGTCGGCGAAATAGTGGCTTGCCGTCGCACTTCCTTAATGTCTCGATCTATTGCCTTGATCTCCTGCTCAAGTCCGAGTTTGAGGTCGTCTGCCCACGCGTCCAGCTTGTTTAGCTCCAGCTCGAAGTAGCTCAGGTTGCGCTGGTTGATTTCCCGGAGCACGGCTGACTTGCGTGCCGCGATCTCCCCGATGAGGGTGGGGACTTCGGCGTCGGCGTGTTCCGCTGGCTGCGCATGCGCGGGCAGGCGAAGCAGCTTTTCGGGGTCGTCTTCTTCGAGCACATGGCCGTCTGACGTGACGGCCGCCACCAGCAGGCGCTGTTCCAGGTTTCCGAGCGCTTCAACCGACACCAGCTTCAGCGTCAGCCAGCCGGTCTTGCCGCGATAGGGTTTGAGCGTGCTGATCTGCGTGCCGTAGGCCTCGTAATCGAACACCAGCTTCGTGCCGGGCAACTCACGGTTCTTGGCCTGCTCCGTCACCCATTCGGCGAGGGGGTGGCCGATACGATAGAGGTGGGAATCGCCGGATCGGCGAGGCAGTTCATACCGCCCAAGCTCAACATCATGCAAGGCGCTGGCGGGCAGGCGCTGCAGCACAAAGCCGTCGTCGTCGAACAGGGCGCAATCCGCCAGCTCGGCACGCGTGAGGTCCAGCAGCATGTGCTCATACTTGCTTCGCGTGGCTCGACTGTCTTCGGCCCGGATACGCAGCTTTTCCTGAACCTCTTCATCGAAGTTCTCGAGCAGGATTTGCCGCGTCTTGACCATGGCCTCGCTGATTTCGCCGGAAAGGTCGTGCTGCAGTTGTTCGAAGCTGGCCTTGATGGCCTCGGGGTCGCGGCAGTTCTGGTAGATGTCGGCGATGCGCCGCTCGAAGTCGACGCCGGAGCCGATGGCGCCCAGCACTTCGTCGCTGGCGCCGAATACGCCGTCGAAGAGCTGGAATTTCTGGTCCAGCAGTTCGTAGACGCGGGCGTCGGCTTCGTTGCTGCGATCGACGAAGTTCACCACCACCACGTCGAACTTCTGCCCGTAGCGGTGGCAGCGGCCTATGCGCTGTTCGATGCGCTGCGGGTTCCACGGCAGGTCGTAGTTGATGACGAGCGAGCAGAACTGCAGGTTGATGCCTTCGGCGCCGGCCTCGGTGGCGATCATGACGGTGCCGCGATCCCTGAAGTGCTCGACCAGTGCCGCGCGGGTGTCGGCGGTTTTCGAGCCGGTGATGCGATCCGTGCCTGCGTGCCGCTTGAGCCACTCGGCATGGATGGCCTGCGCCCGTGCGTCGCTGTTGGTGCCATTGAACAGCACGATGCCCTTGCCGTAGGGCGTGTTTTCGAGCAGCGAAAGCAGATAGGCCTGCGTGCGTTTCGATTCGGTGAAGATGATGGCCTTCTTTGCTGCGCCCAGCCGTTCCAGTTCGGCGAAGGCCTTGTCCAGCGCGGTCAGCAGCGCGGTGCCTTTCGCGTTCTCGCGGATCTTGGTCGCCAGTGTCCTGAAGTGCTGCAGCTCCGCGATTTCCTGCGCCAAGGTCTCCCGCTCATTGACAGTGGACGATGAGGTCGCGGCGTCCTCTCCGCCCCCGCCCTTGCCCCATTCGTCGGCGCGCTCCTCCTTGATCTCATCGAGCGATTCGTAGTCCTCATCGAGCTCGTCAGTCAGGTCGGGAAGATTCGCCGACTCGTCCAGTTTTCCCTGCAAACGCTTGGTCATGGTTTCCAGCGCGCCCGCGATGGCGTGCGTGGAAGACGCCAGCAGCTTCCACAGCACCAAGGAGATCAGTTGGCGTTGCCCTTCCGGCAGCGCCTTCAGGTTGGGGCGCCGCAGATAGTCGGCGACGAGGCGGGACAGCTCCCGCTCCTCGGTTGAGGGGGTGAACTCTTCGACGATGGCCCTGCGCGCGGTGTAGGGGACGTATTGCTGAACCTGGCGGCGCAGCGTGCGTTTGCAGACCGGTGCGAGCCGGGTGCGCAGTGCGGCAAATGCCTGTTCCCTGGACTGTGCGGTGAACTGTGAGCGGAAGCTGTCGATGTCACCGAAGACGCGGTCGTCGATCATGCTGACCAGACCGTAAAGCTCCAGCAGCGAGTTCTGCAACGGCGTCGCGGTCAGCAGCACCTTGGAGTGAACGTGGGCCAGCGCGTCTTTCAGCGTCTTGGCGATCACGTTGCTGGTCTTGTAGACGTTGCGCAGCCGATGCGCTTCATCGAGCACGACCAGGTCCCAGTCGATGGCCTTGATGTCGTCCGCCTTCGTTTTCGCGAACTGGTATGAGCAGATGACGGGGCCGGACGCCATCTGAAATGGATTCGGACAATCCTGTTTGCGAAGGGCGTTGTAGCTCCTGGCTTCCAGCAGCACACCCTGCAGATTGAACTTGTCCTGCAGTTCCTGATGCCATTGCTTGCGCAGGTTGGCCGGCACGATGATCAGGATGCGGCGACGGCGCTCGGCCCACCGCTGGGAGATCACGAGCCCGGCTTCGATGGTTTTTCCGAGCCCGACCTCGTCGGCCAGGATGACGCCTCGCGAGAGCGGATTGGCACACGCGAACAGCGCTGCCTCCACCTGATGGGGGTTGAGGTCAACCTGCGAGTCCACAAGGGTGGTTGCGAGCGACTCCACGCTGTCGCCTGCTGCACGGCGGGTCAGTAGCCACGCGTAGTACTGGCTCTGGTGGGGAGTCAGAAGTTGCTGTGTCACGAACCGAAATCCTCTCTTTGTCATCGCCAGGACGTGGTGTGGCGGAAGACCTGGCCAGCAGTCGTCAAGCCTCAGGCTCCGTCACGGATGTTGTCTGCGAGCAGGCGGTCGGATCGCAGTCGCGAATGCGCCAGATCCTCGGGGTGTGAAAGTGGTAGGCATTTTCGGGCAAAGAGGCCTATCGCCGGTTCGTGACTTCCAGATACAAGCACCTTGCCTGCTTCGAGTTCCCGATTTTGCCATCTGCATCATTTCTCGGGTTGCCACCGTGGTGGCTCGGCAATGCGAAATGGCGGCTGGGTCGAGGCACGTCGTCGGGGGTGACGCGTTGTTGTTCTGCCTGCATGCGAGAACGGTGCGGTGCGAGGATGTCTGTTGGGGTGAAGCAAGCAAAGGCTGAACAAGGCGCTATGTGCGGCATCTTCAATCCGGCGTAGCCGGATCAAGCACGAATACCGTGCCGAAGGCGCCGATGGACAGCGTGCGGCCGTTGGTTGTCGTGTAGGAGGCGACGGCCAGGGGGTGGTAGGTGGAGGTGAAGGCGGTGAGGGCGCCGAGGCCGAACAGGCCGGCGACCGGGCTGCGCTGGGCGACGACTTCGCGGATCTTTTCGCGATGGGCTTCCGGGCCGGGGTTCAGCGCGACGGCGAGCGCGACGAGGGCGCCGATGACGACGGCGGATGCGAGAAGTTTCGGCATGTCGGGGGCTCCTGATGGTCGCTGATGGTCGCGCCGCAGCGGGAGTGCGGACGCCGGGGCGGCCCCGGCTGAGCGTTGTTCACCGTGGTGCTGCGCCCGGCCGGTGTCTGCCGGACGCAGCCGGCGGGTGTCAGCCGCAGCTACCCACGGCGCCGCAGGCGGTGCAGAAGTCGCAGCCGTCCTTGCGGATGACGGACTGGTTGCCGCACTCGTTGCACAGCGCGCCCTGCATCAGCCTGGGTTCGTTGTCGTCGCGCGGTGCTTCGAGGATGCCCATTTCGCGCATCGGGTAGCCGTTCTCGTCGAGGATGCCGAGCATTGCGTAGCGATGGATGATGAGGCGGGCGACGTAGGCGACGGTTGACGGCCAGTTCTGCTGGCGGCGCGTGCCGGGCACGAAGGCCATGAAGTCGCCGAGCGGTTCCGGGTAGCTGATGAGCTTGCGCAGCTTCATGCCGATCCACGCCGGGTCCATGACGCGCATGTCGAGCGCGAGGATGCGGGTCAGGCCGTCGAGTGCGCGCGGGTAGTTGCCGGACAGCCACACCGAGTAGGGGCGCGTTTCGCCGCCCGGCAGCGTGACTTCCTTCAGGCCGAGCACGAAGTCTTCGCCGGTGGCCGGGTTGCTGATGTCGACCGTCCAGCTCAGCGTGCCGTCGGTGCCGGTCTTCGGCTCCTGTACGGCGAACAGCGTGTCGAGCACCGAGGTGGGGGCTTCGCGCTCGAGTGCGCCGAGCTTGTCGCAGCGGTAGCCGATCACGTTGGCGAAGGCGGCGACGACGCCGGGCATGCGGCGCAGCTCACCGCTGGGCGGCATGGGCAGGTCGAAGCTCTGGTCGCTGACGGTGCGCGCCAGCACGTCGAGCTTGAGCTTGAGCCAGCCCGGATCATTCGCGCGCATGTCCATCGACAGCGTCTTGGCGACGGCGCCGAGGCCACGTGGCTGGTTCGCGCCATTGACCCACACTTCGAACGGCAGCGTCTGGATGCGTCCGTCCGGGCCTTCGCTTTCGGTGTGGCCGACGAACAGCGCGAATTCGCCACCCGGCGTTTTCAGCATGTAGGTCCAGCTCGGGTTGCCGTCCGCCATGTCCGGGCGGCCGGGCCAGCGCAGGCTGGCCAGCACCGGGGCGGGCAGGGCGCCGATGGACAGGCGCTGGTTGGCGCCGGTGACGATGTCCACGTCGTGCGGCTGCATCTTCTCTTCCGTCTTCGGTGCGTCGACCGACAGCACGCTGCCGAGCACGCTGTTCGGGCGGTAGGTGGCGAGCCCCTTCAGGCCGGATTTCCATGCCGCGAGATAGAGGTCTTCGAAGTCGGCGTAGGGGTAGTCGGCCGGCACGTTCACCGTCTTGGAAATGGCGGTGTCGATGTAGGGCGCGACGGCCGCGACCATGTCCTTGTGCGCGGCGGCGGAAATCTCCAGCGCGGTGACGAACCAGGGCGGCAGGCGGTCCATGTCGCCGCCGAGGTGCTTGTACAGGCGCCAGGCGAAGTCTTCGACTGCGTATTCCTTGAACGTGCCGTCGGGCATGCGCTTCTTGCGCGTGTAGGTCCAGGAGAAGGGCGGCTCGATGCCGTTGCTCGCGTTGTCGGCGAAGGCCAGCGAAATGGTGCCGGTGGGCGCGATCGACAGCAGGTGCGAATTGCGCAGGCCGTGCTTGCGGATCTGTTCCTTCACGTCGGCCGGCAGGCGCGACGCGAAGTTGCCGCCGGACAGGTACATGTCGGCGTTGAACAGCGGGAAGCTGCCGCGTTCCTTGGCCAGCTCGACCGACGCCAGATAGGCGGTGTCGCGCATCACTTCGGAAATGCGCGACGCCATCAGCCGCGCTTCCTGCGTGTCGTAGCGCTGGCGCAGCATGATGAGCGTGTCGCCCAGGCCGGTGAAACCGAGGCCGACGCGGCGCTTGGCCATCGCTTCGTCCTTCTGCTGCGGCAGCGGCCAGTGCGTCACTTCGAGCACGTTGTCCAGCATGCGGGTGGCCACGGCGACGACTTCACGGAAGCCGTCGAAGTCGAATTCGGCCTGTTCGCTGAACGGCTTCTGCACGAAGCGGGTCAGGTTGATCGACCCCAGGTCGCAGCAGCCGTAGGGCGGCAGCGGCTGTTCGGCGCACGGGTTGGTCGCCTCTATCGTTTCGCAGTAATAGAGGTTGTTGTCGCGGTTGATGCGGTCGAGGAAGAGAATGCCCGGCTCGGCGTGGTCGTACGTCGAGCGCATGATCTGGTCCCACAGCTCGCGCGCACGCGGCTTGGAATAAACCCACATGCCGTCCTCGCGCTGGTAGGCGCCGGCCGCGCGGATGTCCGGCGCCGGTTCGGCCTTGTGCACGAGGTCGACGGTGGTGTCGGCTTCGACCGCCTTCATGAAGATGTCGGTCACGCCGACCGACACGTTGAAGTTGGTCAGGTCGCCATGGTCCTTCGCGTGGATGAACTGCTCGATGTCCGGGTGATCGCAGCGCAGGACGCCCATCTGCGCGCCGCGCCGGCTGCCGGCGGACTCCACCGTCTCGCATGAGCGGTCGAACACGCGCATGTAGCTGACCGGGCCGGAGGCGCGCGACTGCGTGCCGCGCACGCGAGCACCGACCGGGCGGATGCTGGAAAAGTCGTAGCCGACGCCGCCGCCGCGACGCATCGTTTCCGCTGCCTGGGCGAGTGCCGTGTAGATGCCCGGGCGTTCGTCCTCGATCTCGGTGATGGAGTCGCCCACCGGCTGCACGAAGCAGTTGATCAGCGTGGCGGTGAGCTGGGTGCCGGCGGCCGAACTGATGCGCCCGGCCGGCACGAAACCGCGATCCTGCGCGTCGAGGAATTTTGCTTCCCAGTGAGCGCGGCGGTCTTCGCTCTCCGCCTGGGCCAGCGCCCGTGCGACACGGCGACGCACTTCGGCCACCGTCGTCTCGCCGCCCTTGGCGTATTTTTCAATGAGGACTTCGCTCGAGATTTCCTGCTCCGGCAGGCAGGCGATCTTTTCTTGTTCGGTCATCGGGACCAGGTCAATCTGTTGCATATGGGGCTCCTCCCGCCATGAATGGGCCGCACTGTACGCCGCGCCGCGTTGCTGTAACAGCCTTGACACATGGCTCGCGAGGCGGTCGCCCGCGAGCCTGCTGGCGCTGCGGGCAGCGGCCACGGTGAGTTGCGCGATTGCGCCGCAACATCAGGCTGCATGCGGCGCCAATGAATGATTCCGGTGTCCAGACAGGGCGCAGATTGGTGCACGTCCCGGCGTTTCGATGCCGCACCGGGTCTGCCGGTTCCGCCGACCGTTGACAAAGTTGACGGGATCAGGGCCGGTGGCGGTCCGTTCGTGCAGGCCGTTCGCTCGGGTGCTGTCATGCTGCTCGGCGACGTCATGCGAAATCCTTATGCCACAAGGGTTTCCGGGCGGGATCTGGCGCGTCGTGATTCGCGGATCGGCAACTCTTTTGTTTGTGCCGACGGTCACGATCCGGTCAAGCAGGCGGCTTGCTTCTGCAAAAAGTCCTTACAATAATGTAAGAAAAATTCTTACAAACCGATCTGTCGTCCGCGGCAAAACCACTCAGGGACGCAACATGAAAATGACACGACGCCGGCGCGGTCTGCCGAACCTGCGCACTCTTGTTGCGGCCCTGAACGGTTCCCAGACCTGGGTTTTCGGTCTTGCCAGCGTACCGATGCTGCTGTCTCCGGCGGCCTGGGCGCAGTCCATACAGACGGACGGGCGCACCGCCACGTCGGTGACGACGGCCGGGGCGGTGACCGACATCCGCACCAGCACGGTTTCGGGCAACGCCGGTTTCAATTCATTCAAGACCTTCAGCGTCAATGCCGGCCAGACGGCCAATCTGCACGTGCCCGACGGCGCGCTGCATCTGGTCAACATCGTCCGCGACTCGCGCACCGACATCAACGGCACGCTGAACGCGATACGGGACGGACGCATCGGCGGCTCGGTCTATTTCGCCAATCCGCACGGTTTCGTCGTCGGTGCCGGCGGCGTGGTGAACGTGGGTTCGCTGACCGCGATGACGCCGACGCAGCAGTTCGTCGACAATTTCTTCGCGGCGCCGGGCGTGCCGAACGCCGATGCGCTGGGCCAGCTGATGGACGGCACGGTACCGCTGACGGAAAGCGGGCTGGTGCGCGTGGAGGGCCGCATCAACGCGCAGGACGGCGTGTCGATCCGCGCCGGCAACGTGCAGGTGTCGGGCAGCGTGCTGACCGGCGCGCGCTTCGAGGCGCGCACGCCTGACTTCACCGACGTGGTCAATGCGCAGGGGCTGGAGGTCGGCACGCGCGTGGTCGAACGCGCCGGGCGCATCTTCATTGCGGCGACGCGGGACATCGAGGTGTCGGGCGAACTGGACGCGCGCGGCGGCGCCGGTGTGGATGGCGGCGGGGTGACGCTGCGCGCCGGGCGCGACATCGTGGCGGACATCGACTCGATGGTCACCGCTGCCGGTGACGGCGAGAATTCGGACGGCGGCCGCATCGATTCGCTGGCGCAGCGCAACGCGGTGTTCCGCAGCGGCGCGGTCATGGACGCCAGCGCGGGCGCGAGCGGTGACGGCGGTTTCATCGAGTTTTCCGCGAAGGACACGGTGGAGCTGGCCGGCGGCGAATTCGTTGCGGACGGACGCGACGGCGGCGCGGCGGGCAAGGTGCTGATCGATCCCGTGAACATCGTGCTCAGCCAGAATCTGGTGCGCGGTGCCGGCAGCTACGCCGAGCTCGTGCCGGGCACCACGGTGAGCGGTGCGAACCTGCTGCTGCAGGCCGACAGGAAGATCACCGTCAGCGAGAACGTCATCGTGTCCAGCCGCCGTGTGGCGAGCGACCACGTCGGCGGCGACTCGATCGAAGCGTCGGGCGACATCACGTTCGAGGCGGCCGACATCGAACTGAAGTCCGGCTCGAAGGTGCTGGCGCACGGCACCGGCAACATCGCGGGCGGCACCGTCACGCTGACCGCGCACAAGACGTCGGACGCAAGCATCCTCGGCTACCGCGAGGCAAGCGCCAGCATCGTGCTCGACAACGCGACGGTGCGCGGCGACCAGGTCACGATGAGCGCGTCGACCGACGTGCAGAACCGCTGGCTGTTCGATGACGGTTCGCTCGAACAGAACGCGACCAGTCTGGCGACCGAATCGGCAACCGCACTGCTCGGCTTCGGCGCCACCTTGCTCGGCATGAACATCGTCCACTCGCAGGCCGTGGGCACCGCCACCATCACGCTCAAGGCGGGGTCGCTGGTCGAAGGCACGAACGGCGTGAGCCTGAGCGCCGACAACGTGACGTCCGCAGGCGCGGCGCCGGACACCGGCATCAGCGGACCGGGCACGCAGGTCAATACGCCGCTCGGCCTGGGCGCGCTGTACGCACGCAACACATCGACCGCCACCGTTGACGTGAAGTCCGGCGCAACCGTGCGCGGCGCCAGCCTGACGGTGCGCGCCAACAACACGGCAACGATAGAAGCGGCCGTCGAGGCGGCCGATCCGGGCGAAGACGCAAGTTCGACGATGAGCTTTGCGCTCGGCCTCACCTACGCCGACATCCGGGCGAATGCCACGGTGGAAGCCGGCGCCGATATCCAGGTGTCGGGTGACGTGACGGTGGCGGCCACCAATCGCAACAGTTTCACCAATTCGGTCACCGCCTCGCTCGGCAACGAAGGGCGCGCGGCGGCGGCGATTGCGGTCGGCGAGCTGTCGACACAGGCCAACGCCACGCTGAACGCCGACGTCGGCGACGCGACCCGCGTGCAGGTGCTGGCGATCAACGACAACACGAAGAATGCGACCACGGCGGAGGCCAAGGTCGGCGGCACGCTGAACGAACAGATCAGCGACGCGGTGAAGGACAAGCTCAAGCCAGTGACCGACACCGCCGGAACGCTGGAAGACAAGCTGTGGGACAAGCTGCTCGGCGGCGCCGGCACGGACGACAAGGCGGCGGATCCGGAGCGGCCGGTATCGACGCCGTTGCGCATCGGCGGCGGCATCGCATGGGTGGACAGCGACGCCAGCGCGAGTGCGGCCATAGGCGACGGAGCGAAGGTGCATGCCGGCGATCAGGTCGCCGTTGTTGCGCGCACGCTCGGCGCAGACATTCAGGTCATGGCCGAAGCCTCCGCCATTTCGCAGTCGCGCGAGCGCGCCGCAGCCAACACGGCGCGCAACACCTTCTCCGCCGGCATCGCCATCGGCAACTTCACGCACGATGCGCGCGCCACCATCGGGCGCGCCGCCGTCGTGACCGCGCCGCGCATCGCGGTGGCGTCCGACGTCGTGATACCGGTGCGCGAAACGCTGCTCACCGGTGGCAGCTTCACGCGCTGGGACGGTCTGTCGACGGTGAAGGACTGGTTCAACGACCTGACCGGCATCCTCGACGTGTTCAACGGCGCGTCGTCGGCAAAGTCCACATCGGACAATTCCAACGGCGCCATCTCCCTGTCCGGTTCGTTCAGCAAGCTCGATTTCTCGCACAGCGCGCAGACCGAGGTGAAGGAGGGCGCCCGTCTCAACCTCACCGGCAACGCGAGCGGTGACTGGACCTACGATTTCGAAACGGTGGCCGACGACGCGGCGACGCCGGACGACGAGCAGGTCACGCAGTCCTGGGCGTTTGCCGCGCCGGCCGACATCACGGCCAGGCGTGATGTGACGCTGATGTTTCACGGCGGGCAGTTCCTGCCGGGCGACACCGGTGCCGGCAACGGCGGCAAGTCGCTCGGCGTGGCCTACACGCAGGAAGGCATCACCGGCGAAAGCCTGGTGTTCGTGCGCGAGGGGGCCGTCATCCAGGGCGTGACCGAAAGCGTGACCGGCGCCGTCGCCGGTCAGCGCAGCCACGCGGTGACCGGCACGCGCCTGAGCAACGCCATCCGCATCAAGGCCGAAGGCCACGATCTGGTGATTTCGCTGGCGGCGCTGGCCGGCTACGGATCGAGCTTCGGCATCAACGGTTCGGTATCCATCGTCGAGGTCGACAACACCACGCGCGCACTGGTCGACGACGAAGCCACGCTGCGCGCCGCGAAGCTCACCGTGGGCGCGGAAGACAATCCGGTGCTGTGGTCCATCGCCGGCGGATTCAACAAGTCGGAATCGGCCGGGGTCGGCGTGGGCATCGCCTACAACGGCGTCACCGGCATGGTCGAGGCGCAGATCGCCGACAACGACCTGGAAGCGATCGACGGCGGCGCGCGCAGCAGCCAGCTCACCATCGCGGACGCCATCGTGCAGGCCGGCAATGTGTCGGTCGAGGCGCGCACCAGCGGCCGCACGGAGGCGATCGCCGTGACCGGCGCGCTGGCCACGAGCAGCGGCAACAGCAGCAGCGGCGGCTTCTTCGGCAGCATCAAGAGCAAGTACGACGCGGTGCAGGGCAAGCTCGCCAAACTGGTGGACATCAAGCCGACGTCGACGTCGCAGCAGGGCGGCACCGGCGCCCAGGGCACGCCGGCCAAGCCGACCTTCGGCCTGTCCGGCGCGGGCAGTGCGGCAGTCAATGAAATGACGCTGGTCACCCGCGCACGCGTGGCCGGCGTCGAACTGGACCAGGGCAATGCCGGCCCGGCCAGCACGCTCACCGTGCTCGGCGTGTCGGATCTGGACATCGTCACCGCGTCGGGCGCCGCAGCCTTCACGCGCGCCAACAATCCGGGCCAGAGCAAGTCGGCGGCGATCAGCGGCAGCGTGTCGGTCAATCTGATCGACAACATGGTCGAGGGCCTGATCGAGGATTCGACGCTGCGCAACACGCAGGACGTGACGGTGCAGGCGCTGGCGGCCGGCGAGCAGCTGTCCGTCGCCATCGGCGTCGCGATCGACGCGAGCAGCCAGCAGAGCAAGTCGAAGTCGGTGTCGGCGACCGGGTCGCTGTCGCTGTCCTTCATCGACAACGCGGTGCGCGCCGCGCTGCTCGGCACCGAACTGACCGGCGCGGCCGGCGCCGGACGCACGCTCGACGTGACCGGCTACAACCGCATGTTCATCGGCACCGGCGGCGGCACGCTGGCGGTCGGCGCGAAGACCGGCGCCGGCGGCGCGGTCACGTATTCCGACATCACCAACACGCTGGGCGCCGAGATCGGCGACGGCTCGGCAGTGAGCGGCGTTGACACGGTGAATGTGCGCGGCTTCAACGCGACCGAGATCGGCGCCGGTGCGGCGCATGCGCAGGCGTCCAACGCCCAGAATTCCAATGCGCTTGGCGGCGCCGTCGTCATCACCGAAGTGACCAACCGGACGACGGCCGGCATCACCGGCCTGTCGTCCGTCACCGCCATCGGCGCGGTCAATGTGCTGGCACAGGACCGCGGTGCCGAGGCGGCGCTGGAAGACACGATAGAGCCGGGCAACAAGCGCGAGAACACGGTCGCGGGTCTGGACTACTGCGGTCGCGGCGGCGCGGGCGCGACGCCCGCCGGCAACTGCATCACGTCGGTCGCCGGCATCCTGCAGGTGAATCCGGCGGGTGGCAGCAGCAATATCGGCGCCTCGTTCAACTGGAGTTCGATCGACAACGACCTCACGGCGAAGGTCGAGGACTCGAAGGTCGATGTGACGGGCGCGGCCGGCGCGCTGACCGTGCGCGCGCAGTCCGACGTGCTCATCACGTCCATCGCGCTCGGCGTGGGCGTGGCCGACAAGGTGTCCGGCGTCGGTTCGGTGGCGGTGAATTTCATCGACAACGACCTGGTTGCCGCCGTGGCCGCGCCGCAGGCGAACGCGGCCTTCCGCGACGCCGACGCGGCGCAGGTGACGATAGAGGCGACCGACCGTTCGCGCATCGACACGCTGGCCGGCGGCTTTGCCGCCAGCAAGAACGGCCCGGCCGTCGGCGCGGCCATCACGTATGCGGAGATCGGCAATACGGTGCAGGCGCAGATCGACCGCGCCCGGCTCGACGCCGCCGGTTCGCTGAACCTGCTGTCGGTGTCCGACGCGCGCATCCGCAGCCTTGCGGTCGCAGGCGGGCTGGCGGTGGGCAGTGGACAGCCCGCGGTGAGCGCGTCGATCGCCGTGAACTTCATCGGCAACACCACGGAATCGACGGTCGATGACGCGCTCATCGACGACAGCGGCGACGGCAACAGCGTCACCGTCAGCGCGCAGGACCGCTCGACCATCCAGTCGCTGGCGGGCAGCGTGGCGGTCGGCGCATCGGCCGGCGCGGGCGGCGCGTTCGGCTACAACAAGATCGGCAATTCGACGCGGGCGTCGATCGGGAACTCGACCGTGCGCCACGCCGATGCGCTGCAGGTGACGGCGAGCGAAACGGCGCTCATGCAGACGCTGGCGCTCGCGGCATCGGGGGGGCAGACGGCGGCGCTTTCCGGCTCGGTCACGCTGAACCACATCGGCAAGTACGACGGCGACAGCACGGCCGGCGGCGAGGGCGGCAACCGCACGACGGCGGAGATCGTCGGCAGCACCATTGAGAACGCGGACGGCAACGCTGTCGTCGGCGTCACGGCGACCGATGGCTCCACCATCGAGTCGCTGTCCGGTGCGGTGGCCTTTTCCGGCAGCACCGCCGTCGGCGGCGCGATCGGCGACAACTGGGTGCGCAACACCGCGCAGGCGCGCGTGGATGGCAGCACGGTGAGCGGCGCGGCGTCGCTCACGCTGCTCGGCAGCAACACATCGCTCATCAAGGCGGCGTCGGTTGCCGGCGCCGGCGGTTCGGCCGGCGCGTTTGCCGGCTCCGCGTCGAGCAACCGCACCGACAACAAGACGCTGGCCGGGATCACCGGCTCTGACGTGACCGGCGGTGCGGCGGCGGTCGGCGTGCGCGCGGCGGACAGCGCCATCATCAAGTCGCTGGCGGGCGGTGTCGGCATCAGCGCGTCGGCCGGTGTCGGCGCGGCGGTGGCGGTGAACAAGATCGCCAACACGACGGCGGCGACGATTTCCGGTGTCCGTTCGACCGGCATGAACGTGGCGAACGTGCTGCTGGTGGCCGACTCGCTTGCGAACATCGAAACGGCTGCAGTCGGCGTGGGCGCAGGTCTGGATGTCGGCGTGGGCGGCTCGGTCGCGGTCAATCTGATCAATTCGGACACGCGTGCCGTGGTTGAAGACGGCGCCGTCATCGAGGCGCGCGACAACGTCGGCGTGCTGGCCGAATCGGACGACGAGATTTCGCTGCTGGCCGGCGCGGCCGGCATCGGCATCAGCGCCGCCGGCGTCGGCGCCGCGGTCACGGTGAATGACATCGGCGGCACCACCGAAGCGGCGATCCGCGACAGCTCGGTGGCGGCGCGCGCGAAGCAGGGTGCGGCACTGAGCGTGAATTCCGGCGAGATCACCGGGCTGAACCTGCGCGAGAGCATAGACACGATGAATACCGCCGGCGGCGGCTATTCGAAGGACAACCCGTTCGACGCCCCGGATCTGAAGAATTCCCGGGTGAAGGAGAGCGTGCGCGGCATCGCGGTGAACGCGATGGCGACGCACCAGACGACGACCGGCGTGGCCAACGTCGGCGGCGGCACGTTCGCCGGCGTGGCGGCAACCATCAGCATGAACATGATTGGGGGCGAGACCAAGGCCACCGTCAGCAGCTCGGTACTCAACGGCGGCGACAACAGCGGTGCCGGCAGCGCGCAGGCGGTCAGCATCAAGGCGTCCGATCACGCCTACGGCAACACTTTCATAGGCTCCATCGCGGTCGGTGCGGCCGGCGTGGGCCTGTCGGCCGACACCAATCTGTTCGAGCGCTCGACCAGTGCGACGGTCAGCGGCGCGACGACGGTGACGGCCAAGGGCAAGGCGGACGTGAAGGCGCGTTCGTCGCAGGGCGTGGCGTCCATCGTGGTCGGTGCGGCCGGTGGTCTGGTCGGTCTGGTGGGCAGCGGCTCGGTCGCCAAGTTCGTCAGCACGACCGAAGCGTCCTCGATCGGCTCGACCTTCCGCGTCGGCGCGCTGGACATCGGCGCGCGCCATGACTCGGCCTTTCTCGTGGCCGGCGGCGCGCTGGCCGTCGGCGGCGGTGCAGGCGCCGGCACCTTCGCGGTCGGTCTCGATACCAGCACGACGAAGGGCTATATCGACGGCGGTTCCGTCGACGCCGACGGGCAGGTCAATGTGACGGCCGATTCGGCGACCGAAATGCGCACCTGGGCGGTCGGCGGCGCGCTGGCCGGCGGCAGCGGCGTGGCCGGTGCGGCGGCGGTCGGCATCCTCGACAGCACGACTTCGGCCTATGTGAAGGACGCCCGCGTCGGCTCGCTGGCGGACCGTTCGGGCGGACTGCGCGTGGCGGCCAGCGATTCGGTGGTGACGGAAAGCCGGGCCGGTGTGGCGGCCGTGGGTGGCTTCTCCGGCGCCGGCGCCGGCGCCTCCATCACGAAGATGGACAACACGACCAGCGCCACCATCCAGGACAGCGACGTTCATGTGGACAACGACGTCGTGGTCCAGGCGACGGCGACGCGCAATCTGGCCAACGCGGCGGTTGCCGCAGCGGCCGGCGGCACCGCGGGCATCGGTGGCGCGGCGGCGGTCACGCTGCTCAACGCCGGACTCAACGGCGACGCCTCGGGCGAGGTCGACAAGGACGGCAACGGCACGCTCAGCAAGGCCGATGGCTTCTCCAACGGCAACCGGCTGTCGACGTCGTCGAGCGACGGCAACATCAGCACCAACGACAACCTGTCGCAGTCGGACATCAATTCGATCAATGCGCGCGGCCGCGTATCGGCCAGCGGCGGCATCGCCGCGGCGCCGGACGGCTCGACCCGCGCCACCATCGTCGACACCGGCGGTGCCGCCAACACGGTGCGTGCCGGCGGCAGCATCCGCATCACCGCGTCGGAGAACGACAAGGTGGACGTCAAGGTCGGCGGGCTGGCGCTGGGCGGGCTGGCCGGCGTGGGCGCGGCGGTCGGTGTGCTGGACGTGCGCCATGACGTGCGTGCCCGCACCGATGGCGCGATCACGCTGCGCGCGGATGCGGGCGACATCGAACTCAACGCCTCGACCGGCCGGCTCGACGCCGGCACGGCCGCGGTCAATGTATCCAGCTTCCAGGCCGCAGGCGGTCTGGTCGGCGTCGGGGCTGCCGTGGCCACGGCCGATCTGGGCAATACGGTCGAAGCGAAACTGGGCGACGGCACACAGGCGAGCGTCGGTTCCGCCACTGGCGATGTGCGCGTGATCGCCGCCGACAACATGGATGCGAGTTCGCACGCCGAAGGGTATTCGGTCGGTCTGGTGGCGGCGGGCATCGTCATTGCCCGTGCCGAGAAGACGGGCTCGACGACGGCTGCGGTGGGCGAATCGGGTGCCGCCGCGGCTGCCGGCAGCGTGACGCTGGCCGGCGGCGATTTCGCCATTGACGCCAGTCGCCAGGACGCCGTGTCGGCCTACTCGCGCGCCGGTTCCGGTGGCGTTGCAGGCGGCTCCGGTTCGGAAGCGACGGCGACGGCCACCGGTTCGGCCAATGCCGGCATCGCCGACCGCGTGACAGTGACGGCGCCCGGCTCCACGGTGACGGTGGCCTCGCGCAGCACGCCGCAGGTCAATGCCGAGGCGCGCGGCTTCAACGGCGCGCTGACGGTGGCGATCGGCGTGTCGCTGGCGCGGGCGACTTCCGGTACGCAGTCCTACGCGACGCTCGGCAGCAACAACCGCATCACTGCCGGCCACCTGTCGCTCAGTGCCGCGACCTTGTTGCCCGGTGCGGCGGACACCGCGCACGCCTACGCCAACGCGACCGGCGGCGCATTGCTCGGGGGCGCCAACGGAAGCAGCGCCACGGCGGCCGGCCAGTCTCTGGTGAATGCCGTCATCGGTGCTTCCAACGTATTCACGGTCAGCGACAGCACCACGGTGTCCGCGTCGAACCGGACGCGGCAGTCGGCTCAGGTCAGCGGCGTCACCCTTGGCGGCCTGCTGGCGGTCGGCGCCAATATCGCGAACGCGAACGCCGGTTCGGTCACGCTGGCCGACATCGCGAACGGCAACACCGGCACGGTCGGCGACGCGCTGTCCGTCGTCGCGACCGGTCATGACGAAACCCATGCCACGGCGAAGGCGGGTTCCGGCGGTCTGGTCGCGGGCGCGGTGGCCGAAGCCCGGACGCGCAACGCATCCGACACGCAGGCGCTGCTTGGCGGCGGCACGGCGGCGTCCGCGCTCGGCACCCACGCCGGCGGCAAGATGGAAGTGCGCGCCGACCACACGGCAACCTTCGACAGCACCGTCGATTCGGTGTCGGCCGGCGCAGTCGGCGCCAGCGGCGCGGTCGCGCGCAGCGACGTCGACGCGAAGGTGGTGGCCGGCGTCCGTGCCGGCGCGAACCTGCTCAGTTGGGACATGGATGTGCTGGCGCTGAACCGGTCGCTCAAGCCGCTGCTGTCGGGATTCAACGTGTCCGCCGGTGCAGGTGGCCTGGCGGGCGGCGCGGCGGGTTCGAGCCGGACGACGGTGGACAACATCACGCTGGTCGAGATTGGCGACGGTGCGGTGGTCCGCGTCGTCGGTGACCCGGACGCGGCGGGGCGCAGCAGTTTCAACGCGGTGAGCGAGGTCGATCTGCATGATCGCGCCAAGCTCGAGGCGGGCGGCGCCATCAGCGCGGCGGACGCGGAATCCATCATCGAGGTGAATGCGAACCCGATCGCACCGGGGCAGGGCGGACGCACGCAGGCACGCGTCGGCAACAACGTCGTCATCGACACCGTGGGCGACTTCAATCTCGCCGCGCGTGACGCGGGCGACGTCAGCGTGAGCGCGAACTCCAAGACCTGGGGCCTGGCCGCCTACGCCGACGGCTATTCGGCTTCCGACCTGCGCAGCCGCACCAGCGCAGAGGTCGGCAGCGGCACGGACATCCGCGCCGACGGTTTCATCAACGTCGGCGCCGGGCGCGACGCGGACGGCGTGCGCAACAGGTTTTCCAGCGTGGCGCGTGCCGATCTGTACAACAATTCTCTGGTGCCGATTTCCAGCGACGACTGGGGCGCCGACGCGCTGCTGAACCAGACGGCCACGATCCGGATCGACGGCAGCCTGCGCAGCGTGAAGGACGTGAATCTGACGGCCGACAAGGGCTTCGGCCACCGTGTCGACGGCCAGGGCGTGGCGAAGGATCTGTACGACCAGGCGGCGAGCGCCGTGGCCAGCGGCGTGAGCAACCTGTTCGGCGGCGGAGACGTGTCGATCGAATCGAACAGCGGACGCAGCATCGAGAACTCCTCGTCCGGCGTGACGGTGAGCGGCCTGGTCGACGCCGGCATCCAGAACCAGCAGCTGATGACGATCAACGAGTCGGGCTCCGGGGCGCCGACGCTGACGGTGAGCGTGCAGGTGCCGCGTGACGGGCAGGATGCGAAGTGCCGCACGCCGGGTACCGCCGGCTGCACCTATGACACGGTCAGCAAGTCGTACTGGATCACCCGTTCCGACGGCATGGATCTGCCGACGCTGACGGTGGAGAACCTGCAGGGCAATCTGCGCACGCGCATCAATGCGCTGAAGGAAATCCGCGGCAACTACACCGGTACGTCGAGCACCGGCGGTGACGCGAGCAATCCGGAAACCGTCGCCGCGCTGACCGCCGAGATCAACTTTCTCGAACTGCAGATGGAAGACCTGTTCCCGGGCGGCGGCGCCAATGCGTCGGTATCCAACGCGGCCTTCATCGTCATGCCCGAGGTCGACGCGCGCGGCGGCAACATCAACGTCATCGGCGACAGCCTGGCCGGCAACGGCCGGCTGAATGCGCGTGGCGAAGCGAAGATCGAAATCATCAACAACACGTCGTCCTTCCTGCGCACCGACGCGCTGACGATTCCCGAGGACGCGACCGGGCGCCTGACGCTCAACGGCGTGGCCATCCTGAACGTGGCCGGCACGAATCCGACCACCGCGCAGATCAACGGCGCGCTCAATGACCGCAACCAGGGCGGCAGCGCGAACTTCGCCGACGTGAAGATCGCGCCCAATTCGCCGGCGCCGTCCATCACCGTGCGCAACACCTTCGTGCCGGCGGACGGCGACACGCGCGCACCGGACATCGAAGTGGTGGGCGACATCAGCAACATGCTCGGCGTGGTGACGCTGGAGAGCGAGCGCGGCAGCGTGCTGGTGCAGCCGAAGGACCCGCTGAACCCGCTGACCGCGCCGAACATCCAGGCGGCGACGATCAACATCACGGCCGGACGCGACTTCGTGTTCAGCTCGCCGTCGGCCTTCTATCATACGGCCGGCAACCCGCGCGACATGTGGGGCGGCACGCGCACGCCGAGCGGCAACAGCGGCGGACTGGCGAACGACTTCGAGGACGGTGGCTCGGGCAGCGGCTCGACGACGCAGCAGCGCGACGGCACCGGCGGCCCGACCATCGCCGGCAACAACATCTTCATCAGCGCGCGCTACCTGAACATCAACGGCCTGCTGCAAAGCGGCCTCCCGGACCGCAGCATCATCGTCGGCAACGACGCTACCGTGACGCTGGAAGTCGGTTCCAGCCGGGTGGACACCACGCTGGCGCTGGCCAAGTCCACCTACGACACGCTGGTCGCCAGCAGCGGCCAGAAGCCCGCGGATCCGCGTTTCCGCATTCGCGACACGTCGGGCAACATCGTCGCCTTCTTCAATGCCGAACTCGATCGCATCGAACTCGAACCGGTGAAGGTCGAGGGCGGCAAGCTGGAGCTGGTCGGGGAAATCCTGAATACCGGCGGCGGACGCATCGAGGCGATGGACGGCTACGGCCGCTTCGACATCGACAACACCACCGGCAAGGATCTGGTCATCACCGGGCTGGATACCGGCAACGACATCGAAGGGCGCATCCGCATCACCGACTTCCTGCGCCGCTGGGACCCGCGCGCCAACGGCGGCGCCGGCGGCATCGTGACCAGTCCGGGGCAGGCCAGCACGAAGACGACGGCCTACTACAACAGCCTGGCGCCGGTCACCCGCGAGATCACGCGGCTGGGCACCGATGTCGTCACGAAGGACAAGCTGGGCGACATCGTTCTCGCCAACACGACGGTCACGACGGCGAACACGCGCAATTCGGCCTACGCGCCGGTGACCGGTCAGACCTACACCTGGGTCACCGGCCAGCGCAACACGACGAACACCTACGAAAAGTACGAGAAGGAAACGAAGTTCTGGTTCTTCGACGGCAACTGGTCGCTCGAGGACAGAACCGACCACAAGACCTGGGACGATCCGACGCCGCTGTCCGAGGGCGAGTACACGAAGATCGATACCGGCATGGGCGACACGACCTACCGCTACCAGCGGCGCGACGTGACGACGTCCTTCAACGACTGGGAGGTGAATGACTCCGAATGTTCGGCCTTCCTGTGCATCTGGAAGTGGCATACCCACGAGGTATGGACGGAAACCGGCGCCAAGCGCTACAACACGCACACGGTCAAGGGCGACTATTCCATTCCGGTCAAGTTCATCGGCTACGACAGCGGCCAGATAGACGTGCGCAGCGGCGGCGGCATCATCGTCAACGGCGGCGTGACCAACCGCACCGGCACCGTGACGATGGACTCCACCGCCGGGCGCGGACAGGCGGGCGGCGCCATCGATTCCGAAAGCGTGCGCGGTGTGATTTCCGCGCCTTCCGTCGTGCTGCGCGCGGCGACCGGCATCGGCAGCACGCTGACACCGCTGCAGCTGGACATGCTGGGCGGCACGGTGACGGCGCTCACCGCGACGGGCGACGTCGGGCTGCGCGAGGTGTCGGGCGACATGCGCGTCGCCGGCGTGCGTACCGACAGCGACGGGCGGGTGTTCCTGCAGGCGGACCGCGACATTGTTGCGGCTGGCGCCGGCAATACGGTGCGGGTCAGCGGCGGCGGCGTCGATCTGGTGGCGTCGTCCGGGCAGATCGGCAGCGCCTCGCAGGCGCTCGTGGTGCAGACCGAAGCCAGCGTGCAGGGCGGCATCAACGCACTGGCCAATGGCGACATCAACCTGATGCAGCCGGACGGCGACATGCAGCTGGAGAAGGTCGAGTCGCTCACGGGCGACGTGACGCTGACCGCTGGCAATGGCCGCATCACCGACGGCAACCGCAACGAGACGCGCGACACGCGCGCCGAAGGCGACCTCGACCAGCTGTGGAGCGACCTGCGCCTGCGCGAATCGGACGGCGCCGGCGACAGCCTCGACGAGGCGCTGGCGGCGCACAAGGCGCAGATCGAGCGCGACTATCGCGAATACTGGTCGCTGCGCAATGTGCAGCTCACCGAGGACGCGAACAATCCGGGCGGCTACGTCTATCGCGCCGATGCCTACGACGCGGCGACGGCGTCGCAGCGTCTGCGCACGCTGCACGACGAGCTGGGCGGTCTGGGTGTTGCGCTGGCGACCGGCACCGCTTCGGACTACTCGGCAACTTTCAGCTACGACACGGTGGCCGCGGGTGACACGATGGCCGCCGGCATCGCCGACGGCACGCACGTGTGGAGCGACAACCAGGTGCGCTACGGCGTCAGTGCCGCGATCTACAACAAGTCGACGCCGGACACGGAAACGCGCATCGAACAGCCGAACATCGTCGGTCGCCACATCGTGCTCAACGCCACCGGCGCCAATGGCGGGGTCGGCCGCGACGAGGGCCAGTTCACGGTCGATATCTCCAGCCTGGCCACGCTGTCCGCCGAGCAGCGGCGCATCCTGTCGGCCGCCGAGGCGGACGACGTCGCGATCGACGCCGTCGCGAAGACGGCGACCGTGCTCAAGCGCGACGACGTCGACATCGCCACCAGCGCGGGCGGCAGCGTGACGGTCAATGCGCGCGGCCACGTCTTCCTCGGCGCCGATGACTACGAGCGCAACGGTACGGTGTTCCCGGGCGACATCAATCTGGTGTCGCTGGACGCCACCGGCGGCGGCATCGACTACAGCAAGACGATCCGTCTCAAGGTGTCGGGCGGCATTGTCGACGCCGGCATCGGCGCCGCGCCGAACCTGCGCGGCGGCGACACCATCCTGGAGTCGGGGCAGGGCGCCATCGGCAGCGCGGCGCGTCCGATCAGCATCGATCTGGGCGACAGCGCGCTGCTGACCGCGCGCGCCGCCAGCGGCATCTGGCTGAACGAACTGAGCGGCACCATGCGCGTCGCCGAAATGTTCGCGGGCAGCGGTGGCATCCATCTGGTCAGTGCCGGCAGCATTCTCGATGCACGCGGCACGCAGCGTGCGGTGGCGCTGCAGAGCGCCGACGGCGACATCGACCTGCGCTCGCTGTCCGGCAGCGTCGGCGCGGCCGGACAGGCGATGTTAGTCAGTCTCGGCGACGGCAGCGCGGTCAACGTGAACGCCGCCGACGAGGCGCATCTGTCGGGCACGGCGGCGGTCGAGATCGGCCTGTCGCCCGATCTGGCAACCGGCACCGTCAGCGCGGGCGGCAACGTGTCGCTGGCCGCGCCGGCCGGCACGCTGCACCTGGGCGGTGACGTGAGCAGCGGCGGTTCCGTCGCGCTGCGCGCGGACGGCGATCTGGTGCAGGACGCCGCGCAGGTGAGCGCGACGAACGACATTTCGGTCGATGCCGGGCGCTACCTGATGGCGGACGGCGCAGTGCTGCGCGCACAGGACGGCACGGTTGCCATCGACGCCGCCGGCGACGTCGTCGTGGGCCGCATCGAGGCCAGCAACAACGCCACCGCGGATGCGATCCGCATCACCACCGGCAGCCGCATCCTCGACGGCGGCGACGCCGGCACCTACGACCTCGTGGCGGCCACGGCCGGCGCCGGCGTGCGGCTGGACGCCTCGGGCGGTGCCGGCGGAGCGAGCTGGAACGGCGGCGCGCCGGGTGCGCCGGCCGACGCGCTGGAAACCGACATCGCGAAGATCGACGCCATCAGTACCGCCGGCGGGCTCAACATCGACGAGCGTGACGACGTCGAGATCGGCAGCGTCGAAGCGCTGCGCGACGTGCGCATCGCGGCGGCAGGCGACATCAACAAGGGCACCGTGCATTCGAGGCTGGGCAACATCGACCTGCTCGCAGACGGCAAGGTCACCGTGCTCGAGGCGACGGCAGACGCGGGCAGCACCACCGTCATCGCGGAGAGCGACATCATCATGGACGCGGTGACGGCCGGCAACGGCGTCACGCTGGAGTCGGTCAACGGCAGCGTCAGCGTGTCGCGCATCACCGGCGACATCCTGTCGCTGTCGGCGAAGAACGACCTGAATCTGGGTACGCTCAGCGTCGGGCGTTCGCTGACCTTCAATTCGAACTCGGTCAGCGCGCGCATCGTGCACACGCGTGACGACGCCGCACTCGCGATGCGGGCCACCGGCCGCAACGGCGCGCCCGCCACCTGGGTGAATCTGGCGATCAACAGTGCCGTCGGCGTGCATTTCGACCGCTTCGACGCGCTTGACGCGAAGGTCCACATGGAGCGCGGTTGGCTGCGCATCGATGAAGGCCGCATCGGCAATCGCGCGCGCTTCAGCAACCCGGTCACCGACGTCTATATGGACAACCTGACGACCGTCGTGCTGCCGGCCGACGTGCAGCTGCACCATCCTGGCAAGCGTTTCAACGACATGTACCTCGACCAGTGGTTGCTGGTGACGGACCCCTACGTGGTGATGCGCGATCCGCTGCACGAGGTGGTGATGAACAACGTGCTCGACTTCAGCGGACGCGAGCAGTCGCGGGAGCTCATCGTCACCCGTGTCGATACGCCGGACAGGCAGTCGGCCGAAGGGCAGGTGCCGCAACTGCCGTCGCTCGCCATCAACATTCCGCTGGACATTCCGGCGGTGAATTCGGGCGAGGAAGAAACCGAGGAAGAAGCTGAAGCACGGCGCAAGGCAGAAGAAGAGGAGGCGGTTCAGTGAAGCGCACGCAGCGACAGTACCGCGGTACACGATCGGCGCTCGCGCTGTGCTCATTGATGCTGGCCGGCGCCGTGCAGGCGCAGGAAAAGCCGCAGCTGCCGTCGTCGGCCGATCCGGGCGTCATCCAGGAGCGCTCGCGCGATCTGGAGCGCCGTCTGCTCGAGGAGCGCCAGCGGCGCCCTGAGGGGGCGCCGGCCGTGGACAGCGACGCGCTGACGCCGGCGCCGGCTGCTCCGGCCGCGGCGGGCGCGAGCTTTCTGCTCAAACGCATCGACTTCACGAAGTCGGAACTGCTGCCGGTCGACATGCTGCGCGGCATGGCCGCACCGCTCGAAGGCCGCGAGGTCACGCTGGGCGAAGTGCAGGCGCTGGTGGACCGGATCAACGCCGTGTATCGCGAACGCGGCGTGCCGACCGCACAGGCCGTGCTGCCGGCGCAGGAAGTGGCTGACGGCGTGCTCAGGATCAAGCTGGTGGAGGGGCGGATCGGTCAGGTCGCGATGACGGGCAACGACAGCACCTCCAGCGACTTCATCCTCGCGCGGCTCGGCCAGCAGCCGGGTGAGCTGGCCGATGTCGATGCGCTGGAGCGCAGCATGATGCGTTTCAACCGCAGCCAGGACGTACAGCTGCGGGCCGAGCTGATGCCGGGTGCGAAGTTTGCCGAAACCGACATCGCGCTGACGGTGACCGAGCCGCCGCGCCACGAGCTGCGTTTGTTCGCCGATACCAGCGGCAGTCCGTCCACCGGCGTCTATCGCGCCGGCGCCTTCTACCAGAACCGCAGCCTGTTCGGCTTTCGCGACGCGCTCGGCGTGACGCTGGTCGGGGCCGAAGGCCACAAGGGGCGGGCGCTTTCGTACAGCGTTCCGCTCGGCCTCTACGGCACGCGCCTGACGCTGTCCTGGTTCAACGACGAGACGCACATCGTCCGCGGCTCGTTCGCGCGGCTCGACATACGCGGCGAGTCGACGGCGTGGACCGCGCTGCTGCGCCATCCGGTGCTGATCGGGCGGCAGTACCAGCTCGACGTGCTGGCAGGCGCGAAGACGCGCAAGACCGAAAGCTGGATCGAGAGCCGGCTGTTCCAGTCGACCGACATCGATGACGTGTCGATCGGCCTGGACGCCCAGTGGTGGGAGAAGGACCGCATCTGGACCGGCACCATCACCTACGCGGACGGCAAGGCCGAGCCGCTCGACGACATCGTCGCCACGTCGTTCCGCGTATGGCGCGGCAACGTGCGGCGGGTGCAGGACTTCGCCGAAGGCTGGTCGCTGCACAACACCGTTGCCTTCCAGTACTCGCCGGACGAGAACCTCACGTCGAGCGAACAGTTCCTCATCGGCGGCGACGGCAGCGTGCGCGGTTACCAGACCGGCCTGTTCAGCGGCGACAAGGGCTTCACCGCATCGGTCGAACTGCATCACCCGCTGCCCCAGGCACCGGTCGCCCCGATACGCACCAGCGGATTCCTGTTCCTCGACTACGGCGCGACGCAGCCGTTCAGGCCCATCGGTTCCTCCCGTGGCACCGACACGCTGGCCGGCTATGGCTGGGGGCTGAACGCCAACATCAACGACAACGTGTCGGCGCGCATCACCTTCGGCCTGCCCATCCGCAGTCGCATACAGGAGCCGCGCGGCTACTACGTGAACGTGCAGATCGTCGCCCAGGTGTTCTGACCGGGACGGCCGGCATGCCGGCCGTCGTGAAGTCGTGGAATGATGGCGGGCATGAACCTCCCGACCGCCTCCCGGCGCACCTGGCGCGAGCGCCTGCGCCACCGCGCCCGCCACGTGCTGAACCACCCCGGACTGTCATCCGCCGCCGGCGTTTTCGTGCTCATGCTCCTTGCATTCACGGACCTGCACGCGCCGGCGCGCGGCCTGCTGCTCGCGTTCAATGCAGCATCGCTGTTCTTCCTGCTGCTGATCGTCCGGATGATGGCGCGCTCGACGCTGCGTTCCATGCGGGCGCGCGCGGAACAGGCGCAGGAGGGGCGATGGGTCGTGCTCGGCACCGGCCTCGTCGTCACGCTGGCGACACTGGTCGCGCTCGGTCTGGAGCTCGGCTCGAAAAGCGCGGACGCGCCGCTGAAGGTATTGCTCTCCTGCAGCACCATCGTGCTCACCTGGGTGTTCGTGAACACGCTGTTCGCGCTGCACTACGCGCACCAGTACCACGATCCGCGGCGCACCTCGCCACCCGGGCTGGCGTTTCCCGGCGCCGATGAACCCGACTACTGGGACTTCATGTACTTCGCCTTCGTCATCGGCATGACCTTCCAGGTGTCCGACATCCAGATCACCGGCCGCGCACTGCGGCGCTTCGCGCTGATGCACGGCGTTCTGGCGTTCTTCTTCAACGTCGTCATCATTGCGCTCACCGTGAACATCGTGGCCGGTCTGGCCTGAACCACGAGGTGCGGGCGCGGCGCCCGGCTCAGGCGCTGGCGACGAAATCCAGTTGCCGCGACAGCACGAACAGCACCGTGCAGCCGCTTTCGGTCCGGTGCGCGCCATGCTCGACGCCGGCCGGCGCGGCGAACACCGAGCCGGCCTCATGGGTGGTGTCGCCTTCGATGAAGTCGCCGTCGAGCACATAGGCCACTTCGTCGGATTCGGTGTGGCGGTGCGCCGGAATGACCGAGCCGGGGTCGAGACGATAGACCACCACGGACGGGCCGCTCGCGGGATCGCCGTCGAGCACCTTGAAGTTCACGCCGTCGATGCCACTGGGTTGCCAGTCGAGTGCGTTGGCGTGGAATTGCTTGGCGTACATGTGACTCCTCCGTAGTGCGTGCCCGCGCCGGTGTGCGCGGGCGGATCGCTGCGATCCCTCCCCCAGGCAGCAGATTGCGTGCCACCCGGCACCACCCCGCATGCGGCGCGCGGGCGTGCGCGGGTGCCTGCGCGCCGGATCAAAACCGGACTGCGTCCGACCGTCCCGGACGATTGACGGACGACGGTGCCGAGGCCGGACGCCACCCGCAAAACGTCTGATTGCGGCGGACGATTTCCGGACTGTGATGCGTCCGGCCGAGCGGACGCGCGATTGCGCTCCGCAGCATTCCATGTCACGGAACGCACTGAACTCCCGATAAAACAGAATGTTGTGATTGTTGCGATGCCGCGTGGCCTGGCGGGTACAGGCTTTGCTAAAGCCTTGTTGCAGACCGGTGGCGCCACACGACGCGGGCGCCACGATCACCGCACATGAAGCAACAAGGAGGAGGCAGATGAAAAAGCTTTACGCGGACGCGGCGTCGGCGCTCAAGGGCTTGCTGGCGGATGGCCAGACACTGGCGGTGGGGGGCTTCGGCCTGTGCGGCATTCCGGAACTGCTGATCGATGCGGTGGCGGACAGCGGTGCATCGAACCTGACTGTCATCAGCAACAACGCTGGCATCGACGGCGTCGGGCTCGGCAAGCTGCTCGACAACCGCCAGGTGCGCCGGATGATCGCGTCATACGTCGGCGAGAACGCCGAGTTCGAACGCCAGCTGCTGTCGGGCGAACTCGAGGTGGAACTGACGCCGCAGGGCAGCCTGGCCGAAAAGCTGCGCGCCGGTGGCGCGGGCATTCCGGCCTTCTACACGCGCACCGGTGTCGGCACGCCGGTCGCAGACGGCAAGGAGACGCGCGACTTTGGCGGTCACCGCTATCTGCTCGAGCACGCGCTGATCGCCGACGTGTCGCTGGTGAAGGCCTGGAAGGCGGATGGCGCCGGCAATCTGGTGTACCGCAAGACCGCGCGCAACTTCAATCCGATGGTGGCGACGGCGGGACGCACGACGATCGCCGAGGTCGAGGAGATCGTGCCGATCGGCGAACTCGATCCGGACCAGATCCACACGCCGGGCATCTTCGTGCAGCGCGTCATCGTCAATGGCGCGCCGACGAAGCAGATCGAAAAACTCACGACGAGGCAGCACTGACATGGCCTGGACACGAGACGAAATGGCGCGGCGCGCCGCAATGGAGCTGCGCGACGGCTACTACGTGAATCTGGGCATCGGCATGCCCACGCTGGTGGCCAACCACATTCCGGAAGGCATGGATGTGTGGCTGCAGTCGGAGAACGGCCTGCTCGGCATCGGTCCGTTTCCGTACCCGGAGGACGTCGACGCCGACCTCATCAATGCCGGCAAGCAGACGGTGAGCACGCTGCCGGGCAGCAGCTTCTTCAACAGCGCGGACTCGTTCGCGATGATACGCGGCGGGCATATCAACCTCGCCATCCTCGGTGCCATGCAGGTGAGCGCGAGCGGTGATCTGGCGAACTGGATGATTCCGGGCAAGCTGGTCAAGGGCATGGGCGGCGCGATGGATCTGGTGGCCGGCGTGCGGCGCGTCATCGTGATGATGGAACACTGCAGCCGCAGCGGCGAACACAAGATACTGAAGGCGTGCGATCTGCCGCTGACCGGCGTCGGCGTGGTCGACATGATCATCACCGACCTGTGCGTGCTGGCGGTGACCGCGGATGGCCTGGAACTGCGCGAACTGGCGCCCGGCGTCACCATTCCCGAAGTGCTCGAAAAGACGGGGACCGCCATTCATTCGGCACCGGTGGTGCTGTGCTGAAGCCGTCGGCGCTGGCGGAAAGCCCCGCCACACAAACGGGCCGGCGCAGCCGCACGGTGACGCTCAACCGCCTGCTGCAGGGCTACGGCATTCCGGCATCCAGGATCTGCATATTCGAGGATATGGGCATCATCGTCGCGGCCGGTGCGCAGCGCTACCGCTGTGCGGATGATGACCTGCTCATCATCGCGGCAGCGGCGGTTCAGCTGGGATTCACCGTGCGCGAACTGCGCGAGCTGATGGGCCTGTACCGCGAGGCGTCGCCGTCGCAGCGTGCGCTGCCGGACTTCATGAAGCTGCTGGCCGGCTATCAGCGCCTGATGGCCTGGCGCCAGCCGACCGGCGCTGACGGCGAGGCGGGGCGCGGCTCGCGCCGGCCGTTCCGCGCGCGGCAGTACCGGCTCTCGCTGGTCGCCGAGAAGGCGGCGTCATGACCTCGCTGGTCGGACGCGTCGCGCCGGACTTCACCGATGAGGCGCTGTGGGACGACGGCAGCAGCCGTCCGTTCACGCTGTCGTCGATGCGCGGCGGTTGCACGGTGCTCGTGTTCGACGTGCCCGGCGACACGCTGCCGGCACGTTCCGGACTCGTCGCCTTCGGCCGGCGCCTGCCGGATTTCGTCCGCCGCAGGGCCGGTGTTGTCGCATGCGTGCCGGCGCCGGTCACGACGATTGCGCAATGGAGGGCGCGCGCCGGAGCCGGCGTACCGGGCTATCCGCTGGTGGCGGACGCGCGGGGTGCGATCGGCGGCGCCTACGGCGCTGATCCGGCCTCGCGCAGCATCGTGCTGATCGATCGGGACGGCGTTGTCCGCTACCGCATCGCCAGCACGCTTGCGCCGGAGCGCGACATCGACGCGACGCTGTGCGCGATCGACGCGCTGCAGCAGACGCCGCCGCTCGGCGAAGCACAGCCGTTCGGCGCGTACCGGGGCAGGGCCGCAAGGCCTCTGCCGGACCGGAATACGGCGAAATACCTCGCCGAACATTCGGACATGCTTTGATGGCGCCATGGGAGACCACGCAGATGAAACTGTATGACTGGCACGCAGCCCCGAACCCGAAAAGGGTGCGGATGTTCCTCGCGGAGAAGGAACTGGACCTGACCATCATCGAGGTGTCGGGCGAAGGCCTGCGCCTGCGACCCGATTACGTGGAGAAGTTTCCGCAGGCCATGGTGCCGATGCTGGAACTGACCGACGGACGCCAGATCGGCGAATCGATGGCGATCTGCCGCTATCTGGAAGAACTGCATCCGGCGCCGCCGCTGCTCGGGCGCAACGCCTACGAGCGCGCGCAGGTCGACATGTGGGAACGGCGCGCTTTTGACGAAGGCATGATGGCGGCCGGCGAGGTGTTCCGCAATACCGCGGACGCCTTCGCCGGACGCGGGCTGCCCGGCTATGCGACGCCGGTGCCGCAGATTCCGGCGCTGGTCGAACGAGGCCGCACGCGTCTCGACCTGTTCTTCCGCAAGTTCGACCGGCAGCTGGACAAGCATCGCTTCATCGCCGGTGACCACTTCACCGTGGCGGATTGCACGACCTTCTGCAGCATCGAGTTCGCCGGCTGGTCCGACATCCACATTCCGGCGGATTGCACCCGGCTGCTGCGCTGGCAGCGCGAGGTTGCGGCGCGGCCGAGCGCGCGCGCCTGACGTGGCGGATGCGGGCGGCGGGCGCGAATGATCGAACTGCATGCCATGACCGCGGCCACGCCGCGGCGCTGGATGGTGAGCATCGCGCTTGATGTCCTGCATCTGCCGCACGTCGCGCCGCTGGCCAGCACGCCGTCCGTCGGCCCGATCGACGATGAACCGGTGCTCGTCGAGCGCGACGCCTCCGGTGGCGTGCTGCATGTTGTGCATGGCGCGCACGCCATCCTGATCCACCTTGCACGAAAGTCCGGCCGGCTCCTGCCGGCCGAACCGCGTGCACGCGACTGCGTGCTGCAGTGGCTGGCGGCGGACAAAGTGCTGCCGGACACCGGCGACACGACGCGGCGTCGCGACGCCGTGCGCCGCCTGTTCGGCCTGCTGGACGGTCGCCTGCGGCAGGTTGACTATCTCGCCGGCGACTACAGCATCGCCGACATCGCGCACTGGGCCGTCGTACGGCTGCATGCGTGGTCCAGCATCGACCTCTCCGGCTATCCGGCGCTGGCCCGCTGGGTGCGCCGCATGGCGGGCGGTTCGGCACCGGCCTCGAGTGCGACGGCGCTGCCCGTGTATCGGGTCAGATCCATCCTGCTGCGCTGAGCGGCCCGCGCGGCATTCCGGCGCCTCGCCGTTCCTTCCTCCTTCCTCCCTTCCTGCCTCGAATCCTTTCGTCGCCCTGGCGCTGCCGGTCCGGCGGCGTTTGCGGACGACGGCATTGCAGTGCGCCGCCGCACGATGCCACGGGCATTCTCCGATACGCGCCGGCACGCCGATGCGAAACGGGTTTTGCTGCACCGCAATACGATTGTCATTATGGAAATCGGCGTGCAGACGCCGTCTGGCGGCAGTCCGATCGCACTACGGTCGATCGTCGGCGCAGCGTCCGAATTCCATCCGTCCGGACGCATCGGTGCATCGGTCGGTATGCTGCTCATGTACTGATTATTAAATAAATTCAGTGGCTTGCAGTGCATTGTCGTGACGATCTTCTGACTGGCACCGTCCTTGCACAAGAGAAAGTGTTCGATTGATTTGAAATCGATCAGGCAAGACCGGTCCGGGCGGGCCGGAGGCGAAGACCAGATGGACTATTTAAATGGAGACGTGGAGATGACGATCGAAAATTCGTCGGTTCAGGTGCTGGGAATTGATGCCGGCGGCACCATGACCGACACCTTTTTTGTCCGTGCTGACGGCCGCTTCGTGGTCGGCAAGGCACAAAGCAATCCCGGGGACGAGTCCCTGGCGATCTACAACTCTTCGGTCGATGCGCTGGCCCACTGGGAGCGCGAAGTCGATGACGTGTATCCCGAGCTGGTGACCTGCGTGTACTCCGGTACGGCGATGCTGAATCGCGTGCTGCAGCGCAAGGGGCTGGACGTCGGCTTGATCTGCAATCGCGGCTTCGAGCAGGTGCATTCCATGGGCCGCGCGCTGCAAAGCTACCTCGGCTACGCGCTGGAAGACCGCATCCACCTGAACACGCACCGCTATGACGAACCGCTGGTGCCGATCTCGCGCACCCGTGGCGTGGCAGAGCGTACCGACGTGCAGGGCAAGATCGTCATCCCGCTGCGCGAGGATGAAGTGCGCAAGATGACCAAGGAACTGGTGGATGCCGGCTCCAAGGCGATCGTCATCTGCCTGCTGCAGTCACACAAGAACGGCACGAGCGAACAGCGCTGCCGCGACATCGTCAAGGAAGAGCTGAAGAAGCTCGGTGCGGACATCCCGGTCTTTGCGTCGGTGGATTACTACCCGTCGCGCAAGGAAAGCCATCGCATGAACACCACCATTCTCGAAGCCTATGGCGCCGAGCCGTCGCGTGCGACGCTCAAGCTGGTGAGCGACCGCTTCAAGAAGCACGGTGCGAAGTTCGACCTGCGCGTCATGGCCACGCACGGCGGCACGATCAGCTGGAAGGCCAAGGAACTGGCGCGCACCATCGTGTCCGGCCCGATCGGCGGCGTGATCGGCTCCAAGCTGCTGGGCGAAGCCCTCGGCGACGAGAACATCGCGTGCTCGGACATCGGCGGCACCAGCTTCGACGTGGCGCTGATCACCAAGGGCAGCTTCGCCATCAAGTCCGATCCGGACATGGCGCGCCTGGTGCTGTCGCTGCCGCTGGTGGCGATGGATTCGGTCGGTGCCGGTGCGGGCAGCTTCGTGCGCATCGATCCGTATTCGAAGTCGATCAAGCTCGGCCCGGACAGTGCCGGCTACCGTGTCGGCACCTGCTGGCCGGAGAGCGGGCTGGACACCGTGTCGGTGTCCGACTGCCACGTGGTGCTTGGCTACCTGAACCCGGACAACTTCCTGGGCGGCGCGATCAAGCTGGACGTGCAGCGTGCGCGTGACCACATCAAGGTGCAGATTGCCGACCCGCTGGGCCTGTCGGTGGAAGACGCAGCCGCCGGCGTGATCGAGCTGCTCGACCTCACGCTGTCGGAATACCTGCGCGCCAACATCAGCGCCAAGGGCTACAACCCGACCGAGTTCGTGTGCTTCTCCTACGGTGGTGCCGGCCCGGTCCACACCTACGGCTACACCGCCGGTGTGGGCTTCAAGGACGTCGTGGTGCCCGCCTGGGCAGCCGGCTTCTCGGCCTTCGGTTGCGCCTGCGCCGACTTTGAATACCGCTACGACAAGTCGGTCGATCTGGGTGTGCCGCAGCACGCGTCCGATGACGTCAAGGTCGCCGCCTGCGAAACGCTGCAGAGCGCATGGGCCGAACTGGCGGCGAAGGTGATCGAAGAGTTCGTCATCAACGGCTTCAAGCCGGACGACGTGCTGCTGATCCCCGGCTACAAGATGCAGTACATGGGTCAGCTCAACGACCTGGAAATCATCTCGCCGGTGTCGGGCGCCGCCACGGCCGCCGACTGGGACAAGATCGTCGATGCGTTCGAGAACACGTACGGCCGCGTCTATGCCAATTCGGCACGTTCGCCGGAACTGGGCTACTCGGCCACCGGCGCCATCATGCGCGGCACCGTCGTGACGCAGAAGCCGGTCCTGCCGGAAGACCCGGATTGCGGCCCCACGCCGCCGCCGGAAGCGAAGCTCGGCACGCGCCCGTTCTACCGCCACAAGAAGTGGGTCGATGCGGTGATCTGGAAGATGGAAGCGCTGAAGGCCGGCAACCACATCGTCGGGCCCGCAATCATCGAATCGGACGCGACGACGTTCGTGGTGCCGGACGGTTTCGAGACGACCGTCGACAAGCATCGCCTGTTCCATCTCAAAGAAGTCAAGTGAGGAGAGACAACCATGAACATGATGAGTAACAAGGAAACCGGCTTCGCCGATCTGCTGAAGAACGGCCAGACGCTGAAGCAGTTCCGCGACGAGATTCTCGCGCGGACCAAGGAGACCGGCCACTACAACGGTCTGGAAACGCTCGAACTGCGCGAAAGCGATCCGATCGGCTACGAGAAGCTGTTCTCCAAGCTGCGCGGTGGCCTGGTGCATGCCCGCGAAACCGCCAAGAAGATCGCGGCCAGCCCGATCGTGGAGCAGGAAGGCGAGCTGTGCTTCACGCTGTACAACGCCGCAGGCGACTGCGTACTGACCTCGACCGGCATCATCATCCACGTCGGCACGATGGGCGCGGCGATCAAGTACATGATCGAGAACAACTGGGAATCCAACCCCGGCATCAACGACGGTGACATGTTCACGAACAACGATTGCCAGATCGGCAACGTTCACCCGTGCGACATCCAGACCATCGTTCCGATCTTCCACGAAGAACGCCTGATCGGCTGGGTGGGCGGCGTGACGCACGTGATCGACACCGGCGCGGTGACCCCGGGTTCGATGTCGACGGGTCAGGTGCAGCGCTTCGGTGACGGCTACATCGTCACCTGCCGCAAGACCGGCGTGAATGACACGCCGCTGCGCGACTGGCTCCACGAGAGCCAGCGTTCGGTGCGCACGCCGAAGTACTGGATCCTGGACGAGCGCACCCGCATCGCCGGCTGCCACATGATCCGCGACCTGGTGAAGGAAGTCATCGCCGCCGACGGCATCGAGGCCTACGAGAAGTTCGCCTACGAGGTGATCGAGGAAGGCCGCCGCGGCCTGATGATGCGCATCCAGGCGATGACCCTGCCGGGCGTCTATCGCAAGGTGTCCTTCGTCGATGTGCCGTACGCACACCCGGACGTGCAGACCTCGTCCGCGTTCGCCAAACTCGATTCCATCATGCATTCGCCGGTGGAAATGACGATCAAGCGCGATGGCAAGTGGCGCCTCGACTTCGAGGGCGCGAGCCGCTGGGGCTGGCACACCTTCAACGCCCACCAGGTGGCGTTCACCTCGGGCATCTGGGTGATGATGTGCCAGACGCTGGTGCCGACGCAGCGCATCAACGACGGCGCCTACTTCGCCACCGAGTTCCACCTGCCCAAGGGCACCTGGTGCAACCCGGATGACCGTCGCACCGGTCACGCCTACGCATGGCACTTCCTGGTGTCCGGCTGGGCGGCGCTGTGGCGCGGCCTGTCGCAGTCCTACTTCAGCCGCGGCTATCTGGAAGAGGTCAATGCCGGCAACGCCAACACGTCCAACTGGCTGCAGGGCGGCGGCATCAACCAGGACGGCGAGATCCACGCGGTCAACAGCTTCGAAGCGTCGTCGTGCGGTACCGGTGCCTGCGCCGTCAAGGACGGCCTGAACCATGCCGCCGCCATCTGGAATCCGGAAGGCGACATGGGCGACATCGAAATCTGGGAAATGGCCGAACCGCTGCTCTACATGGGCCGCAACGTGAAGGCCAATTCCGGCGGCTACGGCAAGTACCGTGGCGGCTGCGGCTTCGAGACGCTGCGCATGGTGTGGAACGCCCAGGACTGGACGATGTTCTTCATGGGCAACGGCTACATGAACAGTGACTGGGGAATGATGGGTGGCTACCCGTCGGCCACCGGCTACCGCTTCGAAGCCCACAACACCGGCCTGGAACGTCGCATCGCGAATGGCGAAAGCCTGCCGCTGGGCGGCGACATGGACCCGGGCGCGCCGACCTACGAGCACAACATCGACGCGACGGCACGGATCAAGCGCGACCAGCAGTGCATGACGACGGAAGACTGCTACGACAACCACGATCTGTACCTGAACTACCTGCGCGGCGGCCCCGGCTTCGGTGACCCGATCGATCGCGAAACCCAGGCCATCGAGAAGGACCTGAACCAGAAGTTCCTGCTGCCGGAATTCGCGCAGAAGGTCTATGGCGCGGTGATCTCGAAGGACGCCAAGGGGGTGTGGACGGTGGATGCCGCCAAGACGAAGGCGCGCCGCGCGGAAATCCGCAAGGAACGCATCGCCCGCTCGGTGCCGACCCGCGAATGGATGAAGGAAGAGCGCAGCAACGTGCTGAACAAGCACGCGTCGCAAGCCGTGCGCCACATGTTCTCCACCAGCTTCGCGCTGTCGGAAAAGTTCACCAACGAGTTCAAGAAGTTCTGGGACTTGCCGGCTGACTGGGAACTGCCCGAATCCGAGCTGGGCGTTCCGTCCTACGGTTCCAAGTACCGCATGGACCTCTCGACCATGCCCGACGTCCGTACCGTCGTCCAGGTCGAAGAGTGACCGGCCCGCGAACCTGAACGATCAAGCGAATACAGGAGTTGAAAATGTCATATACGAAAGAGCAGGTAGGTCATCTGGTCGAGGGCACCCTCGACTGGGACACGACGATGCGCATGCTGTCCATGCCCAAGGACAAGGAGCGCTTTTCCATGTACCTGGAAACGCTCCAGAAGAAGGTGACGTTCCCGGACCGCATCGTGCTGCCGCTGTCGCCGCACATGTACATCGTGCAGTCGGCCAAGACGAAGCAGTGGATCACCAAGTGCGATTGCGGCCACGAGTTCTGCGGCTACAAGGACAACTGGAAGCTCTACGCCAACATCTACGTCCGGGAAACCGAAGAGGCGATGGCGGAGATCTATCCCAAGTTCATGGCGCCCGACACCAACTGGCAGGTGTATCGCGAGTACTACTGCCCGAGCTGCGGCACCTTGCACGACGTCGAGGCTCCGACGCCCTGGTATCCGGTGATCCACGACTTCGAACCGGACATCGAAGGCTTCTACACGGAGTGGGTCGGTCTTCCGGTGCCTGAACAGGCGGCCTGATGCAGCGACGGATGCCGGACCGGGGGAGGCCCGGCATCCGGGGCGCGGCCGGCTGAACCCGGTCGCGTTCCTCCACACACCCTGCGCCGGAAATCGGCAACACCTTCATGCGGCCCGCAAGGACTGCAGGGGGCCGCTCACGCCGGATTTCCCGCCAGGTCATGAAAAGCGTCGTGCACGCACTGCATGCAGCGGCGCGTGAAGGAGACTGAAGATGCTTCACCAGTTAAAGAGACTTGGCAGCGGCGTGCGGGGGCTGATCAGCTTCCTGACGTCCATCCTGCCCATCGCCATCATCGGCGGACTGCTCTACGCCGGCTTCTTCGTCAAGGCGGAAGCGGTCATCAACAAGGTCGAGCCCAAGGCGGTCGAGCGGCGCGACAACTTCTTCAGCGTTGCGGCACCGAGCGACACGGTGGCCTGGGCGGCGGGCTCCGGCGGCAAGGTCGTGCGCACCGATGACGGTGGTGCCACCTGGCATCGCCAGGTCACGCCGGTGAAGGACAACCTGCAGGGCATCGCGGCGTGGGATCTCCAGCACGCGGTGGCGGCCGGCAATCACGGCGCGCTGCTCTACACCGCTGACGGCGGCAGCAAATGGATGCAGGCGAAGGCGCCGCATTCCGACAACCCCAACAAGCTGTTCCGCGTACGCATCTTCGACGGCGTGGCCTGGGCGGTCGGCGAGTTCGGCGCGCTGCTGCGCTCCGACGACCGCGGCGCGACGTGGACGCGCGTGCTGCCGGAGAAGGACCGCGCGTGGAACGACGTGTTCTTCATCGGCGACACGGGCTGGATCGTCGGCGAGTTCGGCTCGGTCATGCGCAGCGCCGATCGCGGCGTGACCTGGGAGGACGTGCCGACCAGCAACAAGGTGAGCCTGATGGGGGTCGATTTCCGCGATCCGCTCAACGGCGTCGCAGTGGGCCTGACCGGCACCGTGATGACGAGCGCAGACGGCGGTGTGACCTGGACGGACGTGACGCCGCCGACGCGCGAACACCTGCTCGACGTGATGTGGGACGCCGAGCGCTGGGTGGCGGTGGGCGACAAGGGCGTCATGGTCACCTCCAACGCGGAAGCGCGCGACTGGACCGCCGGACGCCTGTCCGACGGCGATGTGTCATGGCGTACCCAGATCACGCGATCCGGGTCCCGCTACTACGTTTCGGGCGCCAACCTCGGGATTCTCGAAGGCGGCAAGTTGACGATCGTCGGTCGATAGCACGGACAGGGAGACAGGTGTGAAAAATACAACCTTCAGCAAGGTCGAACGCACGTTCGCGCTGCTGATACGCAATCGCAAGTGGGTGGTCCTTGCCGTCGCGCTGATGACTGCGGTCATGGCGTATCTCGCAACCCACGTCGAGGTGAAGACGGTCTTCAGCGACCTGCTGCCGAAAGACCATCCCTACGTCGCGGTGAACCAGAAGTTCAAGTCCACGTTCGGCGGCTCGAACATGGTCAGCATCATGGTCGAGACCGAAAACGGTGACATCTTCAACCGCAAGGTGCTGGAGAAGGTGCAGAACCTGACGATAGGCCTGCAACAGGTCGACAGCGTCGATACCTACCAGATCATCTCGATCGCCTCGAAGAAGATCAAGGAAGTGCGGGCCTCGACGGAAGGCGTGGAGTCGCGCCCCATCATGTGGCCGGCGCTGCCCAAGGACGCCGCGGCGATGGCGGTGCTGAAGGAGGCGGTGCTGAACAATCCGCTGATCTACGGCCCCTATGTGTCGACCGACCTGAAGGCGACGCTGATCACCGCCGACTTCATCGATGGCGACATCGACTACAGCAAGGCCTTCAGCCAGATCATGGGGCTGGTGAAGGAAGCGTCGGGTGACGGGGTGCTGGTGCGCGTTGTCGGCGAGCCGGTGCTCTACGGCTGGGTGAACTTCTACCTCGACGAAACCATCCAGATCTTCTTCGCGGCGATCGCCTCGCTGGTCGTCATCCTGATGCTGATCACGCGCACCTGGCACGGCACGGTGCTGCCGCTGCTGGCCGGTGTCGTCAGCGCAATCTGGGCGCTCGGCGCGGCCAAGCTCATGGGCTTTCACCTGGACCCGCTGGTCATCGTGGTGGCCTTCCTCATCACCGCGCAGGCCATCTCGAACTCGGTGCAGCTCATCTCTCGCTATGACGACGAGATCGCGCATGGCGCCACGACGTCGGGCGCGGCCGCTGCGGCCAGTGCGAAGAACCTGTTCAAGCCCAGCATGCTGGCCATCGTGGCCGATGCCGGTTGCGTGCTGGTGGTGGCGCTGACACCGATCCCGATGCTGGAGAAGATTTCCTACATCGGCACCGTGTGGATCTTCTCGATCTTCGTCAGCGCGCTCATCCTCACGCCGGTGATGCTGTCCTGGTTCAGTCCGCGCCAGCACTTCGTGCATCCGCTCAACATCCGTCCGGTGCTCGAAGGCATCCTGCGCGTGTGCGCCGGTGTCGTGACCACGCGCTGGCGTTATGTGGTGCTCGGCATCGCCTTCCTCGTGTTCCTCGTGTCGGGCTGGTACGCCTTCAACCTGAAGGTCGGCGATGCGAACCCCGGTTCGCCCATCCTGTGGCCGGACTCGTCGTACAACCGCGACGCGTCCGACATCAATCGCCAGTTCCAGGGCTCGGACCGCATGTTCGTCGTGGTGGCCGGCAAGGAGAAGGGCGCGCTGCGCGAGCCGGAAGTGCTGCAGAGCATGGCCAACTTCCAGCGCTACATGGAAGCGCAGCCGGAAGTCGGCGGCAGCATTTCGCTGGCCGACATCCTGCCGCAGGTGCGCCGGGTGCTGCGTGAAGGCAACCCGATGTACCAGGAACTGGGCAACGACGCGAACGAGAACGGCGAGCTGACCTACATGTTCGTGTCGGGTTCCGACCCGGGTGACATGGACCGCTACGCCGACGCCGACGCGAAGAACGGTGCCGTCACGCTGTTCTTCCGCGACCACCAGGGCGAAACCATCCGCACCGCCGTGGCCCGTGTCCGCGACTACGTCGACCAGAACCCGATGGACAAGGCGGAGTACCTGCTGGCCGGTGGTCTGGTGGGCGTGCTGGCCGCGGTCAACGAGGTCATCCTCGCCGGCCAGATCGAGGCGATCGCGCTGGCGCTGCTGGTACTGGTGGTGTGCTGCACGGTGACCTATCGCTCAACGGTGGCCGGCGTGTTCTTCATGATCCCGGTGATGCTGTCGAACACGATCACCTTCAGCTACATGGCGCTCAACGACATCGGCATGAACATCAACACCTTGCCGGTGGTCGCGCTGGGCATCGGCCTGGGGGTTGACTACACGTTCTACATCGTTGACGGCATCCGCGAGGAGCTGCATCACTCGTCCAACGTGGAGAAGGCCATCGTCAAGGCGCTCGGCAGTGCCGGCCGCGGCGTGCTGGTCACGGCGCTGACGCTCATCACCAGCGTCGGACTGTGGAGCTTCTCGTCGCTGCGGCTGCAGGCCGACATGGGTCTGCTGATCGCCCTGTGGCTGTTCATCTCGGCCTTCAGCGCGCTCTTCATCATGCCCGCCATCGTCTATGTGTTCCGCCCCGCGTTCATCGTGGGCAGCAAGCAGCGCCCGATCGAGCGCGCAGAAGCCGCATATGTTGTGTGAGTGTCGCCGGATGCGCCCGGCGGCGTCGGCATGACGTTCAAGGGGGTGTCCGTGCGGTGCATGAGTAGTGCCATAACGGAGGGAGTGGAGACATGAGAAAAAGCAGAACCTTCAGGCGGGCCGTTCCGGGTCTGGCCGTTGCAGCGACGCTGGGCCTGGTGGCAGCGCCGCACGCCTACGGCGCGATGGACGACGTGACCGGCAGCGAGGACTTCAGCTTCAGCGTGCACGGTTACGTGCGCACCTGGGCGTCGTTCAACCTGGAGAACCAGCCCGAACTGCGGGCGATCGGCAAGGACAGCGCCGGCAAGCTGTCGATGTTGCGCGGCTCCTTGCTGCTCGACATGGATGCGCAGACCGGTCCGGTGAAGTGGAAGGCGATCGGGCGGCTGGATCGCGAATACAAGACCGGCTACCTGGAGGATCTGGAAGATCTGCGCGCCACCAATGGCACTGCCGGCGGCCCGAGCATCACGAAGAACTACAACAACGGCGACATCCGCGAGCTGTGGGCTGAAGTGCCCATCGGCGACCGCGTCACCGTGAAGTTCGGCAAGCAGCAGCTGGTGTGGGGCGAGTCGGACTTCTTCCACGCGATGGACCTGGTGCATGGCTATGACCTGTCCTGGCGCCTGTTCTTCGAGGGCGAGAATGAAGAGTGGCGCAAGCCGCTCATCATGCTGTCGACCAAGATCCGGATTCCGGAAGCCAAGGGCATGCTGTCCGCCTATGTGCGTCCGGGCTGGGATCGCTGCGAGGACATCGGCAACACCTACGATATCCGCGGCGGCCGCTGGTTCTTCCAGCCCTACCGGGGCTACGACCTGTCGCGCGTGACCACGAAGAACTGTGATCACAAGGACGGTGACATGGACGACGTGACCTGGGGCGTGCGCTGGAACGGCGAAGCCTGGGGCCTGAGCTATTCGCTGGCCTACCTGACCACGTTCTCGGCCGACCCGGTTGCCAGTTCCGTGTTCAAGCCGCACCAGGGCGTGCCGGTCGCCGGTTCCGTGTTCGACCTGATCCATCCGAAGATCGACGTGCTGGGCGCGACGGTGAGCGGCTACAGCGAAACGCTGGACGCCGTCATCAGCGCGGAAGTCGCCTACACGAAGGATCAGCCCTACAACATGGGCAGCGGTGCGTTCAATCCGGGCAATGCCGCCAATCCGGGCATCGGCCTGAACGGCATCCGCAAGAAGGACACGTTGACGACGATGATCCGCATCGACAAGGACCTGGATTTCCAGGGGATGTTCGGCACCAGCCGGCCGTCATTCTCGTCGGTCCAGTTGTTCAACACGCAGGTGCTCAGCTACGACGGCAGCGAGGATCTCGTGCGCCTGTTCGCGTACGGCACCAAGCTTAACGAGCACAGCACGATCCTGACCGCCTTCACCACGCTGAACTACAAGAACGACACGATCAACCCCGGCTTCGCCGTGGGCTTTGACCTGTCGAACGGCGGCGGCTTTGCGATCCCGAGTGTGGCGATGACCTTCTCCGATGCCTGGGTGGCGAAGGTCGAGGCCGACATCTTCTGGGACGGCGGCAAGAGCAACAAGGCGCAGTTCAGCAACGGTGAATCGCAGTTGTTCGGCTACTTCAATCGCGCCAGCCAGCTGGTGTTTCGCTTGACCCGGCAGTTCTGATCAAAGGAGGAAGACAGATGAAAACCACACACAATCCAATGCTTCGCCGCAGCGTGCTGCGCACCGGCGTGGCGGGCGCGGTCGCACTCGCACTCGGCCTGGGCGCCAGCCCGGCGATGGCGAAGGAGCTGGAAGAAGGCTTCATCATCAACAAGGCCAACTACGACAGCATCAAGGAAGATACCTTCGAGAAGAAGACGATCGCCAGCATGGTGCCGGAGAAGCTGGAGTGGATGATCAAGAACTACGATCTGACCATCAAGCTGGCCCACTCGAAGAAGATCGAGATGGACCCGAAGTATGTGCAGGCGACGAAGGAGTTCTCGAAGGACGTCAAGTTCAATCCGGCCGACCGTACGGTGACCGGATGGAAGGCGGGCATGCTGTTCCCGCCGGAGACGATCAAGATGGACGACCCGCATGCCGGTGACAAGGTGATCTGGAACCTGCGCGCAGCCACCTATGGCGCGACGATGGATCTGCGCGACATCGCCTGGGCCTTCCTCGACGCGAAGAAGGGCTACGAGCGGGTGCAGGCTTTCCAGTCGCGCCGCTACTACATGGAAGGGCGTCTGGACGGCGGCCCGATCTCCATGGGTGACGGCACGGTGGCGCAGAAGACCTACTTCGTTGCGCACTACCCGCAGGACATCCGTGGCCTGGGTACCTTCTCGGTCCGCTACAACCAGGCCGACTCCAAGAAGCCGGATGACTCCTACGCCTACCTGAAGTCGGTGCGGCGCGTGCGCCGCCTGTCGGGCGGCGCGTGGATGGACCCGATCGGCGGTACCGACCAGCTGTACGACGACTGGGACATCTGGGATGCGGCGCCCACCAAGTACATCTCGAACAAGCTGATCGAGAAGCGCTGGGTGCTGGCCATCGCGCACAGCCCGGAGATGAGCGTCGATACGTCGCAGCCCTACACCGAGCCGGAGAAGCGCTTCCCGCGCATCAACATGGCCGAGGCGCCGCATTTCAACCCGGCGAAGGATGTCGGCTGGGAGCCGCGCGAGGTGTACGTGGTGGAAGGCACTCCGCCGCCGGAGCATCCGTACAGCAAGAAGGTGGCCTATATCGAAGTGGCCTTCCCGCGCCCCTACCTGGGCTATGCGCTCGACCGCAAGGGCGAGTTCTGGAAGATGTTCATCTTCCAGAACCGGCCTGACGTGGGCGACGACGGCTACAAGGCAGTGATGCCGGTCATCGGCCACATCATCGACGTCAAGCGTGGCCACGCCACCAACTGGTCGTCGAACATGAAATCGAACCCGGCCGGCGTCAAGGAAACCGACGTGTCGCTGAACGTGCTCGAAGAAGTGGCGACCGGTTCCGGCCGCTAGGTGTCATTGCAAGAATTGCTGGTACCTCCTCCCGGCATGTTCGCCCGCCCCCGTGCATTGCGGGGTCGGGCTTTTTTCGCCGCGCATGCCGCGGACAGCATCCCCGTATCAGGCCGGTACGCCGGTCGTTCTGGAACAGGATTCGATCATGAAGGTATTCACGCCATCTGAATACGAATGGAAGGGCACGCGGCTGGCCCGGTTCATTGAAGCCAACGGCTATGGTTCGCTCGACCAGCTGCAGGATGACGCGGAAAGCAACGCCCCGGAGTTCTGGGACCGCGTGGTGGCCGAAGTCGGTCTCGAATGGGATACCCCGTATGAGAAGACGCTGGATCTGTCGGCCGGCATCATGTGGCCCGAGTGGTTCGTCGGCGGTCGTCTCGACCTGTGCGACAACCTGATCGGCAAGCACGCCCGGCGCGACCCGGACAAGATCGCGATCCGCTGGGAAGGCGACGCGGGCGAGACGCGCAGCATCCGCTACGGCGAGCTGCAGCGCGAGGTGGCCCGTGTTGCCGGCGGCCTGCTTGCGCTCGGCATGCACAGCGGAGACCGCATCGCGCTCTACATGCCGATGATTCCCGAAGCGGCGGTCGTCATGCTTGCGGCGGCCCGCATCGGTGTCATATCGGTGCCGATGTTTTCCGGCTATTCGGCCGACTCCGTTGCGGCGCGCGTGCGCGATGCCGGCGCCAGCGTGCTGGTCTGTGCCAACGGCTATTTCCGTCGCGGCAAGCCGGTGCGCATGCTGACCGACGCGCTGGGCGCGGCCGATGCCTGCGACTCCGTGCGCCACGTCGTCGTCGTCGATCGTCTCGGTACCGGACTGGCTGCCGCGACGCCGGGCGCCGGCCACTACGGCGTGCAGGATTACGGGCGCATCACGTTTGCCGGCCATGGCGAGGTGGCGCAGGGCGTTCACGGCGCCAGCCACCCGCTGATGCTCATCTACACGTCGGGCACCACCGGCAAGCCCAAGGGCGTCGTGCATACGCACGCAGGTTTTCCGCTGAAGGCGGCGCAGGACATCGCGATGGCGTTCGACATGGAGGCCGGCGACACGCTGATGTGGGTCACCGACATGGGCTGGCTGATGGGGCCGTGGATGGTGTTCGGCGGACTGCTGCTCGGCAGCACCATCGTGCTGTGCGAAGGCACGCCGGACTACCCGGACGCCGGGCGGCTGTGGCGCATCGTCGAGCGCCACGGCGTGACGCATCTGGGGCTGTCGCCGACGCTGGTGCGCCTGCTCATGGGCAGCCGCGACGCCGTGCCCGAACCGGGCTCGATCGACACGCTGAAGGTGTTCGGTTCGACCGGCGAGGCGTGGAACGAAACGCCCTGGCTGTGGCTGTTCGAAACCGTCGGCAAGCGCCGCCGGCCCATCGTCAATTACTCCGGCGGCACCGAAATCGGCGGCGGCATTCTGGCGAGCTTTCCCGGTTTGCCGCAGACCGCCTGCGGCTTCAACGGGCCGATCCCCGGCATGGTGGCCGACGTGGTGGACGCCGAAGGCCGGCCGGTGCGCGGCAGCGTCGGCGAGCTGGTGCTGCGCCAGCCCTGGCCGGGCATGACGCACGGGTTCTGGAACGACGCGAAGCGCTACGAAGAGAGCTACTGGTCGGCGTTGCCCGGCATCTGGGTGCATGGCGACTGGGCCAGTATCGATGGCGACGGCTACTGGCTCGTGCACGGGCGCAGCGACGACACCATCAAGGTGGCCGGCAAGCGGCTCGGACCGACCGAATTCGAGTCGGCGCTGGTGTCGCATCCGCTGGTTGCGGAAGCGGTGGCGGTCGGTGTGCCCGACGCGATCAAGGGTGAGGCGGTCGTGTGCTTCGTGACGCTGCACGACGGCAGGGCCGGGCCCGACCCGGACGCCGGCTGGAGCGTGTGGGAAACCGAACTGTCGGACCACGTCGCGCGGCTGCTCGGCAAGCCGCTGCGTCCGTCGCGCATCCACGCGCTGACGCAGATCCCGAAGACGCGCAACGGCAAGATCCTGCGTCGTGTCGTGCGCAACGCCTACATCGGGCGGCCGATGGGTGACCTGTCGTCGATCGAGAACCCGCTGTCCATCGACGAGGTGGTGGGCCTGAGGACCGTCCGGGCTTGATCCTGGGCGACCGACGGGCGTCCGAAAACCGTACCGGCTAAACGCCAGATCGTACGGATTTCGGACGTCCTGAAAAAAGTCACTTTATATAAACAGTGCAATACATTGAAATTTAACGAAAAAATAATTTTCGGTAAATGTGGCTCGATGTTTGCACGTCAATGTCGGTCGGAGCGGACGCCCGGACGCGCACTGCGCGCTGCGGCGCTATCCGTGTTTCCGCCGGGGAGCATGAAAAATGAATGCAGCACATGATCCTGTCGTCATCGTGTCGGCCAGCCGCACGCCTCTGGGCGGCTTTCTCGGCGCGCTGTCTTCCCTGACCGCACCGCAACTCGGTGCGGCCGCCATCACCGGCGCGCTCGATCGCAGCGCGATCGACGCCGCGCTGGTAGACGAAGCCTACATGGGCTGCGTGCTGCCGGCCGGCCAGGGGCAGGCGCCGGCGCGCCAGGCGGCACTTGCCGGCGGACTCCCTCGGTCCTGCGGTGCCACGACCGTCAGCAAGGTATGCGGCTCCGGCATGAAGGCGGTAATGCTCGCCCACGATTCGCTGCTCGCGGGCAGCGCCGGCATCGCTGTCGCCGGCGGCATGGAATCAATGAGCAACGCGCCTTATCTGCTGGGCCGCGCGCGCGCCGGCTACCGGCTCGGGCACGAGCGCGTGATCGACCACATGTTCATGGACGGCCTCGAAGACGCTTATGCCGACCGCGGCACCCTGATGGGCGTGTTCGCCGAACAGTGCGCGGACGAGTACGGCTTTGACCGCGACACGCAGGATGCGTGGGCGATGCGTTCGCTGCTGCGGGCGCGCGAGGCGGACGCCAGTGGTGCGTTCGAGTGGGAGATCGCGCCGCTGGAAGTGGCCGCGAAGGGGCGCGGCGAAGCCGCCGCGCGGATCGCGAGCGACGAGCCGCCGCGCCTTGCAAGACCGGAGAAGATCGCGTCGCTCAAGCCGGCGTTCCGTCGCGACGGTACCGTTACTGCCGCCAATGCGAGTTCCATTTCCGACGGCGCCGCGGCGCTGCTGTTGATGCGCGCCTCGCGGGCCGACGCATTGGGCCTGACGCCGCTGGCACGCATTGCTGCGCACGCCACCCATGCCGGCGAGCCGAAGCGCTTTCCGATGGCGCCTGCGTTCGCGATCCGCGACGTCATCGAGCGCAGTGGCTGGCGCGCGGCCGATGTCGACCTCTACGAAATCAATGAAGCGTTCGCCGTGGTGACGCTGGCGGCAATAAGCGATCTGGCGCTCGATCCCGACACGGTGAATGTGCATGGCGGCGCGTGCGCGCTCGGACATCCGATAGGTGCCACCGGCGCCCGCCTGCTGGTGACGCTGCTCGGCGCACTGCGCCATGCGGGCGGACGGCGCGGCGTCGCGAGCCTGTGCATCGGCGGTGGCGAAGCGACTGCCGTGGCGCTCGAACTTTGGCGGGAGTAAGCTCTTCCGCTCGCGCTGAGATTGCCTGCACCCCGCGCGGATGAATGGAATCGTGAAGCATCTTGCCGGTGCGTTTATAGACCTTTGGAGTAAAAGAAAAATTTTAATCTTAACTAATGCCGCTCAAGCTCTTGTTGTTCTTTTGTATCTTGGAGCAAGCGATAAAATTTGGCCAATTTACAGCATTGTTCTGCTTTACTCTATGTGTGATGAGTTTTTCCTGCCAGCCCAGGCATCAACTTTGCCGGCAATAGTTTCTAAAAAGCAATTGTCTCGAGCAAATAGCCTTTTTATGATGACAATGCAGGCAACTTTTTTAATTGGCTTTACTATTGGAGGTCCGATAATAAGGCTTTTAGGAAATCAAGGACCATTTATTTTAGCCTCTCTTTTTTTAATGGTTTCAGCTTTGTCTGTCTATTTCCTGCCAAAAGACAAACCGGCAGATGAAATAAAATTCAGCAAAAATTTTGATGAAAATTTTGAAAAAATAATTTCCCAGATAAGAGAAGGCTACTCCTTTATTAGAAAAGAAAGGAAAATTCTTATCCCGTTGGTTATTTATGTTCTGATTCAGGTTGTAATGGCAATTGTAACTATTCTTTTCCCGGTTATTTCCCAAAAGCTTTTGGCAGTTGACATCAGAGATGCCGGTTTAATTTTAATTACACCTCTTGGTTTTGGGATGATTGCCGGCATGTTTGTCCTTAATAGAATAATTGACAGAATGGGAAAGAGAATTTCAATTGCAATTGGTTCTTTTTTGGCAATTTTGGGGGTTTTGGGAATAGTGATTGCGGCTCCGGCAGTTAAATTAAAAATTCCAGTTGCTTGCTTTTCTACTTTTTTACTGGGAATATCAATGGTCTTTTCCCTGGTTCCAACTCAAACTCTTCTGCAGGAAAATACACCCTTTAAAGTAAGGGGAAGGGTTTTTGGGATTTTGGGAGCATTGACAACAATTGCTCTGGCTGTACCTGTTTTTGTAAGTGCGGCGCTAGTTGATATTCTTGGTCCAATTTGGGCAATAGGGTTAATTTGTGTTATTTTATCAGCAATTGGCATTTTAAGTG
>JAHJHI010000048.1 GCA_018824085.1 Gammaproteobacteria bacterium | reverse complement strand
ATGGCAAAGGGAAAGTTTGAGCGCACCAAGCCGCACGTGAACGTGGGCACGATTGGGCACGTTGATCACGGCAAGACGACATTGACGGCGGCGATCACGACGATCCTGTCGAAGAAGTTCGGCGGCGAGGCGAAGGCGTACGACCAGATTGATGCGGCGCCGGAAGAAAAGGCGCGCGGGATCACGATCAATACGGCGCACGTTGAGTACGAGACGGAGACGCGTCACTACGCGCACGTTGACTGCCCGGGTCACGCCGACTACGTGAAGAACATGATTACCGGTGCGGCGCAGATGGACGGCGCGATCCTGGTGTGCTCGGCCGCAGACGGTCCGATGCCGCAGACGCGCGAGCACATCCTGCTGGCCCGTCAGGTGGGTGTTCCGTACATCGTGGTGTTCCTGAACAAGTGCGACATGGTCGACGACGCGGAGCTGCTGGAACTCGTCGAGATGGAAGTGCGCGAACTGCTGAGCAAGTACGACTTCCCGGGCGACGACGTGCCGATCGTGAAGGGCTCCGCGCTGAAGGCGCTGGAAGGTGATCAGAGCGAAATCGGCGAGCCGGCGATTCTGCAACTGGCGGCAGCGCTGGACAGCTATATTCCGACGCCGGAGCGCGCCGTTGATGGCGCCTTCCTGATGCCGATCGAAGACGTGTTCTCGATCTCGGGTCGCGGCACGGTGGTGACGGGCCGTATCGAGCGCGGCATCGTGAAGGTTGGCGAAGAAATCGAAATCGTCGGCATCAAGGACACGGTGAAGACGATTTGTACCGGCGTTGAAATGTTCCGCAAGCTGCTGGACCAGGGTCAGGCGGGGGACAACGTCGGTGTGCTGCTGCGCGGCACGAAGCGCGAAGACGTGGAGCGTGGTCAGGTTCTGGCGAAGCCGGGCTCGATCAAGCCGCACACGCACTTCACGGCGGAGATCTATGTGTTGTCGAAGGATGAAGGTGGTCGTCACACGCCGTTCTTCAATGGCTATCGTCCGCAGTTCTACTTCCGTACGACGGACGTGACGGGTGCGATCGACCTGCCGGAAGGCACGGAGATGGTGATGCCGGGCGACAACGTTTCGATCACGGTGAAGCTGATTGCGCCGATCGCGATGGAGGAAGGGCTGCGTTTCGCGATTCGCGAAGGTGGTCGTACCGTCGGTGCCGGCGTGGTGGCCAAGGTCATCGCTTAAGTTGGTGTGCCCCGGAGCATGAAAATGCTCCGGTTTGCTCTTTCGCTCTTTGGAATCAGTCAATGACAAACCAGAAAATCCGCATCCGTCTCAAGGCATTCGATTACCGTCTGATCGATCAGTCCGCCCTCGAGATTGTTGATACGGCGAAGCGTACCGGTGCCGTTGTTCGTGGCCCGGTGCCGCTGCCCACACGTATCGAGCGTTTTGACGTGCTGCGTTCGCCGCACGTCAACAAGACCTCGCGTGACCAGTTCGAGATTCGCACCCACGTACGGTTGATGGACATCATCGATCCGACGGACAAGACGGTCGACGCGCTGATGAAGCTCGATCTGCCGGCTGGTGTGGATGTAGAAATCAAGCTTCAGTAATTGGCAGTCTTTTCCGGCGTTCTTTTTGCCGGGCAAGCGTTACCGGAACCTCCGGTGGCAGTTGAAACGGATCCTGGTCAATCGCAACCAGGATGAGGAGAAAAACATGACTCTAGGCCTTGTGGGTCGCAAAGTCGGCATGACGCGCATTTTTACCGACGACGGTCAGACCGTCCCGGTAACGGTGGTGGATGTGTCGAACAATCGCGTTACCCAGATCAAGACAGCAGAAACCGACGGCTACGCCTCGGTGCAGGTCGCTTTCGGCAAGCGTCGCGCTACTCGCGTGAACAAAGCCGCCGCAGGTCATTTCGCGAAGGCTGGTGTTGAAGCCGGTGAAGTGCTGCGCGAGTTTCGCGTTCAGGAAGATCAGCTCGGCCAGTTCAAGGCGGGCGATACCATCAGCCCTGCTTCGGTGTTCACGGTCGGCCAGAAGGTCGATGTGACCGGTACGTCGATCGGCAAGGGGTTCGCCGGCGCAATCAAGCGTCACCACTTCTCGTCGCAGCGTGCGTCGCACGGCAACTCGGTGTCGCACAACGCACCGGGTTCCATCGGCATGGCGCAGGACCCGGGGCGCGTGTTTCCGGGCAAGCGTATGGCGGGTCATCTGGGTGATGCCAGGCGCACCCAGCAAGGCCTCGTGGTCGTGCGTATCGACGAAGCCCGTCAGCTGCTCCTGATCAAGGGCGCGGTTCCGGGTTCCAAGGGCGGTGACGTTATCGTCCTGCCGGCGGTCAAGGGCTGAGGAGAGCGCGATGGCTGAATTGAAAGTTCTGAATGATGCCGGGCAACAGGCGTCGACGGTGGAAGCGCCGGATGCGTTGTTTGCTCGCGAGTACAACGAAGCACTCGTGCACCAGGTGGTCGTGGCCTATCAGGCCAATGCGCGCCAGGGCACCCGTGCGCAAAAGGACCGTACGCTGGTCAAGCACACCACGCGCAAGCCGTGGCGCCAGAAGGGTACCGGCCGTGCACGCGCCGGTATGTCGTCGAGCCCGTTGTGGCGTGGCGGCGGTCGCATCTTCCCGAATTCGCCGGACGAGAACTTTTCGCAGAAGGTCAATCGCAAGATGTACCGCGCAGGGATTGCATCGATCCTGTCGCAGCTTGCGCGCGAGGATCGTCTGGCCGTTGTGGATAGCTTCAGCATCGATGCGCCGAAGACCAAGCTCTTGTCCAGCAAGTTGAAGGACATGGGGCTGGATTCAGTGCTTGTGATCACCGATGAACTGGACGAGAACCTCTTCCTGTCGTCGCGCAACCTGCACAACGTGCTGGTGCTCGAAGCGCACGAGACGGATCCGCTTTCGCTCATTCGCTTCGGCAAGGTGCTGATCACGCGCAACGCGATGAGCAAATTCGAGGAGATGTGGGCATGAGCAACTTTTCGCAGGAAAGGCTGATGCAGGTTCTGCTCGCGCCGCAGATTTCCGAGAAGGCGACGTTTATTGCGGATCGCAATAACCAGGTCGTGTTCAAGGTTGCGTCGGATGCGACCAAGCCGGAAATCAAGGCTGCAGTCGAGCTGCTGTTCAGCAAGGGCGACAACAAGATTGAAGTCCTTTCGGTTCAGGTGTTGAACGTCAAGGGCAAGACCAAGCGTTTCGGCCGCAGCTTCGGCCGTCGCAGCGACTGGAAGAAGGCCTTTGTGTGCATCAAGCCGGGCCAGGATATCGAGTTTGCTGAAGGAGGGGTTGTCTGATGGCACTCGTCAAAGTCAAGCCGACTTCGGCCGGCCGCCGCGCGGTCGTCAAGGTCGTCAACGCCAGTCTTTACAAGGGCCGTCCGGTCGACTCGCTCACGCAGAGCCAGAGCAAGACCGCCGGCCGCAACAATCACGGCCACATCACGACCCGTCATAAGGGTGGTGGTCACCGCCAGCAGTACCGTGTGATCGATTTCCGCCGCAACAAGGACGGGATCGCTGCGAAGGTCGAACGTATTGAATACGACCCGAACCGCTCCGCACACATTGCCCTGTTGTGCTACGCAGACGGCGAACGCCGTTACATCATCGCTCCGCGGGGCGTGGTGGTCGGCCAGCAGGTGATGAGCGGCTCGGAAGCGCCGATCAAGGCTGGCAACACTCTGCCGCTGCGTAATATTCCGGTGGGTTCCACCGTGCATTGCATCGAGATGATGCCTGGCAAGGGTGCGCAGATCGCCCGCGCTGCGGGTACTTCGGTGCAGTTGCTTGCTCGCGAAGGCAGCTATGCCCAGCTTCGTCTGCGCTCCGGCGAAATCCGGCGTGTGCACGTCGAGTGCCGCGCGACGATCGGTGAAGTAGGCAACGAAGAGAACAACCTGCGCAAGCTTGGCAAGGCGGGTGCAACGCGCTGGCGCGGTGTCCGTCCGACGGTTCGCGGCACTGCAATGAACCCGATCGACCACCCGCATGGTGGTGGTGAAGGCCGTACGGGCGAAGGCCGCGTACCGGTCAGTCCGTGGGGTCAGCCGACGAAGGGCTACCGCACCCGCAGCAACAAGCGCACGAGCAACATGATCGTGCAGCGCCGTTACAAGCGATAAGAGGTAGGCAATGGCACGTTCAATCAAGAAGGGCCCGTTCGTCGACGCACATCTGTTGGCCAAGGTGGATGCGGCACGCACGTCCAGCGACAAGCGCCCGATCAAGACATGGTCGCGTCGTTCGACCGTATTGCCGGATTTCATCGGCCTGACCATCGCGGTTCACAACGGTCGCCAGCATATTCCGGTGTATGTCTCGGAAAACATGGTGGGCCATAAGCTCGGTGAATTTGCACTGACCCGTACGTTCAAAGGCCACACCGCTGGCAAGAAAGCCAAGAGGTAAGGAGCGATGACTATGGAAACCCGTGCAAATCTCCGCGGCGTGCGCCTGTCGGTGCAAAAAGGCCGGTTGGTCGCCGATCTGATCCGCGGCAAGTCTGTGGGCCAGGCGCTGAACATCCTGGCTTTCAGCCCGAAGAAGGGCGCAAAGATCATCAAGAAGGTCGTGGAATCCGCGATTGCCAACGCCGAGCATAACGACGGTGCGGACATCGACAGCCTCAAGGTGAAGACCATTTACGTGGAAAAGGGTGTCGTGCTCAAGCGCTTCACTGCTCGTGCAAAGGGGCGTGGCAACCGTATTGTCAAGCCGACCTGCCACGTGTTCGTCACGGTTGGAGACTGAAGGTTATGGGACAGAAGATTCATCCGACCGGCTTCCGTCTGGCGGTCACACATAATTGGGCTTCGCGCTGGTTTGCTTCAAGCAAGGATTTCCCGCGCATGCTCAATCAGGATCTTGCCGTTCGCGCGTTTCTGAAAAAGAAGCTTGCACATGCCTCCGTCGGGCGTGTCGTGATCGAGCGGCCGGCGAAGAACGCGCGCATCACCATTTTCTCGGCTCGCCCGGGTGTGGTCATCGGCAAGAAGGGCGAGGAGATCGAGCTCATCAAGCTGCAGCTTGCCAAGATGATGGGTGTGCCGGTTCACGTGAATATTGAAGAAATTCGCAAGCCGGAAATCGATGCACAGCTGATCGCGGATTCCATCGCTCAGCAGCTCGAGAAGCGAATCATGTTCCGGCGCGCAATGAAGCGTGCGATGCAGAACGCGATGCGTCTCGGCGCCCAGGGCATCAAGATCATGTCCTCGGGCCGTCTAAACGGTATCGAGATCGCGCGTCGCGAGTGGTACCGCGAAGGGCGTGTTCCGCTGCACACGCTGCGTGCGGACATTGATTACGGAACGTCGGAAGCGAAGACGACGTACGGCATCATCGGTATCAAGGTGTGGGTGTACAAGGGCGAGATGCTTGCCCGGGGCGAAACGCCCGCAGTCACTGAAGAGAACGACAACGCGCGTCGCCCGCGACGTGACGGCCGCCGCCCGGATGGTGAAAACCGTCCTGCCGGTCGTCGCCCGGCAGCGCGCGATGCCAAGCCCGAAGGTGGTGCTCCCGCGGCCGATGCCGATGTGAAGTCCACTTCGAAACGAGTCAGAAAGTCAGGAGCTAACAATGCTGCAGCCGGCGAGAAGGAAGTATCGTAAGGAGCAAAAGGGCCGCAACAAGGGCCTCGCCACCCGCGGCACCAAGGTTTCGTTTGGCGAGTACGGCCTCAAGGCTACGTCGCGCGGCCGGCTGACTGCACGTCAGATCGAATCTGCTCGTCGTGCGATGACGCGACATATCAAGCGCGGTGGTCGTATCTGGATCCGCATTTTTCCGGACAAGCCCATTTCCGAGAAGCCTGCGGAAGTGCGTATGGGTAACGGCAAGGGCAATCCGGAGTATTGGGTTGCGGAAATTCAGCCGGGCAAGGTGCTTTACGAGATGGACGGCGTTGATGAGGCGCTGGCACGCGAGGCGTTTCGCCTGGCAGCTGCGAAGCTTCCGCTCGGGACCACCTTTGTCGTGCGACAGCTGGGGTAAGCGATGAAAGCCAAGGATCTGCGGTCTAAAGATGCCGCTGAATTGAACAAGGAGCTGATGGATCTTCTGAAGGCGCAGTTTTCTCTGCGCATGCAGAAGGCCACCCAGCAGCTGACCAACACCACCCAGCTGAACACCGTTCGCCGCGACATTGCGCGCGTGCGTACGTTGCTGCAGGAAAGGGCGAACGCGAAATGAGCGAGACCAATAACAAGGTCCATCGCACGCTGGTCGGGCGTGTGGTCAGCGACAAGATGGACAAGACCGTGACCGTGCTGGTCGAGCGTCGTGTCAAGCACCCGCTTTATGGCAAGGTAATCATGCGTTCGAAGAAGTATCACGCGCATGTCGAGGGGCTGGAAGCGCACGCCGGAGATCTGGTCGAGATCGAAGAGTGCCGTCCCATCAGCCGCACGAAGGCGTGGAAGGTAACGCAGGTCGTCGAGCAGGCGCGCATTATTTGATGTTTGTGCGGGAGGGCTTGTAATATGCCTCCCCGCATGCTATCGTCGCTTGCTTTGCTGCACCGAGCCTACAGGTTTCGTTGGGCTCGTCTCACACCCTGACGGGTCCAAGACTGACCGCTAATTGAGCGGGACAAGTTGGAGAAAAAATTAAATGATCCAGATGCAATCCATGCTTAACGTGGCCGATAACACCGGTGCGCGCTCTGTCATGTGTATCAAGGTGCTTGGTGGTTCCAAGCGTCGTTACGCGGGTATCGGTGATGTGATCAAGGTCACTGTCAAGGATGCGGCGCCGCGCGGGCGTGTGAAGAAGGGCGAGGTGTATAGCGCTGTCGTGGTTCGTACCGCCAAGGGTGTGCGTCGTCCGGATGGTTCGCTCGTCAAGTTTGATGGCAACGCCGCTGTGCTTCTGAACAACAAGCTTGAGCCGATCGGCACCCGCATCTTCGGGCCGGTGACGCGTGAGCTGCGCGGCGAACGGTTCATGAAAATCGTGTCGTTGGCGCCGGAAGTCCTCTGAGGCTGGCTGGAGATACAGATGGAAAAGATTCGCAAGGGCGATGAGGTTGTTGTTTTGGCGGGCAAAGATCGCGGTCGTCGCGGTACGGTGCTGCGTCGTGTGGACGAGCGTTCCGTCCTGGTCGAGGGTGTGAATCGTGTGAAGAAGCACCAGCGGCCGAACCCGATGAAGGGGCAGCAGGGCGGTATCGTCGAAAAAGAGATGCCGATCGATATCTCGAATGTTGCGCTGTTCAACCCGGCTACCAGCAAGGGTGATCGCGTTGGGATCAAGACGCTTGAGGATGGCGCCAAGGTGCGTTTCTTCAAGTCGAACGGCGAGTTGGTTAAGGCCTGATGGGCCTTGCCCTGATGGTCAAGGCATAAGGAACGACGATGGCGCGCTTGCAGGATTATTACAAAGAAACCGTGATGGGTGAGTTGACGACCCGCTTCGGTTACAAGTCGGTGATGCAGGTTCCGCGTATCACCAAGATTACGCTGAACATGGGTGTTGGCGAAGCGGTGGGCGACAAGAAAGTGCTCGAACACGCTGTGGCTGACATGGTGAAGATTGCCGGGCAGAAGCCGGTTATCACCAAGGCACGAAAGGCCATCGCGGGCTTCAAGATCCGTGAGGGTTATCCGATTGGCTGCATGGTTACGTTGCGTGGTCCGCGGATGTTCGAGTTTCTCGATCGCCTGATATCGGTGGCTATGCCGCGCGTTCGTGACTTTCGTGGTGTTTCCGGCAAAGGCTTTGACGGGCGGGGTAACTACAACGTCGGCGTTAAAGAGCAGATCATTTTCCCGGAAATCGAGTACGACAAGATCGACGTGCTCCGCGGAATGAATATCAGCATCACCACTACCGCGAAGACGGACGAAGAAGCCAAGGCTTTGCTCGCCGCGTTCAAATTTCCGTTCAAGAATTGAGGTTGCCATGGCTAAGTTGTCATTGATAAACCGCGAAGAGAAACGCGAAAAGCTGGTCGCCAAGTATGCGGCGAAGCGGGCTGCATACGAAGCTGTCATCGCCGATATGTCCGCTTCGGATGAGGATCGGGCGTCGGCGCGCTTGAAGCTTCAAGCGCTTCCGCGCAACGCGAATCCGACCCGTCTGCGTAATCGTTGCGAGCTGACAGGGCGACCCAGGGGTGTGTTCCGCAAGTTCGGACTGTGCCGTAACAAGTTGCGTGAAGCGGCCTTCCGGGGTGAAGTGCCCGGCATGGTCAAGGCTAGTTGGTAACAGGGGTACAAGATGAGCATGAGTGATCCGATTGCGGACATGCTGACACGCATCCGCAATGCACAAATGGCACAGAAAGGCTCTGTTGTCATGCCGTCCTCGAAGGTCAAGGTAGCGATCGCCGGGGTGCTGCAGTCTGAAGGTTATATCGATGGCTTTAGCGTTCGCGAGAACGGCGCGAAAGCCGATCTCGAGTTGGTTCTGAAGTATTACGCCGGCAAGCCGGTGATCGAGCGCATTGAGCGTATTAGCCGTCCGGGGTTGCGCGTTTATCGCGGAATGGATGAGCTGCCGCGCGTGATGAACGGCCTTGGTGTGGCGATTGTGTCCACGCCGAGGGGTGTCATGACTGATCGCAAGGCCCGCGCCGAGAAGGTCGGCGGTGAAGTGCTCTGCATCGTGGCCTGAGGACGAAGACATGTCACGTATTGCAAAGAATCCGGTTTCGGTCCCCAAGGGGGTCGAAGTGTCGCTGACCAAGGGCGAGCTGTCGGTTAAGGGGCCTCTGGGCCAGATCAACCGCGTTCTGCATCCGTCTGTTGGGGTTGCGATCGAAGGTGGCGAGATTCGCTTTGCGCAGATTGAAGGGGCCGACAACAGCAAGGCGTTGTCGGGCACGATGCGCGCGCTCGTCGCCAATATGGTTCAAGGTGTCACCCAGGGCTTCGAGCGGAAGCTGATGCTGGTCGGCGTGGGTTACAAGGCACAGGCGCAGGGCGACAAGCTCAATCTGTCGCTCGGCTTTTCCCATCCGGTTGTCCATCAGATGCCTGCTGGCATCAAGGTTGAGACCCCGGCACAAACCGAGATCCGTATCAAGGGCGTGGATAAGCAACTGGTTGGACAAGTTGCTGCAGAGATCCGCGCCTATCGGCAGCCCGAACCCTATAAGGGCAAGGGCGTCCGGTATTCGGACGAGGTGATTGTGATCAAAGAGACCAAGAAGAAGTAAGGGTGACGAACATGGACAAGAATCAATCCCGCTTGCGCCGTTCTCGCCAGACTCGCGCTCGCATTGCTCAACTCAAGGCAGTACGCCTTGCCGTGCATCGCAGCAACAGCCACATCTACGCGCAGGTGTATTCCGGCTGCGGCACGCGAGTGATCGCGGCCGCCTCGACGGTCGAAGAATCAGTGCGCAAAGAGATGAGCAGCGGCGGCAACGTGCAGGCCGCAACGCTCGTTGGCAAGCTCATTGCGGAACGAGCCCTTGCTCAAGGTGTTGAGCAGGTCGCGTTTGACCGTGGTGGCTTCAAGTATCACGGCCGCATCAAGGCACTCGCTGAGGCCGCCCGCGAAGGCGGTCTCAAGTTCTAACTGATCAGGCGACTAAAGCGATGGCTAAACCGCAACGCAAACAACACCAGGCCCAGGAAGAACGCGACGATGGCCTGCGTGAAAAAATGGTGGCGATCAACCGTGTCACGAAGGTTGTGAAGGGTGGTCGTATTCTTGGTTTTGCTGCACTCACCGTTGTTGGTGATGGCGACGGCGGAATCGGGATGGGCAAAGGCAAGGCACGTGAAGTGCCGGTCGCGGTCCAGAAGGCAATGGAAGAGGCTCGCCGCAAGATGGGACGAGTCAGTCTGCGCAATGGCAGCTTCCATCACCCGATCATCGGACACCACGGTGCATCTACCGTGCTGATCCAGCCTGCAGCGCCGGGTACCGGGATCATCGCCGGCGGCCCGATGCGTGCCGTGTTCGAGGTGATGGGCGTGACTGATGTTGTGGCGAAGTCGTTGGGTTCGTCCAATCCCTATAACCTCGTGCGTGCGACGCTGAATGGTTTGTTGCGCATGAGTACCCCGTCGGAGATTGCCGCGAAGCGCGGCAAGGCCGTGTCGGACATTCTCGGCTGAGGTGTGTTATGGCTGAAAAAACATTGAAGGTCACGCTGGTTCGGAGTCTGATCGGACGCAAACAGGATCAGCGCGCCACCGTGCGCGGTCTGGGGCTGCGCCGCATGCACCACACCGTTGTTCTTGAGGACACGCCGGCCATTCGCGGCATGATCAACAAGGTGTCCTATCTGCTGAAGCTCGAGGCATAAATGGAACTGAATGACATCAAGCCCGCTGAGGGGGCGAAGCACGCCCGTCGCCGCGTCGGGCGCGGGATCGGAAGCGGTCTCGGCAAGACGTGTGGTCGTGGCCACAAGGGGCAGAAGTCGCGCTCCGGCGGCTGGAAGAGTGTTGGTTTCGAAGGCGGTCAAATGCCTTTGCAACGTCGTCTTCCGAAGCGTGGATTCAAATCGCTTACGCGTTCGCGCAATGTGGAAATCAATCTTTCGTCGCTGTCACGTCTGCCGGTAGATGACGTGGATCTCTTGGTTCTGAAGCAATTTGGCCTGATCTCGCGTGATGCGCTGTCTGCCAAGGTCGTTTTGTCCGGTGAGATCACGCGTCGTGTCAGCCTAAAGGGCGTCGGTGCGACCAAGGGCGCGCGAGCTGCTATCGAAGCAGCTGGCGGCCAGGTGGGAGAATAAGCTTTGGCAACTGCTGCCCAGCAGCCCGGTCGCAGCGCAAAGTTCGGGGATCTGTGGCGCCGGCTATGGTTTCTAGCCGGCGCGCTGATCGTGTACAGGCTTGGTGCCCACATTCCGGTGCCCGGTATCGATCCTGCGCGTCTTGCAGAATTGTTCCAGGGCCAGCAGGGCGGCATCCTTGGCGTCTTCAACCTGTTCTCGGGCGGTGCGTTGTCGCGTTTCACCATTTTTGCCCTCGGGATCATGCCGTACATTTCGGCATCGATCATCATGCAGTTGCTGACCGTGGCGGTGCCGTCGCTGGAAGCGCTGAAGAAGGAAGGCGAAGCGGGGCGTCGCAAGATCACGCAATACACACGTTATGGAACACTGGCACTGGCCTTGTTTCAGGCGCTGGGTATTTCGGTTGCGCTGGAATCGCAGGCTGGACTGGTGCTCGATCCCGGCATGATGTTCCGTTTCGTGACGATTTCTACGCTGGTTACCGGAACGATGTTCCTGATGTGGCTTGGCGAGCAGATTACCGAACGCGGTATCGGCAATGGTATTTCGATCATCATTTTTGCCGGCATTGCAGCCGGTTTGCCTGGGTCGATCGGAGGATTGCTCGAGCTGGTGAATACCGGTGCGATGCATGAGCTCACCGCGCTGTTCATTGTCGCGCTTGTCGTTGCTGTCACCGCGGTTGTTGTTTTCGTCGAGAGGGGGCAGCGGAAAATTCTCGTCAATTACGCGAAACGCCAGGTCGGCAACAAGGTGTATGGCGGACAAAGTTCTCACCTGCCGCTCAAGCTGAACATGGCCGGGGTGATTCCGCCGATCTTTGCGTCGTCGATCATTCTGTTTCCGGCGACGCTGGCCGGGTGGTTCGCGACAAGCGAGAGCACGCGATGGTTGAAGGATCTTGCGGCGACGTTGTCTCCGGGGCAGCCGGTGTATGTACTGCTTTATGCGGCTGCGATCGTTTTCTTCTGCTTTTTCTATACGGCGCTCGTATTCAACGCCAAAGAGACAGCTGACAATCTGAAGAAGAGCGGTGCATTCGTGCCTGGAATACGTCCGGGGGAGCAGACGGCTCGCTACATCGACAAGATTCTTACGCGGCTTACCTTGGTTGGCGCTGTGTACATCACTCTGGTATGTCTGTTGCCCGAGTTCATGATTTTGAAGTGGAATGTTCCGTTTTACTTCGGCGGGACGTCGCTTCTGATCATTGTGGTCGTGACAATGGACTTCATGGCGCAGGTTCAAGCCTATGTCATGTCTCACCAGTATGAAAGTTTGCTCAAGAAGGCGAACTTTCGTGGAGCAGGGTTCCCGACACGCTGACGGGTATGTCGAAGGAAAGTCGTCACTGAAACGCAGGGGATGTTGTTGAAAGACTCCCGACGCTACGTTTCGTGTGAAGAGAGTGCGGATGGCTCTACAGGCGCATTCTCTCCGGTGACAGGGTAACGGTGCAGCTCACGCCTTATGACCTCAGCAAAGGTCGCATCGTGTTTCGCGCCAAGTAGTTCAGGCGTTTCGTTTCAGCTGGAGAAATGGGATGAAAGTCCAAGCATCGGTTAAGCGCGTTTGCCGCAAGTGTAAGGTGATCCGTCGCCACGGGGTTGTCCGTGTCATTTGTGCGGATCCGCGTCACAAGCAGCGTCAAGGTTGACGTTGGCTAGTGGTCTTTGATAAAATTTAAGGTTTCGCTTTTCGGGGTGACTGCATGGCTCGTATCGCCGGCGTTAACATTGCCAACCACCAGCATACCGAGATCGCACTGACGGCGATTTTCGGCGTTGGTCGTTCCCGCTCACAAAAGATCTGTGACGCTGCCGGGGTTGCCCGCAACGCCAAGATCAAAGACCTCTCGGAGGCCGAAATGGATCGGCTGCGGGAAGAGGTCGGCAGGTTCACCATTGAAGGTGATCTTCGCCGTGAAGTGACGATGAACATCAAGCGCCTGATGGATCTTGGGTGCTATCGCGGTGTTCGTCATCGCCGCGGCCTTCCGCTGCGTGGTCAGCGTACCCGCACGAACGCGCGCACCCGCAAGGGACCGCGCAAGTCGATCTCCGGCGGCAAGAAGTAAGCGCCCGCTAACAGGATACGATCATGGTCAAAAGTGCAACAAAGGTACGGAAGAAGGTCAAGAAGAACGTGGCGGAAGGTATCGCCCACATTCACGCTTCTTTCAATAACACCATCATCACCATCACCGATCGCCAGGGTAACGCCCTGTCGTGGGCGACTTCGGGTGGCGCGGGCTTCAAGGGTTCGCGCAAGAGCACACCGTTTGCCGCCCAGGTTGCTGCAGAAGCCGCCGGCAAGGTCGCTGTTGAATGCGGTGTGAAGAATCTGGAAGTTCGCATCAAGGGCCCCGGCCCGGGGCGCGAATCGGCGGTTCGTGCGCTCAACGCGCTCGGTATCAAGATTTCTTCGATTACCGACATCACGCCGATCCCGCACAACGGTTGCCGTCCGCCCAAGCGCCGGCGCATCTGAGAAGGAATTAGAGAATGGCTCGTAATCTTGACGCGAAATGCCGTCAATGCCGTCGTGAGGGCGAAAAGCTCTTCCTGAAGGGCGAAAAGTGCTTTACCGACAAGTGTGCCATCGAGCGCCGCTCTTACGCGCCTGGGCAACACGGTCAGAAGTCCGGGCAACGTTTGTCGGGTTTTGGCCAGCAGTTGCGCGAAAAGCAAAAAATCCGCCGCATCTACGGCGTGCTTGAGCGTCAGTTCCGTCGTGTTTATGCCGAAGCGGTCCGCCGCAAGGGCCAGACCGGCGAAAACATGCTGCAGTTGCTCGAGTGCCGTCTGGATACTGTCGCCTACCGCATGGGCTTTGGCGCATCGCGCGCAGAGTCGCGTCAGGTGGTTCGTCACAACGGCGTGCTGGTCAATGGCAAGCGCGTGAACATTCCGTCGTACGAGGTCCGCCCTGGTGATGTGGTCGAGCTGACCGAGCGTGCCAAGGGGCATCTGCGCTCCAAGGGTGCTCTCGAGGCTCAAGGTTCACGTGGTTTCCCGGACTGGATCGACGTTGATTCCAAGGCCGCCCGCGGTGTGTTCAAGGCCCGTCCGGCGCGCGCCGATCTCCCCTCGACGATCAACGAAAGTCTGGTTGTCGAACTGTATTCCCGCTGATCGCCTGCGCGATCATGCTCGCTGACGTCACTGAGGACTGCAGATGCAAAGCAATGCTCTTTTGAAACCGCGCATCATTGACGTACAAAATCTTTCACCGGCTCACGCACGTGTTGTGATGGAGCCGTTCGAGCGCGGGTTCGGGCACACGCTGGGCAACGCGCTCCGCCGCATTCTCCTGTCGTCCATGCCCGGCTTCGCGCCGACCGAAGTGCAGATTGAAGGCGTTCTGCACGAGTACTCCACGCTTGATGGCGTTCGTGAAGATGTCGTCGACGTACTGCTTAACCTGAAGGGGGTTGTGCTCAAGCTGCACAACCGTTCGGAAGCTTATCTGCGCCTGTCGAAAACTGGCGAGGGTGTGGTGACGGCTGCCGATATTGAAGTTACGCACGACGTGGAGATTGTCAATCCGGAACATGTGATTGCCCACGTCGCGCCGGGCGGCAAGCTGGAGCTTCAGTTCAAGATCGAACAGGGGCGTGGCTATGTGCCGGGCACGCTGCGTCAGAGCTCGTCGGAAGGCAAGGCGATCGGACACATCGTGCTTGACGCCAGTTTCAGCCCGGTTCGTCGGGTCAGCTATTCGGTTGAGTCGGCTCGTGTCGAACAGCGTACCGACCTTGATCGTCTCGTGATGGACGTTGAAACCAACGGCGCGGTCGAGCCGGAGGAGGCCGTTCGTTACGCTGCGCGTGTTCTGGTGGATCAGCTGTCGATCTTTGCCGAGCTGGAAGGTACGGCGCCGGCAGTCGAGGCGCGCAAGCCGGCCCAGATTGATCCAATCCTGTTGCGCCCGGTTGATGATCTCGAATTGACGGTGCGCTCGGCCAATTGCCTTAAGGCCGAGAACATCTATTACATCGGCGATCTGATCCAGCGTACCGAGAACGAGTTGCTGAAGACCCCGAATCTGGGACGCAAGTCGCTCAACGAGATCAAGGAAGTGCTTGCCTCGCGTGGTCTCACGCTCGGCATGAAGCTTGAGAATTGGCCGCCTGCGGGCCTCGACCGCGGTTAAGTTTCACACCGGGTTCGCCCGGAAACAATATGAACCGGCCACTTGCCTGACCCGCGGTGGCCGCATAACTTTACGGAGTCATCATGCGTCATCGTAACGGTCTCAGAAAACTCAATCGCACCAGCTCGCATCGCGAGGCAATGTTCCGCAACATGGCCGTTTCGCTGCTGCGTCACGAAGCCATCAAGACGACGGTTCCGAAGGCAAAGGAACTGCGGCGTGTCGTCGAGCCTTTGATCAACCTCGGCAAGACGCCGAACTTGTCCAATCGTCGGCTCGCGTTTGCGCGTTTGCGCGATCGCGAAGTGGTTTGCAAGATTTTCGACGTTCTGGGCCCGCGTTACGCGACCCGCAACGGCGGCTATCTCAGCATCCTGAAAATGGGCTTCCGGGTTGGCGACAATGCGCCGATGGCCTATGTGCAGCTGATGGACCGTCCGGATGATTCCGGCGAAGCAATCGAAGTTGCCGAGTAAGGTTTGACGGAAGGGGCCGCAGGGTTCCATTCGTGGAAGAAGCCGGACAGCGATAGCTGACCGGCTTTTTTTTGCTCTTTCAGATGGGGCGAATGCCGCAGGACGTTTGCTTGGAACGACGAACGTGGTGCGGACTGGAGGAGGCGCGGATTGAGTGGATGCGGCCGGCGGAACGGTCAGGCCGCATCGACGTGTGGCGCCGCAATCAGCCCAAGCTGCCTGCGGCGCTCGAGTTCGTCGCCGAATACATCGCCGATCAATAGCAGCACGGGTCCGTCCGGAGGGTCGAGTGTGCCGAGCAGGGTTCCGGCCGACGTTTCTGCCAGTTCAGCGAGAGTGGCCAACGCTTCACGCGACGCTGGCCGGCTGGCGTTTTCGATGATCGCTACCGGCGTGTTGCGGTTGCGACCATATGAAATGAGGTCCTGCGCAATTTTCGTGGCGTCCTGGGAGGCCATGTAGAGCACGAGCGTCGATGCGTCCGCGTTTGCACGCAGCGCTTGCGAAGGTTTTTCCGATTCCCCGGCGCGCGGCGTGAGCAACGCGACGCTGCGTGACAGGCCGCGACGTGTCAGCGAAACGCGCAGCTGTGCGCTGGCAGCGCTTGCGGCGGTGATGCCGGGTACGACCTCGAACTCAATGCCCGCTGCGGTCAAGGCATCCATCTCTTCCTGCGCGCGGCCGAACAGCATCGGATCGCCGCCCTTCAGGCGCACGACGACGCGATGCGTTCGGGCGGCATTGGTGAGCTTCTGGTTGATGAATCGCTGCGCAGTTGAATGGCGTCCGCAGCGCTTTCCCACCGCTATATGCTCGGCTTGTGGCGCCAGAGCGAGTACCTCGACGTCGATCAGCGCATCGTGGAAAACAATGTCGGCGCTTGCAAGAATGCGTACCGCTCGCACCGTAAGAAGGTCGATCGCGCCGGGGCCGGCGCCAACCAGCCAGACCTTGCCCGCCGGTGCGTTGTCAGCCGGCTTTGACATGGAGCCCACATTCCTTGCTCTCGGGATTTTCCCACCACCAGCGGCCCGCGCGAACGTCTTCGCCAGGCGAGATTGCGCGCGTACAGGGCTGGCAGCCGATGCTCGGGAAGAACTGTTCGTGCAGCGCGTTGTACGGCACGTCATGCGTATGGATATAAACCCAGATTTCGCGCTCGGTCCACGATGACAGCGGATTGAATTTCTCGATACCGCGTGCCTCGTCGAATTCGCGTTCGGGCAGATCGCTTCGCGTGGCGGACTGCTGTGCCCGCATGCCCGTCACCCAAGCCTTCTTGCCGGCGAGCGCGCGCGTGAGCGGCTCGACCTTGCGCATTGCGCAGCATGCCTTGCGCAGCTCGACAGAATCGTAGAAGGCGTTGATGCCGTGCGTACGCACATAGGCCTCGACTGCGTCGTGCTTCGGAAACCACGTCACGGGATGTTCGCCATAGTGCTTCTCGGCGCGTGCCATCAGATCGTAGGTTTCGGGGGGCAGCCGTCCGGTATCGAGCGTGAAGATTTCTATGCCTATGCCGTTGCGATTGATGAGATCGGTGAGCACCATGTCTTCGGCCCCCATGCTGCTCGCGAAGCCAACCGGACTGAAGTCACGCGCGGCCTGGTTCAGCAGTTCGATCGCCACGGCACTTTTCTGCGACACCGTTGCTCGCATGGCGTCGGTGATGTTGGGGTGTATCAGCGGATTCATGCGGTTGCCTGTTGCGCGGAGCGGCGACGAAAGACGGGCGTCAGACCGTCGGTGGATGTCTGGTACGGCGTCGTGAAGTCCTTCAGCGCCTTGATGCACCGTTCGGCATTCTGGTCGGCGCGCAGTTGATAGGCGTCGAAGCCGCAGCGGTGAAAGAAGAACATCTGGTCGCGCAGCACGTCGCCAAGCGCCCGCAACTGATTGCGATAGCCGTAGCGGGTGCGCAGGATGAAAGCCGTGGAATAGCCGCGTCCGTCGATGAACTTCGGAAAGTTCACGCCGATCAGCGGCAGGCGGTTCAGATCGCCGCTGACGCTTTCCGCGAGTTCGACGGGCTCTTCATGGCTGTCCAGCCAGACGCCGATCTCGCCCGCCGCGACGCGGTTTTCGAGTTCGGCGTGGCGGTGAAGCCAGACCGACAGAGGGACCATGACCTTGCCCGCGGGCACTTCGCACGCCGCCACCACGTCGGCAGTGGCGGCCGGCTCGCCGGTAAGCTTGAACAGCACGACCTTGCCGGCCGACTTGCGCACAGGCGTTGCGGATTCGGGCAGGCGAAGCCAGTGCCAGTCGTTTTCGACCAGTGTGTTTCCGACGATGAGATCATGCATGTGCCACCTCTGCTTTCCGTGCAACTTCGCCATAAACGTGCTTCTTGAACGGTGCGACCCCCAGCCGCCGCACCGTGTCGAGGAAGCGCTCCTCCGGGGTGCGGTGCTCGACATAGGTTTCAATCAGCTTCTGCACGACGCCGGGCACTTCGTCCGCCGCAAACGACGGTCCGATCACGTCGGCAAGCGAAGTCGTGTTGCCTTGGGCGCCACCGATCGACACCTGGTACCACTCGGATCCGGCCTTGTCGACACCAAGAATGCCGATGTGCCCGACATGGTGGTGTCCGCACGAATTCATGCAGCCCGAAATGTTCAGCTCAAGCTCGCCGATGTCGTACAGATAGTCGAGGTCGGCGAACGCTTCCTGTATCGCCTGCGCGATCGGAATCGACTTGGCGTTCGCCAGCGAACAGAAGTCACCGCCCGGGCAGCAGATGATGTCGGTGAGCAAGCCGATGTTCGGCGTCGCGAGGCCGTGCGCGCGGGCGCCTTGCCACAGCGCGTGCAGGTCCGACAGCGCGACGTCGGCAAGCACCAGATTCTGTTCGTGCGTGACGCGCAGCTCGCCGAAGCTGAAACGGTCCGCGAGATCGGCGGCGGCGTCCATTTGTTCCGACGTGATGTCACCCGGCGCCACACCGGTGGGCTTCAGAGACAGCGTGACCGAACGGTAGCCTGCCCGCTTGTGGGCGCGCACGCTGCGCGACACCCAGCGGGCGAATGCGGGGTCCTGCGCACGCTGCGCATCGAACGACGCGTCGGTTGCGTCACGCTCCGGCATGTCCGGATCGGAGAACGCAGCACGCGCCCGCGCCAGCTCTTCTTCCGTGATCGTTGCGATGCCGTTGCGCTCGAGTTGCCATTCGGCGTCGACCTGACGGGCGAACTCCTCGGCACCGATCGCCTTGACGAGGATCTTGATGCGCGCCTTGTACGCATTGTCGCGACGGCCGTAGCGGTTATAGACGCGCAACACGGCATCGAGATAGGTCGACAGGTGCTGCCAGGGCAGCCCTTCGTGGATCACGCTGCCGAGCATTGGTGTGCGCCCCATGCCACCGCCGACGATGACGCGTGCAAGCACGTCGCCCTTGTCGTTGCGATAGAGCTGCAGGCCGACGTCGTGTGCATAGGTCACCGCGCGGTCTTCCAGCGTGCCGCTGACGGCAATCTTGAACTTGCGCGGCAGGAAAGCGAATTCCGGATGGAAGGTCGACCACTGGCGAAGCACCTCGCAATAGGGGCGCGGGTCGACGATCTCGTCCGGCGCGACACCGGCGAAGGGGTCGGTCGTGATGTTGCGGATGCAGTTGCCGGACGTCTGGATGGCATGCATCTCGACCGTGGCGAGTTCGGCGAGGATGTCCGCCGTGTCTTCCAGCCGCGGCCAGTTGAACTGCATGTTCTGGCGGGTCGAGAAATGTCCGTAGCCGCGATCGTAACGACGGCCGATATCGGCCAGCTTGCGCAACTGGGTGCTCGACAGCATTCCGTACGGAATGGCTACGCGCAGCATCGGCGCCTGGCGCTGGATGTAGAGGCCGTTCTGCAGGCGCAGCGGCCGGAACTCGTCGTCCGGCAGTTCGCCCGCCAGATGGCGCTGCAACTGGTCGCGGTACTGGGCAACGCGCTCGATGACGAGCGTGTGGTCGTAATCGTCGTAGCGATACATATAAGTGATCCATTGTCCGGTCGGCCGCTTGCCTGCGGCCGACACGATTGCCCTCTTTCAGCCTAGAAGGTTCAGGCTCAGTTTGCCGCCGATGCCGAACAGCATGGTTGCGAGCAGCGGTCGCAGCACGCGCTCGGGCAGGCGGGCAGCGATCTGGCTGCCCAGAGCGATGCCGGGCAGCGAGCCGACAAGAAGGGCGCCGAGAAGGGCCCAGTCGACATTGCCCAGCCACCAGTGGCCCAATCCGGCGACCAAGGTCAGCGGTACCGCGTGGGCGATATCGCTGCCGATGATGCGCACTGCGGAAAGTCGCGGATACAGGAATACCAGTGCCGCTGTTCCCAGCGCGCCGGCACCCACCGAAGAGATCGTTACCAGCACGCCGAGAATGGCACCGGTCACAATGGTCAGCGTGCGCAGGTTGCGTTCCCGCCATTCGCCGATGCCCGGGCGCTGGGCCAGTGCCTGCAGGCGTGTGCGGAACAGCAAGGCGCACGCGGTCAGCACCAGCGCAACACCGAGCGTACCGCTGATCAGTGACTGGCTGCCATAGGTCGAACCGGAATGCGTTGATAACCACCACAGCGTGATGGCGGCCGCAGGCACACTGCCAATTCCGAGCGCTGTCACGATGCGCCAGTCCACCGTGCTGTTGCGGCCATGCACCAGGGCGCCGCCGGCTTTCGTGATCGCGGCATAGAGCAGGTCGGTGCCGACAGCGACCGCCGGATGGATGCCGAACAGCAGCACGAGCAGGGGCGTCATCAACGAGCCGCCGCCCACGCCGGTCAGGCCGACAATGGCTCCTACGAAGAATCCTGCGATCGAATAGCCGAGATCCATGATGCCGCACGCGTGTTGGGGTACGGCAAGGTTACGGTCGGCAAAAGATAATTGGAAATACTTTGAAGTAAGATCCAAATCACCATGAGTGCTAAGGGTGGCGAATGAACCTGCAACAACTGCGTTATGTCGCCGAGGTCGCCGAGCGCAACCTCAACGTATCGGAAGCGGCCCGTGCGCTGCATACGTCGCAGTCGGGCGTGTCGCGCCAGATCGGCCTGCTGGAAGAGGAACTCGGGCTGGACGTTTTCGTGCGCCAGGGCAAGCGGCTCGTGGCCATCACGCAGCCCGGCGAGGAGGTGCTGGCGATTGCGCGGCGCATGCTTCGCGACATCGGCGCATTGCGTCAGGTCGGTGAGGAATACGCCAGCGGCGAGCTCGGTCGCCTGACGATCGCCACGACGCACACCCAGGCGCGTTACGTGCTCCCGGACATCCTGCCTGCGTTCATGCGCCAGCATCCGGGCGTCAAGGTGGCGCTTCATCAGGGAAACCCCACGCAATGCTGCGAATACGTCGTGTCCGGCGAGGCCGATCTGGCGATAGCGACCGAGGCGATCGATGATTTCGACCTGCTGGTCAGCCTGCCGTGCTACCAGTGGAACCGCAGCCTGATCGTTGCGCCGGACCATCCCTTGCTCGACGTGAAGCCGTTGACGCTCGCGGCGATCGCCGCATGGCCGCTGATCACCTACGACTTCTCGTTTACCGGGGGGTCCAGCGTGAATCGCGCGTTTGCCGCCAAGGGGCTCAAGCCGAACGTGATGCTGAGCGCAATCGACGCCGACATCATCAAGACCTATGTCGCACTCGGGCTGGGGGTCGGCATTGTCGCCAGCATGGCGTTCGACGAAACGGTCGACCGAAATCTGCGGGCGGTCGACTGCTCGCACCTGTTCCCCGCCAGCACCACGCGCATCGGCCTGCATCGCAACGCCTGGCTGCGCGGCTACACCTACGCCTTCATCCAGTCCTTCGCCGCGTCGTTGACTCGTGACGTCGTCGACGCGGCTCTTGGCCGGCGCGCCTGATCTTCACGACACGGTAATCTCGGGCGGCGACAGTGGCGGCACACGCCCCTGAAAGCCCAGCTGCCATGATTGCCGCAACCGACCCGCTGTATCCGCTCCATCTCGACGCTGCAACGGCGAACGCAACGCTCGCGGGCGTTGCCTACCTTTCGAGCATTCCGCTCAAGGCCAAGGACGGGCGCACCGTCGTCTACCTGACCGAGACCTCGCAGCCCGAACATCTGTACAAGTTCGTCGGTCCGCTCGAACACGGTGGCGCGCAGCCGCATGGCACGCTCTACGTCGCCAGCCTGGGCGCCGCAGGCCACGGCCGCTGGCTGCCGCTGGTGCTGGCGCGCTACGGCCTGTCGCATCGCGACGGCTATTGCAGTGCCAAGGCGATTCTGGCGGATGCGTCCGACGCCGCGCGCCGCGCCGGTGCGACGCGCATCGCCGGGTTGTTCGCACCGCAGGCGCGCCCGGGCGGCGGCCACCTGTTGCTGTGCGACCACGTCGGGCCTGCACTCGTCTGGCGCGAAGCGCTTGGCGATGCCGCCAGCCTGAGCTTTGCGTGGGACGGTGCCCAGGCGCACGGCTGCATTGCCACAAATCTTCACCTTCCGCGCGAAAGCGGTCTGGCAGAACAGATTCACGGCTGAAGGGGTCGCTCGCCGGGCACGGGCGACGGCGGGTGTGACGGGGTCGCGGGAAGCCCCCCGGAGCGACGCGTATACTTGCGCTCTCTCCTGTCCCACGGCCGCACATGACACGATTCCGTCCGTCCCTGCTCGCCCTGCTGATTGCGACCGGCTTGCTGTCGGCAATGCCCGCGCACGCCGCCAATGAAGCCAGCCGCTACTACGAAGACGCACTCGTGCGCTTCGAGCGCAAGGACGATGCCGGCGCCGTCATCCAGCTCAAGAACGCCCTCAAGGCCGATCCCGACTTCCTTGCCGCGCACATGCTCTTCGGGCGTGCAGCGCTGCGCAAGGGTGACTATGCCGCAGCCGAAGTCGCGTTGCGCGAGGCGCAGCGGCTCGGCGTGTCGCCCGCCGAAATCGCCGTGCCGATGGCGCAGATGCTGCTCGACACCGGGCGTCAGAAGGAGCTGCTGGAAACAGTCCCTTACGGCGATCTGCCCGCAGCCACGCGCATGGATGTGCTGCTGCTGCGCGCCCGCGCCCAACTGGAACTGAACCAGTATCCACAGTCCCGCGCGACGTTGGCGGAGGCCGGCCTGCTGGACCCGTCATCGGTCGCCGTGGTGGCGCTGCAGACCAGCGTCGCGCTGCAGTCCGGTCAGATGGACGAGGCGGTGCGCCTGGCCGAGCGCGCGACCACGCTCAATCCGGCAGATTCCGAGGCATGGACGGCCCGGGCCTCGGTCGCCTATGCGCGCAACGAAATGGAGCAGGCCCTTGCGCACTACCAACGCGCGCTGACGGCTGACCCCGAAAACGCTGAAGCCTTGCTGGGAAAGGGGTCTGTGCTGATGGACCTGGGGCGCATGGCGGACGCCAAAACCACGCTCGAACAATTGGCCAAGGCCGATCCGCGCGAGCCGCGCGGCGCTTATCTGCGCTCGGTCATCGCCAGTCTGGCCGGTGACGTCGAGCAGACGCGCAAACTGCAGACCGAAGTGGTCAACCTGATCGACCCCGCGCCGCGTGGCGCGCTGACCAGTCGCTCCTATCTCGCGCTGATTGCCGGGCTGTCGCACTACGGTCTGGGCGCCACCGCGAAGGCGCGTGACTATTTCGAGCTGTACACGCGGTTTTTCCCGAGCCAGAACGGCGCGCGCAAACCGCTGGCGGCGATCTACCTGTCGGAGGGCGACGCCGCCCGCGCGCTCACGCTGCTGGAACCGGCGCTGCGCGACAATCCGCGCGACGTCGACACCCTGATGCTGACGGCCAGCGCCTATACCGCGCTCAAGCGCCACCAGAGCGCGACCGAGCTGATCGAGCGCGCGACGCGCGTGCGTGACTCCGCAGGCACGCGCACCGCACTGGGACTCAGCATGATCGGTTCGGGCCAGAGCAGTGAAGGGGTTACCGAGCTCGAAAGCGTGCTGAAAAAGGATCCGGGCAACGCCCGCGCGAGCACCGCGCTTGCGCTGCAGGCACTGCGGGACAAGCAGCCGAAACGCGCGGTGTCGCTCATGGAGGCGGTCATCGCGAAGGACGCCGGGAACCTGTCCGCGCTGCACGTGCTCGGCGTGGCCCGCGCTGCGGCAGGTGACTTCGCCGGCGCGCGCTCGACCTACGAAAAGGTGCTCGCGCGCGATCCGTCGTTCCGGGTGGCACAGCTCAATCTCGTCAAGCTCGACGTCGCCGAACGCAAGTTCGACGCAGCGGAAACCCGGCTGGCCACGTTGCTGAAAGCGGACCCCAACGACCTTTCCGCGCTGTATGAAACGTCGCGCGTGCAGCTCGCGCAGGGGCGCAGCGCCGACGCCATTTCCACCCTTGAGCGCCTGCTCGCTAAGGACCGCACCAACGAACAGGCAAATGTCGCGTTGATCGACCTGCTGCTGGTGAGCGGCCAGACCGACCGCGCACTCGAGCGCGCACGCGACGCCGCCGCGCTCATGCGTGAAGCGCTGACGATCCAGACCGCGCTGGCACGGGTACAGATTGCGAAGGGCGACATGGGCGCCGCGCGCAGCACCCTGAACTCGCTCACCCGCGTGGCGGCGTTCAATCCGTCTGCACAAGTGACGATCGGTTATCTGCAGCTCGCCGCCGGCAACCCGCAGGGGGCCGCATACAGCGCCGACAAGGCCCTGCAGGGTGACGCGCGCTTCGTGCCCGCACTTTTGCTGCTGGCCGAACTGGACGTCGCCGCCGGAGCACTGGACAAGGCGGAGGCGCGCCTGAGGGAGCTCGTACGCCAGGACGCCCGGCTGGCGCCGGCGCATCGTCTGCTCGGCGACGTTGCCATCGCCCGCAAGAGTCCGGCTGCTGCCGTTGCGCACTACCGGACCGCGCTCGACCGTTCGCCCGACTTCGAAACACTGCGCCGCCTCTACGTCGCCCACGTGCAGGCGGGTGATGCCGGCAAGGGCCTGGCGCTGCTACAGGGATGGGTGAAGAAGCACACGGATGACGTACCGGCCATGGCACTGCTGGCCGAGGCACAGACACAAGCCGGGCAGAAGAAGACGGCGCGCGCAACGCTGCAGGCGGCCGCCGCGCGCGGTCCGAACCCTGTCATATTGAACAACCTGGCCAATCTGCAGGCGGAGCTGGGCGAGCCGGAAGCGCTTGCGACGGCGGAAAAGGCAAAGCAGCTCGCGCCGAACGATCCGGTCATCCTTGATACGGTCGGCTGGATACGCGTGCGCCTGGGGCAGATCGACGCCGGCCTGAAAGACTTGCGTGAAGCACGTCTGCGCGACCCGGCGAACCCGGAGATCCGTTACCACCTCGCCTACGCGCTGTCGAAGAGCGGCCGTGCCGCCGAGGCCCGTTCCGAACTGAATCAGGCGCTGGCAGGCGCACGCCCCTTCGTCGGGCGCGATGACGCGCTGGCGCTGCAGAGAACGCTTGGCGCAAGTCCCTGAGCGGTGTCGGATTACTTTACAAAACCATTTCGGACTGAGTCTGTTTCATATTTAATTCGTTGAAAAAAAAGAGGTTTTGTTTTGTGGTCCGGGAATTGCTAGTAAGCAGATGTAAAAGCGGCTCTGACACTAGACCGCGATGTTCATAAGAGGAATTCAAAATGGCCTTCACCAAGACGCTTGTTGTAGCAATGACCGCCGCGATGTCGCTGCCCGTTGCTGCTGCGACCTACTCCTTTGGCGCGGTAACGACTTCCGGGCTTGGCAATACGCAAACCTTCAATGGATCGGCGTCCAGCCCCGGCGAAAGCGTCGTGTCGGTGAAGGTGTCCGCATGGGCCTCGTCCACCAGCAGCGTCAACAGCGACATCCAGCAGGCCTATCTCGAGTCATCCGGCAGCAATTCGCTGCGTGTGCGCTATGCCGGTGAAACGACGTCCAATCCGGATCACGCGATGGACAACAACGGCCGCTTCGAAGCCCTGCTGTTCGACTTCGGCGCAGGCAACGCGATCGACCTGAACACCGTGAAGCTGAGCTGGTGGTCGGGTGACTCCGATCTGACGATCCTCGCCTATACCGGCGGTGTCGCCGGTTACGATCCGTCCTCCCTGTTCGCTTCGGGTCCTTCGACGTCCTTCAGCAGCCTGACAGCCTCCGGCTGGTCGCTCATCGGCGAGCCGGCCAATATCGGAACGTCGGAGACGGGCGTCAATGGATCGGACGTGGCATCCCGCTTCTGGCTGATCGGCGCAGGTGGCCTGACCGGCTCGGGCCTGTCGGGCAGTTCCGACTACGTAAAGCTTGCATCGCTGACGACGACGAACCGTACCCCGCCGCCGCCGCCGCCGCCTTCCGTTCCGGAGCCGGCATCGCTGGCCCTGATCGGTACCGCGCTGGCTGGCATGTTTGCTGTGCGTCGCCGCCGCAAGGCCTGAGCGACCCGACCATGAAAAAAGCCGCGCATTGCGCGGCTTTTTTCATGGTGGCAACGTTTCGCCCGAAGCGACACGACGTCGCTGCGGATGTCAGACGGGAGCCAGAGTTGCGTCAAGGCCACCGGGTTGTTCGGCCTCTTCCTGCGCCTGCAGTGCCCACATCTGCGAGTAGGCGCCATCGAGCGCCAGCAGCTCTGCGTGGGAGCCGCGTTCGATGATGCGGCCCGCATCCATGACCAGAATCTGGTCGGCGTCCATGATGGTCGACAGGCGGTGCGCGATGATGAGTGTCGTGTGGCCGCGCGCCACCTGCTCGAGTTGCGACTGGATGGCCTGCTCGGTCTTCGAGTCGAGTGCCGACGTCGCTTCGTCGAAGATCAGCACCGGCGGATTCTTCAACAGCGCGCGCGCGATGGCGACCCGCTGCTTCTCTCCACCGGACAGCTTCAGGCCGCGCTCGCCGACCGTCGTCGCGTAGCCGTCCGGCAGGCGCATGACGAAATCGTGCAACTGCGCGGCGCGGCTGGCCGCCTCGACCTCCGCCGCAGACGCGCTGACCCGGCCGTACTGGATGTTGTAGTGGATGCTGTCGTTGAACAGCACGGTGTCCTGCGGCACGATGCCGATCGCGCTGCGCAGGCTGTCCTGGGTGAGCGAGCGCAGGTCGACGCCGTTGATCGTGATGTGGCCCGAATCGATGTCATAGAAGCGGTACAGCAAGCGCGCGAGCGTCGACTTGCCCGATCCGGAATGACCGACCACGGCGACCCGACCGCCGGCCGGGATGGTGAAGTCGACGTCGTGGAGGATCTGGCGCGACGGCTCGTAGCCGAAGTTCACCTGCTGGAAGCGGACGGCGCACGGGCCCGCCGGCAGGGTGCTGGCGTCCGGTTTGTCGGTCACTTCGCGCGGCGTGTCGAGCAGCGAGAACATGCGCTCGATGTCGGTCAGAGACTGGCGGATTTCGCGATACAGCACGCCGAGGAAGTTCAGCGGAATGTAGAGCTGGATCATGAAGGCGTTGACCAGCACGATGTCGCCCAGCGTCATGCGGCCTTCGGCCACGCCGACCGTCGCGCGCCACATCATCAGCATGACGCCGGTGGCGATGATCAGCGCCTGGCCGACGTTCAGCAGCGACAGCGACACCTGGCTGCGCTCCTGAGCGCGCTGCCAGCGTGACAGCTGGTCGTCGTAGCGGCGCGATTCGAAGTCCTCGTTGTTGAAATACTTGACCGTCTCGTAGTTCAGCAGGCTGTCGACGGCACGGATGTTGGCGGCCGAATCCAGTTCGTTGACGGCGCGTCGGTGCGCCGTGCGCCAGTTCGTGACGGTGACCGTGAATACGATGTACAGCGTCAGCATGACGAGGGTGATCAGTGCGAACTCCGCCGCGTAGCGCGTCGCGAGGATGCCGATCACCAGCGCGATTTCGATCAGCGTGGGCAGGATGGAATAGAGCGTGTAGCTGATGAGGGAGCCGATGGCGCGTGTGCCGCGCTCGATGTCCCGCGTCAGGCCGCCGGTCTGGCGTTCCAGGTGAAAGCGCAGCGACAGCGCATGCAGATGCCGGAACACCTGCAGCGCGAGGCGCCGCACCGTCTGCTGCGTCACGCGCACGAACACCAGTTCGCGCACTTCGGTCAGCAGCGACGTTGAAAAGCGCAGCACGCCGTAGGCGGCGAGCAGGCCGAGCGGAACCAGCAGGGGCGCAGCGGCGAGCAGTTCGGGACTGGAGGCGGCCGGCGCCAGCGCGTCGATGATCTGCTTGAACACCAGCGGCACCGCCACGTTGGCGCCCTTGGCGCCGACCATGCACGCAAGCGCGATGAACATGCGCCACTTGTAGGTCCACAGATAGGGCAGCAGGCTGCGGATGGTGTCGAGATCGCGACGACGGCGGCCGTCTTCGGGTGCGGGTGGTGGAGTGGTGGCGTAACGTCTCATGAGCGGATTCTAGGGGCTGTCGGGCAACTATTCGACGTGGCGCCGAACATGTTGTTGCGCAGCCGCATGCCGCGTCACCGCACCTGCAGCAGAAGTACGAGCCAGGCGGCGCCCACCGACAGCGCCACGCCGGGCACCACGCGCCACGCGAAGTCGCTGTCGCCGGCGGTGATCGCGACGGCGATCTTGCTCAGCGCATTGGTGCTGAAGGCGATCATGATCGGCAGCACCGCGTCCGCGGCGCCGATCTTGCCGCCGGCCTCGAGCGAGGCAACGGCGGCGGCGATCGAGTGGGCGTCGGCGAAACCCGCCAGCGCGGCGCCCACGGCCAGTCCGGCGCTGCCCAGCGTGTTGCTGAGGAAGCGGGTCAGCAACAGCATCCCGCCCATGGTCAGCGCGAACAGTATTGCGATGCGCGGATTGAAGGCGCGACCCGGTGGCACGGCTGCGGCGGCCGGGGCATGCAGGCTGCGCAGCGCCATCAGCGCACCGTAGGCGAGTGCCGCCAGGCCGGCGGCGAGCAGTGGCAGCGCCATCCGGTGCAGCACCGTCTGGCTCGTCGCGCCAAGCAACAGTGCCAGTTGCAGCACGGTCGACAGCGACGACAGCACGGCGCCCGATACGGCACCCCCGCGCAGCGCCGGTGTTTCGCGGGCCTGTACGCCCATCGCGGCGATCGTCGCGGTGCTCGACACGAAGCCGGAAGCCAGCCCGGCGAACGACAGCCCGCGCGCCGGTCCGGCCACGCGCAACGCGATGTGGCCGCAGGCATTGATGGCCATCATCAGTACCGCCAGCGTCCACAGCGTGCGCGGATTGATCGCCTGCAGCGGGTCCACCGTGTGGTCCGGCGTCAGCGGCAGGATGACCAGTGCGGCAGCGGCCAGCAGCAGCGCGTCGTGCAGTTCCTGTTCCGATATGACGCCGACCACGAAGCGGTGCAGGCGCTGGCGTGCTGCCAGCGTGATCGTCACCAGCACGCCGATGCCGGTGGCAAGCGGTGCGTCGTGCAGCGCCAGCGCGCCGAGCAGGAAGGTGAGGACGAGCGCGATCTCGGTGGTCAGGCCCGGGTCTTCGCGCGCCGTGCGGCGATAGGCCAGCGCGGCAAGCACGCCGACGACGCCCGCGAGCACCGCCAGCACCATGCCGCCGCCCAGCAGCACCGCCAGCGCACCGAGCAGTGACGCCAGCGTGAAGGTACGCAGGCCGGCCGCGGCGCGCGAAGGACCTTCCCCTTTGCGGCGCTCCCGCTCGATGCCGATCAGCAGGCCGATGCCGAGCGCCGCGGCAAGTCCGATCAGACGCTGGTCGATGTCTGGCGGCATGTGCGCGAGGGCGGTCGGGTCCATCCGCCTACCTTAACCGAGGACGGCGCTCCGGCGGGCGCTGCACGTGCCACGGAGCCATTGATCGGGTGCATTGATCGCATGGCGAGCGCTTCATGTCGGTGCGTGAAACGCGTTCGTGGCGCTGAATCGCAACGGGTTTCGTGGCCGTACTGCGGACCCGGTGCCGCCCGAGCGAACGCGTGCGCGGCTTGATCGCACATTGATCGCACGCGCCGGGCGGGCCATGGCATGGCGCATGCAATGAAAGGCTGAGCGCAGGACGCGCTGTCATCGTTGTGCACACACTTACCGGAGAGATCGCATGCCCAAAGTCACCAGGCCCGCCAACCAGAAGGGCGAATTCCTCGTCGATTATGAAGAGAAGGTGTTCGAGGACGTCAAGGCCGAACCCGGCGAAAAGGCGCTCGTCACCTTCCACACCGTCGCATTCGAAGGGTCCATCGGTTTCGTCAATCTGCTGCAGGCCACCCGCCTGAAGCGCAAGGGTTTCGACACCTCGGTGCTGCTGTACGGGCCGGGCGTGACCCTCGGCGTCAAGCGCGGATTCCCGACGCTGGGCGACGAGGCGTTTCCGGGCGCGCAGAACTTCAACAAGCAGATCGAGAAGTTCATCGAAGAGGGCGGCAAGGTCTATGCGTGCCGCTTCGCGCTGCAGGCGCTCTACGGTCACGGCGAGGGCGCGCTGATCGACGGCATCCGCCCGATCAATCCGCTCGACGTGCTGGACATCATCCTGCTGCATCGCAAGGACAACGCCTTCATCCTCGACACCTGGACCCTGTGATGAGCGCGCCCATCGTCCGTGCGGCGGCGATCCAGATCGCGCCCGACCTCGAATCCGCCGACGGCACGCTGGCACGCGTGCTGGCGGCGATCGACGAGGCGGCCGATCGGGGCGCACGGATCGCCGTGTTCCCGGAAACCTTCGTTCCCTACTACCCGTACTTCTCCTTCGTGCGGCCGCCGGTGCAGATGGGCGCCGATCACCTGAAGCTGTACGAGCGGGCGGTGACGGTGCCGGGGCCGGTGACGCAGGCGGTGGCGGAGCGCGCGGCGGCACGCGCCATTGTGGTCGTGCTCGGCGTGAACGAGTGCGACCACGGCAGTCTCTACAACACGCAGCTGGTGTTCGACGCCGACGGCGCGCTGCTGCTCAAGCGCCGCAAGATCACGCCGACCTACCACGAGCGCATGGTGTGGGGGCAGGGCGACGCCAGCGGATTGAAGGTTGTCGACAGCGCCGTCGGCCGGCTTGGCGCGCTCGCCTGCTGGGAGCACTACAACCCGCTGGCGCGCTACGCACTGATGACGCAGCACGAGGAAATCCACTGCGCGCAGTTCCCCGGTTCCATGGTCGGCCAGATATTCGCCGACCAGATGGAGGTGACGATCCGCCATCACGCGCTGGAGTCGGGCTGCTTCGTCATCAACGCCACCGGCTGGCTGAGCGACGCACAGATCCAGTCCATCACGCCGGACGCCGGCCTGCAGCGCGCGCTGCGCGGCGGCTGCCACACCGCCATCGTGTCGCCTGAGGGCGTGCACCTCGCGCCGCCGCTGACCGAAGGCGAAGGCATGGTGGTGGCTGATCTCGACATGGGGCTGGTGACCAAGCGCAAACGCATGATGGATTCGGTCGGCCACTACGCGCGCCCCGAGCTGCTGAGCCTCGCGATCAACGACCGGCCGGCCGGCACCACGGTTTCCATGCACCACACATTCACCCGGAGCAACGCCGATGAGCACGACAACGACACCCGACGCATCCAGCCGGCAGCTGATGACGGAGCTGCAGTCGTTCGGGCTGCGGCTGGCTGACCCGGGCGCGGGCGCGCCGAGCCGGCGCGGCGGCGCGGGGCCGTCCGACCACAAGGCGGTCACCGTAGACGGCGTCACCATCATGGTGCCGGTGCATACCGGCAGCGCGTTCAACTCGCCCTTCGTGGCCGGGGCGCCGGACGCCGACGGCAGCGTGCAGCTGCGGCGCGGCACCATCCCGATCGCCCGCGTGAGCTTTCCGAAGGCGCCGCGCTTTCACGCGCTGCAGACCTTCGACGGCGTACCGTACTCGCACATCGCCACGCTGCACGGCGCCGACGTGCTGGCGACCACGGTGCTGCAGACCTGCATCCGTTTCGAGAGCCGGCGCAAGGCCTGCAAGTTCTGCTCGATCGGCCAGTCTCTCGCGGCCGGGCGCACCATCGCGCACAAGACGCCGGAACAGCTGGCCGAGGTTGCGCGGGCGGCCGTGCTGCTCGACGGCGTCAAGCACATGGTCATGACCACCGGCACGCCGGCCACGCCGGACCGCGGCGCGCAGATCCTGTGCGACTCCGCCTTTGCCGTGCGCGCGGCGGTCGGCATCCCGATCCAGGCGCAGTGCGAGCCGCCCGACGACGACCGCTGGTTCGCGCGCATGAAGGCGGCCGGCATCGACACGCTGGGCATGCACCTCGAAGTGGTCACGCCAGCGCTGCGCGAACGGATCATGCCGGGCAAGGCGAGCGTGCCGGTGGCGCGCTACATGCAGGCGTTCGAGGCTGCGGTCGCCGTGTTCGGCCGCGGTCAGGTGAGCACCTACATCCTGGCCGGACTGGGTGACACGGCAGAAGCCATCCTCGACATCTGCGCGCAACTGGTGGCGCTCGGCGTCTATCCATTCGCCGTGCCCTTCGTGCCGATCAGCGGCACGCCGCTGGAAGACCATCCGGCGCCGACCCCCGAATTCATGCGCGCCATCCTAGAGCCGCTGGGCGCCATGCTGTCGGACGCCGGCCTGCGTTCGGCCGACATCAAGGCCGGCTGCGGCAAGTGCGGCGCGTGTTCGTCGCTGTCGTCCTACGAGCGCGCGGAGGGCCGTCATGCAGACCGCTGAACCGGGCGCCGCGTTCTGCGAGCTGGCGCCGCATTTCGCCCCCTGCGAATTCCGCATCAAGTGGGTGGACAGCGACTGGGAGCGCGACCAGGCGATGCGGCTGCGCCGCGCCGTGTTCTGTGTCGAACAGGGCGTGTTTCCCGGCGACGACCGCGACCTGATCGACGACCGCGCCCAGCTCATCGTCGCGCTCGCCTGCGTCGGCGGCATGGCGGACCAGGTGGTCGGCACGGTGCGCATCCACGAGGACCTCGGCAGCGGCGAGCCCGGCCTGTGGTGGGGCTCGCGGCTCGCCGTGCATGCGGCATTCCGGCGCCACGGCAAACTCGGTGCCACGCTGATCCGGCTGGCCGTCACCAGCGCGCACGCGCGCGGCTGCCACACCTTCCTGGCACACGTGCAGGCGCAGAACGAAGTGCTGTTCCGGCGCCTGCACTGGCGTGTGCTGCGCGCCGAAACGCTGCACGGCCGTGCGCACGCGCTGATGCAGGCGGATCTCGACCGCTATCCGCCGTGCTTCGACGTGTTCAGCGGCTTCGTCACGCGTGCTGGCGGAGCCGTCGCATGACGCTCGGCGACATTGTCGACGCGCTGCGCGGCAGCCCCGGCTTCGCCCACAAGCGGGACATCAGTGACGTCATGCAGATGCTCGGCGGCGCGCTGCCCGGGGGGAGCGGTGACATGACGCAGGCCGTGGCGGTCGGCGACGACTGCGCCGCCATCGCCGATCCGTCCGGCGAGGGCTGGCTGTTGCTCGCGATCGAGGGGCTGGTCGAGGAATTCGTCGCCCGCATGCCCTGGTTCGCCGGCTACTGCGGTGTCATGGTCAATGTGAGCGACATCTGCGCGATGGGCGGGCGCCCGGTCGCCGTCGTCGACGCGCTGTGGAGCGGCGGGGCCGGCGCGTCGCAGCCGGTGCTCGAAGGCATGGCCGCGGCATCGGCGCGCTACGGCGTGCCCATCGTCGGCGGCCACAGCAATCAGCGCGCGGCGCGCGGCCAGCTGGCGGTCGCCATCCTGGGCCGGGCGAAAGCGCTCATCACCAGCTTCAACGCGCAGCCGGGCGACGATCTGGTCATGGCGGTCGATCTGCGCGGCGCGTTCGAAGAACCGTATCCGTACTGGAACGCATCGACGTCGGCACCGGCGGCACGCCTGCGCGCCGACAACGAACTGCTGCCGCAGCTGGCCGAGGACGGCCTGTGCGACGCAGGCAAGGACATCAGCATGGCGGGTGTCATCGGTACCGCGCTCATGCTGCTGGAAAGTTCGCGTGTCGGCGCCGACATCGATCTGGACGCGCTGCCGCGCCCGGACAACGTGCCGCTGCTGCGCTGGCTGTTGTGCTTCCCCAGCTTCGGCTATCTGCTGTCGCTGCGGCCGGCGCACAGCGCGCAGGTGATCGAACGCTTCGCGGCGCGCGGCATCACGGCGGCACGCATCGGGCGGGTCGGCGCGAGCCCCGAGGTGTGGCTGAGCCAGGGCGCGCAGCGCGCGCAACTGTGGGACGTCGAGGCGCAGCCCTTCATCCGCGCGCCCGGGGAGTCCGTACATGCCTGATGCGCTGCGCATTGCGCTGTTCACGCACTCGGTCAATCCGCGCGGCGGCGTCGTGCACACGCTTGAACTGGCCCAGGCGCTGCATGCGCAGGGCCACGCGGTCACCGTGTTCGCGCCGGTCGCGCCCGGCCAGCAGCTGTTCCGGCACATCGACTGCGCATTCGAGCCGATCGGGGTTCCCGCCGCCGCGCCCGGGCTGGCCGGCATGGTGAGCGCGCGCATCAACGCCTGTGTCGGTCATCTGGCGCCGCGTCTGGCCGGGCGCGCATTCGACGTGCTGCATGCGCAGGACAGCATCAGCGCCAACGCGCTCGCCACGCTGGACGAGCGTGGCGCCATCGATGGTTTCGTGCGCACCGTGCATCACCTCGACAGCTTCGACGACAGCCGCCTGACGGCCTGGCAATTGCGCGGCTTCCAGTGCGCGCGCGAGGTGCTGTGCGTCAGCGACCTGTGGTGCGAGCGCCTGAGCGACGACTACGGTGTCTCCGCGCGCCGCGTGCACAACGGCGTCGATCTTGCGCGCTACACGCCGCAGGCCGGCGCGGCAGACGCAGCCTGCGCCACGCGCCACGGCATCGGCCGGGCGGCCGCGCGCGGTCCGGTCTTCCTCGCCGTCGGCGGCATCGAGGCGCGCAAGAACACCTGCCGGGTGCTCGACGCGTTCGCCATGCTCAAGGGCGACCTGCTTGACGCGCAACTGGTCATTGCCGGCGGCGCCAGCCTGCTCGAACACGATGCGTACGCGCAGGCCTTCCGCGACGGACTGCGCGCCAGCGGTCTGGTCTGTGCAGCGGGCGGCGACGTCGTCATCACCGGCAACGTGCCGGACGCCGACATGCCGGCGCTGTTCCGTCTGGCCGACGTGCTGGTCATGGCCTCCACGCGAGAGGGCTTCGGCCTCGTCGTGCTGGAGGCGCTGGCCAGCGGCACGCCGGTCGTCGTGTCGCGCTGCGCGCCATTCACCGAATACCTGGGCGAGCACGACGCCGGCTGGGCCGACCCGCTGGACGCGCTGTCCATCGCTGGCGCGATGCATGCCGCCTGTGACCCGTCGCGTGCCGACGCGCTGCGTGGCGGCGTGCCGGACGTGTGCCGGCGCCACAGCTGGCAGGCCAGCGCGCAGCGCCATATCGACATCTACCGGGCCGGCGCGACAGCCAGCCCTTGCCGGAAGGAACACTGACATGCCCGCAATGCACTTTCGCGTCCGCTGGCCGGACGACAGCGAAACCCGCTGCTACTCGCCGTCGCTGGTCATCAAGGACTATTTCAGGCCGGGCGAGAGCTATCCGCTGCCGGACTTCATGACGGCGGTGCGCGAAGCGCTGCACATCGCGTCCGAGCGCGTGCGCGCCAGGTACGGATTCGCCTGTTCGGCCGCGATGGACCAGCTGGCCGAGATCGAACGACTCGCGGCCCTGTGGGCGACACGAACCGACGCGCGCATCGAACTGATCGCGTTTGACGAGTAACACGCTGAACGAACGGAGCACATCATGTCTTCACACCCCCCGCATCTTCCCGTCATCATCATCGGCGGCGGACAGGCTGGCCTGTCCATGAGCCACTGCCTGCAGCACGCGGGCATCGAACACCTGGTGCTGGAGAAGCACAGCGCCATGCACGTCTGGCGCACGCAGCGCTGGGACAACTTCTGCCTCGTCACGCCGAACTGGCAGTGCGCGCTGCCCGGCCACAGCTATGACGGCCCGGAGCCGCACGGCTTCATGAAGAAGGACCAGATCAACGACTACCTTGACGCCTTCCGCCGCAAGGTCGCGCCGCCGATCCGGGAAGGCGTGGCGGTGACGCGCGTGTCGCCGCGCCCGGACGGCGGTTTTCACGTGGCGACGCCGGACGGCGACTGGAGCGCCGATCAGGTGGTGGTCGCCAGCGGTGGCTACCACGTGCCCATCATTCCGCGCATGGCCGAGCGCCTGCCGTCGGGCATCACGCAGCTGCACTCCGAGCAGTACCGCAATGCCGGCGCGCTGCCCCCGGGCGCGGTGCTGGTGATCGGCGCCGGCCAGTCCGGTGCGCAGATCGCCGAGGACCTGCATCTGGCCGGGCGCACCGTGCACCTGGCGGTGGGCGACGCGCCGCGCTGCGCCCGCTTCTACCGCGGCCGCGACGTCGTCGACTGGCTGGCCGACATGGGCTACTACGACATGCCCGTGACCGCGCATCCGCTGCGCGAAGGCGTGCGCGACAACACCAACCACTACGTCACCGGGCGCGACGGCGGGCGCGACATCGACCTGCGCCGCTTCGCGCTCGAAGGCATGCAGCTTTACGGCGTGCTGCAGGACTACCGCGACGGCCGGCTGCAGTTCGCGCCCGGCCTGCGCGCCGCGCTGGACAGCGCCGACCGCACCTACAACGGCATCAACGCCGCCATCGACAAACACATCGCCGACGCCGGCATCGAAGCGCCGCCGCCTTCGGTGTACGAAGCGGTCTGGCAGCCGGACGCCGAATGCGGCGCACTCGACCCGCTCGCCGCCGGCATCACCAGCGTCATCTGGTGCATCGGTTTCAGTCCCGACTTCCGCTGGGTGGACGCGCCGGTGTTCAACGGCCGTGGCGACCCGGTGCATGTGCGTGGCGTCACGCAGCAGCCCGGCCTGTATTTCCTCGGCCTGCCCTGGCTGCACACCTGGGGCTCGGGCCGCTTCTCCGGCATCGCGCGCGACGCCGGCCACGTCGCCGGGTGCATCGCGCAACGTCTTGCCAAAGGGCGCGCCGCGCAGCCTGCCGGCGCGGAGGCGATGACATGCTGATGGACGCCGCCGAGCGCCTGCGGCCGCCGGCTGCGCTGCAGCAGCACTACTGCGCCGGCATGCCGCAACTCGGGCTGTACGGGCTGTCGGAGAACTGGTTGCTGAAGGAGTGCGGCCACCTGCACTGGCTGGCGATCGCGCGCGCGCAGGGCATGCAGCGGCCGGCGTTTGCCGATGCCGCCGGGCACAGGAGCTATGCCGCGCTGACGGCGGTGCATCTGCGCGAGGCGCAGCTCGATGCGCTGGGCGAGAACGCGCCGTTCTCGCTGTCCGTGCGCGCGACCTCGCCCGGCCGCGCCCGGCACTTCAGCGCGCAGACGCTGCGCAGCGGCACGCTGCGTGCGGCGCGCGTCGAGCTGCTGTCGGCCTTCGTGCGGCGCGACGGCGGCAGCAACCGCGACATCGTGCGTGCGCCGGTCGAGGGCACCGGCAATGGCGACCCGGCATTGGCCGACGCCGCGCTGTCGCTGCAGGCGCGCGCCCGGCTGTTCCGCAGTGGCGAAGGCGTCGCGCGCATGGGGCTGCAACCCGTGGCCCATGGCGAGGCGCTGTGCGCGGCCGCGTTCACGCCGTGTCCGCACAATGATTTCAACGGCGCCGGCCTGCTGTACTTCGCCAGTTTCCAGGCACTGGCCGATCGCGCCGAGCTGGCCTGCTTCGGGCTGCGCCCGGCGATCACCAGCGAGCGCGAACTGTATTTCTACGGCAACATCGATCCCGGCGAGACGGTGCGGGTCGAACTGCTGGCGGCGCGCGAGGACGCGGCGGATCTTGCGCACTGGTGGCGCGTGCGCCGCAACGCAGACGGCGTGCGCATCGCCGACGTGCTCACCCGCAAACGACGACTGGTCTGACCGACACCCGATGGACAAGACTTCGCAGCTCTGGCTCAAGCGCATACGCAACGGCGGCAAGCCGGCCTATCTGCTGATCGCCGACCTCATCGCCGAAGACATGCGCAGCGGCCGGCTCAGCGCGCGTGACCGCCTGCCCACACTGCGCGAGCTGGCCGAAGACCTCGAACTGAACTACACCACCGTGGCGCGCGGCTATGCCGAAGCGCGCAAGCGCGGCCTGATCGATTCGCGCGCCGGCATGGGCACCTTCGTGCGCGGCAGCTCGCCCGGCATCAAGCTGCGCGGCGGCAGCGGCGCGGAAATGACGATGAACCTGCCGCCCGAGCCGCAGGACGCGGCGCTGATGGCACAGCTGCGCGACAGCGCTGCGCAGGTGATGGCGCAGTCGGACTGGCACGACATGCTGCGCTACCAGGACTTCGGCGGCACGCGCGAGGACCGCGTCGCCGGCGTGCGCTGGCTGCAGCAGCGCCTGCCGCTGTGCGCGGTGGAACGCGTGCTGACCTGCCCCGGCATCCATGCCGGGCTGACGGCGCTGGTGTCGCTGCTGGCGCGCCCCGGTGAAATGATCTGCGTCGAGTCGCTCACCTATCCGGGCATCAAGGCCATTGCCGCGCAACTCGGCGTGCAACTGCACGCGCTGCCGCTGGATGACGACGGCCCGAACGTCGACGCCTTCGAGCATGCCTGCAAGACGCTGAAGCCGCGCGCGCTGTACTGCAATCCGACGCTGCTCAATCCCACCACCGCCACCTTCACGCGCGCGCGCCGCGAGGCGCTGGTCGACGTCGCGCTGCGCTACGCCGTGCCCATCATCGAGGACGACGCCTACGCCATGCTGCCGCGCGACGCGCCGCCGCCGCTGGCCACGCTGGCGCCGGCGCTGACCTACTACATCGGCGGTCTGTCGAAGTGCTTCGGCGCCGGTCTGCGCGCCGCCTACATCCACGCGCCCGGCCCGCGCCAGGCGGAGCGGCTGGCCGGCGCGCTGCGCGCCACCACCGTCATGTGTTCGCCCGTCACCACGGCGCTCGCGACACGCTGGATCAACGACGGCACGGCCGAGGCGATGCTGCAGGCGATCCGCGCCGAATCAATGGCGCGTCAGTCGATGGCGGCGCGCCATCTGGCCGGGCGGGCGCTGCGCGCGCAGCCCGAAGGCTTCCACCTGTGGCTGCCGCTCGACGCCGAAGCGTCCATGGTCGAATTCGCATCCGGCCTGCGCGCGCGCGGTGTGGCCGTCGTGGCCAGCGCGGCCTTCAGCACCGACGGCACGCCGCCCGAGGCAGTGCGCGTCTGTCTGGGCGGCCCGATGTCGCGCGATGACTGCGACTTCGCGCTGCGCCTCATTGCCGACGCACTGGAACACCCGCTGCACCCGCATGCCAACGTGATGTGAGGTGCTCATGGGAACAGGAAGCGGCTGCTGGCGCCCGCTGCCGCGTTGCGCCGCCCCTGAGGTGCCACCGCGATGTCCAGCGGCTGCGCCCCGCGCAGCGTGCCGTCGTCCGGCGCCGACACGGTGAGCCGCAGGCTGGCCACGCTGTTCGCGGCCACGCGCAGCCGGTCGTTGCCGATGATGGTGGCTCCCGGCACACCTTCAACCTGCGCGACGTACTCGACCGCCCCGCGCGTCAGGTTGGCCACCTTCAGCACATAGGCATTCTCGATGCGTCCGTCCGCCGTTTCGCGCATCAGCACGCCGCGGTCGCGCAGCACGTCCAGCCGCACTTCGGGCCGGCTCGCCATCTGCCACACACCCAGCGCAGTAAATAGCGCGAGCAGCGAGGCGTAGAGCTTCACGCGTGGCTGTACCGCTGTGGGGGCGCGTCCGGACAGCACGTGTTCGGACGCGTAGCGGATCAAGCCGCGGGCGCGGCCGACCTTGTCCATCACCGTGTCGCAGGCATCGACGCACAAGCCGCAGTTGATGCAGGCGTACTGCACACCATTGCGGATGTCGATGCCGGGCGGGCACACCTGCACGCAGATCGTGCAGTCCACGCAGTCGCCAGCGCCGCTGCTGCGCGCATGCGCACGGGGCTCGCCGCGCAGCCTGTCATAGCCGACCTGACGCGTGTGTGCGTCGGTCATGACGCCCTGGAAGCGCGAGTACGGGCACATGTGCTGACACACCGATTCGCGCGCGAAGCCGGCCTGCAGATAGGTGAAGGCGGCGTAGAACAGCAGCCAGAAGCCTTCCCACATGCCGACGTCCCAGGCCGTGAGGCGCGGCAGCAGATCGCGGATCGGCGTGAAATAGCCGACGAAGGTGATCGCCGTCCATGCCGCCAGCGCCAGCCACAGCGCGTGCTTCGCACCCTTGAGCGCCGCCTTGCGCAGCCCCCAGGGCGCGGTGTCCAGCGCACGGCGCGCCGCCGGCTTGCCCTCGACGCGCGCTTCCACCCACGTGAACATCATCGTGTACACCGTCTGCGGACAGGCGAAGCCGCAGAACAGCCGTCCTGCCAGCGCGGTCACGAAGAACAGCGCCAGCGCCGCGACGATGAGCGCGAAGGCGAACAGCAGCGCGTCCTGCGGCCACAGCACCCAATCGAACAGGTAAAGCCGCTCGTGCGCGATGTCCATCCACAGCGCCGGGCGCACCACGTCGCCATCACGCCAGGTGAGCCACACGCCGCCGTAGAAGATGGCCTGCGTGAACCACGCCATGGCCCAGCGCAAGCCATTGAACCGCCCGGATACCGCACGCGCATGCACGGTGCCCGGGCGGGGATGGAAAGTGAGTGGCACGGCGCGGATGGCGCCGGACGCGCCTCCCGCCAGCGGCATATCGGTGTTCATCAACAGGCTCCGGAAAGGGATGCCTGCAGTACACCCGCCACGCGCGGACAGGAATAGATTCAGATATTCTGAATAAATATAGGCACAGATGGAGTCCGTCACGCCCCTTGATGCGGATCAGCTCACCGACGCGAGCGGATGCGGGATGCCTTGGTCGCCGTACGTGCGCACCACCTGCGCGATCACTACCTGATAGCCCTTGAGCCAGCGCGCCTGAAGCTGCTTGGCCCTGATGTGCTCCGGGTGCTGCATCAGTGCCTGCAGCGCGTCCATCGAATCCCAGTAATAGATATTCGAAATGAGCCCGGTCTGGGTGTTTTCCCAGGCTTCCTCGCCGAGGTAGCCCGGAATGGAGCGGGCGACCCCGGCGATGACCGCGTCCAGCGCGTGGAACTCTTCGTCGTACTGGCCTTTGGCGAAGGTGAAGGTGGAGGTAAACATGATTAGGAGATCGGAGACTTCAGGCAGGCGGTCTAATCGTTGCGTGTCAGCGGCATTGCTCGAACACTCTGCGACAAAATTTTGCGGTTGAATCGGGGAAGCACTTTTTCAATCATCGCTGTTCAACCTGCTCTCCACTTGGGGTAACAAATCACTGAGCTTAGAGACGACCAGCGTTCCGAAACGGCGAGCATACGTGTCGATGTAAGGCGCCATAAATGTATCGGCACGAAAGACGTCTACGTACGGCGCATACATTGCATGCAGGGCATCGGGAAGGTCGCTGGGTTTGCTTTTCCGCGGAGTCGCGAGGGTTGATGTCCACAAAGCGCTGTGCAGTGAGCGTACACCTACGGACAGGCCCGGACATGCTGCGTCAATGCGCTCCACACTGAGTGCCGGAAGCTCAAGTCCAAGCAGTGCTCGAGTAAGCCGCTCAGCAAGGTGCACCAACAACTCGTCTTGGGAGTGCCGCCATCCCTCGGCTGACGGTAACGTGCCCGATGAAGCGACACGGTGACTATTCTCATCACGGCGAAGCATTGCTACATGGCTTGCCATCTCCTCGGTGGCTGCATGCAAAACTCTACCTGGACTGCGCGTCCATTCGACAAATGGGGTCAGCTTGGCATGATGATCTCGATACCACATCATCATCCATGCAGGATCGCGAAGACTCTCGACGAATGCGTGCTGCGCTTCTTCTTCTGTGGCATCGCCGACCGCAAACCGTGCTAATACACGAGCATCCTGCGGTCGTATGGGGTAGGACGATAGGATATCGTCGAGACTCGCGATGCGCGCGTTCGTCAACAATGAGGATCGAAACGCCGCACGAATCTGACCGTTCTTCAGAAACCTGCGTTCGGCCTGCCTACGGGTCTTACGATTGGGAGCGGCTTCTGATATCACTTCGCCCACCGTCTCGCTAACGTCGATCTTCGCGACAGGCGAAATGCTAGCGACTCCCCCAGGGAACCAATCCCCATTCAGCGCCTGTGCATCTGGCAAAACACTGGCCAGCCCATGAGCAAACCGCAGCTCCCCGGCCAAAAGTTGGTCCAGCGATAGTAAGGCGTTACGCCCACACAAGCTCCCGAGTAAATTGGCTCTCCTTACAGCAGCATCCACGAACTGTGCCTCCAGAGGAGACATCTCACTTATATGAGCGCTAGAAAAGTACATGCGCAAAAGCCCAGCATTCGATAGCTCGAACAGACGAGTACAACATGTCGCCAAATGGTCAGAAAGCCCTGGATTGGAGAGGGTTGAGTAGTCACTACTATCGAGATAAACCCTTACGCGCGCTCTTCGGTGGAAGCAAACGGAATCAGTCTTCGTCATAGTCCAAGGAACGTCTTCCACCGTTGAGGTTAGGTGATCTGATCTGTCACCAGCTTGCCCAAACTTTGCACGGCCTCCCTGCGCGCCTGAGTATCCGGATGCCCGAAATTCAGCCGCACGAAATTCCGGAAGTCCCGCTGCGCCGAAAACATCGGCCCCGGCGCGATGCTGATGCCGCGTGCCAGGGCTTGCCCGTGCAGCGCCAGCGTGTCGCAGCGCTCGGGCAGTTCAAGCCACAGAAAGTAGCCGCCCTGCGGTTCGGCCAGCCGGGTGCCGGCGGGGAAGTGCGCTTCCACGTCGGCGACCATCGCGGCCTGCTGCGCGCCCAGCGTCGCGCGCAGCGTGCGCAGGTGGCGGTCGTAGCCTCCTTGTTTCAGGTAGTCGGCCAGTGCGTGCTGCAGCGCGACCGGGGTGGCGAGGCTGAATGACAGTTTTTGCCGGCGGATCGCGTCGGCGTAGCGGCCGGCGGCGACCCAGCCGACGCGAAAGCCGGGCGCGAGGCATTTGGAAAAGGACGACACGTGCATGACGCGGCCGTCGCGGTCCAGCGCCTTGCTGCACAGCGGCGGCTGTTCGCCGTGGTGCAGTTCGGCATAGACGTCGTCTTCGATCAGCGGCACGTCGTGCCGGTCGAGCAGGGCGATGAGCGTGCGGCGGTGCGCGTCCGGCATGCAGCTGCCACTCGGGTTCGAGTAATTGAGCATGAACACGCAGGCGCGCACCGGGTGGCGCTCGAGCAGCTGTTCCAGCGCGCCGAGGTTCACGCCGTCGCGCGGATGGCTGGGCACTTCGACCACTTTCAGGCCCAGCCGCTCGGCGGCCTGCAGGCCGGCGTAGAAGGCGGGCGACTCGACGGCGATGACGTCGCCCGGCCGCGTGACGGCCTGCAGGCAGAGGTTGAGCGCTTCCATCGCGCCATTGGTGATGATGATGTCGTCCGGCGACACGGTGGCGCCGACGCCCAGGTAGCGCAGCGCGATCTGGCGGCGCAGCTCCGGGTAGCCTGGCGGCAGGTCGGTCAGCGTGTCCTGCGGCTTGATGCGGCGCGCGGCGGCCGCGAGGAAGCGGTTGAGTTTTTCCAGCGGGAACAGGAGCGGGCCGGGGAAGCCCGAGCCGAGCGGAATCACGGCCGGGTCGCGCACGCTGTCCAGTATCTGGAAGATGAAGTCGCTCACCTGCAGCTGTGTCGATCCACCGGCCGGGCGGGACATGCCGGGCTCCGGCAGCCGGTTGCCCAAGCGGGCGCGCACGAAGAAACCGGCGCGCGGCCGTGCTTCGACGAGGCCGCGGCTTTCCAGCAGCGAATAGGCCTGGGTGACGGTGATCGGGCTGAGATTGTGGGTACGGCAGGCCTGCCGTACCGAGGGCAGGCGGTCGCCGGCGCGCAGGACGCCTGTGGCGATGAGCTGTGCGGTACGGTCGGCGAGGTCGTGATAGAGCGTCATGGGCGGATGCTAGCAGGCGGGCCGGCTGCGGCCGCGGCGGCGCGCGGCGGCCGCGCATTGCAGCGTGATGTCGCGCGTGCGGCTAACATCCGCTCATTGCGACGGAGGCGGACATGCACACGACAGTCATCACGGTATGCGGTCTGGAGGGCGAGGACTGCATTCCGGACATCACCAACATCATTCACGACCTGCCGGGCATCGACTCGGTGGAGGT
>JAHJHI010000001.1 GCA_018824085.1 Gammaproteobacteria bacterium | reverse complement strand
ACGTTGCCGACGCCGAGCACGGTCACGTCCAGGGTGGCCCCGGTGGTCAGCGTGGACACATGGGTGCTCTGGCCGTCTTCCGCGCTGACGTTCGTGCCGCCGCCAACGCTGCTCGCATTGTTCCCCACAGGGTTGGCGATGGTAAGCGCGTCTTTGACCCGTAGCGGGTTGTCCAGCGTGATGTCCACCGCCGAGACATCGACGGCGGCGTCGCGCCCAGACTGGGTATCGGCCGCCCAAATCGCCTGCACCTTGAGGTCGTTCAGATTCACCTTTCCCCCAAACTTTCATTGACTGTCTTTCGGATCGGATCCAGGAAGTACTCGATCACCCTGCGGTTGCCCGTGTGGATTTCGGCGGTCACGGCCATGCCCGGCGACAGCGGCACGATGCGCTCATCCACCTTCAATTCCGCGCGCTTGAGTCTGACCCTCGCCTGGAATACCAAGCCCTTCTTTTCGTCCGCCACTGCGTCCTGCGAAACGAAGGCGACTTCGCCCTCTATCGTTCCGTAGCGAGTAAAGGGGAAGGTTTCGACCTTGATCACTGCGCGCTGGCCGGGCTGGACGAAACCGACGTCGCGGTTTTCCAGCACGGCTTCGACTTCGGCCTGCTGTTCGTCCGGCACGATGGCCATCAGTGGTTGCGCTTCGGTTACCACGCCGCCTTCGGTGTGGATGGCCAGTTGCTGAACAGTGCCGGCGACCGGGGCGATGAGTTTCTGCTGCACTTCGCGTGTGCGGGCCTTGATCAGTTCCTGCTCGAGCTGGTTGGCGCGCTTCTGTGCTTCGAGTTGTGCGGCGATGGCATTGCGTTCGAATTCGGCGATGAGTGCGGCGCGCCGGCTGCGGGCTTCTTCGATGCCTGCCATCAGTTCGAGGGCGTGCGCGTGCTGGTAGCCAAGATCGCGCTCTTGTTCGATACGCACTTGTTCGCGCTCCAGATAGCCGTGGCGCGACACGAAGTTGCGCTCGACGAGGCTTTTGTAGTCTTCGGCGCGGGAGCGGGCGATGGGCAGCGTTTCCGTGAGCTTCTGCACCAGTTCGCGCGAGGCGGCCAGCTCGGCGCTGCGGCGGCTGATTTCGGCGTCGAAACTGGTGAGGCGAGCCCGATGTTCCAGGTACTGGCTTTGTGCGGCGCGTTGTTCGGCTCGCAGATCGTGGGGGTGGATGCCGGTCAGGGCGGGCAGTCTTACCTCGGCTTGTCTGGCCTGGCCGGCACTGGTCAGTGCCGCGTAGCGGGCGGCCTCAAGCCGGGCGGCGTTGAGGGCCTGCTGCGCACGCTCTGTTTCGGCTTCGGGGGCCGTGGCGGCCGCTTCGAGTTCGACCAGCAATTGTCCCGCTTCGACATGTTGGCCATCGCTGACGTGAATGCGACGGACCACGGCGGTTTCGGCCGGCTGCACCAGCTTGGTCTTGTCGGCGGATATGACCTTGCCGGAGGCCACGGCCACCATGTCCACCCGCCCCAGCCAGGACCACAGCAACCCGACCACCAGCGCGGCCACAAGCGCCCACATGATGGCGCGGGGGGCTGCCGGCGCAGGGGTTTCGGTCAGTTCGAGCGCGGCGGGCAGGAACTGGCGTTCCAGCGTGCCGCGCGCGGGCGACTGCAGATCCTTGCGTTGTGTCCAGGCGGCACGGAAGACCTGCCAGTAACGGGCGAACAGTGCGGGAAGGTGGCGAATCAGTATTGTCGACATGTCAGAGGTTCCGCGCTGCCCGCCGGGCCGCCCCAAGGGCTAGCGCAGCCCCCTCGGGGGGCAGTGAACGAAGTGAGCGTGGGGGTCTCATCACCCCGCCTGCAGTGCATGCAGATGCGCATAACGCCCGCCCGGTGCGGCGAGCAGTTCGGCATGGCTGCCTTGTTCGACGATTTCGCCGGCTTCCATCACCATGATGCGGTGGGCATCGCGTACCGCCGACAGCCGGTGCGCGATGATGATGACGGTGCGCCCCTTGCAGATGAAGCGCATGTTGTCGTGCACGATGCGTTCGGATTCGTAGTCGAGGGCCGAGGTCGCTTCGTCGAAGATGAGCACGCGCGGGTTGGTCATCAGGGCGCGCGCGATGGCGATGCGCTGACGCTGCCCGCCCGACAGCGTCGAGCCCTGTTCGCCGACCAGGGTGTCGTAACCTTCCGGCAGTTCAAGGATGAACTCGTGCGCCCCGGCCAGCTTGGCGGCCTGGACGACGGCGTCCATCGATGCGCCGGGGTCGGCCAGCGCGATGTTGTCGCGCACGCTGCGGGCGAACAGGCGGTTTTCCTGCAGCACGACGCCGATCTGCCGGCGCAGCCAGGCGGGGTCGGCCAAAGCCAGATCGACGCCATCGACCTTCACCCGCCCGCGCTCGGGCACATACAGGCGCTGCACCAGCTTGGCCACGGTGCTCTTGCCGGAGCCGCTGCGGCCGACGATGCCGAGCACCTCACCCGCGCGCAGATGAAAGCTGATGCCGCGCAACACTTCCGAGCCGTCGGGCCGGTAGCGGAAACGCACCTGATCGAATTCGATGTCGCCGCGCAGCGCCGGCAACTGCGTGCGACTCGCGGCCCGCGTTTCGGTCGGCGTGTTCAGGATGTCGCCCAGCCGCGCGACCGCAATGCCTGCCTGCTGAAGTTCCTGCCACAACTGGGCGAGACGCAGGACGGGTTGGGCGACGCGACCCGCCAGCATGTTGAAGGCGATGAGGCTGCCGACCGTCATTGCGCCGTCCATGACCTGGTAGGCACCCAGCCACAGAATGCCGACGGTGACCAGCTTCTGGATGAGCTGTATGCCTTCACCGGCGAAGGCGGCCAGTTTCGTCACGCGGAAGCTGGAGGCGACGTAGGCGGCGAGCTGTTCGTCCCAGCGGCGTATTGCCTGCGGTTCGGTCGCGCCGGCTTTCAGCGTCTGGATGTTGGAGACGGCTTCGACCAGGAAGGCCTGGTTTTCCGCGCCGCGCGCGAATTTTTCGTCCAGCCGGCGGCGGAAGGCCGGCATGGCAGAGCCCATCAGCAGTGCGTACAGCGGCAGCGAGGCCAGTACCAGCAGCGTCAGCGGCACGCTGTACCAGAGCATGACGGCGAGAAAGACGAAGGTGAACAGCAGATCCATCACAGAGGTGAGGGCTGGCCCGGTCAGGAAATTGCGGATATTTTCCAGTTCGCGCACCCGCGCGACCGAATCCCCGATGCGGCGCGCCTCGAAGTAGGCCAGCGGCAGACCGAGGAGGTGGCGGAAGAGGCGGGCGCCCAGTTCGACGTCGATGCGGCTGGTGGTGTGCGCGAAAACATAGGTGCGCAGCGCCGACAGCACGGATTCGAACAGCACGGTCGCCAGCAGGCCGACACCGATGACCTGCAGCGTGGCCAGGCCCTGATGCACCAGCACCTTGTCCATGACCACCTGGAAGAACAGCGGCGTGACCAGCGCGAAGATCTGCAGGGCGAAAGACGCGACCAGCGCCTCGGCCAGCAGGCGCCGGTATTTGACGACCGCAGGCACAAACCAGGTGAAATCAAAGCGGGCGAGGGCGCTCGCCAGCTGGGCACGGGAGGTGACCAGTACGGCACGGCCGGACAGTCGGGCTGCCAGTTCTTCCACCGACAACAGCACCGGGCGCTCTTCCTGCGGATCGTGAATGAGCGCCTTGTCGCCTTCGATGCGGGCCAGCACGACAAACTCGGCCGCGGGTTCGGTTGCGTCGACTTCGGCGGTGCGGGTTTCAAGGATGCAGGGCAGTGTGCCGCTGCCGAGGCGTTTGAGCCCGCCGGACGATGGCTCGAACTTCGCCGCTCGCGATTTCAGCGACGGGCTTCGGGCGGCACGGATCAGGTCGTCGGCGGTTACCGGCCGGCCGCTGAGGCCGAGCTGGTGATGGATCTGCTCCGCATCGGCCGCGCAGCCAAGGAAGCGAGCGACCAATGCAAGGCACTTCAGACCGCTGAAGCCCGGGCGAACGGCAGTGCTTGGCGGGGCTGGGTGAACAGCGGCGGACTGTTGATGGGTCAAGGCTTTGCTTTCCGTATGTCCGCGCATTCAGACGGTTGATCACCGTGGCGTTACGCCAAGAGTTGAAACATGCGCTTACTCAAATGACAACGGAAAGCTATGTAATTGGAATTTGCGGAGGTGACATTCATCCGTAAGGATGAGTCGAGTCGCCTTGACTTTCGGCGAGCGGTCGCCAACGCGCATCGGCTCGTGTTCTTGAGGCCGGCCATGTGCACTGTTACGTTCTCATGTCGGGCGAAGTTCCTGATTTTCTTGAGGATGAGGGCGTAGGCGGCAATCGTCGTGCTCCGCCGGCGAGGGCGGCAGAGGGCCGTCATTTGCGGCGGAAACAGGCGCTTCCGGGGCTGACTGTCCAACAAGAGATGAGGGGGCGAAGCAATGACGGGCTGACGGGATGATCATCGCGGTCAGCTTGCTTTCATGGCTTTCAAAGACGCCGAGGAGAACTGCAATGCAGTGGCGAGCGAAATGGCTCCCCGGCGATAAATTGATGCGCCGCGGGGCGGTCTTCGACGGCGAGGAGCCCGGGAGAGGTTAAGGCGCCTGGTTCCGAACCCCGCAACGCTATCCACGCGGTGTTGCCGCATGCTCGCCCCCGGTCCGCTGCTACGCGGACCTACAGATGGAAATCGCCTGCCGCTTCCGGCTGGTAAAGCACGCGCTCTATCCGGATGCGCCGGGTCCGGTGCGGCATACGCCAGTCGATGCAATCGCCCTCCCTGTAACCGAGGATCGCGGTGCCAACGCCGGAGCACACCGACAGCTTTCCTGCGCTGCCGTCCGCGTCCTGCGGGTAGACCAGCGCCACTTCGACTTTCTCGTCGTCCAGATGCAGCACGGCGCGCGAGTTCATCGTGACCACGTCTCGTCCGACCTGATGCGGGTCGACGACGATGGCGCGCTCGACCTCGTGTTCCAGATCAACCACCTCCGGACCCAGTTCCAGTGCAATCAGGTTCCGGAGCCGGGCCTGGTCTATTTCGGTGACGTAGATCCCGGAGGGGTCATCGACCGTGTCTTCGCGCAGGCGCTGCAGATAGCGCTCCGAACTCATCGCAAATGACTTCAGCGTCGGCGTTTCGCTTTCGAGCAGGAAGCCGCAGCGCAGGAAGGCCTTCAGCGAGCGCGCGTTATCCGCGTGAATCCTGGCGATGAGCTTCTCGGCCCGCATGTCGAAGAAGGCGAGCTTCATGCCTTCGCGCAGCGCGCTGGCGCCGAGCTTGCGGCCCCAGTTGTCGCGATCTCCGATGACCAGCACGATTTCGCAGTCCGCGCCGGTCTTCACGAGGCGGACGAAGCCGACCGGCTGGTCATGCCGGTCGCAGGCCATGAAGAAGCGGCCGCCCTGGTTGAACAGATGGGTCAGGACGGGTAGATGGACCCGGCTGACGACCTGTTCGATGTGGCGGGAGACATGGCGCGAATCGCTCAGATAGCGGATGACGTTCTCGTCCTCCAGCCAGTCCATCAGATTCAGCGCGTTGGCCCGGGTGATCTCCGGGCACAGAGAAATGAAAGGCGTGCTCATTTTCACCCCACGTGAGTGCAAGGATGAAAGCCTTCCATGGTCAAGGCCATGACGGTTCTTTCGACGGAAGCGCCATTCTAAGGTTGCGCGCGCGAGCGGGGGCGTTCGATGCGCTGCGTCAACCGCAGTCCGCAAACGCAGAGGGACCAACGCCCGGACGGTCGAACGAGGGCATGCAGTTTCCCCGGCGAAGGCCGGGGAGTGGCCCCGGTGCTATCATCCGCACCCAATCGGGCGCCATCCGCCCGCCTTTTTCCAGCCAGACCTCTTTCCGCCTGCCGCTGACCCGTGCGACTGTCCAAACTCAAACTCGCCGGCTTCAAGACCTTCGTCGACCCGACCACCATCCAGATGCCAGGGCAGCTGGTCGGCGTGGTCGGGCCGAACGGTTGCGGCAAGTCCAACATCATCGATGCGGTGCGCTGGGTGCTCGGCGAATCGCGTGCGTCCGCCTTGCGCGGCGACGCGATGAGCGACGTCATCTTCAACGGTTCGGGCACGCGCAAGCCGGTCGGGCGCGCCAGCGTGGAGCTGGTGTTCGACAACGCTCAGGGCCGGGCGGCCGGCCAGTGGTCGCAATACGCGGAGATCGCCGTCAAGCGGGTGCTGGAACGTGACGGGCAATCCGACTACTTCATCAACAACACACGCGTGCGCCGGCGCGACGTGATCGACGTCTTCCTTGGCACCGGACTCGGACCGCGCGCCTACGCCATCATCGAGCAGGGCATGATCACCCGCATCATCGAGGCGCGTCCCGATGAGTTGCGTGCCTTCCTGGAAGAGGCGGCCGGCATCACGAAGTACCGCGAGCGGCGGCGCGAGACGCAGGGCCGGCTCGACGACGCGCGCGACAACCTGACCCGGCTGGACGACATCGTCGGCGAACTCGGCGCTCGCATGGAGCGGCTGCAGAAGCAGGCCGAGGTGGCGGCGCGTCACAACGAGCTGAGTCGCCGGCTGACGGAGCGCCAGGCATTGTTGTGGGCGATGAAGCAGCGCGCGGCTGCGTCCGAGGCACAGGCGCTGGCATTCGAATCCGGTCAGATCGAGAACGGCATCGAGCGCGACACGGCCGCGCTGCGCCATCACGAGGCGGCGCTGGAGCGCGTGCGGGCCGAACATCTTGGCGCGTCGGAGGCCGTGCATGCCGCGCAGGCGGCGCTGTACGCAGTCAATGCCGACGCGTCGCGGCTGGAAGAAGACCTGCGCCGCGCGCTCGACAGCCGCCACAAGCTGGATGCGCGCATCGCGCAGCTGGGCACGGATGTCGCTGACTGGCGCGCTCGCATCGAAGGCATCGAATCGGATACCGCGCGCTGGCAGACGCTGGCCGAACACGCCGAACATCGCATCGAACAGGCGCAGGCGCGCCATGAAACCACGGCCGCGCTGCTGCCGGAGGCGGAAGCCGCCTGGCGCGAGGCCGAGCAGCAGGCGAGCGCCGTGCGGCGCGAACTGTCGGCGGCCGAGCAGCAACTCAAGGTGGAAGAGACGCATCGGGCCAACGCGCTGCGCACGCTGGACGCGCTGGCAAACCGGCGCGCGCGTCTGGAGCAGGACGTTGCGCAGCTGGCTGAGCCCGACCGCGAGGCGCTGGACATTGCGCAGGCGCAACTCGACGAACTGCGTGATGCGGCCGAGGCCGCGCAGCAGCGCGTACATGCGGCGCAGGGCGCCGTGCCGCAGTGGCAGGCAAGGGTGCGCACGGCGCAGGACGCGGAGCGCGCGGCGACCCGCGCGCTGACGGAGACGCGGGCGCGCCGCGATGCCTTGGTCGAGCTGCAGCGCAAGACGCAGAACGACGGCAAGCTGGCGCCCTGGCTGAGCGCGCTCGGTCTGGACGGCGCGGCCCCGCTGTGGCACAGCCTTCAAGTCGACGCCGGCTGGGAACTGGCGGTGGAAGCGGTGCTGCGCGAACGTCTCGGAGCGCTGGACGCCGGATCGGCGGAGGTTCTGGCAGCCGCGTGCAGCGGCGCAACGGCGCCGCAGAGCATCACGCTGGCATTGCCGGGGGGCGACGGTGGCAGAGCTTCGCTCCTGGAAGGCAGTCTGCGGCAGCGTGCGCGCGCGACCGATGCGCGCTGGCACGCCTTGCTCGACCTCTGGCTGGGGCCCGTCGTGGCGGTCGAATCGCACGAGCCGCCGTACACCGGCGCACCGGACGCACCGCGCATCGACCGTGCCGGGCGGCTTGTGCATGGCGCGTCGCTGACGCTGTACGCGCCGGATGCGCGCACGCACGGCGTGCTGGAGCGCGCGCGCGACATCGAACAGTTCGGACGCGATATCGACGCGGCGGATGCGGCGCTCGCCATGGCGCGCGAAGCGCTGCACGAAGCCGAGCAGGGATTGCACGATGCCGGCGAGGAACTGGCGGCGGCACGGCGCGAACAGCAATCGCTGACGCAGGCGGCGCATGCGGCACAGGTTGAACAGCTCAAACTGGCGCAGGCGGTGGCGCGCTTCGACGAGAAGCGTGCGGCGATCGAACGCGACCGCGCCGAACTCGATCAGGCGGAGCAGACCGAACGTGCGCATCACGAACGCGCCGACACGGAAATGGAACGTGCGCGTGAGCTGATCGAAGCGCAGCGTGCCCGGCTGGATGCCGCACTCGAGGCGCAGAAGAGCAGCGATGGCGCATTGCGCGAAGCACGCTTCGCGGATCAGGCCGCGGCGCGGGAGGTTCAGGAAGCCGGGTTTTCGCAGCGTGAGTGCGCGAGCCGGCTCACCGATCTGGCGAACAATCTGGCCATCGCGCGGACCCAGCTCGAGAACGGCGAACTGGAGCTGGCGCTCAGGCGCGACGAATTCGCGCAGATCGACGAGCGGGCCATAGACGCCACGTTGCAGCAGGCGTTGGACCGCAGGCGCGAGCGCGAACAGGTGCTGGCAACCTGCCGCGATGCGCAGGAGGTGCTGGCGACGCAGTTGCGCGAGCATGAATCACAGCGCGCGCAGACAGACGGGCTGCTTGCGCCGGCACGCGAACGGCTGGCTGAAATGAAGCTCAAGCAGCAGGCGGCACTGCTCAACGCCGAGCAGTACACGCAGCGGCTGGCCGAAATCGAACTGACGGATGGCCGGCTCGACGCATTGCTGGCCGAGGGCGAACAGGAGAAGGTGCGCGAGGGCGCGCTCGGCAGTGAAATCAGTCGGCTCGGACGCGACATCGCCGCGCTCGGCGCGGTGAATCTCGCGGCGCTGGAGGAATTGACGCAGGCGTCCGAGCGCAAGGGCTATCTCGACATGCAGTCGCTCGACCTGCGTCAGGCGATCGATACGCTGGAGGACGCCATCCGCCGCATGGACCGTGAAACCCGTGCTCAGCTCAAGGACACGTATGATCGGGTCAATACCGAGTTCGGGCGCATCTTTCCGGAGCTTTTCGGGGGCGGCGAAGCGCGCCTGGTGATGACCGGCGACGAGATTCTCGACGCCGGGCTGCAGGTGTTCGCGCAGCCGCCGGGCAAGCGCAATGCGTCCATCCAGCTGTTGTCCGGGGGCGAGAAGGCGCTCACGGCGACGGCGCTGGTGTTTGCGCTGTTCCAGCTCAATCCTGCGCCGTTCTGCATGCTGGACGAAGTGGATGCACCGCTGGACGACACGAATACCGAGCGTTTCTGCGAAATGGTCAAACGCATGTCGCAGGCCACGCAGTTCGTATTCATCAGCCACAACAAGATCACGATGGAAATGGCGCAACAGCTGGTCGGCGTCACGATGCAGGAGCGGGGGTGCTCGCGCGTTGTCGAGGTCGACATGGAACAGGCACTGAAGCTGCGCGACGAAGCGCTCAGCGTCTGAATGCACAAGCTAACGGGAATGGGGATTCATGCAATTGACTGAACTGCAGATCGGACTGATCGCGCTGGGCGTGGCGGGTGTGGGCGCCGTGGTGGGCTACAACATGTGGCAGGAGCGGCGGCATCGCCAGACCGCCGAACGCGCGCTGGGCGAAGCCCGGCCGGACGTGCTCATCAACCCGCCCAAAACGTCCCAGCAGAGGGTGGAGCCTACGCTGGATTTCGATCTGAGTGACGACGCGCCGGCGTCGCCCGTGAACACGCCGGCCGCGCCGGCTGCCATGGATGCCGACGACACGGTTGCGATGCCTGCCATGATGGCCAAGGCCGACGAGCCGGTGGGCGAGCCCGCCAACGTGTGGGCCGACGAGCACGTGGAACAACTGGTCGTCATCGAACTCGACGAACCGGTTGCCGCCACCGACTTCCAGCGCGCGTGGGGCGACCTGGCCCAGAACGTGGACGTCGCGTTGCGCCTGCGCGGACGCGACGACCAGGCGGGGCGCTGGCTCACGCTGACGCCCGAGACGGCCGGCATGCTGTCCAGCGTCGAGCTGGCGCTGCAGGTGGCTGACCGGCGCGGCGCGTTGTCGGAGCAGACGCTGTCTGCGCTGGCGCACGCGCTGCAGGGTGTGGCGGACCGCTTCCTCGCCGTCGTGCATTTCCCGGACGCGGCCGAACTGCTGCGCCGTGCGCGCGAACTGGATGCGTTCGCCGCGTCCGTCGACGTGCAGATCGGCATCAATCTGGTGGCCGGCGAGACGCCCATTTCCGGTACCAAGCTGCGTGCGCTGGCCGAAGCACAGGGCTTCGCGCTGTCCGGCGGCCTGTTCCACGCACGCGACGAAACGGGTGCCACCATCTACACGCTGGGCAACCTCGACGCCGCACAGTTCTCGCCCGAGGCGATGAGGACGCTGTCGACGCAGGGCGTGACCCTGCTGCTCGACGTGCCGACGGTCGCCGATGGTGCCCGCCAGTTCGACCGCATGGTGGCGCTGGCCGAACAGTTCGCACACACGCTCGGCGCCAGCGTCGTCGATGACAACCGTCATCCGCTGTCGCCGGCCTCGCTCGGCGTCATCCGCGCCAAGATTGCCGAATTCCAGGGGCGCATGACGCAATTCGGCATTGCGCCGGGCAGCGCTTCGGCCCGTCGCCTGTTCAGCTGATGGACGCCGTTGCCGCGGCGTCGCGCGTCGCTGCGCTGCGCGCCGACATCACACGTCATGACCGGTTGTATTACGAACTCGACGCGCCGGAAGTGCCGGATGCCGAGTACGACCGCCTTTTTCGCGAACTGCAGGCTCTGGAGGCTGAATTCCCCACGCTGCTCACGCCCGATTCGCCGACCAGGCGGGTCGGCGGGCGAGCACTGGACGGCTTCGCGCCGGTGCGCCACGCGGTGCCGATGCTGTCGATCAGGACCGAAACGGATGTTGAGGCCAGCGGTGCGCTCGCGTTCGATGCGCGCGTGCGGCGGGAACTGGCGCTCACCGAAGATGATCCGCCGGTCGAATACGCGGCGGAACTGAAGTTCGATGGGCTGGCCGTCAATCTGCGCTACGAGCACGGCGTGCTGGTGCAGGCGGCGACGCGCGGCGACGGTGAAACCGGCGAGGACGTGACGCAGAACGTGCGCACGATACGCGAGGTGCCGTTGCGCCTCGCAGCGGTTTCCGGCGGATCGCTGTCGGCCGCGCCCGAGGTGCTGGAGATACGCGGCGAGGTGTATATGCGCCGCGATCAATTTGACGCGTTCAATGCGCGTGCCATCGCTGCGGGAGAGCGCACACTGGTGAATCCGCGTAATGCGGCTGCCGGCAGCATCCGCCAGCTTGATCCGGCGATTGCGGCAAGGCGCCCGCTGTCCTTTTTTGCCTATGGCCTGGGCGATGTCCGCGGATGGGGGGTGCCCGACACGCACGCCGGTGTGCTCGATGCGCTGTCCGCCTTCGGCGTGCCGGTGTGCGAACACCGCGCCGTCTGCACGGGCGCCGGGGCACTGGCGCAATTCCATGCGCGCATCGCCGATGCGCGCGCCGGATTGCCATTCGACATCGATGGTGTCGTCTACAAGGTGAACAGCCGCGCGCTGCAGCAAAAGCTCGGCTTCGTCACGCGCGAGCCGCGCTGGGCGGTCGCGCACAAGTATCCGGCGCAGGAGGCGCTGACGACCGTGCAGGGCATCGACGTGCAGGTCGGGCGCACCGGCAAGCTGACGCCGGTGGCGCGCCTGGCGCCAGTGTTCGTCGGCGGCGTGACGGTAACCAACGCGACGCTGCACAACGAATACGAAGTCCGCCGCAAGGACGTGCATGTGGGCGACACCGTCATCGTGCGGCGGGCCGGCGACGTCATTCCGGAAGTCGTGTCGGTGCTGTCGGACAGACGGCCGGCGACGGCTGCGGCATTCTCCATGCCGGTGCATTGCCCGGTGTGCGGCTCCGACGTCGTGCGCGAGGAAGGCGAGGCGGATCACCGCTGCACCGGTGGCCTGTTCTGTTCGGCTCAGCGCAGGCAGGCGCTGCTGCACTTTGCCGGCCGGCGTGCGATGGACATCGAAGGGCTCGGCGACAAGCTGGTCGAGCAACTGGTGGATGGCGGCCTGATCCGCAGCCTGCCGGATCTTTATACGCTCGGTGTGCTCAAGCTGTCGGCGCTGGCGCGCATGGCCGACAAGTCGGCGGAGAATCTCGTGGCGTCGCTGGAAAAGTCCAAGCGCACCACGCTCGGGCGCTTCCTGTTCGCGCTCGGCATCCGCCATGTCGGCGAAGCGACGGCGAAGGAAGTGGCGCGGCAGCTGGGCAGCATGGACCGCATCATGGGCGCCTCGGTCGAGGAACTGGCCCAGGTGCCGGACGTCGGCCCCGTCGTTGCCGCGAGCATCCACACTTTCTTTGCACAGCCGCACAACCGTGAGGTCGTCGAACAGCTTCGCGCCTGCGGCATCGCGTGGGAAGAGGGCGAGGCACGGGTGATCAGCGGCCCGATGGTCGGCAAGACCGTAGTGCTGACCGGAACCTTGCCCACGCTGTCACGCGACGAGGCGAAGGAAATGCTCGAAGCGGCCGGCGCCAAGGTGACCGGCAGCGTGTCGAAGAAAACGGATTTCGTGGTGGCCGGCACGGAGGCCGGCACCAAGCTCACAAAAGCACAAGGTCTGGGTATTACCATTCTGGATGAATCAGGGCTGTTATCAATGCTCGCTACCAGGGAGTCGTAGAACAATGAAATCATTGCGAAAAGCAGTTTTCCCCGTCGCAGGCCTGGGCAGTCGCTTCCTGCCGGCGACCAAGGCCAATCCGAAAGAGATGCTGCCGGTCGTCGACAAGCCTCTGATCCAGTACGCGGTGGAAGAGGCCGTGGCGGCGGGCTGCACCGATCTCATCTTCATCACCGGGCGCACCAAGCGTTCGATCGCGGACCACTTCGACAAGGCTTACGAGCTCGAACACGAGCTCGAAATGAAGCAGAAGAAGGCGTTGCTGGCACTGTGCAACACGGTGCCGAAGCATGTGAACTGCATCTACATCCGTCAGTCCGAGCCGCTGGGCCTTGGCCATGCGGTGCTGTGCGCGGCGCCGGTCGTCAATGACGAACCGTTCGCGGTGGTGCTGGCAGATGACCTGATCGATGGCGATCCCCCCATCCTGAAGCAGATGACGGACATTTTCGAGCGCTTCGGCCGCTCCATCCTCGGCGTGCAGCAGGTGCCGCGCAGCCAGACCGGCAGCTACGGCATCGTCAGCACGGATGCGGATGTGGGCGGTCTTTACGGTGTCACAGGCATCGTCGAGAAGCCCAAGCCGGAAGATGCGCCGTCCACGCTGGCCGTCGTCGGCCGCTACGTGCTCACGCCGCGCATCTTCGACCACCTGCGCGCCTTGACGCCGGGCGCCGGCGGCGAGTTGCAGCTGACGGACGCGATCGCCGCGCTGCTTGCCGATGAAGCGGTGCTGGCCTATCCGTTCAAGGGCACCCGCTACGACTGCGGTTCGAAGCTTGGCTATCTGCAGGCGACGGTTGCGCTTGCGCGCAAGCATCCGGAAGTGGGCGCCGAGTTTTCCGCCTGGATGGACGAGCAGGAAGGCCGCCGCAACGCGGCGCTGGATGGCAATGCACCGGATGCGAACGTCGCGTGAGCCGGCGGGATGACGCGCAGGCGCTGCTCGACGGCGCCGAGCTGATCTGCAGCGCGGCCGAGGTCGACGCGGCGATTGACCGGCTTGCCGTCGATATCACGACTGCGCTTGGCGACAGCTATCCGCTGGTGCTGTCCGTCATGGGCGGTGCCGTGGTCTTTACCGGAAATCTGTTGCCGCGCCTCGCGTTCCCGCTCGACTTCGACTATCTGCATGTCACGCGCTACGGTGACGACACGCGCGGCAGCGACCTGCGTTGGATCAGCGAGCCGCGCTTGCCGGTGGCAGGGCGCACCGTGCTGGTGCTGGACGACATTCTCGATGAAGGCATCACGCTTGCAGCGATCCATCGGCACATGCTTGATGCGGGCGCGCAGCGCTGCCTGACGGCCGTGTTTTCCGACAAGCAGATCGGCCGCGCGAAACCCATCACCGCCGACTTCGTCGGCCTCGAACTGCCTGACCGCTACGTTTTCGGCTACGGCATGGACGTGCGCGGCGCCTGGCGCAATCTTCCCGCCATCTACGCGCTGAAGGACTGAGCGATGGCCGACGCCCTACCGGTTTTTCTCGATATCGAGGCATCCGGTTTCGGTGCGGGCAGTTACCCGATAGAGGTGGGTTGCGTACTTGCGGATGGCCGTACCGTGTGCTGCCTGGTGCGCCCGCCGGAGGCCTGGCGGCACTGGGACAACAGCGCCGAATCGGTCCATCACATCACGCGCGAATTGCTGATGTCACGCGGCAAGCCGATCGCCGAGGTGATTCGCCACCTCGATGATGCCCTGCGTGGACAGGACGTGTTCAGCGACGCCTGGGGCAACGACTACGCGTGGCTGTCCCGCCTCTATGACGAAGCGGGGACGGTGCCACGCTTTCACTTGCGCAGCCTGCGCGAATTGCTGACCGAGGAGCAGGCCGCGCGCTGGCATGACGTCAAGCGTCGGGTGGCCGACGAACTTCGCACGACGCGTCACCGTGCCAGCAACGACGCGCGCGTGCTGCAGGCGGCCTACGCGCGCGTGTGCATGCCGGGCGGCGCAACCTCGTTGGCTAGCGTATAGATCCGGCGGGCGTCGGGTCCATCTTTCCGTCGCATTCCTCCGGCGACGCGAAAAAAAAAGAGCGCCAAGGGCGCTCCTTTTCACGAACTGCGGCAGGGACGCCTGCGATCAGGCGTCATCGCGTGACGCACGCTTGCGCTCGTGCTCCTTGAGGTGGCGCTTGCGCAGGCGGATGTTCTTCGGCGTGATTTCCACCAGTTCGTCGTCGGCGATGAATTCGATCGCCGATTCCAGCGTCAGCGCGACGGGCGGGATCAGGCGCACGGCTTCGTCGGTGCCCGACGCACGCACGTTGGTGAGCTGCTTGCCCTTGATCGGGTTCACCACGAGGTCGTTGTCGCGTGAGTGGATGCCGATGATCATGCCTTCGTACAGCACATCGCCGGGGCTGACGAACATGCGGCCACGGTCCTGCAGGTTCCACAGCGCGTAGGCGACGGCTTCGCCGTCATTCTGCGAAATCAGCACGCCGTTGCGACGTTCCGACATGGCGCCGGCCATCGGGCCGTAGTCGTCGAACACGTGGCTGGCGAGACCGGTTCCGCGGGTCAGCGTCAGGAACTCGCCCTGGAAGCCGATCAGGCCGCGCGCGGGAATGCGGTATTCGAGGCGCACGCGACCCTTGCCGTCCGGCTGCATGTCCTGCAGCTCGCCGCGGCGACGGCCAAGTTCTTCCATGACGCCGCCCTGATGCGTTTCCTCGACGTCGATGGTGAGCATTTCGTACGGCTCGCACTTGACGCCATCAATCTCCTTGAACACGACGCGCGGACGGCCGACGGCCAGCTCGTAGCCTTCACGGCGCATGTTTTCGAGCAGGATGGTCAGGTGCAGTTCGCCGCGACCGGACACGAGGAATACGTCGGAGTCTTCGGTGTATTCGACGCGCAGTGCCACGTTCTTCAGCAATTCCTTTTCCAGGCGTTCGCGGATCTGGCGGCTGGTGACGAACTTGCCTTCGCGCCCCGCCTGCGGGGACGCATTGACCATGAAGTTCATCGTCAGTGTCGGCTCGTCGACGGCGATCGGCTTCATCGGGCTGGGCGAATCCGGGTCGCAGATGGTGACGCCGATGTTGACCTGATCGATGCCTGACACGAGCACGATGTCGCCGGCACTGGCCGAATCGGTCTGCGTGCGCTCCAGGCCCTTGAACGTGAGCACCTGGCCGACCTTGGCCTTGCCGCGCAGTTCGTCGCCGTAATACACCGCAACTTCCTGGTTCGGCTTGATGCGGCCGCGCTGGATGCGGCCGATGCCGAGCTGGCCGATGTAGGTGGAGTAGTCGAGCGAGCAGACCTGAAGCTGAAGCGGGCCGTCTTCATCGACTTCCGGCTGCGGCACGCTCTTCAGGATCGTCTCGAACAGCGGGCGCATGTCGGTGCCAGGCTTGTCGGAATCCAGCATGGCAAAGCCGTTCAGGGCAGACGCGAACACGACCGGGAAGTCGAGCTGTTCGTCGGTCGCACCGAGCTTGTCGAACAGGTCGAAGGTATGGTTGATGACCCAGTCCGGACGCGCGCCCGGACGGTCGATTTTGTTGACGACGACGATGGGCTTGAGGCCCAGCGCCAGTGCCTTGCGCGTGACGAAGCGGGTTTGCGGCATCGGGCCTTCGACCGCGTCGACCAGCAGCAGCACGCCATCGACCATGGACAGTACGCGCTCGACCTCGCCGCCGAAGTCGGCGTGGCCCGGGGTGTCAACGATGTTGATGTGCGTGCCTTCGTATTCGATCGCGCAGTTCTTGGCGAGAATCGTGATGCCGCGTTCTTTTTCGATATCGCCGGAGTCCATGACCCGCTCCGACACCTGCTGGTGCGATGCGAAGGTGCCGGACTGGCGCAGCAGCTGGTCAACCAGCGTGGTTTTGCCATGATCGACGTGCGCGATGATGGCGATGTTGCGAATGGAGCGGGACATTGGAATGGTGCGACGCAAAAGATAAACACGCGAGTTTAGCATGCCGTTGATTACAGACCGGCGCTCGTTCACTCCGTGCCGTTGCGGCGGGGCGGTACCGTCCGTCCGGGCGCAGCCGGTGCGCCGGCCATTTCGCGGCTGCTAGACTTGCGCGTTCGACCTTATGGAGCACATCAATGCTGGCCATCATCGGAGGCAGCGGACTGACCCAGCTTGCCAACCTCGACGTCGCAAGGCGCGAAGTCGTGCGCACGCCTTACGGCGAACCTTCCGGTCCGCTGACGCTTGGAAGCCTCGCCGGCCGCGAGCTGGCATTCATCGCCCGGCACGGCTACGGGCACACGATTCCGCCGCATCGGGTCAACTACCGGGCGAACATTTCCGCGCTGCGCGCTGCCGGCGTGACCCACATCGTGTCGGTCGCGTCGGTCGGCGGCATCCGCGCCGACCTCGGGCCGGGATCGCTGGTGGTGCCGCATCAGATCATCGACTACACGTGGGGGCGCCACAGCACCTTCTTTGACGGTCACGACGGGCAGGTCAGGCACATCGACTTCACCGAGCCCTACGACGGCGATCTGCGCATGGCGCTGCTGGCGGCTGCGGCACGGGCCGGCGAAGCAGTGGTGGATGGCGCCGTCTATGCCGCCACGCAGGGGCCTCGGCTCGAAACGGCGGCAGAGGTCAACCGGCTCGAGCGTGACGGCGCCGACGTCGTCGGCATGACGGGCATGCCCGAAGCGGTGCTTGCGCGCGAAGCCGGGTTGGCCTACGCGGCCATCAATGTTGTCGTGAACCACGCGGCGGGACGCGGTGAGTCGGAACACGGCATCCGCATGTCGGCCATCGAGGACATGCTGCAGGAGGCGATGACGCGCACGCGACGCGTGCTCGAACAGCTCTGCATCGGCGGAGCCTGCCCGTGATACGCGAAATCCTGCGCATGGGAGATCCGCGTCTGCTGAGCGTCTGCCAGCCGGTCACCGAGTTCGGCACGCCGGCGCTGCAGGCGCTGGTTGCGGATCTGGTCGACACCATGCACGCCGCCGACGGCGCCGGGCTGGCGGCTCCGCAGATCGGCGTCGACCTGCGCGTCGTCGTGTTCGGCGGCTCGCCATCGGCGCGCTATCCGGACGCGCCGGTCGTGCCGTTCACGGTGCTGGTCAATCCAGTGCTGACGCCGCTGGGCGACACCATGGAGGAGGGCTGGGAAGGTTGCCTGTCGGTGCCCGGTCTGCGTGGCGTCGTCGCCAGGCACGGCCGTCTGCGCTATGGCGGGCGCGATCCGGACGGCAACCTGATCGACCGGACCGTGGACGGCTTTCACGCCAGGGTGGTCCAGCACGAGTGCGATCATCTCGATGGCATCCTGTATCCGATGCGGGTGACCGATTTCAGCCGCTTTGGCTACACCGACGTGCTGTTTCCCGGTGTCGACGCGGGCGCCGATGACTGAGCGGCCATGCGCTGGCGGATCCAGGCTTCCGCCTCGGCCGCCGGCAGCGGCCGGCTGAACAGATAGCCCTGTACGGTTTCGCAGCCGAGGTGACCGAGGAAGGCCAGTTGGGCTTCGGTCTCGACGCCCTCGGCCACGACGCTCAGGCCGATGTTGTGGGCAAGGCTGACGGTGGCCGCGCAGATGGCCGCGTCGTCGGGATCGGTTTCGATGTCCTTCACGAAGGAGCGGTCGATCTTCAGGCGCTGCAACGGCATCAGCTTCAGGTGGCTGAGCGACGAATAGCCGGTGCCGAAGTCGTCGATCGCCAGTTCGATGCCCAGCTCGCGCAGCTGGTTCAGCATCAGCACCGTGCCCTCTGGGTTTTCCATCGCGACGCTTTCGGTGATTTCGAGTTCCAGGTCGCCCGGGCGAAAGTCGTACTTGAGCAGTGCTTCGCGCACTTGCCGCAGCAGGTTCTTCGATCGCAGCTGCCGTGCTGACAGGTTCACCGCCATGCCCAGCGGCAATCCGGCCGCCCGCCAGATGCTGAGCTGGCGACAGGCCTCCTGCAGGATCCATTCTCCGAGCAGGATGATGAGGTCGCTTTCCTCGGCGATCGGTATGAACTTGTCCGGACCGACGAGGCCGCGCTGCGGATGGTTCCAGCGCACCAGCGCCTCGACACCGATGACGCGTCCGTCGGCGGTGTTGATCTGCGGCTGGTAGTGCAGGACGAACTGGCGGCCCGCGATGGCCTGGTGCAGGCTGCTCTGCAGTGCGAGGCGCTCGCTCACATTGGCGGCCATGCTGTCGTTGAAGAACTGGTAGTTGTTCCGGCCGGACGCCTTGGCGTGGTACATGGCGGTGTCCACATTGCGCAGCAGCGCGTCGACGGTCGAGCCGTCGACCGGATACAGGTCGATGCCGACACTGGGTGTCGAATGCAGCCGGTACTCGCCGATCTGGTACGGTGCGCCGAGGGTCGCAACAATCTTCTCGGCGACGGCGGCGGCGACCTGAGTTGACGCAAGATTGGTCACCAGCACGACGAATTCGTCGCCGCCAAGTCGCGCCACGACGTCACTCTGGCGCACGCAGCCGAGCAGCCGGCGCGCCACCTCTTCCAGCAGGGCGTCGCCGACGTGATGACCCAGCGTGTCGTTGATGTCCTTGAAGTGATCGAGGTCGATCATCATCACGGCGATCATCGTTTCATGGCGCTGCGCCTGTGCCATGGCCTGCTCCATGCGTTCCTGCAGGTTCATGCGGTTGGGCAGTCCGGTCAGCGCGTCATGATGGGCGAGGTGATGGATCTTCTGTTCCGCCGCCTTGCGTTCGCTGATGTCGCTGAACGAATGGACGTAGTTCGCGATGTTGCCGTGTGCGTCGCGCACCGGATACACGCTGAGCAGCTTGGGATAGGTTTCGCCATTGGCGCGCGTGTCCTCCAGCTCGCCGGACCAGAACCCGTCGGCTGCGATGCGCTGCGCAAGCGACAACGGACTGTCGCTTGCGCCCGGGCCCGACATCACGTCGGCCGACAGCCGGCCAAGCACCTCGTCGCGCGAGTGTCCGGTGAGCGTGCTGAAGGCCGGGTTGACCGCGACGATGCGGTCGCCGGCGTCGGTGATCATGATGGCTTCGTTGGAGCTCTGGATGACGCTCGCCGCCAGAGACAGCTCTGCGTCACGCGCCTGGATGCGCCGGATCTGCAGCTGTCCGATGAAAAGCAGGCCGGAAATCGCGATCGATACGAGGACGCCGGCGGACCAGATGGCCCGGACCCGGAAGTCGTCCAGACCGGTGCGCCAGCCGCCGGGCGGTGCGGCGGCGAGTTGCCAGCGCGCGCTGTCCGGCAGCACGACGTCGAGCAGCACGGGCTCCGCGTCGAACAGCTCGGCCGGACCGAATATGACGTCACCGTCGGCGCCCAGGCCGTCACGTCCGCGCAGCGCATAGCTGACGAGCGAGTCCGTGTTTTTCAAACCGCTTGCGTCGAGCAGCGAATCGAAGTCGAGCACGACGGAGGCAAGCCCCCAGTAGCGCTCCGGTTGGCCGCTCTCGGGCCGCAGAAAGATCGGAAAGCGGTTGATCAGGCCTATGCCGCCCTGCACGAGCTCGAGCGGGCCGGCAACCACGATGCGGTGGCTCTGCATCATCCGCAGCACGGTGTCGCGCTGCGACGGGGTTTCCATGTAGTTCAGGCCGATCGCCCTCTCGTTGCCGGCCAGCGGGTAGACGTAGCGCAGCACGTTGTCCGGCCCGACACCGATCGAGCGCAGGTGCCGGCCATAGGCAACCATCCGCTCGGCGACCCGTTCGAAGTCGGTGGCGCTGAAGCCCGGATTGGCCGCGATATAGCTGACCAGACCCAGTGACAGATGGGCGGCGCTGTTGATCTCGCTTTCGAGCCGGGCGCGAACGAGCCCGGCGTGTGCCGCCGCTTCGTTGCGCTGGCGCTGATAGGCCTGCTCGGTCTCGTTGCGCGCCACGTAAGCCGTCAGACCCAGTCCGAGCAGGAGCGCCAGCGCGGCCAGCAGCAGCGGCTGCGCCCTGACGGCGGGCGACGTGGTGTTGGCGTTCTGTGTGGCAAAGCTCACCGGTGGAATCCCGTGCATGCCGGCCGGTAACGGTGGTTGCGGGCCGGATGGAAAAAAAGAACGCTCCGCCCGTTACGTGGCGATCCCGCGCTCAGGAGATGGCCAGTTCAGCGAGCAACTCCTGCTCGAGGCGGATCAGCGTCGTGCTCTTCGCGAGCGCTTCTCCCGAAATCAGGAAAACGTCCTCTGCGCGATCGCCCAGCGTGGTGATCTTTGCGGTGTGGAGGTTGACGTGATGGGCGGCGAGCACTCGGGCGATGGAGTACAGCAGGCCGGGGCGGTCGGCGGCCGTGACGTGCATGATGTGATGCTGCCTGCGCTCGTCCGGCTTGATGAGGACTTCCGGCGTGATCGGAAAGTGGCGCACCTCCCTCGACAGGCGGCCAGTCAACGGTTGTTCCACCGGCGCGGCGGCCTGCAGCCGCTCGGCAAGGCCGGATTCGATCAGCGCGATCATGTCGCGCGAGTTCAGGTGGCCGTTCGGATCGAGCAGTATGAAGCTGTCGAGTGCGTGTCCGTCGGTCGTGGTGTGGATCTTGGCGTCGGCGATGCTGTAGCCGAGGCGGCCGAAAAAGCCGCACAGACGCACGAAGAGGTCGGGCTGGTCCGGTGCGTACGCCATGACCTGCAGTCCGTCGCCGACATGGTTCGGGCGGGCCTTCACGACCGGCGCGGCCGCATCCACCTGGAAATACAGCATGCGCGTATGCCAGGCGATCTCGTCCGGCTCGTGGCGCATGAAATAGACGGTGTCCAGGCGCGACCAGAAGTTGTTTTCCACGCCCTCGCGCAAGCCGAAATAGCGCAACAGGTGGCGTGCCTCTTCCTGCCGGTCCGTTCCGTCGGCGGCCCGGGCGTCACCCCCCTGAAGCACCCGCATCGTCGCGAAGTACAGGTCTTCCAGCAGCTTGCCCCGCCATGCGTTCCACACCTTCGGGCTGGTGCCCCGGATGTCGGCGTGGGTCAGGATGTACAGCGCGGTGAGTCGTCTTTCTGTCTTGACGACGTCCGCGAACGCGCGAATGACGTCCGGATCCGACAGATCCTGTTTCTGTGCGACGGACGACATCGACAGGTGATGCTCGACGAGGAACACGACGAGATCGCCGTCTTCTGCGCCAAGGCCGTGCTGGCGGCAGAACAGCCGCGCGTCGCGCATGCCCAGCTGGGAATGGTCGCCGCCACGCCCCTTTGCAATGTCGTGAAACAGCGCAGACAGGTAGAGCGGCCAGCGCCGATCGAAGCTGGTGATCAGGCGCGACAGCAACGGGTACTCATGGGCGTGCTCCGCCATCGTGAAGCGGCGAACGTTGCGCATGACCTGGAGGATGTGCTGGTCGACCGTATAGACGTGGAAGAGGTCGTGTTGCATCTGGCCGACGATGCGCCCGAACGCGGGCAGGTAGCGGCCGAGGATGCCGTATTGGTTCATGCGGCGGATTTCGTGCACCAGCCCCCGTGTCTGCTGGAACAGCGACAGGAAGAGGGCGCGGTTGACCGGATCACGCCGGAAATTCGAGTCGATCAGTGTGCGCGCACCCCACAGTGCGCGCAGCGTGCGGGCCGTCATGCCCTTGAGTTCGCTGTGCGTCTGCAGCAGCGTGAAGCACTCGAGAATGGCGCTTGGCGTCTGTTCGAAAACGTCTTCGGACACCACGTCCAGCAGTTCGCGGCTGGACTGGAAGCGCTCGTTGATCGGCTTTGCCGCGCTGTCGTCGGTCGGGAAGATGACCGCGGACATGTTCTGCAGCAATATCGTGTTGAGCTGGGTGATCGTCTTGGCGTGGCGGTAGTAGTGCTGCATGAACACTTCGGATGCCCGCCGAGTCGGCGTTGCGTGCATGCCGAAGGCGCTCGCCAGGGCCTCCTGGTGATCGAAGATCAGGCGGTCTTCGCGGCGACGCGCGATCAGGTGCAGCCGGACGCGTGTGTCGCGCATGAAGCGCTCGACCCGGCCGAGCTGGCGGGATTCCTCCGGCGTGACGAGGCCGCGCGCGGCCAGTTCGGCCCAGCTTGCGCCAAGATGGCTGGCGTGCGCGATCCACTGGATCACCTGCAGATCGCGCAGGCCGCCGGGGCTTTCCTTGCAATTCGGCTCCAGGCTGTACGGCGTTTCCTGGAAGCGTTGATGGCGTTCGTCCTGCTCCAGCCGCTTGGCCTTGAAGAAGGCTCCCTGATCGCGCTGCGCCGCGAGCGCACCGGTCAGCGTCTGGAACAGCTTGCGCGAGCCCGCCAGCATGCGCGCTTCGAGCATCGTCGTTTCCACCGTGATGTCGCGCGATGCCTCGTCTGCGCACTGGCTGACGGAGCGCACGCTGTGGCCGATGTCCAGTCCGATGTCCCACAGCAACCCGACCAGTTGTTCAAGCCGCGCTTCGGTGTCGCCCGACACCTTGGGCGGCATCAGGAACAGCAGGTCCACGTCGGACGACGGGTAGAGCTCGCCGCGGCCATAGCCGCCGACGGCGATCAGCGTCGCGCTGCGCGGAATGCCGACCGCCGCCCACAGGCGGCGCAGCGCGTGGTCAACGGCACGTGCCCGCCCGCGCAGCAGGCGCAGGCTGTGACCGTCCCGTTCGAAGTTCTCGCGCAGCGTCTGCTGCGTGGCCGCGAGTTCGCCTTTCAGCGACGTGACGAGGCCGCGCAGCGCGTCGGAGCAGACGGCGGCATCCACGGATCAGGCGGCCCGGGCGGCGTCACCGGTCAGCGCCGGCGGCGGGCTGCCGGCCGATACCGTCAGCACTTCATGACCGTCGGAGGTAACGAGCACCGTGTGCTCCCACTGCGCAGACAGGCTGCGGTCGCGCGTCACGATGGTCCAGCCGTCCGGCAGTTCCGACACGGCGGCACGGCCGGCATTCACCATCGGCTCGATCGTGAAGATCATGCCTTCCTTCAGTTCCATGCCGGTGTTCGCCTTGCCGTAGTGCAGCACCTGCGGCTCTTCGTGAAACTTGCGGCCGATGCCGTGCCCGCAGAATTCGCGCACCACGGAAAAGCCGTTGCTTTCCGCGTGCCGCTGGATCGCGTGGCCGATGTCGCCCAGATGCGCGCCCGGGCGCACCCGGGCGATGCCCACCCACAGGCATTCGTAGGTGATGCTACACAGACGGCTGGCCTGCTTCGTCGATTCGCCGCCGACGATGAACATGCGGCTGGTGTCGCCGTGAAAGCCGTCCTTGATGACGGTGATGTCGAGATTGACGATGTCGCCTTTCTTGAGAGCGCGCTCGCCCGGTATGCCGTGGCAGACCTGGTGGTTCACCGACGCGCAGATCGACTTCGGGTAAGGGCTGTAGCCAGGCGGTGCGTAGTTCAGCGGCGCCGGGATGGTCTGCTGCACATTGACCATGTAGTCGTGGCACAGGCGGTCCAGCTCGCCGGTCGTGACGCCGGGCTGGACGTGCGGTTCGATGTAGTCGAGGACTTCCGAAGCGAGCCGGCAGGCAATGCGCATGCTTGCGATCTCGTCCTCGGTCTTGATGGTGACGCTCATGAAAAGGCTCTTTGACTTGGCTTGAAGAGGGAAGAGGTTAGCCCAAGCCACTGCGTGCGGCAAACGTCCGTCATCTGCGCGACTTGAGTTTGTTGCATTGCGGCTGCTACAATCTTGGGCTGTTTGATTCCAGCGCCCATAACGGGTGCGTCAGACAAATCCACACGCCCGGTGCCGCGTTGTTTCGCGGCTGAACCGATAGGGTGCGTAGCCGGTATTTCCGGTTGCGAACACGGCCGGGCGGAGGTCAAACCCTGTTCGGAGACTCGAATGTCCGTATCCATGCGCGAAATGCTGGAAGCGGGTGTCCATTTTGGACACCAGACCCGCTTCTGGAACCCCAAGATGGCCCCCTTCATTTTCGGCCATCGCAACAAGATCCACATCATCAACCTCGAAAAGACGGTTGCCAAGTACGCCGAGGCGATGACGTTCATCCGTCGCATGTCGGCCAACAAGGGCACCATCCTGATGGTGGGTACCAAGCGTCAGGCGCGTGAAATCGTCGCTGAAGAAGCGCAGCGCGCGGGCGTGCCCTACATCGACGAGCGCTGGCTCGGCGGCATGCTGACCAACTTCAAGACGCTGAAGCTGTCGGTCAAGCGCCTGAAGGATCTCGAGCAGCTCGTCGAGGACGGCAGCATGGAACGCATGCCGAAGAAGGAAGCGCTCGTGCTGCAGCGCGAACTGACCAAGCTCCAGAAGAGCATCGGCGGCATCAAGAACATGGCCGGCCTGCCGGACGCGCTGTTCGTCATCGACGTCGGCTACCACAAGATCGCCATCACCGAGGCGAGCAAGCTGGGCATCCCCATCGTTGCCGTGGTTGATACCAACCATTCCCCGCTCGGCGTCGACTACGTCATCCCGGGTAACGACGACTCCAGTCGCGCCATCCGTCTGTACGCCTCCGGCGTGGCGGACGCGATCCTGGAAGGCCGCAACAGCGCCGCCCAGGATCTGGTTGCCCAGCTGAAGTCCGACGACGAATTCGTCGAGGTCGAAGGTGAAACAGCAGGCGAGGGCGCGCAGGAAGCCTGATCCGGCCGGTCGGGCGCGACAGCGCCCGCCCGGTGTTCCAGCGTTTTTCAGACACAGGCAGGAGTTAGCATGGCGGAAATCACCGCAGGAATGGTCAAGGAGCTTCGTGAGAAGACCGATGCTCCGATGATGGAATGCAAGAAGGCGCTGACCGAAGCTGGCGGCGACCTGTCGAAGGCGGAAGAAATCCTCCGCGTGAAGCTCGGCAACAAGGCGAGCACGGCGGCAGCCCGCGTGACGGCTGAAGGCATTGTCGGCCTGTTCATTTCCGACGACGGCAAGCTCGCCTCGCTGATTGAAGTGAATTGCGAAACGGACTTCGTTGCGAAGAATGACGATTTCCTCGCGCTGGTCAATGGCTGTGCCTGTCTGATCGCCGAGAAGAATCCGGCTGATGTCGACGCGTTGTCGCAGCTGCCGCTGGGCGACGGTACGGTCGAATCGACCCGCGCAGCACTGGTCGGCAAAATCGGCGAGAACATGACGATCCGTCGTTTCGTGCGCATACAGGCCGAAGGCAAGGTTGCCAGCTACGTGCATGGCGGCTCGAAGATCGGTGTGCTGGTCGATCTCGTCGGCGGCGACGAAGCGATGGCCAAGGATCTGGCGATGCACATCGCCGCATCCAAGCCGAAGTCGCTCGACTCGACCGGCGTGTCGGCCGATCTGATCGAGGCGGAACGTCGCGTCGCGATCGAAAAGGCGCGCGAAGCCGGCAAGCCGGATGCGATGATCGAGAAGATCGCGGAAGGCTCCGTGCAGAAGTTCCTGAAGGAAGTCACGCTGCTCGGTCAGGTTTTCGTCAAGGCGGAAGACGGCAAGCAAACCATCGAGCAATTGCTCAAGGCCCGTTCGGCACGCATCGCCAGCTTCACGCTGTACGTGGTGGGCGAGGGCATCGAGAAGAAAGCGAACGATTTTGCCGCTGAAGTGGCTGCGCAGGCAGCTGCCGCCGCAGCGAACCGTTAAGGAATCTGCATGACCGTTGCCTACCGCCGCATCCTTCTGAAGCTGTCGGGCGAAGCCCTCATGGGCGATGACGACTATGGCATCAGCCGCGACATGCTCGCCCGCATCGTTGCGGAGATATCGGAAGTCCGGGAACTCGGCGTCGAAGTCGGGGTTGTGATCGGCGGAGGCAACATTTTCCGCGGTGTTGCCGGCGGTGCCGCCGGCATGGACCGCGCGACGGCTGACTACATGGGCATGCTGGCGACGGTGATGAATGCGCTGGCGCTGGGCGACGCGATGCGTCAGGCCGGCGTTGCCGCACGCGTGCAGTCGGCACTGAGCATCGAACCGGTCGTCGAGTTCTACATCCGCGGCAAGGCAATCCGCTACCTCGAAGAAGGCAAGGTCGTCATCTTCGCGGCGGGCACCGGCAATCCGTTTTTCACGACGGATACCGCTGCCGCGCTGCGCGGGCGTGAGATCGAGGCTGAAATCGTGCTCAAGGCGACGAAGGTCGACGGTGTCTACAGCGCCGACCCGATGAAGGATCCGGGCGCGACGCGCTACGATCGCATCAGCTTCGACGAGGCGATCAGCCGCGACCTCAAGGTGATGGACGCCACGGCACTTGCGCTGTGCCGCGATCAGCAACTGCCGATCAAGGTTTTCAGCATTTTCAACGCCGGCGCACTGAAGCGGGTCGTGCTCGGCGAAGACGAGGGCACGCTGGTCCATATATAGTGGAGCGCGGGTTCCACTTGTCATTGCTCAACCGGCTGCAGCAGCGCGGCCGCAACTTCCAACAAGAGGCGACGTCATGATCCCCGAGTTGAAGAACACCACCGAGCAGAAGATGCTGAAGACGCTGGAGGCGCTCAAAGTCGACTTCGGCAAGGTGCGCACCGGGCGTGCGCATACGGGCATCCTTGATCACATCCAGGTCGATTACTACGGTTCCATGGTGCCGCTGTCGCAGGTGGCCAATGTGACGCTCATCGATGCGCGCGCCATCGGCGTGCAGCCCTGGGAAAAGAAGATGCTGCCGGTCGTCGAGAAGGCGATCCGCGACTCCGACCTTGGCCTCAATCCGTCCGCCATGGGCGAGATCGTCCGCGTGCCGATGCCTGCGCTGACCGAAGAGCGGCGCAAGGAGCTGATAAAGGTCGTGCGCGGTGAAGCCGAGAACGCGCGCGTTGCCGTGCGCAACCTGCGGCGTGACGCGAACAATGCGCTGAAGGAAGGCGTCAAGGCGAAGACGATCTCCGAGGATGACGAGCGTCGGGCACAGGACGAGGTGCAGAAGCTGACTGACCGCACCATCGCGGAAGTCGACAGGATGCTCGCCCAAAAAGAACAAGATCTGATGGCGGTCTGAGGGCGGATAGACATTTTGTCCTCCCGTTCCAGTAAGCTGCGCGACAGCGGCGACTCCCCGGTTCCGCGGCACATTGCGATCATCATGGATGGCAATGGCCGTTGGGCGCGCCGCCGTTTCATGCCGCGCGTTGCCGGACATCGCAAGGGTGTGGAGGCCGTTCGTGCCGTGGTGTCGCGCTGCGCCGAGCGCGGCGTGGGCTATCTCACATTGTTCGCCTTCAGCTCGGAGAACTGGCGCCGGCCGGCCGAGGAAGTCAATTTCCTGATGCAGCTGTTCGTGCGGGCGCTCGAAGAAGAAGTCGTGCGCCTGCATGAGAACGGCATCCGCCTGCGCGTCGTCGGTGATCTGTCCCGATTCGAGCCGCGTCTGGTCGAACTCATCCGCAACGCCGAATCGCTGACCGAAGGCAATGCCGGACTGAACCTGACGATAGCGGCGAACTACGGCGGCCGCTGGGACATCATGCAGGCGTGCGAGCGCATGCTGCAGGCGCATCCGGAGCAACGTTCAGGTTTCGCCGAACAGGATCTGACGCCGCATCTCGCGATGTCCTATGCGCCGGAGCCGGACCTGTTCATCCGCACTGGCGGCGAGCAGCGCATCAGCAATTTCCTGCTGTGGCAACTCGCCTACACCGAACTCTATTTCACCGACAGCCTGTGGCCTGAATTCAACGGCGCGGCGATAGACTCCGCGATCACGTCGTTCCAGCAGCGCGAACGCCGTTTCGGGCGCACCAGCGAACAGGTGCAAGCCGCCGCGGCGGCTGAGCTCGGCGCGGTCGGGCGGCATGCTTAAACAAAGGGTACTGACGGCCATAGTCCTGCTCGCCGGCCTGTCTGCCGCTTTGCGGTGGCTGGATCTGGCCGCGTGGTCCTGGCTGGTTGCGCTGATTCTCGGTCTGGCGGGCTGGGAGTGGGGGCGTCTCGCCGGGCTTGGCCGCGTCGGTTCCATCGTGTCGGGGCTGGTGACCTTTCTCGTCGTGGCAGCGGCTGCCCGCTGCGCTTTCGACGGAGCCGGCACGGTGCCCGACGTCCGGGGCTGGCTCTCGTCGATGCATGTGCTGGCCATCCTGTTCTGGCTGCTCGCCGTGCCGCTGTGGATGTGGCGCGGAGGTCGTCCGGCGCGTGGTCTGCTCATGCTGACCGGCGCTGTCGTACTGGTGCCGCCGGCCCTCGCGTTGATACAGCTGCGCGCCGAGGGACTGCTGCCGTTGCTGCTGCTCATGGCTGTCGTGTGGATCGCCGATATCGCCGCCTATTTCACGGGCCGGGCATTGGGGCGTCACAAGCTGGCACCGGCCATCAGCCCGGGCAAGACCTGGGAGGGCGCCGCCGGTGCCGTGGTGGCAGTCCAGCTCTACGGTCTGGCCATCAAGCCCTGGCTTTTTCCGCCCGACCAGACGCCGGCGCCGATGACATGGGCTGCGGTTCTGCTCGTGCTGACGGCGGTCAGCATCGTTGGCGATCTGTTCGAATCGATGATGAAGCGTCAGGCGGGCATGAAGGACAGCAGCCAGCTGCTGCCGGGCCACGGCGGCATTCTTGACCGGATAGACAGCCTGACGGCCACCTTGCCGCTGATCGGCTTCGCCTTGCTTCACCTGTTTGCGGGAACGCCGTCCTGATGCGGAAACTGTCCATACTCGGCGCGACCGGATCGATCGGCGTCAGTACGCTGGATGTCGTGGCACGTCATCCGGAGCGCTTTGAAGTCGTCGCACTGTCGGGCCACCGACAGATACGCAAGCTTGCCGGGCAATGCCTGTCCTGCGCGCCGCGCTATGCGGTGGTTGCGGACGACGCTGCCGCCGGCGAACTGCGCGCTCTGCTTGCCGGACGGGTCGGAACCGAGGTGCTGCATGGCATCGAGGCGCTGGAGTTCATCGCGTCACTGCCTGAAGTCGATACTGTCATGGCGGCTATCGTCGGTGCCGCCGGCCTGCGCCCGACCCTCGCGTCGGCACGCAGCGGCAAACGCATCCTGCTCGCCAACAAGGAAGCGCTCGTGATGGCCGGTGGCGTGTTCATGCATGAAGTCCACGCGCATGGTGCGACGCTGCTGCCGATCGACAGCGAACACAATGCGGTCTTCCAGTGCATGCCGGTCAAAGGGCGTGCGGGCGTGCGGCGCATCCTGCTGACCGCGTCCGGAGGCCCGTTCAGGAGCAGCCCGCTGGATGCGCTGGATCACGTAACGCCGGAGCAGGCCTGCGCGCATCCGAACTGGGACATGGGCCGCAAGATTTCCGTCGACTCCGCGACGATGATGAACAAGGGCCTCGAGGTCATCGAAGCGCACTGGCTGTTCGACACGCCTGCCGAGTCGATCGATGTCGTCATCCATCCGCAGAGCATCGTGCACTCCATGGTTGAGTACGTCGACGGTTCGGTGCTTGCGCAGATGGGCAATCCCGACATGCGCACACCGATCGCCCATGCGCTCGACTGGCCGCACCGCATTGATTCCGGTGTCAGTGCGCTTGACCTCGCAGCGGCCGCCGATCTTGTGTTCGAGCGTCCCGACTTCGCTCGCTTCCCGTGTCTGGCGCTCGCCTTCGAGGCGCTGCGTGCGGCGGGCGGTGCGCCGACGGTGCTGAATGCGGCGAACGAAGTTGCGGTATCGGCTTTCCTGGAACGCCGGCTGGGTTTTCGTGCCATAGCGGATGTGATTGCCGCCACTCTTGAAACGCTGCCTGACCAGCCCGCCCGCACGCTCGACGAAGTGTTCGCGGCGGATGCCGCTGCACGTGCCGTGGCACAACGCATTGTCGAGGCCCGAACGTGAATCCGCTTTTCTACCTTGCAGCTTTCGCACTCGCGCTCGGCATCCTCATCACCGTTCACGAATTCGGACACTACAGCGTGGCACGCCTGTGCGGTGTCAAGGTGCTGCGCTTTTCCATCGGCTTCGGCAGACCGCTGCTGCTGCGCCGATACGGTCCCGATGCGACTGAGTGGGTGCTCGCGCTGTTTCCGCTCGGCGGTTTCGTCAAGATGCTCGACGAACGCGAAGGCAGCGTTGCACCGGATGAACTGCATCGCGCCTTCAACCGACAGACCGTATGGCGCCGGTTCGCCATCGTTGCAGCCGGCCCGATCGCCAACTTCCTGCTCGCCATCGTCATCTACTGGGCGCTGTTCATTTACGGCATGGACGAGTTGCGGCCACTGCTCGCCGCGCCGCAAACCGGCACGCCCGCCTCGGTGGCCGGTGTGACGGAAGGCGAACTGGTGCGGGCCATCAACGGCAAACCGGTTGCGTCGGCACAGGACCTGCGCTGGAACGTTGCGCAAGCCGCCGTCGAGCGCGGCGTCATCACGCTGGAAACCATCAACGAGCGCCAGGACATCAACGTGCGCCGGATCGACATGTCCGGACTGGGAGGCGACGTTGATGCCTCGCTGATGGAACGCGCCGGCCTGATGCTGTTCCGGCCCGCGGTGCCTGCCGTCATCGGCACGATAGAGGCGGGCAGCGCCGCAGAACGGGCAGGCGTGCAGGTCGGGGACCGCATCGTGACGATCGATGGTCAGCCCATGGAGGACTGGAGCACGATGGTCGGCGTGGTGCGCGAGCGCGGCGGAAAGTCGGTGCCGTTGCGCGTACTCCGCAATGGCGAGACGCTTGATCTGACGGCGGACATTTCGCAGGTCGAGGAGGGCGGACAGGTGTTCGGCCGGCTGGGCGTGACGCCGGAACCGGATCTGGCATTGCGCGACAGGCTGTTCGTCACCGTGCAGCACGGCGTGCTTGATGCCTTCACGCTGGGCGTGGTCCAGACGTGGGATACCGCGCTGTTCAGCCTGAAGGCCTTCGGGCGCATGATCACCGGACAACTGTCCTGGAAGAACCTCAGCGGACCGGTCACGATCGCCGACTACGCGGGGCAGTCAGCCCGCATGGGCGCGAGCCACTACATCAAGTTCATCGCGCTCATCAGCATCAGTCTGGGGGTGCTGAACCTGCTGCCCATCCCGCTGCTGGACGGTGGACACTTGATGTACTATACGATCGAAGTGATCAAGGGCGGTCCGGTGTCCGAGCGGATCATGGAGATCGGGCAACAGATCGGTCTGGCCATGCTGCTGATGCTGATGGCCTTTGCCTTCTATAACGATATCAATCGCCTTTTCGGTTGACTGCCAGCTGAATCCCCCAATGCGCAAGTTTCTAGTGCCCGCCCTGATCGCGGGATTGCTGTCGGCTCATGCCCACGCTTTTGATTCCTTTGTCGTCCGCGACATCCGGGTCGAGGGCATCCAGCGCACCGAGGCCGGTACCGTCTTCAACTACCTGCCGATCCGCGTCGGCGAGAGCTTTACAGAAGACAAGGCTGCCGAGGCCATCAAGGCGCTGTTCGCGACCGGGTTCTTCAAGGATGTGCGGATCGAGGTCGAGGGTGACGTGCTGGTCGTCGTCGTCGAAGAACGTCCGGCGATCGCTTCGCTCGAATTCGTCGGCATGAAGGAATTCGACAAGGAACAGATCAAGAAGGCCATGCGTGATTTCGGCCTGGCCGAATCACGTATTTTCGACCGCAGCGTGCTGGATCGCGCCGAGCAGGAACTGAAGCGCCAGTATCTGTCTCGCGGCCGCTATTCGGTCGAGATCAAGACCACGGTCACGCCGCTCGAACGCAATCGGGTCGGCATCAATTTCCAGGTCGACGAGGGCGAGGTCGCCCACATCAAGCAGATCAACATCGTTGGTGCCAAGGCGTTCTCCGAGAAGGAACTGCTCAAGCTGATCACGCTGACGACGCCGGGCTGGCTGACCTGGTATACGAAGAACGACCAGTATTCCCGCCAGAAGCTCGGCGCGGATGTCGAAACGCTGCGCAGCCATTACCTCGATCGCGGCTATCTGGAGTTCAACGTCGATTCGACCCAGGTGTCGATCACGCCGGACAAGCAGGACATCTACATCACGATCTCGATCAGCGAGGGCGAGAAGTACACGGTATCCAGCGTGAAGCTGTCGGGTGATCTGCTGCTGCCGGAAGAGGAACTGCGTCCGCTGGTCAAGCTGAAGACCGGCGACGAGTTCTCGCGCCGCAACCTGACCGAAACGACGAAGGCGATCAACGATCGCCTGTCGAACGAGGGCTACGCCTTCGCGAACGTGAATGCGGTGCCGGAGCCCGACAAGGCGAATCGCACGGTGTCCTTCACCGTGTTCGTCGATCCGGGCCGCCGCGTCTATGTGCGCCGCATCAACGTCCAGGGCAACAGCAAGACGCGTGACGAGGTGATCCGCCGCGAGTTCCGCCAGATGGAAGGCGCCTGGTACGACGGAGCGAAGATCACGCGCTCGCGCAACCGGGTGGACCGCCTCGGCTACTTCGACGGCGTGACGGTGGAGACGCCAGCCGTGCCGGGTTCGACCGACCAGGTCGATGTGAACCTGACGGTCAAGGAGAAGCCGACCGGCAACCTGATGTTCGGCGCAGGTTTTTCCAGTTCGGAAAGCCTGATCCTGTCGACGTCGGTGTCGCAGCAGAACCTGTTCGGCAGCGGCAAGGCGCTGTCGCTGAGCCTGAACAGCGGCAGCATCAACAAGACCTACGCGCTGTCGTTCACCGATCCGTACTACACGCCGGACGGCATTTCGCGCGGCTTTGACGTCTATCTGCGCAATGTCGATCCGACGAGCCTGAACATCGGCAACTACCGCACGTCGTCGATCGGTGCGGGCCTTCGCTGGGGTTTCCCTATCGAGGAGGACGACCGCATCAATTTCGGTCTGGCCGTCGACCAGACCTCGATCGATGTGTACGACGACAGTCCGCAGCGCTACAAGAATTTCGTCAGCGAATTCGGCGACACCAATACGTCGCTGGTCGGCACCGTGGGCTGGTCGCGCGATACGCGTGACAGCTTCATCTATCCGACGACAGGTACCTATCAGCGCGTGAATGCCGAACTGGCCTTGCCAGGCGGGTCGCTGCGCTATGCGAAGGCGTCCTATCAGCACCAGCGCTTCTTCCCGCTGTTCGGCGATTTCGTGTTGTCACTGAATGGCGAAATCGGCTATGGCAAGGGCTATGGCGGCAAGCCGCTGCCGTTCTACAAGAATTTCTACGCGGGCGGCATCGGTTCGGTGCGCGGTTTCCAGACGGCATCGCTCGGCGAGCGTGACCGTGACGCCGCCGGCAACATCCTTGAAAGCTCGATCGGCGGTGATCGCCGTGTCGTGGCCAATGCCGAACTGCTGTTTCCCTTCCCCGGCATGGGACAGGACAAGACGCTGCGCCTGGGTACGTTCGTCGATGCCGGTCAGGTCTGGAGTAGTGACCAGACCTTGAATCTCGGGGATTTGCGTTATAGTGCTGGCCTTTCCGTGGGCTGGAGTTCGCCCATGGGACCGCTCAAATTCAGTATCGCCCAGCCGCTGAACAAGGACCCGCTGGATCGCCTTCAGCGCTTCCAGTTCCAGTTGGGTAACGTGTTCTGATCCGGAAACACCCAGAAAACAGGTCGAGTATGTCCTTGCGCACGCTATCAATCGTCTTGCTCACACTGCTGTCGCTCGGCGTCAGCACTTCGTCGCGCGCCGAATCCGATTTCAAGATCGGTTTCGTCGATACGGAGCGCATTCTGCGCGAGGCTGCACCGGCCGTGCGGGCGCAAAAGAAACTCGAGAAGGAATTCGAGAAACGCAGCCAGGAGCTCGAAAAGCTCGCCAAGCAGCTGCAGGGCATGCAGCAGAACATGGAAAAGAACGCCGTGACGCTGTCGGACAGCGATCGCCGTGCCAAGGAGCGTGAGTTCAACGATCTGACGCGGGAGATGCAACGCCGGGAACGCGAGTATCGCGAAGACCTCAACCAGCGTCGCAACGAAGAGCTTGCCGGCGTGCTTGATCGAGCCAACAAGGCGATCAAGGTCATCGCCGAGGCGGACAAGTACGACATCATCTTCCAGGAAGTGGTGTATCGCAGCGCGCGCATCGACATCACCGAGAAGGTACTGAAGGCGCTGGCCGATCCGCCGGCGAGCAAGTAGGAAGATCATGCCAGCCCGACTTGGCGACCTGGTCGCCCGGCTGGGGGGCGAGCTGCACGGCGACGCGGATTTGCTGATCGAGCAGGTCGCGTCGCTGGATAAGGCCGGGCCAGGCCAGATCGCCTTCCTGTCCAATCCCAGATACAGGGGCGCACTGGCGACGAGCGCGGCGGGCGCCGTGATCGTGTCGCCGGGCGATGGGGACGGGCTGCTCAGGCCGCACATCCGCATCCGCAATCCCTACCTGTATTTTGCGCGCGTCGCGCAGGTGCTCAATCCCGAAGTGGTGCCGGCAGCCGGCATCGAGCCTGGTGCGTCGGTGCATGAAACCGCGCAGATCGGCGTCGGTGCCCACATCGGTGCCGGCGCGGTGATCGGGGCCCGTGCGGTCGTCGGGGACGGCGCGATCATCGGCGCCGGATCGAACGTGGGCGATGACTGCGTTGTCGGCGCGGGCACTCGCCTGTATCCGCGGGTTGTCATCTATCCGCGCTGCGTTGTCGGGGTGCGCGGCATCATCCACTCCGGTGCCGTCATCGGAGCGGACGGCTTCGGCTTTGCACGGGATGCAGAGGCGCACTGGGTGAAGATTCCGCAGATCGGGCGGGTACTCATCGGGGACGATGTGGAGATCGGCGCCAGCACGACGATAGACCGGGGCGCACTGGACGACACGGTGATCGGTGACGGCGTGAAGCTGGACAACCAGATACAGATCGCACACAACGTGCACATCGGCGAGCATACCGCGATGGCCGGTTGCTGCGCCGTTGCGGGCAGCACCCGTATCGGCCGGCGCTGCATGATCGCCGGCGCCGCCAACATTGTCGGCCATCTGGAAATCGCCGATGACGTGATGGTTTCAGCCGCCACGCTGGTGACGAAATCCATCGTTTCGCCCGGTACCTATACCGGCTCGGTGCCCTTCATGGAACATCGTGAATGGTCCCGCAATTTCGCCCGCCTGCGTCAGCTCGACGCGTTGGCAGACAGGGTGCGCACGCTCGAGCGCCAACTTGCATCACTGCAAAGCATCAAGGAAGACTGAATTGAAATCCATGGACATACACGAGGTGCTGAAGTCGCTGCCGCACCGTTTTCCCTTCCTGCTGGTGGACAGGGTGCTCGATGTCGAAGCGAACAAATACATCCGTGCGCTGAAGAACGTATCGATCAACGAGCCGTTTTTCCCCGGCCACTTCCCGAACCACCCGGTCATGCCGGGCGTGCTGATCGTGGAAGCGCTGGCGCAGGCTGCGGCCATCCTGTCCTTTGAAACGCTGGGTACGACACCCGACAAGGACTCCGTCTATTACCTGTGCGGCATCGACAACACACGGTTCAAGAAACCGGTGATGGCGGGCGACCAGCTCATTCTCGAAGTCGATCTGATCCGCAACATGCGCGGCATCTGGAAGTACGCGGCGCGCGCGGTCGTCGACGGCAATGTCGTCGCCGAAACCGAGTTGCTCTGTGCGGTGCGCCCGACCTGATGGGCTCCGTCATCCATCCGACCGCCATCGTCGCGCCGACCGCCCGTATCGCGGATGGCGTGGAGATCGGCGCCTATAGCGTGATCGGCGCCCACGTCGAGATCGGCGAGGGCACGCGAGTGCATCCGCACGTCGTCATCGACGGGCATACGCGCATCGGTCGCGAGAACGTGTTCCACCCCTTCTGCTCCATCGGCGGTGCGCCGCAGGACAAGAAGTACGCAGGCGAGCCGACCCGACTCGAAATCGGCGACCGCAACACCGTGCGCGAATACGTGACGATGAATTGCGGCACCACGCAGGACGTCGGCGTGACGCGCGTCGGTGACGACAACTGGATCATGGCCTATGTGCACGTGGCCCATGACTGCCAGGTCGGCAGCCACACGATCATGGCGAACAACACCGCGCTGGCCGGGCATGTCCATATCGGCGACTGGGCGATTCTCGGCGGCTTCACCGGGGTTCATCAGTTCGTCCGCGTAGGGGCTCACAGTTTCTGCGGCGTGCATTCCAGCGTGCTGCAGGACGTGCCGCCATTCGTGCTCGCCAACGGCGTGCCGGCCACGCCGCACGGCATCAACAGCGAAGGACTGCGTCGGCGCGGCTACAGCAGTGAAGCCATCACGGCCATCAAGCGCGCCTACAAGACCTTGTATCGCGAGGGCCTGTCGCTCGAGGACGCAAAGCAGGCCGTCGCAGATGCGGCGAAAAGCGTGCCCGAGGTTGGCCTGCTCGCAGACTTTCTTGCCTCCGGCGGACGCGGCATCATCCGATAATGGCCTCCCGCATCACGGTGGCCATGGTCGCCGGGGAAGCATCCGGCGACCAGCTGGCCGCACACCTCATGAAAGCGCTGCGCAGCGCGCGACCCGATATCGATTTCGTCGGCATCGGCGGCCCGCGCATGGCGTCGGCCGGGCTGGATGCCTGGTGGCCGGCGGAGAAGCTGTCGGTTCGCGGCTACGTCGAAGTTCTGCGTCACTACCGCGAGCTGTCGGGCATCCGCAAGCGACTGCTGCAGCGGCTGCTGGCAGCGCGCCCGGCGGCCTTCATCGGCGTTGACGCGCCTGACTTCAACCTGTGGCTGGAGCGGAACCTGCGCGATGCGGGCATACCGGCCATCCACTATGTCAGTCCGTCGATCTGGGCCTGGCGCGGTGGACGGATCAAGGGCATCGCACGCAGCGTGTCGCGCATGCTCTGTCTGTTCCCGTTCGAACCCGAGTTGTACGAAAAGGCGGGCGTGCCGGTGAGCTACGTCGGACACCCGTTCGCCGACGAGATCTCGCCCGCGCCGCAGCGCCAGGCGGCGCGTGAGCGGCTGGCACTTCCCGCCAGCGCACGCGTCGTGGCCTTGCTGCCGGGCAGCCGCCAGTCCGAGTTGCGCTATAACGCGGCCACCTGGATCGACGCGGCGCGCGAGCTGCACGACCGTCACCCGGCGCTGCGCTTCCTCGTGCCGCTGACCACGCGCGAAACACGCAAGCTGTTCGAGCATGCGCTGTGGGAGCGCAAGGCCACCGACCTGCCGATCTCCATCCTGTTCGGCCATGCCCGTGACGCGATGATGGCCTGCGATGCCGCGCTCGTCGCCAGTGGCACGGCCACGCTGGAGGCCGCGTTGTGCCGCGCGCCGCACGTCATCGCCTACCGCATGCATCCGGTGTCCTGGCAGATCATGAAGCGCATGGCCTACCAGCCCTGGGTCGGACTGCCAAACATACTGGAAGGCAGCGCCGTGGTGCCCGAACTGCTGCAGCACGATGCCACGCCGCTGAAGCTGGCAGACGCGCTGGATGCGCTGCTCGGCGACGAGGCTGCGCGAGCCACGCAGCTGGAGCATTTCGAGCGCATACACACCGCCTTGCGCTGCGACACCGCGAGCCGCGCCGCGGCGGCCATCCTGGCGCACCTTCCGGCGGCGGCGCCATGATTGCGGGTGTGGATGAAGCGGGTCGCGGGCCGTTGTGCGGACCGGTCTACGCAGCCGCCGTGATTCTCGATCCGGCACGCCCGATCGACGGTCTGGCGGATTCGAAAAAGCTGTCGGAGAAAAAACGGGAAGCGCTGGCGCCGCTGATTCGCGAGCGTGCGCTGGCCTGGGCGGTGGGCGTTGCCAGCGTCGAGGAAATCGATCGCCTGAACATCCTGCACGCCAGCATGCTGGCGATGCGACGCGCGATCGAAGCGCTCGCCGTGCAACCGACGCAGGTACTGATCGACGGCAACCGGATTCCGCCGGGCCTGCTGATGCCGGCGCGGGCCGTCGTTGGCGGCGATGCCCTTGAAGCCGCAATTTCGGCAGCGTCGATACTGGCAAAGACCGATCGCGACCACGAAATGCTGCGCCTTGCCGAGCAGTATCCGCTGTACGGCATTGCCCGCCACAAGGGCTATCCGACGCCGGAGCATCTGGCCGCGCTGCGGGCGCACGGTCCGTCACCCATACATCGGCGCAGCTTCGCGCCAGTGGCGCAGTGCGCGCCAGACTTCTGACGCAGCTTCAGTCCCCGCTGTCGAGCAGCGGCACGATGTCCGCGGAGCGCAGGCAGATCGTGATCGCATGACCGGGTGCGACGTGATAGCGCCGGATCGCCCGCATCGGCAGGCGCAGCTGCAGCATGCAGTCGTCCAGGCCGAACACCTTCACCCGCACGACGGCTTCGCCGCCCAGCTCGATCACCTCCAGTACCTGCGCCGGAACCGGGTTTTCGAGATGGCTTTCCCAGGGCTTGTCGGGGCGCGCGAGCAGGACGTTTGACGGCAGCACGGCCCAGCGGATGCGCGCGCCATCCGGGGCGTCAGGGCAGGGCACGCGCAACGCATGCGGGCCCCAGTGCAGGAGGCAGTTGCCGTCGCTCAGTCTTTCCACACGACCGTCGAAAACGTTCGGAATGTCCAGCAGGCGGGCTGACTCCTCGCTGCGCGGACGGGTCAGCACGTCACCGGTCGGGCCGGACTGCAGCAGGCGGCCATGGCGGATCAGACACAGGTGATGGGCGAGCTGCGCGGCTTCATCGAGATCATGCGTGACCAGCACGATGGTGTTCTGCAACTGCCCGTGCAGGCGACGCAATTCCACATATAGCCGCTTGCGCGTGCTGCGGTCGACCGCCGAGAACGGCTCGTCGAGCAGCAGCACGGCCGGCTGGCGTGCGATGGCGCGGGCCAGCGCGACGCGCTGCTTCTGTCCTCCGGACAGTTCATGCGGATAGCGCGCTTCCAGCCCGGCGACGTGGGCCAGTTCGATCGCCGCATGCGCGCGTTCGCTGCGCTGTGCCGGCGGCAGGTTGCCAAGTGCGGTTTCCACGTTGCGCAGCGCACTCATGTGCGGGAACAGGCCGTATTGCTGCGGCACCAGTCCGATCGAGCGCTCGCGCGTGGGTCGGTGCGTCCGGTCGTCGTTCCAGACATCGGTTCCAAGGCGGATGTCCGCGCCTTCAAGCCGGATGAGGCCGGCGATCGCTCGCAATATCGATGTCTTGCCGCTGCCCGAGGGGCCGAGCAGTGCCGTGATGCGCCCGGTCGGCAGTTCGGCGTGGAAATCCAGCCGCGGCGCGCCGTGGCGCAGATCGAGCGCGAGCGTCATGCGCTGCGCCGGCGCCGCATCAAGCGTTCGACCAGACCGTAGCTGACCGCGATGGTCACCAGCGACACGATGAGCAGCGCGGCCGCCATCGCGCCGGCGGATGCATGGTCGAAGGCCTGGGTGCGGTCGTAGATCGAAATCGCCACCGTCTGCGTTTCGCCCGGAATGTTGCCGCCCACCATGAGCACGACACCGAATTCACCCAGCGTGTGCGCGAACGTCAATACACAGGCCGACAGGATGCCGGGCCAGGCGAGGGGCAATTCGATCCTGAACATGGCCTGCCAGAAGGAGAGGCCGCAGCATTGCGCCGCTTCGCGTATTTCAGGCGCGATGGATTCGAACGCCCGCTGTACCGGCTGAACGGCGAACGGCACGTTGACAACGATGGACGCCAGCACCAGACCGCTGAAACTGAACGCCAGCGTGTGCCCCGTCAGCGATTCGAACAGTCGTCCGGGCGCCGACCGGTTGCCCATTGCGACCAGAAGGTAGTAGCCGACGACGGTGGGCGGCAGCACCAGCGGCAGTGCCAGCAGGCCCTCCAGCCAGGGCTTGGCGCGATTCGTCGTGACGGCAAGCCAGCGCGCGACGCCCACGGCCATCGGTATCAGGATGACGAGCGTGACGGCGGCCAGCTTCGCCGACAGGACGATGGCGGCCCAGTCCATCAGTGGCTGCGCTCGTCCGGCAGCGTGAAACCGGAACGGGCAAGCTGCGCACGCGCGGCCGGTTGCTGCAGGTAATCGTGGAAGGCGCGCGCGGTGGCGCCGGCGCCGCGCATCAGCACCATTCTCTGGCGCAACGGCTCGTCCGCATGCCATTGCGCGGGGATCAGCGCGAAGGTGCCCAGGCTGGCCACTTCCGGCGCCTTTGACAGCGACAACGGCACGATGCCGCCCTGGCTTGCGCCGGACGCGGCGAACTGCGTGGCCTGCGCGGCGTTCTCGCCGAGCACCAGCCGGGGTTCGATGTCGTCCCACAGCCCGGCGTGGCGCAGCGCGGCGCGCGCGGCGCGGCCATACGGCGCGTGGGCAGGGTTTGCAATGGCGAAACGACGCAGGCGCCCGTCGGCCAGCGCCGCGCGCAGATCCTTCATGTCCTCGTCCGGGCGCAGGGCCGAGCCGGCGGGCGCGAACAGCACCAGCCGGCCGATCGCATAGAGCACGCCGCGGTCGGTCGTCAGGCCCCGGTCAGCCAGACGGAACACGAACTGTTCGTCGGCGCTGAGGAAAAGTTCGAATGGCGCGCCCTGTTCGATCTGCTGCGTGAAATTGCCGGACGAGCCGAAGCTCAGGCGAACGCGCCGGCCGGTGTCTTTCTCGAATCGCTGCGCGAGATCGGTCAGCGCGAACTTGAGGTCGGCCGCCGCCGCGATGGCCGGAACATCCGCGGCCTGGGCGAAGGCCGGCAGGCACAGCAAGGCGAGTCTGAGCAGCAATCTGAGCATGCGGGCCATGACCGGGGTGGCGTGTTGACATAAAGGATATAACGCTCGCTCAGTCGCGCGCAATCGACATCTCCGCCAGTGCGCGCAGCGCATCCAGCTCCGCCGCGCAGGTGCCGGACAGCGCGCGTTCAAGCCTTGTGTAAGCCTCGATCAGGCTGTCGCCAAGCGGTGTGAGCCGCGCGCCGCCGCCGCCGCGCCCGCCGGAAGATGCTTCGACGACGGGACGACCGAATCCCTGATTCAGCGAGTCGATGAGCAGCCACGCGCGCTTGTAGGTCATGCCCATCGCGCGCGCTGCGGCGCTGATCGAACGGGTGTCGGCCACCTGGCGCAGCAGGTCGATCTTGCCCGGGCCGATGGCGATGCGGTCACCGATGTACAGCCGTGGCCTGACCAGCACGAGCGGGATGGATGGTTCGGACGTCATGCGCGGCAGCGTAGCGGAATTGCGGCGACAGGGGCCGGACGCGCAGTGTCGCTTCACACAATCCAATAATTCAATTATTATTGAATAATGAATGAACAGAACGTCATCCGCGCGCTTGCCGCGCTTGCCCAGGAAGTGCGCCTGCGTGTCTTCCGGGCACTTGTCGTCGCCGGCCCGGAAGGGATGACACCGGGCGCGCTGGCCGCCGCGCTGGCTGTCGCACCGACCAGCCTGTCCTTTCATCTGAAGGAACTGACGAATGCCGGATTGCTGATGCAGTCGCGCGAGGGCCGCAACCTGATCTATCGCGCCGACTACGCCTGCATGGGCGACCTGATGGCCTACCTGACCGAGAATTGCTGCCGTGGCACGCCCTGTGCCGAGGCCGCGCCTTCCTGCACCAACTGCTGACCGGAGAACCCGAATGAAGCGCTTTCACGTCCACCTCCACGTCGACGATCTCGCAAAGAGCATCGCCTTCTACAACCGGCTGTTCGATGCCGCGCCAACCCGCAGCGAAGCCGACTACGCGAAGTGGATGATCGAGGATCCGCCGGTCAATTTCGCGATCTCGACACGCGGCCACGCATCGGGCATCGACCATCTCGGCATACAGACAGACGACGCCGGCGAACTTGCGGCAATGAAGTCGCGTGCCGGCGCGGCTGACCTGGCGTTGCTGGACGAGGGCGAAACCACCTGTTGCTACGCGCGCAGCGAAAAGCACTGGGTGACCGATCCGCAGGGCATTGCGTGGGAGCACTTCCATACGCTCGGCGACATTCCGGTGTTCAACGAAGCGGCCGGCACCGCCGCGGCGAGTTGTGAGCCGAAGGCGCCGGTCACGCGCGGCAAGCCGCTGCCGTTCGGCGTCAAGTCCTCCGGCTCGGGGTGCTGCTGACATGAGCCATCCGGTCAACGTGCTGTTCCTGTGCACGCACAATTCGGCGCGCAGCGTGCTCGCCGAATGTCTGCTCAATCATCTGGGAAGCGGACGCTTCCGCGCCTTCTCGGCAGGCAGCCAGCCGAGCGGCAAGGTCAATCCGTTTGCGCTGCAGGCGCTGGCGGAAGCGGGCGTGGATACTGCCGGCGTGCGCAGCAAGGCCTGGGACGAGTTCGCGGTGCCCGGTGCGCCGCAGATGGACCTGATCATCACGGTATGCGACGGCGCCGCGGGCGAAGCCTGTCCGGTATGGCCGGGGCACCCTGCCACGGCGCACTGGGGGTATGCCGATCCGTCGGCCACGTCCGGCGACGATGCGGCGAAGCTCGCCGCCTTCCGCGACACGCTTGCGCTGATCCGGCGCCGGCTCGACAAACTGGTGGCGCTGCCGGACGAACGGTTGCAGGCGCCGACGCTGCAACAGACGGCTCGCGACCTGTCCGCACATTGAGGCCACATCATGGGAATTTTTGAACGCTGGCTCAGCCTGTGGGTCGGGCTGGGCATCGTCGCGGGCGTTGCCCTCGGCATGATCGTGCCTGGTTTTTTCGCGACGGTTGCCGCGCTGGAAGTGGCGCACGTCAATCTGGTCGTGGCGGTGCTGATCTGGATAATGATCTATCCGATGATGATCCAGATCGATTTTGCTGCCGTGCGCGATGTCGGGCGCCGGCCGCAGGGTCTGGTGCTCACGCTGGTCATCAACTGGCTGGTGAAGCCATTCACGATGGCTGCGCTCGGCGTGCTGTTCTTCCAGCACCTGTTCGCGCCCTGGGTTGATCCGCAGTCGGCGTCGGAATACATCGCCGGCATGATCCTGCTCGGCGTGGCGCCATGCACGGCCATGGTGTTCGTGTGGAGCCAGATGACGAAGGGCGACGCGGCGTACACGCTGGTGCAGGTATCGGTGAACGATCTGGTGATGGTGTTCGCCTTCGCGCCGATCGCGGGTTTCCTGCTCGGCGTGACCGATATCGCTGTGCCCTGGGAGACGCTGCTGCTGTCGACCGCGCTCTACGTCGTGCTGCCGCTGGTGGCGGGAGTGCTCACGCGCCAGGCCCTGGGCGGCGGTACGGCCCTGGCGCACTTCGTGGCGGCGCTCAAGCCCTGGTCCATCATCGGTCTGCTGGCGACCGTCGTGCTGCTGTTCGGCTTTCAGGCGGAAACCATCGTCGCCCAGCCCTTCGTCATCGCGCTGATCGCCGTACCGCTGGTGCTGCAGACCTACGGCATCTATGCGCTCGGCTTCTTCGCTGCGCGGATGATGAAGCTGCCGTACGGCATCGCGGCACCTGCGTGCCTGATCGGGACATCCAACTTCTTCGAACTGGCGGTTGCCGTCGCCATTTCACTGTTCGGGCTGCATTCCGGCGCGGCGCTGGCCACCGTCGTCGGCGTGCTGGTGGAGGTGCCCGTCATGCTGTCGCTCGTGGCCATCACGAAGCGGCGTGCGTACATGTTTCCGTGAGGCCGGAACTTTTTTAGATCAAGTCTAAACAAACGGGACGTTTCGCCCTATCATTGCGGCTTTCATCCCCCAACCCACGACAAAGGACCTCGAGATGCCCATCGTCAACAGCACCGTCCAGCCCTTCACGGCCAACGCTTTCCACAACGGCAAGTTCATCACCGTCACTGACGAAAGCCTGAAGGGCAAATGGTCGGTGATCGTGTTCATGCCGGCCGCGTTCACGTTCAACTGCCCGACCGAAGTCGAGGACGCAGCGAACAACTACGCCGAGTTCCAGAAGGCCGGCGCCGAGATCTACATCGTCACGACCGACACGCACTTCTCGCACAAGGTGTGGCACGAAACCTCGCCGGCCGTCGGCAAGGCCAAGTTCCCGCTGGTCGGCGATCCGACGCACCAGCTCACGCACGCCTTCGACGTTCATATCGAGGAAGAGGGCCTGGCGCTGCGCGGCACCTTCATCATCAATCCGGAAGGCGTCATCAAGACCGCCGAAATCCACGACAACGCGATCGCCCGCGACATGAACGAAACGCTGCGCAAGCTCAAGGCTGCCCAGTTCGTCGCCAGCCATCCGGGTCAGGTCTGCCCGGCCAAGTGGAAAGAAGGCGCGGACACGCTGACGCCGTCGCTGGACCTCGTCGGCAAGATCTGAGCGAGCACCGCTTCGCTGAAACACCCGGGTCAGGTGCCTGACGCGCCGGCCCGGGTGTTTTCTTTTCTGCATCCCCTGTCTTCTGGAAAGCCGAGCACATCATGCTGGACGACTCCCTCAAGGCCCAGTTGAAGGCCTACCTCGAAAAGCTGCAGTACCCGATCGAACTGAGCGCCACGCTGGACGACAGCGACGCCGCGCGTGAGTTGCGGGGGCTGCTGGACGACATCGCCGGACTGTCGGACAAGATTTCGCTGACGCCGGACAGCGACGCCGTCGCGCGCGTGCCGTCGTTCGCGATCAACCGCCAGGGCGGCGACATGTCGCTGCGCTTCGCAGCCATTCCGCTCGGCCATGAATTCACGTCGCTGGTGCTCGCGCTGCTGCAGGCCGGCGGCCACCCGCCGCGCGTGCCGGACGACATCATCGAGCAGATCAGGTCGCTCGACGGCGACTACAACTTCGAAGTGTTCATGTCGCTGTCGTGCCACAACTGCCCGGACGTGGTGCAGGCGCTGAACCTGATGGCAGTGCTGAATCCGCGCGTCAAGGTCGTCACGATAGACGGCGCGTTGTTCCAGAAGGAAGTCGACGACCGCCAGGTGATGGCGGTGCCGATGGTGTTCCTGAATGGCGAGCTGTTCGGGGCGGGGCGCATGACCATCGAGGAAATACTGGGCAAGGTCGATACCGGTGCGGCAAAGCGCGACGCCGAGAAGATGAGCGCCAGGGCTGCGTTCGACGTGTTGATTGTCGGCGGCGGCCCGGCCGGCGCGGCGGCGGCCATCTACGCCGCGCGCAAGGGCATCCGCACCGGCATCGTCGCCGAGCGCTTTGGCGGCCAGCTGATGGACACGCTGGGCATCGAGAACTTCATTTCGGTCAAGGAGACGGAGGGGCCCAAGCTTGCCGCCGCGCTCGAAGAGCATGTGAAGAGCTACGACGTCGATGTGATGGCGCTGCAGCGCGTCGACAAGCTGATTCCGGCGGCAGAGTCGGGCGACGGCCTGATCACGCTGCACCTGACCAACGGCGGACAGCTCAAGTCGCGCGCCGTCATTCTCGCGACCGGCGCGCGCTGGCGTGAAATGGATGTACCGGGCGAGCGCGAATACCGCAACAAGGGCGTGGCCTACTGCCCGCACTGCGACGGCCCGCTGTTCAAGGGCAAGCGCGTGGCGGTGATCGGTGGCGGCAATTCGGGCGTCGAGGCGGCGATCGATCTGGCCGGCATCGTCGGTCACGTCACGCTGCTGGAATTCGACAAGCAGATGCGCGCCGACGCCGTGCTGCAGCGCAAGCTGCTGAGCCTGCCGAACGTGAAGGTGATCCTGCAGGCGCAGACCACGGAAGTGACGGGCGGTGCGGACGGCCGGGTGAACGCGCTGAAGTACACGGACCGCGCAAGCGGCGCGTCGCATGCCGTCGAGCTGGAGGGCATTTTCGTGCAGATCGGTCTGGTGCCGAACACCGAGTGGCTCAAGGGTTCGATCGAGCTGACGAAGTACGGCGAGATCCAGGTCGATGCGCGCTGCGAAACGTCGACGCCGGGCGTCTTTGCCGCCGGCGACGTGACCACCGTGCCGTACAAGCAGATCGTCATCGCGATGGGTGAAGGATCCAAGGCGGCCATTTCCGCTTTCGATCACCTGATTCGCACATCGGCGCCGGCCTGACGCGCCGCTCGCGTTAACATCGGAGCCCGTGCATCACGCGATGTGCGGGCTTCTTCATTTCCGGACCTCCTCCCGACCATGACACTCACTCCCGTCCTGCTCTTTCTCCATGTCGCAGCCATCACGCTGTGGGTCGGCGGCATGTTCTTCGCCTACGTCTGCCTGCGTCCGGTCGCCGCACTGGAACTCGAACCGCCGGCACGCCTCAGGCTCTGGCGCGGTGTGTTCGGTCGCTTCTTCCCGTGGGTGTGGGCCGCCGTCATCGCCACCTTCGCCACCGGCCTGGCGATGATGCTGGCGGTCGGCATGAAGAATGCCCCGGTGCACTGGCATCTGATGTTCGGCGTCGGCCTCGGCATGATGCTCATTTTCATGCACGTGTATTTCGCACCGTACAAGCGCCTGCTGCGCGCCGTCGACGCCGCCGACTGGCCGGCCGGCGGTGCCGCGCTCGCGCAGATCCGCAAGCTCGTTGCGCTCAATACCTTGCTGGGTTTCGTCACCATTGCGCTGGCCACCGCCGGTCGCCTGCTGGTGGCCGGATGAAGCAGATCCAGTCGCGTGACAACCCGCAGCTCAAGCAGCTGCGCCGCCTCGCCACCTCGTCGCGCGAGCGGCGCAACGCGTCGGCCACGCTCATCGACGGCATCCACCTGTACCGCAGCGCGCTCGAAGCGGGCGTGCGGCCGCGCCAGACCATCGTTGCGGAGCGCGCGCTGCATCACCCGGAGATCGCTGCGCTGCTGACCGGCCCGGGTGACGTACTGTTGCTCGGCGACGCGCTGTTCGACGAACTGAGTCCGAGTGACACGCCGACCGGCCTGCTCGGACTGATCGACATTCCCCCGCCGCCGGACACCCCGGTGCGCGGCGACTGTCTGGTGCTGGACGCCGTGCAGGACAGCGGCAATCTGGGCACGCTGTTGCGCGCCGCCTGGGCGGTGGGCGTGCGCGACGTGCTGCTGACCACCGGCTGCGCGCAGGCCTGGAGCCCCAAGGTGCTGCGTGCGGGGCAGGGCGCGCACTTCGGACTCGACATCCGCGAGCACTGCGATGTGGCGGCTGCGCTGGCGGATCACGCCGGCAAGATCGTCGCCACCCGCCTGGACGCGCGTGAATCGCTCTACGCGCTGGACCTGCGGGGCCCGGTCGCGTGGCTGTTCGGCAATGAGGGCGCGGGCCTGTCACCGGCACTGAGCGCGCTCGCGACACACCCGGTCATCATTCCGATGCCGGGTGCTGCGGAATCACTCAACGTCGCGATGGCGGCCACCGTGTGCCTGTTCGAACAGGCGAGGCAGCGCGCGGGCGCCTGAGCCGCCGGCACCTTTGCGCGGCATGGACGAGGGAGCTTTTCCCTGTACAAGCGGCAAGGCGCTTTCGAGAATCGGGCCATCGCCGAACGCGCCGCGCCCGCCCTCCGATCCCCGCCATGCAGATCGAACATCCCGTCCGTCAGCGTCTCGTCAGGGAGCTGTACATCGACCATCACGGATGGCTCTTCGGCTGGTTGCGCAAGAAGCTCCGCTGCCCCTCGGATGCCGCCGATCTGGCGCAGGACACCTTCGTGCGCGTCATGCAGAGTGACGGGCTTGCGCAACTGCGCGAGCCGCGCGCCTTCCTGACGACGACCGCCGGGCGCCTGCTGATCGACCACCTGCGCCGGCGCAAGCTCGAACAGTCTTATCTGGCCGCCATCGCGCTGCACGCGCCGGACGTTGCGGCGCCGTCCGCGGAAGAACATCAGGCCGCGCTGGAAACGCTAGCCGCGCTGGCGACCATGCTGGAGATGCTGCCCCCGAAGCCGCGCCAGGCCTTCCTGATGTATCGCCTCGAAGGTGTCCCGCACGCCGATATCGCGGCCCGGCTTGGCGTGTCTGTCAGCATGGTCAAGCAGTATCTGGCGGCGGTGCTGATGCAGTGCTACCGCGTGCTGCACGGCTGACGCATGCGGCACGCGACACTCACGTCCACACAGCCGGAAGGTCGCCGGGGCGACGATGCGCCGTCCGCGGCAATCGTTGCGCAGGCGACGGACTGGTACCTGAAGGCGCAGGACGACGATTGCCCGTCCGAGGTGCGCGCGGCGCTGCAGGACTGGCTGTGCGCCGACCCGATGCACCGGCTGGCCTACGGGCGCATCGACGAGATCTGGACACGTTTCGGACAGGTCGATGCGCAGGCGGGCAAGGCCGCGCTGGATACAGGTTTGTCGGGTGCCGGTCGGCGCCGCCGCAGTATGGCCGGCGGGCTGATGCTGGCTTGCGCCGTTGCGGCAAGCGGCTGGCTGGCGCTGCAGACACAGACCGCTCGCTATCTGCTGGCCGATCACCGCACGGTGCCGGGCGAGCGGCTCACGATCACGCTGGCTGACCGCAGCCGCGTCACGCTCAACACCGATTCGGCGATAGACGTGCGCTATGACGGCTCGGAGCGCCGCATCGTGCTGCAGCAAGGCGAAATACTGGTCGAGGTGACGGCCGATCCGCAACGCCCGTTCGTCGTCGAAAGCCGGCACGCCACCGCGCGTGCGCTCGGCACGCAGTACATCGTCCGGGATGACGCCGTCGCCACGACCGTGGCCGTGATCGAATCGACGGTCGAAGCGTGCAGCCGGGCCTCCGATGCCTGCGTGACACTTGGCGCCGGCGAAGCAACCCTGATCACGCGCGACGGCGTGACTGACGCAGAAGCGGTCGACATCGACACGCTCACCGGCTGGCGCGACGGCGTGCTGGCGGTCAATGACCGCCCGCTCGCCGAAGTGCTTGCCGAACTCGAGCGCTATCGTCGCGGCGCCTTCTCCTACGATGCCGAAGCGTTGCGTGGACTGTCGGTGTCCGGCGTGTTTCCGCTCGACGACACCGACCGGGCGCTCGCCGCCCTGAGCGCGAACCTGCCACTGCGCGTCACCCGCTTCACGCCCTACATCGTCCGCATCGACCGACGCTGATCTTTTTTTTTGCGCGCGCTGTACTTTCGCCGCCGTCCTTCGTCATTGCCCGCGACCACACAACAAAAAGGCGAGGCTCATGAGGAGGTCAGCAGATACCGGTGCGGGCACCGGCAGGAAGGTGCTCGGCGCAGTCATGCTCGGGCTGGTGGCAGGCAGCACGCTGGCGGCGGCCGATGCGCTCAGGCTCGAACTGGCCGAGGCGACGCGCAATGACCCGGTGCGTCACTACGACATCGCGGCGGGGCCGCTCGGCGACGCGCTCAATCGCGTCGCGCGCCGTGCCGGCGTGATGTTCACGTTTGATCCCTCGCTGGTCAGCGGCAAGCGCAGCACCGGCGTGCGCGGAAATTTTTCGGTACGCGACGCGTTCTCTGCAGCACTGCAGGGCAGCGGGCTGGAAATACGCGTCGATGACGCGGGCGGATACACCTTGCGCAGGGCCGCGCCGCAGCCGTTGCCGGCGCTGGGTGACGAGACGTCGTCCGCGCATCGGCTTGAAGAGATCAAGGTGCGCGCCAGGCGCTTCCACGAGATCGGGCCGCTTCCGGGGCTGGGGCTGACGAAGGAAGAGATTCCGGGCAATGTGCAGAGCCTCACCGCGGAAGACATTCGCAACGCCCACTCGGTGAGCATTGCCGATCTGCTGAATTCGACCATGCAGTCGGTCAATGTGAATGACTATCAGGGCAACCCCTTCCAGATGGACGTGAATTACCGCGGCTTCACCGCGAGTCCGCAACTCGGCACGCCGCAGGGCCTGTCGGTGTTCATCGACGGCATCCGCGTGAACGAGCCGTTCGGTGACGTCGTGAACTGGGACATGATTCCGATGAACGCGCTGTCGGGATTCGACGTCTTTCCGGGCTCCAACCCCATCTTCGGCCTCGGTACGCTGGGCGGCGCATTCTCGATGCGCACCAAGAGCGGTTTCGACAGTCCGGGCGTCGACGCCGAACTGCTCACCGGCGCTTTCGGCCGCAACCAGCTGCAGGTGTCCGGCGGCTGGAACAACGGCAGCGCGGGCCTGTTCGGTGCGGGCAACTTCTTCGTCGAGGACGGCTGGCGCGACAATTCGCCGAGCAAGGTAAACCAGGTGTTCGGCAAGGGCAGTTACCGCAGCGACCGGCTGGACCTGAATCTCAGCTCGCTCTATGTCTGGAACGACCTCGTCGGCAATGGCCTGATTCCCGGCCAGATGTACGCGCAGGACCGCAACGGCGTGTTCACCTCGCCGGACACGACGAAGAACCGGCTGCTGCAACTGCAGCTGTCCGGCAGCTTCATCGTCAATGACAACTTCACGATCACCGGTCAGGTATATCGGCGCAACAGCGATCGCCGTGCACTGGGCGCCGACGTCTATACCGAGCACAGGGGCGACTACGCGCGGCGCAAGCTCGATCCCGGAGAGGAGTACACCTGCCTGTACAACAGCACCAACAAGTACGGCCTGCCCGACTACTACGTCGTCGCGTTCGACCCGAACGACTGGTTCTCGCCGGCGTATCCGGAATTCCTGGACTTCCTGATGGATTACGTCAATAACGGCGTCGCCGATCCGTCCCTGCTGCCGGCCGGCGCGTTCAACGCCGACCTTCCGGACGACTACGCCGCGCATGCGATCAGCGAGTTCACGATCTGGAAGAACTACCACCAGTACCTCTTCTATGGCCCTCAGGCATCCGGATTCACCACCGTGAATCCGGGCGAAACCACCGCCTATTCAAACGGAGAACCTGCGTATTACAACGCCGTATGGGTCGGTGGATCCGCCCCCCGTGTACCGGCGGGCGACGTCGACGTGCTGGGCGGCATGACGGGAAACTTCTTCTACACGCCGGACGGCGTGAAGCATGCCGTCATGGTGATCAATCCCCTCAATGGCGACAAATGCGCCGCCTCGCAGACGCGGGACGTCACATCCGAGAAGGGCGAACTGACCCAGCGCGATCCGGTCACCGGCGGCGTGCTGGTCACCGACGGCTTCGGCACGACGCGTCCCGGCGTCGTCGAAGGCGTCCCGACGGCCGTGCTGACCCGGACGCGGATCGAACAGCTCGTGCTCGGTGCATCGATGCAGCTGAACTGGAACCTGGATCGCCACAAGTTCATGGTCGGCGCCTCGATCGACAGCGCGAAGGCGAGCTATGGCAGCGGCCAGATGCTCGGACTGCTCGACGCCGAACGCAATGCCTACCTGGCGCCGGACGAAATACTGGATCAGTACGCGGCGGCCGACGAGGAAGTGCGCAACAACGATTTCGCCGGCACCTCGATCACCAAGAGCCTGTACGCCAGCGAAACCTGGAGCCCGGTCGAGACGGTGCATCTGACCGGCGCCGTGCGTTTCAACCACACCCGGGTCAGGAACGTGCTGGCATCGCGCAGTCACGGCTTCACGGTATTCGATCTGTCCCAGTACGAGGCCTATCCGAACTTCTACGACATCTGCGTCGATGGCGTCTGCCCGGCCACCGGCTATCGCGTGCCGGACCTGGCGCGCGTCGTCAATCCCGCGGAAACCGAAGCGTTCACCTATCGTTCGCTGAATCCGTCCGTCGGCGGCGCCTGGCAGGCCAGACCGGACCTGAACATCTACGGCAACTGGGCGCGCGGCGCGCGCACGCCGTCGGTCATCGAACTGGGCTGCGCGCTCGACCGCACGCCGGTCAGCATGGGCGGCAACAAGTACATCGAGAAAGGCCTGCTCGAAAACCGCTCATGTTCGCTGCCCTCGACGCTGTCGGGTGATCCCTACCTGCCGCAGATCCGCGCGGAGACGATCGACTTCGGCATGCGCGGCAGCTGGGGCGAGAACATCGAGTGGAATCTGGGCGCCTATCGCACCAATCTGAAGGACGACATCTATCTGGTGACCTATCCGGGCAACCGCAGCTTCTTCGACAGCATCGGCGATACGCGGCGGCAGGGCATCGAAGCCGGCATTTCCGCCCGGCTGGGCAAGGCACGCGTGCGGCTGAACTACGCGCTGACCGACGCCACCTTCCAGGACACCTTCATCATGGCGTCGAACGACAACAGCAGTGCGACGCTTGAGCCGTACTGCAACGCATCCGGCCAGTGCATCTACGACCGGGACGAACCGGTCGGACGCATTCGCGTCAAGCCGGGCAATCGCATGCCCGGCATTCCGCTGCACAACCTGAACGCCACGCTGAGCTATGACGTGACTGACCGGTGGACGGTCGGGGTGACGGCGATCGCGCACTCGACCGCCTATGTACGCGGCAACGAAAACAACGAGCACAGGGAAGGTGTCGTGCGGCAGGTGCCGGTCAATACCTACAACGGCAGCGGCGTCATCACCGGAACGCAGATGGTCAGTCTGCAGCCGACCGGGAACAAGGGTTCCGTTCCGGGCCACGTCGTCTTCAATTTCCAGACCAGCTACAAGCTCACGCCGGAATGGACGTTCGGCATGCGCATCAACAACGTGCTCGACAAGGAATACTTCAGCGCCGGCCGTCTCGGCGTGAATCCGTTCTCGCCGTCGATCCACGGCGCCATTGGCCCGGACGGTTTCAACCACAATTCGAGCGACTGGCTGAGTGCCAATTTCCTGGCGCCGGGCGCTCGGCGCGGCATCTGGCTGAGCCTGAGCTACCAGTTCGATCCGCGCTGAGGTGACATCAGGCGACCGATTCGCCGGACACGTCGGGCCGCGCCGCCCAGGGCACCAGCCCGGCGGCGGTCGCCAGGCGAACCAGTTCCACGTCGCTGCGCACGTCGAGCTTCTGGCGGATTTCGCTCATGCGGTTGGAAATCGTCTTCGGGCTGAGCTTGAGCGCGTCGGCGATCTCGTCCACCGACATGCCGGCCAGCAGCAAGCGGCAGATTTCGAATTCGCGCGGCGTCAGCACGTCGAGCCGGCGTTCGTCCGGCATCACGTTGTCGAGCGCGAGCAGTTCCGCCACGCGCGGGCTCAATGTGCGCCGTCCGTGGGCGGCGGCCTGAACGGCCTGCACCAGCGCCTCGGGCTCGGTGTCCTTGGTGAGGAAGCCGATGGCGCCCGCTTCCAGCGCCTGGCGCGCGAAGGCCGGCTGCGCGTGCATCGAGAAGATGAGCACGCGGGCCCGCCCGTCGAGCGCGAGGATGCGGCGCGCCGCTTCGATGCCGCTCGCGCCGGGCAATGAAATGTCCATCACCACGACGTCCGGCTTCATCAGGCGGAACTGCTGGTAAGCCTCGTCGGCGGTGCTTGCTTCGCCGACGACCTCCATGATCCGGCTGTGCTCGAGGAAGCGCCGGTAGCCGGCACGGACGACTGCGTGGTCGTCGACAAGTAGAACCCGGATGGCAGTGTTCGGCGTCATCATTTTTCCTGTAGCGAGGTTTTCAGTGGCAGCCAGGCGGTGACCTCCCAGCCGTCGCCATTGCGCGGACCGGCCTGGCAGTCTCCGCCCAGCGCAAGGGCGCGTTCGCGCATGCCGACCAGCCCGAAGCCGCTGTCCGGCGGTGCGTGCGGCAGTGGTGCGCCGTCGTCGGTCACGCGCAGCACCACGCGCGAGGCCGCTTCGTCGATATCCAGATAAATGTCGATGCGGGTGCAGCGAGCGTGCTTGACGGTATTGGTCAGGCATTCCTGGACGATGCGGTAAAGCGTGATGTCATGCATCGGCGACAGTCGCTCCAGCGAGTCGTCGAGGTGGAACACGACCTGGGCGCGGTCATGCCCCCGGCTGCGCTGCGTGCCGAGTTCCGTCAGCGCATGCTTCAGGCCCAGTTCCTCGATGTCCGGCGGACGCAGGTGCTCCAGCAGGTTGCGCACGAGGCGCAGCAGGTGGCCGACCTGGTCCGACATCCAGCGCGCCGCGTCGCGGTGCTCGACCAGTTCCGGGCGCTCGTTGCAGGCGTCGGCCAGCAGGCGCGCGTGCGGGTGGATCGCGACCAGGTACGGGCTCAGTTCGTCGTGCAGGTCGCGCGCGAGCGACTGCCGTATTTCCTCTTCGTGCGTGATCAGTTTTCGCAGCAGCCGGGCGCGCTCGTTGACCGCGATTTCCAGCGTCGCGGCCATCGCATTGAAGGAATTCGACAGCGGCAGCAGGTCGCCCGGCCCGACGTTGTCCAGCCGCGCGTCCAGTCGCCCCTCGCCGATCGCCGACAGCGCGCGCATGACGCTGCCGAGCGGATGCAGCGCGCGTCCGACGGCCCAGAAAACGAGTGCGCAGGCAATCAGGCCGATGGCGACCACCATCGACGTCTGCTTCACGTAGTCAGCCCATATCTCGCGCAATTCGTCGTCGGCGTTGGGCACCAGCAGGTAGTAGCCGATGACCCGCTCGCCCACGAGGATGTCCTTGCGCAGTGGCGCCTTGCTGCGCAGGCGGTCACCCATCCAGCCGAGTGCCGCCGGGGCGGCCGGTTGGGGCAGGGCGCGCGAGGTCTGCACCAGACGGCCGTCAAGCGCGTGGATCTCGACGGTGAGGTGGCGCAGCGTGCTCAGGTGTCGTGTCAGTTCAATGTGTGAAAGCAGCGTCTCTGCGCTCATGCCGGGCGGCGGGGGCGACAGCGCGCTGGGCAGCAGGGCGTGCGCGAGCAGGGCGACCGAATCCATCTCGGCAATCGCGTCGTCGTGGGCGTCGTAGAGTCTGCGTACGCTGTCCACGATGACCAGCAAGGTCATCAGCGAGCCGATGATGAGGGTGAGTCTGAAGCGCAGACTCATGCTGCTGTCCCGACTGTTCAAAAACGCATGCTAATGCGAAGGCCTTCGGGAAATCCTCCCGCTCCGCGCTGGCGACTTTCCCGCTGCGCGCAGACGGCGGCGCGCGGAGAAACCGGCTCCCCTTACACTGCGCACATGAAATGCGCGCTCGTCACCCACGCCGACTGTCTGGAGCACCAGCCCGGGCCCCGCCATCCCGAATCGCGCGCGCGCCTCGAAGCCGTGCTCGAAGCGCTGGCGGCCGGCGGGCTGGCGCGGACCTGGCAGCGGGTCGACGCACCGCGCGCGAGCCGGGAACAGCTGGCACGGGTGCACCATGCGGACTATCTGGATGCGGTCGAGCGCGCGGCGCCGTCCAGTGGCGTGCACGCCCTCGACGCGGATACCGTCATGTCGCCCGGTTCGCTGGCGGCGGCATCGCGTGCGGCGGGCGCCGTCGTGCATGCGGTCGATCTGGTGATGAGCGGCCGCGCAACAGCGGCGTTCTGCGCCACCCGTCCGCCCGGCCACCATGCGCGCGCGGGCGACGCGATGGGTTTCTGCATTTACGGCAATGCAGCGATCGGCGTTGCGCATGCACTCGCCAGCCATGGTGTCGAGCGCGTGGCCATCGCGGATTTCGACGTGCATCGCGGCAACGGCACCGAAAGCATGTTCCGGCGCGACGCGCGGGTGTTGATGGCGGACAGCTTCCAGCATCCCTACTACCCGCTGGGTGATTTCCCCGAGCGCGCCGGCTATGTGCCGATGCGCCTCGCCGCCGGTGACGGCGCCGAGGCGTTCCGCCGCCACTGGCGCGACACCGGCCTGCCGGCGCTGCGCGCGTTCAGGCCGCAACTGCTGCTGGTGTCGGCCGGGTTCGACGCCCATGTCGAAGACCCGCTGGCAGACGTCCGGCTCGACGCATCGGACTACCGCTGGCTCACGCACGAGTTGCGGGACATCGCGGAAGCGTCCGCGCAGGGGCGCATCGTGTCGACGCTGGAGGGCGGCTATCGGCTCGATACGCTGGGCGGCGCCGTGGCCGCCCACCTGATGGCGCTCGGCGATTGCGGTCGCTGAAAGGCTACACTGCGGTCCGGACCTGACGCGGGGATTACGCATGGATATCGAATGGTGGCACTGGCTGGTGGCCGGGCTGGCGCTGATCGTGGCCGAACTGGCGGTGCCCGGCATGGTGCTGGTGTGGTTCGGTGTCGGTGCCCTGGGCATCGGCCTGCTGCTGGCGACCATGCCCGGGCTGACGCTCACGCTGCAGGTGGCTCTGTGGACCGTGCTGTCGTGCGCGCTGGTGTTCTTCTGGTTCCGCGTATTCCGCGCAGACCAGCACGAGACGCGCAGCGGCATGTCGGACGACGTGCTGGGAGAGGTCGGGCTGGTGGTGCGCGAAGTGACGCCGTTCGGGCGTGGCCAGGTGCGCTTTCAGAAACCGCTGCTCGGCACCGATGTGTGGGACTGCATCGGTGACGAAGCGATGGCGGTCGGAGAACGGGTGAAGGTGCTGTCGGTCGAGGGCAGCCTGCTCAAGGTGGGTCGGGTCAATACGGGAGGAACAGCATGAGTTCAGGTCTGGTCGTTGTCATCGCGCTGCTGGCGTTCGCGGTCGTCACGCTTGCCAAGGGGCTGCGCATCGTGCCGCAGGGCGAAGAATGGGTGGTGCAGCGCATGGGCAAATACCTGCGCACGCTGCTGCCGGGACTCAACATCATCATTCCGTATCTCGATGACGTGGCCTACCGTGTTGTCACGAAGGACATCATCCTGGACGTGCAGGAGCAGGAGGTGATCACGCGCGACAACGCGGTCATCCGCACCAATGCGGTGGCCTTCATCAAGGTGACCGACCCGGTGAAGGCGGTGTACGGCGTGACCGACTTCACCGAGGCGATCCGCAACCTCATCATGACGACGCTGCGTTCCATCGTCGGCGAAATGGATCTCGACCAGGCGCTGTCGAGCCGCGACAAGATCAAGGTGCGGCTGCGCGAGAGCATCGCCGACGAGGCGATCGACTGGGGCCTGACGGTGAAATCGGTGGAAATCCAGGACATCAATCCGTCCGATTCCATGCAGCGCGCGATGGAACAGCAGGCGAGCGCCGAGCGCGAACGCAAGGCGATGGTGACGCGCTCGGAAGGGCAGAAGCAGTCGATGATCCTGGAAGCGGAAGCGCGGCTGGAATCCGCCAAGCGCGACGCGACCGCGCAGGTGACGCTGGCCGAAGCGAGCGCGGAGTCGATCCGCCGGGTCATGGCTTCGCTCGGCGACCAGCAACTGCCGATGATGTATCTGCTGGGTGAAAAGTACGTGGCTGCGCTGAACAAGCTGGGTGAATCGCCGAACGCCAAGGTGGTCGTGCTGCCGGCCGACCTGAAGGACGCAGTGGCCGGCATCTTCGCGCGCGCCGGTGGCAAGGGCTGACACCGGCCGGTGCGGCTTTCGGGGCGTTATGAACCGATAAGCCGCGCCGGGCTTTGCGTAGCAACGCCGGTCTGTTCTGATCGCAGTGGGCGCCGGCGTGGCGCAGGCGAATCAAGCGGAAAGAAGCGAAGCACATGAGTGAAATCGAACGCGACTCCATGGAGTTTGACCTGCTGGTGGTCGGCGCCGGGCCGGCCGGGCTCGCGGCAGCGATCCGGGCACGGCAACAGGCGCTCAAAGCCGGCATCGAACTGTCGGTATGCGTCATCGAGAAAGCGTCCGAAGTCGGGGCGCACATCCTGTCCGGCGCCGTCATGGACCCGCGCGCGCTGACCGAGCTGCTGCCCGAGTGGGCGAGCACCGGTGCGCCGCTGCACACGGCGGTCACGCGGGACAGCGTGCTCTTCCTGTCCGCGACCGGCGCGCGGGAAGTGCCGCACGCCCTGTTGCCGGACAGCTTCCGCAATGACGGCAACTACATCGTTCGCCTCGGCCATGTCGTGAAGTGGCTGGGCGAACAGGCGGAAGCGCTGGGCGTCGAGGTCTATGCCGGATTCGCGGGCGCCAGCGTGCTGTTCGACGACGACGGCGCCGTGGCCGGCGTGATCACCGGCGACATGGGCGTTGCGCGCGACGGCACGCCCGGCCCCGCCTTCCAGCCCGGCATGGTGCTGCGCGCGAAATACACGCTGTTCGGCGAAGGCTGTCGAGGGCATCTGGGCAAGGCGCTGGAACAGCGCTTTGACCTGCGTGACGGCGTCGATCCGCAGAGCTACGGCCTGGGCATCAAGGAGTTGTGGGAAGTGCCGGCCGCGCAAAGCCGGCCCGGTCTCGTCGTGCACACGGCCGGCTGGCCGATGGACAACGCAACCTATGGCGGCGGCTTCATCTATCACCTCGACGGCAATCTGGTGGCCATCGGCTACGTCGTCGGACTCAATTACAGCAATCCGCACCTGTCGCCGTTCGACGAGTTCCAGCGCTACAAGACGCATCCGTCCATCCGCGCACACATCGAAGGCGGCACGCGCGTGTCCTACGGCGCGCGGGCGATTGCGGCCGGCGGCCTGCAAAGCCTGCCGAAGCTCGTGTTCCCGGGCGGCGCGCTGATCGGCGACGACGCCGGCTTCCTGAACGCGGCGCGCATCAAGGGCAGCCACGCGGCGATCAAGAGCGGCATGCTGGCCGCCGACGCGGCCGTCGACGCCATCGTCGCCGGGCGCGCCGGTGACGCGCTCGCCGACTACCCCACGGCGTTCCGCGCAAGCTGGCTGCGCGAGGAGCTGTACCGCACGCGCAACTTCAAACCGTACATGAAGCGCGGGCTGTGGCTCGGCTCCCTGCTCTATGGTGCGGAGCAACTGCTGTTCAAGGGCAACGTGCCGTGGACGCTGCGCAACGACGCCGACCACACGGCGCTGCAGCCGGCCGCCGCCTGTACGCCGATCGACTACCCCAGGCCGGACGGCGTGCTCACGTTCGACCGCCTGTCGTCGGTGTTCCTGTCGAACACGAACCACGAGGAAGACCAGCCCTGTCATCTGAAGCTCGGGGATGAACAGGTCGCGATCAGCGTGAACCTTGCGGCCTACGATGCGCCGGAGCAGCGCTACTGCCCGGCGGGCGTCTATGAAATCGTGCGGGAACCGGACGGCCCGCGTCTGCAGATCAACGCGCAGAACTGCGTGCACTGCAAGACCTGCGACATCAAGGACCCGACGCAGAACATCGACTGGACGGTGCCGCAAGGCGGTGAGGGGCCGATCTACAACGGCATGTGACGCACGCCTGACGCCTGCCGTCCGGCGGGTACGGGAATCATCCGCACGAGGACGAAATTGGACACGCGGCCTGCCCTGGAGACCATTGCATAGGTCAGCCATCCGCAACGGATTCCGGGCGTCTGTCCGGTGCTTTTGGCAGGGCAGACGCCTGAGGAAGGTGTCGGACCTCAACCGGATTCGAACGTCAGGAGCTGCTTCAGCCAGGTGTTGAACGGCGTCGAAGGCGCCAGATCGGGATGAGACCGGTACAGCGCCGCAGCCCGGCGCCCCTGTTCGAGCTGGCGGATGGTTCTGAGCACCTCCGGAAAACGCTGTGCATGCGTCAGGGACTGTGCGAACAGGGGGGCTTCCGGGCGAACGTGTCCCCGTTTGATGGCGCATCCGATCTTGAGCCTGCACCGGCATTGATTGCCGGAATCAATGAGGCCGCAATGCCCGGTCATGAAAGAAGTGATGCGCTGAGTGGCACGTGACAGCCGCTTGCGGAACGCTGCGCGCGTAATGACGAGAATGTCCGCGCCTTCGCCATGGTCGAGATCGAGCACTTCGCCGAGTATGTAGGCAAGTCTGTGGTCGCGGTCCAGGCAGAGCAGCATCGCATGGGTGCAGCCGACCTTGACCTCTTCGAGCATGAGGGCTTCAGCGGGATCATCAGAGGCGCTCGAGCTCGGTTCGGGTGTGCCAGGGGCCAGGCCGTCGGCCAGCGCTTCGGCGAATGCGTCGAAGGACAGCGCCGCCTGCTCCATCCGTTTCCTGCCTTGCGTCAGCAAGGCGTTGCTGGCCACGCGGTAGACCCATGTGCGGAACCGGCTTCGTCCTTCGAAGGTGGCCAGGCCCGTAATGATGCGGATCAGTATTTCCTGCGTGGCGTCCTCCGCATCCTGCGGATGCCAGAGAAAGCGCACTGCGAGGTTGTACACGTCCTTCTGAATGGCGCGCACGAGCACTTCCAGTGCGTCGCGATCGCCTTTCCGCGCGAGCGCAGCCAGTGCGTTCAGATCCGTCTGCTGGTCATCGGGCATGTTCGAGCACGTCCTTCAGCGTACGCAGTTCCCCCGCGAGAATCCCGGACTGCACTTCGAGCGTTCCTTCGAGCTGTTCCAGAGCGACGGGCGGTGGCGTGAGGACGAACGTGTAGACGCAATGATCGGGGCCAAGCTCGACAACGCGCGAGTACGCACCGGCACACGTTCCGTCGGGAAAGGTCATGGCCCAGTCTATCGAACCCGTATCAGAGGACGCGTGTACTTCAAGATCGACGAGCACTTCGCCTGCCGGGGTCCTCATCAATGCCCGTTTTCCGTCCACGGCTGCAAAGGCGCTGGTCCAGCGGGGCAGGCACCGCGCGTCCGAAATGAAGGCAAAAGCCTGTTCCCGGGATACGTGCAGGGAAACGGATTGAACATCGTACGTTTTCATCGTGAAAGTCCTTTCTCAAGATCGAGCGGCGGAATCGTGCGCTCTGGAATGTTTGGACTCCGCGCGAATGCAATGTGTGACTGGAGCAGCATGCCGGGCGAGCCCCCGCGCCACGTCCAGCCTTGCTTGGTACCCGTAGTCTGCGCGGTCGACGGCTGCCGATTCCCGAAGCCCGGTACGTGACCGGATTCGAGCGGATCACACACCGCGGGGCAGCCGCAATGAGCAGAGAAACATGCCTTCGTGCCGGGTACTGCTTCAACGGGATGCAGGCTTCCGAATGTCGGGTCGGTCTTGACAGGCGCATTCATCACGATGACAACCTGCAGCGACTTCACGGCCGACCTCTCTGTAGTTTCGGGGCTTGCGAACCCCGCCGGGGTGCGGGCTGAGCGGAAGCGATCACAGGCGGGCGGGCGAACGCGATGCGGGGTGCATGCCCCTTCAGTTGCGTAATCGCGCTGGCAACGAACGGCCACGACCTGTTCGTCGACGAGGCGCAGTACGGGGCCTGGGCTCGCGGACTTGAGGCCGGCTACTGCTCGAAGCGGCCGATGCTGGCCTGACTCATCGCCGGCGCGGCACAGGTATGCGGCGAGGGCGAAACCTGCGTGCCGTCGCACACGCTTGAAAGGGGAGGGTAATCGGTACCCGTCGCTCCGCGTACCGCAGCGTGCCTAGTCTGCCTTTGCGGACTTCCGTTTGCGCTTCGGTGCACGCTGCCTGGTTCTCAGCGCCGCTTCATACGCAACACTCGCCCAGCTCCGGGCCAGATCCGGATCGTCAAACGCATCGACCGGCATCGAGTAGTAGGACGTAACGACCGTCTCGCCACGCTTTTCGTACCGGAAGGGTTCGGCACCGGCATCCTGGAAGCGCTCATGCGTGCCGGCGTCGGTTTTCAGATAGAGCGTTTCGTCGATGACCAGGCCGATCATGACGCCTTCATGGTAGATGCCGTAGCCGCCAAACATGCGTCGTGCGTCGATGGCGCCGAACGCCCTGAACACCTCGTTCAGGTGTTCGGTGAAGGCCGGGCGCACCCGGGTGCCGGATACCGAAGCAGGGGGAGGTCGCGTCACGCCTCAGGGCCCCGGTGACGAGCCACCACGCCCGCGGGATGCCGTGGCCTTCGCTGCGCTGATCAGCGCAGCGACCAGAAAGCAGGCGCTGAACAGTCCGGAGATGACCGCGAGCAAGCCGAGCGCCACCGCGCCGATGCCGCCTACGATCCAGGCAGCCAGCGCGAAGACCACCGAAATCATCAATCCGCCCACGGCCAGTTTGAGGTGCTCCTTGCCGTGAAGTGTCCGACCGGAAGACGCGCCCTGCGCGCCCGCATCGAGCGGGCGCCTGTTCGCCTCGATCGCCTGCCGGGCGGAAACGCCGACGACGGTTGTCGGCGGGCCGAGGCTGTCGCCATAAGTGTGCAGGCGGTTGTGATCGTCAAGAACGCCCATGCGCGAACTCCCGGGTGAGCCGAACCGCGGCACCGGTCTGTGCGACCGGGCCGACGGCGTGCAGTCAGAAGCGCAGCACGGCCGCACCCGTATCGGACGGCGGCCGCTGAAGCGATGTGCGCATCATAAAGGCCCTGGAAAACGGCGGGCAACACCGATCGGGCGGTCCACAGCGTGGTCTGGCCCGGACCGATGCGGTTCAGCCGCGCACCGCCGCCTCGATCGCCGCGATGTCTATCTTCGTCATGCCCATCATCGCCTCGAACGCCCGCTTCGCCGTCGCCGGGTCGGGGTGGGCGATGGCGTTCATCAGCGCCACCGGCGTGATCTGCCAGGACAGGCCCCAGCGGTCCCGGCACCAGCCGCAGGCGCTTTCCTGGCCGCCGTTGCTGACGATGGCGTTCCACAGCCTGTCGGTTTCCGCCTGATCCGCCGTCGCCACCTGGAAGGAGAATGCCTCGGTCTGCGGGAAGGCCGGCCCGCCGTTCAGCCCGAGGCAGGGGATGCCCATGACGGTGAACGCCACCGTCACCACATCGCCTTCCTTGCCGGATGGATAGTCAGCCGGCGCGCGATACACGTTGCCGACGAAGGAATCGGGAAAGGTGGCGGCGTAGAACCGCGCCGCGTCCTCTGCACCGCCGTTGAACCAAAGACAGACGGTGTTCTTTGCGGGTGTGACCATGATGGTTCTCCTCGAAGGCGAAGATGCCGGACGGATCGGAACGCTTCAACGCGCCTCGCGGCTGCGCGACTGCCAGGTATCGGCACTCCAGGTCGGCGCGGCTTCCTCGATGAGCTGAAGAAGATCAGCCGGCAGGTCGTCCGAACCGGTCAGTTGGCGCACTTCCAGAATGTCGTCCGTACCCAGGCCGCAGGGCGCGCGCAGCGCCCACCCGATGGCTTCATCGAGAGACGTGACCTCGATGATGTAGAAGCCGCCGACCAGCTCCTTGGACTCTGCGAACGGACCATCGACGACATAGCGTTTCCCGTCCGCAACAGCAATCCGCGCGCCTTGCGCCGCCGGATTCAGACCTTCGGACGCCACCAGCACCCCGGCGGTGTGCATCTCTTCGTTGAAGCGCATATAGGCCTTGAACAGTTCGGCATCGAACTCGTCCGTCTGCTCGGCGCTCCGGTTCGCCGGATCGGACTGCGCCGTGATGATGAATCGCATCGCCTGCTCTCCATTCAGAAGGGTGGGGTGACAACGCTCTGGCCGAGACCGTCAACGGGTTGTACAAAGCCGAATGATTCATGCCGTGCGCCGTGGAAGACCCCGGAGGCGGTGGTAGAACTGGCAACACTTGAATGGGTGTCCTTGTTCAACCACCATTGCCTGCTCAGTTCCACCGGCTGCGGCCGCCAGGCGTCCGAGGTCGCCGCCTGACTTACCCCAACCAGCCTCGGGGCGGTTCGGCTATTGCACGTGATTGGAATGTTTGATAGTCGTGTTTTTTGTAGAATGCGAAACACCGCTTGTTTTACTAATTAGTTAAAATCAAAGCAACAACATGCGCTATCGCCCTTATTTTAAGCATGGAATCGAACAGATTCAAGAGTTGATTTCAACGGCACGCAGTGACTTAAAAGCACTCAAAGTTATTCAATACGAGTTAGGGCATCGCGACCGCCCGAAAGCACGTGCATTGAAGGCTGAGGTTGATGAGCTTGTTCGGAGACTATCTGAAGGAGTGGTTCTGCCCCCCGCGCCTCCAGTTAAGTCACTTCCGAAAGAGTGTGTGCCTGAAGCGCCAGTAATTCAGACTCCTCCGGTTGCACCCGACCGTGTGGTTGTTGATTGCGCTAACTGCAAAACACCCAATTTCGTCTCTACTCTTGAAGGTGTTGTGCAGCATCTTTCGTGCTCTGCCTGTAAAACAGCGTACGAAGCCCAATTCAAATACGGTGTGATGCGCACTATATTCCAGGCCAAAACTACGACTGAGTCCGGAAGTGCCGGCATTAAATGGATTCTCATCGGCCTGGTTGTGCTGGTAATTATCGTGCTCATGGCCAAATAAGAAAGCTATCTAATGGACATTAAAAACGAACGCCTAGCCGCACTCATCGAGTTTGCGAAACAAACTGCCCTGTTGAAAAAGACGCCGCTGCAGAATTTCTCGCAGCACAAGGATTTCACTCGCACGGAAGAGCGTATCAAGGGCTTGCCTAGTGTGTCATTCAATTGCCAGGAAACGGAGTTTGATGAGGTTTGGCTTCGCTTGGACCGGCTGCACGAGACTCGTCCCCCCGTACCAGATAGCAAGCTTCTCAACCTCTGGATTGACCTTCCTAGGGCACCGAATAAAGAGCCCAGCCTCAAGACTCACGCGGTACGCCAATCCCTCATCGACATCGGGGCGTTGGTTGTTAGTCCAGATGTGCCTGTCGCAGAAGGCGAAGTGGCCAAGGAGAAGGTAGCGTCCCTCGTTATTTCCTTGGAAGACTTCCCGGACAGGGAGTTGCTCAAGGGGCAGCTCAAGTCTTATGTTGAGGCTTTATGGCGCCCGTGGTCCGAGCGCGAAAAGGAGGTTCGGAAAAGCATTTCGCTCTACTCCGAGCTGTTCATGCTCTCCCAGAAAATGCAGGGCAACCTCGTCGACTCCCAGCTCGAGTTGGTTTGGGGCGTCGGTGTGGCGCTCTGGTCCTTGCCCTCGGGTGCTCTCGCTTATCCACTGCTAACTCAGCTCGTCGAGATTTCGCTCAACGAAACGACTATGGCGCTGGAAATCCGGCCTCGCTCCTCAGAGCCGCGATTAGAGGTCGACATCTATGCGTCGATGGATAATCCAGGGGTAGCCAAGCTGGTCGAGACAAGCAAGAAGTTCTTCGAGTCGACTGGCGGTGTGCTTAATCCCTTTGAGCCAAGCACCTTTGAGCCGCTTCTGCAGTCGGCTGCCACGTTCTTGGACGCATCCGGAACCTACTGGCCACCTCAAACTACCGCTGACGACCGAAGTCTTCCCAAGTCCACCGAGAACCTGGTGGTCACGGATACCTGGGTGCTGCTGGCACGTCCGCGGACTAGCAACCTGCTGGTTCAAGACTTGGAGCGTTTTGAGGCCAAGCTTGCCGCTGAAAACCTTGGCCCCTTGCCAGACGCCGTCTTGTCCCTTGTAACGGAGCCTTCGTCTGAAAACGAAGAAGTGACCCTCCCTCCATTTCGTGGGCTATCAGTGGTTAGTGGCAGTGGTGGTGGCACTGGGTCCGGGACTGGCCACGTTTCGGAACTGTACTTCCCAATGGCCTACAACGATGAGCAAGTCCAGATTATTCAGATGCTGGAAGCGCATGATGGCGTGGTAGTTCAGGGCCCACCAGGAACAGGTAAGACGCACACCATCGCGAACGTAATCTGCCACTACCTTGCTTTGGGAAAGCGAGTGCTGGTTACCTCGATGAAGGACCCGGCACTCACTGTGTTGCAGGAGAAGCTACCTGAGTCCATTCGGCCACTAGCTATCAGTCTGCTGACCAGTGAAGCTGAGGGCATGAAGCAATTCGAGTTCGCCATCAATAAGATTGCTGCGGAGGTCACCCGAATCGACCGCTCAGTCTATCGTCGTGAAATCGAGCAAATCGACGTGCAAATTGATGCGCTGCATGGGCGAATCGCCAAGACGGATAAGGAAATCGCAAACTGGGCGAGTTTGAACCTGGACAAAGTACAGATTGACGATGAGTCCCTGACGCCTGTCGAGGTTGCTGAAGATGTTGCAGTAAACCGCAATGAGGTTTCGTGGTTCCCGGATGTCCTGACCATCGAATCCAGCCACAAGCCGCAGTTTGGGAATGCTGAGATTTCCACGTTGCGCGAAGCACGACTCGCTGTCGGGCCCGACTTGGCGTACCTCTGCAAACGGGTTCCCCAGATTGGTGACTTTCCTGAAACGGGAAAGCTGTTGCAGGTTCATCAAGACCTGTCTCGCCTGAGTGAGTTGAAGGCTCAAGAGTCTGACGGCGTGGTTCCAAGCCTTGTCAGCACTACCCCGGAGACTGTTCAGGCTGCGATGACGGCCACCTCTAAGGTGTCGAATCTCAGGCTGTTGCTCCGGGAAATCGACAATGCACAGCAGGCCTGGACTGCTGGGTTGCAGCAATACCTACGTCGCAGTTCAAAGAACGAAATCCTGGATTTGTTCCTGACACTTAAGGATGAAATCCTTGCCGCGCTGGATACGCGGAAGCAGTTCTTGGCTAAGCCGGTGACTTTGTCTGATGGCTTCGAAGCCAACAGTGAGTTGGTCGAGGCAGTCACCAATTTGTCACAAGGAAAAAAGCCATTCGGGCTGGCTGGAATGTTCGGAAAAACCGAGCAGAAGCGGGTCTTGGACGCGGTTGTAGTAGTCAGTGCAAAGCCCGAATCAACGTCGGAGTGGGAACACGTGCTGCAGTTCATAAAGTTCCAGCAGTTGAGCAAGGCACTACTTGTTCGTTGGAACACTTTGGCGGATGAAATCTCGCTTCCAAGATTCGAACCTAAGCCAGAGCGCCTGGTTGCTGCTGGCATGGCAATAGACCTCTACAACAAGGTTGCAGCCAGTATCTCCGATGAGTTGGAGGTGGTTACGGCCGTGCAGCCGTTGCTGCCAACCTGGCCGAAAGCCATACAAACACCGTACACCAAGGAGTTGCTTGGTGAGGTTGAGGGTATTTTCCAACATCACCTGACACGTCATCGTCTTGCCGAAACCTGGGTGGTCAAGGAGTCCTTCATGAAAGCGATTTTTGGTTGCGAGGGTGCAATTACTGAGCAGCTGAGAGAATTTCTTAACAAGCGGTTGGGCAGTCAGGAATGCACTGACAGTGATATTCAGGCTGAGTGGTCGAAATTGATGGAAGAACTCCGTCGGGTTCACTCTTTGGCCGGAAGCCTTAAGACGATTTCTGACGTTACCCAGTTGATTGAGTCCTCCGGTGCCCAGAAATGGGCGCTGAAGCTTCGCACTGAGGCACACCCGGGGGCTCATGATGCTTTGCTGCCGGACAATTGGCGTGAGGTATGGCGCCTGTGCAGGTTAGTTAGCTTTGTCGACAAGATTGACGGCCGTCACGAATTGAAGCGACTGTCAAAGCTGCGGATGGACCTAGAGCATGACCTAGCCAAGCTCTACCAGGATGCAGTCAATAAGCGGACGTGGCTCAAGCTCGCTGAAAACGCTACACATGACGTTAGGGCGGCTCTGGAGGCCTACCGGTCGGCCATCAAAAAGATTGGGAAAGGCACCGGTATCCGCGCCGGGCGTTACCGCCAGGACGCGCGATTCGCTGCTGAGCGGGCTAATGGTGCGATTCCTTGCTGGATTATGCCGCACTACCGTATTTGCGAGTCGCTGCCGGCCAGCTTCGGGTGCTTTGACCTGGTTATTATCGATGAGGCCTCCCAATCTGACCTGACCGCATTGCCCGCCATTCTGCGTGCAAAGAAGGTTTTGATTGTTGGTGACGACAAGCAGGTCTCGCCGGAAGGGGTTGGTCTTGAGGAAGAGAAAATCAGGAATCTGATGACTCGCTTCCTTGCCAACCAAGTGGACATCTACCGGCCTCAGATGACCCCAGAGCGGTCCATCTATGATTTGTTCAAGGTGGTATTCGCCAAGAGCGCTGTGATGTTGCGGGAGCATTTCCGCTGCGTGGCGCCGATCATCGAGTATTCAAAACGTGAGTTCTATAACCATGAACTCAAGCCATTACGGATGCCAAAGGCCTCAGAGCGCCTAGACCCGCCACTCGTGGATGTTTACGTCACCGACGGATACCGCAACAAAGACATCAACCTGCCCGAAGCTCGCTTCATTGTTGATGAAATCCGGGCCATCGTTGAGAACCGCGCATTTGATGGGCGGACTATTGGTGTCGTCTCCCTATTGGGTAACGAGCAGGCGCTCAAAGTCATGCAGATGCTCAATGATGAGCTTGGCGAGCAGGTCGTCACGCAATACAAAATTACCTGCGGTGACGCACGCACCTTCCAAGGTAAGGAGCGGGACATCATGTTCTTGTCCATGGTTGCTTCTCTTGGTCAGGCGCACGCACAGACGCAAGATATGGTGGCACAACGCTTTAACGTCGCTGCTTCCAGAGCTCGAGACCGCATGTACCTTGTTCGCAGTATTCAAGCCGAAGAGTTGAGCCAGGCGGACCAATTGCGCTCAAATCTCATTCAGCATTTCCAGGCGCCGTTCTTCCAGGACGAGGAGCAACTGGAGAATCTTCGTGAGCGCTGCGAATCGCCCTTTGAACGGGAAGTCTTCGACATCTTGGTTGCTCGTGGTTATCGAGTAATTCCACAAGTGCCGGTCGGCTCCTACCGAATCGACATGGTTGTAGAAGGGGATGCTGACAGCCGCCTAGCAATCGAGTGCGATGGTGATCGGTATCACGGCCCTGACCAGTGGGATAGCGATATGCGCCGGCAGCGTATATTGGAAAGAGCCGGGTGGCGATTCTGGCGCTGCTTTGCATCAACCTTTGTGCTTCACAAGGATGACGTTGTTCGAGACCTCGTCGACACGCTTGCCGCACATGGCATTCAGCCTAGCAGTGTGGACGCTCCGGTTACCAGTATTCACGTTGAGTCGAGGAGGGTGGTGGCGTTTCCAAAAGATGACGTCCTCCAAGATGGACCTGATGGGCCAGATGAGATTCGGTCAGAAGCAACCACCTGACAGGCAGCCTTAACCTCCCTGCTCGTGCCATGGGTTTTGAGGCAGACTCCCGCACCGAATCGTCCTGCTACTTTTCCTGATTTCCGGTGCGTGGCCAAAAGAGTCCTAAGGCGTTGAGGTTTAGCTACGTGAGCTTGGAACAGCGCTACTCGGATATCGGCCCTTGGTCGATTCCACCTGAACCGCTTCTTCGTGCGCTGCTCGTGACCTGCCAGTGACTTTTCGGACCGTTTCAAACGCCCTGTCTCCACCCCGCTGGCGCATCATCACCCTCTGTTCCTCTTCACCGGACACAAGGCATGAAAACGCGCATCACCGAACTTCTGGGCATCCGCTACCCCATCGTGCAGGGCGGGATGATGTGGGTGGGTCGGGCGGAGCTGGTTTCTGCGGTGTCGAATGCCGGCGGGCTGGGCATTCTGACGGCGCTGACGCAGCCGACGCCGGAGGCGCTGTTGGCGGAGATTGCGCGCTGTCGCGACATGACGGATCAGCCTTTCGGCGTGAATCTGACCATCCTGCCGGCGATCAAGCCGCCGCCTTACGAGGCCTATCTCGACGCGATGCTGGATTCGGGCGTCCGCATCATCGAAACGGCGGGCAACAATCCGGAGGCTTTCATCGCCAAGGCGAAGGCGCGAGGCGCGACCATCATCCACAAGTGCGTGGCGGTGCGGCATGCGCTGTCGGCGCAGAAGAAGGGCGTGGATATCGTGAGCATCGACGGCTTCGAGTGCGCCGGCCATCCGGGTGAGGACGACGTGCCGGGCCTGGTGCTGATTCCGATCACGGCGCAGGCGCTGGACATTCCGGTCATCGCTTCCGGCGGCATCGGCGACGGCCGCGGCATGGCGGCGGCGCTGGCGCTGGGCGCCGAGGGGGTCAATATGGGCACGCGCTTCTGCGTGACGAAGGAGGCGCCGATCCACGACAGCATCAAGCAGGCGCTGGTGAATGCGAGCGAGCGCGACACGCGGCTCATCCTGCGCAGCCTGCACAACACGGCGCGCGTGTTCCGCAACGCGGTGTCGGATGCGGTGGTCGAGGCGGAAAGCCGTGGCTGCACCTTCGACGACATCCGCCCGCTGGTCAGCGGCGCGCGCGGTGCGGCGGCGCTGGCGCAGGGCGAGGTGAATGGCGGCGTGATCACCGCCGGTCAGGTGATCGGGCTGATCCGCGACGTACCCAGCTGCGCCGAACTGATTGCGCGCATGGTGGATGAATGCCGCGCCAGCCTGGACCGCGCGGGCACCCTGACGCGCGGCGACTGAGGCTCGCGCGCTTCAGGGCGCCTGCAGCAGTTCCTCTTCCAGCCAGCGCGCGATGAAGGCGCCGACGAGCGACTGCAGGTCGCTGTCGCCGGGCAGCGTTCCGGCGAGGCTTTCGCAGGCGTCGGCAAAGCGCTCGCCGCGCAGCATCGCGTGCAGCATGTGTGCTTCCGCATCGTCGATCGACCTGAAATGCGGCTGCAGCCCCTTGCGCCATACCAGCAGCGTTGCCGGGCGCGCGAGGCGATGCGCCGGCGGCGGCGTGTCTTCGCGATCCATCGCGTGCCACAACGCGATCGTGTTGTGCGTCAGCGGCAGCAACTGCGTTGTCGGATGCGGCCTGAACACGACCTGCGCCCAGTCGTCGTCGCCGAAGCCGGCCAGCGTGTCACCGGTCAGCGCTGAAGCGTCGGCACCGTCGAAGGCGTTGCGCAGTGCCCAGTCCAGCCGGGCCAGTTCGGCGACTTCGGCGTCGTCCGGCATGGCGGACTGCAGCCAGTCGGCGAAGCGGTCGCCATACGGGCGCAGGCTGAAATGCGTCGGCGGGTGCTGCGCGATGTAGCGCAGCGCGGCATCCTCGAAGCGCTCGTCGCCGAGCCAGCTCCACGTCTTGTCGAAGCTGTCCTTCAGCGTGTCGAGCAGGCGCACGCGGTAGGCGTTGAAATAGATGTTGGCGCGTGCGTCGCGGGCGAGGCCGCCGGTGTCGGCCAGCGTGTCGAGAAAATGGTTCGGACGATCATGCAGATAGTCCATGAACAGCTGCTGCATCGGCCTGAGCGCGCTCATGCGACGGCCCGCGTTCCGGCGCCGGCAGCGAGCGCGGCAATGGTGCGCGCACGCGCCAGTTCGTTCAGCAGTTCGGGCAGTTCGGGAATGTTGTCGTCACGTTCGATCATCGTCGCCACCGGGCCGAACATGCCGCAGGCGACGTCGTAGAGCGCCCACACGTCCTCGCATACCGGATGGTCATGCGTGTCGACAAGGTGGTCTTCGTGCGTGGAATGGCCCGCCAGATGGATCTGCTGCACGCGCCGGGCCGGCAGGGCCTGCAGATAGTCGATCGGGTCGAAACCGTGATTGACGCTGCTGACATAGACGTTGTTCACGTCGAGCAGCAGCAGGCAGTCAGCCTCGTCGGCGACTTCGCGGATGAAGTCCCATTCCGTGCTGCTCGACACGCCATAGGTGAGGTAGCTGGACACGTTCTCCAGCACCAGGCGGCGTCCGAGCTCGTGTTGCACCTGACCGATCTTGCGCACCAGCAGGCGTGCCGCCTCTTCCGTATAGGGCAGCGGCAGCAGGTCGTGGGCGTTGCGGCCCTGGATGCCGGTCCAGCACAGATGGTCGGAAATCCACAGCGGATCGACGCGTGCCGCCAGCGTCTTCAGTCGCGCGATGTAGTCGCGATCGATGTCTTCGTCGGCGCCGATCGACAGTGCGACGCCGTGCATCGCCATCGGATAGTCGGCGCGCAGGCGATCGAGCATGGCCATCGGCTTGCCGCCGTCGACCATGAAGTTTTCGGAAATGATTTCAAGCCACTCCAGCGGCGCGCGGGTTTCAAGCAGCGCGGCGTAGTGCGGCGGGCGCAGGCCGAGCCCGAAACCGGGGGAGGGGCGGGTCAGTGCTTGCATGCATGGCCTCATCAGGATCCGCGCGGCGCATCGGGCGCCGCGCGGCACAACACGATTACTTCGCGGCGATGTCGCCGATGGTGCCGCCCTGGGTCAGGCATTCCTTGGCCGAGGTGGCCTTGAAGCCGTGGCCCTTGCAGGCGTTCTGGCCCTTGCAGCCGTGCTCGGCGGTTGCGCAGTCGCTGTTGCCCTTGCAGGCGTGCAGGCCGTAGCAATGCACCTTGTCGCTGGCGCCGACGGCGGCGCCCTTGCTGCCGGCGGGCATGTCACCGGCAAACACGGAGCCCGACAGGGCGAGAGCGGCGGCAGCGGCGGCGACGGAAGCGCCGAAATTGAACTTGGACATGTGAGTACTCTCCTGAGTGAGGGGCAAGACGCCCGGAATACGGTCTGGCGAGAACAGCATCTGCGGGCCCTCGGGCCTTCGCATTGCGCTCTCCGGACACCAGACCCGGGGGCGTGCCATTTGCTTACTTCGGCACCGGAAAAAACATTCGGTCAGTCCGCCCCGCGTTTGCCGTCCGTGTCGTTCGGCGTGGCCCAGGGCAATTGCTGCTTCTGTGCCTCGTCGTGCCAGCGCTCCTCTTCTTCGTGGATGTAGCGCTGTGTCGTGCGGGCGTCGGTGTGGCGGGCGTCCTTCTGGACATAGCGTTCGTTCATGCCGCTGTCGAGCTTGGCCGTGATGCCGGTATGACGTCCCCAGTGGGCCGACGCGGCACGCAGCTTTTCGCGCTTGTGCTCGGATTCCTCCGGCAGCAGTCCGGCCGCGGCGCAGAAGATCTTCTTCAGAATCTGGTTGAGCCGGCGCGCGGTGATCGGGCTGCGGTCCTTGAGCGACACCAGCAGCGGCGTCAGGTCATTGCGCCGGGGCATGGCCGACAGGCCGAGATGCTTGCGATAGCGAACCAGCGCGTGAACCATGTCGTCGGCCACCGGCACGCGGGCCTGCTTGCCGCCCTTGCCGACGACATGCCACCACCAGCGGCCGCGCTCTTCACGAAAGCTGTTCATGCGGTGCGACTCGAGTTCGCCGGCGCGCGGCGCCAGCATGTAAAGCAGCGCGGCAACGAAGCGCGCGCGCTCGTATTCGTCGCAGGCGACCGCGCTGTCGCGCGGCATCGCCTCGATTGCCCGCGTGACCGCCTGCCACATTTCCGCGTCGAGGAAACGCTCGACCTTCAGCATTTCCTCGGTCTGCGCGATGACCTGCGCCGGCCCGGCGTTGGCACTGGCGAGCTTGCGCCGGCGCTGGCGGATGAGGCCGAGCGGATTGCCGGCGAGGTAGCCGGCATCCACCAGATAGGCCATCAGGGAATTGATCGCGGCGATCGCCGTCAGCACGGCGGCGTCCGACAGCGGGCCGACGAAGGGGCGCCATTGCGCCTTCACGCGCGCCACCTTGGGACCGCACCACAGCGCGGCGGGCTGCGGGTCGGCCAGAAAGTGCAAATAGCCTTCGAAATCCTGGCGGTTCAGGCTGGACAGCGGCTTGCCGCATTCGATGAGCGACCACAGCAGCAGGCGTTCGCACTCGCGCTGGTAAATGCGGTGCGTGCCGGGCGAGCGGTCATATTCGGCGAGAAAGCAGCGGATCGCGTCCACGTCGTTGCCGGCGCCGATCTGCAGGCGTACCCGGTCTGCGCGGTTCACGCCGTCGTGCCCGTCGAGCGCTTCGGGTACGGCGATCTCGTCGAGCGGACGCAGCGGCAGGTCGGGGCGGGCGGTTGTCGGGTTTTCGGCGGACGGCGGCATGACTGAGCGCAACGGCACTGGGCCGTGGTGGGCGGTGATGCCGGATGTTACCGCCTGCGCGCGTCAATCCCCGCCTCTCCGCTCGCGTCGGCCGGAACCATGAAAGTGAACGCCGGTCAGCAACCCGTCAGCCAGCCGTGCAACAGTCGCCCGCCATACCGCCCGGGCGCTGCAATGCCCGGCACCGGCCGGTAATCGGGTTATCCTTCGGCCCGTTTGACGCACCCTGAAGCCAGCAGGCCCCATGAATCCACTTGCGACAATTGTGCTGTTGCCCCTCGTGGCCGGCACGCTGCTATGTTTTTCCTTCGGTCGTGACAATTCGGCCGCCCGACGCACGCTGACGGCGTTCGCCGCCGGTGCGGTGACGCTGCTGGCGCTGTCGCTGCTGCTGTCGCTCGCCCCGCAGGTGATGGCCGGTCAGACGCTGCTCGCGCATACCGACTGGGTGCCGTCGCTCGGCTTGTCGATCGGCTGGCGACTCGACGGGCTGGCGCTGCTGTTCGCGCTGCTGATCACCGGCATCGGCCTGCTCATCGTCATCTACGCCCATTTCTATCTGGGCGAGGCGGACCCCGCCGGCAAGTTCTACACGCTGCTCATGCTGTTCATGGCCGCCATGCTGGGTGTCGTCATGTCGGACAACATCATGCTGCTGGTCGTGTTCTGGGAGCTGACCAGCGTGTCATCCTTCCTGCTGGTCGGCTACTGGGGCCACCGCGCCGACGCGCGCGACGGCGCGCGCATGGCGCTGGCAATCACCGGCGGCGGCGGGCTGGTCATGCTGGCCGGCTTCGTGCTGCTCGGCCAGATTGCCGGCACCTATGAGCTGAGCGAGCTGCTCACGCGCGGCGACGTCATCAAGGCGGACCCGATGTACCCGCTGATGCTGGTGCTCGTGCTGGTCGGCTGCTTCACCAAGAGTGCGCAGGTGCCCTTCCATTTCTGGCTGCCGGAAGCGATGGCGGCGCCGACGCCGGTGTCCGCCTACCTGCACTCGGCCACCATGGTTAAGGCGGGCGTGTTCCTGATGGCGCGCCTGTATCCGGCGCTCGGCGGCACCGGACTGTTCGAGGGCATCGTCGCGAGTTTCGGCCTGGCCACGATGGCCTTCGCCGCGTGGGTCGCGATTTTCCGCCATGACCTGAAGGCGCTGCTGGCGTATTCGACGATCAGCCATCTCGGCCTGATCACCTTCCTGATCGGGCTGAATTCGCCGCTGTCGGCCGTGGCGGCGGTGTTTCACGTGCTCAACCACGCCACCTTCAAGGCGGCGCTGTTCATGAGCGCCGGCATCATCGACCATGAAACCGGCACGCGCGATTTGCGACGTCTGGGCGGCCTGCTGCGGCTGATGCCCTGGACGGCCACGTTCGCCATGACGGCTGCCGCGTCGATGGCGGGCATTCCGCTGTTCAACGGTTTCCTGTCGAAGGAAATGTTCTTCCACGAGGCGGTCGAGGCGAGCATGTTCTGGGGCGCCGCGGTGCCGGTCGTGGCCGCGCTGGGCGGGGTGTTCTCGATGGCCTATTCGGTGCGCTTCGTGCACGACGTGTTCTTCAATGGCCCGCCGAAGGAATTGCCGCACGCGCATCCGCACGATCCGCCGCTCGGCATGCTGGCGCCGGTGGCGCTGCTCGCCGTGCTGTGCGTCGTCGTCGGCGTGCTGCCGGCGCTGACCTACGGCCCGCTGGTGCAGGCCGCCGCATCGGCCATGCTGGGTACCGCGCCGCCGGCGTATCACCTCGCGATCTGGCACGGCCTGAACCTGCCGCTGCTGATGAGCGCCATCGCCGTGGTGGCCGGCATCGGGCTGTACGTGGCCTTGCTGCGGCCGCTCAGCCTGCACGACTACACGCCGCGCGGCTGGTCCGGCAAGGCAACGTTCACCTGCATGGTCGAACGATTGTTCGCGTTTGCCGGCCGTCTCACGTCACGCATCGAGAACGGCTCGCTGCAGCGCTCCATGGCGCTGATGGTGGCGCTGACCGTGCTGCTCGCCGGCGCGCCCTTCTACATGGCCGACAGCCTGCCGGGGGCCGGCACGCGCGCGCTGATGCCTGCGCCGCCGCTCGCACTCGCGCTGTGGGCGCTGCTGCTGGTCAGCGCGACCGTGCTGGTGCTCACGCACCACAGGCGCTTCCAGGCGCTGGTGCTGACCGGTGTCGTCGGACTGGTCACCGCGCTCACCTTCGTCGCGCTGTCGGCTCCGGATCTCGCGCTGACCCAGCTGTCGGTCGAGGTGGTGTCGACGGTCATCCTGCTGATGGGCCTGGCGCTCTTGCCGCAACGCTCTCCGCTTGAGTCCGGCGCGCTGCGCCGTGGCCGCGACGCCGTGCTGGCGCTCGCCGCGGGCGGTGGCATCGCCGGTTTTGCCTGGCTCATGCTGACCCGCAATCACGAGTCGATTTCCTGGTTCTTCCTGGACAAGGCGTTGAGCGAGGGGGGCGGCACCAATGTGGTGAACGTCATCCTGGTGGACTTCCGCGGCTACGACACCTTCGGCGAAATCACCGTGCTCGGCATCGCTGCGGTCGGCGTGCTGGCGCTGCTGGACGGTTTCCGCACGCGCCGCCCGGCGGCCGATGAACAGGGGCGTTCCTGGCAGTTCGAACAGCAGCCGCTATTGCTGCGTTTTGCCGCCCGCCTCGTGCTGCCGCTGGCGCTCATCGTGTCGGCCTACATTTTCTGGCGCGGCCACAACATGCCGGGCGGCGGCTTCATCGCCGGCCTGATCACGGCCGTGGCGCTGGTGCTGCAGTACATGGCACTCGGCCAGGCGCGCGCGGAAATGCTGCTGCATGGCGCAGCCGGCCGCCGCTTCACGCGCTGGATAGGCAGCGGCCTGTCGATCGCCGGCCTGACCGGCATCGCGGCATTCCTGTTCGGCCGCCCGTTCCTGACCAGCGCGCACGGACATCCGCACGTGCCGGTGCTGGGCGACATCCCGCTCGCCAGCGCGGCGATGTTCGATCTGGGCGTCTATATCACCGTCGTCGGAGCCACCTTGCTGACACTGTCGGTGCTGGGCGCGGCGAGCAAGGAGCAGCACGCATGACAGTCAGCATGGAGTTTCTCGTGGCCAGCGGCATCGGCTGGGTCACCGCCTGCGGTGTGTATCTGATGCTGCGCGGGCGCAGTTTTCCGGTGGTGCTCGGGCTGACGCTGATCGGCTACGCGGTCAATGTGTTCATCTTCACGATGGGCCGCTTGTGGAGCGACGCACAGCCCATTCTCGGCACCGGCGACGTGGTGGCCGATCCGCTGCCGCAGGCGCTGGTGCTGACCGCCATCGTCATCGGTTTCGCGACCACCGGTTTCGTCATCGAGCTGGCGTTGCGCAGTCGGGCGGAATCCGGCACCGACCACGTTGACGGCCGGGAGCCCGGCGCATGAACTCCGGTTTCGTCGAACTGCTGATGCGGGTCATCCAGCCGCATCTCGCCGTGCTGCCGGTGCTGTTGCCGGCGTTCACCGCGATGGTGCTGCTGCTCGTCGGCGACCGGAACGAATCGCTGCGGCTGCGCCGCCGCATCGCGCTCGCGTCGGCGGCGATCGGCGGGCTGATCGTGCTCAAGCTGGCACTCGACGCCAACGCCGACGTGCTGCGCGTCTATCGGGTCGGCGACTGGCCGGCGCCGTTCGGCATCGTGCTGGTGGTCGACCGCCTGTCGGCGCTGATGCTGCTGCTGACACAGGCCATTGCGCTGCCGGTGCTGCTCTATGCGAGCGGCGGCTGGGACAGCCACGGCCGGCATTTCCATGCGCTGTTCCAGTTCCAGCTCATGGGGCTGAACGGCGCTTTCGTCACCGGCGACCTGTTCAACCTGTTCGTTTTCTTTGAAATCCTGCTGATCGCCTCCTACGTGCTGCTGGCGCACGGGCAGGGGCGCGAACGTTTCCGGGTCGGCGTGCAGTACGTGGCGATCAATCTCGCTGCGTCGGCGCTGTTCCTCATCGGCGTGGCGCTGATCTACGCCACCGTCGGCACGCTGAACATGGCGGATCTCGCACAGCGCGTGCCGCGGGTGACGGGCGACGACGCGGTGGTGCTGAAGGCGGCTGCGCTCATCCTGCTGGTCGTGTTCGGCGTCAAGGCGGCGCTGCTGCCGCTCTGCCTGTGGCTGCCGGCGACCTATGCCGCGGCGAGCGCGCCGGTGGCCGCGCTGTTCGCGATCATGACCAAGGTGGGCGTCTACAGCATCGTGCGCGTGCACGGCGTCATTTTCGGCGACGCGGCCGGCGCGGCGGCGCTCGTGGTCGAGCCCTGGCTGTTGCCGCTGGCACTGGCGACCGGCGTGTTCGCGGTGTTCGGCGTGCTGGCGGCGAACACGCTGCCGCGTCTGGTGGCCTATCTGACGGTGGCGTCGGTCGGCACCATACTGGCGGCGATCGGATTGTTCACGACGCTCGCCTGGTCTGCGGCCTTCTATTACATGGCGCACAGCACGCTGGTGATCGCCGCGCTGTTCCTGCTGGTGGAACTGGTGGCCGCACAGCGCGGCGACGCGGCCGACCGGCTCGAGCCGGGCGCGCCGGTGGCGCAGCCGGTGCTGCTCGGTCTGATGCTGCTGCTCGCGGCGGCGTCCTCTGCCGGCCTGCCGCCACTGCCGGGCTTCATCGGCAAACTCATGGTGCTGCAGGCGTCCAGCGGCCACGCCGCGCAAGCGTGGATCTGGACCGTGGTGCTCAGCGTCGGTTTCCTCACATTGATCGGACTGGCGCGCGCGGGCAGCCTGCTGTTCTGGAGCGTGCGTCCGGAGCTCGCGGGAACCGGCAACGCCGCGGGGGCAAGCCCGCGGCTGCTGGCCGCAACGCTGTCGCTGCTGGCGGCCGGTGTTGCGATGAGCGTGCTGGCCGGCCCGCTCAAGCGATACACGGACGCCGCGGCCGAACAGCTTGCGGACCGCGATGCGTATGCGCGCGCCGTGCTGGGCGGGGAGGGCGTGCGCACGACGCAACCTTATGTTTTTCCGCGCCCGGCGACGGACAGTGACGAAGGAGGGCATTGATGTCCATGGTTGAACACAAGACCGGCCGGCTCTGGCTGGCGCATCCCGTGCTGTCGCTGATACTCGCCGGCAGCTGGCTGCTGCTGCAGCGCTCGGTCGCGCCGGCGGATCTGCTGGCCGCCTGCGTGCTGGCGCTCGTCGTGCCGCGTGTGACGGCGGGTTTCATTGGCAACGGCGCGAAGCTGCAATCGGTGGGCGCCGTCATCCGGCTGCTGCGCATCGTGCTGTGGGACATCGTCGTATCCAACCTGACGGTGGCGAAAATCGTGCTGAATCCGTTGCGTTCGCCGACACCGGCCTGGGTGCCGGTGGCGCTGGACATCACGCACGAGAACGGTATTGCCTTGCTCGCGAGCATCATCACGATGACGCCCGGAACGGTGTCCTGCGTCGTCGATCAGGAGCGGCGCCGGATCATGGTGCACGCGCTCGATTGCGACGATCCGGCCGCGATGGCGCGCGACATCAAAGCCCGTTACGAACAACCGCTGAAGGAGATATTCGGATGATTCCGCTGGCACTGGACATCGCGACGGGCGCCATCACGGTCGCCATGCTGCTGTGCGGCCTGCGCCTGCTGCGCGGCCCGGAGATTCCGGATCGACTGCTCGCCATCGATACGCTGTACGTGAATGTGGTCGCGCTGGTCATCGTGCTCGGCATGCGTCTTGGCACCGAGCTGCTGTTCGAGGCGGCACTGATCGTGGCGATGCTGGGTTTCGTGTCGACGGTGGCGCTGGCGCGCTATCTGACGCGCGGCGACGTGATCGAGTGAGGGCCTGACATGGACACGGTCAATTCGGCGGTTGAAATCATCGTTTCCATCATGTTGCTGGTCGGCGCCTTCTTCACGCTGGTCGGCGCGATCGGCATGGTGCGCTTCCGCGATTTCTTCCAGCGGCTGCATGCGCCGACCAAGGCGACGACGCTCGGCGTGGGTGGCATCCTCATCGCCAGCATGATCCATGGCGTTGCGCACGGACGCTACGGCATCCACGAGTTGCTGATCACGATGTTCCTGTTCATCACGGCGCCGGTGTCGGCCAATCTGCTGTCCAAGGCCGCGCTGCACCTGAAGGTGCCGTCCGGTGCCGGTCACCCGGACGTGGCGCGCCGGACGACGACAGGCGGCGATTCGCCCAGGAAGAAGGCGAAGCCCGTGCGATCGAAAGGGAAACCGGCGGCGTGAATGCGCAGCCGGCCCGGGCCGGCTCGTTCAGCCCATGTTTCTTTTGTTCTGAAAATTACTGTTTTCAGAACTACCAAAGAGGCAGGACATTCGAGCTAACGATGTTGTTCGAAAGGATGACCCATGTTCCATGACACGCCCGTTTCGATCATCGTCTTCGATGTGAACGAAACGCTGCTCGACCTCACGACGCTGGAGCCCTTGTTCGATCGCGTCTTCGGTGACCGGCTCGTTCTGCGGGAATGGTTTGCGCAACTGATCCTCTATTCGCAGACGCTGACCCTGTCAGGGCTGTACACGCCGTTCGGCGAACTGGCGGCGGGAACGCTGCGCATGGTGGCGGACATCCACGGTGCCACCGTCTCCGACGCGGACGTCGACGACATGAGGATGCGGATGGGTGCGATGCCGGCGCACCCCGACGTCGTACCGGCTCTCGTGCGTCTGCGCGACGCCGGCTTCAGGCTCGCGACGCTGACGAATTCGGCGCAGGCGTCGTCGCCGACGCCGCTGGAGCGTGCCGGGATCGACGGATTCTTCGAGTGCGCGTTCAGCGTTGAAACGGTACGCCGATTCAAGCCGGCACCCGAGACCTACGCTGTCGTGGCAAATGCGCTGCGCGTCGACACCTCACAGCTGTGTCTGGTCGCCTGTCACCTGTGGGACACGGTTGGCGCGCAGGCCGCCGGTTGGCGCGGCGCGCTCGTCACGCGCCCGCACAACGCCGTGCTGCCGGCGGCCGGTGTCTGACTGCCGGCCGCGCAACCGGGGATCAGCCGTCGCCGGGCGGGTTGGGCTGGATCGTCAGCAGGATGTCGCCGGCGCGGATGATGGAACGGTCGCCTTCCCAGAAACCGATCTTCTCGTCGCCCCGATGCAGGCGGACCACCATTTCCGGGCTCAGGTCGCGCATCGGGCGTCCGACTTCGTCGGCGCGCGCCACGCGTTCCCACAGGCGCACGCGCCCTTCCGAGCACATGAGGTCGCTGATGTAATCGGCAACGAACTGGGAGTCGATCGAATCGGCCATCAGGTAGCCGCCGACGATGGATGGCGCGATGATGGCGTCGGCGCCGGCCTGGCGCACCAGCTTGATGTTCTCTTCCTCGCTGATCGAACAGATGACGCGTGCCTTCGAGTTGAGTTGTCGCAGCGTCAGCACGCACAGCACGGTGGCGTCGTCATGACCGAGGCAGATGATGATGGACTTCGCCCGCGTCGCGCACGCGGCGCTGAGATCCTGTTCGCGCGTCGCGTCGCCGTGCAGCCCCACGAAGCCGTCTTCGCACGCCTGCGACAGCAGACCGCCGTTGCGGTCGATGACGATGATCTGGCGCGGGTCCATGCCGCGTGCAACCGCCTCGCGGGCGGCACTCTGGCCGCCGTGGCCATAGCCGCAAATGATGATGTGCTGATCCAGTTTGTCGTGCAGTCTTCTCATGCGCCAGTTCTCCAGCCAGTGTTGCAGCACGAGCTCATAGGCCGTGCCCAGGAATATCAGCCAGATCACCAGCCGAAGTGGCGTCACGAGCACGGCATCGACCAGGCGCGCCCGGTCCGACACCGGCACGATGTCGCCATAACCGACCGTGGAAATCGTGACCGCGGTGAAGTAGGCCACGTCGCTGAAACTGATGTGACCGTCGGTGTGGTCGCGCAGCCCGTCGCGGTCGAACCAGAATATCGCCAGCACCGTGGACACCAGCACGAAAAGCATCGCGCAGCGCACCAGCAGCACCCGTTCCGGCGTGCTGTGGTGCTGCATGAACAGGCGCGAACGCGGTGCGGAAGCGGGAACCGGCATCAGCACGCCTCCCCTGCTTCGCCGGCGGCCATCGGCGCATTGCGATAGAGGATGGCGGGGCGCTGGATGCCGGCGGACGCGAAGCCGCTGACAATCCGCTGGGTGACATCGGATTCGAGCATCTTTTCGTATCGAATATCCATGACGTAGACCTTGGCGCGCAGGCGCAGCGCGAAATACTGATCCTGTATGACCTCATTGACCAGCACCGTCCACGGCTTGGCAAGATAGGCATACGGGCATGAGGTCAGCGCCTCTTCGACGATGCGTTTTGCGGTCTCGAGATCCTGATCGATGCCGATGAAGAAATCCTGCTGAATGAGCATGTTCAGTTCGCCCGCATTGCCGCTGGACACACTGTCGTTCAGGAACTTGTTGTTCGGGATGGTGATGAGATTGTCGTCGAGGGTGACCAGCCGGACCGAACGCAGGCCGATCGCCACGACTTCGCCGTAATGGCCGTCAAAGCTCACCCGGTCACCGACCTGGAACGGCTTGTCGACCAGCAGCGTGATGCCGGCGATGATGGACGCCGCAAGGTCCTTGAGCGCGAACCCGACGGTGACCGCAACGGTGCCGCCGAGTGCAATCATCATTTCGTCGGTCAGCGCGAAAACCACCGGCACGGCCGCCGCGAACGCGGCGATGTAGATCGCGAAGCGCAGGAAGGTGACGACCTGGTTGATCGCGAGTCGCCGGTCCACCATGCGGTCGCCCAGCTGTTCGCCGCCCTTGCGCAGCACCTGCACCAGAAACCAGCCCACGACGAAAATCACCAGTGCCGTGGGCAGGCCGCCCGGACGGAGGAATTTCAGCACCTCGACAGCATCACTCACGGCGCGCCCTCCTCTCGATGAATCGTCCCTGCCTCATACGGCCAGCAGCCTCTTGCGTTGCAGAAAGCGCAGCACCGCACGGTTCCAGTGGCTGGTGACGCGATAGCGCAGGTCGGCCTCCCGGCTCAGAAACCCCTGCTGCTGCAACAACTGCAGCGCACGGGTGCACTCGGCGAGCGGAAAGCGCAAGGACTCAGCGGCTTCCTCGTCGGTGAGATTCTCGTGCTGGACGACACATGACAGCACGAAACGCGTACGCAGTTCGAAGCCTTCCAGCGCATTGCCGGCCGGAATCGGAAACAGACGCACGCTGACACGCCCCTCGCCCGCCACGGACAGCGAGAGCCGGAAGAAATGCAGCGCAATGCGCGGATTGCCATCCGCGTAGTCCCAGATCAGCCGGTGATAGCGATCGGCGATGCGCTCGGCCTCCTGGCCCGGCGCCGGCGTGTGGCTGCGCGCCATCACGAGCGACGGCGTATTGAGCAGCAGATGGTCGTAATCGGCGCTGAAACCCGCCGCCTCCAGCCGGGCGTCGATCAGCGCGCTGATCTGCTGCTCGGACCAGGGCTCGCACCGGATGATCCGGTCATAGACATCGCGATCCGGGTGGGTGCGCAGCAGATACTCGAACGGCCAGTATGCAAAGGCGACGACCCACAGCACGCGGCTGACGGTTGCCTGCGCCACGTGTATGAACAGCGCGTAGCCGGACAGTCCGCCGACGGTGCGCAGCATGAGATTCTGTCCGAGATCGAGCAGCACCATGCGCGGCGCCTGCTGCAGCACGACGTCGATGAGCCGTTGCGGCGAGGTGGTCGGTTCGCACCCCAGTATCGTGCACAGCTGCAGGCAGACGGCGTCGGCGCCCGACAGCCGGGTGTCGAACGCATGCAGGGTGCCGGGCAGTTCGGTGCCGGCACGCCGGTGCAGCGCCATCAGCCACGAGGTCTTGCCCGCGCCGCGTTCGCCGGCCAGGGCGACCAGCGCGCCGTGGCCGCCTTCGCGCAGGGCTGATGCCATCGCGAGCACCTCGTCCAGCGCCGGGTAGTGGTCGATGCGCAGGCTGTCCTCCGCGGTCGGATCTTCGGTGAAGGCCGCCTGCAGCGCCTGCGGCAACGTCTCTGCCGCCGCCGGTGCCGCCTGGTTCTTCGATTGCCGTTCCAGCTGGCGACGGAACAGATAGGCCAGCGCCTTGCGCGTCTGTTCGAACCCGAGCGCGACGTCGCACAGCCACACCCAGATACCCCGTGCCGCGACAAACAGGAAGGCCGCGCTGGCGATCAGCAGGCCGTAGGTCCGGCCCTGGCTCGCGCGCACGAGGCCTGCCAGCCGGCCGGCCGGCGAGAACTTCAGATAGGCCTGCGTCACCTCGCTGCGCCAGTTGCCGATGAGGCGCCAGCCAACGAGGAATGCGCCGACGAATGCCACGTCCTGCGCGATGCCGTACAGCGCCCCGCGCCCCAGCATCGCCTGCGCGAGGATGAGGTAGACGTTGATGAAGAGCACCAGCCGCGCCACCAGCCGCAGCGAGCGCAGCACCTTGCGGTCGAGCGCCAGGTTCACCGTGCGGTAGCGCGAAATCGCCGTCAGCAGCACGCGATGGATGAAGGCCAACACCAGGCGGTAACAGGCGTAGGCGTAGGCGAGACGGCGCAATGCGGCAAGCTCCGGCGCGCCGCGCTGCTCCTGCAGCAGCAGGTCGAACAGCACGTACACGGTGAATACCAGGATCAGTTCGTGCGCGATGGCGACGAACATCTGCATGAGCCTGTCCACGCGCAGCATGAGCGAGTGCGGCTGGACGCGAGTCGCCAGCCAGGCGCGCAGCCGGCTCGACCAGTCACGGATGCCGCGACGCATGAAGAGCAGCGTGCCCAGCACGAGGACGAGCGCCAGCAGTTCGACACCGAAGCGCCCGGCGGTGAACACGTTGTTGAGCATCGCTGCGAAGTCGTGCGCCTGATGCAGGCGCTGCACCGGGTACCAGCGCGCGATCAGCCGCACGTGCTCGATTTCGCTCAGCACGCGGTTCAGCCCTTCGCGGGTGAACCCGCTCACGCTGGCGCGGTACGGTGCCGACAATGCCGGCAGCAGCGCGATGCGGCGGGCCTGCAGGATGCGCAGCGCCGTCATGATCTCTTCCGCAGCCGTATAGCGCTCTTCGGTTTCGCGCGCCCGCAGCTCGCTTTCCTCGCGGCTGATCTGCCGGCGCAGCGTGGTGATGCGCTCAGGTGCCTGCGCCTGCGCCGTGGCAGCCGGCACCATCGGCGTGACCGAGGATGGCGCTGCGAGCGCGTCGAGCGCCAGGTCGGCGTCCGCGCGCAGGCTGCGCAGGTCGTTGCGGATCCGTGCGTACAGCGCGTCCGCTTGCGAAGGCGCCAGGGCGACCCGGCCATCGACGGCAGCGTAGCGTTGCAGCAGTTCCCTGGCACGCGCCAGCTGCACTTCGTTGCTGCGCGCCCAGGACTGGCGAAGGGCCGCCAGCTCGCTGAGGTGGGCCAGCAGGCGCGCCTCTTCCGTGGCGGTGGCACGTTGCGCGTCGTCCGTGGCCACACCGGCCGCGGCCAGCGCGGAGTCGCGGGCCTGTTCGCTGGCGGCCAGCGCAGCGGCCGAGGCCTGCTTCTCCGTGGCCAGCGCCAGCGCTTCCTGGCGCAGGCGGTCCTGTTCGCCCAGCGCGTGGCGGCCTTCCATCGGCAGGCTGAGGAACTGCAGCCGCACGCGATCGCGTTCGATGCGCAATCGTGCCGCTTCGTCGGTCAGTTCGTCCGGCGCCCCGCTGTCCTGCGCGGCCAGGCGTTCCCGGAGCGTCGCCACGCGCCGGCTGACGGCAGTCTCGTCCTGCAGGTCGATTTCAAACAATGCGGACAGCGGGACATGCGACGGAAGGTGACCGTCAACGAGGGCGCGCAGCTCGGCGATTTCCGCGCGCAGCTGGTCGACGTTCGGGGCCGTGCCCGCCGCCGGCCGTGCGTCTGTCCGGGTGTCGGCCTGCGCGACGCCGTCCGGCTGTGCCCGGACGGTGGCCGGCGACGCAAGGCACAGGCTCAGTGCCGTGATGGCCAGCCAGCAGCACTGGCGCAGGCGTTGGCGAAATGGCGTGGCGGAAGGCGCGGAATTCAAGTGGGCACGGACCTCGGATCAGACGCGGCATGCCGCCGCGGTGCGCCCGGGCGGACGCCGTCAGGGCCGCGATTACATCGGTGCGCGCCCGTGCTGTCAATGCATGCGGTCGCCGCCGCAGTCCCGGCGACAATTGCCGGTTCAGCGCGGGCGTCGCCGGTAGGTCACCACCAGCACGTCCCGCCAGGCTGGCCGTTCGGCGTCCATCGGCACGATCGGCGTCACGCCGTGCATCGCTCGCTGGTCGTTGACCAGCGCCGCATCGCATGGCGCGGTGAGCGTGAAACTGTCGAGCGCGATGCCGTCCGGCGAGAAGATTTCCGTCGTGCCGCTCACCACGTTTTCGCGACGTACCATCATGACCAGCACGAAGTCCACGCCGTCTCGATGCACGCCTTCGGGCGTCGGTTTGCCCGCACCGTCGTGACGCGCCTCGATGCGGAACTGGTGCACTTCGATGTGCGCCGCCTCGTCCGCGTGAAGCCGCTGGAACACGCCGAGCCCGAGCTTCACGACGGTCTGCATCGTCGCGCCGCCCAGCACCTGCGGCACGACGGGCGCGAAGTGGCGCGCAACGCCGCCGTTGAGCGTGTTGTAGTCCAGGCTCTGGTAATGAGGCTGGTGCGGTTCGAACCGCACGCGCAGCGACGCGGCCGGCGCGCTCAGTACGGCGTAGCGGCGCCGCCGGTAGCGGCCGCCGTCAGCCATGTAGGTATCGGTTTCCAGGTCGCCCCAGCTGGCGGCAAAGGCGTCCCAGTCGGCATTCCAGTCGACGCGCAGGCTGGCCAGCCCTTCCTGTACGCGCGCCGCCGGCAGAAAGCAGAAATCGTGGCGGGCGACGCTCTCGGCGAGCGCGCGGGCGTTGTCACTGAAGGGGATGTGATCGGGCATGGATGTGTGACACGACGATGAATACCGTGGAGGCAGCGACAATACCGCGCGCGCGGTCGCAACGCACGCAAGCGGCGTTTTAGAATCGCTGTCCCGCTTCCGGTGATGTCACATGCCCCGCTTCTGCGCCAACCTGTCACTGCTTTTTACCGAACACACCTTCATCGACCGCTACGAGGCAGCGGCCCGTGCCGGCTTCAGCGGCGTGGAGTGTCATTTCCCTTACGAGGTCGCCGCTGCCGAGCTGGCCGCCGCGCTGCGTGCGCACCGGCTGGAACAGGTGCTGTTCAATCTGCCCCCCGGCGACTGGGCGGGCGGCGAGCGCGGCATCGCCTGTCTGGCGGAGCGCCGCGAGGAATTCAAAGCGGGTGTGGCGCAGGCGCTGGACTATGCGCGGGCGCTGGGCTGCCGGCGCATCAACTGTCTGTCCGGCATCGCGCCTGCGGATGCCGACCGCGCCGGCCTGCTCGACGTGCTCGTCGACAACCTTCGGTTTGCCGCGCGGGCGCTGGCGCCCGCCGGCATCGAACTGCTGGTCGAGCCGATCAACGACCGCGACATGCCGGGGTTCCTGCTGAACCGTTCGGCGGAAACGCTGGCGCTGATCGAACGGGTCGGCGAGCCCAATGTGCGGCTGCAGTACGACGTCTATCACATGCAGATCATGGAAGGCGACCTGGCCCGCACGCTGGAACGCGAACTGGCGCGCATCGGCCACGTCCAGATCGCCGACAACCCCGGCCGCCATGAACCGGGCAGCGGCGAAATCAACTATCCCTTCCTGTTCCGCTGGCTCGACCGCATCGGCTACACCGGCTGGGTCAGTGCGGAATACGAGCCGGCCGCGACGACCGAAGCCGGGCTGGGCTGGCTGCGCGACGCCACACCGACTAGCTAGCAGGGGATGCGGCGCGGACGGACATTGCGTCCGCCCGCGCACGCAGCTACGGCGTGCTGAATCCGGCGTCCTGCATCACTTTGCGTGCCGGGGGCGATTGCAGGAAGCGCGCGAACGCCTCGCCTTCGCTGCCGGCACCGGACAGCACGACGAGCCCGTAGTCGGCGCCGACCCGCAGCGCCTCGGGCAATGCAACCTCCTGCAGTGTCGGCACCTCGCGCCGCGCGAGCCGCACATTGGTGCAGTAGGTGACGAAAACGTCCGCCTGACCGCTGTCGACCACCCATGCATAGTTGTTGCGGCCCTGTGGTGGCCTGGCTGACGCAGGCCCGCCGGTCAGCTGCATCGCGCGGGCGCGCAGCGCTTCGCCGATGCCGGGGCGCAGCGCATCGGCACGCCGGAACATCGCCACCGCATAGTCGCCGGACGGATCCGCCTTCGGCGTCGATACACCCAGCTTCACGTCACGGCGCAGCATCTGCGCCAGCGCGTTGCCGGATGTCACGTCGAGGCCCGGACGCACCAGCAGGCACAGCTCGTTGCGTGCGAATTGCGTCACCGTCGCGCCCTTGCCGGCGTCGACCAGCGCCTGCGGGTGCTTCATGTTGGCGGACGCGAACAGGTCGGCCGGCGCGCCGCCCTGTATGCGTTCGCGCAGCAGGCCGCTCGGTCCGAATTCGAAGCGGGGGGCCGCCCCGCCCTGCTCCGCGTACAGCCCGCCCAGCCGCGAAAACACGGCCTTCAGGCTGCCGGCGGCGTACACCTGCGCGCCGTCCGCCATCGCGCCGCCGCTCAGCAAACAGGCGCACATCGCAACCATCCGGATGCGCATGACTTACTTCGCCGCGTTCGGGAAGAACAGCTGTTCGCCGCCGATCTTGTAGCCGGCGATCGCCTGCTGGCCTTCAGCCGAAACCACCCAGTCGATGAAGGCCTGACCGTCGGCCTTCTTCACATGCGCGTGCTTTTCCGGGTTGACAAGAATGACGCCGTACTGGTTGAACAGACGGTTGTCGCCTTCGACCACGACGGTGAGGTCGCCGCGGTTCTTGAACGACAGCCAGGTGCCGCGGTCGGCCATGATGTAGGCGTTCATCGACGATGCGGTGTTCAGCGCGGCGCCCATGCCGGAGCCGGTGCTGCGGTACCAGTCGCCGGTCGGCGCGTCGCCTTCCACGCCGGCCGCTTTCCACAGGCGCAGCTCGGCCGCATGCGTGCCGCTCTTGTCGCCACGCGACACGAACGGCGCCTGGGCCGCGCGGATCGCCGTCAGCGCGGCGGTGATGTCCTTGCCGCCGACGACCTTGGCCGGATCGGCCTTCGGGCCGATCAGCACGAAATCGTTGTACATCACGTCCTGACGCGACACGCCATAGCCTTCGGCGATGAATTTCTCTTCCGCCTTCTTGTCGTGCACGAACACGACGTCCGCGTCGCCGCGGCGCGCCATGTCGAGCGCCTGGCCGGTGCCGAGCGCAACGACGCGCACCTGGATGCCGGTCTTCGCTTCGAACACCGGCAACAGGTGCTTGAACAGGCCGGAGTTCTCGGTCGACGTCGTCGACGACACGGTGATGAAGCGTTCAGCCGCGAACGAGACGGGGCTGGCGAATGCGACGGCTGCGGCGGCAACGGCACTGATGAGTGAGCGGCGGATCATGTCCATGAAAGTTCTCCTCTGATGAATTGCTCGGCCTGGGCCGATCTCGGTGCTGCAAAGAAATCGGCCGCAGGCGTGTGTTCCGCGATGCGACCGCTGTCGATAAACAGGATGTCGTCGGCGAGGCGGCGTGCCTGGCCGAGGTTGTGCGTGCTCATGACGATGCTGCAGCCGTCGGCCGCGATGACGCCGATGAGGCGTTCCACCTCGGCGCTGGCGCCCGGGTCGAGGCTGGCCGTCGGCTCGTCCAGAAAGAGCACGGCCGGACGAAGGGCCCAGGCGCGTGCCAGCGCCACGCGCTGCTGCTCTCCGCCGGAGAGCACGCGCGCCGGACGGGACGCGAGATGCGCCAGCCCTACCCGCTGCAGCACGTCCATCGCGCGCGTGCGGCGTTCGCCCGCTGCCACGCCGGCCAGTGCAAGCGCATAGGTGAGGTTGTCGAGCACGCTGCGCCGGAGCATGACCGGGCGCTGGAACACCATGGCCTGCACCGGCGCCTTGCCGCCGGACCAGTGCACGCGGCCGGACACCGGTTCGAGCAGGCCGTGCATCAGGCGCATCAGCACGCTCTTTCCGGCGCCGTTCGGGCCGAGTATGACGGTGCGCCGCAGCGCCGCGATCCGTGCCGACACGCTGTCGATCAGCGTGTGTCCGCCGGCGTCAAAGCGCAGCGCCTCCAGCGTGAGCAGCGCTTCAGCCATGTCGTCGCACCGCCCATTCCCGTACGGCGTGTGCCAGCGCATTCAGGATGAGCACGATGGCGATCAGGATGAAACCGAGCGCGAGCGCGAGCGGCAGGTCGCCCTTGCTCGTTTCGAGCGCGATGCTGGTCGTCATGACCCGGGTCACGCCTTCGATGTTGCCGCCGACGATCATGACGGCCCCGACCTCTGCCACCGCGCGCCCGAGGCCGGCGAGCACCGCCGTGCTGAGCGAGAAGCGGGTGTCGATCAGCAATGTGCAGGCGGCGCGCGGCGTGGATGCGCCGAGCGAGCGCAGCTGTTCCTCGTAGTCGCGCCAGGCGTCGGCGACGATCTGGCGCGACAGCGCCGCGATGATGGGCGTGATCAGCACGACCTGCGCGATCACCATCGCCGACGGCGTAAACAGCAGGCCGAGCGCGCCGAGCGGACCGGCGCGCGACAGCAGCAGGTAGACGAGCAGGCCGACGACGACCGGCGGCAGACCCATCAGGCCATTCAGCACGACGGTGAGTGTGCGCCGTCCCGGAAAGCGGCCGACCGCGATCGCCGCGCCGATGGGCAGCCCGAGACAGGACGCGATGAAGACCGCCGACAGGCTCACCGTCAGGCTCAGGCAGACGATGTCCAGCAGCCGCGGATCGGCCGCCACCACCAGCCCGGCGGCTGTCACGAAGCTCTCGCCGACGGTACTCACGAGACGGCTCCCGCCGTCGCTGCAGCAACGACCGTCGCGGAGGCTGCGCACCGATGAAGACCGGAACTCATGATCCTATTTCGCGGAGCGGATTCACGCGGCCGCCCCCGACGTTGCTGCAGGGGATCGACCGGGCCGGGCAGGGCAGCGCGCCGGAGGCGCGTATGAGGAGCGATGCATCAATCGGCAAGTGAAAACACATAAGATGCCGGAAGCTATCGCAACCACGGCACCTGTCCTATATGTCAGATTCTGCACAAAGCAAACCTGCACTGCGTCTGGCGTGGGATTTCGGTCCCGATGCCCCGGCCGGCGCCGACCGTCTGCTGACGCTTCTGGCGGCGATAGACGCGACTGGATCCATCGCCGGCGCGGCGCGCGCCACCAGCCTGTCCTATCGCAATGCGTGGGGGCTCATCAACGCCTGGCAGGGCTACTTCGGACAGACGCTGATCATCACCGCACGGGCCAGCGGCTCGACGCTCGATGATTTCGCACGGCAGTTGCTGAGTATCGATCGCGGCGCGCATCAGTCGCTCGCGCGCGCGCTGGACGCGGCGAGCCAGCCGATGCGTGCGCTGTCCGGCCGCCAGCCGGACCGGCACGACGCGGCGCTGCGCATCGTCGCCAGCCATGAACCCTTGCTGAACGACCTGTTGCGCCAGTTGCGCAGCGACAGCGTGACCGCAACGCTGAGCACGCACGGCAGTCTCGAATCCCTGTTGTCGCTCGCGGCGAGGCGTTGCGAAGTGGCCGGTTTCCACTGCCCGCTGGGCGAGCTCGGGCGCGACATCTGGGCGCTCTATCGCGCGCAGCACGGCCTGCCGCGGCTGCGCTTGCTCGGCTTCGCGCGTCGTACCCAGGGCCTCATCCTCGCGCGCGGCAATCCGAAGGGAGTACGGGGGCTGAGCGACCTGTCGCGGGCCGACCTGCGCTTCGTGCATCGCCAGCCCGGTGCCGGCACGCGTCTGGCGTTCGACCAGCTGGCCCGCCAGGCCGGGCTCGACACCAGTGCGTTGAACGAGGCGGACGAGGAGCACACGCACGCGGCCGTCGCCGCGCTGATCGCCAGCGACGAGGCGGATGCCGGCCTCGGCCTGGAGGCGTTTGCGCACCGGCTCGGGCTGGAATTCATTCCGTTGTTCGAGGAAATGTACTTTCTCGCGCTGCGCGATACGCCGGCTTCGCGTGAAACGCTGGACGCGCTGTCAGCGCTGCTGCGCCAGGACAGCTGGCGCGCCCGCGCGCAGGATCTCAGTGGCTATTCGCTGCAGGACGCCGGCGTCGAATACGACATCGCCGGTGCCGAGCAGGTGCTGTTCGGCGCCTGAACGCGCCGGACGGAGGGGTGCCGGTTCAGCGCGCGTCGTCCCGGAACGTATTGGCCAGCAGGTTTCTGCCGGGGTGGTCCGGCGGGAGCAGCTCCACGAGGCGCTCCAGCGCGTCGACGGCCTCCGGCGTCTGACCGAGATGATTCAGCAGCAGGTCCGGGTCGTCGATGCGGAAAATGGCGTCGGACAGGCGGGACTCCAGACAGTCGCGCCAGGCGCGCAGCAAGGGGCTTTCGGTACGCGGCAGGAAGGCGCCGCGATAGCAGGCGAGCGCGTTCTCGATGCGCCCGGCGTCGAGTGCCTGTTCCAGATCCATGAAATCGGCCTGCCAGTTCACGAGCAGACGGTAGGGCCGCGACCCGATCGCGCCGCCGAGGCGTTCGCGCAGTTGCGACACTTCGGTCTTCAGCGTGGCGGCACCGACCGGACGGTCGCCATAGATGGCCGCGTGCAGGCGTTCGAGATCCATCCCTTCGGGATAGAGTGCGAGCAGACACAGGATTTCCAGCTGGCGCGGCGAAAGCGGCAGCACCCTGCCCCGCAGCAAGGCCTGCGGCGTCCCGAGCATGCGCAGCCGCAGCACCGGCGCTTCGCTGACGTCCAGCAAGGCCTGCGACAGACGCTGGGCAAAGCGCTCAACCGCATGCAGCGCGAGCGACGAATGCCGGTTCCAGATCGTCGACAGATCGACCACGCCGAGCACCTCGCCGCTGACCGAGTCGCGCACGGGGGCGGCGTAACACACCCAGTCCTGCACGGACGGCATGAAGTGCTCCGCCGAAAAAACGCTGGCCGGGCGCCGGTAGCGCAGCGCCAGCGCCAGCGCGTTGGTGCCGACCGATCGTTCGTCCCAGCGCCCGCCCGGCACGAAATGCACGCGCTCAGCACGGGTCCGCATGCTGCGGCTGCAACCGGTCCAGAGCAGCCGGCTGTCGGCGTCGCTGATCGCGGCGACCATGCCGCTTTCCAGTGCAGCAGTTTCCAGTTCGTCGACGCACGACGCGATCGCCTGACCGTAGGCGGAAGTCGTCCAGTCCGCATCATTCTCGTCAAGCGGTGCCGCCGAGCAGCTTTCCGGCACGCAGATGCGAGAACGCTGCCATGAGCCCGCGATGTCCATGCCGACCACGAGTATGTGTTCGCCCGGGCTGCGTTCGCCACGTCGCAGCGATTCGATGCGCCGTCTGCGTGCCGCCAGCCGTGTTGCCGTTGCTGTCATTTGTCTCACTCCACCTACCGGATACCTACCTGACCCGCTCTAGCGTGTCGGCCGACCCTGTGTTCTTTTGCCGCGCATGCATTGCCGGCCGCAGGGGGAAACCGACAATTCGAGGAGAAAGTTCATGCGTTACGCCGATCCCGGTCAACCCGGTTCGAAAATCACCTTCAAGCCCCGCTATGACAATTTCATCGGTGGCAAGTGGGTAGCGCCTGTTGAAGGCCAATACTTCGACAACATTTCCCCCGTGACCGGCAAGCCGTTCTGCCAGGTGGCCCGCTCCAACGCATCCGATATTGAACTCGCTCTGGACGCCGCCCACAAGGCGCGCGACGCCTGGGGCCGCACCGCGCCGGCGCAACGCGCCGCCGTGCTGTTCAAGATCGCCGACCGCCTCGAAGCGAACCTCGAATTGCTGGCCGTCGCCGAAACCTGGGAAAACGGCAAGCCGGTGCGTGAAACGCTTGCCGCCGACATCCCGCTCGCCATCGATCATTTCCGCTACTTTGCCAGCTGCATCCGCGCCCAGGAAGGCGCGTTGTCCGAAATCGACGACGACACCGTCGCCTACCATTTCCATGAGCCGCTGGGCGTCGTCGGCCAGATCATTCCGTGGAACTTCCCGATCCTGATGGCAGCATGGAAGATTGCTCCGGCACTGGCCGCAGGCAACTGCATCGTGCTGAAGCCGGCGGAACAGACACCTGTCAGCATCCTCGTGCTGGCCGAACTGATCCAGGATCTGCTGCCCGAAGGCATCCTGAACATCGTCAATGGCTTCGGCATCGAAGCCGGCAAGCCGCTGGCAACCAACCCGCGCATCGCGAAAATCGCCTTCACCGGCGAAACTACGACCGGCCGGTTGATCATGCAATATGCTTCACAAAACATAATCCCCTCGACCGTCGAGCTGGGCGGCAAATCGCCCAACATCTTCTTCGACGACGTGATGGACCAGGACGACGACTACTTCGACAAGTGCCTCGAAGGCTTCGCGATGTTCTCGCTCAACCAGGGTGAAGTATGCACCTGCCCCAGCCGCGCGCTGGTTCAGGAATCGATCGCCGACAAGTTCATCGAGCGCGCCATCGAGCGCGTGAAGGCGGTGCGTGGCGGCCATCCGCTGGACACCGACACCATGGTGGGCGCGCAGGCCAGCTCCGACCAGCAGGAAAAGATTCTCTCCTACATCGACATCGGCCGCCAGGAAGGCGCGCAGGTGCTGACGGGCGGTGCCAAGCGCCAGGAATCGGAAGGCGGCGGCTACTACATCCAGCCGACCGTGCTGAAGGGCCACAACAAGATGCGCGTGTTCCAGGAAGAAATCTTCGGCCCGGTGCTCGCACTGACCACGTTCAAGGACGACGCCGACGCGCTCGCCATGGCCAACGATACGTTGTACGGTCTCGGTGCCGGCCTGTGGTCGCGTTCGGTACACCGCACCTACCGCATGGGTCGTGCCATCCAGGCTGGCCGCGTATGGACCAACTGCTACCACCTCTACCCGGCTCACGCCGCGTTCGGTGGCTACAAGCAGTCGGGCATCGGCCGTGAGAACCACAAGATGATGCTGGATCACTACCAGCAGACGAAGAACCTGTTGGTGAGCTATTCGCCCAAGGCTCTCGGCTTCTTCTGAGTCGCGTGCAAGTGTTCAGGTGCCCCGGCCGCCCATGAGGCGACCGGAGTGCTCGTTGTCCGGGCGGGGCTGATGCCCCGCCTTTTTTTCAACCTCAACGAAAGGACGCATATGGTCACGCGAGTATCCGCAACCCCGCTGGCGCTGGAATGGATAGAAAAGCTCGCCGGCAAGCACGGCCCGCTGCTGTTCCATCAATCGGGCGGGTGTTGCGACGGCAGTGCGCCGATGTGCTACCCGCGCAACGAATTCGTGCTCGGCAGCTCCGACGTGCAGCTGGGCGAAATCGGCGGCGTGCCCTTCTGCATGAGCGTGTCGCAGTTCGAGTACTGGCAACACACCCATCTCATCATCGACGTCGTGCCCGGCCGTGGCTCCGGCTTCTCGATCGAATCACCGGAAGGCATCCGCTTCCTCACACGTTCCAGGCTGTATACGCCGGAAGAGGAAGCCGAACTGGAAGTGCTCGGCCCGCCGAAGAGCGGCGATACGGTCAATTGAATGCCTCGCACCGAGCCTGAACATACGGGCGCAACGGGCGGATTGCAGGATCAGACAACAGTCCGGTTCCACTCACCCGACAGCCGCTGAACAGGACGGGCGGCCCGCCCCAGGGCCACTGAAGCCGGTCAGTCGTCAAACAGTTCGCACTGAGCGAGCGGCTTGCCGGCGATGTCCTTGGGCGAGAGCAGCGGTTCGCCGTCCAGCGGCCAGGCCACGCCCACGTCCGGGT
>JAHJHI010000047.1 GCA_018824085.1 Gammaproteobacteria bacterium | reverse complement strand
TGCGTCCGCTGCCTGGCGAGCACCGGGATGCGAGGGTGAGAGAGCCCTGAATCACACGCCACGGCGCACTTCCGGTGCCGGAAAAAATGAGCGGAAGGGCATGATCCGGAAGGATTCAAGGGTTTCTCACCAGCCTGCTAGGCGGCGTCACCCGGCCCGGCTTTCTGGAGCCGGTAGGCAAACTGCCGCGCCGTCAGGCCGAGCAGCTGCGCCGCGCGCGACTTGTTGCCGCCGCTGTCGGCGAGCGCACGCATAAGCTCCTCCACCGTATGCGAACGCGCGCTCACATACGGACGGACAGCCGGCGCCGCGCCGGCCTGGCGCGGCGTGGCTGCGGACGGATCAGCCGGGGCCGCGGGCGGCGGCGCGTCGTGCGCGGGCATGAAGCGCTCGATGTCGGTCGCCGACAGGATGGGTTTTTCGGCCAGCAGCACGATGCGTTCGACGAGGTTGGACAGTTCGCGGATATTGCCGGGCCAGGTGTGCGCTTCGAGCCGCGCGACCGCGTCCGGCGCCAGATTGACGTTGCGCTGGTTGGCCTGGTTGGTGCGGCTCAGGAAATGCAGCGCCAGCGCGCGGATGTCGCCGCGCCGCTCGGCCAGCGACGGCAGGCCGATGGGGATGACGTTCAGCCGGTAGTAGAGGTCCTGGCGGAAGCGCCCGTGGGCGACCTCGGCCCTGAGGTCGCGGTTGGTGGCGACGACCAGACGCAGGTCGATGCGGATTTCGCGCTTGCCGCCGAGCCGCGTGATCGTGCCTTCCTGCAGCGTGCGCAGCAGCTTGCCCTGCATGGACAGCGGCAGTTCGCCGATCTCGTCGAGGAAGATGGTGCCGTGATCGGCCTGTTCGAACAGCCCTTCCCGGCTGTGGCTGGCGCCGGTGAAGGCGCCGCGCTCGTAACCGAACAGTTCGGACTCGAACAGCGTGTCCGGGATGGCGGCGCAATTGACCTTGATGAAGGGCTTGTCGCGGCGCGGGCTGGCCAGATGCAGCGCGCGCGCGAACAGCTCCTTGCCGGTGCCGGATTCGCCCAGCAACAGCACGCTGGCGGTCGAATCCGACACCTTCTCGAGTTCGGAAATCGCGCGCAGCAGCGGCTCCGACGTGCCGATGATGCCGTAGCGCGCGTTGTCCTGTTCCAGCGCGTGCTTCAGCATTTCGTTCTGTTGTTCGAGCTTGCGCGTCTTCGCTTCCAGCATGGCCTGAAGCTGCAGCAACTGGCCGGCCAGCGTCGCCAGGATGCGCAGCATGGCGAGGTCGTCCGACAGCGCGCGGTGGCGCCGGCGGATGCGGTGGCAGGCCAGCACGCCGACGGTGCGCTGCTCTATGGTGATCGGCAGCGCGAGGAAGGACACCGGCCCTTGCGGCAGCTCGCTGCGCTCGACGGCACGGCCGAGGAAGTCGTCCTCATGATCGATGTCCTGCACGATGACCGGCTGTCCGCTCGCCAGCACGCGCCCGGTGATGCCTTCGCCGCTGCGGTAGCGCCCGCGCGCCATCTCGTCGCGGGTCAGGCCGTAGGCGTAGCGGATGGCCGCGGTGCCGTCTTCGCCGATCAGCACGATGCGCCCGCGATTGAGGCCGAGCAGCTCGGACAGCAGGTGCAGCACTTCGTACAGCACCGCGTCCGGCGACAGGCTTTTGCCGACCCGGCCCATCACCTGCTGGAAAAGCAGCATTTCCTGCTCGCGCCAGAAGGCGGGCGAGCTGTCGGCATCCGGGTCGGGCGGGGCGTCGGTCATGGCCTTTTCTAGCACGGACACGCGCCCGCGTGCCAGCCGGGATCGGCGCGCCGCGGCAACACCGCTTCGCAGCGGAAATTGTTACGTGTAATAAACTGCGCGCTCCCGCGATTTCCCGTTCGCCCGCATTGCGGCGAACGCCCGCCTCCCGACCTCCTGGCATCGATTCACATGGAACTCGAAAACTACTCCGACATTGAACGGGCGACGCGACGCAGTCGCCGCGAATTCTTCCGCCTGGGCATCTGCCTGCTGTTCGTCGTCAGCATCATGATCTACGCCGCGCTCGGCATCGGCCTGCAGGGCCCCGGCGGCATCATGCTGGTGGTGGCGGCGATGATAGGCGGCTACATGGCGATGAACATCGGCGCCAACGACGTCGCCAACAACGTCGGGCCGGCCGTCGGCTCGCGCGCCATCACGATGGGCGGCGCGGTCGTCATCGCGGCCGTCTTCGAGGTGGCGGGCGCGCTCATCGCCGGCGGCGACGTGACGTCGACGATACGCGGCGGCATCATCGACCCGGCCGGCATCGCCGACAGCGACCGCTTCATCTGGGTGATGACGGCCGCGCTGCTCGCCGGCGCGCTGTGGCTCAACCTGGCGACCGCGTTCGGCGCGCCGGTGTCCACGACGCATTCCATCGTCGGCGCGGTGCTCGGCGCCGGCGTCGCGGCCGGCGGCATGTCGGTCGCGCGCTGGGACACGGTCGGCGCCATCGTTGCCAGCTGGGTCGTGTCACCGCTGCTCGGCGGCCTGATCGCCGCCAGCTTCCTGTACTGGATCAAGCGCGGCATCACCTACCGCACGGACATGATCGAGGCGGCGCAACGCACCGTGCCCGTGCTGCTCGGTCTCATGGCGATGTCGTTCACGACCTATCTGATGCTGAAGGGCCTGAACAAGGTGTGGAAAGTGGATTTCCCGACCGCCTGTGCAACCGGCGCCGCGCTGGGCGCCGTCACCTGGATGCTGGTGCGCATGCGGCTGCGCTTCATCGCGTACCGGCTGACCAACACGAAGCAGAGCATCAATTCGCTGTTCAGCCTGCCGCTCATCTTCGCCGCCGCGCTGCTGAGCTTCGCCCACGGCGCCAACGACGTCGCCAACGCGATCGGCCCGCTGGCCGCGATCACCGACACGGTCCTGCACGGCACGGTGTCGGACAAGGCCGGCATTCCGCTGTGGGTCATGATGGTCGGCGCCATCGGCATCGCGATCGGACTGGCGCTGTACGGCCCGAGACTGATCCGCACCGTGGGCCACGAGATCACCGAGCTGGACCAGATGCGCGCGTTCAGCATCGCCATGGCCGCGGCACTCACCGTCATCGTCGCGTCCCAGCTCGGCCTGCCGGTCAGCTCGACCCACATCGCGCTGGGCGGCGTGTTCGGCGTCGGCTTCCTGCGCGAATACATCAAGACCAGCTACGCGCAGACGCTGGATGAAATCCGCAGCCACCACCAGGGCGCCGACAAGGACATCGTGGACGCCTTCCTGAAGGACTTCGAGAAGGCCGACAAGAAGGTGAAGCGCGCGATGCTCGACTCGCTGAAAGCCCACACCGCCCAGGCCCATTTGTCCAAGCACGAACGCAAGGCGATCAAGCGCACCCACCGGCACGAACTGGTGAAGCGCAGCGCGCTGTTCAAGATCGCCGCCGCGTGGATCATCACCGTGCCGGCGTCGGCGCTGATGGCGGCGATGATCTACTACATGATCTTCGGCATCGTGCACGCGTGAGCGCGGGCATGGCGGGTGGCGGCATGCGCAGCCCGCCGCATCACGCCGTGGCGGCAGGCCCTTCGCCGACCCGGCCCGCGCGCGGCCAGCACACGTCGAACGCAACCCCCAGTCCGTTCAGGCCCTTCCCGATCCCGATCTCGCCACCCAGGTTGTCGACCGCCTGCCGGACGATGGCCAGGCCAAGGCCGGAGCCGCTGGCTGTGACGCCCCGGCCACGGTAGAAGCGCTCGAAGAGGTGCGGCATGTCCGGCTCCGCGATGCCCGGCCCGTTGTCGGAGACGCGCAGGCGCACCCGCTCGCCGTCGCGGTCGAGACTGACAACGACTTCCGATCCTTCATGGCTGTACGCAATGGCGTTGGCAAGCAGGTTTTCCAGCACCGAGTGGAAGGTGGCCGCGTCGAGTACCGCATCGACGCGGTCCGCGGAGTCGAGAGCGATGACAATCCTTCTCGCCGCCGCCGCCGGGGCGCTCGCGATGAGGACGTCGCGACTGATGCCCACCAGTTCGACCGGCCGGGCCTGCCGGGCTGCGCCGCCTTCGAGGGCGGCCAGGGTCAGCAGTTGCCGGACCAGATGAGACGCCCGCGCCACGGCGTGCTCGAGCGCGTCCCGGGCGTGCACGCGCTGTTGCGCGTCGCCGGCGTTGGCCAGCACATGCGCCTGCGCGGCAACCACCGCCAGCGGGGTACGCAGCTCGTGGGCCGCGTCCTGCACGAAAGCACGTTCCCGCGCGATGCCCTGACGCGCCCTGGACAGCAGCCCGTCGAAGGCCATGCCCAAGGGCTGCAGTTCGGCATATTTCAGTTGCGCTTCCATCGGCGAGAAGTCGTCCGGCGCACGCGCCTGCATCCGTGTGGCGAAGGCACGCAAGGGCGCCAGCCCGCGCCGCACGGCAAGCCACAGCGGCAGCAGCACGAGCGGAAACGCGATGAACAGCGACGGCAGCAGGTTCTCGCCCATGAACTGCAGGACGTCGCGGTCGCCGAGCGCAGGTTCGAGAACCTGCAGGCGCCATGCGGGTGTCTCGTGTATTGCGGACCAGTACAGGCGGCCGCCAACGGTCACCTGGTCCGGCGCCGTGCCGGTGCGCGGGATGCGCCGCCCGCTCGAAGGTACCGACGCATAGACCGGCGTGCCGTCGGCTTTCTCCAGCAGCAGCAGCATGTCGCCGGCGTGCGGAAACGGTCCTGCCCGGCGCGAGCGGTTGAACAGGTTTTCGGCGGCGGTGACAACGATGCGGGCGCGTTGCGCATCATCGAAGTCGAGCGAGGACGCCAGCATCTGCGCCGCCTGGGCCAGTGCTTCGCGGTGCTGCTGCGGTTGTTTGAAGGTGATGAATTCGCGCACGACCAGCGCCGCCCAGACCAGAAGGAAGGCGAGCAGAAGCGCCAGCACCACGCGGCGGACGAGGGACGGACCCGACCAGCGTTTCACGCACCCTCCCCCACCACCAGTTGATAGCCGACGCCGCGCACGGTGCGGATCCGGCCCGCGCCGATCTTGCGGCGCAGGTTCGACAGATGCACCTCCATGGTGGCGCTGTCGAGCGGATCACCCAGCGGTTCCATGCGTTGCCCCAGGGTGCTTTTCGACACGACGCATTCCGGGCTGCGCGCCAGTTCCACCAGCAGGCGGAATTCGCGTGGCGACAGATCCAGTGCCGCGCCGTTCAGCCAGGCCCTGAAGGAACGGGGCTCCAGCGCGAGTTCGCCGAACGTCCAGCGCTCGCCGGCCTGCCGGGCGGAGCGCCTGACCACGGCACCGACGCGGGAAATCAGCTCCGCCATGATGACGGGCTTGACCAGGAAGTCGTCCGCGCCGCCGTCCAGACCGACGAGGCGGTCCTCCAGCGCGGTGCGCGCGGTGATGACGATGACCGGCACGGCAATCCCCCGGCCGCGCAGACCGGCCAGGAATGCCAGGCCGTCGCCGTCCGGCAGCCCGAGGTCGAGCAGCACGCAATCCGGCTGTTCTTCGACGAAGGCGGCGGCGTCGCCAAGCCGCCGCACCCACACACCGGTCATTCCCGCCTGTTTCAGCGCGGCCAGTATTGCCGGCCCGAGGTCGATGTCGTCTTCGATGATCAATATGTGCATGGTGAAATTCCAGGGGCGTCGACCTTTGGCTTTGCCAAAGCTTGCATCACGCAGACTGCCCGCATTCGTTTGCAGGGAGATTTTCATGACCGACCGTCGTAGCGCACTCAGGGCGCTGGCCGCCACAACCATCGCGCCGCTGCTGCCCGCCTGCGGCACGGCGCCGCCACGCCCCGACACCTTCGGGCGGGGCGGGCATGACGCGGCGATCAAGTGGCTGGGCGCATTGATTCGCCGCGAGATGGACGACGCCGGCATCGCGGGTCTGAGTATCGCCCTGCTGGACGGCCAGCGCCTGATCCATGCCGAGGGCTTCGGCGTGGCCGACAAGGCGGCCGGGCGGCCGGCGGCCGCACACACACGCTATCGCGCGGGTTCCATCTCCAAGGTATTTACCGTGGCGGCGGCGATGCAGATGGTCGAGGCGGGCACGCTGGACCTCGACGCGCCGCTGACAGACGTACTCCCGGATTTCTCGATCCGGACGCGCGGACCGGCCGTCGCCGCCATCACGCCGCGCATGCTCATGACACATCATTCCGGGCTTCCGTCGGACCGCATCGAAGGCATGTGGCGCGACAACCCGCTGCACTTCCCGTCGCTGGTGACGGCAATGCATGACGAATACCGTGCCTTCCCGCCTGATTTCATCCACGCCTATTCGAACCTGGGGTTCTCCCTGCTCGGCGCGGCAATCGAGCGGATCGCCGGCATGCCCTTTGAACGCCACATGCGCGAACGGCTGCTGCTGCCGCTGGGCATGGAAAATTCCGCTTTCGATACGCGCCCGCCCGGCGATACGCAGGCCTACGACGCGCAGGGCCATGCCGGGAACGAACCCGCCTTGCGCGACAGCCCGGCCGGTGGCCTGAACACGAGCGCGCCCGAGCTGCTGCAACTGGCCCGCATGATATTCGCGCAAGGCGACATGGCGGGCGGGCGCGTGCTCGGCCCGGCCAGCCTCGCCGAAATGGCCCGCCCGCAAAATGCCGGCTGCGCGCTGGACGCGGACCTGCGCGTCGGGCTCGGCTGGCACTTCGCGCCGGATGCGGTGCGCGGTGGCGGGCCGGTGCTGTCCCACGACGGCGGCACGCTCCACCACCACTCGGCACTCATGCTTCTTCCGGAACACCGGCTCGCCGTCGCCGTGCTGTCCAATTCGGCGAACGCCGCGCGTCTGGTGAACCGGCTCGCCGGCACGGCCCTCGGACTGCTGCTGGAAGTAAAGACCGGCATCCGCCAGCCGACCGGCCCGATACCTGCTCAGGCAGACCCGCGCTTTCCGCCCGCGCGGCCGGAGGCGATCGCCGGATTCTATGACACGCCGACCGGATTCGCGGAGATACGGCGGGACGGCGACCGCCTGCAGCTGCGCATCGGCGACCGGCAACTGGACGTGAGGCCGCGCCCCGACGGCTACCTGGGTCTGGAGTACCGCATCCTCGGGCTGTTTCCGGTCAGCATCGGCCCGCTCGGCGAACTTGCATTCACCCTTGCCTCGATTTCGGGCCGCGAGGTGTTGCTGGCCAGACAATCCGGCGGCTTCTTCGTCGCCGGCGAGAGGATGGCGGCCGTGCCGGTCCCCGAGGCATGGCGGGCCCGACTGGGCACCTACCGCTACGTCGGCGGCGATGCCTTCCTCGCCGGGCGCATCGGCGTCACGGAGCTCGCACTGGAAGACGGCTTTCTCGTGGCGGTGTCGACCGCTGCCGAAGGCATCCAGAAGCTCGCGCTGGCGCCCGTGGGCGACGACGAAGCCGTCATTCGGGGCCTCGGCCGGGGGCGCGGGGACACGGTGCATGTCAGGGCGGGGCATGACGGCGAACGTCTGCACTACGCGGGCATGGTGTTTCAGCGCGCCACCGGGGCGGCCGCCTCGTGATGACGCGCATGGCGTTTCCGCTGGCGGCTTTCCTGGCCGGCTGTGCGTCGGTCACGGAAACCGGGCCGACGTACAGCCGGGCGGGCAGCGGAACGCCGGCCGTGGTGTTTCAGGCCGGTCTGGGCGACGGCAAGGAAATCTGGGACCCGGTGGCACACGCGCTGGCCGGCGAATTCACGGTATTCGCGCTTGACCGGCCCGGCACCGGCGCGAACCCGTCGGTCGAAGGGCCGCGCGATCCCTGCACCATCGCCACCGAGCAACGCGCACTGCTGCGCGCCGTCGGCCTGCAGCCACCGTATCTGCTCGTCGGTCATTCGCTCGGCGGCCTGTACCAGTACGCCTACGCGAAGCTCTATCCGGCGGACGTGGCCGGCATCGTGCTGGTGGACCCCACCCATCCGCGCAACTGGGAAATCGTTCAGCAGCACGCCCCGGAGGGCGCCGCGCTCATCAAGGGCATGAAGGCGCTGGCGTGGCGCCGCATCAGGGCGCGTGAATTCGACGATCAGACGGCATGCCTCGACACACTGGAAACCGGCACGCCGCTCACCCGGCCGGCCAGGGTGCTCGTCAGCGGCCGCCCCGCGCCCATGGCCAATCCACAGTACGAACGGAGCCGGCTGGCGCTCGCCCGCGACTGGGCGCGCATGGCCGGTGCGCCGGATGTGGACATGGTCCGGGAATCAAGCCACTACATCCAGACCGAAGCGCCCGATGCCGTCATCGCAGCGATACGCGAAATCGCGCGGCCAGCCGGCGCCGAAGCGTCACACGCGACAGCCCCGTCCGCACCCACGGACCGCAGCGTTGAATTCGGGAACAAGCCGCCCTTGCACCTGATACCGGGAAAGACGTCGCGCGCGGACGTGCAAGCAGCCTGGGGAGCGCCAGCCGAAAGCGTCCGGGACGGCTCCCGGGAAACCTGGATATACAGCGACAAACCGCAGGAAACACCGCTCGCCATCAGTTTCATTCCGGTCATCGGCGACATCGCCGACGCCATTGATCTGATAAACAGCGTGCACGGCAGCCATGAACTGATCGTCCACTTCGACGAGCATGGACTGGTAAGCCGATACCGGCTGCGCGAGGTGCCGTGACGGCCGGCACTTCGCGCGCGCGTTCCGAACGCGAGACGGCGGGATCGCGCCAGTGCCGATCGCGTCCGCACGCGTTGCAACGGATTATCTCTGCGGTTCGGGCCTATCGCGAATAATGCGGTTTCACGTCGCGACAGCGTTGGCCGAGCTGATGGACGATTTGCTGAATGGTCTGCTCCGAGAGCGATTGCGACGGTCGCCGGTCGAGAAGGAGGTGCAGCATGCGGCCACTCAAGACGATCACCGGACCTTCACCATCGGGTCTCACGAACCAGCCGGGCAGGGCGAGAACCGGTATCGCACCCACACGCGTACCCGTCGCACTGGACAACCATTCGGCAAGCCATTTTGCCTGTCGGGCTGCCTGATCAAGTGGCGTCGTTGTCGAGTAGGTGGGAAACGTGAGCTTGCTCCCGTCAAACACGACCGTTGCGTTCTTCTTGCCGTCGCCTTCCGCCTTTTTCGTGTAGCCCTTCGTCTCCACTGCAAACACGCCTTGTGATGCAACGACGACGTGGTCGATATTGAATTGCTCGCCGGGCAGATCGTGAAACACCCAGGCACCCTGACGCATCAGTTGGTTGAGCTCCTGACCGACTGCAAGCTCGGCGTCATACCCCGCCTTGAGACGGTCCAGTTCGGTCGCCGTCCTGAGTAGTTGCCTGACGCAGTAGGCAACGCCGGCCGCGGCAGCGACACCAAAGATCGGGGCTGTGCGCGATGTCGTCATTCCATCGCCGAGTAACGCGATCTGGCCAAAGTACAGCGCAATCGTTGTGGTGGGCAGGAGCATCAGCCAAATCAACTTTTCCGAGACGTCTTCCCGGAGGAGTTCGATCCTTTCCCCCAGGCTGTGACCGGGCGGACGAAGAAGGTCGAACCCGATCGGCGACTTCCGTCTCGCGCGCACTTGCGCTTTCCTGCGCCGAAGCAGAAAGCCGGCTATGAACACACCTGCCAGCATCGGGCCGATCACCAGAAGCGCAATGCCAATCTGCATCGAAAGTCCGCTCATCATGATGAAGCTTCTTCCGCCTGTAGTTCTTTCAATGTTTTCCCGCGCGCATCTTTCCATTCGATGCGTCCGTTCGCCGCACGACCCAGAATCACCGCCGCTGCAAGCGACGGAGAACTGAATACATAGTCCTGCGAAAACCGGTAACCACTTCCGGATGGAACGAGCACACCGTTATCGGTCAGTTCGCGCCTGAGGTCCCGGATCGTCGCCGACAACGACGACAAGTGCAGCAATACGGCCATCGAGTTCATGTCCACCACGAAACCACGGCTTTCTTCATGGCCGGTTGCGCTCAGTCCTTTCCCGGTCAACCGCAACCGCCGAACAGGCTGCCGCTCGGCATTTGCCGAGCCTTGTTCAAACGCATGCACGCCCATCACTGGCAGCATGCCGAGCATGTTTTCCAGAAACACCAGCATGTCGGCGCGATCGGCTTCCGACAGACTGGGCTCCAGCGGCTGATTGCCGTTGTCCAGCGGCACACGCTTTCCGGCGTTCGCCATCCTGATCAGATTGGCTTCCAGAAACTGCACATGTGCCTTGTTGAGCTGGCCCGGCGCCGCGATGAAGCAGATTGCGCGCGTCCAGAAATCCTTCTGCACGTAGTGGCTCTCCAGCCGTGATCGCACCGGGTCGCCTTCGCCGATGTAGAGCAGATCGCCCTCGCCGTCTTCGCGCGGGCCGATCAACAGATAGACGCCGGTCTGCTTCAGTTCATCTCGCTGTTTCACCTGTGGCAGAAGCGTGCGTGGAAACATCAGCGCCCGGCCGATCCAGTTCGAACGCTCGACTACGCGCAAACCCTCCGGGTCGCCGTCGACAACGAAGATGCGCAATGAAAAGGGCTTGTTCATGTCTTGTTCCTCGTATGCAAACACGGCCCCGACACCACCTTGACCAGTTCTTCCGGAAAGTTCATGCCCGGAGGCCATGTCTCCATGCCATCCGTGGTCCGGAGAATGGGTACAAGTGAGGCCGAACTCATATGACGAACAATATTAAAAGCGTTTTCGAATCTGGATCGGTGCGATGCGGAATTCACGTCCCGGACAGCCCATTGACGGTGTCGTCCAGCATCTTCACGAACGCAGATGTGGTAACGGTTTGCCGTCAACCGAGCAATCAGGCCTTCTTCACGAATTCCGACTTGAGCTGCATGGAGCCGAAGCCGTCGATCTTGCAGTCGATGTCGTGATCGCCCTCGACCAGGCGGATGTTCTTCACCTTGGTGCCCACCTTCACGACGGACGAGCTGCCCTTGACCTTCAGGTCCTTGATGACGGTCACCGCGTCACCGTTCTGCAGCACGTTGCCATGCGCGTCCTTCCAGACGCGCGCGTCGTCCGCCGCGGCGCCGTCACGGCTCCACTCGTGGGCGCACTCGGGGCAGACGAGCATTGCGCCATCTTCGTAGGTGTATTCGGAACTGCATTGCGGGCAGGGGGGCAGGCCGCTCATCTGGATTCCTTGTCTTGTCGTTTTCCGTCACGCACAGGCTCACCGGAGCCTAGCGTCGGGAGCGCATTTTGCCGCATGAGCGTTCGCATCGGCTTCAAGACTGGCTGTGTTCTGCAATCCGTTGCGCCATTGCCGCAGGCGCGCATGAGGACATGCTCGACCCGATCTTCAGAAATGAAAGGGGGGCGGACGTTCATTCAGGGGGCAACCCGCAAATCCGATCCAGTCAGAAGGCTATCGCCCGCTGCCGCAATTGCGACACTGTTTCCGGCAAGCCCTGCTGAAGCAGCGTGTCGAGATAATCATCCCGAGACTTCGACGGACTTTTCAGGCTGGCGCGATGTCTTGCCACCGCCGCGAGCACCCATGCCGGGTTCAGATCGATCAGATGCGCGATGAACTCATCCGGAGGCTGCGCCTCCACCTCGTACTCCTCCAGCATCGCGGCCGGAAAGTCTTTCAGGCGTTGCTCCAAGCTCACGCTTCTCCGAAACCTGTCGAGCAAATTGACACCTTCGTTTCCGGTCGTGTTCGATCATGGTTTCGGGCGTTTCTTCAGGGTGTTTTCCAATGCCTGCAATTCGGCTTCGTCCTGTTCGTCGGCCTGGCGCACCTCGTCCTGTTTGCGGCGCTGGTCGTAGTCGTCGTAAAGCGCGCTCGTGGTGCGCTCCATCTGCGCGTGGCGCACCTTGCCCGCATGCGTGAGCACCGGAAAGCCGTTGCCGGCGATGATCTGATCCACGTTCTGGCGCCAGAAGCTCATCCAGATTTCCTCGCGACGCTTGGTGCGCAGTTCGGCCGTTTCCAGAAAGATCACCACCAGACGGTTCAGCGTGTCGATCTCGTCTTCGGTCAGGTAGTTCTTGGCGACCAGGATGTCCTGCTTGCGCACCCGGACGCCCTGCCAGTTCAACAGGCCGAAGTGTCGATCGTCGGGGTTGGCGCGCGCCGTGATCAGCTCGGCTGCGGTCTGCTGCGTGACGGCGTACAGCAGCAGGTCTGTACGGTGGCGAAGAAAGTCTGCGTCGCCTGGTCGCTCTTGTCGTAGTCGCTGCTCAGGGCAAACAGGTCGCGCACCTTCTGGTAGAAGCGCTTCTCCGAGGCACGGATGTCCCGGATGCGCGCCAGCATTTCATCGAAGTGGTCGGGGCGGTCATCCGGATTCTTCAGACGCTCGTCATCCAGCACGAAGCCCTTGAGCAGATACTCCTTGAGCACCGTGGACGCCCAGCGGCGGAACTGCACCCCGCGCGGTGAGCGCACCCGATAGCCCACGGCCAGGATGGCGTCGAGGTTGTAGAGCGTGACCGTGCGCCGCACCTCGCGCGAACCTTCGATCTGAACTACCGAGGAATCCTCGGTAGTTGCCTCGCGACTCAACTCCCCATCTTCAAAGATGTTCTTCAGATGCAGGCCGACATTGTCAGTCGTCACATCGAACAGCTCGGCCATTTCCCGCTGCGTGAGCCATACGGTCTGATCCTTGGCACGCAGCCTGATCTGGCTGCGCCCGTCTTCGGTGGTGTAGAGAATCAGTTCGCTCATGATGTTTATAGAAAACCGGCTTTCAATCTACCCGCGCCACTGCTTCAGTCGAGCCTGGCATTCGACATGTGGCAAACGCGCGTTCCTTCGCAACATGAGTTCAAGACAGTCGGCGGCGCGAGCCGGCGGGATCACCGCGTGCTCGACCAGACGATCCAGAAGCCATAGCGCGCCATGTACTTCCAGGCCGTCCTTCTGCGCCTGCTTTCTCAGTCGGCCATCCCCGGTGAGCAGCGGTCGCGCGGTCTGCCGAGCCAGAAAGTAGCAGGAGACATCAGGCAGGGAACTGTTGTTGTGCTCGATCATCATGCTGTGCAGTTCGACGATTGCCGTTCCGTCCATCCCCTCGACGATCAGGCCTCGCGCAAGCAGGGCGGCATGATCGAAGTCCTTCAGCTCGTCCAGTACGAAATCGGTACAGCAGAGCGCAAACGGCAGCTGGAACAACTCGTCGATCAGGCCGGCTGGAGTTGCCCCCATCTGGTGGACGGTTTGTGGCTTGAGAGTCAAGCCGTGTGATCGTACTCGATGGCAGGGTTATCCACGGGGCCGCCGCCGGCCCCATCCAGGCCGGGGGCGAGCGGCCCGGTGGGTAACCCGGGTTTGTCGTGGTTCGCTTGAGCCCCGCGGTGTTTCTCCTCGTAGTTCATCGGTGAGAGGTAGCCCAGCGCCGAATGCCGCCGGCGCGGGTTGTACCAGCCCTCGATCCAGGTGAAGACGGCCAGACGCGCTTCGGTCTTCGTGCGGAAGGTCTTGCGGTCGATCAGTTCGCACTCCAGGCTGGCAAAGAAGCTCTCGGCCATTGCGTTGTCGTAGGCGTCACCAACCGTGCCCATCGATGGGCGCACGCCCATCTCGCGGCAGCGCTTGCCGAAGGCGAGTGAAGCGTACTGGCTCCCCTGATCGCTGTGATGGATGACGCTCTCGGGCTTGCGGCTGCCCAGCGCCATATCCAATGCGCTGAGCACGAGTTCGGCGCGCATGTGTTCGCCGATCGACCAGCCGACGACGCGCCGGCTCCACACATCGATGACGGTCGCCAGATAAATGAAGCCCTGCCAGGTGGGCACATAGGTCATGTCGGCCACCCACAGCTGGTTCGGCGCATCCGCCACGAACTGCCGCTTGACCAGATCGGGTGCCGGACTACGGTCCGGATCCCGCCGTGTGGTGACCGTAAAGCCGCGCCTGCGGCTCACGCCACGCAAACCCGCCACACGCATGAGTCGTGCAATGCGCTTGTGGCTTACCCGCTCACCCTGTTCAAGCAACTCGGCACGCACGCGAGGGCGTCCGTAGGTCGCATCCGATGCGCTGTGAATCACCCGGATACGTTCGGTCAGCACCGCGTTGGCCATGCGTCGAGCACTCGGCGCCCGAGTACTCCAGGCGTAAAAGCCGCTGGCAGAGATACGCAGGACGCGGCACATCGTGCGTACGGGAAAGTCGGCCTGGTTCGCCATCACGAGTTCGAAGAGTTCGGAGAACCCACATCGCTCTTTCTGGCGAACCAGGCCGTAGCCTTTGCCAGGATGTCGCGCTCCATCTTGAGCTGGCGATTCTCCCGGCGCAACCGACTCAGTTCATCCCGTTCGGCGCTGCTCAGCCCGTCCTTGCCGGGCAAGGGCTTGCCGGCGTCTCGCGCGGCCTGGGCGACCCAGTTGATGATCGTCTGGCTGGTCGGACCAAACTCACGTCACAACTCGGCCGGATGGCGACCGGCCTGCGCAAGTTCGATGATCTGTTGGCGGAATTCCGCCGGGTACGGCGCTCTTGTCTTCGGCATCTCGGACTCCTTCTCCCATAAGGGTCGGGTGTCCACCGAAAAGGGGCAACTTCAGGCATTGTTGAAATCAATCCAGATATTGGTGTCGCTGATGTAGATCCGACTCATGCGGGAACGGCCTACACCTCTATCGCGGGCTCAAGCTGATCGATCGGCCGCTGCAGGAATTCGGACGCGCGGGACCGGGTGAACAGATCCTCCGCCAGACCCCAGAACACCAGAGATTCGAAGCGGCGGGGCTGCTCGGCGAGCAAGGGTTCCGGCTCGGCCGAACGCCAGCCATTCACGTTGAACTGGATCGACGCGGACTTGTAACCGGGCTCGCTCAGCAGATTCAGATCCTTCAGCCGACGCAAAGCCACCTGCATGGACACGCCGTAACGCCGCTTGGCGTTGAGCAGTTCCATCATGTGAACCTTGGAGCGTCGGTGGCTGCCGAAATCCAGAAAGACCTGATCCCTCGAGTACAGGAAGGCGCCCGCGAAGCGATGACAACACGCCTCTTTCTCCGGTTCTGGCATCCCTTCCGGCAGAGCCATGATCCAGTGCCCCAACTCATGCGCGGCGGTGAAACGCATGCGCTCGCCCGGGCGGGTGCGGTTCAGGGCAATCAGTACGTGCCGCTCGTCTTGGGTGGCGGCGCACGCGCCGTCGAAGTCATCCGGCCCATCGAGCAGCGCGACCTTGATTCCGTGATCTTCGAGCAGTTCGGTCAGATTGGCGATCGCATCGCCACCGATGGCCCAGTCTTCCCTGAGCTTTCTGGCCGCGTCCTCGGCGGCGTCTACGGACGCGACGGCTATGGCGCGCGCAGGAACGGCGACCAGCGCGACGTCCGCCGCGTCGAAGCATCGCTCCAGCGCGATGTAACGCTCCAGATGCTCGCGCATCTGTTCCTCGACCTGTTGCTGTCGATACCTCGGCATTTTCGCGAGCTTGCGGAATTCCAGCGGCGCCAGGGTCACGGCGTCCGGGCGAAAGAAGTACTCGGGCTTCACATCCAGCGCTTGTGCCAGTTGCAGCAGGCGCGTCGAATTCGGCACCGAAGCGCCCTTCTCGAACTTGCTCAAGGCCTGCTTGCTGATGTCGCCCAGCCTCTGCGCAAGATCTTCGAGGCTCAAACCCCGGAGCACGCGGGCACGGCGGATGCGGTCATGGATCATTGCGGCCTCCTAAGTTGACAACCTATAGAAAATATAGGAATCGTCAACATGATTGCTGCAGCGCTCGAGAGGAGCCGTTCTCGACGTCGGCGGCTAGTCCGTTGCGGTTCTCCGGCAGTGCGCGTGTCACGAAATTCAGCGGCGGCTTCGCGAAATCGCCTCGGCAGCGAACAGCGGGCACATCGGGGCAGGAACGCTCTCGACCGCTGCGGCGCCGACTGCACGGCCACTGGTCTTTCGACATGCGTTGCTCAAGGTTCGCGGGTAACTGGAATCTGTCGAGTGAATCGACACATCCGGATATCGTGTTCAAAAATCCGTTGAAAATCGACACGTCTTCCGGACATGTCGATCATGTCGACGCGTCACGCGCTCAACAGACCAGTTCCTTGAACAGATCCTCAATGGGCATTCGTTTCCTATTTCTTTGAGGTTTTTCTCTTAGACGCCGTTTTCGCATCCACGTCGCGCTTAGTCAGGTCGATTCCGATCACCCTGATGTCCTCTACCGTTGGAAACTGCGGTGCTAGGACCGTCCAATGATCTTCAATCGCTTCGATCAATGCATCAAAGCTCTCGGCGCGCTTCCCGTTCGGTAGGTCCCAACTAGGCTTTGTCCCGTGATAAACCAGCCCGAAAATCCCGCGGCTCGACCGCATATCACGCAGATAATCGCCGCACAGCTGTATCTCGAGGCGCTCAAAGAGATGCGGTCCCGTCCATTTGTCTGCGAGCTTGAGCTCGGCGGGTACAGGACAGTCGCAGTCGATGCCGTGAAAGCGCAGGTCGGGCCGCTTGGCGTCGGCAAGTTCTTCCTCTTGCGAAATCACATACCGGCCACCCGAGTGCTCGCGACACCAGTTGCCTATATATTTGCGGATCTCAGTTTCTCGATCTACTGGCCTAAGAATCGACGCGATACTCGCATCACCTTCCTCAAGGTCGTGCTTGAGATCGAGTAGCCGATCGACTGCGAGATACCAGAGATCACGATGATTGGTCGGCGTTCGTTCGAGCCGGTCGTGGAAATCGCGCACTTGTCGCGGCGACCAAGCCGACAAGTCCGCATCGAGCGCCGCCTTCTCCTTCGCATGGAACGCCAACCATGGCCGGTCTGTTTCAGAGGGATGAATGCGTGACATTTCCGTCAGTGCAAGGAAAGCCTCTTTTCCCGGTGTCTCGCGAATCAAAGAGAACAGGGCGTTGCGCGCGTCCTGAGCATCGTCGCGCAGTTCGGGCGAAAAGACGCCGCCTCCTGCGCGATCAATATCGTCCTCCGTTCGCACATAGTGGTGCATCAGAAGATAGAGCGTCTTCATATGCTCGGCAGTGCGATACGCTTGGCGCGCACTCCCGCTTTCGCGCCGACCGCCTAGGAGCGCAGCGATAAATCGCATCGCGAAGAGCGTCTTCTTCCCGTCTTCCTCGATTTCAGCAAGCCTCGCCACAAGCGCCGGAATGGCGACTGCCGGATCGACGCCTGCCCACATCGCGAACCACATCGGCGCTGTCGCCACGTTCTTGGTCGCTTTTGCCTTTTGCGTGGCCAGCTTCGCGATAGTTAAATCGTCAAGCGATGAGCCTTGGACGATGTTGAGCATGTAGCGCAGATTACCGATGCTCTTTGGTGGCTTTCGGAGCCGTGCAAGGACAAGCGGTGCGAGCCGGTCCCACATCCAGTCGCCGCTCCAGCTTGCGTCATAGAGCACGTAGTGGCTCTCGCGCTTGGAATTTTCGGTTGCGAGCTCATAGTCGATCTCGGTGATCACGCGATCAATGACTGTTTCGGGATAGGCGAGGTAAAGACTTGGCAGCCAGCTAGGGAAACCGTTGAGTTCACGAAGCGCGTAGCGAGTTGCGACCTCCACCTCTGCCGTCGTAAGCCCATTCGGCCAGCCCTCAGCCTCTCGTGCCTCGATTGCAAGACCGGTCAATCCGAAGATATCGCTGAAGGGAATTGTATTGGCTTGAGTACCCTCGGAAAGCAACTGGGGCCGATGAACGCGCCAAAAGCGGACGGCGCAGTCGCGGAACGCGTGGGCGATCGACTCGCCGAACTCGGGAATCAGTGAGCGCCAGCGACCTTCGCTCCATTTGTCCGAACGCTCAGCGGCATTGCGCATTCGATAATGCAAATAGCATTGGTCGTCTGTGACAACTCCTGGCTCGCCCGGATCACGCAGCCTCTCAATGTTCGCATCGAGATACTTCTTCCACTGTCGCTTGTTTGTCTCTTGGCGTGCGGCCTCTCGCTCCGCCCGCTTCTTCCAGCGGCCCTCCTGCTGCCGCCACCTTTGCAAGTCTCTTGTTTGGGGACGAAGTAAGCCGTCAAGTGTTGATTTGAGCTCGGGCTCGCTAGTGGCCAACTGCCTAAGCCGCCTGCGCCAAGTTGCAGGGCGGCCATTCTCCCGATAGATCGCGAAGGCCAAGGTGAGCGCCACTAGCCTGTCATCGAGCAGTATCTGACTAGCAATGCCTTGGCTGATGGCGTTAAAGCTGTCGGCGCCGAACCTCCAAAAATGGCCGAAAGTGCCGACCCCCCAATAATCAGTAAGGCGTTCGCCTTTGCTAACGTCTTGGCCCACGCGTGTCTCGACCACGTCCTGCCAGAACAGAGCATAGTTGAGTTCCCGCCACTCTCCGATGTGCTCACACAGGTCGCGCTTCATGTCGCGAAGCTCGTGTTCGCCATAAGCCTCGGCGAGCGGTAGCTTGCGGAGAATCGATAGCGATGCTCGCTCGAGCGCGCTTGGATCTCGCGCCTTGATCAAGCGGAGTACAGACTCGCCTGCGGCCCGCGTTAGCCAGATGTATCGCTTCGAAATCTCGCAATGGCGTCGCTCGATGATGGGCGGCGTTTCCAGCAGTGTATGAAACCCAGTGACGAGGCTCGGTAGCAACTGCAGGGGCCAGTCGGCCACTAGCTGCGACAAGGCCCCAAAGAGATCATCGGCCCCGAACTGCTCCTTAGCCGGTGTTCGCGCAAGCGCATCGAGTAGCCATTTGACGGCCTCGCGGTCCTTTGGTAGCCCAGGAATGAGCTCGGAAAGCCAGTGGCGGTTGACCTCTCCATCCTCATCCAGGAAAGCACAGCGCACCTCCGCCACATCCGCTGCGGATCCGACTGCCAACAGCGCACGGAACGCCGCGATCCTCGTATATTTTTCGCGTGAGGCGAGTGCGAAGCTCTTAGCTTCACTGGCGGTGCCTGCGATCTCGCCCTGCCACACCATCCGGAGCAGGAACCGCGCGATGTCATCGTCTTCTGCGTATTGTGCAAGCAACGCCTTAATCTCATCGGTGAGATCGACACTCGCAAAACGCTGTACAGCGGCATAGTCGGTAAGTGATCGGCCATGCGCGGGCTGCGTTAGCTGCTCGCAAGCCTGGCGCAGGATATTTCTTCTGGTCTCCAGGGCTAGTTGGCTTGGATCACCACCCTCGAAAACGACTTGGGGCGCCAAGCGGCAAACGCGGGCTAGAATACGCTCGTCAAAAATCGCAAGCCAAGGTAGCACCGAACGCATCGTCGGAACGATCACCTCTATTCCATATTGCGAGCGGAAGAACAGGCTTTCAATCCGCGCTCGCGAGCCTTCGTCGACGATTAGCGTATGCAGCCATTCGGCGGTCAGATATTCACGCACCGACCTATGGTGGAAGCGGACTGTGCCGTAGATGCCCTCATCGAAAATCGGCCGGCTAAGTAGCGTCGCACAGTCGATATCGTCCCAATCTGTAAGCACCTCCCGAACCGCGATGCCCTTCGCATTGTTGGCACCATCTGGCACCCGAATTGCCGATTCTTTTGCGAGCGTGGTTGCTGCTGCGACGAGGCGCACGCCCCGACGCAGCTTTTCGATAGCGATGGGACGCGCTTCCGAGCGATTTTGGTCACGCTCCTCTAGGCGCCTCGAGATACTGTTCCGCATCAGTTCGAGACGTGATCCGATCCGCTGATGGTCGTTCCAGAATTCGACCAGCTCAGCTAGGTCTTGCGGGCGTGTTGTCAGCGACCAAGCATCCTTGCGATCGACGCCATCGCGGAATCCCCTTGGATCTTGGACCTTCTTGCCACGCAAGAAGGCGTCAATTTGAGCGCCATGAAGATCGTCGAGCGCAACGATCCGAAATGGCGTAGCTGGGTTCGGACGGGTATCTGTCTTCTTGGTGACGATACCCATCGTTTCATCACTTGGCGTGTGCTCGTCGGCGGTTTTCGCGGCGGAGTGACATGGAAGCTCATTCCGGCATAGCAGCAGATCGGTCTTTGCCCGCCAAGCTGTCGTTCGGCCGGTGATGACAACATGCACTTGCTGGAGGACCGGCGCCAACAATCTCCCCATCTTCCTGATCGCACGCTCAAAATCTTTGGGATCGCGAAGACGCGATTCGTCGACCGAGTCGAGAAGCAACCAACCTTCGTCGTCCGACGCTACCCAAGCTCTGAATTCCTCGACGTTGCCCTCTTCGAAAGCATCCTCGAAGTCCTGGCAAACATGTTCGATTCTGACGAAGAATGCAGGTTTTCCTTCTTGCCGAAGCTTGCGCGCGATATTGCGGATTTCCTCCGTTTTTCCCGACCCCGCCTCAGATAGCAAGATGACACGGTATTCGTTCAATAGACTGGGCCACCGAAGTGCATCCCGCTGTCCGAGTAACCGGGTCAGATTGCCATCGTCGCCCGCGTCTTTTTCAAGGGCGAGCTCATGAAAAGTGCGATCGAGTTGAATGAATTCGTCCAGAGAGCTGGTCATAGAGCGGGGTCGTTAAGGGAATTTTCGGCAGAAGAAGTTTCGCGGGGAATGAGCTCCTGTTCTTGGCCTGCAGGCTATACGTGATCAATATGCCATAACGGCATTTGAGGATAACGGCAAGTGGATCTGGCGACGAAGGGCGGTAGCTGGTCGAAAGCTCGCGTCCGGTACGTAGGAGAGTTGTCGTTCATTTGGGGTGAGTGGTGAGACGACAAGTAACCGAAGCCTTCTCGGCCAATGCGCTCCGTGGGCTCTACGGCTCCCCAGGCCAAAGAGCAACCACCCGAGGGTGGTTCTGGATCTCTGTCTCGATTTCGGGAGTAGGAAGCCCAGTTCGATAAGGCAAAGTGCAGAAAAGACAAAAGCTCCCTAGGGAGCTTTTGTCTTTTCTGTGGCAGCAATCTTGCACAAACTCACACATCGATATTCCGCGCATTCAGCGCATTGCTCTCGATGAATGCCCTGCGCGGCTCGACGTTGTCGCCCATCAGCGTGGTGAAGATTTCGTCGGCGGCGATGGCGTCGTCGATCTGCACTTTCAGCAGGCGGCGCACGGTGGGGTCCATCGTGGTTTCCCACAGCTGCTCGGGGTTCATTTCGCCGAGGCCTTTGTAGCGCTGCTTGCCGAGGTTGCGTTCGACTTCGTTGAGCAGCCAGCGGGTGGCTTCGCTGAAGCTCTTCACGTCCTGCTGCTTTTCGCCGCGCCGTACGATGGCACCGTCGCCGATGAGGCCGGCGATCAGTTCGGCGGCGTGGCGGATGCGCTTGTAGTCGCCGGACAGCAGGAATTCGCTGTCCACACGGCCGATCTTGCGGTTGCCGTGGTGCATGCGCTCGATGCGCAGTTGCCAGCTTTCCATCTTGTCGTCGTACTCGGCCATCAGCGTGACGCTGGGCGGCAGCACGACGCCGAGGCGGGCGGCGCTGTCGCGCGCGGCGGCTTCGTCGTCGAGGTTGAGCGCGATGTTGTTTTCAAGCAGGGCGCGCAGCAGTTCACCGTCGGCGTATTCGGCCAGCCGCTCCACGATGGCTTCGGCCAGCAGGTATTCGCGCGCCATCTCTTCGAAGGCGCTGCCGGACAGCGGCTCGGCGCCTTCGCGCGGCAGCAGGCTGGATTCGTCGAAGGCGAGCTTGAGCAGGTACTGGTTCAGCTCGTGGTCGTCTTTCACGTACAGCTCGGTGCGGCCGTGCTTGATCTTGTACAGCGGCGGCTGGGCGATGTAGATGTGGCCGCCTTCGACCAGCTCGGGCATCTGGCGGTAGAAGAAGGTGAGCAGCAGGGTGCGGATGTGGGCGCCGTCGACGTCGGCGTCGGTCATGATGATGATGCGGTGGTAGCGCAGCTTTTCCGGCTTGTATTCGTCCTTGCCGATGCCGGTGCCCAGCGTCTGGATCAGCGTGACGATTTCCTGGCTGGAAATGAGTTTGTCGAAGCGCGCCTTCTCGACGTTCAGGATCTTGCCCTTGAGCGGAAGGATGGCCTGGAACTTCCGGTCGCGGCCCTGCTTGGCGGAGCCGCCGGCGGAGTCACCCTCGACGAGATACAGCTCGGCCTTCGCCGGGTCTTTCTCCTGGCAGTCGGCGAGCTTGCCGGACAGGCCGAAGGAGTCGAGCACGCCCTTGCGCCGCGTCATGTCGCGCGCCTTGCGGGCGGCGTCGCGCGCACGCGCGGCTTCGACGATCTTGCCGCAGATGGTCTTGGCGTCGTTCGGGCGTTCGAGCAGGAAGTCGGCAAGCTTCTGCGCCACCACTTCCTCGACCGCCGGACGCGCTTCGCTGGACACCAGTTTCATCTTGGTCTGCGACGCGAACTTCGGGTCCGGCATCTTGACCGACAGCACGCAGGCAAGGCCTTCGCGCATGTCGTCGCCGGTGATGTCCACCTTGGCCTTCTTGGCGATTTCGTGTTCGTCGATGTACTTGTTGATGATGCGGGTCATCGCCGCACGCAGGCCGGTCAGGTGGGTGCCACCGTCGGACTGCGGAATGTTGTTGGTGAAGCACAGCACCTGCTCGGCGTAGCTGTCGTTCCACTGCATGGCGACTTCGACGTCGATCTGCACGCCGCCCTGCATCGAGGCGCCGGTGCTGCAGAACACGTTCGGATGCAGCACCGTCTTGTTGCGGTTGATGTATTCGACGAAGCCCTGCACGCCGCCGGCGAACGCGAAGTCTTCTTCCTTGTTGTTGATCTGGTCGATCAGGCGGATCTTCACGCCGTTGTTCAGGAAAGACAGTTCGCGCAGGCGCTTGGCGAGGATTTCGTAATGGAATTCGACGTTCTCGAAAATGTCGTCGTCCGCCAGGAAATGCACTTCTGTACCGCGTTTTTCGGTCTGCCCCACGACGCGCAGCGGCGACACTTCGACGCCGTTCTGCACTTCGACGAGGCGATCGACCGGCACGCCGCGTTCGAATTCGATGTAGTGCTTCTTGCCGTCACGGCGCACAGTGAGGCGCAGCCACTTCGACAGCGCGTTCACGCAGCTCACGCCCACGCCGTGCAGGCCGCCGGACACCTTGTACGAGTTCTGGTTGAACTTGCCGCCGGCGTGCAGCTCGGTCAGCGCGATCTCGGCAGCGGAGCGCTTCGGCTCGTGCTTGTCGTCAAACTTCACGCCGGTCGGGATGCCGCGGCCGTTGTCGGTCACGGAGATCGAGTTGTCGGTGTGGATGGTGATGACGATGTCGTCGCAATGCCCGGCCAGCGCTTCGTCGATGGAGTTGTCGACGACCTCGAATACCAGGTGATGCAGACCGGTGCCGTCGGACGTGTCGCCGATGTACATGCCGGGGCGCTTGCGCACCGCCTCAAGGCCTTCGAGGATCTGGATGCTGCCTTCGCCATAGGCGTCAGGCGTGGGATTGAGGTCGTCAGACATGGTGTGTTCCGGTGCGGCGCACGGGGCGCGGGTCCATCGAAAAAGCAGAACGCCCGGCGCAGTGGCCGGGCGATGGCACGGAGCCGGGGCGCGCTTACACGCGCATCGGCATCACGACGTACTTGAAGGCATCCGTGCCGGGCAGCGTGATGAGCGCGCTGCTGTTGCCGTCGTTCAGGCGCAGGCTGAGCGTGTCGCCCGCGACGTTGTTCAGCACGTCGAGCAGGTAGCTCACGTTGAAACCGATGTCGAGCGCTTCGCCGGCGTAATCGACTTCGAGCTCTTCCACCGCCTCTTCCTGCTCGGCGTTGCTGGAAATGAGCTTGAGCGTGCCGGCGGACAGCACCACGCGCACGCCCTTGAACTTCTCGTTGGTCAGGATGGCCGCGCGTTGCAACGCCGGCAGCAGCATGTTCCGCTGCAGCATGATTTCCTTCGGGTGGTCCTTCGGAATCACGCGTTCGTAGTCCGGGAACTTGCCGTCGATGAGCTTGGTGATCAGCTCGACCGAGCCGAAGCGCAGGCGTGCCTGGTTGGTGCCGAGTTCGATGTCGACCGGGTCGTCGATGTCGGCGAGCTGGCGCGAAAGCTCGAGCACGGTCTTGCGCGGCAGGATCACGTCGAGCTTGTCGGTCACGCCGGGCAGGGCTTCCGACACGTAGGCGAGGCGGTGGCCGTCGGTGGCGACCAGGCGCAGTTCCTCGCCTCCCACGGCAAGCAGCAGGCCGTTGAGGTAGTAGCGGATGTCCTGCTGGGCCATCGAGTACTGAACCAGCGACAGCAGTCGCTTCAGCTTCTTCTGCGACAGGCTGATCTTCACCGTTTCGCCGTCGGCGAGCTGCATGCGCGGGTAGTCCTGCGCCGGCAGCGTCTGCAGCGTGAAACGGCTTTTCCCGGCCCGGACCGTGAGCTTGCGGTCGTCGGCGTCGAGGGTGACCTCGAGGCCTTCCGGCAGGGCTCGAAGGATGTCCTGCAGCTTGCGTGCAGCCACTGTCAGCGCGGCAGGCTGGGCGCCGCTGATGCTGCCGGTGGAGCGGGTACGGATCTGGATCTCGATGTCGGTGGCGAGCAGCGTGAGCGCATCGCCTTCGGTTTCGATCAGGACGTTCGACAGGATGGGCAGGGTGTGACGCTTCTCGACGATGCCGCTGACCGACTGCAGCGGTCGCAGCAGCTGTTCGCGTTCTATCTTCATTAAGAGCATTTTATAAACCTCTGTAAACCGTTAACGTCGACCGTTTTCTGTGGAAAACACTGAAAATTTCATTATTATCAATGTACTGCGATCTGTATCGTTCTATGTATAAGCGCCTTGTCAGTGCATGAACAAATGTGGATGAAAGTGCCTCCGACCAAAAAGAGGGTGGTTATCCACAGCGTTCATACAGGTCTGCAGGCCTGTTTATCCATACAGCTTCAACAACTTGTCCATCACTTGCGCAGGGTCTGCGTGAGCACGTGCAGATCATGGTTCAGCACCTCGTCCTTCAGACGCAGGTCGGCGATTGTGCGGCATGCGTGCAGAACCGTGGTGTGGTCACGACCACCGAAGGCTTCTCCGATCGCCGGATAGCTCTCCGGTGTCAGTTCCTTGGCCAGCCACATCGCCACCTGCCGTGGCCGTGCAATCGCGCGCGTACGCTTCTTCGAGTACATCTCCGACACCTTGATCTTGAAGTAGTCGGACACGGTCTTCTGGATGAATTCGAGCGTGATCTGCCTGTTATGGGCGCCCAGAAGGTCCTTCAGCGCCTCGCGGGCGACTTCCAGCGAGATCGGCACGGTGTGGAAGTGCGCAAAGGCGATGATCTTCTTGAGTGCGCCTTCGAGCTCGCGCACATTGCTGCGGATGTTCTTGGCGATCAGGAACGCGACGTCGTCACCGACCTTGATCCGCTCCATCTCGGCCTTCTTCTTCAGGATGGCGACGCGCATTTCCAGCTCGGGCGGTTCGATCTGGACTGTGAGACCCCAGCCGAAACGGGTCGTCAGGCGCTCTTCGACGCCCTGGATGTTCTTCGGATAGGTGTCGCAGGTGATGACGATCTGCTTCTTGCCGTCGGTCAGCGCATTGAACGCGTAGAAAAACTCTTCCTGCGTACGCGTCTTGTTGTTGAAGAACTGGATGTCGTCGATCAGCAATACGTCGAGCGAGCGGTAATAGCGCTTGAAGGTGTCGAAACTCTTCTGCTGGTAGGCGCGGACCACGTCGGCGTAGTAGTCATCGGCGTGTACGTAGCGGATGACGGCGTCAGGGTTGTGGCGCATCACTTCGTTGCCGAGCGCATGTACCAGGTGCGTCTTGCCGAGGCCGACACCGCCGTAGATGAAGATGGGGTTGTACGACATGCCGGGATTCTGCGCGACCTGGATTGCCGCTGCGCGCGCCAGTTCATTGGCGCGCCCGGTGACGAGGTTGTCGAAGGTGAATCCGCGGTTCAGGCGCGAGCGATCGCGTTCGCCCCGGCCATCAGACGGACGCACGATGACGGCGGGCGGCTCGACACGGGTACTTTCACTTTCCGCGCGCAAGGCGGCGCGAGTGGTCGGGCGTGACGGTTCCGGTTCGGCATTTGCCGAGATGGATGGCGCAACAGCGGGTTCCGTGTCGGTCGTGGCGGCCGACAGGTCGGGCAGGCTCAGGCGAACGGAAACCGGCTGCGAGAAATATTCGAGGCCGAGCGCTTCGATGCGTGCCACATAGCGTTCACGCACCCACTGCAATACAAACCGGTTCGGAGCGACGAGCGCAAGCGATGCGTCGTCGTCACTCTGACCGATGCGCAAACCCTTGATCCAGGTCTGGAATTGCTGCGCGGGAAGTTCCTGCTCGAAGCGGCTGAGGCAGACTGCCCAAAACTGTTGCATCATGGTCTGCGAGGTCGCCGGGTCGGTGTCGAGGGTTGCGGGACAGCGTAGAGGGATGCGTCCGTTACCGGGAAAGCCGCAGCGTTGCGCGGCTCTGGATACGGAGCTATTTTTTTATGCTGTTTTGAGAGCCGGATTCTAGCCCTTTCGGCCGGACTTATCCACAGCGCCGAATGCCGCGCCACAGCGTGGCAATTGACAAGGCGATCATGTTGCGATGTAATTGAGCGCTTTTTCGTTTATACAGTGAGCAGGCCATGAAACGCACCTATCAGCCGTCGTCTGTCCGTCGTGCCCGCACCCACGGCTTTCTTGAGCGCATGCGCACCCGTGGTGGCCGCGCGGTCATCCGTGCCCGTCGCTCCAAGGGCCGTGCCCGTCTGGCAGTCTGACGTTAAATTGTTGATCTGGCCGGTTGGCAGGTGAGCCCGACTGCACGGCCCGGAACAGCCGCTGTACAGGAATCCGTCATGGATTCCGCTGGCAGCCGCAGTTTTCGACCCGAATACAGGCTCAGAAAAACGGATGAGTTTTCATCCGTTTTTGCTTTGCGGCGCACTCAGCGCAGTCGACACTTCGTGCTTCATCACGGCCCGTCGGGTTGCGATGGAGCACGTCTTGGCGTTGTGGTTGCCAAGCGGTTCGTGAAGAGGGCGCATGCGCGCAACCTCCTGAAGCGGATCATGCGTGAAGCGTTCCGGCACATCCGGCCGGAACTCAAACCGCTCGACATCGTGTTGCGCCTGAATGCCCGCCCCGATCCGCTGGACCGGCGCCTGTTGCGCGCGGAGATCGATGCCCTGTTTGCGCGCGTGCGCCGGCAGGACACGAAACCCATCACCACGGAGGCTGTCAGTTGAGGCGCATCCTGCTGTCTGTGCTCGCGGTATATCGTTATGCGATCAGCCCGATGCTCGGTCGGAATTGCCGCTTCATGCCCAGCTGTTCAGAATATGCGGCCGAGGCGATTTCGCGTCACGGCAGCCTCAGAGGCAGCTGGCTCGCGGTTCGCCGCGTCATGCGCTGTCATCCCTGGAACCCCGGCGGCTATGATCCGGTCCCCTGACTGCTGATGCGCCCGTTCCTTCATCCCAATTCGCAACATTCCTGACGATTCCCGAGATGGATACCCAACGCTCCGCCCTGCTGATCGTTTTCCTGTTTTCCCTTTTCATGTTGTGGGATGGCTGGCAGCGCCAGTCCCAGCCGCCGGTTGCCGAGGCACCGGTCGCTGCTGAGAGCCAGGTTGCGCAATCGCCCGGTTCGCAGGCGCCGGTGCCGACGCTGAGCAGTGCGGCCGGTGCTGCGGATGTGCCGCCGATTGCCGCTGCCGTCGCGCAGAAGGCGGCGACGCGTGTCGTGACGGATCTGTTTGCTGCTGATGTGTCGGCCGAGGGCGGTTCGCTGATTCGTCTCGAATTGCTGAAGCATCGCGCGGGCCCGGATTCGGCCGGAAATTTCGTGTTGCTCGACAATGGCACGGAGCATCTCTATCACGCGCAGAGCGGCCTGATCGGCGAAGGCCTGCCGACGCACAAGACAACCTTCCAGTTGCCCGAGGGCGAAATCAGGCTTGCTGACGGGCAGGACAAGGTTGAACTGCGGATGACCGCACCCGGTCCGGCAGGGGTGACGGTGACCAAGGTGCTGGTGTTCCGCCGCGGCAGCTATCAGATCGATACCGTCTACGAGATCGCGAATGAGTCCGGCGAGCCGGTCAGCGCTCACGCCTATTTCCAGGTGCTGCGCGACGGCATCGAGATCTCGACCGGTACCAGCATGTTGAGCACTTTCACGGGCCCCGCTTTCTATACGGAAGAGGGCAAGTACCAGAAGGTGCATTTCGACGACATCAACAAGGGCAAGGCCAAATTCGTCAGCAAGGCGACTGACGGATGGGTCGCGCTGGTTCAGCACTACTTCGTGACGGCCTTCGTGCCAGCGCCGGGCACCGAACGCGAGTTCTTCGCGCGCAAGGTGGGCGACAACCTCTATACGGCGGGTGTGGTGGTGCCGATGCCTGTGGCCGAGCCGGGTGCAAGCTCATCGATCGATGTTCCGCTCTATACCGGCCCGCAGATCCAGTCCAGTCTTCTCGCGCTGGCGCCCGGGCTCGATCGCGTAGTCGACTATGGCTGGCTCACGATCATCGCCTCGCCGATGCACTGGGTGCTCGAGAAGCTGCATGGTTTGGTGGGCAATTGGGGTTGGGCCATCATCCTGCTTACGGTGTTGCTGAAAGCGCTTTTCTTTCCGCTGTCCGCGGCCAGCTACCGTTCGATGGCCAAGCTGCGGCTGGTGACGCCGCGCATGCAGAAGATCAAGGAATTGCACGGTGGTGATCGCGTGCGCATGCAGCAGGAAATGATGCAGCTGTACAAGACGGAAAAGATCAACCCGCTCGGCGGCTGCCTGCCGATCGTGATCCAGATCCCGGTATTCATCGCGCTGTACTGGGTGCTGCTCGGCAGCGTGGAGATGCGTAACGCACCGTGGATAGGCTGGATTACCGATCTGTCGGTGAAGGATCCGTTCTTCGTGATGCCGGTCATCATGGGCATCACGATGTTTGTACAGACCAAACTCAACCCGACGCCGCCGGATCCGATCCAGGCCAAGGTGATGCTGTTCCTGCCCGTGGTGTTCACCGGAATGTTCCTGTTCTTCCCGGCCGGCCTGGTGCTGTACTGGACGGTCAATAACATCCTGTCCATCGCACAACAGTGGCAGATCACCCGGACCATCGAGGGTGAAAAGGCAAAGACGGCCTGACGACACGATTGCGGCGATTGCCACCGCGCCAGGGCGCGGTGGCATCGGCGTGATACGCGTATCGGGGCACACTGCTTCCGATATCGCACGCGGCATTCTCGGTCGTGTGCCGGCGCCGCGGCATGCGGCGTTTTCCAGATTTCTCTCCAGCGACGATTCGACACTCGATCACGGCATTGCGCTGTGGTTCGAAGGCCCCGCGTCCTATACGGGCGAGGATGTACTCGAACTTCACGGACATGGCGGCACGGCGGTGCTTCAGTCCGTGCTGACGCGTTGCTTCGAACTGGGTGCCCGCCCGGCGCGCCCGGGCGAGTTTACCGAGCGCGCATTCCTGAATGACCGCATCGACCTCGCGCAGGCAGAGGCGGTTGCCGATCTCATCGAAGCAAGTACTTCCTCCGCCGCGCGATCCGCAATGCGCTCGCTTGACGGGGAATTCTCACGGCATATCCACACGCTGGAGGAGACCCTGCTGAACCTGCGCATGTTTGTGGAGGCGACGCTGGATTTCCCTGAGGAAGATGTCGAATTCCTTGAACAGGCGGGAGCACGGAACAAGCTGGCGGACGTCATGCAGGCGCTCGCTGCCTTGCGCGAGCGGGCTCGCTGCGGTGTCGTGCTGCGGGAAGGGCTGACGGTTGTACTCGCCGGTGCGCCCAATGTTGGCAAGTCCAGTCTGCTGAATGTCTTGGCTGGTGAAGATCGCGCCATCGTCACCGACATTGCGGGCACCACGCGTGACACGCTGAAGGAACTGATCGCCATCGACGGTGTGCCGTTGCACGTGATCGATACTGCGGGTTTGCGCGAAACCGATGATCCTGTCGAGCTGGCCGGTATTGCACGCACACGGCGCGAACTCGAGCGCGCTCACGCGGTGCTTCACCTGATTGATTCGCGGGACGGCTTCGATGATGCGGCGCGGGCTATTGACGCAGCGCTGCCTTCAGGGCTGAAGCGGATACGGGTGTACAACAAGATAGATCTGACGGGTGAAGCGGCATCCGCGGAAGTGCAGGACGGTATCGCGAGCATCCGGATGTCACTGCGCACACTGGATGGACTTGATCTGTTGCGGCAGGCGTTGCTCGACAGCGTCGCATGGCATGGCGGCGCCGAGGACGCATTGGCGGCTCGAAGCCGCCATCTGCACGCGCTGGATATTTCGGTCACACATCTCGAAACTGCCCAGCGCTGTGTTTCGGGTGATGTGCTGCAGCTCGACCTCCTTGCAGAGGAACTCCGGCTGGCTCACCGCGCCCTGGGTGACGTTACGGGCGAGTTCACGCCTGATGATTTGCTGGGTGAAATTTTCTCCCGCTTCTGCATCGGAAAATAGGCCGCATGTTCCACGTGAAACAGTCAAGGCGACATCGGTGCTGATGGATCTGGCAGTGCTGTGCGCGGGCGCGTTCTTCGCGGGCCTTGTGGATGCGATGGTCGGTGGAGGAGGGCTCGTGCAGATTCCGTTGCTGTTCAACGTCTACCCCGGCATCCCGCCGGCAACGTTGTTCGGCACGAACAAGGCTGTCAGCGTTGTCGGGACAACCTTCGCCGCGCGGCGCTATCTGCGGGGCGTGGACATGGATTGGCAGGTTCTGTGGCGCGCAGCACTCGCGGCCTTTGTTGCGTCGTTTGCCGGGGCGGCGACGGTTGGCCTGTTTCCGCCGGAGATGCTGCGTCCGCTCATCATTGTGTTGCTCCTCGCGGTGCTGGGCTACACCCTGAAGAAAAAGGATTTTGGTGTACTGCGCAAAGGTGCAGCGAACACCCCGCGACCACTTCTTGCGCTCGTGCTGGGCGCGATCATCGGCTTCTATGACGGGTTCTTTGGCCCGGGGACCGGCAGCTTCCTGATATTCCTGTTCGTGCGCTGCTATGCATGGGACTTCCTGCGCGCGTCGGCCGCCGCGAAGGTCGTGAACGTCAGTACGAATCTTGCGGCCCTTGCGTGGTTCGTGCCGGCAGGCGCGATCATGGGAAAGGTCGCGCTGATGATGGCAGCCGCAAATCTGGCGGGCGCCTGGATAGGTGCGCACCTCGCAATCAAGAACGGTGCCGCGTTTGTGCGCCGCGTATTCATCGTCGTCGTCGGGCTGCTGATTGCCCGCCTGCTGTGGGACAGCTTCGCAGGCTGATTTGACTGTGTTTCACGTGAAACATCCACTGCCGAAGCGGACGGGTGGAAGAACGAGCGTGACGCCCCCGTTGTGTCCGTGGCGCAGATTTCAAGGTGGGCCGGCAAGTCGGAGGAGGTGCAACGCGGATCGGCGCATCCGGGAATCGGCAATGCACGGTCGGCCGTGGATGCGAGGTGCCGGGGAGCGCGGCAGGCAACCGCAAGTCGATGCAAGACGGCATGCGCCGCACGACCTTGGTGATCGTTGCGCGAGGTCGTATCATTCAGCCCCTTCGCCATCTTTTGCATTGCAGCGAACATGGATTTCCCCACCCGTTACGACGTAATCGTCATTGGCGGCGGCCATGCCGGCACCGAAGCCGCACTGGCAGCAGCGCGCGCCGGTGCGCGAACGCTTCTGCTGACGCACAACATCGAAACCCTCGGGCAGATGTCGTGCAATCCGTCCATCGGTGGAATCGGCAAGGGCCATCTGGTCAAGGAAGTCGATGCGCTTGGCGGTGCCATGGCGTTGGCGACCGACGAATCAGGAATCCAGTTCCGCACATTGAATGCAAGCAAGGGCCCGGCAGTGCGCGCAACCCGCGCCCAGGCTGACCGGGTGCTGTACAAGGCGGCCATCCGATCGTGCCTCGAAAACCAGCCGAACCTCGATCTGTTCCAGCAGGCTGCCGCTGACCTCGTCATGGACGGCGAACACGTTGCCGGTGTCGTGACCGAAGTCGGCATCCGGTTCATGGCGCGCAGCGTCGTGCTGACGGCCGGCACCTTCCTGAACGGTCGCGTGCACGTCGGGCTGGAAAATCATTCGGCGGGCAGGGCGGGCGATCCGCCGGCCATCCGCCTCGCGGAAAAACTGAAGGAGCTGGCGCTGCCGCAGGGGCGCCTCAAGACCGGCACCCCGCCGCGCATCGACGGCCGCAGCATCGACTATTCGAGGATGCAGGCACAACCGGGGGATGAGCCCGCGCCGGTATTCAGTTTCATCGGCACGCGCGACATGCATCCGCGGCAGCTGCCGTGCTGGATCACGCACACCACGGTGCGCACGCACGACATCATCCGTGCCGGGCTGGATCGTTCACCGATGTACACCGGCGTGATCGAAGGTGTCGGCCCGCGCTACTGTCCCAGCATTGAAGACAAGATCCATCGTTTCGCGGATCGCGACAGCCACAACATCTTCATCGAGCCCGAAGGGCTGTCGACACACGAGGTGTACCCGAACGGGATCTCCACGTCGTTGCCGTTCGACGTGCAGGTCGAACTGGTGCGCAGCATTCCCGGGCTGGAAAACGCACACATCCTGCGTCCCGGCTACGCGATCGAGTACGACTACTACGACCCGCGTGGCCTGAAGTCATCGCTGGAGACGCGTGCCATTGCAGGCCTGTTCTTTGCCGGCCAGATCAACGGCACGACCGGCTACGAAGAAGCCGCCGCGCAGGGTCTGCTTGCCGGGCTCAACGCGGCACGCCAGGCCCGCGATCTGGATGCCTGGTGTCCGCGCCGCGACGAAGCCTATCTTGGCGTGCTGGTGGATGACCTGATCACGCGTGGCGTGTCCGAGCCGTACCGCATGTTCACGTCGCGTGCCGAGTACCGTCTCAGCCTGCGAGAGGACAATGCGGATCTGCGCCTGACCGACTCGGCACGCGACATGGGCCTCATCGACGACGTCCGCTGGGACGCCTACAACATCAAGCGCGACGCGATCGCCGCCGAAGCACAGCGTTTGCGCACGACCTGGGTGCGGCCCGATACGCTGGCGGACGACGACGCCCGCCGTGTGCTGGGCAAGCCGATCGAGCACGAACATTCGCTGTTTGACCTGCTGCGCCGTCCGGACGTCAGCTATGCGTCGCTGATGAGCCTGCCCGGCGCGCCTGACGCGATCACGCATGCGCAGGCCATCGAACAACTGGACATCCTCGCCAAGTACCAGGGCTACATCGACCGCCAGCAGGACGAGGTCGAGCGCCTGCGTGCGACCGAGGATACGCGCCTGCCCGACGACATTGATTACGCGAGTGTGGGCGGCCTGTCACGCGAGGTGCAGCAAAGACTCGCGCAGCACCGTCCGGAAACACTCGGCCAGGCCTCGCGTCTGCAAGGCATTACACCGGCAGCGGTATCCCTGCTGCTGGTGCATCTGAAGAAGCGCCTATCCGTGCGCAGTGCGGCCTGAGGCCGCTTTCAGCCCGCTGAGCGGCCCACCGGCCGCTCGTTGCCCCTACCCGATTCAAGAAGCGATCATCGAACCGCCATGACCCTGCAAACCGAACTTGATGCCGGCCTCGCCGCCTTGGACCTGCCGCTCACATCGACCGCCCGTACCCATCTGCTGCGTTACATCGCGCTGATGGCCAAGTGGAACACGGTGTACAACCTGACCGCGATCCGGGAAGAGTCGCGCATGCTGACCCACCACCTGCTGGATGCGCTGTCGGTGGAGCGCTTCCTGCCGAAGGGCGCGTCCATCGTCGATATCGGTTCGGGCGGCGGCGTACCGGGCATCCCGCTGGCCGTGGCCCGTCAGGACATCGAGGTCATCTCGATCGAGCCGAATTCCAAGAAAGCATCCTTCCAGCAGCAGGTGCGCATCGATCTCGGCCTCGAGAACTTCAACGTGCAGACGGCGCGCGCGGAAGCCGTCACGCTCGAACCGGGCCGCGATTTCGTCATTTCGCGCGCGTTCGGCGACCTCATCGATTTCATCAAGGTTGCCGGCCATCTGCTCAAGCCGGGTGGACACATGCTCGCGATGAAAGGCGTCTATCCGGACGAGGAAGTGCGTGCGATACCCGCTGGCTGGAAGCTCGTGCGTGCGGAGGAGCTGCAGGTGCCGGGCGTCGATGGCGCGCGCCACCTGCTGTGGCTGGCGCGCGATGCGGCCGTTGCCGGAGGCTGAGCAGGCGCATGCCCCACATCTTCGCAGTCGCCAATCAGAAGGGCGGGGTCGGCAAGACCACGACCAGCGTCAATCTGGCTGCGGCGCTCGGCCAAGCCGGCCAGCGCACGCTGCTGGTCGACCTCGATCCACAAGGCAACGCCACGATGGGCGCCGGCGTAGACAAGCGCACGCTCAAGGCCAGCGTCTATCAGGTGCTGGTCGGCCTGTCGTCGCTCGCCGAGGCGCGCGTACACAGCCCGCACGCGGGGCTGGACGTGCTGCCCGCGAACCGTGATCTGGCCGGTGCCGAAGTCGAACTGGTGGCGCTCGACGATCGCGAGAACCGGCTCAAGAAGGCGATCGCCGAACACGCGGCCGACTACGACTTCGTGCTCATCGACTGTCCGCCCAGCCTGAGCCTGCTGACGCTGAACGGCCTGTGCGCGGCACACGGCGTCATCATTCCGATGCAGTGCGAGTACTACGCGCTGGAAGGCCTGTCCGATCTGGTCAACACGATCAAGAAGGTGCACGCCAACCTCAACCGCGACCTGAAGATCATCGGCCTGCTGCGTGTCATGTTCGATCCGCGCAGCACGCTGTCGCAGCAGGTGTCGGCGCAGCTCGAATCGCATTTCGGCGACAAGGTTTTCCGCACCCTCGTGCCGCGCAACGTGCGCCTGGCCGAGGCGCCAAGCTACGGCATTCCGGGCGTGCTGTTCGACAAGAATGCGAAAGGCGCCCAGGCCTACAGTGCGTTTGCGCTGGAGATGATAGAGCGCGTGAAGAGCTTCTGATTCACATAAGTCAATAAAATCAAAGCCCTGTTCGTCCATTTTGGCGTCGGGGCCGTCACGCGAAAGGTGTTCCGATGGCACCCCCGAAATTGAAGGGCCTTGGCCGGGGACTGGATGCCCTGCTGGCCGGAAACAGCGGAGAAGCCGGCAGCGCCGGTGAATTGCGCACACTCGAAGTCGGCGTGCTGCAGCCGGGCAAGTACCAGCCGCGCACCCGCATGGATCCCGGTTCGCTGGAAGAACTGGCCGAGTCCATCAAGTCGCAGGGCATCATGCAGCCGATACTGGTGCGCGAGATCGCGCGCGGTTCGTTCGAGATCATCGCCGGCGAACGCCGCTGGCGGGCCGCCCAGATCGCCGGGCTGACGGAAGTGCCGGCGCTGGTGCGCGAGATTGCCGACGAAGCGGCACTCGCGATGAGCCTGATCGAGAACATCCAGCGCGAAGACCTCAATCCGCTCGAAGAAGCGGCCGGCGTGCAGCGGCTGATCGACGAATTCGGCATGACGCACGAACAGGCGGCCAACGCGATCGGCCGCTCAAGATCGGCGACGACCAATCTGCTGCGTCTGCTGCAGCTGGCCGAGCCGGTGCAGGAGCAGCTGATTGCCGGCGACCTCGACATGGGCCATGCGCGCGCGCTGCTCACGTTGCCGCGCGGCGACCAGATCGCGCTTGCCAACCGTGTCGTGGCCCAGGGGCTCACGGTGCGCGACACGGAAAAGCTGGTTGCGCAGGGCGGTGTGGCGGAGCAGGGCGGCCGCAAGGCGGCGCCGGTGTCGCGCGACCTTGCCGGGCTCGAGGAGGAACTGTCGGACCGGCTGGGCGCAGCGGTCAGCGTGCAGGCCAACGCGCGCGGCGCCGGCAAGGTGGTGCTGCGTTTCAATGACCTCGATCAGCTCGACGGCCTGATCGCACGCCTGCGCGTCTGAACCCGGTCAGATCCGCGCGCACAGCGCGACGTAGATCGCCAGCTCCGACAGCTGCTGCACCGCGCCCAGACAGTCGCCGGTATAGCCGCCGATGCGCCGCTGGAAGTGGCGTGCGGCCACCACCGTGACGGCGGCGCCGGCGATCAGCACCGCCGCAATCTGTACCGGTGCCAGCAGCGCAAGCGGCAGCAGGCCGCACAGTGTCGCCCAGGCCATTTCGCAGGCGCCGAACTTCACCGCCAGCGGCTTGGCGCGCGACACGCCCTGCGGATCTTCATCGCGTGCGTAATCCATCGTGTAGATGAGCGACGTCGACAGCAGGCGCGACAGCGGATGCGCCACCAGCACGGCGATGACCGCCGCGTCGAGCGGCAGCTGAGCCAGCGCGAGCAGCTTGCCGCCCAGCATCAGCACGATGCCCGTCGTGCCGTAGGCGCCGATGCGCGAGTCTTTCATGATCGCCATGATCTGCTCGCGCTGCCAGCCGCCGCCAAAGCCGTCGCACACATCGCCCCAGCCGTCCTCGTGGAAGGCGCCGGTCAGCCGTATCGTCGCGGCGGTCGACAGCAGCGCGGCGAGCGCGCCCGGCAGCAATTGCCCTGTGGCCCACATCACCGAGGCCGCGACCCCGCCGACAACCCAGCCGACCGCCGGAAACCAGCGCGCGCTGTGATTCATCAGATCGGTCGAATGGCCGACCCACGCGGGCACCGGCAGCCGCGTGAAGAAACGCAGCGCGTTGAAGAACAGCACGAGCTCGCGACGGATCATGCCCGGGAGACGCCCGCTGACTCGAAGCTGGCCATGTCGCGCAGGATGGCGGCCGCCGCGCGCACCAGTGGCCAGGCCAGCGCCGCGCCGCTGCCTTCGCCCAGGCGAAGGTCCAGATCAAGCAGCGCTTCGGCTCCGAGGTGGTCAAGCTGTATGGCGTGGCCGCGCTCCTGCGAGCGATGCGAGAACACGCAGTAGTCGCGCAGTGCCGGCGCGTGGGCGCAAGCCACCAGTGCCGCCGCGCTGCTGATGAAGCCGTCGATGACGAGCAGCATGCGCGACTGCGCGGCGCCGAGCATGGCGCCGACCAGCGTCGCAATTTCGAAGCCGCCGAACTGCGCCAGCACGGAAAACGGGTCGTGCGGACCATGCCACGCGCCGGCCAGCGCGGCCAGCGTGCGCGTCTTGGCGGCCAGCGCCGCGTCATCCAGACCGGTGCCGCGGCCGGTGCAGTCGTCCATCGCGGCGCCCGTCAGCACATGGGTGATGAGCGACGCGGACGCGGTATTGCCGATGCCCATCTCGCCGAAACCGAGCACGCGCACACCGCGTGCGGCGATGTCGCGCGCAATGCCGGCGCCGTTGCGCAAGGCCTGCGCGCACTGCGACGCGCTCATCGCCGGGCCGTCGAACCAGCTCGCCGTTCCGGGCGCGATCTTCACGTCGATCAGGCCGTCGCGCCGGCCGAAATCGTGCGCCACGCCGGCGTCGGCGATGTGCAGTTCGATGCCCGCTTCACGCGCCAGCACGTTGATCGCCGCGCCGCCGGCGAGGAAATTCTCCACCATCTGCCAGGTCACGTCGGCCGGGTAGGCGGAAAGTGCCTGCCCGCGCGGGTCCCGCAGCGCGCCGTGGTCGCCGGCACAGACCAGCAGGTGCGGCTGGCCCGGCGCCGGCGACAGCGTGCCAAGCACCTGCCCGACGCGAACTGCCAGCGCTTCCAGACGGCCGAGACTGCCGGGCGGCTTGGTCTTGTTGTCGAGGCAGGTACGGAGGGCATCCGACAGGTCGGGTGCGGGCGGGGAAAGATCGAAATGCGGCGTCATGGGGAGCGGGGTCTCGGACGGGTGACATGCCGGCACACTGGCCGGACGAAGGCGGCGATCCGCTGCCGAAAGCCGGAAAGTGTAGCCCGGACGGTGGCGTCCGTCGCCGCCGTCCTGCCGTTGCGAAAGACGCACAGCGGCGGCTGGCGGCGCACTGCGGGTGCGGCGACAATGGCGACCACGAACGACTGACGCTGCCCGTGCGCAACCCCGCTGAATTCATCCTGCTGGCGCTGATCTGGGGCGCGTCGTTCGCGCTCTACCGCATCGCCGTCCCGGCGTTCGGCCTGCCGCTGACGGTGGGCCTGCGCCTGCTGCTTGCGGCGAGCGCGCTGTACCTCGTGTTCGGCTCGCCGTTGCGCGGTGTGGCGCGCGCACAGCGCGGTCACGTCGTGCTCTGGCTGGCCATTGCAGGCGGCTGCAGCACGGCGCTGCCGTTCGTGCTGTTCGCTGAAACGGTCATGCGTTCCAGCGTCGGTTTCGCCGCCATCCTGAACGCCACGTCGCCACTCTTTTCCGCATTGCTGGCGGCGCTCGTATGGCGCGAGTCGCTGTCCGGTTCCCGTTTGTGCGGACTGGTGGCGGGCTTTGCCGGTGTCGCGTTGCTGGTCAGTCAGCGCGAGGCGGGCGACGTGCGGTTCGGGCTCGACGCGGTGGCGCTGGGTCTCGTCGGCGCCGCCGCCTACGGGCTGTCGGTGCAATGGGTACGCCGCCGCCTCGGCATGCTGCATTCGTCTGCGGTGGCGACCGGATTTTCCGTCGCAGGCGCCGCGTTGCTGCTGCCCTGGGCGGTGTCGTCGCTGCCGCCGGAATTCCCGCCCTGGCCGGCCGTGCTGGCGGTCGTGGTACTCGGGTTGGTGTCTACTGCGCTCGCGAATGCGCTGTACTTCCGCCTGCTCGGGCGCATCGGGGCGACGCCCGCTCTGACGGTGACCTTCCTGATTCCGCCGTTCGCGATGCTGTGGGGTCACGTGCTGTTCGACGAGGTTCCGACGCTGGCGATGCTGGGCAGCACCGCCATCATTCTCGCGGGCACGGCGCTGTCGCTCGGCTGGAAAGGGCGCGTGCGCTGAGGCGGCGTCAACGCGGGGTGCCGGCGGGGCGTTCAATATGGTGCGGGGCAGCGCGCAATGCACTTGTTGACGTTCTGCCGCTGGACTAGACTGCGATCCGCGCCGCCGAGCGCGCTCGGTCCAGCCCGGCCACGCAAGATTCCAACGCCTATATTCATCCTTCGAGGAACATCATGAAAACGCTGCTTTCCGCCGCTGCCTGTGTTGTCGTGCTCGTGAGCGCTCCCGCGTTCGCCAGCAAGGATCTGGCCACTGCCAAGGGCTGCCTGGGCTGCCATTCGCAGGGCTCCAATACCGTCATCGGCCCGGGCTACCAGGCCGTCGCCAAGAAGTACGCCGGCCAGAAGGATGCGGAAGGCAAGGTTGCCGCCTACATCCGCGCCGGTTCGCCCGCCGGTACCGGCACCGCCGGTGGCCCGAAGACGATGTGGGGCGGCCCGATGCCGATGCCGGCCAACCCCGGCGTCAGCGAAGCCGAAGCGAAGACGCTCGCTGCCTGGATACTGGGCGGCGCGAAGTAAGGGTCATCCCGCTGCATGAAAACCGGCCTGTTGGCCGGTTTTTTTTGTCTGTCAGGCAGGAAAGCGGGGTGGATGTCCCCCATTCAACCGTATTGCGGCACCACCGTGCTTGCTAGACTCGCGCCCGGACGTCCGACCATCAGGAGAAGGCCGAGCATGAGCACGATTGCATCCGCGCGCACCCAGTACGGGAAACAGGTGACCGAGTCGATCAACCAGACCCGGGTCCGCTACACCATCCTCTTCTGCATGGCGTTCGCGACGCCCTTCCTGTATCCGCCAAGCTGGCCGCTGGTTGTGCTCGCGGGGGTCAGCTACGCGGTGCGGATGTTCGGGGTCGAAGGCATCTATCACCGCTATTTCTCGCATCGCGCCTTCAAATGTTCGCGACCGGTGCAGTTCGTGCTCGCCGTCATTGCGTCGCAGTGCGGCCAGCATGGTCCGCTCTGGTGGGCGTCGGTCCATCGCACCCACCATCAGAACGTGGAGTTGCCGAACGATCCGATCTCGCCGCGCCAGCACGGACTGCTGCAGTCACACGTGGGATGGGTCTGGTGCGAGCGCTACAAGGACACCGATCTGGACGTCGTGCCGGATTTTGCGCGCTATCCGGAAATCCTCTGGGTGAACAAGCACTACACGCTGCTCATGCTGTCCGGCGCCTTCTTCATCTGGCTGCTGGCCGAAGCCGGCGTCTTCGGCCCGGCCGTCAGCGGCGGTGCGGCGCTGATGTGGGGTTTCTTCCTGCCGACGGCGCTCGGCGTGCAGACCGTGTCGATGGTCAATTCAATCGGACATTTCCGCAAGCTGCCGGGCGGCTACCGGCGCTTCGATACCGAGGATGATTCGATGAACCGCCCGCTGCTGGCGCTGCTCACCTTCGGCGGCGGCTGGCACAACAACCATCACCGCTACGGCGCCAGCGCGCGTGCCGGCTTCGCCTGGTACGAGATCGACATCACCTGGTACATCCTCAAGCTGATGGCGGCGATCGGCCTCATCCACGACTTGCGCGACCGTCTGCCGGACGACGTGCGCGAGGAGGGCGGCCTGGGTGCGCGCGACGGCCGCATCGGCGCGCCGGACTGATGGCGCGGCGCCCGCGCGGCGCGCAAAATTGACGCAGCGCGGGGGCGCCCGCAAAATCCGGGGCTGACATCCCATTCAGCCTTCCGGAGAACCTTCAATGTCCTTGCCCGTCCCGTCGTACGCGCTGCCCGCGCTCCTCGTTTCAGTCTGCGTGCTCGCTGCCTGCGGTCAGCAGACGGACAGTGCGGCACCTGCGGCGGCGTCAGCGGGTGCGCCCGAGGCCGCCGACGTGCTGGTCGTGCGTCTCGGCCACGTGGCACCGCTGACCGGGCCGCAGTCCCATCTGGGCAAGGACAACGAGAACGGCGCCCGACTGGCTGTCGACGACCTGAACGCCGAGCATTTCGTGATCGGCGGCAGGACGGCCCGCTTCGAACTGCTGGGCGAGGACGATCAGGCCGATCCGCGTCAGGGCACGACGGTGGCGCAGAAGCTTGCCGACTCGAACGTGAATGCGGTGATCGGCCACCTGAACAGCGGCACGACGATTCCGGCGTCGCGCATCTATCACGACGCGGGCATCGTGCAGGTGTCGCCGTCCGCCACCAATCCGCAGTACACGCGTCAGGGCTACAAGGGTGCGTTCCGGGTGTTTGCCGACGATGTGCAGCAGGGCGGGGTGCTCGGCGCGTTCGCGGTGGATACGCTGCGCATGAAGCGCATCGCCGTCATCGACGACCGCACCGCCTACGGTCAGGGCCTCGCGGACGAGTTCGAGAAGGCGGCGAAGGCGGCCGGTGCTGAAATCGTTGCGCGTGAATACACCACCGACAAGGCGACCGACTTCGCATCCATCCTGACCAAGGTGAAGTCGACGACACCGGATCTGCTGTTCTACGGCGGCATGGATACGCAGGCCGGCCCGATGGCACGCCAGCTCAAGACGCTTGGCATGGCGGTGCCGATGCTGTTCGGCGACGGCGCCTGCACGGTCGAGTTCCACAAGCTGGCCGGCGAGGGCGCCGAAGGCAGCTACTGTTCACTGCCCGGCGTGCCGCTCGACAAGATGGCCGGCGGCAGCGCGTTCCGCGACCGCTACATGGCGAAGTTCAATACCGACATCCAGCTCTATGCGCCCTATGCCTATGACGCGGTGCGCGTGGTGGCCGAGGCGATGCGCAAGGCCGGCTCGGTCGAAGCCGACAAGTTCCTGCCCGAACTGGCCGCCATCGACTACCCGGGCCTGACGGCGGAAATCCGTTTCGACGAGAAGGGTGACATCAAGGACGGCGCCATCACGCTCTACCAGGCGAAATCGGGCGCATGGACAGCGCTCGAAACGATGGGTGGCAAGGCCCAGCGGTAAGCCGCCGCATGGACATCTTCATTCAGCAGATCATCAACGGTCTGGTGCTCGGCAGCATCTACGCGCTGGTCGCCCTCGGCTACACGATGGTCTACGGCATTCTCGGCCTGATCAATTTTGCCCATGGCGAAGTGGTGATGATCGGCGCGCTGACGGCGCTGACCGCCATCGGCGTGCTGGTGCCGGCCGGCCTGCCCGGCCCGGTCGTCGTGCTGGCGGGGCTGCTCATTGCGATTCCGGTGTGCATGGCGGTCGGCTTCGCGATCGAGCGCGTCGCCTACCGGCCGTTGCGCAACGCACCGCGTCTGGCGCCGCTGATCACCGCCATCGGCATGTCCATCGTGCTGCAACAGCTGGCCATGATCGCCTGGGGCCGCAACTACCACACGTTTCCGGCGCTGCTGCCGGCGCTGCCGCACCGGGTGATGGGCGCGGCCATCACCGACCTGCAGATCATCATCGTCGTCACCGCCGCGTTGCTGATGGCGGCGCTGCTGTGGCTGATCACCCGCACCCGGCTCGGCCGTGCGATGCGCGCGACGGCGGAAAGCCCGTCGGTGGCGCGGCTCATGGGGGTGGATGTGGACCGCGTCATCGCCTTCACCTTCGTGCTCGGCTCCGCACTGGCGGCCGTGGCCGGCGTCATGGTCGCGGCCAACTACTCGATCGCGCACTACGCGATGGGCTTCATGCTCGGGTTGAAGGCGTTCACCGCCGCCGTCCTGGGCGGCATCGGCAACGTCGGCGGAGCGATGCTGGGCGGCCTGCTGCTGGGCGTCATCGAAAGCCTTGGCGCCGGCTACATCGGCGACCTGACCGGCGGCTTTCTCGGCAGCCACTACCAGGACGTGTTCGCCTTTTTCGTGCTCATCCTGGTGCTGGTGTTCCGGCCATCGGGGCTGATGGGCGAGAAGGTGGCGGAGCGCGCATGAACCCAGTCGCTCCGAAGCTGCGCGCGCATCTGGGCATTGCGCTGATCGGCGTCGCGCTGGCGGTGCTGCCCTTCGTCGTCGGCGCAACATTCGGCAACTCGTGGGTGCGCATCGTCGATTTCGCGCTGCTCTACGTGATGCTCGCACTCGGCCTGAACATCGTCGTCGGCTTTGCCGGCCTGCTCGACCTCGGCTACATCGCCTTCTATGCCGTGGGTGCCTATCTGTACGCGCTGCTGTCCAGTCCGCACCTCGCGCTGGCGTTTCCGGCGGTGTTCGCGTCGGCACCCGACCTGCCGTTCTGGCTGGTGCTGCCGCTCGGCGCGCTGGTCGCCGGCCTGTTCGGCGTCATGCTGGGCGCGCCGACACTCAAGCTGCGCGGTGACTACCTGGCCATCGTCACGCTCGGTTTCGGCGAAATCATCCGCATCTTCCTGAACAACCTGAACGCGCCGCTGAATCTCACCAACGGGCCGCAGGGCATCAACAACATCGCGCCGGCGCGCATCGCCGGCCACGCACTCAGCCGCCCGCTGGAGCTGTTCGGCGCGCAGATCCCGTCGGTCACGCTGTACTACTACTTCTTCCTCGCGCTGACGCTGCTCGTCATCTTCGTCTGCGTGCGGCTGCAGGATTCGCGGCTCGGCCGTGCCTGGGTGGCGATCCGCGAGGACGAGGTTGCGGCGCGTGCCTGCGGCATCAACACGCGCAACGTGAAGCTGCTCGCCTTCGGCCTCGGTGCGACGTTCGGCGGCGTGGCCGGCGGCCTGTTTGCCGGCTTCCAGGGTTTCGTGAGCCCGGAATCCTTCGGCCTGCTCGAATCCATCATGGTGCTGTGCATGGTGGTGCTCGGCGGCATGGGCAACATCGCCGGCGTCATTCTCGGCGCCGTGCTGCTCGCGCTGCTGCCCGAGGTGTTGCGCTGGGGTGCGGCGCCGCTGCAGCAGGCGCTGTTCGGCAGCGTGCCGGTCGACCCCGAAACGCTGCGCCTGCTGCTGTTCGGCATTGCGCTGGTGCTGGTGATGCGGCTGCGTCCGGCCGGTCTGTGGCCGTCCGCGCTGCGCCGGCGCGAACTGGCCGCCCACGCGGACGGGAGCGCGCCATGAGCGACGACGTGCTGCTTGCGGCGCGCGGCATCAGCAAGCGCTTCGGCGGCGTGCAGGCGCTGCACGCCGTGTCGCTGACGATACGGCGCGGCGAGGTGTATGGCCTGATCGGACCGAATGGCGCCGGCAAGACCAGTTTCTTCAACGTGCTCACCGGCCTGTACAGCGCGGACGAGGGCAGCGTGACCTTCGGCGGCGCCACACTGGCGCTCGGCGCGCCGCACCGCATCGTCGGCGCCGGCATCAGCCGCACCTTCCAGAACATCCGCCTGTTCGGCGCCATGAGCGCGCTGGAGAACGTCATGGTCGGCCGCCACATCCGGCTGCGCACGGGCGTCATCGGCGCCATCCTGCGCACGCCGGCGGCGCGCGCCGAAGAAGCGGACACAGCGGCGCGGGCACATGAACTGCTGCGCTACGTCGGCATCGACCGGCTGGCCAACCAGCAGGCGACGCATCTGTCGTACGGCGACCAGCGGCGGCTCGAGATCGCGCGGGCGCTGGCCACCGGGCCGCGCCTGCTGGCGCTGGACGAACCGGCCGCCGGCATGAATGCGACGGAGACCGCCGGGCTGCGCGCACTGGTCGAGAAAATGCGCGACGACGGGCTCACCGTGCTGCTGATCGAACACGACGTGAAGCTGGTCATGGGGCTGTGCGACCGGGTCGCGGTGCTCGACTACGGCGAGAAGATCGCCGAGGACGTGCCTGACGTCGTGCGCCGCGACCCGCGCGTGATCACCGCGTATCTCGGCACGGAGGCCGTCTGATGTTGCAGGTACGCCAACTCGAGGTGCATTACGGCGGCATCTGCGCGGTCAAGGGCATAGACCTCGATGTCGCGCCGGGCGAGAAGGTGGCCCTGATTGGCGCCAATGGCGCCGGCAAGACGAGCACGCTGAAGGCGATCGCCCGCATGCTGCCGGCAAGCGGCGAGGTGCGGCTCGACGGCGACGACATTTCGCAGGCCGCGCCGCACACGCTGGTCGGACGCGGTCTGGCGCTGGTGCCCGAGGGGCGCGGCGTGTTCGCGCGCCTGTCGGTGCGCGAGAATCTTGAGATGGGCGCCTATGTGCGGCATGACAGCAGCGCCATCGCGGCCGACATCGAGCGCGTGTTCGGCATGCTGCCGCGACTGAAGGAGCGCGCCGCGCAGACGGCGGGCACGCTGTCCGGCGGCGAGCAGCAGATGCTCGCCATCGGCCGCGCGCTGATGAGCCGCCCGCGCCTGCTGCTGCTGGATGAGCCGTCCATGGGGCTGTCGCCCATCATGGTCGACACGGTATTCGGCGTCATACGCGATGTCGTGCGCGAAGGCGTCACGCTGCTGCTGGTCGAGCAGAACGCCCGGCTGGCGCTGTCGGTGTGCGACCGTGGCTGCGTCATGGAAAGCGGGCGCGTCACGCTGTGCGCCCCGTCGGCCGAATTGCTGGACAATCCGGCGGTTCGGGCGGCCTATCTCGGCGAGTGAACCGGCAGGAGTCTCCAACGATGAAGTATCCGTTCTTGATTTGCGCCTGCCTGCTGGCCGGCTGCAGCAGCCAGCAGGTGTATGACAGCGGGCAGGGCCTGCGCCGCAACCAGTGCGACCGCATCGTCGACGCGGCGGATCATGCGCGCTGCATGGAAGCGGCCGACCGGGACTACGACGCCTATCAGCGCGAGCGCGGAAAGGCGGACGCCTCGAAGTAACCGGCGTCAGCCCTCCGTAAAATCCATAAGGCATAATCCGGCATCCCTTCCGCCGGGAGTGCCGATGCGCGTGTATCTGTCCTGCATCTTCCTTGCCGTCTTTTCCTGCGCCGTTCACGGCGCGCCGCCTGATGTGTCGTCCGATGCGCCGGCGCTCATGCTGGCGCTGCGCGCCCCCGCAGATATAGACCCCGCCGCCTACTGGGTCAGCGAAAAGCTCGACGGCGTGCGCGCCCGCTGGGACGGCAGGTCGCTGCGCTTTCGCAGCGGGCGGCTTGTCCGCGCGCCGGACTGGTTTGTTGCGGCCCTGCCGGCGCAGCCGCTGGACGGCGAGCTGTGGCTGGGGCGCGGCCGGTTCGACGAACTGTCAGGGCTGGTGCGGCGCGAGCCGGGGCAGGACGAAGGCTGGCGCGCCGTCCGCTTCATGCTGTTCGACGTGCCCGGCGCACCGGGTGACTTCACGGCGCGCATCGCGCACATGCAGCGCATCGTTGCCGCTGCCGGCGTGCCCTGGCTGCAGGCGGTGGCGCAGCGGCGCGTGCCGGATCGCGTGGCTTTGCAGGCCCTGTTCGAGCGCACGGTGGCCGCAGGTGGCGAGGGGCTGATGCTGCATCGCGCCGATGCGCGGTGGACCGCCGGGCGCAGCGACGCGCTGCTCAAGCTGACGCCCTTTCTCGATGCCGAAGCCGTCGTGACGGCCCACATACCCGGCAAGGGGCGCCATCGCGGCAGGCTCGGTTCGCTGCAGGTGCGCGACGACGCGGGCCGGCGCTTTCGCATCGGCACCGGATTCAGCGACGCACAACGCGCGGCACCGCCGCCCGTTGGCAGCGTGGTCACGTACCGCTATCGTGAGCTGACCGCGCAGGGCAGGCCGCGCTTTCCGGTGTTCCTGCGCGTACGCGACCTGCCCTGACGCGCGCCCGCGCGTGTTCAGCGCGGTGCCCAGGGCGGCACGACCAGAACCTGGCCCGGCCGGATGCGATCAGCGTTCGTCACGCTGCTTTCATTCCCGTCGGCGATGCGCCGCCACAGCCGCCCGTCGCCATACATGCGCGCCGCGATGGACCACAGCGTGTCGCCACGCTGCACGTGGTAGTGCCAGGTCGCGCGGCCGAGTTCGTCGATGGCCGGCGGCACGGCCAGTTGTTCGCCGGCGTACAGGCGGTCCGGGTCGGTGATGGCCCGCAGCCGCGCGCCGGACAGTTCGATCCGTGTGCGCTGCGCCGTCACCAGCTCGGGCCAGCGCTGCGTGTCGCCGAGCAGCCGGGCGGCGATGCCGGACAGCGTGTCGCCGCGACGCACGACGTAGAGCGGCTCCTGACCGGATGCCGCAGCGGCGGCTTCGCCCGCCGTTTCCGCGTCGATCAGCGCCCGGCGGAGCGTGTCGAAAAGCGGCGCGAATCGCGGGCTGCGCTGCGCCGCGAGGTTCAGCCCGGCGGACAGCTTCAGCGCGAGATCCCCGGCGGCGGCGGTGTGCGGCGGCACGAAGCCGCGTGCCACGGCCTCTTCGATCAGCGCGGCGGCACCTTCATCATCACCGCGCTCCAGTGCGGCGTTCACGTCGCCGGCAAACTCGCTGAAGCGCAGATCGACCCTGGCGGGGGCGTCCGGCGCGACGGCCACTGGCGCGGGTTCGATGGCCGCGCTGTCGTTGTGGTGGATCAACGTGCCGATCCGCTCCAGTCGGGCGGCCAGTTCCGGGCGCTGCTGTGCGGCCGTGCGCGTTGCCGCCTGCCACAGCAGCTCGTCAAGCTTCGGCGCAAGCTCGCCGAGCCGGCGGGCGTCCAGCGCTTGCGGGTCCGCCCTCAACAGATTTTCAAGCGTGGCGGCCGCCGCGGCGTCGTCGGCCGCGGCCAGTTGCGCCAGAGCCCGATCGATCGGCGTGCGGCTGGACGGGCGCGGCAAGGGTGCGCCCGCCGCAGGGCCGCTTGCACCGCCGCTGACGCCGGATGCGGTTTCGCCCGCATCATCGCGTCCGCCGCCGCCAAGGAAGGCGACCAGCGCCGCCGTGGCTGCCAGCAGCACGACGGCGCCGATGGCGAATGCGCCGACGCGCCGGCGGCCGTTTGAAGCGGTGGCGGGCGCCGGTGATGCGGCGTCGTCGGCCGACACACGCGAATCGATCTCGGCGGCGGGCGTCGGCATCCGCGCCGGCGCCTGCTCCGGCGCGGCCGCGATGTCGAACAGCCGGCCGTCCGGTGCGCGCATGTGCAGTGCCGGCGCGCCCCACTCGACTTCGAAGCCGCGTGCGTACAGGAAGGCGCGCGCCGAGGTCAGCGCCGCGTCGACCGGCTGTCCGGCAGCGAGGTAGCGGTAGAAATGGCGTGCCAGCGCGATCGCCGCCTTGTCCGGCACGGCGAACTGCATGGCGATCACGGCTGGCACGCCGCGCCGGATCAGCGTCTGCGCGATGCCGCCGAAGGGGTCCGCAGGCGACACCGTGGCACCCATGCAGTTGTTCAGGAACACGAGGCGCAGGCTGCCAAGATGGTTGCGCAGCAACACGCCAAGACGGCGTCCGGTCAGCGGGTCCGGCGCGCCGTCCTCGCCCTCGAGCAGAAGCACGCCCTCGTCGCCGTCGAAATCACCGTGGCCGATGAAGTGCAGTACGTGCGCGCCCTGGCGCAGCAGCGCGTCGTCCAGCGACTCGAGTGTGGCGTGCGCCAGACGCGTGACTTGTACCCGGCCCTGGGCCGCGAGTTCGCCAAGTGCTTCGTCGAGCCGCGATATCTCTTCGCCGATGCGCAAATGGGCGAGGCGGCCGGGCGCGGCGAAGGCGATCAGCACCTTGAGCGGTCCGTCGATATGCAGCGTGGGCACGGGTTCGCCGGTGTCCAGCCAGCGCACGACCGGCTTCATGCGATCCGAGAACAGGAAGTCGTCCTTGTCCGGGCTGTACAGGAATTCCCACGGCAGGCGGGCGAGTTCGGGTGTGTGGGTGGTGTCGATGACGAACCGCAAACCGTTGCCCGATTGCGCATCCATCGTGCGCAGATGGGCCAGCAGCGGTGCGCGCAGATCGGCGCCGAACAGCGCCTCATGGAGCTGGCGGCCGACTTCCCGTGCCTGACGTGCGCCGGGCAGGCCGGTGAAGCCGGGCGTTGCGCGACGCAGCGTGTCGGTCGACGCACTGGCGTCCTGCCACAGCGCCCGTTCGATGGCCGGGGCGTCAAGTACGCAGGTGGCGCGCGCGCCCTGCAGGGACAGCGTGTAGCGTCCGGCATCGCCCGGCTCGAAGGACAGCATCAGCGACGTGTAGCGCGCACCGGGTTCGCTGGCCGTGGCCGGCTGCGGTGCTTCGCTACCGCCCGCGCGGCTGCCGGCAAGATCCGATACCGCCAGCACGACTTCGGCGGCCAGATTGCCTTCCGGCACGAGCACGGTGACCGAGCCGAGATAGGCCGGCAGTTCGGAGAAGGGCGTCGGCTCCACCATGACCGGCAGCACGTGGCCGGCCGGATCGTCCCAGCGGCGCCGGGCGATCTTGAGTTCGGTGCGTGTGTAGTGTCCGCCCGCGACGGCGGCCGGCGAAATCAGGAAGACGAAAAGGTCGCAGTCGTCGATCGCGGCGCGGATGCGCGCGTCGTAGTCCAGCCCGGGTGGAAGGTCGTCCCGGTCGAAGAACACGCTGTGCCCGGACGCACACAGCGCCGCATTGACGCCTTCGGCGCGATCGCGTGCTTCGGATGCGTAGGACAGGAAAATCTTCAACCGCGCGGCCCCGCAGCGAATGGCGCCGGACGGTCATGGCGACATGCCATGCCGTGACACCGGCATCGAGTATAGCCCGCTGCCGAAACGGGCTATTTCAGCCGGTGATCTGCGCGTGGCTGGCGTCGGCCAGGTATTGCCGCGTCAGTCCGTGCGTGGGTACCGCCGGCAGCAGCTCCACCGTCGCCACCGTGCGCGGTGCCCGGGCGATGCGGCACACCGATTCCCAGAAGGTGGTTTCTCCGATGTAGACGGTCGCGTCCGACAGCTCGCCGTCGTGGTCCAGATAGCGCAGGCGCACCGGTTTCACGGCGCGGCCGGCGTCGATCGCGGCCTGGAACAGCGCCGCACGGAAGGGCAGCACGCTGCGCCCGTCCGTCGTCGTGCCTTCGGGGAACACCATGACGCTGCGCCCGCACGACAGCGACCCGACCAGCTCGCGGCGGACCTCGGCGGCGGAGCTGCGGCTGGCACGGCGGATGAATACCGTGTGGTTGCGCGCAACGAGCCAGCCCAGCACCGGCCAGCTGCGCACGTCGTCCTTGCAGACGAAGGACAGCGGCGAGATGGCGTTGATGACGAACACGTCCACCCACGAGATGTGATTGCTCACGAGCAGCTGTCCGGGGCGCGGCAGCGGCCCTTGCGCCTGCAGTTCGACGCCGAGTACGCGCAGCAGCTGGCGCGACCACTTTGCGCGGATCTTGCGCTGCGTGCGCTCGGACACCAGCGGATAGAGCACGGCCACGCGCGTGCAACCGACGGCGACATGAGCCGCCAGGCGCGTGATGCGCCAGCCCATGCGCAGGGCGGCGCGGAAACCGGTGTGGCGGGTGGCGGCCGCGGCGTGCGGGCGGGTTTGTCCGGTGCTCGGGGTCAAGGCGGGTGCGTCGAAGAAATCAGCCGAAATATCGATCAGTGACATCGCGCTCCCTCCCGTTCGTTCAGGCCGCGCGCTGCACGAAATGCCGTGCATAGCGGGAGTCTAACCGCGACATCGTCAACAGGAGCGGAAGATCGGCGGTATTGAAGTCCGGATCCCAGGCCGGCTCGCCGCAGACATCGGCACCGGCGCGCAGATAGCCCTTGACCAGCGGCGGCACGACGCACGCGGGATGCGGTGTCAGCCGTTCCAGCGGCAGGCGCACCTTCGGGAACACCCGGTATTCCTGCGGCGCCATGTGCGCATGCAGGCTGTTGAAGATCGCCGCAGCGTTGTGACCACCGTCGGCCAGACTGATGCTGGCGCAGCCGATCAGGTACTGGTGGCCGGTTTCGAGCATGTAGCGCGCGAGCCCCGACCACAGCAGCGCAATGACGGCCGCGTTCTGGCGGTAGTCGGCGTCGATGCAGGAGCGGCCGATCTCGACCATCTGCGAACGCAGGTGGTCGAGCCGTCCGAGATCGAATTCGGTTTCCGAGTAGTAGCCGCCGGTGCGGCGCGCGGCCTCGGGCGGCAGGATGCGGTAACAGCCGACGATGCGGCCGTTGTCCTCGTCGCGCACGATGAGGTGTTCGCAGTGCGGGTCGAAGCGGTCGCTGTCGACGCCATGCACCGGCGCGTCAAGGCGTGCGCCCAGTTCGTCGGCGAATACGCGCCAGCGCAGCTTCTGCGCTGCCAGGACGTCCGATTCGCTCGTTGCCAGCGCAACGCTCAGGTTGCGCTGGGCACGTCGTTCGCGTGCGGTGTTGACTTGAAGCATGCATCCGGTCTCCGTGAAGGATGTTCCTCACGATAGGGAATGCGTGTTCAGGTGATGTGACGTCACGGCGACAAAGGCGTTACACGGTTGCGCCGCGCCGTCAGTTGCGCCCGAGGTAGCGCACGGCGAGCAGTGTCACGTCGTCGGCCGGGGCGCGATTGCCGCAGAACTTGCGCATCGCGTTGCGTACGGCGCAGATCGCCGACGCCGCGTCGCGCTCGGTCATGCCGTCGAGTGTCGCCAGCAGGCGCGCGTCGCCGAACAGTTCCGAGTCCGGGCTGTTCGCCTCGGTCACGCCGTCGGTATAGAGCAGCAGCAGGTCGCCCGCGCCGAGACGTGTTTCGCCCAGCGCGTAGTCGATGCTCGGGTCGATGCCCGCGATCGGGTTGCGCGGCACCTTGAGCAGCGTTGCGCGGTCGCCCTGGCGCAGCAGCGCCGGACGCATGTGGCCCGCGTTGGCGTAGCGCAGGTTGCCATTGCCGGTATCGAGCAGCCCGATGAAGAGACTGGCGAACAGCAGGCTGTCGTTGTTGAGGGCGAGCTTGCGGTTGATGCGTTCCATCACGCGTTCGAGATGGCCCTTCTGGCCCTGCCGGCGCCCGGCTTCCGAGCGCAGCGTGGTGAGTGTGCGCATCATCAGCAATGCGGCGGGCATGCCCTTGCCGCAGACGTCGCCGATCGCGATGAACAGGCGTTCGGCGTCGATGAAGAAGGCGTCGAAGAAGTCGCCGCCGACCTCGCGCGCCTGCTGGATGTTCGCTTCGCATTCGATCTCGGCGTGCTCGGGAAACATCGGCGAGCGCATCGGCAGCATGCTCAGCTGTATTTCCTCGGCGGTGCGCATTTCCGACTGCAGGCGTTCCAGCAGCATGGTGTTGCGGATGCGCTCGATCACCTGATGATTGGCCTGGCGCATGCGCGCCGCCATCATGCCGAGCAGGTTGCGCGCCACGCGGGGCAGCGGCAGCAGTTCGGAGAAGAAGGCGTGGGCGTCGATCAGCAGCAGGCGGGTGCCCGGCTCGGCGATGACCCAGGCCGAAGCCGGTTCGCCGTCGATGATGGACAACTCACCCGCGCACTCGCCGGCGCCGATGGACGTGTAGTCGCCCGGCTGGCCGTTGCCGTGCGGCGAGTCGAGGTGCACGCGCAGGCGGCCGGCGAGCACGAGCGCCACGTTGTCGTTGCGCACGCCGGGCTCAAGCACCACGTATTCGTCCGGATAGTCGCGCTGCGGGCAGTGCGCCAGCAGCCCTTCGATCAGCGCGTAGGGCACGTCGCGGAACAGGCCGATGCGCGAAATGAAACCGAGCGCGCGGCGCTCCGTACCGCTGCGTGCGTCGCGGGCGATGCGGCTGCCGTTGCCACGTTGCAGCGGGAAGCCCACCGTGTGCTGGCGGCGGCGCTCGATGCCTCGACGTACCGGGGCGCGGCTGGCCGAGGGGTCGCGCCGGCCGGGGCGGGGCCACGCCAGCGTGAGCCGGTTGCGCCCGTCCTGGCGCTCGTAACTCACCTGGTCGGCAAACTGGCGCACCAGATGCACGCCCAGTCCGCCCAGGCTTGCTTCTTCCAGCGTGACGGGCGCAACCGGGTCGGGCAGCGCCAGCAGGTCGAACTCGCGCCCGTCGTCGGCGACGATCAGCTTCACCGACTGCGGTTCGAGGATGAGGTCGAGCGCGATGGTGTGCGGTGCCTCGTCGTCGAACGCGTAACTGACGATGTTGGCAACCAGCTCCGACGCGCACAGGTCGAGCCGGAACACCAGTTCACTGCCCAGTTCGAAGTGCTCGCCGAGCGTGCGCAGCCAGGCGCTGGCGGCCGATATGGCGCCGCTGTCATTGATCAGCCGCAGGCTGCGGCGCGCGTGGGCACTATGCATGGAAGCCGCCGTGTCGCCGGGGCTGCGCGGTCAGTCGGCGAGCGCGCTGCGCGCTGCGTCCAGATCGTCGCACAGCGTGAGCAACTGGTCGACGCCGGCCGTGTTCAGCACGCGCCGTATCATCGGTTGTGCGCCGAACAGCACCAGTTTGCCGCCGCGCGACGCCTGTCCGCGTGCGGCGGACAGCAGCGTGCGGATGCCGATCGAGGCGAGAAAGCTCACCGAAGACAGGTCCACGGCGATCTTCGCCGGATGCGTGCTGGTGGCGTAGGTGAAGGGCTGGTCGAGTGCCTCGGCGCCCTCGATGTCGAGCCGGCCGTCGAGGGTGATCAGTGTGATGCCGCCGTCCAGCGGCTGGCTGTCCATCTTCATGTTGTCACTCCGTTGAATCCAGACCGCCGAAGGGCGACAGGATCGCTGACCGGCCAGCATGTTTCATCCGGATGTCAGAGGTGTGACAGCGCTCGTGTCATGAGGCGGCATCGTCGCCCCAGCGCGGCATCAGCCGGTGTGGCACGCGCAGCTGGTCGAGGATGCGCGCGACCACGAAATCGACGAGATCGCCGATCTCGCGGGGCTGGTTGTAGAAGCCGGGCGCAGGCGGCAGGATGACCGCGCCGTTGCGCGACAGGCTCAGCATGTTTTCCAGATGCAGCGTCGAGAACGGCGTCTCCCGGGGCACGAGGATGAGCGGCCGGCGTTCCTTCAGCACGACGTCGGCGGCCCGTTCGATCAGGTTGGACGCGAGTCCGTGCGCGATCGACGCGAGCGTGCCCATCGAGCACGGGCACACCACCATTGCATCCGGCGGATTCGAGCCCGATGCCGGCGGGCAGTTCCAGTCCTCCCGTCCGAACACCTGCAGCTGACCGTCCGGTGCGCCGAAACGCGCGCCCAGTTCGCGCGCCGCCTGGGCCGGATTGCCTGGCAGCAGCAGATCCATTTCCTGCCGGGCGACGATCTGCGCCACTTGGGAATAGATGAGCCAGACGCGGCAGCCGGCGCCGAGCAGCGACTCGAGCAGCCGGATGCCGTAGGGCATGCCCGACGCACCGGTCAGGGCCACGCATATCGTGGCGGGCGGAACAGGGGTCATTGCGGGTTACGCTCCATCAGTCGGGCGGCGACGACACCATTCACGACGCCGAACAGCAGCGCCGCGGCGAAAAAGACCGGCGCAAGATTGAACAGCCCGTCATGCGGCACGAGCCACGCGCGCGCCAGCAGCAGCTGGCCGCCGATATGCGCGAACGCCGCCGCGACGGAACGCCCGACCGGGCCCAGCCAGCGCCACGATACCGCCTGCAGCGCACCGAGCACCAGCAGGCTGCACAGCGCGCCGCTGGCGGCGAGGAAGAAACCGGGCGCGAGAAACTGGCCCGCCAGCAGACTGCCGGCGATGACCCGCAACACGCTGACCCAGACCGCGTCGCGCCAGCCGTGACGGGCCAGCACGATGAGGATGACGACATTGGCGAGCCCGGGCTTGACGCCCGGCAACGGGCTCGGGATGGCCGCTTCGACCAGCGCCGCGGCGATGGCCGCCGCGGCGTAGTGCGCGAGCCGTCGGTCGCGCGCGCTTGGTTGTACCTCGTGCGAAGCCGGGCCCGCGGTTGAGGCCATCAGAACGCCACCGTGTCCGGCATGCTGCCGGCCCCGGTGAGCTGCAGCGTGACATGACTGGGCGCGCAGACGGCAACGCTGCCGGCGCGGGTCAGCCAGCCCTGCAGCACGCAGTACTGGCGCGGACCGGGGTCCGCCGCGACGCGCGCCCGGCCGGGCTCCACCTCGATGACGGTCGGACCGCGCGACGACAGCGCCCCGTCTATGCTTACCCGGTGTCTGCCCGTCAGCGGAAGTTCCGCCACGACGCGGCCATCGAGCCGGACCTGCGCGTGTGCCGGCGCCGCCTGACCCCACTGACTGGCGGCCGTGGCGACGGTGGCCGCCAGGCCGGCGGCGATCACCAGCCAGTCGCCGGGCCGCACGACGGTCATTTGCTCGCGGAGGCGAGCGAGCGGTGGCGTACCAGCACGCGGGCCGCGTTGCGGAAGTGCTCGGCCAGCCATTGCGACATGTACACCGAACGGTGCTGGCCGCCGGTACAGCCGATGGCCACCGTCAGATAGCTGCGGTTGTCCTTGACGTAGCAGGGCAGCCAGTCGGTGACGAAGCGCGCAATGTCGTCGCGCATGCGCAGCACTTCCGGATTGTTTTCGAGGTAGTCGATGACCGGCTTGTCGCGCCCGGTCAGCGGACGCAGCGCCGTGTCGTAGTACGGATTGGGCAGACAGCGCACGTCGAACACCAGATCGGCGTCGAGCGGAATACCGTGTTTGAAGCCGAACGATTCGAACATCAGTGTGAGTCCGGCGCCCTCGTCGAGCTCGACGACGTCGCCGACCCATTTGCGCAGCACCGACGAAGGCAGGTCGCTGGTGTCGATGCGATGACTCAGTTCGACCATGGGTGCCAGAAGCTCACGTTCGCGGCGGATTGCTTCACCGAGTGTGGTCTGGTCATCGCCCAGCGGGTGACGCCGGCGGGTTTCGGAAAAGCGGGCAATCAGCGTTTCGTCACGCGCGTCCAGAAACAGCGTCTGCAGCTGGATGCCGTTGCGCAGCACGCCCATCATCGGCGGCAGCGCGCTCATGCTCTTGCCGGAGCGCACGTCCACGGCCACGGCCACGCGGCTGTAGCCGCCTTCGCGCAGATGACCGACCAGCTGAGGAAGCATCGGCGCGGGCAGGTTGTCGACACAATAGAAACCGTTGTCCTCCAGCACCTTGAGGGCAACGCTCTTGCCCGAGCCGGACATGCCGCTGATCAAGACCAGACGCATTGCGCCGCGTCGAACTTCACTCATTCCGATTCACCGTCGAATATCGAATTTAATGCATTTAACATGGTTGACTCTGCCCCGAAGGAAACTACGCTTGAAGCGGAGGGTCGACAGCGTGGATGTCCTTCACGCTGCGCCCAAGCGTACTTCAATTGTGGCGACCGTAACCTGTGTGCCGGGATCGCGACGAATCAATGTGTTTCCGGGTGCGTCCTCCCGGCGCCGCGCAGCGTAACGTCTTTTCAGTCCCAAGGAGTTCACCATGCGATACCTCAGACTGCAGCGCAGCCAGGCAAACCGGCGTCGTGCCGAGCGAGAGGCCGAGCGGGGACTGGCTCAGCGGACCCAGCCGGCACAACCCGAGGGCACCGCGCGCGAATGCGTGGCACCGGTCGGGCAGGAACCCCGCCGGCGCAAGGAAAACTGAGCCCCGGAAGGGGCTGCAGTTCAGCTTTCGATGGCCTTCGGCGCCACGCGTGGCTCGCCGGCGGCTTCGCGCTGACGAATGTTCGCGAGGATCTGCAGGCGATGATCGTCGCTTGTGGATCCCCAGCATGCGATCTCGTCGCGCGTGCGCAGGCAACCCATGCAGGTCGTGCCTGCTGCGTTCATCTTGCACACGCCGGTGCAGGGGGAAGCAATCATGGTGTTCCGTCTTCCGGCAGCCCAGCGCACCGCGCTGCGAGTGCGATGTGTGACATCGGTTGTTTGCCGAGCAGGGCGCTGATCCAGCGCGCAACGCCGGTCAGCCGTTCGGGATTCACGCCGGTGTGTACGCCGGCGCCTTCCAGCATATAGACGACGTCTTCGGTCGCGACGTTTCCGCTCGCGCCCGGCGCGAAAGGACAGCCGCCCAGGCCGGCGACCGAGGTGTCGAACACCGCGACACCGGACAGCATTGCGGCATACACATTGGCGACACCCATGCCCATGGTGTCGTGGAAATGGCCGGCCAGCCGGGCCACCGGCACGCGCCGCGCCACCTCGTCCACGAGCGCGCGAACCTGATGCGGCGTGCCCACGCCTATGGTGTCGCCGAGGCTCACCTCATGGCAGCCCATGGATGAAAGCTCGTGCGCGAGCGCAGCAACCGTTGCACCGGCGACCGCGCCTTCGTAGGGGCAGCCCAGCACGCAGGACAGGTAGCCGCGTACCCGCAGGCCCGCATCCAGCGCGCGCGTGGCAACGGCGCCAAGCCGGTTCATCGACTCGGTGATGCCGCACGAGATATTGCGCTGCGAAAACGTATCGGACGCTGCGGCGAATATCGCGATCTCATCGCAGCCGGCGGCCAGCGCGGCATCCAGGCCCGTGTCGTTCGGAACGAGGCATGGGTAGCTGACGCCGGGACGGCGCTGCAGTGCCCGCATCACGTCGCCGCTGCCGGCCATGTTCGGCACGCGCCGCGGCGACACGAACGCGCCGGCTTCGATGGTCGTGAGGCCGGCGTCGGCCAGTCGTTCGATCAGTTCGATACGCAGGCCGACGCTGATGGCCGATGACTCGTTCTGCAAGCCGTCGCGCGGCCCCACTTCGACGATGCGCACCTGCGCCGGAACGGCAGGCATCACGCGGCGCCGCCGGGCACCCAGCCCGGTCGCCGGCGTGCAAACAGCGCATCCAGCCCTTCCTGCGCTTCGGCACCGGCGTCGATGCGGTTTTCCATCTCGACCGCGTAGTCCAGCATCTTTTCGTCCGGGCGGGGGCGACCGAGTGCGCGTACCAGCATCTTCACCTGCTGCTGTGCGCGAGGGCCGCCGAGCAACAGCGTGTCGACGACTTCGCCGACTGCCTCGTCGAGTTGTTCGTCCGACGCGACGATTTCGGATACCAGCCCGATGCGATAGGCCTCGGACGCCGAAAAACGCTCGCCGGTCAGAAAGTAGCGACGCGTGCGCTGCGGCCCGATCGCGGCGATGACATAGGGCGCGATCACGGCAGGGACCTGGCCGGTGCGTATGCCTTCAAATGCGAAATGGGCGTCGAAGCTTGCGATCGACAGGTCGCAGGCTGCGAGCACGCCTGCGCCCAGACCGCAGGCGGGCCCCTGGACCCGGGCCACGACGGGGCGCGGGCAGTCGTTGAGGGTGCGCAGCAGCCGGGCAGAGAGGGCCGGGTCCACGCCGACCAGCCCGGCGCGGTCGAGCTCGAGCGGATCGGCGCCGATGCAGAAGCTGTCGCCGAGCGCGGACAGCACGATGACCCGCACGCCGGGATGCGACGTCATGTCCTCGATCGCACCGACCAGCGAATGCGCGATGGACGCGTCGAGCAGGTTGTGCGACTGCGGGCGGTTCAGCGTGATGATGCCGATGCCACCGTCGACCTCGGTCAGCACCAGCGACTCCGGTGCTGCCGTCATTCGGGCGAACCCACGTACACCAGCGATCCGCCCAGTGCGCGCAGTGGCGCGCCGAGTTCGAAGCCCGGCATGACCACTTCCTCGTCGATCGCGTAGAGCTGGCACGGCAATCCGTGCGCCTCGCAGGCGGCGAGCGCGTCGGTGACGGCTTCCACGCCCGCGTTCCACGCCCAGTCCCCATTCATGTTCAGCGCGAACGCGCGCGGACGCAGGCTCACCTGCAGGAAGCGGCTGTAGCCTGCGCGGCCGCTGTCAGTCAGTAGCGGAACCGCTTCGATGAGGTCGACCGGACGCAGGTAGGCGGTTTGCGCAAGCGCGATCTGCGACGACAACAGGACGAGCGCGCCCGCGGCGAGCGTATGGGTCCAGTCAGGCTTCATGCAGTGAGTCCTCTCCCGTTGCCACGCGTGCCGACAGTCGGTCGAGCAGGCGGGTTGCGTCATGGTCGGAAATGATCAGACCGCGGTGTTGCGGGCTGAGAAAACCTTCCTGTACCGCATGATCGAACATGGCGAGCAGCGGGTCAAAATATCCTGAGACATTGAGCAGGCCGCACGGTTTGCGATGCAGGCCGAGCTGCGCCCAGGTGAGAATTTCGCACAGTTCGTCCAGCGTGCCAAAGCCGCCGGGTGCGGCGATGAAAATGTCCGACAGCTGTGCCATCAGCGCCTTGCGCGCATGCATCGTGTCGACCACGTGCAAGGCGGTCAGTCCGGTGTGCGCAACCTCGCGGTCCAGCAGGTGTTGCGGAATCACGCCGGTCACGTCGCCGCCACCGGCCAGCGCGGCGTCCGCAATGAGGCCCATCAGGCCGATGTTGCCGCCGCCATATACGAGGCCGAGGCCGCGCGATGCCAGCAGCGCGCCCAGCGCACCGGCTGCGTCGGCGTGGACCGTTCGCTCACCCGTGCGGGAGCCGCAGAAGACACAGACTCGCATTCTTGCGTCCGGAAAGTTTCGAGGGTGGAAGTATGCACGGCGCAACAGGGGCGCGCGCCACGTGTCAGTCGAGGAATTGCGCCTTCACGATGCGCCACTCCTGCGGCCCGTCCAGCGTGCGCGAGCACCCCAGCGGCACCGGTTCGGCGGCAGGTTTCATCTCGGTCCGCGAGCGGTCGCCGGTACCGACGCCCATGTGATAGCGGTCGAGCCAGACCTTGACGCTTCGTGTCGGGTGGCTGTTGGATATCAGGATCTGTACCGAATTGCGCGACACGCAGCGACCGGCGAAATCCTCGCTGAACGTGACGAACTTCGTTGGATCTTCGTCCTCGGCGCGGGCGCCCAGGACGGCCAGTGCGATCGACAGGAACAGGATGAACCGATGCATGTGTTTCCTCCGGAATGGATGACGGCGCGGGTCGCTCCGATTCAGTCTGATGTGCGCAACCGGTGGATGTTCCTTCATGTCTGATCGGGTGCGCTTCAGCCGAAGTGTAGCAATGCCGTCTGCCGGGCCTTTTATATTGCACTGCACAATGCCGTGCGTTTCGGGTTACCATCCAAACAATTCAATGCCTTGGAATGCCGCTGCCGCAATGTCTTCCCTGGACACCCTTCACGCACCGGCACCGTTGCCGGGACGCATCGCGCCAGTGGCGCGCGGCGTGCATTGGTTGCGCATGCCGGTCGCTTTCGCGCCGGGCCATGTGAATCTCTGGGCGATCGAGGACGAGGACGACGAAGGCCCGTGCTGGACCCTCGTCGATGCGGGTTTCCCGGACGAGGCGACGCGCGCGAACTGGCTGCTGGCCCTTGCCGGCGACCTCGCCGGGCGGCCGGTGCGGCGCATCCTGATCACGCACTGCCATCCCGATCATTTCGGCCTCGGTCAATGGCTGTCCGCGCAGACCGGCGCCCGCATCTGGATGTCGTTCGGTGAATACCTGATGGCACAGGCGTGGTTCGCCACGGTGCCTGCGTCGGAAATGGGGTTGATGGCCGATTTCTTCACGCTGCACGGATTGCCGCCCGAACAGTCCGACGCCATGCGTTTCGAAGGCGGCCGCTATCGCCGTACCGTCGGTGAAGTGCCGGTCGCGATGCGGCGCATTCTGCCCGGCGAGATGCTGACCATAGGCGGTGATGCCTGGCAGGCCATCGTCGGCCACGGGCATTCGCCCGAACACATGTCCTTTCACCGGCCGAACGATCCGGTGCTCATCGCGGGCGACATGCTGTTGCCAAAGATCTCCCCGAACACGCCGACGCTGCCGTTCGAGCCCGAAGCCGATGCGGTCGGCCAGTATCTTGCATCGATCGAACGGTTCCGCGAACTGGCGCCGGATACCATCGTGCTGCCGGCGCACGGCGATCCCTACCGCGGCGTACAGACGCGGATAGACGCGCTGCAGTCGCACCATGCGGAGCGCCTTGCGCTCATCGTTGAACAGTGCGCCGACGCGAAAAGCGCGGCCGACCTTCTGCCCGTGCTGTTTCGCCGGGCGCTCGACAGTTTTCAGACCCGGTTCGCCATGGGAGAGGTGATCGCCCACCTCAATCATCTGTGGCAGACCGGTCGCTTGCGCCGCCTGCCTCCGCAGGATGGCGTGATTCGATTTACCCAGCCTTGAACCACCACAGGGGGAGCCGACGCCATGAACAAACCCGTCGCGAAAGACGCCAAGCAAGCCGAAACATCCGCATTGCCCAATCCGGAAGAAGTCGCGAAGACCTATGCCGAAGTGGCCGAGCGAGCTTCCAAGCTGCTGGGCGAACACGTACAGCGCCAGCTCAAGCGCGGCATCACTCCGCCGGCTGACGAACTGGGCATCGCCCAGGCGTTCATGGACATGACCTCGCGCTTGCTGTCCAACCCGTACAAGCTCGCGCAGGCCCAGATGGGGCTGGTGTGGGACTACTACACGCTGTGGCAGCAGTCGATGCTGCGCTTCATCGGCGTGGATGCCGCGCCGGTGGTGACGCCGGTCAAGGGCGACAACCGTTTCCGCGGCGAGGAATGGGAAAGCCACTTCCTGTTCGATTTCTTCAAGCAGAGCTACCTGATCTCAGCGCGCCACATCCATGACGTCGTCAGCAACGTCGAAGGCATGGACGAACACACGTTGCAGAAGGTGAATTTCTTCACCCGGCAGACGATCAACGCGTTCTCGCCCAGCAACTTCGCACTGACCAACCCTGAAGTGCTGCGTGAGACCGTGCGCAGCCACGGCCAGAACCTGCTCAAGGGCTTCAACAACCTGCTGCGCGACATCGAGGACGGCGACGGCCAGCTGCGCGTGCGCATGACCGACACCACCGCCTTCGAACTCGGCCGCAACGTGGCGACGACCCCGGGCAAGGTGATTGCGGAAAATGCCGTCATGCAGCTGCTTCAGTTCAATCCGGGCACCGAAAAGCAGTTCAAGAAGCCGCTGCTCATCGTGCCGCCGTGGATCAACAAGTACTACATCCTCGACCTGCGCGAGTCCAACAGCTACATCAAGTGGGCGACCGACCAGGGCCACACCGTCTTCGTCATCTCGTGGGTGAATCCGGACGAGAAACTCGCCCAGCTCACGTTCGAGGACTACGTGGAACAGGGCCCGCTGGCAGCACTCGACATGATCGAGAAGCACACCGGAGAGAGCGAGATCAACGCGGCCGGTTACTGCCTTGGCGGCACACTGCTGGCCACCACGCTCGCCTACCTGAGCGCGAAGAAGCAGCAGCGCATCGCCAGCGCGACCTTTTTCACCACGCTGATCGACTTCTCCGAGCCGGGCGAGCTGGGCGTGTTCATCGACGAAAAGGCGGTCGAAGGGCTGGAGAAGAAGATGTTTTCGCGCGGCTACCTTGAAGGCACCGAAATGGCCGGCACCTTCAACATGCTGCGCTCGAACGACCTGATCTGGTCCTTCGTGGTGAACAATTACCTGATGGGGCGCGAGCCGTTCCCGTTCGACCTGCTGTACTGGAATTCGGACTCCACCCGCATGCCGGCGTGCATGCACAGTTACTACCTGCGCCAGATGTACATCCACAACAAGCTGCGCGAGCCGGGCGGCATCACCGTGCTGGGCGAGGCGATCGACATCCGCAAGATCAAGCAGCCGACCTATTTCATCTCCACGATCGAGGATCACATCGCGCCGTGGAAGACGACCTACTATGGCGCACAGCTGGTGTCCGGCCCGGTGCGCTTCGTGCTCGGCGGTTCCGGTCACATTGCGGGCATCGTCAATCCGCCCGCCGCCAACAAGTATGGCTACTGGACGAATCCCGCCGCAAAGCTGCCGGGCACTGTCGACCAGTGGTTCGAGGGCACGACGCAGCACACGGGTTCCTGGTGGACCGACTGGCAGCAGTGGGTGACCGCGCTCGACGCCGAAATGGTGCCGGCGCGCGACCCCGCCAAGGGCAAGCTGAAGGCGATCGAGGATGCGCCGGGCCGCTTCGCCAAACTGCGGCTGGACACGATGAAGGCGTGACGAAAAAAGGGCCGCGGAAGCGGCCCTTTTTTCTTGTGCGCCGCCCGCCGGCGCCCGGGCGTCAGGCGGGATTCACGTAACCGAAGATCAGTTCCAGCAACTCCAGTTCGTTGTACGGCTTGCCGAGGTAGTGATTCACGCCGATCTCGCGCGCGTAGGCCTGGTGCTTTTCGGCCAGGCGGGACGTGATCATGATGATGGGGATGTCGCGCGTTCGGGCATCCGCGCGGATGTTGCGGGTCAGATCGAAGCCGTCCATGCGTGGCATTTCGATATCGACCAGCATCACGGCGGGCTCCAGGTCGAGCAACTGTTCGAGCGCATCGACGCCATCCTTCGCCGTGACGACCCGGTAACCTTCGCGCTCCAGCATGCGGCTGGTGACCTTGCGTACCGTCAGTGAATCGTCGACCACCATGATGAGCGGCGGGCCGGCCACCGGCTCGACCGGTGCCAGCGGCACCGGAACACCGCTGCCGGCGCCGGGATCATCCGGCTGACCGGCCCGCGCCGCGAGGGCAAAGCGGCTGCGCGTGGCGATGGCGACCGGGTTGACGATGAGCGTCGCCTCGCCGTCCGGCAGCACCGTCGCGCCCGAAATCCCCACCAGTTTCGACAGTTGAGGGCCGATCGGCTTCACGACGATTTCCTGGTTGCCACGAAGGCTGTCGACTTCGAGCGCCATGAATTCATTGCCGCTGTTGAGCAGCAGCAGCCAGCTGTCGACGCCGGGCTGGCTCTGCGCATCACCGAGCAGGCGCGGCAGGTAGTGGTAGTCGTAGCGCGTGCCCAGCCAGTCGTGGCCACCTTCGTGGCGCAGCGTGTCGGCCATGTCCGGCTTCAGCTCCTGCGCATGCTGGACCATGGAGGACGGAATCGCGTAGGCCTTGCCGCCGCTGTTGACGAGAACCGCCTGCATGACCGCCAGCGTCATCGGCAGCGACAGCCGGAAGCGTGTGCCACGGCCCGGCTGCGATGTTGTTTCGATGCGGCCGCCGAGCGAAGTCGTCGCGCTTTTCACGACGTCCATGCCGACACCGCGCCCGGAAAGCTCGGACAGCTTTTCCGCCGTCGAGAAGCCCGGTTCGAAGATCAGGTTGGTCAGCCGCCGCTCGTCGACGTCGGCGTCCTCGGCCAGCATGCCGCGCTCGATGGCGCGGGCACGGATGCGGTCCAGCGCCAGGCCGGCGCCGTCATCCGCCAGCTCAATGGTCACTTCATTGGTCTGTTGCGCCAGTGAAATGACGATTTCGCCGGTTTCCGACTTGCCGCCCTGCTCGCGCGCCTCGCGCGACTCGATGCCGTGCGCGACAGCGTTGCGCAGCAGGTGCTCGATCGGTCCGGTCATCTGCTCCAGCACTTCGCGGTCGAGTTCGATCTGCGTGTTGCGCAGCTCCAGATTGACCTTCTTGCCCAGTTCCTTCGCCGACTGGCGGGCGACGCGGTAGAGCCGGTCCTCGAGCGTCGAGAACGGTACCATGCGCACCGACATCAACGCCTGCGACAGATCGCGGTTGAGGCGCGCCTGCGTCTGGATAGCGGTGTCCGACGCGTCGAGGTTGCGCACCAGGTTGTATTGAACCGTGGTCACGTCCGACAGGCTTTCAGCCATCATCCGCGACAGTTCCTGAAAGCGCGTGAAGCGGTCCATCTCCAGCGGGTCGAACTGCTCGTGCTGTGCCTCGGCCGCCGCCATGCGCGACTGCATCTGGCCTTCCGCCTGCATCTCGATTTCCCGCAGCTGGCTGCGCAGGCGCTGCACGTTTTCCGTCAGGTCGCCGAGCGAGCTGCGCAGCGCACGCAGTTCGCCTTCGATCCGGGTGCGTGCGATGCTCATTTCGCCGGCTTCGTTGACGAAGCGGTCGACCATGTCGGCGCGCACCCGCACCGACGGACGTTCGCGTGCCGGACTGTCGTCATCGGCTGGGCCCGCGTCATCGGCGACGGCTTGCGCTTCCGGCGCGCTTGTTTCGCCGCGCTCCAGCTGCGCGAGCAATGTTTCGCAGCGGTCGAACCCCTGGTCGAGGTCGTCCAGCACGGCCTGCGTATCGTCCTGGCTGCCGGTCTGTTCGATGCGGCTTTCCATGCCGTGCACCACATCGCCGAAGCGCATGACGCCCGCCATGCGCGCGCTGCCCTTCAAGGTGTGGAGCAGCCTGCGCAGGTTGTCCGAGGCGCCTGCCGGTGCGGGCGCCTCGCGCCACGCGCGCAGTTCGCGCCCGATGTCGCGCTGCAGGTCGTGTGCCTCTTCGATGAATATGGGCAGCAGTTGCGGATCGATGTCGTCCGCCACGCGAGGTCCGGGTACCGGTTCGGCGGCGGGCGCCGGGGCAAGGGGCTGCAGGCGGGGGCGGTCGGTGGCACCGGGGTCCTGCGTGGCGGGCAGGACATAATCGTCCGGCAGCGTGACCTTCTCGAATGCCTGCTCGCCGGCCAGCGCCGGTTCGTCCGGCAGCTCGTCGGCCGCTGCGTCATCCGCGTTCGGGGCCATGCGTTCGCACAGCGCTGCGAGGTCGGCTGCAAGGTCCGGTTCAGGCTGCGGCGGGGCGTCGACGGCCAGCGCCTCCAGTTGTCCGTCGAGCGCGACGGTGCAGCGCTCCAGCAGGGCCAGATCGTCCCCCGCGGGATGCGTGCCGTGCGCGGCATGTGCGTGCAGCACGCAGCGCAGCGCGGGCTCGAGTGCCCCGGCCAGCGCGCTGATGTCCGGCTCGCCCGCCGTGCGCGCGAAGCTGCCCAGCGCGTGGGCGGCCGGGACGCTGCCCCCGTCCGGCTGCGGCGTCCCGGCGCGCAGATCCGACAGATCGACGTTGATGGCGGCGACGTGGGCGCGCGCCCGCGCGATGGCGGCTTCGTCGTGGCGGCGAACGAACGCTGCCGGATCGGTCAGTACGGACGGTGCAACAGGCTCGGTCGGCAGGTCCGTCGGCTCCGCATCGTTCGCCGGCAGGTCGAACACCGGCAGATCGAGCGATCCGGCGTCGCGCGGCACGAACAACGCGTCGAGTTGTGCGACCAGTGCCGGGGCCGCTGTCGCGGGCAAGCCTTCGGCCACGGCGCGGACCTGGGCTTCAAGCGTGCTGGCGACTTCGTTGAACAGTGCCGAGTGCTCGGCCAGCGGCGCGTCACCGATGTGGTTGCAGCGCTCGAACGCATGCTCCAGCGAACGTGCGAGCACGCTGATGTCGTCCTGGCCGACGGTGCGTGACGTACCTCCCAGCGTGTGCGCAGCGAGCAGGCTGTCCTGGCTCGGCCGCAGCGACGGGTTCACGTGCAGCCGGGCCATTTCGTGACGCAGCGTGGCCAGATGACCGCGCGCTTCCGCCAGGAAAAGGTCGAGCAGGGTGTTCTCCGACGAGGTGGCAAGCTCGTCTCCGGCGTCGATGTCCGACGTGATGTCGATCGCCTCCAGCGCCGGCATGCCCGAGGACGGGTCTTCGAGATCGATGTCGAGCTCGAGATCCAGCGCGTCGCAGTCGCCGGGCGCGGGTGCGGCTTCAATGCTCTCCGGTTCTGCCGAGTCGTCGTCGGCCGCCATGTCGTCGAGATCAAGGTCGAAATCGAGAACGAAATCGATATCCGGCTCCGCGCCGGTGCTGTCGTCCGCGGTACTCCCGGACGCGGCGGCGACAGGTGCCTCGATCGCCTCGGCGCCGGCCGGCTCGCCGAACAGCGCGGCGCAGGCCGCCGGCAGCCAGGCGTGATCCGGCGAGCGGGTGTCGCCCGCCGCCAGCTGTTCGACCCAGCCGGCAAACAGCGCATGCGCGCGGTCGATCAGGTCGAACAGCGCGGGCGTGCCGTCGCGTTCGCCGCCGAGCCAGCGGTTCATCAGCTGTTCCACCTCATAGGCGGCTTCACCCAGGTCGCGCAGACCGACCATGCGGCCGCTGCCCTTGAGCGTGTGGAAGCTGCGGCGCAGCGTGGTCAGCAACTCCTGGCTGTGCGGCAGCTGTCGCGCCGACACCGTGCTCGACTGGATGTTGCCGAGCACTTCGCGCGCCTCTTCGATGAAGATGTCCAGCAGCTCCGCGTCGAAGTCTTCCTGGCTCGCGCCGGCAAGACGCACGGTTTCCGCAGACGGCGTGAGCGACTCGGCGCTGTTCTGGCCCATGCCCTGCATTGCGTCGGACAGTGCCGTCGGCATCGCGTCGCCGGCGTTCAGCGCTGCCAGCGCGCCGATTGCGCGTTGTTCGAGCTTTTCATCGCCGAGCAGCTTGGCGTCCTGACGGATGGTGTCCAGCGACTGGCGCAGTTCGTCGCGGGTACGCTGATCGGTATCGCCGTGCGACAGGCGGTCCAGCAGCTTGACGGCTTCTTCGCGCCGCTTCGCCAGTTCGCTCTCGACGCTTGCACCGTCGGCGCCGTCGTCGTCCCGGGCCGCGCTGCGCGGATTGAGGATGCTGTCGAGGTCCGCCGGACCGTACTGCAGTTTGTCGACGAAGAAGCCGAGGCCGGAGAGCTGATGCGCCAGCGTTTCGAATTCGCCGTCGGCCACCTCGTGGTCCGGCCTGGCCATTTCCGCAATCTGCGCGGCGCAGCGGCGTACCAGTGCCACGGCGTCGTCCTGGCCGAGCATGCTCAGCGCGCCCTCGACCTGCTTCAGCGGTGCGGCGAGGTTGGCGAGTTCGGCTGCGCGCGCCGGATCGCGGAAGTAGCCGTCGAGCTGCTGTTCGACCTCGGCCAGACTGGCCAGGATTTCGTGCGCGACCTGTCCCATGAACAGGCGTTCCTGCGCACGGCGCGACATTTCGTCGAACAGCGGGATCTGCATCGGTGGCAGGGCTTCGCCGTTGCGTGCGCGCATCAGGCGGTCGATCAGCGTATCCACCTGCGCCGGCAGGTCTTCGCTCTGCGCCAGCCCGAACTGTTCGACCAGTGCGTCCATGACGAGCAGCGCGGTCGCGATTTCCATCGCCAGGTGGTCCTGGTGCTTCAGCGGATCGCGGCGCAGCCACTGGCCGATGTCGAGCAGCGCGGCAGCAAGCCGTGCGAGGTCGGGCTGGCCGACCCGCGTGGTGGCGGCCACCATGGCTTCGCATTGTTCGTGGAATTGCGGCAGGCCGACCGCCGCGCCGGACGAGAATCGCGTCCATGCATCCTTCGCGTGGCTCAGTGACTCGCGCAGCGCGGACAGCGCCGGGCGCAGTGCGACGAGGTCATCGCGTCCGGCCAGATCGCTTGTGGCGAGCAGCGCGTCGAGTTCGTAGGTGTCGCGGACCTGGCGGATGAGCGGGGTCGCGCTTTCGGCGGTCGCGATGAAATACAGCGAGTCGCGCATCAGCCGCTCGGCGACACCACGCGACCCTTCGAGCAGGCGCCGCATCTGCACGTCTATGCGGGCGCACAGGCGCTTGATGAAGAAGTCACTCTGGATGGCGCCTTGCGCCATGCCGTCGACCAGTGCGCCGCAGACCCACCAGAAGGCGCGCGTTGCGGGCGCCGACTGCGTCTGTTCGATGGCGTTGATGGCCTGGCGCATGGGTTGCAGCCCTTCGCGGTCGTCGCGCAGGAAGCGCAGCAGTCCGCGTTCGAACTGGCTGCGCGCCGCGCGCAGTGCGCGGGCCCGTTCAAGCGGCGACAGCGTCGCTGCGGCGGCCGATGGCGCCGGCGGACGCAGCGTCAGGTCGGGGAAAAACAATTCGGAGGGCACGACCACGGCTTCGCCGCGTTGCGCCATCACGTCGCGGTAGAGCGGCATCAGGCGCATCGGCTGGTCGATGCCGCCGGCAACCAGTTCATCAAGGTGGCTGCGCACCGCCGTGATGGCCCGCAGTGCCACGGCGCCCGCTTCGCGGGTGTCGCTCAGGCGCCCTGCGTGCCAATCGGAAAACAGCTGTTCGAGGCCGTCGCAGAAGTGGGTCAGACCGTCGAGGCCGACGATGGCCAGTGCGCCGCGCGCCTGGTGCAGATGGGTCTGCGCGAACTTGAGATGCTCGGCGCCGGCGCCATGCTGACCGTCGCCGAGTGCTTCGGCGGCGCGTGCCAGCGCGAGGTCGATCTCGCCGCGGACCCAGATCAGCGGGCCGAGATCCTGTTCGGAAGTCGTCGAGTTGCTCATACCTTGAAGCCCGCGACCGAGCCCTTGAGTTCAGCGGCAAGGTCTGCGAGCTGTCCGATCGATACTGCGGTCTGCTTGGTGCCGACGGTGGTCTGTTCGGTGATGCGCAGAATGCTCTGCATGCCGTGGGCAACGCGGGTCGCCTGCTCCGCCTGTACCTGTGCCGACGACGAGATGGTTTCGATCAGTTGCGTCAATTCGGACGACACCGTCGAGATTTCGTCCAGCGCCTGGCCGGCCGCGTCCGACAGACGGGCGCCTTCCACCACGCCGCGCGTCGAGTTCTCCATGGCGGCCACCGCGTCCTGCGTATCCGTCTGGATGGTGCGCACGATGGCGGCGATCTGCTTGGTCGCCTCGCCGGAGCGTTCGGCCAGACGCTGCACTTCCTCGGCCACGACGGTGAATCCCCGGCCGGCTTCGCCGGCGCTCGCGGCCTGGATGGCCGCGTTCAGCGCGAGTACGTTGGTCTGTTCGGTAATGTCGGAAATGAGTTCGACGATCTCGCCGATCTCCTGGGACGATTCGCCGAGGCGCTTGATCCGCTTCGACGTTTCCTGGATCTGGTCGCGGATGTCGTTCATGCCGCGGATCGAGTTCGACACGGCGGTCGAGCCGTTCTGCGCGGCGGCGAGGGACTGTTGCGCCACCTGGGCCGAGCGTGTCGCTTCTTCGGAAACCGCGTTCATCGACGTCGCCATCGCGAGCACCGAGCGGCCGGATTCCGTCACTTCGCGCGACTGGCGTTCGGCGGCGCTGAGCAGCTGCGTGGAAATGCGCTGAGCGGTGTCCGACGCCTCGGTCACGCGACCGGCGGCGTCGTTGATGCGCTTGACCAGTACCGACAGCTCCTCGATGGTGTAGTTGACCGAGTCGGCGATGGCGCCGGTGATGTCCTCGGACACCGTGGCGCGCACCGTCAGGTCGCCGTCGGCGAGGTCGCCCATTTCGTTCATCAGGCGCAGGATGGCCTGCTGCGTCATGTCCTTTTCGCGCTTGGCTTCCTCGCGGGCGCCTTCGGCCTGCATGCGCTGCACGTTCTGGTCTTCGTTATAGGCGCGCACCATCAGGAACACGCTGGCGAGTGCCAGCAGGACGCACAGCACGCCCGCGCCGGCCAGCGCGGCCCGGCCGTCGCGTTCGCCTATATAGGCGGCATTGAGCTGGTCAGACAGCGCGAGCAGCGTACCCGAGCCGGTGACCAGCGCGCGGCCCGCGTTGCGTGCAGCGATGAGCTTTTCCGGCTGTTCCAGCGTGCCGGCGAGCGTGGTCAGCGTCGGTGCGACGGCGCCCAGCGCCTGACCGAAAGCACTGTAGGCCTCACCTTCGCCGGAGCGTTCGAGCTGGGCTGCCGAAGTGAGGAGGCGCGTTACCTCGGTGGCCAGCGTGGCGAGGGTGTCGCTCTCGATCGGCGCCGTCGAGATCAGCTTCTGGATGGCCGACTGGACCCGCACCAGTTCGGTGGTGAAGCGATGGCCGGCCTCGCCGTCCTTGGCGCCGCGTGCCTCGGCGACGCGCTCCGCTGCGCCGGCCAGACTTCCGGCCGACTGCGACAGCACGCGCGCCGCCTCGCCCAGCGCGCCGAGCGGGGCAGATTGCGACAGCACCAGCGACGCATTCCTGTCGTGTCCGGTCCATTCCGTATTCAGTTGCGCGATGACGGCCTGTACCGCATCCGGGCTGGCCGGCACGGTGACGCCGTCGATGTCGCCGCCGCCGGTGATCTTCTCGAGCAGCGAGAAGAACTCGTTGCGGCTGTCCTTCAGCTCGCCGAACGCCGTCGTCTCACCGGTCAGCGCCTGCTGCGCCGATTTGGCGATGCGCTGGGTGAGCGTGCGCATCTGCCCCGCAGCGGACAAATAACTCGCGTTGTAGCGCGTGATGCGCAAGTCCTGCCACACCAGAAAGGCGGCGATGACGATGAAGAAGAGGAACAGCGTTCCGAGCACGCGTACCTGCTGTTCGAGCGCCAGATGACCGATGAGCGGCAGCCGGCCGCGCAGGAAGCGGGCCGCCCCCGGTGTGGCCGGGGACGCCGCGGCGTTGTCGGCAGTGGCGGTCTTGAGTCCTGGGATGTTCAGTGCCATCGGGCCTTCCTTGAGGAACTGCGGGTTTCCGGAGAGCAGCGTTCGACCGGGTGAGACCGGCGTCAGGCGGCCACGTCGAGAAACCGTTCGTTGAAATAGAGACGGCGCGGATCAAAGCGGTGCCACAGGCGGCCCTGCGTATCGAGCCATTGAGACGACACCCAGGGGCGCTCGTCGTCCGGCTGGCTGGCGGGTTCGAAGTCCTCGATGGCTCGCAGACCCAGTACGCGCGTGACCAGCAGCGCGCTGTTGATGCCGAACTTCGCATGCGCGAGCACCAGCCGTGCGTCGCCGGTCGCGCCGGTACGGGCACCTCCCTGAAAGGCGGAAAAATCGCTGACGGCATAGAGCAGGCCGCGCACGTTGGCGACGCCGCGCAGCCAGCTGCATGCGAGAGGGACCGGCGTCAGCGCGGGAACCGGCAGGATCTCGCCGGATTCCGCCAGATCGAACAGCCACAGCTCCTCGCCGGCCTGGACGCCGAGCAGGGCGCGCGGCGCCGTCTGTCCCGTCGCATCGGACAGCTTGCGGGCGAGGTCTTCCTGAAACTCGCGCAGCGATTGCCTAGCCATCGTTGTCCGCCGCGCCAAGTTGCTGGATGCGTCCGAGAAGTTCTTCCAGATTCACGGGCTTGACCATGTAGTCGAGCGCGCCCTGGCGCATGCCCCAGATACGGTCGGTCGGCAGGTCCTTGCTGGTGCACATGATGACCGGGATGTCCCGCGTGCTGTCGTTGCGGGTGATCGTGCGCGTCGCCTGATAGCCGTTGACGCCGGGCATGACGACGTCCATCAGGATCAGGTCCGGCTTTTCCACTTTCGCTTTCTCGATCGCCTGCTCGCCGTTTTCGGCGATGATGACCTCGAAACCCTTGCGGGTCAGGAAGTCATTCAGTACGTGGCGTTCGGTGGGCGAATCGTCCACCACCATGATGCGTTTGATCGCCATTGAGGGCTCCGCGTTCGGTCCAGGCAGGGGCATCAGCTCGCGCTGTCGAGCGCGTGGCGCGACACCGCCTGCAGCAGGCTGTCCTTGGTAAACGGTTTGGTGAGGTATTCGTCGGAGCCGACCATGCGGCCCCGTGCCCGGTCGAACAACCCGTCGCGGGACGACAGCATCACGACCGGAGTGGCGGCAAAGCGGGGATTCTTCTTGATCAGGGCGCAGGTCTGGTAGCCGTCCAGCCGCGGCATCATGATGTCGCAGAAGATGATCTGGGGGTGATGGTCACTGATTTTCGACAGTGCATCGAATCCGTCCTCGGCAAGCACGACCTGGTAGCCGGCCTGGATGAGGAAGATTTCTGCGCTCCGGCGGATGGTGTTGCTGTCGTCGATCACCATCACCTTGACGCTGGCCGTGCTGCCCGTTTCAGCCAAGATGCTCTCCTGTTTTACGCGCGGCAGTACCCGCCGCGTCAGCCATCAGCGGTGAATTTCTCCGCTCGTTCGCATGGTGGATCGGTCTGCACGGCGACAGGGCGGTCCACCCGGCAATCTAGATCTGGACCATCTCGAAATCGTCCTTGCGGGCGCTGCATTCGGGACAGGTCCAGTTGGGCGGTACGTCGGCCCAACGCGTGCCGGGGGCGATGCCCTCTTCCGGCAAACCGGCGGCTTCGTCGTAGATGAAGCCGCAGATGAGACACATGTAAGTCTGGTAATCGGCCGTGACAGTGGAACTCATGGCGGGTGGCTTTGTTAGAATCCGGCTGATATTACCGTAATTAACTATCTGTAACGACAATCAGGGCGCGCGCTTTATGGTCAATCGTGATGTGCGGGCGCATATGCCTCTTGTCATGTGTTTTTCAGCTTCCGACCCCACTGGCGGGGCCGGCATACAGGCTGACATCCTTACCCTTTCGGCACTGGGCTGCCACTGCTTGAGCGTCATCACGGCCGTGACCGTGCAGGACACCACAGGTGTGGAAGAGGTGGTCGCGATGGATGACGACCTGCTGGTCGATCAGGCCCGCGTCCTCTTGTCCGACGTGCCGGTGGCGGCGTTCAAGATCGGCGTCATGGGCAGCGTCGAGAACATCGCCGCCATTGCCGAAATCATTTCCGACTACCCCGACATCCCGGTCGTGCTGGATCCGGTGCTGTCGTCCGGGCGCGGTGACGAACTGGCCGATGAAGAGATGGTGCTCGCGCTGCAGGAACTGCTGCTGCCGCTGACCACCGTGCTGACACCGAACAGTCTGGAGGCGCGTCGTCTGGCCCAGCGGGACGACGACGATGACGGTGACGACGAAGACGGCGGGCTTGGCGACGACGGTGATGACGAGCCGCCGCCCGTAGAAGCGTCGCTTGACCAGTGCGCACGCCAGCTGGTCGCGGCGGGTTGCGGCCATGTGCTGCTGACCGGCACGCACGAATCGACGAGCCGCGTGATGAACGTGCTGTACGGCCGCAATGGCGTGATCCGGCGCGACGAATGGGACCGCTTGCCGGGCAGCTATCACGGCTCGGGATGCACGCTCGCATCAGCCGTGGCCGCTTCGCTGGCGCTCGGCCTCGATGTCGGTGCCGCCGTGCATGCGGCGCAGGACTACACATGGAAAACCCTGGCCCACAGCTTCCGGCCCGGCATGGGGCAACACCTCCCGGACCGTTTCTTCTGGATGCGGAATCCCGGCGAATCTCCGGATGAAGCCAATGACTAGGCGCTTGCGCGGACTGTACGCGGTGACACCGGAAACGCTGGGCGGTGCCGCGCTCCTGCGCGCCGCCGAAGCGGTCTGTGCCGGCGGCGCGGCGCTGCTCCAGTACCGCAACAAGTCGTCGGACGCCGCGACGCGGCGCAGCGAGGCCGATGCACTGCGCGCCATCACGACGGTGTGCGGCGCCTTGCTCATCATCAATGACGACGTCGATCTGGCGCTCGCCGTCGCGGCCGACGGCGTGCACGTCGGCCGCGACGATGACGCGCCGGCCGCCGCGCGCGCGCGCTTGGGGAACGGTGCCATCGTCGGCGTGTCCTGCTACGACGACGCGGCGCTGGCTCGCGCTGCGCGCGCGGCTGGTGCCGACTACGTGGCCTTTGGCGCCATGTTCGCATCGGCCACCAAGCCGTCGGCGCCGCCGGCCGACATGTGCCGCTTTGGCGAAGTGGCCGATCTCGGCATCGCACGCTGCGCCATCGGCGGCATCACGCTGGCGCGGGCGCCGGCACTGATCGCCGCCGGGGCGGATCTGCTCGCTGTCGTGTCCGACCTCTTTGACGCACCCGACATGAGCGCGCAGGCAGGTGCCTACGCGCGGCTTTTCTGAAGGAATTTCATGACCACCCGCAACGAACAGCTTTTCGAACGCGCCCAGCTCAGCATTCCCGGCGGCGTCAATTCGCCGGTGCGCGCCTTCCGCTCGGTCGGCGGCACGCCGCGCTTCTTCACGCGCGGCGCCGGATCCCGGCTGTGGGACGCGGACGGCGCCGAATACATCGACTACGTGGGTTCGTGGGGCCCGGCCATCGTCGGCCATGCCCATCCGGAAGTCATCCGTGCGGTGCAGGACGCCGCAGTCGGCGGCTTGTCCTTCGGCGCCCCGACCGAAGCCGAGATCATCATGGCGGAGACGCTGTGCGCCCGTGTGCCGTCGATCGAACAGGTGCGCCTGGTCAGCTCCGGCACCGAAGCGACGATGAGCGCCATCCGTCTGGCGCGCGGCTTCACCGGGCGTGACGCCATCGTCAAGTTCGAAGGCTGCTACCACGGCCACGCCGACAGCCTGCTGGTAAAGGCCGGTTCAGGCGCGCTGACCTTCGGCAACCCGAGTTCCGGCGGCGTGCCGGAAGACTTTGCGAAGCACACGCTGGTGCTCGACTACAACGATGCGCAGCAGCTCGAAGACTGCTTCCGTGACCACGGCAGCCGCATCGCCTGCGTCATCGTCGAACCGGTGGTCGGCAACATGAATCTCATCATGCCGAGCCGCGAGTTCATCGACGCCATGCGTGCGCTGTGCACGAAGTACGGCGCCGTGCTCATTTTCGACGAAGTGATGACCGGCTTCCGCGTCGGCCCCGTCGGTGCCCAGGGTCTGTTCGGCATCACGCCGGACCTCACCACGCTGGGCAAGGTGATAGGTGGCGGCATGCCGGTCGGCGCCTTCGGCGGCCGGCGCGACATCATGTCGGCCATTGCGCCGCTGGGCGCCGTCTACCAGGCCGGCACGCTGTCGGGCAACCCGGTGGCTGTGGCCGCCGGCCTCAAGACGCTGGAACTGATCAACGCGCCCGGCTTCCATGACCGCCTTGCCGCCCGCACCAAACAGTTCGCCGACGGCATGGCTGCCGCCGCACGCGACGCCGGTGTCGCCTTTTCGGCACAGTCGGTCGGCGGCATGTTCGGCCTGTACTTCCGCGCCGGGACGCCGACCCGCTACGCCGAAGTGATGCAGTCCGACCGCGAACGCTTCAACCGCTTCTTCCACGCCATGCTGGACGCCGGCGTCTATCTCGCACCGTCCGCGTTCGAGGCCGGTTTCGTGTCGGGCGCGCACAGCGAGGCAGATGTGGCCCAGACGCTGGCGCGGGCGAAGGCGGCGTTTGCGCGGGTCGCCTGACGTTGCTCCTGCCGGCCCGGGCGTTTTTGATCCCCGGGCCGCATGTTTCACGCGCCGGCGGCGATCCTACGGCGCGTGCAATTCGGCTGTTTTCAGCAGAGCGTCCTGCAGCTTGAGCAAGGCGTCGAGCGCTGCGCGCTTGGCCGACAGGGAGAAGTCGTGCTTGAACTCGTCGAACTCGGCTTGCCCTTCGCCGGTGACGGACGGCGTGGCGACGACATTGCCGTTCTTGTCCTTGATGTTGCAGGTCAGCCTGACCGAGAAACGCGTGGGCGGCCACGTCAGCATGCTCGGCGACGAGGAATCGGTGACGATCTCCGGGATGATGATGAAGGCCAGATCCGTCTGGGCAATGCCCTCGACATCGGTTTCGGATTTCAACAGCGTCACATCCGAAAAGACGTTTGAAAGCACGCTGTAGAAACCTGTTTCGATCTCGCGATACGGGTAGTACTTGACCTTGTCTCCGCCGCCACCGGGCGTTTCCACCGGTGAATCCCGTTTGGCGAGCGAGATGTAGTAGCCGACATTCCTTTCGATTGGTCTGGCGTTGCCGTCAGCCTCCACCGTGATCTTTGAAATATCCGGAGAAATGACAATAGGGTGGGCGCAGCCGGTGACTGCAATAGCGAAAAGCAGGGCCAGAAGAGACTGGATGGTGCGCATTCTGACGTGTCCTTTATGGTTGTACGGCCATCGGTTTCAACGCGTCCATGAATGCCCGGTCGGCGAAAAGTGCCGACAGCAGCTTCTGGACCAGTCTGGGATATTCCTGCTGGGCTTTCGGTATCGCGATGGCACCGGCAAAGGAGGACTCCCATTCAGTGCGAACGGATTTCACCTGGTCATAACGGATCTGGCCATCACGGGTCAGGATGAACCGCGCCTCCATCTCACCGAATGCGGTGGAAAACCCCGAAGCATCGATGTCGTTTCGAACGAGCGATCCAGTCAGTTCGATGCCGCTGTCAGGATCCAGTTTGCCCGCGAGCGCCAGTTCCTGTCTTACGGCTTCCGTCAGGTAGGCGCTGTAGGACCCTTCATAGGGTGATGCAAGGGATGATCCACGCAGGGAGATCGTAGCCGGATTGTCCTTGCCAGCCACTGAAGAAAACCGCTTGACCGCGCTGGGAGATATGTTCTCCTGCTTGATCCTCTGGACGTTTTCGATGGATGCCGAGTAGTTCGGCGCGACCAGACTGCAACCCGTGGTGACGAGTGCAGCCACAACGAGGCCTGTGAATCCGGAAAGTCGATTCATCGCTGTACCTGTTTGCAGTGTTCATGAATTCCCCGAGCGTGCTTCGAGGCGCAGCACGGAGCAACGCGCCAGAGAAACGGAGACGGATTATGACACTCTATCTATGCGGATCGGGTCGTCCGGCCGGTTCAACCAATTTTGACAAATTGCGATTGCCGGACGATCAAAGCGTACCGCGAGGCTTGCGGCCCGCCTTGGCGAAAGCCGCGTCGAACAGGGCGTTCGGCAGCAGGTGCAGCAGTGTTGCGACGATGGCCATCTGCCAGGGCACGACGGCGTAGCTCGTGCCGCGCTCGATGACGCGGGCGAAGCGCGGCGCGGCCTGGTCGGCGCTCAGCAGGAAGGGCATGGGGTAGGGATTGCGTTCGGTCATCGGCGTGTCGATGTAGCCGGGGCAGATTGTCTGCACCCGCACGCCGCTGCCGCGCATTTCCACACGCAGGCTTTCCAGGTAGCTGATGGCTGCTGCCTTTGACGCGCTGTAGGCCCCGGCGCCGGGGAGGCCGCGAATGCCGGCGACCGAGGCGATGCCGACCAGGGCACCGCTTCGTCGCAGCAGCATCGGTGCGATGAACGGAGAGAAGGTGCGGACCAGTCCGGTGACGTTGATGTCGAGGACGGTTTCGAACGCGGGCAGGTCTTCGGCTTCGGCGGTCAGTGTTCCGACCGACACGCCGGCGTTGCCGATGACGATGTCCGGTATGCCGGCCCGCTGCATGAAGGCCGTCGCGGCATCGCGCATGGCGGTTGCGTCCCGTACGTCTGCAGCGAACACATGGTGTGCGCCGGGCAGGCTGGCAGCAAGCGCTTCAAGCGGGGCGCGGCGCCGTGCGACCAGACCGAGCGTTGCGCCCTGTGCTGCGTAGTGGCGGGCGAGTGCCGCGCCGATGCCGGTCGATGCGCCGGTCAGAAAGACAACGGGTGCCACTCGGGCACCCGTTGTCACGAGCGATTGTGATGCGCTCACTTCCTGGCTGACGCGCGCTCCGCCCGGGCGCGCTCGATCAGCTGGTCGAGCGAGGAGAGCATGCCGTCAAACGTGCTGCCAAGCGCAATGTACTTGCCGTCCACCACCAGTGCCGGCACGCCCGTGAGCTGGTAGGCGGCGCTCATCTGCTGTGCGCGCTGGACCTTGCCGGACACCGCGAAGGACTTGGCCGTGTCTTCGAACTTCTTCGAATCGATGCCGTTCTTGCCCATCCAGCCGGAAATCGTCGAGATGTCGTTGAACGACTGGCGTTCGACGTGGATTGCGTCGAACACCTTGCTGTGCAGGCGATCCAGCTCGCCCATGGTTTCCAGCGTGTAGTAGGTCTGCGCGCCGGCGACCCAGGACTGGCGGAAGATGGCCGGCACGCGCTTGAACACGACATCGGCCGGCTTGTTTGCAAGCCACTTCTTGAGTGTGGGTTCGAGATCGAAGCAGTGCGGGCAGCCGTACCAGAAGAACTCGATCACTTCGACCTTGTTGCCGGGCTCCGTCGACTGCGCCGGCTTGATTTCCCGGAAGTCCTTGTCGGTCAGTTCAGCGCTGGCGCCGGTCGCGATGAAGCCGGCGATGGCCAGGCCGAAGAGGTGCTTCAGTCCGAATTTCATGCTTTCTCCTGTTTATGGGCGGGTATGTCGAGTCATCGGACAATCGAAGCATCGATCCCGTTCTGTGCAAGATCGGAACGAATCTTCTTCATTTCATCCACCGAAGCGTAAGGGCCGAGACGGACGCGGTAAAGCGTGTTCCTGCCAGGCGCGGTGAAGGTGAAGACCGACGATTCCAGACCCATCAACGCAAGACGCGCCCGCAGGTTGTCAGCCTCTTGCTCGGACGAGAACGCGCCGGCCTGCAGCGACAGCCCTTCGCTGGTCGCGGCAGCGGGTGGCGGCAGGTCGGCCGCCGTCGGCGCTGCCAGTCCGGGCATCGCGGCGGCGTTGTCGCGCTGTTCAGCCGGCGTCGCGGTCTGGCCGCCCGGCAGCATGTCGTAGAAATCGAAGCGCGGCTTGGCGCCCGCCTTGTCACCGGGCTTGCCGGGCAGGGCTGCCGGTTCGGCGCCGGAGCCATCCGGCGCCGGCGTGGCTTCGCGGATATGCAGCGGCAGCGCCGAGCCGTTGATGTAGAACATGACGGCGGCGCACAGCACGACGCCGAGGACGAGGCCGATGAACACGCCGATCAGCATGCCGCCGCGGCTCTTGCGCGCGGGCGTTTTCTTGCGGGGTGCTTTGGCCATTACATGGATTCCGGTGCGGAGACGCCAAGCAGCGCGAGGCCGTTGGCGATGACCTGGCGGGTCGCGGTGGCAAGCGCCAGGCGGGCTTCGCGCACTTCCAGCTCATCGACCAGCATGCGCGAGGCGTTGTAGAAGGCGTGGAAGTCGGATGCGACGTCACGCAGGTAGAAGGCGACCGAATGCGGTGCGCGGTCGAGCACGGCCTGCGTGATGACGTCGGGAAACTCGGCCAGTCGCTGGGCCAGCAGCAGTTCGCGTTCGCCCGACAGCGAATCAAGCGGCACTCCGGGCAGCAACGACAGGTCGAGCGCATGGTTGGCCACCGCCTCGCGGATGACCGAGCAGATGCGCGCGTGCGCGTACTGGATGTAATAGACCGGGTTGTCGTTTGATTCGGACTTCGCCAGATCGAGGTCGAAGTCGAGGTGCTGGTCGCTCTTTCGCAGCACGTAGAAGAAGCGCGCGGCATCGTTGCCGACTTCGGCGCGCAGGTCGCGCAGCGTGACGAAATCTCCGGAACGCTTGCCCATGGCGGCCTTCTCGCCACCGCGGTAGAGCACGGCAAACTGCACCAGCGCGATTTCCAGCTTGCCCGGATCTTCGCCGAGCGCGCTCAACGCACCCTTCACGCGCGGGATGTAGCCGTGGTGGTCGGCGCCCCAGACGTCGATGACCAGATCGAAACCGCGCGCGAACTTCTCCGCGTGGTAGGCGATGTCGGACGCGAAGTAGGTGTAGGCACCGTTGTCGCGACGCACGACGCGGTCCTTCTCGTCGCCGAAGTGGGTGGAGCGGAACCACAGCGCGCCGTCCTGCTCGTAGATGTGGCCCGCGTCCTGCAGGCGCTTGACGGCACGGTCGACTGCGCCGTTGGTGTGCAGCGTCTGCTCCGAGTACCACACGGCGTAGTGCACGCGGAATTCGCCCAGATCGTTGCGCTGGTCCGCCAGCATCGCGTCGAGCGCGAAGTGGTGCACCGTCCACCAGTCGTCGCCGAGCATGGTCTTGGCGGTGGCGATCAGCGCATCCAGCGCGGCGTCGGCGGTGTCGCCGGGCTCGGACGCGTCGGGCAGCGAGGCGGTGCTGCGATTCAGGCGCGGCCCCTGCTGGACGAACAGTTCGGCACCGATGTCGCGCACGTAGTCGCCGCGATAGCCGTCGGCCGGAAATTTCACTGCGGCGCCCTGGGCTTCCATGTAGCGCAGCCACACGGATACCGCGAGGATGTCCATCTGGCGGCCCGCGTCATTCACGTAGAACTCGCGTGTCACCGCATAGCCGGCGGCTTCGAGCAGGTTGGACAGCGCCGAGCCATAGGCCGCGCCGCGGCCGTGGCCGACGTGCAGCGGGCCGGTCGGATTGGCCGACACGAACTCCACCTGCACCTTGCGCCCGGCACCGCTGTCGGAGTGGCCGTAGCGCTCGCCCTCGGCAAGGACGCGGCCGACGACCGCCTGCTTGACCGCTGCGCTGAAGAAGAAATTGATGAAGCCTGCGCCGGCCACTTCGGCCCGTTCGATGACGCCCGATGGCGGCAGTTCGCGCACGATGCGTTCCGCGATGACGCGGGGATTCTGTTTCAGCGCCTTGGCCAGCTGCAACGCGACGTTGCAGGCGATGTCGCCGTGCGCCGCCTGCTTGGGCCGGTCAAGGAGGATGTCGGGCGCGGCGATGTCCGGTGCCACGCTGGCCAGCGCGGCGTGCAGCAGACGGGTCAGTTCTCGGCGCAGTTCGGGGGTCATGAATGAAACAGGAGCGCGAGGCGCAGGAGCGATTTAGGACCGGGAAGTATAACGCGACGCATGCCGCCGACCGGCGCGCTCCTTCCGGGGGCGCCAGCCTTCTTGTACAGTGCGCGCTCCCCGGCCCGCTGTCGAGTTTGCGCAACATGACGTTTCAACCCGCCAACGTTTTTTCCCGCATCCGCGCCGCCGCGCGCAGGGCCTGAACCGATGCGCTGGTTGCGACTGTTGAAGATCGTGACGGTCAGCCTGCGTTTCGGGCTGGACCAGATCCTGGTGGACGCGGGCAGCAAGCTGCGCTTCGCCGGCCTGCTGCGCGTCACCCGCATGGGTCGACGCTTCGACCAGCCGCGCGCGGTGCGCCTGCGTCAGGCGCTGGAGGCGCTCGGGCCCATCTTCGTGAAGTTCGGCCAGATGCTGTCGACGCGGCGTGACCTGCTGCCGCCCGATCTCGCCGACGAGCTGGCCAAGCTGCAGGACCGCGTGCCGCCGTTCCCGTCGGCCCAGGCGATCGCCAAGCTCGAAGCCTTCTACGGTCAGCCGCTGGACAAGGTGTTTCGCCGCTTCGACGTTCAGCCGGTCGCGTCGGCGTCGGTCGCGCAGGTGCATTTTGCGCAGCTGCCGGGCGGCGAGGAGGTTGCCGTGAAGGTGTTGCGCCCCGGTATCGAACACATCATCGCCAACGACATCGCGCTGATGGAAACGGCCGCCGGCGTGCTGGAGCGGCTGTGGTCGGAGGGGCGCCGCCTGAAGGCGCGCGAGGTGGTGGCCGAGTTCTCCAAGCACCTCGGTGACGAACTGGACCTGATGCGCGAGGCGGCGAACTGCTCGCAACTGCGCCGCAATTTCCGTGATTCTCCGCTGCTCGCGGTGCCCGAGGTGTACTGGGACTACTGTGGTCCGTCGGCCATGGTGATGCAGCGCATGCACGGCTTGCCGGTGTCCCAGGTCGATGCGCTGCGCGCGCAGGGCGTGGACATGGCCGCACTGTCGCGTGCCGGCGTGGAGATCTTCTTCACCCAGGTGTTCCGCGACGGCTTCTTTCATGCCGACATGCATCCGGGCAACATTTTCGTCGCGCCGGACGGCCAGTACATCGCGCTCGACTTCGGCATCATGGGCACGCTGACCGACGTCGACAAGAACTATCTCGCGCAGAATTTTCTCGCCTTCTTCCAGCGTGACTACAAGCGTGTCGCGCAGGCGCATGTCGATGCGGGCTGGGTGCCGCGCGGCACACGTGTCGACGAGTTCGAGGCGTCGATCCGCGCCGTGTGCGAACCGATCTTCGACAAACCGCTCAAGGAGATCGAGTTCGGACGCACGCTGCTGCGGCTGTTCCAGGTGTCGCGCCGTTTCAATGTCGAGATCCAGCCGCAGCTGGTGATGCTGCAGAAGACGCTGCTGAACATCGAAGGACTGGGCCGCCAGCTCGACCCGGATCTCGATCTGTGGAAGACGGCCAAGCCCTTCCTCGAACGCTGGATGAACGAACAGGTCGGCTGGCGCGCACTGCGACGCAAGCTGGTGGACGAGGCGCCGGGCTGGGCGCTGACGCTGCCGGAACTGCCGCGCCTCGCGCACCGGCTGCTCAGTCAGGCGGCTGCGCAGGACTCGCGCCAGAACGCCGCCGGGCTGGAGCGGCGCAGCCGCAGCCTGTTGCGCTGGATGCGCATCCTGTGCGCTCTGCTCACGCTGCTCATCGTCATCGAAATCTGGCGCCTCGTCGCCTGAACGCGCACCTGACGCCGTTTTCGGCGTGCCCCTAAAGCTCTCCGTCACTCGCGCCGTAAGCAGTGCTTCACGCCGGGAGATGACAAACATGAAAACGATCGCGGTAGCACTTTCCGGACATGTTCCGGGCAACTCTTGCGGGGCCGGGCGATGAGCCCGTCCCATCCGGCACAGCTTGGTGCTCTGGCAGGTTCGATGAGCCGTTCGGTCCGCGGTGCGGCGTCGACATTCACGCAGATCGTGTCGGAACGGGTCGGCATGTCGGTTTCCCATGTCGAGCTCGTCACGCACGCCCACGTCGAGCGGTGCTGCGACCAGCTCGGTGACCCGCAAGACGATCACCCTGATGCGCGGCTGTGCAGCGTCGTGCAGCGCATGCGCACGGCGGACGGCGCGCACGCCGAAGCCACGCTGGTGCTGCCCGAAAGCGGCGGTCTGGCGCTGGTGCGGCGCATGCTCGGCCTGCCGCACGACATCGGCGAGCTGACCGAACTGGAGCAGGACGCGCTGGCGGAGATCGGCAACATCGTCATCGACGCATGTACCGGCGTGCTGTCGGGCGCCTTCGGCTGGCACGTCGAAGCCGCCCAGCCGCACGTGTCGCTGAACGCGCGCGAGCGTCGGTCCGGTGCGCGCAACCGCAGCGGAAGCGCGCTGGTGACTCACCTGAGCATGCATCTTTCGGGGCAGCGCACGAAAGGCCTTGTCGTGCTCGAAATGGACAGCGCCGCCATGGCGCCCGACGCATTCGCGCAACGATTGCACGCCTGACACGGAAGCCCCCGAATCCGCTCCACGCAAGGCTTGTGCGCCGTTATCATTGCGCGTGCGCGGCGCTGGGCCGTGCCGCGTAATGTTCTGCCGGGGCGCCAATGCTGATCTGGTTCGTTGTGCTGTATCTGATGGTGTCCGTCGGCATCGGCCTGTTTGCCGCGACGCGCGTACATAACGCCCGCGACTTCGCGGTGGCCGGGCGCACGCTGCCGCTGCCGGTCGTCATCGCGACCGTGTTCGCGACCTGGTTCGGATCGGAAGCGGTGTTCGGCGTGTCGGCGCAGTTCGTCACCGACGGGCTCGGCGGCGTGGTGGCCGATCCTTTCGGTGCGTCGCTGTGCCTCGTCATCGCCGGCCTGTTCTTCGCCTCCAAGCTCTACAAGCTGAACATCCTCACCGTCGGCGACTACTACCGGATGCGCTACAACCGGCCGGTGGAACTGATCACCACGGTCTGCATCATCATTTCCTATCTCGGCTGGGTGTCCGCGCAGATCAAGGCGATGGGCCTGGTGCTCACCATCGTCACGCACGGTGCGGTCAGCGAGGAGGTCGGCATGGTGCTCGGCGCGCTCATCGTGGTGACCTATACGACGTTCGGCGGCATGTTCTCGGTGGCGATACTGGATTTCGTGCAGATGGCGGTGTCGATCGGCGGGCTGCTGTACATCGGCTACGTCGTGAGCGGCCTGACCGGCGGCGTCGCACCGGTCATCGAGCACGCGGCGGCGGCCGGCAAGCTTGATTTCTTTCCGCCGGCCGACATGCGGTTGTGGCTCGCCTTCATCGGTACCGGCCTGACGATGATGCTCGGCTCCATCCCGCAACAGGACGTGTTCCAGCGCATCACGTCGGCGAAGACGGCACGCATCGCGGTCATCGGTTCCATCGTCGGCGCGCTGATCTATTTCGGCGTCACCTTCATTCCGATGTTCATCGCATATTCTGCGACGCTGATCGATCCGGCCGGCATGGGCCGGCTGATGGAGGACGATTCCCAGCGCGTGCTGCCGATGCTGATCCTGCAGCACACGCCGATGCTGGCGCAGGTGCTGTTCTTCGGTGCCGTGCTGTCGGCCATCATGAGCACCGCGTCGGCAACGTTGCTGGCGCCGTCCATCACCTTTGCCGAGAACATCGTGAAGAGTTTCGTGCCGACGCTGGACGACCGCCGTCTGCTGTACGTGATGCGCGTGGCCATCGTCGTGTTCGCGTTCGCCGTGCTGATGGTGGCGCTCAATACCGAAAGCACCATCTTCGCGATGGTCGAGAACGCCTACAAGGTGACGCTGGTCGGCGCCTTCGTGCCGCTGTTCTTCGGCGCCTACTGGCGGCGCGCCTCGACCCAGGGCGCGCTGGCCGCGATCGTCGGCGGCATCTCTTCCTGGCTGCTGATCGAATTCATCGTCGGTGATGCCAGCGTGGTGCCGGCGCAGCTGTTCGGGCTGCTCGTCAGCGCCACCGGCATGGTGGTCGGATCACTGCTGCCGCAGTGGGTAGGCAGGCGACTGCCGCACGAACCCCTGCACGCGGAACTGCACCATCACGCGGCAGCCGGTACGCATCATGTGAGCGGTGCGCCGCACCGGCACTGATCACTGCGCCGCTTTGCCAGCTTCCCTGGCGGCCGCTTCGGCGGCCCGCCGCGCCTGGTCTTCTTCGCGCTTGCGGATGCGCTCGTCGATCTTCTCGACCCGGGCACGCTGATCGGCCGCGCGTTGTGCCGCGCGGGCGTCCTCCCGCTGTCGCGCGGCGGCCTGCTCCCGGGCCTTGGCTTCGCTGTCCAGCGCGCGCTGTCGCGCCTCTGCGGCGACCCGCTCATCCTTGCGGGCGCGCGCCTCCGCTTCCTGCGCGCGATCCTGTTCGGCCTGTTCTCGCGTTGTCGCGTTGACTTCGATCGACTTGTTGCGCCGTTCCTCGGCGGCACGCTGCTTTTCCGCGCGACGTGTCCGGGCTTCCCGGGTGCGCACGTCGCGTTCGATGTCGCCGGCCTGAAGTTCGAGCTTGCGTGCAGCCGCGGTGGCGGTGCGCAGCCGCTCGTCGGCCTGTTCGATGCAGCGCGACACGAGCGTACGGTCCCAGCAGGCGCCCATGGCGCTGTCGTGCTCGACCTGGGCAGCCTGCCGCATGTCGCGGGCCTGGGCCTTCAGTTCGTTCGCGGTGTCGTGCAGCTGCGTGCGTTCTTCACGTGTGATCGGAGCCTTGGCGGTGGCCGGCGTGGTGTCCGGGGTTTCGGGTTCGGCGCGGGCCGGGGCCGATGCCGACAGGGCAATCAGCCCGGCCAGCACGCGCAAGCGGAATGTGTTCACTGGTGGTGGTCCTCATCCATGTCGGGGCAACGGTGCTGCACGGTGTTGCCCGTATCCGTTGCCGTCGGGAGACGGCGCCACGGCGTCAGGGCGTGATGCTAACCCGCAGTCCGGGCTTTTCGCGCGCGTTGCGTCCATGCTGCTGCAACGCATGAGAGACCGCTGCGGGTGACGGGCTGCCGCGGTGGGCCCGGAGCCGGCAGCCGCGGGCATCGGCGCGGAAAGAAAAAAGGGCGCCCGAAGGCGCCCTTTTCCGTACAGCCCTGCCGCTGCTTCAATCAGGCGCGATACGCCGTCTCTCCGTGCGCGGTGATGTCCAGACCTTCGCGTTCTTCATCTTCCGGCACGCGCAGCCCGATGAAGATATCGACGATCTTGTAGGCGATGAAGGCCACGATGCCGGACCACACGAGGGTGACGACCACGCTCAGGATCTGGATGCCGACCTGGGTACCCATCGAGAAGTCGTCGCCACCTGTGCCGCCGAGCGACGGTGCGGTGAACACGCCGGTCAGCACGGCGCCGAGGATGCCGCCCACGCCATGCACGCCGAACACGTCGAGCGAGTCATCCGCACCGAGCATGTGCTTGAGGCCATTCACGCCCCACAGGCAGATGACGCCGGCCAGCAGACCGATGACGATGGCGCCGATCGGGCCGACGCTGCCGCACGCCGGGGTGATGGCGACCAGACCTGCGATGGCACCGGACGCTGCGCCCAGCATGGAGGCCTTGCCCTTGAACACGGCTTCCGCGGCAACCCACGACACGGTGGCGGCAGCAGCGGCGACCAGCGTGTTCAGGAAGGCCAGCGTTGCACCGGCGTTCGCTTCGAGCGCCGAGCCGGCGTTGAAGCCGAACCAGCCCACCCACAGCATTGACGCGCCAACCATGGTCAGCACCAGCGAGTGCGGCGCCATGGATTCCTTGCCGTAGCCGATACGCTTGCCGACCATGTAGGCGCCCACCAGACCGGCTACACCGGCGTTGATGTGAACCACGGTACCGCCAGCGAAATCGAGTGCACCCATGTCCAGAAGGTAGCCGCCGGCGCCCCACACCATGTGCGCGATCGGCAGGTAGGAGAAGGTGAACCAGAGCACGCAGAACAGCAGCACCGCGGAGAACTTCATGCGTTCCGCGAAGGAACCGACGATCAGCGCGGCGGTGATGCCGGCGAACGTGCACTGGAAGGCGATGAAGATGAATTCGGGCAGCTTGTAGCCTTCGCTGAAAGTGTCTGCCAGCGTATCGATCGTCACGCCCTTCAGGAACATCTTGTCGAGCGAGCCGATGAAGGGCGACGCTTCGGTGAAGGCAAGGCTGTAGCCATAGACGATCCACAGCAGGCCGATCAGCGAGAACACGACCATCACCTGCATCAGCACCGACAGCATGTTCTTCGAACGGACCATGCCGCCGTAGAACAGGGCAAGACCCGGCACCGCCATGAAAACGACGATGACCGTGGCAACCATCATCCAGGCCACGTCGCCCTTGTCGACAACCGGCTTCACGGCTTCGGCGGGTGCCGCCTCGACCGCGGCGGTTTCCATCGGTGCCGCCGACTCGACGGCGACCTCGACTGCAACTTCGGCCGACGTCGCCGGAGGATCTTCCGCCATGACAGGCGCAGCCAGGCCGATGGCCAGGGTTGCGCACAGGATGCTCAGAAAGCGCTTCATCTTGTGTTCTCCCTTAAAGCGCATCGACGCCGGTTTCACCGGTGCGGATGCGGACGACCTGTTCAAGATCGAAAACGAAAATCTTGCCGTCACCGATCTTGCCGGTGCTGGCGGATTTTTCGATGGCTTCGACGACGCTGTCGACCAGCTCATCGCTGATTGCAGCTTCGATCTTCACCTTCGGCAGGAAGTCGACGACGTACTCGGCTCCCCGGTACAGCTCGGTGTGGCCTTTCTGGCGGCCGAAGCCTTTGACCTCGGTAACGGTGATGCCCTGCACGCCGATGGCGGACAGCGCCTCACGCACTTCGTCAAGCTTGAAAGGCTTGATGATGGCTGTGACTAGTTTCATGACATTCCCCTGGCAGATACCGCGAAGCGTTTGTGGAAATCAGAAGGACTTGGAGACGAAGACCACAGTCTGACCGTCGCCAAGGAACTTGCCGTTGATCGTGTAGAAGGCTTCCTGCGCAGAGTTCATGCTGGTGTCCGTATAGAACAGGCCGACAGTGAAATCCTGCGGAAGGGCGTACGACACGCCGATTTTCCAGTCGTCAAACGAGGCGAAGGAATCGTTGCTCACGCCGTTGGTGCGGCCGCTGAACTCCTGCTTGCCGTAGTGCAGGTCGAGGCTGAGCTTTTCCGTGAGCGGAAAGCTGGCCGACAGGTCGAGGTACCAAGTGCCCGAAGCGTCATCGACGCCAAAGGTGTCACCGAAGCTGTACGAGTACTTCATCGACAGCCACTTCCAGCTGGCTGCGACATAGCCTTCCGTCGTGTCTGCCTTCGTGACGCCAGCGGCCCGGTCGCCCGGATAGATATAGGTCAGCAAGCCGACGTCGATACCGACATCTTCCGTAACGTTGAAGCGGTAGCCGCCGTACACGTCGACTTCAAGGCTGGAGCTGTCATAGGCGCCGCCATCCGACAGCCACGAAATGTTCGACGCCCAGGTGCCGATGTAGAAGCCGCTCGCGTGTTCATAGTCGAAGCCGCCCTGGATGGCCGGATCTTCGTTCGTCTGGCTGATGCCACGGAAGACGTACTGGCTGTAGAGCCCGACATTGGCCGAGAACGTGTGCGGGCTGGCGGCCTCTTCAGCGTGGGCGGTGATGGCCGGCACGGCCAGCGCGACGGCCAGTGCGGCGGCGATCAGGGTCTTTTGCATGTGGGTCACTCCTTGAGTTAGGGAAACTGCTCAACGCATCTTGCACAGACCGTGCCAGCAAATGTTGCAATGTAATTTCAAAGACTTATGCTCAACCGTCGAATCGTAACAAGATGCTTGAACTCGACGGCCGCCCCAACTTCACGCGCTCAAATCGCACTCTGCACCAAAATGGGGCGTTGTGTACATATGCCGCAGGCAACGCGCGATATCGGTGCCTTCCGGCGCGCCGGCGCACCGTGATGTCATGTCCCGCGGCGCACGGGCGTCGCGCCCCGCGCCGCTTGCCGGCACAATGCGGCCTTTGGCGGTCGGCACGAAGGCCGCCGCGCGCGTTGACCCAATCAATGACTGCAGGGAGATGCACATGCTCAATCCGAAAATGCTTGAAGACCTGTCCACCCGCTTTTCCGAGTTGATCGCCGCGAGTCCCGCGCGCGACCTCGAGAAAAACGCCAAGGCGATGGCCAGCTCGATGTTCTCGCGTCTTGATCTCGTGACGCGCGAGGAATTCGACGTGCAGAAGGACGTGCTGGCGCGCACCCGCGTACAGCTGGAAGAACTCGAGGCGCGGGTGGCCGAACTGGAAGCGCGTCTGGCTGCGCGCGAAGGCTGAAAGGCCGCCGCCTTGCCCACGCAGATGGCAGTGACGGAATTTTTTCCCCGTTCCCGCATCACAGCGTGCTGTTAAAGAAAGTGGAGAACTCATGACGTTTTTGATGCATTCGCCCTTGCGGCGCCTCGTGACGCTCGGTGCCGGCCTGTTCCTGCTGTCTTCGGCTGCGTTGGCCGCCGGCAGCTACACCCGCGTGCTGCCGGAGAAGAGTTCGCTGGTCTTCGTGTCGAGCCAGATGGGTGTGTCGGTCGATGGCAGCTTCAAGCGGTTTTCGGCCACCGTGAACTTCGATCCGGCCATGCCCGAAGCCGGCCGCGCCACGCTCGATATCGATCTGGCGTCGATCGACGCCGGCGGCAGCGAGGCAAACGAAGAGGTCAAGGGCAAGAACTGGTTCGACGTGAAGCAACATCCGACGGCGCGTTTCGTGTCGACGTCGGTCAAGCCGCTCGGCAACAACCGGTACGAGGTGCGCGGCAACATGAGCATCCGCGGCCAGACGCGCGAGGTTGCAGCGCCGTTCACGCTGAAAACCGATGGCGCGGGCGCCGTGCTGGAAGGCAGCTTTCCGCTCAAGCGCCTCGACTACGGCATCGGCTCCGGCGTCTGGGGCGACACCGATGTCGTCGCGAACGAAGTCCGGATCAGCTTCAGGCTTGCCGTCGCCGGCCAGTGAAACCATCCACGGCCGCTACACGATGGCGGCTGCCACACACAGGGAGTGCATGCATGAAAGTTTCCAGCGTCGTATCGGGTTTGATCATGGGCGCAGTGATGAGCGCATCGGCCATCGCGGCCGACAGCTACACCATCGATTCGCGCCACACGTTTCCGACCTTCGAAATCAATCACCTCGGCTTCTCGACGCAGCGCGGCCGCTTCAATGACGCGACCGGCAAGATCATGCTGGCGCCGTCGCAGAACAGCGGCAGCATCGAGGTGAGCATCGACACGGCGTCCATCGACATGGGCATCGACGCGTGGGACAAGATCATGCGCGGCGAAGATTTCTTCAACGTCGCGAAGTTTCCGGCCATGACCTTCAAGTCCACGAAGATCATGTTCGACGGTGACAAGGTCGTCGGCGCCGAAGGCGATTTCACGCTGCTCGGCGTGACCCGCCCGGTCATGCTCGACGTGAAGGGCTTCTCGTGCGGCACGCACCCGATCAACAAGAAGGCGCTGTGCGGCGCCGACATCACGGCCACGATCCGGCGCTCGGAATTCGGCATGACGAAGTACGTGCCGGGCATCAGCGACATCGTCCGCATCGAGATCCCGGTCGAAGCCTTCCGCGACTGAGCGCGCGTCACCACGCAGGAAAGGGCCGGCATTGCCGGCCCTTTTTCATTGCATCCGCCATGTGTTAACCGGCTACCACCCCGGCCGCCCGTGACTGCGGCACGGTATCGCTGCGCACGCTCCGTGCGCCCACACACTGCGAGGAGAGAGCGATGAACGTGAAGAAGATCCTGTTGCTGGCCGGCGACTTCGTCGAGGACTACGAAATCATGGTGCCGTTCCAGGCACTGCAGGCGGTCGGCCACACCGTGCATGCCGTCTGCCCGGACAAGAAGGTGGGCGATTCGGTCGCCACCGCGATCCATGATTTCGAAGGCCAGCAGACCTATTCGGAAAAGCGCGGCCACAACTTCACGCTGAACGCCACCTTCGCAGACGTGAAGCCCGAGGACTACGACGCGCTTGTCGTTCCCGGCGGCCGCGCGCCGGAATACCTGCGCATGGACGACGCCGTGCTCGAACTGGTGCGCCACTTCGCGCTCGCCAACAAGCCGATCGCCGCCATCTGCCACGGCGCCCAGCTGCTGGCCGGCGCCAGGGTGCTCGAAGGCCGCCTGTGTTCGGCCTACCCGGCGTGCCGCGCTGAAGTCGAACTGGCAGGCGGACGCTACGCCGACATCGCGATCGACGGCGCGGTCACCGACGGCAACCTCGTCACCGCGCCGGCCTGGCCGGCGCACCCGGCGTGGATCGCGCAATTCCTCGTGGTGCTGGGCACGCGCATCGAGTGATCCGGTTCCGCCAGGTCCTGCGGTGAGGTCTACAATCACCGCAGGAGGACTTGCGACATGTGCCAGATTTTCATCAGGGCCGACCCTGACCTGTACGTCACGCGCACCCGTTCCATGCGGTTGCGCGGCGTCGCCACGAGCATCCGGCTGGAGAACCAGTTCTGGGACGTGCTCGACGAGATCGGTACCCGTGACGGCCTGACGCTGCCGCAACTCATCTCCAGGCTGTACGACGAACTGTCCGAAGCGGGCGGGGGCGACACGACCCACCTGCTGCCGGCCAATTTCACGTCTTTTCTGCGCGTGTGCTGCGGCCGCTACATGGCGCTGCAGCTCAGCGGCGCCATTCCGTCCGACACCCGGGTGCCCATCGCCTCGCTGGACGCCGACCGCGTGCTGGCGAGCGAACGTCCGCGCATTGCCGCCAATCGCGTCGCCTGAACGCACCCATCCGCGCGAGCGCCATGGCGCTCGCCGCATCGCATGCCGCCACTGAAATATCTCAGCGCCTATCCGGCGCACCTGCAGAGTCAGGTCCGCGAACTCATCGATCAGGGCCGTCTGGGCGACGTGCTGCGCAAGCGCTATCCGAGCGCCCACGACGTGCGCACCGACCGTGCGCTGTACGAGTACGTGTCGGAACTGAAGAGCCGCCATCTGCGCAATGCCGCACCGATCAACAAGGTGCTGTACGACAGCAGCCTCGGGCTGACGGCGAAGGCGCTCGGCACGCACACCTCGGTGTCGCGCGTGCAGGGCGCGAAACTGAAGGCCCGGCACGAAATCCGGGTGGCCACGCTGTTCCGGGACGCGGCGCCCGAGTTCCTGCGGATGATCGTCGTGCATGAACTGGCCCACCTGAAGGCGCGCGAGCACGACAAGGCCTTCTACCAGCTGTGCGTGCACATGGAACCGCAATACCACCAGTACGAGTTCGACCTGCGCCTGCACCTGACGCAACTGGATCTGGACAGCGCGGAGCGCACCGCGTGACGGCGCGCCCGACCACCGTATCCCTCGTGCTCGGCTCGGGCGGTGCGCGCGGACTGGCGCACATCGGCGTGATCCGCGAGCTGGTGGCGCGCGGCTACGACATCCGTGCCATTTCGGGCTCGTCCATGGGTGCCGTCGTCGGCGGCATCTACGCGCAGGGCGGGCTGGACGCCTACGAGGAATGGGTCGGCGCGCTGGGGCAGGCCGACGTGTTCCGCATGCTGGACTGGACCTTCTCCGGAGGCGGCCTGATCCGCGGGCGCACGCTGATGAAGCGCCTGAGCTATCTGGTCGGGGAGTGCAATATCGAGGAACTGCCGCTCGACTACACGGCGGTCGCCGTCGATATCGAAAAGGGGCGCGAGGTCTGGTTTACCGACGGCTCGCTGTTCGAGGCCGTGCGTGCGTCGATGGCGGTGCCGTCCATCTTCACGCCGCACCGCTATCGCGGCCGCACGCTGGTCGACGGTGGCTTGCTCAATCCGGTGCCGGTGGCGCCGACCCTGCGCACCCTCACGGACCTGACGGTGGTGGTCGACCTGAACGGCGAATCGCACGAGCCGCCGCCGCTGCAGAAGGAAGGCGCCAACGACGCAGCGCCCGGCCTGCTGCGGCGCCTGCGCGGATACATGAACGCGCTCAACGGTGACGCGAAGCCGGTGGAAACCGGGCTTGCGCTGTCGGAGGTGCTGATGCGCTCGCTGGAAACGATGCAGGAGGCGATCACGCGCCAGCACCTTGCGGTGTTCTCGCCCGACGTCGTCATCAGCGTGCCGAAGAACACCTGCATGTTCCACGAATTCCATCTGGCCCGGCCGCTCATCGATTTCGGTCGCCAGCTCGCGGCGCAGGCGCTCGACGACTGCGAGCGCGGCCAGCGGCGCGGCGTCCGGCTGGCCGCGCCGGTACAGGCGCGCATCAAGCCCTGAGCCGGCGCGGCGGAATCATTCGTCCAGCCGCTTCACCTTCACGTCACGCCCCTTCACGCGGCCGCCGTCGAGCCGGCGCACCACCTCGTCGGCGATGTTGCGTTCCACCGCCACATAGGTGACGTAGTCGGTCACGTCGATGCGTCCGACCTGTTCGCGCGTGAAGCCGGCTTCGCCGGTCAGCGCGCCGAGCACGTCGCCCGGGCGCATCTTTTCCTTGCGCCCGCCCAGTATCTGCAGCGTCGTCATCGGCGGAACCAGCGGCGCGTCACCGGCCGGTTCGGCGTCCGCCAGCGCCTGCCATTCGAGCGACGCGCCCTGTGCCTTGCCGATGCGCAGCGCGCGCGCCATCTCGTTCGGGCTCACCAGGCTGAGCGCCCAGCCCTCGGCGTCGCCGCGTCCGGTGCGGCCGATGCGGTGCACGTGCACCTCCGGGTCCGGTGTCACGTCGACATTGATGACCGCTTCCAGCTTGTCGATGTCGAGACCGCGCGCCGCCACGTCGGTGGCCACCAGCACCGACGCGCTGCGATGCGCGAAGCGCACCAGCACCTGGTCGCGCTCGCGCTGTTCCATGTCGCCGTACAGTGCCAGCGCCTCGAAGCCCTGCGCGCGCAGCCGGTCCGCCAGTTCGCGGCAGCGCAGCTTGGTGTTGCAGAAGGCCAGCGTGCTGACCGGGCGGTAGTGGCGCAGCAGGCGGGCCACCGCGTCCAGCCGTCCGGTGTTCTCGACCTCGTAGAAGCGCTGGCGGATCTTGCCGCCGGTGTGCCGCGTTTCCACCTGCACGCGTTCGGGTTCGCGCAGGAACTGGCCGGCCAGCGTTTCGATGCCGGCCGGGAAGGTGGCCGAGAACAGCAGCGTCTGGCGCGACGCCGGGCACTGGCGTGCGACGAAGGTGATGTCGTCGAAGAAGCCCATGTCCAGCATGCGGTCCGCTTCGTCGAGCACCAGCGTGTTCAGGCCGCGCAGGTCCAGCGTGCCGCGTTCCAGGTGGTCCATGATGCGTCCCGGCGTGCCGACGGCGACGTGCGCGCCGTGCTCAAGGCTGCCGATCTGCGGCCCCATCTTCGCGCCGCCGCACAGCGTGACCACCTTGATGTTGTCGGTGGCGCGCGCGAGACGGCGGATTTCCTTGGCCACCTGATCGGCCAGTTCGCGCGTCGGGCACAGCACCAGTGCCTGCGGCGAGAACCAGCGCGGATTGAGCCGCGCCAGCAGCGGCAGCGCGAAGGCGGCTGTCTTGCCGCTGCCGGTCTTCGCCTGCGCGATGAGGTCGCGTCCGGCCAGTGCCAGCGGCAGCGCGGCCGCCTGCACCGGCGTCATCGACAGATAGCCGAGGCTTTGCAGGTTGGCGAGTGTGGCGGGCGACAGCGGCAGCGTGTCGAACAGGGCGGGGGGCGTCGCATCGGGTGCGGCGTCCGGCGAGGCGTCGGGCGGAGTGGTCGTGGTCATGCCGGATTATAGGTGGCCGGTGAGCCGGCCGGTGCGGGCGTTGCTTGCGCCGGGTGCGAGCGGTCCGCGAGAATGCGCCGATACACATGTCGAGGGTTCATCCCGATGAAGCGCATCGTCATTCTCGGAACCGGCGGCACCATCGCCGGCCAGTCGCGCAGCGCCGGTGACAACGTCGGCTATGCGGCGGCGCAGATCGCGGTGGCGGATCTCGTCACCGCGATTCCGGCGTTGTCAGGCTTCGCGCTGGAAGCCGAACAGGTTGCCCAGATCGACAGCAAGGACATGGACTTCGCCGTCTGGCGCCGGTTGGCGCAGCGCACGGCGCACCACCTCGCACGTGACGATGTCGCAGGCGTCGTCATCACGCACGGCACCGACACGCTGGAGGAAACCGCCTGGTTCCTGCAGCGCGTGCTGGCGCCGGACAAGGCCGTCGTGCTGACTGCGGCGATGCGTCCGGCGACCGCGCTGGCGGCGGACGGCCCGCAGAACCTGCTCGACGCGGTGCACCTTGCCGCGCAGCCGGGCGCGCGCGGCGTGATGGCCTGTGTCGCGGGCGTCGTGCATGCCGGCTGCGACGTGCGCAAGGTGCATCCCTATCGTGTCGATGCCTTTGATTCGGGTGACGCCGGGCCGCTTGGCTACATGGAGGAGGGCAGCCTGCGGCGCCTGCGAGACTGGCCGCACGGTGTGCCGCTCGGACTGGCGCGCGTGCTGCGCGAGGACTGGCCGCGTGTGGACATCGTCATGAACTGCGCCGGCGCCGACGGTGCGCTGGTGGACGCGCTGCGCGCACTCGGCGCGCGCGGCATCGTCGCCGCCGGCACCGGCAACGGCACGCTCGGCGCGCCGCTGGAAGACGCGTTGCTGCGCGCGCAGGCCGCCGGTGTCGCGGTGCTGCGCACGAGCCGGACCGCCCGTGGCCGGCTCATCGACAGCGGCGATGCGGCGCTGCCGTCGGCCGGCGCCATGACGCCGGTACAGGCGCGCGTCGAGCTGATGCTGCGCCTGCTCTGACCGGCGCCCGGCGGCAGCACTGCCGGGCTGTCACAAAATTACGCGAAATTGCGGCGTCGCACGGCCGGCGCGGCCGACCTGATGCGCTTACACTGCACGGCACGTGCACAGACAGAACAAGGCCGCCACAACGGCCGACAACACAAGATTCCCCCGATGCGACGTCGCGCATTGACCACGCTCATGACCGTGGCAGCCCTGCTTGCAGGGCTGCTGCCGCTGGCGGCCGCGCTCTATTTCTCGTGGGGCTACACGCTCAAGGTCGAAAGTGACCATCTCGATGCGCTGGCCGAACAGGCGCTGATACGTGCCGAGCAGGTGTTCGACGAGGCGCAGTCCGAGCTGCACGCGCTCGATGAGGTGCCGCAGCCCGCGTGCTCGCCCGAGCACATCGAATTGATGCGCCAGATCGCGTTCTGTACGCCCTTCGTGCGCGAGATCGCCTACGCCGAGGACGGCCGCATCCGGTGCAGCAGCATGGGGCCGGCCGAGGTGCCGCGCGTGTTGCCGGCACCTGACTGGACGGACAGCGGCGGACGCAAGATATGGTTCCGTCTGACGCATCCACTCGACGAGGTGCGTCCGTCGGTCGCGATCGGGCGCGGCGCCCACGTCTCGCTGATACACGCCAGCCACTTCCAGGCGCGCACCGTGTCGGACACCCAGCTCGTCGTGCTCAATACGCTGGACTGGGAGCCACTCTCGCAGGTGCATGATCCGCTGCTTTCCAGCATGGTCGACACCGCGGTCACCGGCCGCGAGCGCATACAGGGTGACCGCCTGTTCGCCGTCGCGCAGTCGCGGCGCCTGCCCATCGTTGCCGTCGGCGCGCAGTCGCGCGCCCGGCTGCTCGCCGCGTGGACCGAACCGCTGGTCATGACGACGCTGCTCGGCGTGCTGGTCAGCGCACTGCTCATCTGGGTGGTGCGGCGCTTCTCGCAGCAGTTCTTCTCGCCGGCCACGGCATTGCTGTCGGCGATCCGCCGTGGCGAACTGCGCGTCGCCTATCACCCGCAGATACGGCTGTCGGACGGCCATTGCGTCGGCGCCGAACTGCTGGTGCGCTGGCCGGACCAGAACGAGCCGGTCATGAGTACCGACGACCTGGTGCACCTCGCGGAACATTCCGGCTTCGAACACGAAATCACCGCCCGCGTGCTGCGCACGGCGATTTCCGAAATCGGTGACCTGCTGCAGCGCCGGCCCGAACTGACGGTGTCGCTGAACCTGGCGTCGCACGACCTGGAGCGCGGCGATCTGCTGGAGTTGCTGTCCGACTCCATCGACGGCAATGGCATCCGGCGCAGCCAGATTGAACTCGAGCTGACCGAGCGCAACCTGATCCAGGCCGGGTCGGCCGGCGCGCTGCTCGCGCGGCTGCGCCGGGCCGGCCACAAGGTGCTGCTCGATGACTTCGGCACCGGCTATTCCAGCCTGTCCTATCTGCACGACCTGCCGGTCGATGCGCTGAAGATCGACCGCGCCTTCGTGGGCACCATCGGCGTCGATTCGCCGCATGCGCCGCTCGTGCCGCACATCGTCGAGATCGCGCGTGCGCGCGGCCTGCAGATGGTGGCCGAAGGGGTGGAGACCGAACAGCAGGCCGCCTATCTGCGCGAACAGGGCGTGGAAATCGCACAGGGCTTCCTGTACGCGCGTCCGATGGATGCCGCCGAGTTCCGCCACTTTCTCGCCACCCGGGGCTGAACCCCGGGCGCACGGCGCAGTCCATCCGCCGTGCTCGCGCTGACCTCAATCGACAAGACACTGCCCGGCGCCTCGCCGCGCGTGCTGCTGCACGCGCTCGACCTGACAGTCGCATCGGGCGAGTACGTCGCCGTGATCGGAGAATCCGGCGCCGGCAAATCGACCCTGCTCAACATCGCCGCGGCACTGGAGCGCCCGGATGCCGGCCGCGTGCTGTGCGACGGCGTCGAGGTGTCGGCACTCGATGACGACGACGCCACGCGCTGGCGCCGCACACAGGTCGGCTTCGTGTTTCAGGCCTTCCATGTGCTGCCCTGGCTGAGCCTGCGCGACAACGTCGCGCTGCCGCTCGCACTGGCCGGCGTGGCGGTGGCCGAGCGGCGCCGCCGGGCCGTGGCGCAGCTCGCCGCGCTCGGCCTGGGCGAGCGTGCCGGTGACAGCCCGACGCAACTTTCCGGCGGTGAGCTGCAGCGCGTGGCGATCGCCCGTGCGCTGGTGCATCGGCCGCGCCTGCTGCTGGCGGATGAGCCGACCGGCAATCTCGACGCCGACAACGCGGAACGCGTCGCGCGGCTACTGCGCGACGCGGTGAAGGGCAGCGGCGCGAGCGGACTGCTGGTCACGCATTCGGCGGCGGTCGCTGCCAGCGCCGACCGTGTATTGCGGCTGGGCCGTGATGGCCGGCTCGGCGCGCCATGACGCGCGCCGGCTGCAACCGTGCTTGAGCTGCTGTGCCGCTCTGCCTGGCGCAGCGCGAGCGCGCTGGCGCTGCTGGCGATCGCGCTCGGCGTGGCGCTGGGCGTCGCCGTGTCGGCCATCCATCACGCCGCGCTCGACGAGTTCGAAGCCGGCCTGCGCACGGTGTCGGGCGCGGCCGATCTGGAAGTCGTCGCCGCGCGCGATCTGGACGAGGCGCTGTACCCGCTGCTGGCCGTCCAGCCGGACGTGGCGCACGCCAGCGCGCTGGTCGAACGGGACGTCGACGTGGCCGTCGTCGGCGGCGGCACGCTGCGGCTCAAGGTGATCGGGCTGGATGCCTTCCGCGCCGCCGAAGTGCATCCGGCGCTGCTGCCCCCGGTCGACGGTTTCGGCCGGCTGATGGAGCCGGGCAGCGTGTTCCTGAGCCATGCGGCCGGGCGGGCACTCGCCGTCGCACCGGGTGACCGGCTGGCGCTGGGGCGCGACGGTACGCCGTTCACCGTCGCCGGCTGGCTGCCTGCGGCAGGTGCCGGCGCGGTGCTGGCCGTCATGGACATCGGAGACGCGCAGTGGCGGATCGGCCGACCCGGACGGGTGAGCCGCATCGCGCTGCGCCTGCGTGACGGCGTGGCGCGCGCCGACGCCATGTCGCGCATCGCCGCGCTGCTGCCGGCCGGCGCCCGCCTGCAGACGCCGGATCAGGCGCTGGCGCGCACCGACCGGCTGTCGCGCGCCTACCGCGTCAATCTCGGTCTGCTGGCGCTGATCGCGCTGGCCGTCGGCAGCTTCCTCGTCGCCGCGACGCAGGCGGCGGCAATCGCCCGGCGCACCGGCGAGATCGCCTTCCTGCGCGCGGCCGGGCTGACGCGCGGCCAGCTCATGCGCCTGCTCGTCGGCGAAGGGGCGCTGCTCGGCGCCTGCGGCGCGTTGCTCGGCGTCGCCATCGGTCATGCGCTGGCCGCGCTGGTGCTGCGCGTGAGCGGCGCCGACCTCGGTGCCGGGCTGGTCGTCGGCGTGGCGCCCGCGCTGTCATTCGACGCGGCGGCCAGCGCCGCATTCGGCCTGCTCAGTGTCGTGTCGGCCGCGGCCGGTGCCGCCTGGCCGGCACGCGACGCACTGGACATCCCTCCGGCACAGGCGCTGCGCGCCGGCCATTTCAGCCGCTCGCCGCGCAGCCCGGGCGGTGCCTGGCGCGCGCGGGCCATCGGCGGTGCGCTGCTGCTGGCCGCGCTCGCGGCCACGCTGCCCCCGTTCGGCGGCCTGCCGCTCGGCGGTTACGGCGCGATTGCCGCGGTGCTGGCGGCGGCCGTGCTGGCGGTGCCGCCCCTCGCGCGCGCGCTTGCGCAGAGCCTGCCCGAGCGCACCGTGCTGCCGCTGGCACTGGCGCGCGCACGCCTGCTGGCGGAGCCGGGCTTCGCATCGCGCAGCGCGGCCGGCGTGCTCGCCGCGAGCGCGCTCATCGTCGCGATGGCGGTCATGGTGTCGTCCTTCCGTGGTTCGGTGGATGACTGGCTGGACGATGTGCTGCCGGCGGCCCTCTATCTGCGTGGCGACCGCGACCGCGCCTGGCCGGATGACATCGAAGCGCGGCTGGGCGCGGTGGCCGGCGTCATCCGGGTGGAGCCCATCCGGCATCAGCCGTTGCTGCTGGCGACCGACCTGCCGCCGGTTGCGTTCATTGCCCGTCCGCTGCCCGGCGACGCCGGCCGCGCGCTGCCGACGGTCGGCCCGCAGTGGCCGGCGGATGCGGCCGATGCGCTGCCCCGGGTGTGGGCGTCGGAGGCGATGGCCGACCTCTACGGCTGGCGGCCCGGTGCGGCGGTGACGCTGCCGCTCGCCGGACAGGCGCTGCAGGTGCGTGTGGCCGGACTGTGGCGCGACTACGCGCGCCAGCATGGCGCGGTGGTCATGGACCTCGCGCGCTACCGCGCGCTGACCGGCGACCGCGCGGCGGATGACTTCGGGCTGTGGCTGAATGAGGGCGCCGACGCGGCGGCGGTGGCGCAGGCGCTGGGTGAGGCCGGTGTCGTCGCTGATCCGCAGGCGCTGCTGTCCGGCGAGGACATCCGGCGCCGCTCGCTCGACGTGTTCGACCGCACCTTCGCCGCCACCTATGCGCTGGAAGCGGCGTCGGCGCTGATCGGTCTGGCCGGCATCGCCGCTGCGTTCGCCGCGTCGGGCAGCGCGCGCGTGCGTGAATTCGGGCTGCTGCGACACGTCGGCTGCACGCGTCGCCAGATTGCGCAGCAGCTCGCGGCGGAAGGCCTGCTGTGCGCGCTGCCCGGCCTGCTGCTCGGCGTGCTCGCGGGGTTCGCGATGAGCGCGCTGCTGATCGAGGTGGTGAACCGCCAGTCCTTCCACTGGAGCATGGACTGGGTCGTGCCCTGGGCGCGCCTGGCCGGTGTCGTGTTCGCCATGCTCGGCGCGGCCGTGCTGGCGGCGCTGCTCGGTGCCCGCAGCGCGCTCGGCATCGGCGCGGTGCGGGCGGTCAGGGCGGACGGTTAGTCAGCGCAGCAGCAGCGTCGGAATGCTGGCGATGCGCAGCAGGTCCGATGTCTTGCTGCCGAACAGCAGCGAGCGCAGCGGCGAGTGGCCGTAGGCGCCCATGACGAGCAGGTCGATGCCGTCTTCAGCGGCGTGCCGGGCGATCACCTGTTCGGGGTCGCCCGGCACGATGGCGGCGTGTACCTCGTGGCCGCCGCCTTCCAGCGCGCGGCGTGCCCATTCGATGTCCTTGGGGCCGTCCGGCCGTTCCTTGCCCGACATCAGCAGATGGATCGGCACGCCGGCAAACAGCGGGCTGCGGGCCACCAGTTCGATGCCGCGACGCGTCGTACCGCTGCCGTCGAAGGCGATCAGCACGCGCTTCGGCTCGCGGAAGCTGTCGGTTACCGACAGGATGGGCCGGTGCAGGGCGCGCACCACGCGTTCCACATTGCGGCCGAGGTCGCGCTGTGCCGTGGCGGCCGATTCGCCGCGCCGGCCGAGCACGATCAGGCTGACCGCGTCTTCCTGTTCCGCCAGCGTCTCTTCCAGCCCGCCGTGACGCTGGCGCACATCGACCTGCGGGGCGCCGGCGGCGATGGCGCGACCGCGCAGGCGGTTCAGGAAGACGCGTCCCTGCTCGCGCGCGTTGCGCGTGAAGGCGGCGTCCTGCTCGCTCAGCTCGGTCAGCAGCGCCTCCTGCGAATTCACGCCGATGCTGCCGCTGTGGTCGCGTCCGGAACCGATCTCCGGGTGGCGCTCGATCACGTGCAGCAACTCCAGCGGGGCGTCCATGCGGCGCGCGGCCCAGGCCGCGCAGTCGGTCACGTGGTCGGCGCAGGGCGAGCGGTCGACGCAGGCCAGTATCTTGTTTTCCGGGTTCATGTCAGTGGCCCATCATCTGTTCGACGGCATCCGGCTTGTCGTGCACCGCGAAGCGGTCGACCAGCGTGGCGCTCGCCTCGTTCAGGCCCATCACCTCGACCTCCGTGCCCTCGCGGCGGAACTTCAGCACGACCTTGTCGAGCGCGCTGATTGCGGTGATGTCCCAGAAATGCGCGCGGCTCACGTCGATGCGCACACGGTCTATCACTTCGCGGTAGTCGAAGGACGCGACGAAGCGGTCCGCCGATGCGAAGAACACCTGGCCGGTCACGCGGTAGTGGCGCAGCCGGCCTTCGTCCTCGGCCTGCGACGCGACGTGCAGGATGCGCCCGACCTTGTGCGCGAAGAAGAAGCCCGACAGCAGCACGCCGACGAGCACGCCCTGCGCCAGATCGTGCGTGAAAACCGTCATCAGCGTCGTGGCCAGCATGACCGCGCTGGAACTTGCCGGGTGGCCGCGCAGGTTGCGGATCGAAGCCCAGCTGAAGGTGCCGATGGACACCATGATCATCACGGCGACCAGCGCCGCCATCGGGATGCGTGCCACCCACTCGCCGGCGAACACCACCAGCATCAGCAGCACGACGCCGGCGGTCAGCGTGGACAGGCGCCCGCGTCCGCCCGACTTCACGTTGATGACGGACTGGCCGATCATCGCGCAGCCGGCCATGCCGCCGACCAGGCCGCTGGCGATGTTGGCCACACCCTGGCCCACGCATTCGCGGTTCTTGTTGCTCTGCGTGTCGGTCAGCTCATCGACGATGGACGCCGTCATCATCGACTCCAGCAGGCCGACCACGGCCAGCGTGAGCGAGAACGGGAAGATGATGCGCAGCGTGTCGAGGTTCAGCGGCACGTCGGGCAGCAGGAAGACCGGCAGGCTGTCCGGCAGTTCGCCCATGTCGCCGACGGTGCGGATGTCCAGGCCGAGCGCGATCGCCACGGCCGTGAGCACGACGATGCACACCAGCGGCGAAGGTATCGCGCGCGTGACGTAGGGGAACAGGTAGATGATGGCCAGCCCGGCCGCCGTCATCGCATAGACCATCCAGCTCACGTCCGTCAGCTCGGGCAGCTGCGCCATGAAGATGAGGATGGCCAGCGCATTGACGAAACCGGTGATGACCGAGCGCGACACGAAGCGCATCAGCGTGCCGAGCCGGAGCACGCCGGCGCCGATCTGCAGCGCGCCCGTGAGCAGCGTCGCGGCCAGCAGGTACTGCAGAGGCCGTGCTCCTTGACCAGCAGCACCATCACCAGCGCCATCGCGCCGGTGGCCGCGGAAATCATGCCCGGCCGTCCGCCGGCGAAGGCGATCACGGTGGCGATGCAGAACGAGGCGTAAAGGCCGACCTTGGGGTCCACGCCGGCGATGATCGAAAACGCGATCGCCTCGGGGATCAGCGCCAGCGCGACGACGAGGCCGGCCAGCAGGTCATTGCGGACATTGGAAAGCCAGTCCTGGCGGATTTTCTGAAAAGACATCTGAAGCCCGAAAAGAGGATGCGACGAACCGCGCTTGGCTGGAGGGCCTGCGCGGGGTGCGCGCCCGGACCCGGTGGGGAGGAAGCGGGGCCGCGTACGAGGGGCCGGCGCGGACAGGGCGTGCTGCAGGGCAGCATTATAGTCGCCCTGCCAACATGTGCGCCGGCTACTCGTCGGCGACGTCGCGCAGGTCGGCGATCGGATCGCTGCCGAAGCGTTCCGACAGCATGAAGGCCACGAGCCGCCGCGCGCCGTCTTCCGGGGGGGTGAGCAGGCCGTCGCGCTTGAGATCCTCGAAACGCGCCTTCAGCGGAAAGTGCCCGGCCGGCGTGGCGCGGATTTCGGCCTGCATCGCGGTGTCGATGACGCCGGGCGCGAGGCTGACGATGCGCGTGCCGGCCGGTGCGTCGAGCTGGGCGGCGCGGGCGTGGTGGTCGAGCGCGGCCTTGCTTGCGCAATACACGCCCCAGCCGGCGTAGGGGCTGCGTCCGGCGCCGCTCGAAATGTGCGCGATGCGTCGCTGCGTGGCGCCGGCGCTCGCCGCAACGAAGGCGTCGGCGAGCATCAGCGGCGCCGCGACGTTCAGCGCGACCGCGCGGGCGATGTCCGCGCCGACATTGGCGCCGAGCGGAACGACCGGCCCCAGCATGCCGGCGTTGTTGATCAGCAGCGCTTCGTCGCAGCCGTCGAGAAAGGTCCGCAGCGCCGCACCGCGCAACCAGCGCTCGAGCGCCGCGCTGTCGGCCAGATCCAGCGCGACCTGCCGCATTGGCGCGCCGCCGTCCGGTGCTTCGACGCTGCCGCGCGACAGCGCCAGCACGGGAATGCCGCGCTCGCGCAGCACATTGGCGATGGCGGCGCCGAGGCCGCGCGTGTGTCCGGTCAGTACCGCTTTCATGGCCACCAGTGTCCTCGCGTCGTGTCATCCGGGGCGTGCATGATCCGCCGCATGCCGTGCGCCGTGCAAGTCGCCGCACGCAGGTTCTGCCTGTGCGGCCGAAGGCGGATAATCGGAAACCTGACAGGCCCACGGAAGGAGTTGCACATGTCGTCGCTTCAGGATGCCAGGCCCAAACGCAGCGCGGCGCAACGCGTCACGTCGATCCGGCGCTGGACCGACACGCTGTGGACGCTGCGTATCGAACGCCCCGACGGTTTTCGTTTCCAGCCGGGGCACTACGCCAAGCTCGGCCTGCCGGTGGATGACGCCGATGCCGTGTGGCGCCCGTATTCCATCGTGTCGGCGCCGGAAGACGGCGAGCTGGAGTTCCTCTTCATCCTGATCCCGGACGGCGCATTGTCATCGCACATGGCGCGCCTGCGCGAGGGCGATCGCGTCATGATCGAACTGGCCGCCTTCGGATTCTTCGTGGAGACGCAGCTGGCACCCGGCGACACGCTGTGGATGATGGCCACCGGCACCGGGCTCGGTCCCTATGTGTCGTTGCTGCGCACGCCGGGCGCGCTGGAGCGCTACCGGGATCTCGTCGTCGTGCACAGCGTGCGCGAGGCGGCCGAACTGGCGTATGCGGACGAGCTGCGCGCGCATGTGGCGGCGAGCGGGGCGGCAGAACAGGGCCGTCTGCGCTATGTGCCCATCGTCACGCGCGAGCCCGGCGCGACCGGACTGTCCGGGCGCATTCCGCAGCTGCTGGCGGACGGGTCGCTGCCGCGCCATGCCGGCGCGACGTTCGATCCGGCGAGCGCGCGCGTCATGGTGTGCGGCAATCCGGCGTTCAGCAAGGAGATGCGACAGTTGCTCACGGAGCGCGGTTTCGTGCCGTGCCGGCGCAGCGCCGCCGGCAGCATGCTGTTCGAGAACTACTGGTAGGCCTTCATCTGTTCCAGCACGTCGGCGGCGTCGTCGAACTGCAGCGTGTCGATGCATTCGCGCAGTTGCGCGAAGCCCTCGCTGCCGAGCACCTGCTGCAGCGCCGGTGACAGTGCGGCGAAGCTGTCCAGCGCGCCAAGGCTGTGTCCGCGCAGCTCGGAAATGAGCGCGTTCAGCGCCGGCGCGTCGATGTCGCCCGCGTCGCCGGCGGGCGCCGTCTGCGGTTCGGCCGGCGGCGCGTCCCGCTGCACGCTGTCACGCAGCACGCGCAACTGCGCGTCCAGCGCGTGCATCAGCGAATCGAGCGGCGTTGCGTTGCCGGCGCGGCATGCCGCTTCGATGTCGCCGGCCACGCGCTGTATGTCCTTCGCGCCGAGCATGCTGGCACTGCCCTTGAGCTTGTGCATGCGGGCGGCGCACCCGGCCATTGCCTGCGGGTCGGAGTCGTCGGGCACGGCGTGCGGCTCGGCGAATTCCCGGATCAGGCTGTCGATCAGCGTGCGGAACAACGCGACGTTGCCGCCGAGCCGCAGGCGGGCGTCGTCGCTGTCGATGCCGGCGAATTCGGGCCAGCCGTCACCGGGTTCCGGCGCGGTGCAGGGCGTCGGTGCCGCGGTGTCCGGGGCAAGGTGGCGGTGGATGACGGTCACCAGCTCCTGCAGTTCGAACGGCTTGCTGATGAAATCGTCCATGCCCGCATCCCGTGCGCGCTGGCGTTCGCTGGTCAATGCGCCGGCCGTGAGCGCGATGACGGGCAGCCCGGCGAGGCCGAGTTCGCCGCGGATACGGCGCGTCGCCTCATGCCCGTCGAGCACCGGCATCTGGACGTCCATCAGCACCAGATCAAAGGCCCGCGGATTCGCCCGCACGCTTTCGAACGCCTGCAGGCCGTTGTGCGCGAGCGACACGCGGGCGCCCTCGCGCTCCAGCAGGCGCCGCGCGACCTCGAGATTGATGTCGCTGTCGTCGACGACCAGGATGTGCAGGCCGGACAGGCTCTGCTCGCCGTGCTCGGCCAGTGAAATGCCGTGCGGTGCGGGTTCGGTGTCCGCGCCGAGCCCGAATTCCAGTTCGACGGCGAAGGTGCTGCCGATGTCCGGCGTGCTCTCCAGGCTGACCTTGCCGCCCATCAGATCGACGAGCCGCTTGACGATGGACAGGCCGAGACCGGTGCCGCCGAAGCGGCGCGTCGTCGAGGCGTCCGCCTGTGCGAACGGCGAAAACAGGCGCGACTGCACCTCCGGCGCGATGCCGATGCCGGTGTCGGTGACCGAGAAACGCAGCGTTGCACCATGCGCCGTGCCGCACACCCGTTCGACCGCCAGCGCCACGCTGCCGGCGTCGGTGAACTTGATGGCGTTGGACAGCAGGTTGGTCAGGATCTGGCGCAGGCGCGTGGCGTCGCTCTCGACCACCTGCGGCAGGTCGGGCGGGGTGTGGACGGAGAACGCGATGCCCTTGGCGCCGGCCTGCACCTGCGCCATTTCGCAGACGTCGCGCAGCACCGCCGGCAGGTTGAACGCGATGCGCTCCACGGTCAGTTCGCCGGCCTCGATCTTTGACAGGTCCAGCACGTCGTTGATGACCGACAGCAGCGATTTGCTGGCGACCCGAATCTTGGCCAGCGTGGAGGCCTGTTCGGCGTCCAGCCGGGTCTGTTCCAGCAGGTAGGACAGGCCGAGCACGGCATTCATCGGCGTGCGGATTTCGTGGCTCATGTTCGCGAGGAACTGGCTCTTGGCCAGGCTGGCCTGTTCCGCCCGTTCGATCGCGCTGTGCAGCGCGTCCTCGTGCAGCTTCTGGCGCGTGACGTCGTGCGCCACGCCGAGATAGCCGAAGATTTCGCCATCGGCGCCGACCATGGCGGTGACCACCAGCGACACGGCGATGCGCGTGCCGTCCTTGTGCACATAGGTCCATTCGCGCGGCTCGCGCAGCGTTGACGGCTCGATGAATACGGCGCCGCCGCTGACCGGCCGGCCGAGCGCCGCGGTGAGTTCCTCGCCGCGCCGGCGCATTTCGTCCGCGTCGTGTATCAGCGCCGGCGTCGCGACCCCCACCATTTCGCTGCGGTCATAGCCCAGCATGCGTTCGGCGCCGGCATTGAACACGGTGATGTTGAGTTGCGGGTCGGTGGCGATGATGGACACCTCCGACGCCGACTCGAGCGCGCCATTCAGAAGGGAAGACGTCTCCCGCAGTTCGAGTTCGGCGCGCTTGCGCTCCGTGATGTCCTGCATCGAGCCGACGAGACGCAGCGGGTGTCCGTTCTCGAACTGCGCCTCGCCGACGATGCGCACCCAGATCTGTCGCCCCTTGCCGGTGTTCAGGCGAACTTCGATGTCCCAGCCCTGACCGGTGTCGATGGCGGCGGCGAGCGCGCGCTCGATCTCGCGGCGCGCGTCGGGCGGGTAGAAGCCGAGCGCCTTGTCGATGACCGGCTGGAAATCCGGCTCGACTTCGTGAATGCGGTACATCTGCGCCGACCACGTGATCAACTGCGGGTCGAGGTCGTACTGCCAGGCGCCGACGCCGGCCACGCGGCTGGCGCGGTCGAGGAAGGCCTCGCTCGCGCGCAGGCGCTGCTCGGCCAGCTTGGCAGCGGTGATGTCGGTACGGATGGCGACGTACTTCTCGATCTTTCCGTCGAGATCCGCAAACGGCGCGATCATGCTGTTGACCCAGTACAGCGAGCCGTCCTTTGCGCGGTTGCAGATTTCGCCGTGCCAGGGCTGCCCGGCTGCGATGGTCTGCCACATGTCGGCCCAGAAAGCCTTGTCGTGCGCGCCGGAGTTGATGATGCTGTGGTTCTGGCCTATCAGTTCGTCGTGCCGGTAGCCGGAAATCTGCGCAAAGCCGTCGTTGACCTCGATGATGCGGCCGGAGCGGTCGGTCACCGACACGATGGCGTGCTGGTGCACGGTGCGCAGCAGCGTTTCCGTCTCGCGCAGGGCGGCGAACAGCAGCGCCGTGCGCTCGGTGACTTCATCCTCCAGCCGTTCGTTCAGTTCGCGCACGTGCACTGCGGCGCGCTTGGCCTCGCTGATGTCGCGCAAGGTGATGGACATGCCGATCAGGCGCCCGTGCGGCCCGATGACGGGCGACGCGGCGAGCGACACGTCGATCGCCCGGCCGTCGTGGTCCAGGCGCTGCGTGTCGAAGGCATCGACCGCCTCGCGCCGGGCGATGCGGGCGCGGATGTCCGCATCCTCGTCCTGCCGCGCGTCGGGCAGCAGCAGTTCTGCCGTCGTCCTGCCGATGGCCTGCTCCGGCGCAAAGCCGAACATGCGCTGCGCGCCACGGTTCCAGTCGGTGACGACGCCGTCCAGCGTCTCGGCGATGATGGCGTCGCTCGAACTTTCGATGATGGCTGCGCGCCGCGCCTGTTCGGCCCGCACTTCAAGGCCGCGCAGCACGCTCTGCGCATAGATGTGGATCAGCACCGCCAGCAGGGCAGACAGGGCGATGCCGCCGGCGGCCAGCGCGCGTGGATCCCGTGCGTTGAGCCCGTGCACGAAACTCGCCCTGGCGCGGATTTCCGCCTGCCAGACGCGGCCGAAGATCGGCAGTTCGATCTTGCGCACGAGCCCGGCCGCTGCCGGCGCGTCGCTGTCCGGCGACGTGAAGAAGGTCTGCGCGTCGGCGTCGGTGATGTCCCGCAGCACCAGCTCGACCTCGTCCCGGTGGAAATCGAGTCCCTCCAGGATCTCGTCGATGACGAGTGCCGCATAGCTCCAGCCGAAGGTTGCGTCGGTGCGCTGCTGTTCGTTGTCCAGCCGGTAGCCGGGGCGGTAGATCGGCAGCAGCAGCAGGAAGGAGCGCTGCGGCTTGCCGGTGGTCTGCACCAGCGTGATCGGGCCGGTCAGCGTCGCCGTGCCGGTTCGCATCGACGTTTCGGCGGCGGTGCGCCGGTTCTGTTCGGACGCAATGTCCAGTCCCAGCGCCTGGCGGTTGCGCGCGAACGGTTCGATGTACAGGATGACGTAGCGGTCGCCGGCATGCGGCGCCAGTTCCCGGATGGCGAAATCGGGCGTGCCGTCGGCGCGCGTCGCGGCCACGAAGGATGCTTCATCCGCGCGCGGCACGCGCTTGATGATGCCGATGCCGCGCGCGCCGGGAAATTCGGCGTCGATGTTGCGCGACCGGCTGTAGACACCGAAGTGCTTCTGGTCGAGCGTTTCCAGCCCGGCGCTCAGCGCGCCGCCGCGCGCGCCGCGCAGGCCGTATTCGTACAGATGCAGTCGCCGGGCGACATTGTCCGTTGCGCGCTGGGCCAGCGTATCGAAACGGCTGGCAGCCTTTTCGGCGTTGTCGTTCGCCTGCCACATCGCGGCCAGCGCGGCCAGCGTGACGCCGAGCGCGAACGTCAGATAGGCCGCTGCCCGGGGGCTTCGTCGCCAGAGGGGGCGGCCGTCTGCGACAGGCGTCTGGCCGGTGCCGTTCATGCGCGGCGCTGCGGCTGGACGGGGCGGGCCGGCGTTTCGGCCGCCAGCTCGGACAGATTGGCCCGCGCCCGCCCGCCGGCCTTGGCCGCGTAAAGCGCCTGATCGGCGGCGCGCACGAGAATGGCGGCGTCCTGCGCCATCCGTGCGTCGGCTGAGCGCAGCCTGGACGACGGGCTGATCCAGCACGGGCTCGCGTCGTCATAGCAGGCGATGCCGATACTCACGGTAACGTGGCTTGCGCTGGGCGAAGCGCTGTGTGCGATGTTCAGCGCAGCGACCGCGTCGATCACGCGTGCCGCGACCTGCGAGGCGCCGTCGCGCGCCGTAAGGGGCAGCAGCAGCGCGAACTCCTCGCCGCCGTAGCGCGCGACCAGATCGGTCGGGCGCTTCGTCGTGCCGGCCATCGCCTGCGCGACCCGGTGCAGGCAGTCGTCACCGGCGGGGTGACCGTAGGTGTCGTTGAACAGCTTGAAATGGTCGACGTCGATCATGAGCAGCGTCAGCGGCGTGGCGCTGCGGCGCGCCCGGGTCCATTCCTGCTCCAGTGACTCGTCGAAGCGGCGGCGATTGGCGACGCCGGTCAGCGCGTCCATGGCGGACACGCGGCGCAGTTCGTCGGTCAGGTTCTTCAGGCGCAGCTGGGTGCGCACGCGTGCGATGACCAGTGGCGGGCTGACCGGCTTGGCGATGAAGTCGGCGGCGCCCAGTTCGAAGCCCGCCAGCTCGAATTCCGGTGCGCTGTGGCTGGTGACGAAGATGACCGGAATGTCGACGAGCAGGGGATCGGCCTTGAGCGCGCGACACATGTCGAAGCCGTTCATGCCCGGCATCTCGGCGTCCAGCAGGATGAGGTCGGGCGCTTCGGCACGCGCCAGGCGCAGCGCGGCCTCGCCGTTCGTCGCGAAGCGCAGCCGCCCCACATCGGCGAGGATGCGGCCCATGAGCTGGATCGCCCCGGGGTCGTCATCGACCAGCAGGATGTCGTTCGTCATTGTCTTGCGTCGTGTCCGTTGGTGAAACCGGTACCGTCCGTCATGACCATCTAACGGTCAGCCCTGCGTTGCCTTGAGCGCCGGTGCCGTGCGCAGCACGAAAGTGGTGAATGGTGCATCGGCGGCCGTGCTGCGCCACACCCACAAGTCGACCTCGATCGGCGCGCCTTCGCGTGGCGGCAGCGTGCAGCGTGTCGTGCCGCCCGGGCCGGCTTCGGGTTGCGCCCAGGCGTCGCCAAGCAGCTCCGCGGCTGGCCGGCCGGTCAATGTCGCGGCGTCGAACAGCGCGCACGCGGCCGCATTGGCCAGCACCACCGTGCCGCTGGCGTCGCTGCTCAGCACCGCATCCGGTGCGAGTGCGACGATGCGCGCCAGCTGCGCGTCGTCGATCAGCTTCCAGCGGCTGGCGGCGAGTTGCTGCCCGGCATCGGTGCGGCGTTTCAGTGAGAGCAGGTTGCGGACCCGCGTGCGCAGCACCGCGGGCGTGAAGGGCTTGGACACGAATTCCGCTGCACCGAGCTCGAGCGCCAACATTTCGCTTTGCGGGTCGGCGAAACGCGTGACGAAGACGACGGGAATATGCGTGAACGCCGTATTTGCCTTGAGCGATGCGCACACGGCGAAGCCGTTCATGTCGGGCATGTGCAGGTCGAGGAAGATGAGGTCGGGCAGCAGGCTGCGCGTCAGGCGCAGCGCCTCTTCGCCCGACGTGGCGAAGTGGAACTCGCCCATGTCCTCGATCGCGTGGCGCAGTACGTGGATGGCCGTGATGTCATCGTCCACGATGAGCATGCGTGGCGGGTCGCCCGCTTCCGCCGTCGCGGGCCGCACGTCCCGCGTGTGCAGCTGCGCGGCGACGCGCGCGGCAAGCTGTTCGGGGTCCAGCGGTTTGGCGATGAAGTCCGAGCCACCGCATTCGAGCGCGGCCAGTTCGACGCCGGGTTCGTCCATCCCGGTCACGAAGATGATCGGAACGTGCGACAGGCCGGCATCTTCCTTCAGCGCCATGCAGATTTCGAACCCGCTCATGCCGGGCATGTCGACGTCCAGCAGGATGAGGTCGGGCGTCGTTTCGTGCGCCATGCGCAGGGCGTCTTCCCCGGACGTCGCAAAGCGCTGCGCCGGGTAATCCGACAGCATGCGGCTCATGATGCGGATGGCCGCGGGATCGTCGTCGACAAGGAGCAGACTGTATTCGCGTGACGGCATGGGCGGGTCCTTTCCGGGACAATTGCGCACCGCGGTGGCGGGCCGGCGGCGGCATGTGCGACCGTCGTGTCCGGCGCAACGGGCGCGTTGCGGGTTGCGCATGTTCGATCCGGGCCGGCAGCCGGTGGTTCGCGCGGTCCAGTACAGCAACATACGCTTTTTCCATGTCGTCCGTATGTGACGAAAACCCCGGGCAATCCGGTCCGGGACACCAAGAGGAGCCGTGAAATGAAACTGTTCGGAGCCATGCTGCTTGCCGTTGCGTGCACGCTGAGCGCGTTTTCTGGAGCCGCCCGCGCGGAGGACCGAGTCGTCTATCACATCGACGACGCCCGGACGCAGGCGACCAAGGGCCTGCGCAACATGCGCAACCATCTCGACGCGGCACCGCAGACGAAGATCGTCGTTGTCGCGCACGCCGACGGGGTGGATTTCCTGATGGAGGGCGCCCGCGACGAGAAGAACCCGGACATCGACTACGCGTCGCTGGTGTCCGCGCTGAAGGCGCGCGGCGTGCGTTTTGAAGTGTGCGAAATCACGTTGAAGAATCGCAACATCGGCAAGGACAAGTTCGTGCTCGACGCGGACTTCACGCCGTCCGGCGTGGCGCGCATCGGCCAGTTGCAGTCACGAGAGGGCTACGCCTACATCAAGCCCTGACGCCGCCGGGACCGGATGCGCTCCGCAGGAAGTCGTCGCGGTCGACGGCGCGGTACGTGGCTGGCGCAATGCCGGCGTTCCGGCCGGCAGGCGTGTCCGGCAGTCGGGCCTGCGCCTCCTGCGCGAGCCGCAGAGCGCCGTCTCGCAGCGCGATGGTCCAGTCGCCGTGCCCGTTCTGCGCCGGGCCGTAAAGCAGCACCTCGCGCAGGCGGGCGCGCAACAGCGGCAGCGCATCCAGTTCGTCCGGCGTGGTGCCGGGCGCCGGATACGGCAGCCTCCGTGGCCACAGCAGCACGGCCGGCTCCAGCATCAGCGCAGCCTGCAGCATGGCGTCCGGTGACGGCGCGGCCACGGCGTGATGGGTCGTTGGCCACACGTCCAGCCAGCACCAGGCGTCGCTCCACGGGCGCCGGTGGCACGGCCCGAGCAGCCGCGGTGCCGAGGCCGCTGCGTCGCCGCCGACGACGAAATGCGGCGGATAGTCGAAGAACCCGTCGGCCTGCGCGGCCGGGCGCGCGTAGAAGGCGTGCGTCAGCGCGAGGATGATCGGTGCCGCGAACGCCAGGTCGGCGTTGGCGTCAGGCGCGACGACCAGCACGCGGCCGGTCGCGGCGCCGATGCGCAATGGCCCGGTGCCCGTGTGGTGCCCGGTGATGACGAAGTCCGTTTCCCGCAGCTGGTGGCGGCTGTGCATGGGGGTGCCTTCCGTCGGTTCAGCTGCGCTGCAGCAGGTCCCACCTGTTGCCGCACAGGTCGGTGAATACCGCGACGGTGCCCCAGGGCTCCTCGCGCGGGGCTTCGGCGAAGGCAACGCCATGCGCCAGCATGTGCCGGTGGTCGAGCCAGAAATCGGTGCTTTCCAGGAACAGGAACACGCGGTCCGCCGCCTGCCGGCCGACCAGTTCGGCCTGGGCCGGCGTGCTGGCGCGGGAGAGCAGCAGCGCGGCGCCGTCCTCGCCCGGCGGCGCGACGACCACGCGGCGCTTGCCTTGCCCGGACGCAGTGTCCTCGATGAGCCGGAAGCGCAGCGCACGGACGAAGAAGTCGATCGCGGCGTCGCAGTCATGCACCAGCAGCGTGACCAGCGTGACGGAGCGGTTCATCGGCGTGCGCCGCCGTCGAGTGCGCGCTCGATGAAATGGCGCGCCACGCGCGGCTTCGGTGCGCGCCCGGCAAACCAGCCACGCACGTCCTCGTCCAGTCCGATGCCGTGCATGAAGTTGTACAGCGCCTTGTTCAGTGCGCGGCCCAGCGCGTCGTGATCGGTGCCGACCGGGTCCACGAAACCGACGTCGTTCTTCGCGAAACTGACCGGCGGCAAGGGCTGCAGCGTCACGCCGTATTCGGCCGGATTCATGCCGACCGGTGAATGCACGGTACAGGCGAAGCGGTGGAAGAAGCCGGACTGGATGCAGCCTGCTTCGAACAGCTGGCGCACGTATTCCAGCGCGTCGACGGTGTCCTGCACCGTCTGTGTCGGAAAGCCGTACATCAGGTAGGCGTGCACCAGGATGCCGGCGTCGGCGAAGCCCTTGGTCACGCGCGCGACCTGTTCTACGGACACGCCCTTCTTCATCAGCTTGAGCAGCCGGTCGGACGCCACTTCCAGCCCGCCGGAAATGGCGATGCAGCCACTGTCCGCAAGCTCCAGGCACAGCTCGGGCGTGAATGACTTCTCGAAGCGGATATTGCCCCACCAAGAGATGGCGATGTCGCGCCGCTTCAGTTCGGCGGCCAGCGCGCGCAGCGACTTCGGCGGTGCCGCCTCGTCGACGAAGTGAAAGCCGGTCTGGCCGGTTTCGCGCACGATGGTTTCGATGCGCCCGACCAGTGTTTCCGCGCTCGCCGCGTCATAGCGCGAGATGTAGTCCAGGCTCACGTCGCAGAAGCTGCACTTCTTCCAGTAGCAGCCATGCGCGACGGTGAGCTTGTTCCAGCGCCCGTCGGACCACAGGCGGTGCATCGGGTTGAGCATGTCGAGCAGCGACAGGTAGCGGTCCAGCGGCAGGCCGTCCCAGGTCGGCGTGCCGACCTCGCTGAACGGCACGTCGGCTTCGGCGAAGTTCATGTACTTCACGACGGCGCGACCGTCGTCGTCGTGCGTGCGCAGGAAGGTGCGCACCAGCCGCTGCTGCGAGCGCCGGCCGGCGATGTGCTCGAGCAGCGCGAGCAGCGGGCGCTCGCCGGCGTCCAGCGTCACGTAGTCGAAGTAGTCGAACACGCGCGCGTCGTTCAGCTCGCGCAGTTCGGTATTGACGAAGCCGCCGCCGAGCACGGTGACGATGGACGCGTCGTGTTCGCGGATCGCCTGCGCGATGCGGAAGGCCGCGTACACCGCGCCGGGGAAGGGCACCGACACCAGCACCACGCGCGGCGCGTGGCGTGCGATGGCCGCCAGCGTGAGCGTGCGCAGCGTGGCGTCGACGAGGTTCAGCGGCGCGGCCAGCGCGTCGGCGAGCGGGTCGAAGGTCGGCTGGCTCTGCGCCAGCGACTCGCCGTAGCGCACGAATTCGAAGCGCGCGTCGACCGCCTCGCGCAGCACGTCGGCAAGGTCGTTCAGATAGAGCGTCGCGAAATGGCGCGCGCGGTCCTGCACGCCCAGCGCGCCGAAGGCCCAGCCCAGCGGATCGCCGCCGTCCGGGTCGATGTAGACGTCGAGCGACGCGAAGCGCGGCCCCTCGGGCAGGAAGCCGCGGCTGGCGATGCGGTGCGCCAGCGTCGGGTCGCGCCCCTGCAGGAAGGCCAGCGTCGGCGCCATCGTCGCCCTGTAGCGGTCGAACTGTTCCGAAAAGCTGTCGATGCCGAGCGTGCGGTCACGCGGCGCCAGCGCGTCGACGCGGGCGCGCAACGCGGTCAATCCGTCCGGTGACAGCAGCTGCAGCACCAGCGCCAGCGCGAGGTCTTCCTGAACCGCGTGCACGCCGTGCTGGCGCAGGAAGCCGGTCAGGTAGGGCGCCGACGGGTAGGGCGTGTTGAGCTGCGTCATCGGCGGGATGACGGACAGCACGCGCGGGACGGCGGCAGGGACGGCGGCGGGGGACGGATCGGTCATGACGTGATGCGGCTGCGGCAAGCGGCGCAGCGTACCCGATGCACGCCGATGGCGGAACCGCAGTGCGACGTCGCGCGGGCGGATCAGCGCGCGGGCGGCAGCGCACGGACGATGTCGCGCGCGAGGGCATCGACCAGCCGGCCGTGAGCGGCGGCCAGCGCGTCGTAGCTGGCCGCCGCCGGTGCCTCGCTGGCCATGAAGCGCGCGCCGCCGACATCCTGTCCGGCGCGCCGCAGCGTCCATACGGCTTCCAGCGTGACCCGTTGGAAGCCTTCGGCGTCGAAGCGCTGCACGTCGATGCGCACCGTCATGTCCGGGTCGACAATGCTGGCCTGCGGCCACGCGACGACCCGGCCGAGGCCGGACTCGCGCGCGATGTCGCCGGCCAGGCGCAGCGCGATTTCGGTCTTCAGCCGGCCGGCCCAGCGGTGGCTGTCCGAAATGTCGGCGCGTGGGCCGTCGGTGATGCGCACCATCTGCAGGCGGTCGATCGCGGCCGGCAGCGTGACCGGACCGACCACCAGGCTGCGGTCATCAGTGACGGCGGCGGCGGCGGCGGCCGGCAGCGGGCCGAGCGTGTAGTGGCGGGCCGGCGGCGAGCCGGCGCATGCGGCGAGCAGCGCGCACAGCAGGCCGGCGGCGAAGGCGCGCGCCGGCGCGGGGAAGGTCGGGCGTTGCGTCACGGAGTGTCCTCGGGTTTGCCGCGCAGCAGCGCTTCCGGATGCCGCTCCAGCGTGTCGGCGAGGTTGCGCAGGGCCTGCGCCGCGCGCGACATTTCCTGCAGGCTGTCACGCAGGTCCTGCTGCAGCGGCGCGTCGCTGGCCAGCAGCCGGCGCGTGTCGGCGATGGCGGACCGCGTGTCCGACAGCGTGCCGCGCGCTTCGACCAGCGTGTCGCGCAGCTCGCCGTCGGCCAGCGTGTCGATGCGTCTGAACAGCGTTTCCGCCTCGCCGACGGCGCGCGTCAGGCTGTTGATGGCGGTGCGTGCGTCGCGGCTGATGTCTTCCAGCGGCAGCCGGTCCAGCTTGGCGACGATGCGCAAGAGCGTCTCCTGCAGCTGGTCCAGACTGCCGCGCTGCGTCGGCAGCCGTGGCGGCGTCTGCGCCCAGGCGATGCTGCCGGGCTGCGCATCCGGGAAGAAGTCGAGCGCCACGTAGAGCTGGCCGGTGACGAGGTTTGCGTTGCGCAGCTGCGCGCGCAGGCCGCGCGCGATGAGCTTGTCGATGAAGGTGCGAAAGCGCGCGTCGATCGTGTCGGTGCCGTCCGGCGCGCCCGGCTGCATGCGGTCGGGGAATACCGACACTTCCACCAGCAGGCCGAGTTCGCCACTGTCCTCGTTGAGGTCGGGGCGGATGGCGCTGACTTCGCCCACCTGGATGCCGCGGAAGTCGACCGGCGCGCCCGGCGACAGCCCGCGCACCGATTCGGTGAAGCGCAGCAGATAGGTCTGCACCGTGGCGTTGGGCTGGCGCAGCGCTTCGGCGCGCGTGGCGAACAGCTGGAAGTCGTGCCGCTCCGGCGCCGGCTCGTCGCGCGTGCCGTCCGGCGTGACGAAGGCGAGGCCGCCGGTGACGATGGAGGTGAGCGATTCGGTATTGAGCTGCACGCCGTCGGCGCCGAGCTTCACGTCGATGCCGCTGGCGTTCCAGAAGCGCGTGTCGGGCGTGACGAAACGGTCGTACGGCGACTTGATGAACACGTCGATGTCGAGGTGGGTGCCGCTGTCGTCGAGCTGGTAGCGCGTGACCTGGCCGGTCGGGATGCGCCGGAAATAGACCGGCGTGCCGACGTCGACCGATCCGAGAGACTGCGCGTGCAGCGTGAAGGTGCGTCCCGGTTCGTCGAAGGTGATGACGGGCGCCTGATCGAGCGCGACGAAGGCGCGGCTGGCGGTGCCGGATTTTCCGGCATCCATGCCGACATAGGTGCCTGACAGCAGCGTTTCCAGTCCGGACACGGCGCTGCCCGACACGCGCGCGCTGACCACCCAGAAGCGCGTGTCCTCGACCAGCAGCGCGCCGGCCTCGCGTGCCAGCCGGGCGCTCGCGATGACGTGCTTGCCGTCGTCGGCGAGCGCGACCGACGTGATCTGGCCGACATCCACCGCCTTGTACTTGATGCGCGTCTTGCCCGGTTCGAGGCCGGCGCCGGTGTCGAAACGGATGGTGATGAGCGGTCCCTGTTCGTACCAGGTGCGCACCGCGAGAAACGCGCCGATCAGCGCCGCGACGAGCGGGATGATCCACACCAGCGGAATGCGGAAGCGGCGCGGCGGGCTGACGGTGGCGGTGGGCAGTGACGGTTCTGTCATGGATGGTCGGCGGTGGCGGCGCGCCCGTCGGCGAGGGGGTCCCAGATCAGCCGCGGGTCGAAGCTCATGGAGGCGAACATGGTGAGTACCACAACGGCGCCGAACGCGACGGCGCCCGGCCCGGCGTGGATGGTCGCCAGCCCCTGGAAATGGACCAGCGCGACCAGCATGGTGATGACATAGATGTCCAGCATGGACCAGCGGCCGACGAATTCGACCAGGCGGAACAGTCGCGTGCGCTGGCGCAAGCGGTGGCGCGAGCGTCGCTGTACCGACGCGGCGAGATGGATCAGCGCGAGGATCTTCAGCAGCGGCACCATGATGCTGGCGAAGAACACCACGGTGGCGAGCGGCCATGAGCCGGACTGCCAGAGGAAGACGACGCCGCTCATGATGGTGTCCTGCTGGCTGCCGAGCAGCGACGTGGTCGTCATGACCGGCAGCAGGTTGGCCGGGATGAACAGGATGGCGGCCGCCAGCACGAGCGCCCAGGTGGCCGACACGCTGGCCGGCTTGCGCATGTGCATCGGCGTGTCGCAGCGCGGGCAGCGCAGCAGCGCGTGTGCCCCGGACGGCGTGCGCGCGAGCTGGCCGCACACGTGACAGCTCATCAGGCCGGCTTCGCGCGCGGTCAGTTGCGGGGCGCCTGCCGGGCGGTGGCTCATCGTGCGTCGCCCGTCTCGGGTGCGCGCCACATCAGGCGGGTGTCGAATGCGCGGCTGGCAAACGTGAGCGCGAGTATGAGCCCGGCGGTGGCCCAGAACGCGGTGCCGAGGATGACGGTGGCGAGATGGGAAAGCTTGACCAGCGACACCAGCATGCCGAGCAGGAACACCTCCACCATGCCCCAGGGCTTGACCGCGCGCACCAGCCGGAAGAAGCGGTTCTCGCGCGTGCCCTGCGCTGCCGCCGTGCGGCCGAAGCGCAGCGGCAGCAGCACGCGCAGGATCATCAGCAGTTCGAGCAGCGGAAACAGCACGGCGGTGACGAACACCAGCGCGGCCACCGGCGTCATGCCGTCGCGCCACAGCGCCCGCACGGCTTCGATCAGCGTCACCTCGACGAAGCGGCCCTGCATGTCGAGGCCGACCAGCGGGTAGACGTTGGCGATGACATAGAGCACCGCGGCGGTCAGCGTCAGCGCCAGCGTGCGGTCCAGGCTGTCCGGCGGATTGCGCGCGAGGAAGGCGTCACAGCGCGCGCAGCGCGCCGTCTCGCCGGGCGCGAGCCGCGGTTCGGTCTGCAGCAGGTCGCATTCGTGACAGGCGATCAGTTCGGCCGGCAGGGTGGGGGAAGCGTCGGATGCGTGCATGGGACCGACCGGGAAATGGGGAACATTCTGCGGGCCGTCACAGGAGGGCGCAAGCGCGCGGACGATGTCCCGCCTCAGGCTGGCGCCGGACCGGCGTCGCGCGCGCGCAGCTTGGCGGTGATGTAGTCGGCATGCGGGATGTAGAGCAGGTCGGCCACCTTGCGCATCAGGTGCTCCTCGCGCGCGTGCAGGCGTCCGTCGGCATAGGCGACCTGCCACATGTATTCGATGACGAGCACCTTGCGGTCGAGATCGAAGGCACGGTTGAGCTGGGCGGTGAAGCGCTGCGTGTCGTAGGCGTCGCGCGCCGCGTCGCCGGCACGCGAGACCAGCGCCGTGACTTCGTCCTGCGTGAGGTCGAACTTGGCGCGCAGCGCGTCGACGACGGCCGCGTTCTCGGCGGCGTCGATGTCCGGATCGGCGCGCATGACCTCGATCAGCAGAACGGCGGTCGCAAGCTGCAGCGCGTGCTGCAGTTCTGCCTCGGATTGCGCCGGAGCGGGGTCGATGAAGCTGTCGAACAGCTCCCTGAAATTTCGGAACATGCGGTTCTTCCTGTATCGGTGTCCGATCGCCGCACACGCGGTGATCGCCCAAGCACCAGAGTATGCCGGCGCGCCGCGGGTTCCCGGCTCGCGTGAATGCCGGACGTGCGGAGCGGCCGGCGACGGCTCACCCGGCCTGCGCCAGCGCGGCAAATCCGGCGCCGAGGTGGTCGACCAGATGGCGCACCGACGGCAGCAGGCCGCGCCGCGACGGGAACACCACGTGCGCGATGCCGCTGCGCGGCGCCCAGCGCGGCAGCACCTCGACCAGCGAGCCGTCGGCGAGGTCGCGCCGCACCATCATGGTCGGCAGTTGCGCCACGCCGACCCCCATGCGCGCCGCGCTGCGCAGCGCTTCCAGTCCGTCGGTGACGAGGCGTGGCGTGTGATGCACCTGCGCGCTCGCGCCGTCCGGGCCCTCCAGTTGCCACACGTGCGCCGGCTGCGGCGGTCCCCAGGCCACGCTCGGCAGCTGCGCCAGATCGGCCGGCACGGCGCGCCCGCCGAGCCCGGCCAGCAGGCGCGGATGCGCCACCAGCCGCTGCGTGCTGTCACCGAGCACCTTCATGACCAGATCGGTGTCCTCCAGCGGCGGAAAGCGCACGCGGATCGCCAGGTCGAAACCTTCGCGGATGACGTCGACGCGGCGGTTCGTGCTCTCCAGATGCAGCTGCACGCGCGGGCACTCGACCATGAAGCGCGCCAGCATGTCCGCCACCTGGTAGTCGAGCAGCGCGCTCGGGCAGGCGAGCCGCACGATGCCCTGCGGCTCGGCGCGCGAGCGTTCGACCGCCTCCTGCGCCGCGTCGGCCTCCACCAGCATGGCGACGCAGTGCGTGTAGTAGGACTGGCCGATGTCGGTCACCACGAAGCGCCGGGTCGAGCGCTGGATCAGCCGCACGCCGAGCCGCTCTTCCAGCAGCGCGACCCGGCGGCTGAGCTTGGACTTGTGCATGGACAGCGCGCGCGCCGCCGGCGCAAACCCGCCGTGTTCGACGACGCGTGCGAAGAAAAGCAGATCGTTGAGGTCGTGCATGGCGGCTCCTGTCGTTCCATGAGTGGAACGATGAAGGCCGATTTTGCCATCTAGTGAGAACTTCGTTCCGTTTGTAAGCTTCATTCCATCAACAGCGGGTTCCGACGGAGCCCGGTAACGGGAGAAGCGTCATGAAAAAGATATCGGGTCTGTACAGCGCGCCGCGCAGCCACTGGGTCGGCGACGGCTTTCCGGTGCGCTCGCTGTTTTCCTATGACGCCATGGGCAAGCACGTGAGTCCCTTCCTGCTGCTCGACTACGCCGGTCCGGCGCAGTTCGAACCGGCCGATGTGCCGCGCGGCGTCGGCCAGCACCCGCACCGCGGGTTCGAAACCGTCACCATCGTCTATCAGGGTGAAGTGGCGCACCGCGACTCGGCCGGCGGCGGCGGCGTGATCGGCCCCGGCGACGTGCAGTGGATGACGGCCGGCGGCGGCATCCTCCACGAGGAATTCCACTCGCCGGCCTTCACCCGCAGCGGCGGCACGGTCGAAATGGTGCAGCTGTGGGTGAACCTGCCGGCGCGCGACAAGATGACGGCGCCCGGCTACCAGCACCTCGCGGCGGCCGACATTCCGGTCGTGGCGCTGCCGGACGACGCCGGAAGCCTGCGTGTCATAGCAGGAGAGCATGCTGCGGACGGCGTGGTCCATCGCGGCCCGGCGCGCACCTTCACGCCGGTCAACGTGTGGGACATGCGGCTGGCTGCGGGGCGCGCCACGACGCTGGACGTGCCGGAGGGCCACACGACGGCGCTGGTGGTGCTGCACGGCAGCGTCAGCGCGAACGGCCAGCCGGTGCGCGAGGCGCAGATGGCGCTGTTCCACCGGGAAGGCAGCGCGCTGCGCATCGACGCGGACACCGATGCGGTCGTGCTGCTGCTCGGCGGCGAACCGATGGACGAGCCGGTCGTCGGCTACGGCCCCTTCGTCATGAATACGGCGGAAGAGATCCGCGCGGCGATCGACGATTTCAACAACGGGCGTTTCGAAAGAGTCGTCGCCTGAGAACCGTTTCAGCGCCGGCGCGCAGTGCGCGTGCCGGCACACCACCGGCCGGTGCCTTGAAAGGTGACGGCTACTTCAACCCTGACTGCAAGGAGAACGACATGAACAAGGCCTACAAGAAGCTGAACAAGGACGACGCCGTGGTGCTGCTGGTGGATCACCAGGCCGGACTGCTGTCGCTGGTGCGCGACATCGATCCGGACAAGTTCCGCAACAACGTGCTGGCGACGGCTGACCTCGCGAAGTACTTCCAGCTGCCGACCATCCTGACCACCAGCTTTGAACAGGGCCCGAACGGTCCGCTGATGCCGGAACTGAAGGCGCTGTTCCCGGACGCGCCCTACATCGCGCGCCCCGGCCAGATCAACGCCTGGGACAACGAGGACTTCGTGAAGGCGATCAAGGCCACCGGCCGCAAGCAGCTCATCATCGCCGGCGTCGTCACCGAAGTGTGCGTCGCCTTCCCGGCGCTGTCCGCCATCGAGGAAGGGTTCGACGTGTTCGTCGTCACCGACGCCTCCGGCACCTTCAACGACATCGCCCGCCACTCGGCCTGGGACCGCATGTCGCAGGCCGGCGCGCAGCTCATCAACTGGTTCGGCGTCGCCTGCGAACTGCACCGCGACTGGCGCAACGACGTCGAGGGCCTGGCGACGCTGCTGTCCGGCCACATCCCCGACTACCGCAACCTGATGACCAGCTACGACGCGCAGAAAGGCTGACGGGCGCCAGGCACACAGGCAGCGCGTCCGGCGCCGGACCCGCTGCCTTCGTCACTCGGCCTGCGGCCGGTCGCTGCGATACATCTTGTCCGGATTCATCGTCGTGCTCCACGGCAGGCCGGAGTTCTGCCAGCCGTTCTGCAGGCGGAAGCCCTTGTGCGGGCCGTCTTTGATCTGCGACCCCTGGAAGCCGTGTTCGACATAGCGCGCGTTCGGAAAACCGTTGGCACGCAGGAAGGCGGCACTCGGCTTGCCGCGTTCGCTGCCGGAACGGCACATGGTGATGACCTCTGCGTCCATGTCCAGCCCGTGCTTCGCGAGTTCCGCCTTGACCTGCGCCACGAAGTCCGGATTCCGGAAGGTCTGGTAGACGCCCTTTTCGGCATTCCACTTCGTGCGGTCGACGATCAGGTAGGGGATGTTCGCGTGCACCGCGTCGGTGAAGCCGACGAACATGATTTCGACCGGATCGCGCACATCGACCAGCAGTACCTTGCCGTCCGCCCGCTGCACGGCGGCATGGGCATCGACGGCCGCGATCGCGATATCGACCGCAGATGCGGTCAGGCTTGCCACCGACAGCGCGGCGGCCAGGAACAGGTGTTTCATGATGTCATCTCCTCGTATTCACTGAACATGCACGGGTGCATGGTGCGGCCTTCCGGCGGCGCCGCCAGTGACCACGATCACCGACAGCCCCGCCCCGGCAAGGTCCCTGTCATGTGACGTCCGGCACGGACGGCTTCAGCACGGGCTTGCCTGCAGCCGCCCGGCGTCCAAGCCGCCGGCGACGTGCGCCGCGTCGGCATGGCTCAATGAATGAGCAGCAGGCGCAGCGCGGCGAGCGCGATGCCGATGAAGCAGGCCAGACCCGAGAAACCCGCGCGCCACAGAGCGAAACGCGGACGGAAGCCGACGCCGGACACGAAGCCCGCGCTCATCGCCCAGAACAGCGCCATCGCCGCCCGGTGATCGGCGCTGCCGGAAGGCCCCGACAGCGCATGCGGCCAGGCGGTGATGCCGAGCATGATGGCGATGGCGGCCAGCAAAGGCAGCAGCCGGATCGGGCTGGCAGCCGGCTCAGCCGGCGTGTGCGTCGCGGCCATGGCCGTTCTCCCCGCGCGCGCGGATGGCATCGAGGCGCGCCTGTTCGCGCATGTCCTCGTGTTCGCCCCAAAGCGTGTTCAGGATGGCGAGCAGCACCGCGAAACCGATGCCCAGTACCCAGGCGAAGTACCACATGGTCATCTCCTCAATAAGCCGAATGTTCGTTCTCGCGTATCCACGCCGTGGTCACCTTGCCGGCCATCACCTTGTAGGCCCAGGCGGTGTAGGCAACGATGACGGGCATGAAGATGAGCGTGGCCCAGAACATGATCCCCAGCGTGCGCTGGCTGGACACCGCATCCCAGACGGTCAGGCTGGCGCCGGGCACGGTGGAGGACGGCATGACGAAGGGAAACATCGACACGCCGGCCGTACCGATGACGCCGGTGATGGCGACGGATGACGCGACGAAGGCGGTCAGCGTGCGCCCGCGCATCACGGCCAGCAGGGCCAGTACCGCGCCGGCGTAGGCGAGCACGGGCACCACGAGCGTGGCGGGCGCGGCGGCGTAGTTGGCCAGCCAGGCGCCCGGCTGGCGCACCACGGTCTTGGCCAGCGGATCGGGCTGCGCCGCGGTGTCGATGGCCGACGTGATGGCGTAGCCGAAATCGCCGAACGCGATCCAGATGCCGGCGGCCGTGAATCCGGCCAGCATGACGACGCCGGACACGAGCGCGGCGGTGCGTGCCCGTCCGTGGATATCGCCTTCGGTGCGATGCGCCAGATAGATGGCGCCATGCATCGTGATCATCGCCGTGCTCACCATGCCGCACAGCAGCGCAAACGGGTTCAGCAACTGCCAGAAGCTGCCGGTGTAGTGCGACACCAGCGTGTTCTCGAAGTGGAAGGGCACGCCCTGCAAAAGGTTGCCGAAGGCCACGCCGAAGATGAGCGGCGGCACCGCACCGCCGACGAACAGCCCCCAGTCCCACGTGCTGCGCCAGCGCGCGTCGTGGATCTTGCTGCGGTAGTCGAAGCCGACCGGGCGGAAGAACAGCGCCCACAGCACCGCCAGCATGGCCCAGTAGAAGCCGCTGAACGCGGTCGCGTACACCAGCGGCCAGGCGGCGAAGATGGCGCCGCCGCCGGTGATGAACCACACCTGGTTGCCGTCCCAGTGCGGGCCGACGGTATTGATGATGACGCGCCGCTCTTCGTCGTTGCGACCGGCGAAGGGCAGCAGCGTACCGACGCCCATGTCGTGGCCGTCCATGATGGCGAAGCCGACCAGCAGCACGCCCACCAGCAGCCACCAGATGACCTTCAGGGTTTCGTAGTCGAACATGGTCGTTCTCCGTTCAGGCGTGTGCGGGCGAGGCGGGGGCGGCGTGTGCCGCTTCATGGTCGTAGCGGCCGGTGCCGAGACTGCCCGGCCCCCGGCGCGCGAACTTCACCATCAGATACATCTCGACGACGAGCAGCACGGTGTAGAAGCCGACAAAGCCGGCGAGCGAGCCGTAGAGGCTGTCGACGCTGAGCGTGGACACCGACATGTGCGTGGGCAGAACGCCGTAGATGGTCCAGGGCTGGCGTCCGTACTCGGCCACGAACCAGCCCATTTCCGAGGCTATCCACGGCATCGGCAGGCACCACAGCGACCCGCGCAGCAGCCAGGCCTGTTGCGCGAAAGTGCCCTTGACCGAGTACCACAGCGCGAGGCCGAACAGCGCCAGCATGGCGAAGCCGAGCGCCACCATGATGCGGAAGGTCCAGAACAGCGGGGTCACGCCCGGCAGCGTGTCGCGGGCGGCGCGGTCCATCAGGGCCGGCGTCACGTCATCCATGGACGTGACATATTTCTTCAGCAGCAGGCCGAAACCGAGGTCGCCCTTCACGCGGTCGAAGGCGGCAAGCGCGTCGGCGTCGTTCCGGTTGGCGCGCAGCTTCTCCAGCAGCCTCACCGCCTCGACGCCGGTTTCCACGCGCGTGCGGTTGTGCGCCAGGATGTCCTTCAGGCCGGGCAGTTCCTTGTCCAGCGAACGGGTGCCGATGAGGCCCATCACGTAGGGAATGTGCAGCGCCCAGTCGTTCTTCATTTCCGCTTCGTTCGGGATGGCGATCACGTTGAAGCCGGCCGGCGCCGGCTCGGTGTCCCACATCGCCTCCATCGCCGCGAGCTTGGTCTGCTGTGCTTCGCCCACGGTGTAGCCGGATTCGTCGCCGAGCACGATGACCGAACAGACCGACGCAAAGCCGAAGGCGGCGGCGATGCGGAAGCTGCGCTTCGCGAACTCGACGTCGCGGCCGCGCAGCAGATACCAGGACGAGATCGACAGCACGAACATGGCGCCGGTCACGTAGCCGGCCGACACCGTATGCACGAACTTGGCCTGCGCGTCCGGGTTGAACACCACGGCCCAGAAATCCGTCAGTTCCATGCGCATGGTTTCGAAGCTGAATTCCGCGCCGACCGGGTTCTGCATCCAGCCGTTGGCGATCAGTATCCACAGCGCGGACAGATTGGTGCCGATGGCCATCAGCAGCGTCACCAGCAGATGCTGGCGGCGCGACAGGCGGTCCCAGCCGAAGAAGAACAGGCCGATCATCGTCGATTCGAGGAAGAAGGCCATCAGCCCCTCGATCGCCAGCGGCGCGCCGAATATGTCGCCCACGTAATGCGAGTAGTAGGCCCAGTTGGTGCCGAACTGGAATTCCAGCGTGATGCCGGTGGTCACGCCGAGCGCGAAATTGATGCCGAACAGCTTGCCCCAGAAGCGGGTCATGTCCTTGTAGACGACCTGACCGGTCATCACGTACGCGCTTTCCATGATGACCAGCAGCCACACCATGCCCAGCGTGAGCGGCACGAACAGGAAGTGGTACATCGCGGTGGCGGCGAACTGCAGGCGGGACAGGTCGACCAGTTGTTCACTGACCATGGCGGTCTCCGGTAGTGGCTGAAGCGGGGGAGGACGGAGCCGCCGACAACTGCGACGCAACGCGCGCCGCATCCACCGGCACCCGTGCGTCACGCACGAAGGCGTTCCACAGCAGGACCAGCACGACCAGCTTGAGGACGACGACGACGACGATTTCGCGCAGCAGTTTCCGGTCCGCCAGGGTCATGGCTTTCTCCATCCGTATGGCCATGACACATCAAATGTCGTGCCAGTCCGACGGAACGCGGCCAAGCCCTTGTTTTGCCTGGTCTGCAGCCGCGCTCGGTGACCTCGGTAACAGACCGGCGGGCTGTCAGTGCCACAGACTGACAGCCCCGATACGCCAGAACTGTCAGTGCCATGTCAGACGATCTTCGCCCCCTGCCCGAGCTGGTGTCCTTCATCGAACTGGCGCCGGAACCGCACATCCTGTTCGACCGCGACTACCGCGTGATCGCCGCCAACAAGGCCTATCGCAGCCAGTTCGGCGGCAGCCGCAGCGTGATCGGCCGTACCTGTTACGACGTGTCGCATCACTACAGCGTGCCGTGCGACCGCGCCGGCGAGTCCTGCCCGCTGGCGCGCAGCCTGGCGTCGGAACAGCGCGAGCGCGTGCTGCATCTGCACCAGACGCCGCGCGGCGAGGAATACGTGAACATCGAACTGACGCCGGTGCGCAACGGCGCCGGCGACATCACCTGGTTCATCGAGAAGATGGAGCCGCTCAAGGTGGCGCGCGGCGTGTCCGAGCGCAGCGGCCTGATCGGCCGCGCGCCCGCCTTCCAGCGCATGCTGGAACTGGTGTCCCGGGTGGCGCCGTCGGAAGCGAGCGTGCTGCTGCAGGGCGAATCCGGCAGCGGCAAGGAGCTGGTGGCGCAGGCGGTGCACGACGCCAGCCGGCGCGCCGACAAGCCTTTCGTCGTCGTCGACTGTTCCGGCCTGCCGGACACGCTGTTCGAAAGCGAACTGTTCGGCCACGAGAAGGGCGCCTTCACCGGCGCCATCGCGCGCAAGACCGGCCTCGTGGAAGCGGCCAGCGGCGGCACGCTCTTCCTCGACGAACTGGGCGACATCCCGCTCACCATGCAGGTGAAGCTGCTGCGCCTGCTGGAAACCGGCACCTACCGCCGGGTCGGCTCGACCGAACTGCGGCGCGCCGACATCCGGCTGGTGTCCGCCACGCACCGCCCGCTGAAACAGATGATTGCCGAAGGGCGCTTCCGGCAGGACCTGTATTACCGGCTGAACGCCTTTCCCATCGTCGTGCCCCCGCTGCGCGAGCGGCGCGAGGACCTGCTGCTGCTGGTGGAATCGCTGCTGGCGCGCGTGGCGCCCGGCCGCCGGCTCAGGCTGTCGCCATCGGCGCTGCGCGCGCTGCAGCACTACGCCTTCCCCGGCAATGTGCGCGAACTGCGCAACGTGCTGGAGCGCGCAAGCCTGCTGTGCGACGGAGACGAAATCGGCCCGCAGCATCTGGACGAGGACATCTGCACCTGGTGCGCAGAACCGGTGCGCCACGACGCGGGCGACGCCGCGGCCGGCCCCACGCTCGATCTGGAAGAGGCGCAACGCCAGGCCCTGCTGCGAGCGGTGCGCAACCACAGCGGCAGCCGTCAGGACCTCGCTCGCAAGCTCGGCATCAGCGAACGCACGCTGTACCGCCGCCTGCGCGCGCTCGGGCCGGATCACGATCCGGCGTGACACGCGTCGCGCCCCGCAAACGGCGCGTGGCCCGTGTGACCCATGGGGCCGTCGGTCCCTTGGATACCCGCTATCGAATGCGTGGTCGACCAGATGACCGAGCGGACAGAGCGCGAAATCGATCAGCAGGTCTAACGAATAGGGTTTATCTCCCGCGAGACAACGGTTGGTTGAAGCGCCATGGCGACCGCGGGGGAGAAGCCATGCTGAACCGAACCGCCGCTCAGGTGGTGATATCGAGGATTCCATGCGCGGATCAGCGCCCGCTGACCGGCCGCAGGACTGTCTGTGCAGCCCGATTGCCCGCGTATCCGGTCAGGTATCTGCAAGGCGGCCCGTCTTGCGCAGACCGCCCGCCGCGACGATCAGAACGCCATGACCTTGCGGTTCGGTTCCATCAGCGCGCGGCCCATGGCGTCGGGCTTGGCCGGCGCGATGCCGTCCTTGAGCATGTCCGGCTTGTGGCCGGTGTTCGGCAGGTAGATGGCGCACACGGATGCGGTCGCGCCCTTTTTCATCGCCGCATCCAGCAGTTGCGCGGGCGTCACGTCCTTGGGCTTGAGCGGCGTGCCGCCGGCGCCCTTCAGCGCGAGGTCGCCCGCCTTGTCGCACAGCAGGATGTCGACCTGGCCGCCCTGTTCCTGCATCTGGTTGGCCAGCACCATGGCCATGCCCTGGGTTATGCCGCTGTCGGAACTGAGGATGACGGTGACCGGCTGCTTGTCGGCGAAGGCAGCGGACGAGAGGGCTGCAAGTGCGAGGGCTGCGAAGGATTTCTTCATGGATGGACTCCTTTGGGTGATGGATCAGTACCGCCTGCCGGCGGACGAAGGGTGCGCACGCCGCCGGGCGGTCGTGCGTCGGGACAGCATTTCGGTGATGAAGGCGTCGCGGCTGCCGGCCAGCAGTGAGGCGGTGCGCAGCCGCTGCTCGCCGACCAGCGCGACGCGGCGGCCGCCGAGCGGATGGGCCGGAAACAGCAGCGTGTTCTCCGGGAGAAGAAAGAGGCGGCCCGACAGCGTGTCGAACATGCGGCCCGGATCGGCGTTCTCGCCGGCGTCGGCACAGCTGCCGAGATCGAGCGCGTCGCCGCAGAACAGGCGGTCGCGCCACAGATAGCTCACGCAGTGAGGGGTGTGGCCGGGGGTGGCCAGCACCTGCAGCACCTGCTGGCCGAACACGATGTGGTCGCCGTCGCGGGCGGCCTGTACCCGTGTGGTGCAGTCGGCCGGCACGGGTGCGCCTTCGGGCGTCACCGGCACCGCACCGGTCAGTGCGCTCAGCGCCGCGCAATTCATCGGCTCGCCCGGATGGAGGTGGGTGCGCAGCACGTGCGTCAGCGACAGACGGCGTTCCGCCAGCAGCGCCAGCAGCAGCTCGGTGCTGCGTGGCGGCAGGTCGATCACCACCGCTTTCTGTTCGGTGGCATCGGCCAGCAGATAGCCGATCTGGCCGGTATCGGGATCTTCGACGGGGTGGAAGTACATGGCAGTGCCGAGGCGCGGAAGACCGCATTGCTCCGGTCTGTATCAAGCCCCGTGCCAGACCGCGGGAAGGACATGAAAAGTGAATCGAATCCGCGCACTGCGGCCGGTCCGGCGGCTTGAAGCCGGGCCGCGAATTCTGCCAACGGCAGTCGGCGTGACAGTCCGGCACCCGCAATGTCAGTCGCACGCCACAGGCGCCGGCTCACCGCGGCGCGGCAATGCCCGCGTCCGCGTCGACAGCCCGCCCCGGCCGTCCGCCGCGACTGTCAGTCGCCGCTCTGCCAGGGCAGTGTCGTGACAGCCCGGATGCACCGCAGAAGGTGCGCGACGTCCGCGCAGGTCATTGTTCTCACGGCATCTTTCGATTTCTCACCGAACTGGCACGTGACTTGATGTGTATCTGTCGTCAGCGACGTGCTGGCAGACAGCCACCGGCCACCGCGCGGACGCGCTGCGTCCCGGAATGGCCGGCACACACGACCAGGAGAACTGCAATGGAAAACACCCCGCAATCGACCTTCCCGCGCCTGAACGAACCGGCTCCGGACTTCAGCGCACGCACCACCCACGGCGATCGTTCGCTTGAGGACTATCGCGGCAAGTGGCTCATCCTGTTCTCGCACCCGGCCGACTTCACGCCGGTGTGCACCACCGAATTCATCGCCTTCGCCAAGGCGGCACCGAAGTTCGCCGAAATGGGTTGCGAACTGCTGGGCCTGTCGATCGACAGCCTGTTCTCGCACCTGGCGTGGGTGCGCAACATCAAGGAGAAATTCGGCGTCGACATTCCGTTCCCGATCATCGAGGACCTGAAGATGGACGTTGCCCGCGCCTACGGCATGGTGCATCCGGGTGCGGCCGACACGCAGGCCGTGCGCGCCACCTTCTTCATCGACCCGAACGGCGTGCTGCGCGCCATGGTGTATTACCCGATGAGCAACGGCCGCAGCATCGACGAATTCGTGCGCCTGCTGACCGCGCTGCAGACGTCGGATGCCAACGGCGTCGCGACGCCGGAGAACTGGTGCCCGGGCAAGCCGGTCATCGTGCCGCCGCCGAAGACCGCGGAAGCGGCCGACAAGCGCGCGTCGGAGGGCTACGACACGGTGGACTGGTACTTCTCGACCAAAACGCTGTAAGCACATCGCGCTTCAGGCACATCTGCGTACGCAGCCGGCGGCGCTGCCGCGGCCGCACACCATCGGGGAGCATGCGTCATGACGAAGGACATCGAAACCGACGTCGCCATCATCGGCGCCGGTACCGCCGGCCTCTATGCATTGCGGGAAGTGCGACGCGCACGACGCGATTTCGTGCTGATCGACCACGGGCCGCTGGGCACGACCTGCGCGCGCGTGGGCTGCATGCCGTCCAAGATCGCGCTGCACGCGGGCGGCCTGTGGGCGGCGCGCGAAGAGATGGAGCGCTTCGGCGTCGCCGGCACCGGCGGCCTGACGCTGGACCGGGCACGCGTCTGGGCCGTACTGCGCGCCCAGCGCGACCACTTCGCGAACAGCACCGCCGGCAAGGCACGCAGCGCGGCGGGCGACAGGCTGGTCGACGGCCGCGCGCGCTTCATCGAGCCGACCGTGCTGGAAGTCGAGGGCGACGCGGGCCGCACCATCGTGCGCGCGCGGTCGGTGGTCATTGCCACCGGCTCGCGCCCGGTGCGCCCGGCCTGGCTGGATGCGCTCGGCAGCCGCGCCGTCACCACCGACACCTTCTTCGAACTGCCCGATCTGCCGCCGCGCATCGGCATACTGGGCCTAGGCGCCATCGGCCTGGAAATGGGGCTGGCGCTCGCGCGTCTGGGCATCTCTGTCACCGGTGCCGATCTCGCGTCGACCGTGGCCGGTCTGGCCGATCCCGATCTGTCGGCGCGGGCGATCGAGCGTTTCGGCAAGGACATGACGCTCTGGCTGGGTGCGTCGGCATCGGTCGACGCAGACGGTGACGCACTCGTGCTGCGCAGCGGCGAACGGGAAGCCCGCATCGACCTGCTGCTGGCCGCGCTGGGCCGACGCCCCAACGTCGACGGTCTCGGTCTGGCCGAAGCCGGTTTCGAACTGGATGCGCGCGCCGCGCCGCTGTACGACCCTGCGACGATGCAACTCGGCTCGCATGCGGTATTCATCGCCGGCGACGCCAACGCGCAGCGGCCGCTGATGCACGAAGCGGCGGACGAAGGCGCCATCGCCGGCTACAACGCGGCGCGCGGACTGAGCACGCGCTTCCGGCGACGCGTGCCTCTGGCCATCGCATTCACCGATCCCGACGTGTGCGCCATCGGTGCGCGCATCGACGAACTCGATCCGGCGCGGACGCTTGTCGGCACGGCCACCGGAGAGGCCAATGGCCGCAGCCGCATTCTGGGCGGCGAAGCCAGCCTGCTGCACCTGTACGCCGATCGCCGCGACGGCCGCCTGCTCGGCGCCGCCATGATGGCCACCGGCGGCGAACATCTGGCCCACCTGCTGGCGTGGGCGATACAGCGCGGCGAAACCGTGCCTTCGCTGCTGGAGATGCCCTTCTACCATCCGGTGATCGAGGAAATGCTGCAGTCCGCGCTGCAGGACGCCGCCCGCCAGCTCGGTCGCGGCGATCCGCTGCCCGTCGGGCTGCGGGCGGAGGGCGTGACGTGACCGGCATGCTGCCGCGGGCGCTTCGGGTGACGAAGGCCGTGCAGGCACCGCGGCGCGGCCGCATCTGCGTGCCCGCATGAGCGCCTCGCCGCTGCGCCGCTGGCTGCTGCGGCGCTTTGCGGTGCCGCGCGAACCCCATCTGACGACGCCGCTGGATCACGGTCTGCAGGCCATCACGGTGAGGCTGCCGGCGCGCGACGGGCGGCACCTGCACGGCTGGTTCGTGCCCGCCGGTGGCAACGTTCGGGCGCCTGCCGCGCTGGTGATGCACGGCTGGGGCGCGAACGCCTCGATGATGCTGCCGCTCGCCCGCCCGCTGCACGAGGCCGGTCATGCCGTGCTGCTGCTCGATGCACGCGGCCATGGCGCGAGCGATGACATCGATTTCATGTCGCTGCCACGTTTCGCCGACGACGTGGCCGCCGGGCTGGACTGGCTGTGCCTTCGTCATGACGTCGACGGTTCGAAGCTGGCGCTGATCGGCCATTCGGTCGGCGCCGCCGCCGTGCTGCTCGAAGCGAGCCGCGGCGATCGCGTGCAGGCGGTGGTCGGGCTGTCGGTCTTCGTCCATCCGCGCGACATGATGCGGCGACACCTGTCTGCCATGGGCGTGCCCTGGCATCCGTTCGGCGCGCTGATCACGCACTGGGTGCAGCGCGTGATCGGCGCGCGCTTCGATGACATCGCGCCGCTGGCCACACTGCCGAAGGCGGGCTGTCCCGTCATGCTGGCGCACGGCCTGCACGACGACACGGTGCCCTTTGCGGACGCGCAGCGCCTGGCCGACGCCCGGCCGGGCACTGCGCTGATCGCGCTCGATGCCGATCATGATCTGACCGCTGCGCTGCCCCAGGCACGCGATGCGCTCACCGCCTTCCTGCAGGCGCCAGCACGGCCGAGCAGGCCGGGTCCCGCTTCCGGGCAACCCGCGGGATGCGCAGCGGGCGTACGCTTCATCACGCAGGCACCTCGATGAGCGGAACCCGCTTCGCAACCGGACGCGGGCCGGTCGCGAACGCGGAACCCGTCCGCCGTAATCGCCCGGTTGCGCCGCCCGGGTACGGAGCGCTCGTCCTCATACGGCCGGGATCTGTCACAAGGCACCCGGCCCATGCGTCTTCGACGCATGCACACGGAAACGCGAATCACGAATAACGGACTGCCCATGGACACCTTCGACAACCACCGCCCGCGCCTGGCCGGCATCGCCTACCGCATGCTCGGCTCGCGCGCCGAGGCGGAAGATGCGGTGCAGGACGCCTGGCTGCGCTGGCATGAATCGGCGCCGGACGGCCTGAGATCGGCCGAAGCATGGCTCGTGACCACGGTCACACGGCTCAGTCTGGACCGGCTGCGCGCGCGCAAGGCCGAAGCGCGCCACTACATAGGGCCCTGGCTGCCGGAGCCGCTGGAGGCGCATGACCCGATCACGCCGGAATCGCGCCTCGAACTGGCCGACAACCTGTCGCTCGCCTTCGTCGCGGTGCTGGAACGGCTGACGCCGGATGAACGAGCCGCCTTCCTGCTGCGCGAAGTGTTCGACTACGACTACCCGGAGGTGGCGCAGGTGCTGGAGCGCAGCGAAGCGTCGTGCCGCCAGCTGGTGCATCGGGCCAAGGCCCGTGTGAGCGGTGACCGGCCGCGCTTCAGGGTGGACCGTGACGCGCATCTGCGGGTGCTGCGCGCCTTCATGGCCGCCGCGCAGTCGGGCAACCGCGAGGACATCGAACGCATCGTCACCGAAGATGCGCGGATGACGGCGGACGGCGGCGGCAAGGCGGTGACGACGACGCGCACGCTGCAGGGCGCCAGCCGCATCGGCTGGCTGTACTACGCGATCGCGCGCAATCCGGACTTCGACCTCGAATGGCGCGAGGGCGTCGTCAATCACGAGCCGGCCATCTTTCGCTACATGGATGGCGAACTGCATTCGGTCATGACGATAGAGACCGACGGCGAACGCGTGCTCGCGATCTACGCGGTCGTCAATCCGGACAAGCTGGGTGCGTTCCGGGCGCACCGGGGGGCGCGCTGAGGGGCCGCCTGTCACAACGGGACGGCGTGCAACGTCTTGTCAGGGAGCGCACCGATTTCCGGCGCGCGAATTTCCGGAGAAACCACGATGCATGACCTTCGCCTGCCGTACTTCCGCCTCGCGGCGAACGCCTACAAGACGCTGTATTCACTGTCCGACCAGCTGGGCAAGGGCCAGCTCGACCCGAAGCTGACCGAGCTGGTCTATCTGCGCGTGTCGCAGATGAATGGCTGCGCGTTCTGCCTCGACATGCACACCACCGCGCTGCGCGCGCTGGGCGAGGACGCCCAGCGCATGGATGTCCTGGCGGCCTGGCGCGAGTGTGCCTTCTTCACCGACGCCGAACGCGCGGCGCTGGCGTGGGCGGAAGCGCTGACCCGTATCGGCGACGGCGCGCCGGACGACGTGCTGTTCGATGCGCTGAAGCGCCACTTCGAAGAGGTGCAGATTGCCGAACTGACCTTTGCCGTCGCCACCATAAACGCATGGAACCGCATCGCCATTTCCATGCGCCAGCCGGTTGAACGGAGGGCGTCATGATCCGCGCGTCGTGGGCCGCGCTACTGATGTCGTTCGCGCTGACCGGCGCGCCGGCGCAGGCGCACGAAGGCGGCGGCGTCGTTCCGCTGCTGACGCGTGCGCTGCAGCCGGGGCTGGATGAGGGCACCATGCTCGTGGTCACGCTGGGCCCGGGCGAAGCCAGCCCGGCGCATCGCCATCGCGCGCATGTGTTCGTCTACATGCTGGAGGGCGAAGTCGTCATGCAGGTTGCCGGCGGCGCCGAGCAGCGCCTGAAGCCGGGCGACGTGTTCGAGGAGGTGCCGGACGACGTGCACACGCAGGCGCGCAACGCCAGCAAGGACTCGCCGGCGCGCTTCGTGGTCTTTCTGGTGAAGAAGCAGGGTGTGCCGGCCGTGCTGCCGGCCGACTGAGCGCGGGTCTGCCGGCGTCGGCCGCCTGTTTTCACGGGCCGACGCCGCCGCCTCAGAACGCGCTGCGCACCAGACCGCCTTCGGCCCGGATGGCCGCGCCGTTGATGACGGCGGCGCGCGCGCTGGCGATGAAGGCGATGAAGGCGACGACGGCGCCGATCTCCGCCGGGTCGATCAGGCGGGCGATCAGCGACGACGGACGGTTCTCTTCCATGAAGCGGCGCTGTGCGTCGGCCGGCGACAGGTCGGGGAACACGTTCCGGATGAAGGCCTCGACGCTTTCCGTGCGCGTCGGCCCCGGCAGCACGGCATTGACCGTCACCTGCGTGCCCTTGGTCAGTTCCGCCAGCGAGCGCGAAATGTCCAGCTGCATCGTCTTGGTCGCACTGTAATGCGCCATTTCCGGTGCCGGGCTGATGCCCGATTCGCTGGATATGAACACGACGCGGCCACGGTCGCGCGCCAGCATGCCGGCGAGATAGTGCCGCGCCAGCCGCACGCCGCTCATGATGTTCACGTCGAACAGGCGCTGCCAGTCGGCGTCGCTCTCGTCGAAGAAGCCCACCGCCTCGTAGATGCCGAGATTGTTCACGAGGATGTCGACCGCCGGCAGTTCGGCAATCGTCTTTGCGCAACCGTCGGCCGTGCCGTTGTCGGCCACCAGCGCGGTCAGCGCGGCCTGCGGCAGGCCGGCGCGGATGCTGGCGATGCCGGCATCCACGCTGCGCTGGCTGCGTCCGTTGATGACCACCTGCGCGCCTTCGGCCGCCAGTGCGCGGGCGATCTCCAGGCCGATGCCGTTCGATGATGCGGTGACCAGCGCGCGCTGGCCCTTCAGTCCGAGGTCCATGTCCGGCTCCACAGTGATGAATGTAGCCAGCAGTCTGACGCGGCCCTATCATTCCAGTAACCGCGTGAAAGGCAATTGATTGTTGACTGAAAATCAAGAGTTCGGCGGCGTGTCGCGATGATGACGCGCACCGAAGACCTGCTGGCCTATCTCGCCGTCGTCGATGGCGGGTCGCTGACCGCCGCCGCCGAACAGCTTGGCCAGACCGTATCCGGCGTGAGCCGTGCGCTGGCACGGCTGGAGCGGCGCCTGGGCAGCACGCTGCTCGTGCGCACGACGCGGCGCATCGACCAGACCGAGGAAGGACGCCTGTTCGCGGAACACGCGCGGCGCATCGTCGCGGCGATCGCCGAGGCGGAGGAATGCATGACGATCCGCCATCAGCGACCGGCCGGGCGGCTGCGGGTCGATGCGGCGACGCCCTTCGTGCTGCATGTGCTGGTGCCGCGCATCGGCGAATTCCGCGCGCGCTACCCGGACGTGGAGCTGGAGCTGTACAGCAACGAGCGCATCACCGACCTGATCGAACAGCGCATCGACGTCGCGCTGCGCATCGGCACGCTGCCCGACTCGACGCTGCATGCGCGCCTGCTCGGGCGCTCCATGCTGCGGGTGATGGCCGCGCCGGCCTATCTCGCGGCGCACGGCGTGCCGGCCGACGTGGCGGCGCTGTCGGCGCACCGGCTGCTCGGCTTCACCGCGCCGGCCCACCTGAACACCTGGCCGCTGCGCCACGGCGACGGCGAGGGCTGCGCGATCCGCCCGGCGCTGTCCGCGTCGAGCGGCGAAACGGTGCGCCAGCTCGCACTGGCGGGCGAGGGCATCGCCTGCCTGTCCGACTTCATGACGGCGGACGACCTGCGCAGCGGCCGTCTGGTCGAAGTGCTGGCCGGCGCCCGCATTGCCAGCTTCCAGCCGGTGCACGCGGTGTATTACCGGAATACCGGACTGGCGGCGCGCATCGCCTGCTTCATCGATTTTCTGGCACAGAGCTGGCCTGCAGCCGTGCCGTACACGGATCTGAAAGGACACTTGCCGCAATGAGAAAAACCGGACCGTCGAAGGCGGACACAAGCCTGCTGGAACCGTTCGCGGGACTGACGCTGGCGAACATCATCGTGCCGCGCACGGAGGCGGAATTCGCCGCCGCCGCGCAGGACATCCGCGCCGCGCGGCAGGTCGGCTTCGACACCGAGTCGAAACCGACCTTCAGGGTGGGCGAGGTCAGTACCGGGCCGCACGTGGTGCAGTTCGCGCTGCCCGGCCGCGCCTACATCTTCCAGCTGCATCACGCGGCGTGCGTGCCGGTCGTCGCGGCGCTGCTGCAGGACCGCGCGGTGCTCAAGATCGGCTTCGGCCTGAGTTCGGACCACAGCCAGATACGCGCGAAGCTGGGCATCAGCCCGTGCGCCGTGCTGGACCTGAACAACGTCTACCGCAAGCTGGGCTACAACAGCTCGATGGGCGCGCGCGCCGCGGTCGGCCTGACGCTCGGGCGCAATTTCCGCAAGTCGAAGGCGGTGACGACGACGAACTGGGCGCAGCCGGCGCTGACCGACAGCCAGCTGCTGTACGCGGCGAACGACGCCTATGCAGCGCTCAGGGTGTTCGAGGCGCTGGACCTGCCGGCGCAGGACTTGCCGGAGGACTGACGCGCACCGGCCGACCGCGCGGCCGATCAGAGCACCGGCGCGAGCCAGCGCCGCATGACCGGCTCCGGCATGTCCTTGCGTGCTGCCAGATCCGCCACCTGGTCGGTGCCGACCTTGGTGACCGCGAAGTAGCGCGCGTCCGGATGGCCGATGTAGAAGCCGCTGACCGCCGCGGTGGGCGTCATCGCATAGCTTTCGGTCAGTTCGACGCCGATCGCGGCCTGTGCGTCCAGCAGCCGGAACAGCTCGCCCTTTTCCGTGTGGTCGGGGCAGGCCGGATAGCCGGGCGCCGGCCGGATGCCGCGATACTTCTCCGCGATCAGCGCGGCGTTGTCCAGCGTTTCGGCGGCGGCATAGCCCCAGTCGACACGCCGCACGTGCGCATGCAGCCATTCGGCGAACGCTTCGGCGAGGCGGTCGGCCAGCGACTTGAGCATGATGCTGCTGTAGTCGTCATGCGTCTTCGCGAACTCGGCCAGCTTCGTTTCGATGCCGATGCCGGCCGTCACGACGAAGGCGCCGGCCCAGTCGGCGACGCCGCTCGAACGGGGCGCGACGAAGTCGGACAGGCAGTAGTGCGGCTTGCCGGCCGGGCGTTCGTGCTGCTGGCGCAGGTTGTGCCACACCATCGCCGTGGCGGCGCGTTCCTCGTCGACGTAGAACTCGATGTCGTCGCCGCGGCTGTTGGCCGGCCAGATGCCATAGACGGCGCGCGCGACCAGCCACTTCCCGTCGATGATCTTCTTCAGCATGTCCTGCGCGTCGGCGAGCACGCGCCGCGCCTCCTCGCCGACCACCTCGTCCTGCAGGATGGCCGGATACGGGCCGGACAGCTCCCAGGTCTGGAAGAACGGGCCCCAGTCGATGTAGTCGACGAGCGCCGACAGATCCTGGTCCTCGATGACCTGGCGGCCGCTGCGCACCGGGCGGTCCGGCACGAACTCGCTGCCCCAGGCGCAGCGGTATGCGTTCTCGCGCGCGGTCGCCAGCGACACCAGCACCTGGCCCTTCTTGGCCGCGTGCTGCTCGCGGATCTTCACGTAGTCGGCGGCCACCTCGGCGGCGAACGCGTCGCGCTGGTCGACCGACAGCAGGCGCGTGGTGACGCCGACGGCGCGCGAAGCATCCGGTACATAGACGACCGGCGAGTCGTAGTGCGGCGCGATCTTGATCGCCGTGTGCGCGCGCGACGTGGTCGCGCCGCCGATCAGCAGCGGCAGGCTGAAGCCTTCGCGCTTCATTTCGGAGGCGACGTGGCTCATTTCCTCCAGCGACGGCGTGATGAGGCCGGACAGGCCGATCACGTTGGCGTTGTGCTCGCGCGCGGCGTTCAGGATCTTCTCGCACGACACCATGACGCCGAGGTCGATCACGTCGTAGCCGTTGCAGCCGAGCACCACGCCGACGATGTTCTTGCCGATGTCATGGACATCGCCCTTCACCGTCGCCATGACGACGCGCCCCTTCGTTTCGCCGACCTTCTTCGACGCCTCGATGTAGGGCTGCAGGTGGGCCACCGCCTGTTTCATGACGCGCGCCGATTTCACCACCTGCGGCAGGAACATCTTGCCGGCGCCGAACAGGTCGCCGACGTGGTTCATGCCGGCCATCAGCGGGCCCTCGATGACGGCCAGCGGCGGCTTGCCTTCCGCCTCCATGCGCGCGCGCACTTCTTCCGTGTCGGCCACGACGAATTCCGTGATGCCCTTGACCAGCGCGTGTTCGAGCCGCTTGTCGACGGCCCACTCGCGCCACGCGAGGTCCTGCACGTTCTCGCGCGCGGAGCCCTTCACCGTCAGCGCGTATTCGACCAGCGCCTCGCCGGCGCCGGGGTGGCGGTTCAGCACCACGTCCTCGACCTTGTCGCGCAGCGGCTGCGGAATGTCCTCGTAGACGCCGAGCTGGCCGGCGTTGACGATGCCCATCGACAGGCCGCGCGAGATCGCGTGGTACAGGAACACCGTGTGGATGGCCTCGCGCACCGGGTCGTTGCCGCGGAAGGAGAAGCTCACGTTGGACACGCCGCCGGACGTCTTCGCGTACGGCAGGTTCTGCTTGATCCACTCGACCGCCTCGATGTAATCGACGGCGTAGTTGTCGTGTTCGGAAATGCCGGTCGCGATGGCGAAAATGTTCGGGTCGAAGATGATGTCTTCCGGCGGGAAGCCCACGTCCTCGGTCAGCAGCCTGTAGGCGCGCGCGCTGATTTCGGTCTTGCGCGCGTAGGTGTCCGCCTGTCCCTTCTCGTCGAACGCCATGACGATGACGGCGGCGCCGTAGCGACGGGCGAGCCGTGCCTGGCGCAGGAACTCCGCCTCGCCTTCCTTCATCGAGATGGAATTGATGACGCCCTTGCCCTGGATGCATTTCAGGCCGGCTTCGATGACGCTCCACTTGGACGAGTCGAGCATGATGGGCACGCGCGAAATGTCGGGCTCGGACGCGATGAGCTTGAGGAAGCGCTCCATCGAGGCGACCGAATCCAGCATCGCCTCGTCCATGTTGATGTCGATGATCTGCGCGCCGTTCTCCACCTGCTGGCGGGCGACCGACAGCGCGTCGTCGAAGCGGCCTTCGAGGATCATGCGGGCGAAAGCCTTGGAGCCGGTCACGTTGGTGCGTTCGCCGACGTTCACGAACAGGCTGTCGCCGTCGAAGTTGCTCGCTTCCAGACCGGACAGGCGCAGCTTGCGTTCGATCTGCGGCAGACGGCGCGGGGCGATGCCGTCCATCGCTTCGGCGAAGGCGCGGATGTGGTCCGGCGTGGTGCCGCAGCAGCCGCCGACGATGTTCAGGAAGCCCGACTTCGCCCACTCCGAAATGTGCGCCACCATGTCGGCCGGCGTTTCGTCGTATTCGCCGAAGGCGTTCGGCAGGCCGGCGTTCGGATGCGCCGACACATGCACGTCGGCGATGCGCGACAGCTCCTCGACGTGCGGGCGCAGCTCCTTCGGGCCGAGCGCGCAGTTGAAGCCGAACGAGATCGGGTTGGCGTGGCGCAGCGAATTCCAGAACGCCTCGCCGGTCTGGCCGGACAGCGTGCGCCCGGACGCGTCGGTGATGGTGCCGGAAATCATCACCGGCCAGCGCCGGCCTTCTTCCTCGAAGAACTGCTCCAGCGCGAACAGCGCCGCCTTCGCGTTGAGCGTGTCGAAGATGGTTTCCACCAGCAGCAGATCGGCGCCGCCTTCGGTCAGGCCGCGCGCCGCGGCGACGTAGTCGGTCACCAGCGCGTCGAAAGTGACGTTGCGGAACCCCGGATCATTCACGTCCGGCGACAGCGAACAGGTACGCGACGTGGGGCCGAGCACGCCGGCGACGAAGCGCGGCTTGTCCGGTGTCTTCGCGGTGAATTCGTCACAGGCCTCGCGCGCGAGGCGCGCACCGGTGTAGTTGAGCTCATGCACCACTTCTTCGAGGCCGTATTCGGCCTGCGAAATCACCGTTGCATTGAAGGTGTTGGTTTCGACGATGTCGGCGCCGGCTTCGAGATAGGCGGCGTGGATGCCGCGTATCACGTCCGGGCGCGTGAGCACCAGCAGGTCGTTGTTGCCCTTGAGGTCGCGGTGGTGGTCGACGAAGCGCTCGCCGCGGTAGTCGGCCTCGACCAGCTTGTGACGCTGCACCATGGTGCCCATGGCACCGTCCAGTATCAGGATGCGGCGCGCCATCAGGGCGCCCAGTCGGGCCGTGCAGTCGGGGCGAATCATCAGTGTTCTCCGTGGAACGTAACCCGTGTGGTGCGGGCGCCGTACGGACAACAAAAAACCCGCCGCGCGCCGGAGCGTGCTGACGGGTCGGACAGCTCGCTTTAGCGGAATTTATAACGCGCCCGCAAGCTGAAGGCTCAAATCGGCGCAAGCCCGAACCTTAAAAGGACGGGCAGATCAAGTCAAGGGCGGCGAAAGGCCCCCGGCGGCTCACGCAGCGGGGGGCCCGGGTGGAACGGTTGCGATGGTCAGCCGTTGCGGCGGGCGGCGAAGCCGATGAGGCCCAGTCCGGCCAGCATGAGCGCAAGCGTCTGCGGCTCCGGCACCACGGCGACGGAACTGCCGGTCAGCGTCACCGGCAGGCTGTCGCCGAAGGCATCTCCGAACGCGGTGACCGACACGTCGAACGGTGTCGTCCCGAGCGAAATCGCCTTGAACGTCAGCGTGGCCAGCGTGAAGGCATCCGGCTGAAGCGCCACCAGATCGTCGATCGAGTCGAACGACAGCTCGTACAGGCTGATGGTGCCGAAGCCCGACGAAACGGTGAACAGCGAACCGAGATCGAATACGTCGAGACCGTTGCCGAAGGTGATGCCGAACACCTTCACCAGCGACGGATCGAAGGCGACGGACAGGTCGTAGGTGCCGAGTGTGCTGGCCGCAGTGTCGCCAAGGTCGGTTACGACGATGTCGATGCTGAACGTGTCGCCCGGCGCAACGACCGGCGAGGACGGCACGACGGAAAGGCTCTGGGCCTGAACGGAGCCGGCGGCGAGCAGGCAGCAGAACAGAAGGGACGAGAGGATTTTCATGATGGATGAAGTCCGGTAAGTGGGGTGGGGGGCGTTACTTCGTGGCGCAGCGGGCACGCGAGCAGAGCGTCGCGAGCTTGCGCGTGTCGAGCGCGGTGATCCGACCGTCATGGTCGACGTCGGCCTTGTCGTAGGGGCCGCTGGCCGGCTGATTCATGCGTTTCGTGACCAGCGATACGTCGGTGCTGTCGACCCAGCCGTCGCCATTGACGTCGCCCAGCCGGACCACGTCGGTCGGCAGCGCCGGTGCGCTTGCTGGCGGAATCCGGGCACCGGTGGCCTGTTCGAAGGCATAGCCGAGCTCGATCAGGCGTCCTTCGCCGAACGGCCGTCCGGCAAACGAGACGCCCGACGGAATCTGGGCACCGTTCGATTCGACAAAGCCGCCGGGCACCACGATGCTCGGATATCCGGCGCGTGCCCACGTGCCCGCACTTCCGCTGCCGGAATAGACGATCGCGTCGTAGTCGTCCTCCGTTCCCCCGATGCCGTCCGGGCCGTTGAGTGCATCGTTGATGAGGCCGCGCGAACGTTCGAACCCGAGGTCCCGGTCAGCGATGTACTTCAGCGTATCGGCGCTGCCTTCGGAAATGTCGAGCGCCTGCGATGCGATGAACGAGGTCTGCCCGTACTTGAGCGCGATGTCCGGATGCGCCTCGTTGAACGCGATCAGATCCGCCAGCGACCGGATCGGAAAGGTGTCCGGCACGCTCTTGTCGAAGTAGGCGTTTACATCGCGTTTCTGGCCGTAGTTCAGGATGCCGGACACACCCACGCTCGCGAGGGCGGGGATGGTGTCGACGGTGGCACCGAGATCACGCATCGTCTGTATCGCCGCTTCCATGATGGCCGTGCGGTTGCTCGGGAAAGGCGGCACCGCGATGCGTGCGCCTGCCAGTCCGGCCTTGTTCAGGAAGACGGTGTAGTCGGCCGGGCACTTGTCGGCGTCCAGGCAGGCTTCGGTCGCGGGGTCGTCCGGGTCGTAGCCGGCGATGACGCCGAGCAGGATGGCCGCGTCGGTCACTGAACGTGTCATCGGTCCGGCGGTGTCCTGGTCCGCCGTGATGGGGATGATGCCGTCGCGGCTGACCAGACCCACCGTGGGCTTGATGCCGACGATGCCGTTGGCGTTGCTGGGGCTCAGGATGGACCCCGACGTTTCCGTGCCGATGGTCAGTGCGGACAGGTTCGCCGCCGCCGCAATGCCCGAACCGGCGCTGGAGCCGCTCGGGCTCAGCAGCGGACGTCCGTCGCCGCCGGGCAGCGGCACGGGGTTGTACGGATTGAAGCCGTAGCCACCGTAGGAGCTGTAGCCGGCCGGCATGCCGCTGGTCACGAAGTTGGCGAATTCCGTCAGTGTCGCCTTGCCGATGATGATCGCCCCGGCGGCCCTCAGCTTCTTCGTGATGAAGGCGTCGTGCAGCGGGATCGATTCCTTCAGCGCCACGGCTCCGCCGGTGGTCGGCATGTCGCGGGTGTTGATGATGTCCTTCAGCAAGACCGGAATGCCGTACAGCGGACCCACTTCCCTGCCCGGCACGAAGCGAAGCGCGTCCAGCGTGTTGGCCTCGGCGGCCGCGGCCGGATTGACGTAAAGGTAGGAATTCAGCATCGGACCCGCGTCGTCGTAGGCGGCGACACGGGCGAGATACATATTGACCAGCTGTTCGGACGACAGCAGCCTGGACTGCATGGCTGCCTGGATTTGCGGCACCGTTGCCTCGATCAGATTGAACTGCGTCGGCGCTGTTTGCGCCAGTGCGTCGAATGCGGCTACGTTGCCGAACAACGCCAGTGCAGTGACCAGTAGCTTCCTGTTCATTGGTGACCTCTTCCCGGTAAGGATTGAGACGCTAAAAAATGCAACAAGATGTATCGCCTCGCGGCGAGACAGGCTGCCATCGCAAGATTCAGGCCACCGGATGCCGTGCTTAAGTTTCTGAGTATCAAGGACATTTCCGCATCATGTCCTTGATAAGCATGTTGCTTTTTATGCTCTGAATTTCGCGTTTCGAAGGCCGTCGCCCGCAACGCTTGTCGTGTTGGTGCGGTGCGCAAAGGCGTGAGTGTTTCTGGTGCGCCGCGAAGGGCGGGGGAGGGGCCCCGCGCCCCGAAGCGTGGCGGCATGCGGGTGACGTCGCGGACGCAAATGCCGCATCAGTCGACCGGAGGACAGGCGCCCGTTGCAGGCGCCCGTCTCGTTGCGCTACTTCACGTTCAGCGACAGGATCCAGCCCACAAGTTTCGCGGCGTCGGCCTCGCCGATGGCGACCTGGTTGGGCGGCATGGCGAGGCCGGTCACCTTGCCTTTCCAGTGGCTGGCGTACGGGCTGGAGCCTTCCAGCACGGTGCGGGTCAGCGCCGCCTGCGCATTCGCGTCGCCAGCGTACTTTGCCGCCACGTCGCGCCAGGCCGGACCGATCGGCGTCTTGCCGTCACGCGTGGCGCCCGGCTCGACGCTGTGACAGGTCGGGCAACCGCTGCGCGTGGCGAGCCCGAGCATGGCGCTGTCGGTGTCCGCGTCGGCACGCGCCGGTCCGGAGCAAAGTCCGAGCAGCATGGCGCTGGCCAGAATCGTGGAACGGAGGTTTTTCATGGTGGTTCTCCCTGATGAACGAAAGCGGCCGGCGGGCCGTGACCGTTCGTGACTGTCGCGGCGCCGTCGTGACAGCCACACCGTAATGCCGCGATGGCGGGAGTCCATTGACATGAATCAACGGATGTTGCGGCGCAGCAGAGGCGCGCCGAACCGACGTCAGGGCGCGGCGTTCAGCAGCCGCATTTCCTGCTGACCGGACGTGCCGCCAGCAGTTCGAGCGCTTCACCGACCGCCAGGCCGGACTCCAGCATGGCCGCCGCGTCGAAACACCTGGACAGCTCGGGGTGCGGTTCGAACACCGCTTCGCCGGTGGTGGCGTCGAACACCTCGTGCAGCCAGCGACCGTTGTCGTCCCGGCTGCGCACCTGGAAGCGGCGGCTCACGGCCGCACCTGCCGGTAGCGCATCCAGGCCAGCCAGCCGAGCAGGATGAAGGCGGCCATGCCGGCCGCAAGGTGCAGCGGTTCGCCCCACAGCAGCGGCACGACGAGGCCGGCCGCCAGCGCATTGGTGAGCGACTGCGCAAAGCCCTGGCAGGAGGACACCATGCCGCGCGCCTTCGGGAACAGGTCGAGCGCGAGCAGCGACAGCGTCGGCATCGCGATCGCCTGGCCGATGTTATAGACGGCGATCGGCAGCACGGCCCAGGGCAGGCTGGCCGGCATGGCCAGATTGAGCGCCACGTTGCAGGCGGCGGCGGCGAGCATGATGGTGTAGGCGAGCTTCAGCGTGGGCATGGGCTCGACGCGTCCGGCCAGACGGCGTGAAATCCACGAGCCGGTCATCATGCCGGCGACGGTCGGGCCGAACAGCCAGGCGAAGCCTTGCGGCGACACGCCGAGGTGGTTCAGCAGGAAGGCCGGCGCCGACATCACATAGAGGAAGAAGCCGGCGAAGTTCATCGACACGGCGATGATGAGCGCGCGCAGTGCCGGGTGAGCGAACACCTTCGAGTAGTCGCGCGCCAGCGAGACCGGGTGCAGGCTGCGCCGGTGCGCCGGGTCCAGCGTTTCGGGCAGCCGCATCCAGCAGACGATCCACAGCAGGCCGGCGTAGGTGGTGAGGAACCAGAACGTGGCGCGCCAGCCGAAGGCGGCGAACACCCAGCCGCCGATGACCGGAGCGGCTGCCGGCGCCAGCGCGAACAGCATCTGTATCGTGCTCATCAGCCGCTGCGCCTGCGCGCCTTCGAACAGGTCGCGCACCATCGCGCGGCCGACCACCATGCCGGCGCCGGCGCACATGCCCTGCAGTGCGCGGGCGATCCACAGGTGTTCGATGCGGGTGGCCAGCGCGCAGCCGATGGAGCTGAAGAAGAACAGCGCGAGCGCCCACAGCACGACGCGGCGGCGGCCGAGCGAATCGGCCAGCGCGCCGTGCCACAGCGTCATCAGCGCGAACGCGGCCAGGTAGATGGTGAGCGACTGCTGGACTTCGACCTGGCTCGCCGCCAGATCGGCGCCGATGGCGGGGAAGGCCGGCAGATAGGTGTCGATCGCGAACGGGCCGATGGCCGACATGCCCGCGAGCAGCAGCGCGAGTCCGCGCGTCGACCGGCTCACTGCGCGGGTGCCGCCGCCGGCGGAGTCAGCGCCGGCATCGAGTCGTGCAGGCGTCGCTCCGCCTCGCTCACGTCGACCACGCGCACCTCGCTGACGTAGTACTGCGTTTCGCCGAAGCAGGACGTCGGCACGCCGACATGCTGGGCGTAGTGCAGCGACACGCGCTGGCCCATGCTTTCATTGAGCCGGCGCGCAACGTCGGGGTCGCGTACGCTGAATTCGAATTTTTCCGTCAGCGTGCCCGGCATCGTCACCATCGCCAGCTCGCCCTCCCAGGTCTTGCAGAACCAGCCCTTGTGCGAAAACTTCTGCACGTAGCCGGCGCGCTCGCCGCTGGAGTAGCTCCAGTTGAGGACGACCCAGGTGTAGCCGCCGAACAGCGCGACGATGACGGCGAGGATGGAGAAGAGGCGCATGGTGTTGCTCCGGTACGGACCTTACAGGCCGAGGCGCTGCCAGATGGTCGAGGTCAGACCGGCCTGGTTCAGCGTGTAGAAGTGCAGGCCGGGCGCGCCGGCCGCCAGCAGGCGTTCGCACAGCGTGGTGACGACGTCGAGCCCGTAGGCGCGGATCGACGCCGAATCATCTCCGAAGCCTTCGAACTTGCGGCGCATCCAGCGCGGGATTTCCGCGCCGCAGGCTTCCGAGAAACGGGAAATCTTGGAAAAGTTGGCGATCGGCATGATGCCCGGGAAGATCGGCGCATCGACGCCCTTGGCCCGCGCGTCATCGACGAAGGCGAAGTAGGCGTCGGCGTTGTAGAAGTACTGCGTGATCGCCGAATCGGCGCCCGCCTTCATCTTGCGCACGAAGTTCTCCAGATCCCTGTCCGCATTGCGCGCCTGCGGATGCACTTCCGGATAGGCTGCCACTTCGATGTGGAACCAGTCGCCGGTTTCCTCGCGCACGAATTCGACCAGCTCGTTGGCGTAGCGGAAGTCGCCCGGATCACCGAGGCCCGACGGCAGGTCGCCGCGCAGCGCGACCATGTGGTGGATGCCCTCGGACTTGTAGCGCGCCAGCGTCGCGCGCAGCGAGTCGCGGGTGGAGCCGATGCACGACAGGTGGGGCGCGGCATTCAGGCCTTCGGCCTTCATTTCCAGCACGGCTTCGAGCGTGCGGTCGCGCGTGGTGCCGCCGGCGCCGTAGGTGACGGAGTAGAAGGCGGGGTCGAGCTGGCGCAGCTGGCGGCGCGTGGCGCGCAGCTTTTCGGCGCCTTCTTCGGTTGCCGGAGGAAAGAATTCAACGCTGCAGATGCGCTTGGTGGTGTCGGTCATGGTGTGCGGGTCGGGGTGCGCGGCGTCGCGGATGTCAGTCGTCCTTGCGGGCGTGCAGGAAGAATTCGCGGTTGCCGTCGCCGCCCTTGATCGGGCTGTCGAAATAATCCAGTGCGATGAGACCGTTCGCTTGCGCGAGCGTGCGCATGCGCACCTCCAGGGCCGGGTATTGTGCCGCATCGCGCACGATACCGCCCCGCCCGAGTGCGTCCGGGCCGAGTTCGAACTGCGGCTTCACCAGCGCCATCACGTGCGCATGCGGCGCCAGCAGCGCGGCCCAGCGGGGCAGCAGCAGCGCCAGCGAAATGAAGCTCGCGTCGCACACGACGAGATCGAATCCGCCGGCCGGCGCGTGCGTGCCCAGCGCCGTCGCATCCAGCGCACGCGCGTTCAGGTGTTCGATGCACACGACGCGCGGGTCGCCGCGCAGGCGCGCATCGAGCTGGCCGTGTCCGACGTCAGCGCCGACGACGCGCGCCGCGCCCGCCTGCAGCAGGCAGTCGGTGAAGCCGCCGGTGCTCTGGCCGACGTCCAGACAGTGCAGGCCGGTGACGTCGAATCCGCTGTGGGCGAGCGCACCGGCCAGCTTGAGGCCACCGCGCGATACGTAGCGGTCGGCTTCATCCATTGCAACGCGCAATTCGGTGCCGTCCGCCACCTCCTGCGCCGGTTTCGTGACGGTTACCCAGCCGCCACCGGACGCGGCGCTGGCGCGCCCGGCCGCGATGAGCGCCTGCGCGACGGTGCGCGAGCGGGCAAGGCCGCGTGCGACCAGTGCCTGGTCGGCCCTCATCGATGTTCCCGTTGCGGTGACGGCATGTTCAGACCTCCAGCGGATCGACGTCGATGTGCCAGCGCAGGCCGCGCGCGACGCGCAGGCGGTACAGGTTGGCGACCCAGGGCAGCAGCAGCGCGCGCAACTGCGGGCGGCTGCGCGATTCGACGACGAGCTGCGCGCGCTCGCGTCCGGCACGGCGCACCATGCGCATCGGCACCGCGTCGTAGATCTGCACGCCGTCGATCTCCAGCGCCTGCGCGGCGCGCCGGGCGGCGGCGAGAAAGTCGAGCGCCGGCGGCAGTTCGGGCGCGTCGGCGCTGAGCAGGATCTGGAAGCCGTGCGGCGGCAGGCCGAGCAGCGCGCGCTCTTCCAGCTGGCTGCGCGCGAAACCGTCGAAGTCGTGCGCGCGCAGCGCGGCAAACAGCGGGTGCTCGGGCTGGGCGGTCTGGATCAGCACCTCGCCGGCCGTGCCGGCCCGCCCGGCCCGCCCGCCCACCTGCATCAGCTGCGCGAACAGGCGCTCCTGCGCGCGGAAATCGGCCGCGTGCAGCGAGGCGTCGGCGCCGATGACGCCGACCAGCGTGATGCCGGGGAAGTCGTGCCCCTTGGCGAGCAGTTGCGTGCCGACGACGAGATCGACCTCGCCGTGCCGGATCAGGTCCAGCTGCTGTTGCCAGTGTCCGCGTCCGCGCACGTTGTCGCGGTCGATGCGCAGCAGGCGCGCCTGCGGGAAACGGCTGGCCAGCGTTTCTTCCAGCCGCTGCGTGCCGCGCCCGTAGCCCTGGATGTCCTGGTTGCCGCACTTCGGGCAGGCGTGCGGCACCGGTCCTTCGGCGCCACAGTGGTGGCAGCGCAGCCGGCGGTCGGCCGCGTGCAGCACCAGATTGGCGGTGCACTGCGTGCAGCCGGCGGCCCAGCCGCAGGCCGGGCAGCTCAGCACCGGGGCATAGCCGCGCCGGTTGATGAACAGCAGGGTCTGTTCGCCGCGCTCAAGCCGCTGTTCGATCGCCTTGCCCATGGGCTGGCTCAGGCCTTCGTTGGCGCGGAACACGCGGGTGTCTATCAGATGCACCGCCGGCAGGCTGGCGTCGCCGGCGCGCGTGGTGAGGCGCAGCCATCGGTAGCGGCCGTCGATGGCGTGGCGCAGCGACTCCAGCGACGGCGTGGCGCTGCCCAGCACGATGGGCACGTCCTCGTTGCGCGCGCGCCAGACCGCGACGTCGCGTGCCGAGTAGCGCACGCCTTCGGTCTGGCGGAAGGACGCGTCGTGTTCTTCGTCGAGCACGATGCAGCCCAGCCTCGGCAGCGGCGCGAACACCGCCAGCCGCGTGCCGAGCAGGATGTCCGCCTCGCCGGACTGCGCCGCCGCCCAGGCCATGGCGCGCGCACCGTCGCTCATTTCGCTGTGCATCACATGCAGGCAGGCGCGCGGGAAGCGGGCCGCCACGCGTGCCTGCAGTTGCGGCGTCAGCGCGATTTCGGGCACCAGCAGCAGGCTTTGCCGGCCGGCGGCGATCTGCGCGTCGATCAGGCGCAGATAGACCTCGGTCTTGCCGCTGCCGGTCACGCCGTGCAGCAGGCTCACGGCGAATCCGTCGTCCGCGAGCAGTGCGTCGAGTGCCGCCTGCTGGTCGGCGCCCGGCACGTGGGCGGCTTCGGCCGGCGCCTCGGGCAGCGCGATTTCGATCTGCCCGGCGCTGACCAGACGCTCCAGCACGACGCCGGCGCGCGAAGACAGCGCGCGCAGCTCGCCTTCGTTCAGCGAACCCGCTTCGACCAGCGCGGCGATCAGCTTGCGGCCGACGTCGCGCGCCGGCAATGCGTCGAGCGCGGCGCGCCCGGCGTCGGTCGCGCGGAAACGGCGGCTGGCCCGGCTGGCCCGCGTGGCACTGATGGCGGGTGGCGCGGCCATCGCGGCGACTTCGCCTATCGGCTGCTGATAGTAGTGGGCGACGAATTCGACCAGCGCGCGCCAGCCGGCCGGCAGCGCCGGCGCAGCGCGGTCGACCGCCAGCAGCGACTTGATGCGCGCCGGATCGAGTGCGCCGGCGTCGCACCACGCCCAGGCGATGCCCCACAGCTCGCCGCGGCCGAAGGGCACCCGAACGCGCATGCCCGGCTCGACATCCGGGTGGCCGGACGCGTCATAGTCGAAAAGGGTGGGGATCGGCCGGGCAAGAGCGACCCGCAACAGCCTCTGCGGCGAAAATGCTGCGGTGCTTCCCAAGCCCTGACGGGCAGTTTTAATGGATTCAGTGACTTGCGACATGTCGTTCAACAAGACTGGCCGTTGTTGTCCGCAACGCACTCATCCGGCAGGGCTTTGGAATACGGATAGCTTGTGGATAACTTTGTGGGAAACTTTGTTGCGATCAGCAACTTGAGCGGGTGCCGAAACCACCAAATTTTTCATCGGGCGTCAAGAAAAAACTTTTGCCTTTTCTATCAGAGGCTTGCGAAAACGCGTTTGACGTCCGGCGCCGTGTTCGGCTTGTAGCGGCCCTGAGCGGCCGACTGTGCATAAGTCAACCCCTGTCTTCCTTTTCCGCCGCCCGTCAAGCGGCATTCCGGGCCGCCAACGGTCTTGCGGCGGCCATATCACACCTTGCCGGCGGTGCGTATTACGCGGCTGTGACGGTGCACTTCCTCGACCAGCGCGCTCACGTGGTCAGGGTTCGTATGTTGCGAAATGCCATGGCCCAGGTTGAACACGTGGCCGGGGTGATTGCCGTAATTGTTCAGGATGCGGTGGACTTCGCGGCGGATGCCGGCCGGCTGCGCGAACAGCGCCGTCGGGTCGAAATTGCCCTGCAGCGCGACCCGGTCACCGACGCGCTCGCGCGCCAGTCCGATGTCGGTCGTCCAGTCCAGGCCGAGTGCGTCGGCGCCGGCCTCGACCTGGGCTTCCAGCCACTGGCCGCCACCCTTGGTGAACATGATGACCGGCACGCGCTCGCCGTCGTGCTCGCGCGTGAGTCCGGCGATGATGCGCTGCATGTAGGCGAGCGAGAACTCGCGGTAGGCGTGTGCGCTCAGCGCGCCGCCCCAGGAGTCGAAAATCATCACCGCCTGCGCGCCGGCCTCGATCTGCGCGTTCAGGTAGCGGGTGACCGCGTCGGCGGTCACGCCCAGCAGGTGGTGCAGCAGGTCGGGCCGGTCCAGCATCAGCGTCTTCAGATGGCGGTAGTCGTCCGAGGCACCGCCTTCGACCATGTAGCACGCCAGCGTCCACGGGCTGCCCGAGAAGCCGATGAGCGGCACCGAGTTGTCGAGTGCGCGGCGGATTTCGCTCACCGCGTCGACCACGTAGCGCAGTTCGACCGTCGGGTCGGGCACCTTGAGCGCGTGGATGGCGGTTTCCGAGCGCAGCGGATGTTCGAATTTCGGGCCTTCGCCTTCCGCGAAATACAGGCCCAGACCCATGGCGTCCGGCACCGTCAGGATGTCGGAGAACAGGATGGCGGCGTCGAGCGGGAAGCGTTCCAGCGGTTGCAGCGTGACCTCGCAGGCCATGGCGGGCGACTTGCACAGCTGCAGGAAGCTGCCGGCGCGACGGCGCGTCGCGTTGTACTCGGGCAAGTAGCGGCCGGCCTGGCGCATGAGCCAGATCGGCGTGTAGTCGGTGGGCTGGCGCAGCAGCGCGCGCAGGAAGGTGTCGTTGCGGGGTGCGGTCATGTTGATTCCTCGATTCAGCGGCGAAGGATAGCCGAAGCCGCCTGCGCCGGCCCGGCGGCGCCGCGCTACTTGCGCCAGAAGCCCGGTGTGAAGATGATCAGTACGGCGAAGATTTCCAGCCGGCCGAGCAGCATCGCGAAGGCGCACACCCAGGTCTGGAAGTCGTTCAGGCCGGCGTAGTTGCCGGACGGGCCGACATCGCCGAGACCGGGGCCGATGTTGTTGATGCAGGCCATCACGGCGGTGAACGCGGTCATGAAATCCAGTCCCGACAGCAGCAGGATGAAGGTCATCAGCACCGCGCTCATGAAGTACAGAAAGATGTAGCCGAGCACCGACTGGGCGACCCGCTCCGACACGGCGGTGCGGCCTATCATCAGCGGCCGCACGGCAGCCGGGTGGATCAGCTTCATGATCTCGCGCTGGCTCTGCCCGAACAGCACGAGCGTGCGCACCATCTTGATGCCTCCGCCTGTCGAGCCGGCACAGGGCAGCAGGCCGCCGAGCAGCAGCATCAGCAGCGGCGCGAAGATGGGCCACTGCGCGTAGTCGACGCTGGCGTAGCCGCAGCCGGTGGCGATCGAGATCAGGTTGAACATCACGGCGCGCGCCGCGCCGCCGACGTCCGGATAGACCTTCATGATCAGCACGTACGCCGTCAGCCCGACGAAGGCGATGGCGGTCAGCAGCAGATAGGACTTGGCTTCCGCGTCGCGCAGGTAGGGGCCCCAGGACAGGCGGCGCACGGCGAGGAAGTGGGTGGCGAAGTTGATGCCGGCGAGCAGCATGAAGAAGCTCAGCACGCCCTCGATGGCCGGGGAGTCAAACGCGCCGACGCTGGCGTCGCGCGTCGAGAAGCCGCCCAGGCCGAGCGCGGAAAACGAGTGGCAGACCGCGTCGAACCAGCTCATGCCGGCCAGGCGCAGCGCCAGCACGCAGATGACGGTCATGCCGACATAGACGATGTACAGCGCCTTGGCGGTGTCGGCGATGCGCGCGGTGAGCTTGCTGTCCTTCATCGGCCCCGGGGTTTCCGCCTTGTACAGCTGCATGCCGCCGACGCCCAGCATCGGCAGGATGGCGACGGCGAACACGATGATGCCCATGCCGCCGATCCAGTTCATCAGGTGGCGCCACAGGTTGATCGACTGCGGCGCGTAGTCCAGCCCGGTCATCACCGTTGCGCCGGTCGTCGTGAGGCCGGAAATCGTCTCGAAGAAGGCGTCGGTGAAGCTCATGCTGTCGTACGCGAGCATCAGCGGCACCGCCGCGATTGCCGCCATCAGCACCCAGGACAGCGTGACCAGCAGGAAGCCGTCGCGTGGCTTCAGTTCGCGGTAGTGGCGGCGCGTCGACAGGTAGAGCAGCACGCCGCCGGACGCACTGATCGCCATGCCGTCGACGAAGTGCAGCAGCATGCCGTCGCCGAAGATGAGCGAACAGGCGATGGGCGCAACGTAAGTCAGGCTGAAAACCGCCAGCAGGCGGCCCAGTACGTTGAGTACCGGCAGCATCAGAGAAACCCGAACCCGACCTGGAACAGCCGCTCGATGCGCGACACCATGCGCTTGTTGGAGCAGAACACGATGATGTGGTCTTCCGATTCGATCACCGTGTCGTGGTGCGGCATGATCACCTGGTCGTGCGTCTCGCGCACGGCGACATCGGACACCTCGACCTTGATCGGCTTTTCCGAGCGGCGCACGATGGCCGCGATCATCGCGCCGTCCGGCAGGCCGATCTGTTCGATGCGCCGGCCGACCACCTTGGAGTTCTTCGCGTCGCCGTGCACCACCAGTTCGAGCGCCTCGGCGGCGCCCCGACGCAGGCTGTGCACCGCCACCACGTCACCGCGGCGCACGTGGGCCAGCAGCGAACCGATGGACACCTGGGCGGGCGAGATCGCGATGTCGATCGCGCCCGCCTGCACCAGATCGACGTAGGCGCGGCGGTTGATCAGCGCCACCACGCGGCGTGCGCCCATGCGCTTGGCCATCAGCGACGACATGATGTTGTTCTCGTCGTCGTTGGTCAGCGCGAGGTACAGGTCCATGTCGTCGATGTTCTCGGCTTCGAGCAACATTTCGTCCGTGGTGTCGCCGGCCAGCACCAGCGTGCGGTGCAGGTGGGTGGACAGGAATTCCGCGCGCGCGCGCGAGTGCTCGATGAGTTTGAGCTCGTACTGCTGCTCCAGCGACGAGGCGAGCCGGTAGCCGATGTTGCCGCCGCCGGCGATCATGATGCGGCGCATCGGCTTGTCCAGCCGGCGCAGCTCCGCCGTGACCAGCCGGATGTGCTCGGTGGCGGCCAGACAGAACACCTCGTCGCCCGGTTCGATCACCGTGTCGCCGTCGGGAATGATGGCCGTGTCGCGCCGGTAGATCGCCGCGATGCGCGCCTCGATGTTCGGCAGGTGCTCGCGCAGCGCCTTGATCTGGCGTCCCACCAGCGGACCGCCTCCGACCGCGCGCACCGCGACCATGCTGATGCGGCCCTTGCCGAATTCCAGCACCTGCAGCGCCTCGGGGAACGCGATCAGCCGCTTCAGGTAGTCCGTGACTTCCTGTTCCGGGCAGATCGAGAAATCGACCGCGAAGTTGTTGTCGTCCAGCAGTTCCGGGTGGTCGGCGTAGTCGATCGAGCGCAGCCGCGCGATGCGGGTCGGCAGGTTGTACAGCGTCTGCGCGATGCGGCAGGCGCACAGATTGGTCTGGTCGGAGGCGGTCACCGCGACCAGCAGGTCGGCGTCTTCGGCGCCCGCCTGGCGCATCACCTGAGGGCTCGCGCCATTGCCGACCACGGCGCGCAGGTCCAGCCGGTCCTGCAGCGCCTGCAGCCGTTCGACGTCGGTATCGACCACGGTGATGTCGTTCGCTTCGGAGCACAGATTCTCCGCCACGGACGAGCCCACCTGACCTGCTCCCAGAATGATGATCTTCACTCGGCAACCTTGCGAAAAAGTTGCGCGAGTGTAGCCCCAAGCCGGGTATTGCGGTGCAACAGGGGCATGCGTCGCCCGTTCACCGCGCCGCCAGCATGCCCTCGCGCTCGATGAAGGCGATGATGTCGTCCAGGCTGTCGCCGGTCTTCATGTTGGAGAACAGGAAGGGACGCTCGCCGCGCATCTTCTTCGCGTCGTGCGCCATCACCTCCAGCGACGCGCCGACCATGGGCGCCAGATCGGTCTTGTTGATGATGAGCAGGTCCGACTTGCAGATGCCCGGCCCGCCCTTGCGCGGAATCTTCTCGCCGGCGGCCACGTCGATCACATACAGCGTCAGGTCCGACAGTTCGGGGCTGAACGTGGCCGCCAGGTTGTCGCCGCCGGATTCGATGAGGATCACCTCCAGTCCGGAGAAGCGCGCGCTCAGCCGCGCCACCGCCTCCAGGTTGATCGACGCGTCCTCGCGGATCGCCGTGTGCGGGCAACCGCCGGTTTCCACGCCGATGATGCGGTCCGGCGTCAGCGCCTCGTTGCGCACGAGGAACTGCGCGTCCTCCTCGGTGTAGATGTCGTTGGTGATCGCCGCGATGTTGTAGCGGCCGCGCAGCGCGCGGCACAGCGCCAGCGTGAGTGCAGTCTTGCCGGAGCCGACCGGGCCGCCGATGCCCACGCGAAGCGGTGGCCGGGGGGTGGAAGGTGAAGTCATTGCCCGCCTTTCGATGAAATGGGTTGCGTGCCGGCTGTCAGGAACGGAACAGCCGCGAATATTGCGTCTCGTGCCGGCAGCTCGCAATCGCCAGCCCGGGCGAGAAGTTGCTCCAGTCGGCGCGCGCCAGCGTGGTGGCCGTGGCGACGCGCGACGGGATGGCGTCGCCCAGCGTCATCAGCAGGCGCTGGCCGGCGGTCTGGCCGAGCGGCACCGCCTTGAGCGCCGCCATGACCTGGTTTTCCGCCCAGGCCCACGTCCACGCCGCGAGCGCCGGCGCCACCGGCACGCCAAGCGCCACCGCCGCGCCCGACCACGCGGTCGGGAAGGCCGGCTGGTCGATGCCGGCGAGCACGCCGGCGGCGTCGCGGCAGGCGTCGAGCGCCTTCAGCAGCTGCACGCAGGAATAGCCCATCTGCACCGTCTCGGCGCGCAGCTCGGCCGCCTCGCGGCTGGCCAGATAGTCGTCGTTGAGCGCACGCAGCGCGTCGAGGTCCGCCGTCGTCCACGCCTGCATCAGCGCCGCCAGCAATGGCAGCTCGAAGCGCGCGATGCCGGCGTCGAGCAGCGCGAGTATCCATTCGCCGGCGTCCCGTTCGGTACGGATCGCGCCGCAATCCACCTGCCACTCCAGCCCCTGCGAATAGCTGAAGGCGCCGACCGGCAGGGTCGGGCTGGCCAGATGCAGCAGGCGCACCAGCGCGAGCGGGGCGAGCGTGTCGGACATCCGCGCCGCCCGCTCAGTCCGGCGCGGAAAACAGGTGCAGCTTCGCGCCCGTCTCTTCCGCGTGGGCGTGCGTGTGGTGCGCCGGCTGGCCGCCGTAGGCACCGGCTTCCGGCTCGAACGGCGCGTCGGTGCGCGTGACGGCCAGCCCGAGGCCTTCGAGCATCAGCGCCAGCACGTGGTCATCCGCCAGGCGCAACAGGCCCGCTTGCACCTCGACCGCGACATGGCGGTTGCCGAGGTGATAGGCGGCGCGCGCGATCAGCAGCGCATCGGCGCTGCGCGCCTCGATCACCGCTTCCGCCGCCGCGCGCACCCGCACCGTGCGGCCGTCATTGCCGGCCAGCAGGTCGCCGCCGCGCAGGATGGTGCCGCGCGGCAGGAACAGCCCGACCTCCTCGCCCGAATCCAGGCGCGTGCGCAGCCGGCACTTGGCGCGCAGCTCGAAGGTCAGCGTCAGCGTTTCGGCCGGCACGGCGTCGGCCGGCGCGAAGGTTTCTATCAGCAGCATGTCGGGTTCCCGCCGCCGGGCGCAGGCGCGGCGCATCAGGTCAGAACAGGAAGTAGCGCTGCGCCATCGGCAGCACGTCGGCCGGCTCGCACACCAGCAGTTCGCCGTCGGCGCGCACGGCGTAGGTTTCGGGGTCGACGTCGATGTGCGGCAGCCAGCCGTTGAGCACCATGTCGGACTTGCGCACGGCGCGCGTGTTGCGCACCGGCTCCAGCCGTTTGGCGAGGCCGAGCGCGGCCACCTGCGGGTTGAGCAGCGCGGCCTGCGACACGAAGGTGATCGACGTTTTCAGGCCGCCGGCGAAGCTGCCGAACATGGGCCGGTAGTGCACCGGCTGCGGCGTCGGGATGGATGCATTCGGGTCGCCCATGGCGGCGGCGGCGATCATGCCGCCCTTGAGTATCAGGCTGGGCTTGACGCCGAAGAAGGCGGGGCGCCACAGCACGAGGTCGGCCAGCTTGCCCGGCTCGACGGAGCCGACGATGTGGCCGATGCCGTGCGTGATGGCGGGGTTGATCGTGTACTTGGCGATGTAGCGGCGCACGCGGAAATTGTCGGCGGCCGGCGAACGTGCGTCCGGGTCGCGGAGCGTGCCGCGTTGCACCTTCATCTTGTGCGCCGCCTGCCAGGTGCGCAGGATGACTTCGCCGACGCGGCCCATGGCCTGCGAGTCGGACGACATCATCGAGAAGGCGCCGAGGTCGTGCAGGATGTCCTCGGCGGCAATCGTTTCGCGCCGGATGCGGCTTTCGGCGAAGGCGACGTCCTCGGCGATGGCGGCGTCCAGGTGGTGGCACACCATGAGCATGTCGAGATGCTCGTCGATGGTGTTGACCGTGTAGGGCATGGTCGGGTTGGTCGACGACGGCAGCACGTTGGGCATGCCGGCGGCGCGCAGGATGTCGGGTGCGTGGCCGCCGCCCGCGCCTTCGGTGTGGAAGGTGTGGATGGTGCGGTCCTTGAACGCGGCAATCGTCGTTTCGACGAAACCGGATTCGTTCAGCGTGTCGCTGTGGATGGCGACCTGCACGTCCATGTCGTCGGCCACGCCGAGGCAGTTGTCGATGGCGGCCGGCGTGGTGCCCCAGTCTTCATGCAGCTTGAGCCCGATCGCGCCGGCTTCGACCTGCTCGCGCAGCGGCCCGGGCAGCGAGGCGTTGCCCTTGCCGAGAAAGCCGAGGTTCATCGGAAAGGCGTCGGCCGCCGCCAGCATGGAGTGGATGTGCCAGGGACCCGGCGTGCAGGTGGTGGCGTAGGTGCCGGTGGCCGGCCCGGTGCCGCCGCCGAGCATCGTCGTCACGCCGGACATCAGCGCTTCCTCGATCTGCTGCGGGCAGATGAAGTGGATGTGGCTGTCGATGCCGCCGGCGGTGACGATCATGCCTTCGCCGGCGATGATTTCGGTGCCCGGCCCGATGACGATGTCCACACCGGGCTGGATGTCCGGATTGCCGGCCTTGCCGATGGCGGCGATGAAGCCGTTCTTCAGGCCGATGTCGGCCTTCACGATGCCCCAGTGGTCAATGATGAGCGCGTTGGTGATGACGGTGTCCATCACGTCGGCGCTCATGCGCTGGCTCTGGCCCATGCCGTCGCGGATCACCTTGCCGCCGCCGAACTTCACTTCCTCGCCGTGGAGGGTGTAGTCGCGTTCGACCTCGACCCACAGCTCCGTGTCCGCCAGACGCACGCGGTCGCCGGTGGTCGGGCCGAACATTTCTGCATAGGCCTGCCGGCTGATGCGCGTGCTCATGCCGGGCCGGTCAGTCGCGGCCGTTCGCGCGGCGCGACGCCTGCACGCGACGGCGCAGCATGCGTGCGCCGATGACGCCGGCGATCACGGCGGCAACGCTCAGCGCCAGATGGTCAGCTTCGGTAAACAGGTGCGCCAGCGTGCCGAGCAGGTTGTCGTGGTGTTCGCCGGGGTGCGCCCAGGCGCAGCCGCTCCAGGCCAGCGCCAGTGTCATGAGTGCTTGATTCATTGCGGATCTCCTTGGGTGTCTGGATCGTGGGTGACGGTGTCGAGCGGGCCCTGCACGCGGCCCTGGAAGCCATAAACACGGCGTTCGCCGGCCAGCGCGACGAGCCCGACCGTGCGCATCTGGCCGGGTTCGAAGCGGGCCGCGGTGCCGGCCGCGATGTCGAGCCGGAAGCCGCGCGCCGCGGCGCGGTCGAACGCCAGCGCGTCATTGCTTTCCGCGAAGTGATAGTGCGAACCGACCTGCACCGGCCGGTCGCCGGTGTTGCGCACGTCCAGCACGAGCGTGTCGCGCCCCGCGTTCAGTTCGATGTCGCCGTCGGCGACCTGCATTTCACCGGGAATCATGCTGTTCTCTCCTTAACCCGAACGCGCACCAAAACGGTAATCGCGCCCGGCCTTGGTGCTTTCGTCCGGTGTGCTGGCTGCGTACTGGCGGGCCAGCAATTCGCGCACGAGCAGCAGGTTGGCCAGCACGTCCTCGTCCTCGATGCGTTCTTCGATGTCGGCCAGCGTGCGCGTGCGGTAGTCGGCGTCCGACTGCAGCGCGTCGAGCCTGATCGACAGGCCGAGGGTGCGCCGCACGCCGATCTTGAAGCGCGCCAGCCGGTGCGCCAGTTCCATTTCCTCGTCACTCATGGCGGCGCCTCACGGGATGGGGTGGTGCACCGTGACGAGCTTGGTGCCGTCCGGGAAAGTGGCTTCCACCTGTATGTCCGGGATCATTTCCGGCACGCCTTCCATGACGTCGTCACGCGTCAGCAGCGTCGTGCCGTAGCTCATCAGCTCGGCCACGCTGCGCCCGTCGCGCGCGCCTTCCATGATGGCCGCGGTGATCAGCGCCACCGCCTCCGGGTAGTTCAGCTTCAGTCCGCGCGCCTGCCGGCGCTCCGCCAGCAGCGCGGCGGTGAAGATGAGCAGCTTGTCCTTTTCGCGGGGTGTCAGTTCCATCGTTCGCCTGCTCAGGTGTGCCAGATACGGGGGACGTGCGCCGCGCGGCCCGTCATCACCGGGCGGACCCGCGACCACAGATGCACGAACCATGCCCGAGCCGCCTGCGTGCACTGGCCGCGGTAGCGCGCGATCAGCAGGCCGGGCAGGCGCGTGACGCCACAGTCGCCGAGGGTACAGGGCTGCGCGCGGCATTCGGCAAGCAGCGCGTCGTCGGCGTCGACGCCGGCGCACACCAGCGTGCCGAACACCGGCGCGCCGGCCAGGCCGGCCGGCGAGTGCAGCAGCGGCGAGTCGCCGTCCAGCCGGGCCTGTTCCAGCCACAGCGTGCGTGCGTCGCGCGTGATGCGGGTGTCGAGCCGCAGCGCGCCGCGCGTGAAGCGCTCGCCGCTCGCGGTGCGTCCGAGACAGTACAGGTCCATGCCGATGTAGCGGGCGTCGCCGCGCAGTTCTATCGTGTTCGAAATGGCGGCACGCGCGCCGTCGAACACGATGCTCTCCTGCGGCAGCCACTCGGCCGTGGCGCCGTCGGCCACCTGGATGTGCAGCGATGAACGGGCGTCGCGGCCGTCGATGCCGGGGCGGCTGCCGTACCACTTGCCGGCGCCCGGCGTGGTGACCAGCGCGTGCGCGCCGGGGCCGGCGTCCAGCCGCATGTCCAGCGCGTCACCGCCGGCGATGCCGCCGGGCGGGTGCAGCAGCAGCGTGTGGCAGACCGCGTCGCCTTCGGGATAGAGCGCCTTCTGCACGCGCAGCGGACCGTTGTGTTCGCGCCGCGCAAGCACGGTACGGCCGTTGATCGCGCGGTAGCCCAGCGCGATGCGGGCCTGCCAGCCGGACGTGTCGGCAGGGGCGTCGGGTCGAATGTTCATCGGCGGATGTTAAACCGGCGCGCCCGCGTTCGAAGACACCGGGTTGTTCTTCCCTGCGCGCGCCGGACGCAGCGCGCCCGGCGGCCGAACCGCCGCGTCAGGCGACGCCGGCGGCGTGTGCCTGGCGGTCGGCGTGATAGCTCGAGCGCACCATCGGGCCACTGGCGGCGTGCGTGAAGCCCATTGCGTCGGCTTCGCGCGCGAACATGTCGAACACGTCCGGATGCACGTAGCGCAGCACCGGCAGGTGACCGCCCGACGGCTGCAGGTACTGGCCGAGCGTGAGCATCTGCACGTCGTGCGCGCGCAGGTCGTGCATCACCTGCAGGATTTCCTCGTCGGTTTCTCCCAGCCCGAGCATCAGGCCGCTCTTGGTCGGCACGTCGGGATGGCTGGCGCGGAATTTCTTCAGCAGCAGCAGCGAATGCGCGTAGTCGGAGCCGGGCCGGGCCTGCGCGTACAGGCGCGGTACGGTTTCCAGATTGTGGTTCATGACGTCCGGCGGGGCGGCGTCGAGAATGCCCAGCGCCACGTCGAGCCGGCCCCGGAAGTCGGGCACCAGCACTTCTATCGTGGTGCGCGGCGAGTGCGTGCGCACGGCGCGGATGCAGTCGACGAAATGCTGCGCGCCGCCGTCGCGCAGGTCGTCGCGGTCCACGCTGGTGATCACCACGTAGTTCAGCTTGAGCGCGGCGATGGCCTTGCCGAGCTTTTCCGGCTCTTCGGTGTCGAGCGGGTCCGGGCGGCCGTGGCCGACGTCGCAGAACGGGCAGCGACGCGTGCATTTGTCGCCCATGATCATGAAGGTGGCGGTGCCGCCGCCGAAGCATTCGCCGATGTTCGGGCAGCTCGCCTCTTCGCACACGGTGTGCAGGTCGTGTTCGCGCAGGATCTGCTTGATCTCGCCGAAACGGCTGTCCGGGCGCGCCGCGCGCACGCGTATCCAGGGCGGTTTGCGCAGCGCTTCGGCCGGCACCACCTTGATCGGGATGCGGGCGGTTTTCAGCGAGCCCTTCTGTTTGGCGCTCGGATCGTAGGTGATGTCGCTCATGGCTGTGCCTTGTCTTCGGTGAGGACGCGCTGTAGCGCGGCTGTCAGGTGTGCGGACATCGCTTCCGGTGGGACTGCGATGCCCAGATCGCGGGTCTGTGTGACCCGCAAGCCACTGTAACCGCAGGGATTGATCGCGGCAAACGGGGCAAGGTCCATGTCGACGTTGAGCGACACGCCGTGATACGTGCGGCCGTTCTTCACGCGCAGGCCGAGCGCGGCGATCTTCGCTTCGTCGCCGCCGGCGCCGACATAGACGCCGGGGGCGCCGCTGCGCCGCTGCGCCGCGACGCCGTGCGCGGCGAGCAGGTCGATCACGGCCTGTTCGATGCGGTTCACCAGTTCGCGCACGCCGAGTCCGGCGCGCTTGAGGTCGATCATCGCGTAGACGATGACCTGGCCCGGGCCGTGGTACGTCACCTGGCCGCCGCGGTCGGATTCGACCACCGGCACGCCGATGTCGCGCAACAGGTGTTCGCGCTTGCCGGCCAGTCCGAGCGTGAAGACCGGCGGGTGTTCGACCTGCCACAGCTCGTCAGGCGTGTCGGCGCCGCGCTCCGCAGTGAACGCCTGCATGTCACGCCAGACCGGCGTGTAGTCGGCGCGCCCGAGCGCTCTGACGCGTGCGCTCACAACACCACTTTGACCATCGGGTGGCTGCTCAGCTCGCGGTACAGCGCGTCGAGCTGCGTGCGTGACGTGGCGCGTATGGTGGCCGTGAAGCTGATGTAGCGCCCGCCCGAGGACGGGCGCATTTCCAGTTGCCGGGGGTCGAAATCGGGTGCGTGGCGCAACACCACGGCGACCACCTCCTGCGCGAAGTCGTCGTGACGCTCGCCCATGATCTTCAGCGGGAAATCGGACGGAAAGTCGAACAGCTCGTCAGCCACGCGCGCTCCCTTACATGCCCAGCCAGAGCCGGATCGTGTCCCAGATGCGGCGGAAGAACCCGCCTTCCTCGACCGCCGCCTGCGCGACCAGCGGGTATTCGCCGACCGGATTGCCGTCGAGCGACACCTTCAGCGTGCCCAGCGTCTGGCCGGCGGCGATCGGCGCGACCAGCGGCGTCGTCAGTTCGATGTCGCGCGTGAGCTTCGCACCTTCGCCGTGCGGCAGACTGAGCACGGCGTCGCTCGCCGGCACGGCCAGCACGCTGGCTGTCGCACCCTTGTAGACCGCCGGTTGCGCCAGCGCTTCGCCGGCGGTGGCGATGCGCGTGTTCTCGTAGGCGTTGTAGCCGTAGTTGATCAGCGTGCGCGAGGATTCGATGCGGCCGCTCTCGTTCGGTGCGCCGAGCAGCACGGACAGCACGCGGCGGCCGTCGCGCCTGGCGGACGACACGAGGCACCAGCCGGCGGCGTCGGTGTGGCCGGTCTTCATGCCGTCGACGCTCGGATCCAGCGTCAGCAGGCGGTTGCGGTTGCCCTGCTTGATGCTGTTGTAGGTGTAGTCAGGCGTGGAGTACAGCGGGTAGTACTCGGGGAAATCGTGGATCAGCGCGCGCGCGAGCAGCGCCAGGTCGCGCGCCGTCGTGTAGTGCCCGTCCTCGGTCAGGCCGGTCGAATTGCGGTACTGCGTGCCGGCCATGCCGAGCCGCTTGGCCTCGCGGTTCATCATCTGCGCGAACGCTTCTTCGGAACCGGCGATGAGTTCGGCCAGCGCGACGCAGGCGTCGTTGCCGGACTGGATGATCATGCCGTGTATCAGTTCGTCCACGGTGACCGGCTTGTCCGGCGCGATGAACATGCGCGAACCGCCCGTCTTCCAGGCTTTCACGCTGACCGGCACCGTCTGGTCCGGCTTGATCTGGCCCGACTTCAGCGCAGAGAACGTGAGGTAGGCCGTCATCAGCTTGGTCAGCGACGCGGGTTCGACGGCTTCGTCCGGGCGCGACTGCGCCAGCGTCTGGCCGGATTCGTTGTCGACCAGCAGCCAGGCGCGCGCTTCGAGCTGCGGCGGCGGGATGACGGTTGCCAGGGCGGGGAGGGGAATCAGTGCGGATACGACGAGCGCGGTGCGGCGCAACAACTTGAGCATGGATCAGTTCCGGAGGGAGGGTACAACGTCGGCAGTCTACCAAAGGCGGGCGCGCATCCGGCAGGCTTGACGCCGGATGCACGCCAACCGGCGGAACCGTCCGGCGCGCCGGCGCCGCGTGGTGCAGTGCGCCGGCGCTGTGCTCATCGGCCTCCGGTGCCGACCAGCTGTTTCACGTAGTCGCCGGCGGCGAGCAGTCCGCTGCTGTCCGCCGGCGCCGCGAGGCGCACCCTGAGCGCCCAGCCCTCGCCGTAGGGGTCGCTGTTGAGCAGCGCGGGTTCGCCGCGCAGGCGCGGATTCACCGCCAGCACGGTGCCGCTGGCGGGCGCGATCATGTCGGACACGGCCTTGCGCGACTCGATGGTGCCGAGTGGCGCGTGCTGGCGGATGCCCGCGCCGACGCGCGGCAGGTCGACGAACATCACGGGACCGAGGCTCTTCTGTGCGTGGTGGTTGATGCCGATCAGTGCTTCGCCGTCGCCCTGCGGCATCAGCCACAGCGCGTCCGGGTGGTAGAGGCGGTCTTCGGGGTAGTCAGAGTGCATGGTGTGTTTCGCGTTTCAGGGGTTTGTGCACGGCCTGGCCGAGGGCGTCCTCGGCGGCTTCAAGCAGTGCTTCGGACAGCGTCGGGTGGGCGTGCACGGTCTGCGTGATGGCGTGCACCGTGGCGCCCTGGCGGATCAGCACGGCGGCTTCATGGATCATGTCCGAGGCGTGCGCACCGATGATGTGGGCGCCGAGCAGGCGCCCGGTGAGGCGGTCGGCGACGATCTTGACCAGACCGGCCAGCTCGCCCATGGCCTGCGCACGGCCCAGCCCGCGCAGGTCGAAGCGCCCGCAGCTGACGGTGTGGCCTTGAGCGATGGCCGCTTCTTCGCCGAGGCCGACGCAGCCGATTTCCGGCATCGTGAAGACGCCCCACGGGATGGCGCAGTCATCCAGCGGTTCCGGCTCCAGCCCGAGCGCGTGGTCGACCGCCTGGCGCGCCTGCGCCGATGCCGCATGGGCCAGCGGCAGGCGTCCGTTCACGTCGCCCACGCCGTACAGGCCGACCAGATTGGTGCGCATCAGCCGGTCGGTGATGATTTCACCGCGCCGGCCCAGCATCACGCCCGCTTCTTCGAGCCCGAGCCCCCGGCTGTTCGGGCGGCGGCCGATGGCGACCAGCGCGCGTTCGGCTGCGCCGACGGCGGTGTCGCCGACGAAGGCGGTGACGCCATCGCCGGTGCGGGCCAGCCGCTCCACCGGGCAGTCGGGCACGAAGTCGATGCCGTGCTTGCGCATTTCCCGCTCGACCACGGCGGACATGTCGTGGTCGAGGAAGTGCATCGGGCGGCCGTGCTTGCCGATCAGCGTCACGGCGACGCCGAGCGTGGCGAGGATGAAGGCGAATTCGCAGGCGACCACGCCGTCGCCGATGATGAGCAGCGAGGCGGGCAGCGTGTTCCAGCGCAGCACGTCGTCGCTGGTGGCGATGCGCTCGCCGTCGATGTGGAAACCCGCCGGGCGCAGCGGACTGGAGCCGGTGCTGACGAGCACCGCGTCGGCCGAGAGCGTGCCGTGCCCCTCGACCTCCACGCGCCGCCCGTCGAGAATGCGGCCGCGGCCCTGCAGGCAGTGCACGCGGCGGTCGGCCATCAGCCCGTCGATGCCGCCGCAGAGCAGGTCGACAACCTGCGTGGAGCGGGCACACAGCGCCTGCCAGTCGACGTCGATGCGGCCTTCCACGCGCAGCCCCCAGGCCGGCGCGCGGCGCATCTTCTCAAGCAGGTTGCAGGTTTCGACGAGTGTCTTCGTGGGGATGCAGCCGCGGTGCAGGCAGGTGCCGCCCAGCGGCTGCGGGTCGATGAGCGTGACGCTGGCGCCTTGCGCCGCGGCGTGCGAGGCGGCGACGTAGCCGGCCGGGCCGCCGCCGATGATGGCGATGTGTCGTGTCATGAAGGGGTGTCCTTGTCGGCGCGTCCGGCGCGCCGCCGGACGCGTGGTTCGGCCGCGTTCAGGCGGGCTGGGTGTCCGCCTCGAGCAACTGGCCGTTGACGGTGATGCGCCCGCTCACTTCGACCGCCCGCACGAGCGTGTCCAGCACCGGGCAGTGCGTTTCCACCGTATGCACAAGCTTGCGCAGCGATGCCGTGTCGGCCGGGCTGTGCACTTCCGTTTCGAACAGGATCTTCTGGTAGCCGGGCGGAATCGACGGGTCGATGCCGAACAGGCCTCGCAGGTCGAGGTAGCCGCGCAGATTCACCTTCACGCTGGTGAGCGGAATGTCCAGCACCGCCGCGTACGCGCTGTAGACGATCTCCTGACAGGCACCCAGCGCCACCAGCAGCAGTTCGACCGGATTGGCGCCGGCGTCGGCGCCGCCGAGGTCGGGCGGTTCATCGATGACGATGGGCGGGAAGTCGCGCACCCGGGCGACGCAGCGCACGTCCTCTTCCAGCTGCGTATCGGCGCGGAACACCACTTTCGCGGCGCCCGGATTGGCCTGGATGCCGGCGATCGCCTGCATCAGAGCGGCCTTGACTGATTCCTGTGACATGGTCCTTCCTCCTCTTTGGTTGTGCCGTGCTGGCGGCAGCGCGCTGTGGTGCGGGCCGGGAGTCAGCGTAGAGGGGGTGGCGGGCACAGGAACAGTCGGACGATTCTGCACGCAGGCGGGTGTATACCCGCGCCCGGGCAGGGTGTTACGGCAATCCGGTGCGGCGGCCGGACGCGGTGGGGGAGCGGGAAAATACGTGGCGCGCGGGCACGCGTCGAGTGCCGTGCGGCCGATCAGCGGGAGATCAGCAGCGCGTCGACGCCGAGGCGTTCGCGCAACGCCTGCGCGGCGCTCATGGCCGCGTCCCGGTTTTCGAACGGACCCGCATGCAGCCGATGGTGGCTGCCGTCGCTCAGCACGAGGAGCCGTCCGGCGAGATCGGCCACCGATTGCGCGACGCGGCTGCGCAGCGTCTGCGCGTTGTCGAGCGCGCTGAAGGCGCCCAGCTGCAGCCAGATGCCCGGACGGTCGGCGGTTTCGTCGGCCAGCGCTGCAATCGCGTCGTCCTGCGCCGTTGGCGGCGCACGACGGATTTCCGGTGTGCCGGCGGCGCGCCGCGCCAGCAGGTCGGCCGGGCTGCCTTCAGGGAACACGGCCTCGACCGAAACCTCGGTGCTGCCCTGCGCGACATAGCCGAGCTTGGCCGCGGCCGTCCATGACAGGTCGATGACGCGGCCCGGCTTGAACGGACCGCGGTCGTTGACGCGCACGACCACCGAGCGGCCGTTCGACAGATTGGTCACGCGGACATAGCTCGGAATGGGCAGCGTCGCGTGCGCGGCCGTCATGCCGTACATGTCATAGGGCTCGCCGCTGGCCGTCTTCTGGCCGTGGAACTTGCGGCCGTACCAGCTGCCGCGCCCGCGCTGGTGGAACGGCTTGCGCTCGGTCATCGGCACGAAGTCCATGCCGAGCGCGCTGTACGGACGGTTGGCGAAGCGATGCAGCGCCTCGTCGCGCGGCTGCGCGTCCGGAATCGCGGCCAGTGACGCTTCGTCGAGCGGGCTGTCGCCCGGGCCGTCATCGAGATAGAAGCCGCCCGGGCGGGCCGGCGCCGGCACCGGCGCGGACGGCGCGCTGTCCGTGCGCGGCAGCGGCGCCGGTCCGGGCACGGTGTCGGGTGCAGGGGCGCCGGCGCAGCCGGCCAGCACGACGCACAACGGCAGGCAGAGGCGGTACAGCGGGCGGATGTGCATCATCAGCGCTCCCGGCGACGGCGCCGTTGCGCCTCGATCGACATCAGCAGGCCGAGGCCGATGCACAGCGTCACCAGCGCGGTGCCGCCGTAACTGACGAAGGGCAGCGGCACGCCGACGACCGGCAGCACGCCGGTCACCATGCCCATGTTCACGAACGCATAGGTGAAGCACGACAGCGACACCGCGCCGGCGAGCAGGCGCGAGAAGAGCATGCGCGCATTGGCGGCGATCATCAGCCCGCGTCCGATCAGCGCGATGTAGAGCACGAGCAGCACGACGGCGCCGGCCAGGCCGAACTCCTCGGCCATCACGGCGAAGATGAAGTCGGTGTGGCGCTCCGGCACGAATTCGAGATGGGTCTGCGTGCCTTCCTTCCAGCCTTTGCCGAACACGCCGCCGGAGCCGATGGCGATGCTGGACTGGATGATGTGGAAGCCGCTGCCGCGCGGGTCCGTCGTCGGGTCGAGCAGCGTGCACACGCGCTGGCGCTGGTAATCCTTGAAGCCGGGCCAGCTGACGCCTTCCGCGCACAGCGCATCGCCTTCCGCCGCGACCGTGGCGATGGCGACCACACCGACCACCAGCACCGGAATGATGAGCTTCCAAGACAGTCCGGCGAAGAAGATGACGAACATGCCGGCGGCCAGCACCAGGATGGCGGTGCCGAGGTCCGGTTGGTGGAAGATGAGCAGCAGCGGCACGGCGAGGATGAGCAGCGCGACGAGGAAGTCGCGCACCCGCAGTTGCGATTCGTGGCGATGGAAATACCAGGCCAGCATCATCGGCACGGCGATCTTCAGCATTTCCGACGGCTGGATGCGCGTGAAACCGATGTTGAGCCAGCGCTGCGCGCCCTTGGACACCTCGCCGAACATTTCGACGCCGACCAGCAGCAGCACGCCGATCAGGTAGACCGGCAGCGCGAGCTGCATCAGCCGCAGCGGCGGGATCTGCGCCACCACCACCATGACCGACAGCGCCACCGCGAGATTGACCAGATGGGCGTCGAAGCGGTAGTCGAAGTCGGCCGTCGCGCTGGCCATCACCAGCGTCGCGACGCCGAGCAGGGCGCCGGTGATGAGCAGCAGCGGCACGTCAAGCGACGACAGCACGCTGACGACCGCGCTGCGCGCGCGCAGCCATTTATTCGCCGTCAGCTGCATTGGTCACCTCCGGAGCGGGGCCCGCGGGCGTGCTGCCCAGCAGGTAGTAGTCAAATACCTGGCGCGCGATCGGCGCGGCCGCCTGCGAGCCGAAGCCGCCGTTTTCCACCAGCACGGCCAGCGCAATGGTCGGCTTGTCGGCCGGCGCATAGGCGATGAACAGCGCGTGATCGCGCAGCCGCTCGGCCACGTGCGCTTCCTTGTACTCCGCGCCCTTGAGCGAGTACAGCTGCGCGGTGCCGGTCTTGCCTGCGGACTCGTACGGCGCGCCGGCAAAGGCGCGGGCGCCGGTGCCGGTCTTGTTCACGTCGACCAGCGCGCGCTTGATGATGTCGATGTGCTCCTGTTTCAGGTCCAGCGTGCGTATCGGCTGCGGCTCGATCGCACGGCGCGCGCCGGTGCGCGGGTTCACGACGTACTTCACCAGGTGCGGGCGGAACATCACGCCGTCGTTGGCAAGCGTGGCCGTTGCCTGCGCGAGCTGCAGCAGCGTGTACGAGTTGTAACCCTGACCGATGCCGATCGATACGGTCTCCCCGGCGTACCAGCGCTGCTGTTCGGGCTTCCTGAAGCGCTTCTTCTTCCAGGCGGGCGACGGCAGGATGCCGCTCGACTCGCCGTTGATGTCGATGCCGCTGCGCGAGCCGAAGCCGAACTGGCTCATGAAGTTGGCGATGCCGTCTATGCCCCATTCGGTGGCGAGCTTGTAGTAGTAGGTGTCGCACGACACGACGATGGACTTGTGCATGTCCACCATGCCGTGGCCGCCCTTTTTGTCGTCGCGGAAACGGTGGCCGCCGAAATCGAAGTGGCCCGGGTCCGCGATCGCCTGCTCCGGTGTGCGCTTGCCGGTGGTCAACGCACCCAGCGCCATGAAGGGCTTGAACGTCGAGCCGGGCGGATAGGCGCTGTAGATCGCGCGGTTCAGCAGCGGATGGTCGGGCGAATTGTTCAGCGCGTCCCAGCTCGCCGTGTCGATGCCGTCGACGAACAGGTTCGGGTCGAACGTCGGCTTGCTGACCAGCGCGAGCACGCCGCCGCTCGACGGCTCGATCGCCACCAGCGCGCCGCGCCGGTCGCCGAAGGCCTGCTCCACGATGCGCTGCAGGCCGGCGTCCAGCGTCAGGCGCAGGTTGTTGCCCTGCTGCGGCGGCGTGCGCGACAGCACGCGCACCGCGCGCCCGGCGGCCGTCACCTCGACCTGTTCGTAGCCGGTCAGCCCGTGCAGGTCGCTTTCGTACGACTGCTCCAGCCCGCTCTTGCCGATGTGGTCGGTGCCGCGGTAATTATCGACGCTGCCGGCCTCTTCGATGCGTTCCGCGTCGCGCCGGTTGATGCGCCCCATGTAGCCGAGGATGTGGGCGCCCAGTTCGATCTGCGGATACTGGCGGAACAGCCGCGCCCGCACTTCGACGCCCGGAAAGCGATAGCGCTGTGCGATGAAGCGCGCGACCTCCTCGTCGGTCAGCCGGGTGCGGATGGGCAGCGAGTCGAAGTTGCGCGACTCGTCCATCAGCTTGCGGAAGCGGCGCCGGTCGCGGCCTTCGATATTCACCAGCTTCGCCAGATCGTTGATCGTCTGTTCCAGGTCGGCCACGCGCGACGGCTTGATCTCCAGTGTGTAGGCGGAGTAGTTGCGCGCCAGCACCTCGCCGTTGCGATCGACGATGAGGCCGCGATTGGGGGCGACCGGCAGCAGCGCGATGCGGTTGTCCTCGGCGCGCGTGCGGTAATAGTCGTGCATGACCACCTGCAGCCACACGAAGCGCGCCAGCAGCAGGCCGAACGCCACCAGCACCAGTGCAGCGGCGAACAGCACGCGGCGGCGAAAGCGGGTGAGCTGGATTTCCGGGCTGTACAGGTCGGTCATGTGTCGGGACGGGTCGCGGCCGGGCATGGGCGAAAAGCCCGATGCTCAGATCGGCCGGTTGTCGTCCTTGTTCTCCGGACGGTACTGCGGCAGCAGCAGGATGAAACTGATCGGATGCCACAGCAGCGTGGCGACCACGCTGCCGGCGAAGAACATGAAGCCCGGAAACTCCGCGTCGGTCGCCAGCCGTATCGCCAGCATCACGCACTGCGTGCCGATCAGCATGGGCAGCACGTGGGCCGACTGGCGCAGCGGGCCGAACCACAGGATGCGGCGCGACAGCGTGCCGGCGGCGTAGGCGAGCAGCACGTAGGCCAGTGCGTGCTGGCCCATCAGGCTGCCGTAGCCGACGTCCATGATGAGGCCGAGCACGAAGGCCGCACCCATGCCGACGCGCAGCGGCTCGCGCACGCACCAGAAGCACAGCACCAGTGCAACCCAGTCCGGCAGCAGCGGCGTGCGCCCGAGCGGCATCAGGTTGAGCAGCAGTGCGCAGGCCAGCGTCAGCGCGACGAACCATGGTCGTACCGGACGCAGGATGCGGCGTGAGCTGAAAGAGGGCTGGTTCATTTGCCGGCCTCCTTCGCGGGCGGGGCGGGAGCGATGGCGGCGGGGTCGACCGGCTTGCCCGGTGTCATGATGAGCACCGTGGAGTGTGCTTCCACACCGGCGATCGGCTCGCACAGGATGCGCACGAAGCCGCCCGAGCCGTCGTGCTCGACCCCTTTCACGCGCGCCACCGGCAGACCGGGCGCGAAGACGCCGTCCAGTCCGGAGGTGACGATGCGGTCGCCCTCGCGCACGTCCACGTCGGTCGGCAGGTAGCGCAGTTCAAGCGAGCCGTTGCCGGCGCCGAACATCACGGCACGCACGCCGGTACGGGCAATCTGCACCGGCAGCGCCTGGTCCTTGTCGGAAATGAGCGTGACCTCGGCGTTCAGCGGATAGACACGCGTGACCTGGCCGATGACGCCGATGTCGTCGACCACGGGGCTGCCCGGTTCGATGCCCTGGGTCATGCCTTTGTCGACGACGACGCGGCGCGAGAACGGGTCGCGCACCGCGTAGATCACCTCGGCCACCTGCGCCGCCACTTGCCGGCGCTCGCGCATGTCGAGCAGGGCGCGCAGCCGGGTGTTCTCCATGTCCAGTTGTTCCTGGCGCAAGCGTATCGTGCCGAGCGCCGTCTGTTCGCGCCGCAGTTCGACGTTCTCGCGCTGCAGGCGCGTGATGTCCGCGAAATACTCGCCGGCGGAGCGCACGCCCTTGACCGGCATGCCGGCCGCGACCTGCAGCGGGGTCGCGACGACCGACAGGCCCTGGCGCACCAGTTCGAGATAGTGCAGGCGATGGTCGACGACGATCAGCGTGAGCGCCGCGCTCACCAGCACGATCAGGCGCACGAGCGGTGCCGGGCCGCGCCGGAAGAACGGCGGAGGGCTGTGTCCGGCAACAGGTGAAACCATGGGCGGGAAACCGTTACGGGTGTGCTGCGCGATGGATGCGGCGAGCCGCCTGCCGTCGCACCGGGTGGGCGTGCGCGCGCAGGCGGCTCGTCATGACTGGATCACTCGTTGGCGAAGATGCTGCCCAACTGGTCCATCTTCTCAAGCGCGGTGCCGGAGCCGCGCACCACGCAGGTGAGCGGGTCGTCGGCGACCACCACCGGCAGGCCGGTTTCTTCCATCAGCAGGCGGTACAGATCGCGCAGCAGCGCGCCGCCACCGGTCAGCACCATGCCGCGTTCGGCGATGTCGGCACCCAGTTCGGGCGGCGTCTGTTCGAGTGCGCTCTTCACGGCGGACACGATCTGGTTCAGCGGTTCGGTCAGCGCTTCGAGGATTTCGTTGGACGAGATGGTGAAGCTGCGCGGGATGCCTTCCGCGAGGTTGCGGCCCTTCACTTCCATTTCCTTCACCTCGGAGCCGGGGAAGGCGGAGCCGATTTCCTTCTTGATCGCCTCGGCGGTGGTTTCGCCGATCAGCATGCCGTAGTTGCGGCGGATGTAATTGATGATGGCTTCGTCGAACTTGTCGCCGCCGACGCGCACGGAGCCGGCATACACCATGCCGCCGAGCGAAATCACGCCGACTTCCGTCGTGCCGCCGCCGATGTCGACGACCATCGAGCCGGTGGCCTCCGATACCGGCAGGCCGGCGCCGATCGCAGCGGCCATCGGCTCCTCGATCAGGTAGACGTTGCTGGCGCCTGCGCCGAGGGCCGATTCGCGGATGGCGCGGCGCTCGACCTGGGTGGAGCCGCAGGGTACGCAGATGATGATGCGCGGCGAAGGCGAGAACAGGCGCGAGTCATGCACCTTCTTGATGAACTGCTTGAGCATCTGCTCGGTCACGGTGAAGTCGGCGATCACGCCGTCCTTCATGGGCCGGATGGCCGTGATGTTGCCGGGCGTCTTGCCGAGCATCAGCTTGGCCTGCAGGCCGACCGCCTGGATGGTTTTCTTGGCGTTGGGGCCGCCTTCGGTGCGGATGGCGACAACCGAGGGTTCGTCCAGCACGATGCCCTGACCGCGCACGTAGATCAGCGTGTTCGCGGTGCCGAGGTCAATGGCCAGATCGTTTGAGAAATAGGAACGCAGGAAACCGAACATGAAATGTCTTATGTAGAGGTGACCGTATGAGGGTCTTTACTGGAGTTGGGCCGGGTCACGCGGCTACCCGGCGGCGACATTCGTTTCAGCCCGGATGCGCGGTGCAGCCGGACGTTTCTTGCAGCTGCCGGGCGGGCAGCCTGAATAGTTCATAATGATAACCCAATCATGTCTGGGGGTCTGTTGGCGTTGACTTTTGATTGCACGTGCGGCGCCGGCATGTCCGGCGCGCCGCAATCGCGTTCGCCCGGAACCGACCCCCGGACTGAAACCCCTTTGTTGCACTATTTCTGGACGCGCACCGGTGTGGTGCGCACAACGCATACAGCCATCACATGTCCCTGACCGATCAAGAAGTCCGCCACATCGCGAAGCTGGCGCGCATCGAGCTTGCCGATGCGCAGCTCGACGCGACGCGCAGCCATCTCAACTCCATGCTCGGCCTGATCGAGCAGCTGCAGTCGATCGACACGACCGGCGTCGAGCCGATGGCGCACGCGACCGACCTCACGTTGCGCCTGCGCGACGACCGCGTGACCGAGACTGATCACCGCGCGGCCTACCAGTCGGTTGCCCCGGCGGTCGAGGGCGGTCTCTACCTCGTGCCGAGGGTGATCGAATGAGCGACACCGTCAAGAGCCTGTCGCAGCAGCTGCAGGCCGGCCGCGTGTCGGCGGTCGAACTGGCGCAGGACTATCTCGCGCGGATCAAGGGCGGCAATGCGGCGATCAACGCCTACGTCGAACTGAACGAGGCGCAGACGCTGGAAGAAGCGCGTGCGGCGGATGCGTTGCGTGCCGACGGCGGCGGCGGCCCGCTCACCGGCGTGCCGATCGCGCACAAGGACATCTTCTGCCAGACCGGATGGCATGCGCGCGCCGGCTCGAAGATGCTGGAGAGCTTCGCCGCACCGTATGACGCGACCCTGATCGAACGTTCGCGCGCGGCCGGGCTGGTGACGCTGGGCCGTACCAACATGGACGAGTTCGCGATGGGTTCGTCGAACGAATCCAGCCACTACGGCCCGGTGCGCAACCCTTGGCAGCACGCCGCGGTGCCCGGCGGCTCCAGTGGCGGCTCGGCCGCCGCCGTCGCGGCCGGCCTGGCGCCGGCCGCGAGCGGCACCGATACCGGCGGTTCGATCCGCCAGCCCGCTGCGTTCTGCGGCATCAGCGGCATCAAGCCGACCTACGGCATCGTGTCGCGCTGGGGCATGATCGCCTACGCGTCCAGTCTCGATCAGGGCGGGCCGATGGCGCGCACCGCCGAGGACTGCGCGCTGCTGCTGAACGCCTTCGCCGGCTTTGATGAACGCGACGCGACCAGCCTGCAGCGGGCGCCGGAAGACTACACGCGCGAACTGGCTCAGCCGCTGGCCGGCCTGAAGATCGGCGTGCCGAAGGAGTTCTTCGCCGAAGGCATGTCGGATGACGTGCGTGCCGCCGTCGACGCGGCGCTGGCCACCTTCCGCTCGCTCGGCGCGACCTTGCTCGACGTCAGCCTGCCGCGCGCCGGCATGGCGGTGCCCGCCTACTACGTCATCGCACCGGCCGAGGCGAGCTCCAACCTCAGCCGCTTCGACGGCGTGCGCTACGGCTACCGTGCCCCGGAGTATTCGGGGCTGGACGACATGTACGCGAAGAGCCGCGCCCAGGGCTTCGGTGCCGAGGTGCAGCGACGCGTCCTGATCGGCACCTATGTGCTGTCGCACGGCTACTACGACGCCTACTACCTGCAGGCGCAGAAGGTGCGCCGCCTGATCGCGGACGACTACGCGACGGCCTTCGCGCAGTGCGATCTCATCATGGGGCCGACGACACCGACCGTGGCCTACGGCCTCGGAGACAAGACCGACGATCCGTTGTCGATGTATCTGGGCGACATCTACACCACGTCGGTGAATCTCGCCGGCCTGCCGGGCATGAGCATTCCGTGCGGCTTTGGCGCCGGCGGTCTGCCGGTGGGGCTGCAGATCGTCGGCAACTATTTCAATGAAGCTTGCATGCTGCGCGCGGCGCACCGGTTCCAGCTGGAAACCGACTGGCATGCGCGCACGCCGCAGGAGTGAGCGCCATGGAAACGAGCCCTGACCATCGATTCAGCAACGAAAAACTGACAACGATACTCGACCAGGCAGGCATCTACATGTGTGCCTGCCCGGCACAGCTCGCCGCGCAGATGCTGGAATTGCGCAAGCTCCATCAGTACCAGCTCGGCTGCATGACGAAGGCACCGGACCTGGAGGCGAGCCACCGTTGCATCGCGGCGGCGGCGCTGCGCGCCGAGGCGCTGCTCGAAGACGCGCTGGAGGAGGTGCTGCGGCTCGAAGGCTGGGACAAGGACACGCTGACCATGCCGGACAACCTGCGTGCGCGGCGTGACAGCGAGCTTTGAAACGTGTTGCCGGTCGGCTCGCCCTGGCGGTGACGTTCGTGCTGGCGGGCTGCGTGCCGCTGCAGCGTCCGGCGCCGCAGGACGTGCCGGCCGACACAGGCGTGGTGCGTCCGTTGCCGGAGCAGCCGCGGCGCGGCGGCAAGCCCATGCGCATTCCGGAGCGGCCGCTGGAGGTGAACACCGAATGCCGCTATCGGGATGACGCCGGTGTTGAAGGTTCGCTGGTGCTGGAAGTGAGTGGCTCGAAGGTCGAACGCTTCGCGTCGCGGATCGACATGGGGCGGCGCGGCAGCTGCCGCTTCGACCTGTCGCAGTTCAGGCAGACCGCCTTCACGCCGGCGCCGACGCTGGTGGCTGGCGGCTGTACCGTGAGCATCTGGGAACAGGGTGACCAGGTCACCGTGTCCTATCGCAATTGCGCCGGCCAATGCACGCCGGGCGCGCATGAATACCTGTGGCCCACGCTGGTGAGCCGCCGCACCGGCATCTGCCGGTAACCTGAAAAGAGACATCGCATGAGCAGATCGAACTGGGAAGTCGTGATCGGGCTGGAAACACACGCCCAGCTGAACACCGCCTCCAAAATTTTCTCCGGCAGCGCCACCGCGTTCGGCGCGGCGCCCAACGCGCAGGCCAGCGCCGTCGATCTGGCGCTGCCCGGCGTGTTGCCCGTCATGAATCGCGCCGCCGTCGAACGCGCCATCCGCTTCGGCCTTGCCATCGGCGCGGACGTCGCGCCGCGCTCCGTGTTCGCGCGCAAGAACTACTTCTACCCGGACCTCCCGAAGGGCTATCAGATCAGCCAGTACGAGTTGCCGGTGGTGCTCGGCGGCTCGCTTGCGATACGTGTGGGCGAAGGCGCCGATGCCTACGGGAAGACGGTGCGCCTGACCCGTGCCCACCTCGAAGAGGACGCCGGCAAGTCGCTGCACGAGGATTTTCATGGCATGTCGGGCATCGACCTGAACCGCGCCGGCACGCCGCTGCTGGAGATCGTCACCGAGCCGGACATGAGTTCGAGCGCCGAAGCGGTGGCCTACGCGCGCGCGCTGCATGCGCTGGTGCGCTGGATCGACATCTGCGACGGCAACATGCAGGAAGGCAGCTTCCGCTGCGACGCCAATGTCAGCGTGCGCCGGCCTGGCGAGCCGCTCGGCACGCGGCGCGAAATCAAGAACCTGAACAGCTTCCGCTTCCTGCAGCAGGCGATCGACTTCGAGATCCAGTGGCAGATCGAGCAGATCGAGGACGGCCACAAGATCCAGCAGGCCACCGTGCTGTTCGATCCGGACAGCGGTGAAACCCGCATGATGCGCAGCAAGGAAGACGCGCACGACTACCGCTACTTCCCGGACCCCGACCTGCCGCCGCTGGTCATCGCGGACGACTGGGTGGCGCAGGTGCGCGCCGCGCTGCCGGAGCTGCCGGCTGCGCTGGCGCAGCGCCTGCAGGCCGAATGCGGCCTGTCGCCGTACGACGCGGCCGGCCTCACCGCGAGCCGCGAGATCGCACAGTACTTCCTCGACGCGCTCGCAGCTGCCGGCACGCCCGCGGGCGCGCAGCTGCCCAAGCTGCTTGCCAACTGGGTAATGGGCGAACTGGCGGCGCGGCTCAACCGTGAAGAACGCGACATCACCGCCAGCCCGGTCAGTGCGGCCCGGCTGGCCGGCCTGGTCGCGCGCATCGCCGACAACACCATCTCCAACAGCATTGCGCGCAAGGTGTTCGAAGCGCTGTGGAACGGCGAAGGCACTGACGCCGACGCCATCATCGAAGCGCAGGGCCTGAAGCAGGTGACCGACGTGTCCGCCATCGAACCCATCATCGACGAAGTGCTTGCCGCCAATCCGAAGTCGGTGGAGGAATTCCGCGCCGGCAAGGAGAAGGCGTTCAACGCACTGGTCGGCCAGGTGATGAAGGCCAGCCGCGGCAAGGCCAGCCCGGCACAGGTGAATGATCTGCTGCGCAGGAAACTCGGCGGCTGAACCGGCACTCCGATGACACCGCGGGCCGGCGCCGCCGGCCTTGCCACCCGCCACGACTGGAACACGACATGCGCATCATCTTCTTCTTCGCCGCACTGGGTTTCGCCATCTTCGGCATGTCCGGCGTAACCCTGAGCCTGCTCAACCTGATCGACGACAGCCAGAGCGGCGGCTGGCCGCTATGGCTGTCCCTGCCGATGGCGCTGATCGGCGCCGCAGGGTTTGTCTTCTGTCTGGTGAAAGTGATTCGCGGCGTGCACGAAGAGGTGCCGCGCACGCCGAAATGAAGCAGTGAAATTGCCAGCCGCGCCCAGAGCGACTGCCCCGGCGCAAGCAGCGCATCCATCGGGTTGCGCACCCCGCCGCCCACCTTCAGCACATGGACATGGATCGTCGTGGTCGCCACGTCGGCATGGCCGGGCAAGTCCTGCACCGTCCGGAAGCATGGCCTGACTCCAGCAGCGCAGTGGCGAAGGAGTGGCGCAGCGTGTGCGGCGTCACCAGCTTGGTCAGACCCGTGCGCGTCACCGCCCGCTTGAAGGCCCGCTGAAAAGTCTGGTCATACTCACCACACCTGACCGCGGGTCGACCGACACATCGGCTTGCGGAAATACCCGGACCCAAGTCCACGATGTACCCGCGCGCGGGTACTCGCGGGTACTTACGGGCCAGCGCATCCGGCGTCTCCACCCCCGCGCGTCCGCAGCGACAGTCGTCGGCCCACAGCACCCGGGCGCGCGCCAGCTGCTCGCGCAGCGGCCGAACCAGGCATTCGGGCAGCATCACAACATGGTCCTTGCCGCCCTTGCCCTCGCGCACGATCACCGTGCGACGTTCGAAATCGATGTCCTTCACGCGCAGTTGCGGGCCTTCGTTGATCCGCATGCCCGTGCCGTAAAGAAGCTGAGCGAGCAGGCGATGCTCGCCCGCAATCAAACAGAGCAGGCCAGCCACTTCGTCGGGTGTCAGCACCACCAGCAGGCGACGCTTCGTGCGTGGCCGCCCGATGTCATCCATCCACGGCAGGTCGACACCCAGCACCTTGCCGTAGAGGAACAGCAAAGCCGACAGCGCCTGCTTGTGCGTCGAAACGGCCACACCGCGCTCATTCGCCAGCCACGACAGAAACGCCTCGATCTCCGCCCGCCCCATTCCGGCCGGATGGCGCAGCCGGTGAGACCGGATGAAAGCTTTCACCCAATAGATATAGGTCTGCTCGGTGCTCATGCTGTAATGCAGTAACGTATCCGTTCGTGCAACTGATCCAGCAGGCGAACCGATTTAAATGGCGGAAGCGAAGGGGTGAGGTTTTTCATCGCCGTTTAATACTGTATGAATAAACAGCATTGGTCAGCGAAACCTGCATGGCAAGGTCATCTCCTGTCGATCATTGCAGCCCGTTTACCCAGCGGCTTCCGTAGTTATGGCGCAAAACTGCGCCAGAAAACAAAGTTGAACTAAACCGCTGTCGCGGTGGGTGCTGATCGTCGGTTGTCGGGGCGCTCGTCACGGGTGAAGCACTACCTTGGAATGGGACTGTTCCCATGTTCGAGGAGAGGTGTGATGAGCCCCTTACGTCAGCAGATGATCGATGCGATGGTGTTGCGCGGTCTGGCCACACGCACGCAGCGCGCTTACCTTTCGGTGCTGGTGCAGTTGTCGCGGCACTACGGGTGCAGTCCCGACCGGCTGGATTCTGCGCAGGTCAAGGCTTGGCTTGTGTTCCGCATACGGCAGCGGCATCTGGCCTACGCCACGGTCAATCAGGCCGTGTGCGCGCTGAAGTTCTTCTTCGGCACGGTGCTTGGGCGCGAGGCCGAGGCGCTGACGATTCCCTACGCACGTACCCCCGAGCCTGCGCCACAGATCCTGTCGCGCAAGGAACTGGCCCGCCTGTTCGATGCCGCCAACGGGGAGCGGGCCCGCACCCTGCTGATGACCACCTACGCGGCCGGGCTGCGCGTGTCGGAGGTGTGCGCGCTGCGCGTGGCCGACATCGATTCGGCCCCCGACCGCATGTGTATCCGCATCGTCGGTGCCAAGGGCGGCAAGGATCGCTACACGCTGCTCACTGGCTATCTGCTCACGGCCTTGCGTCTTTACTGGCAGGCCTGTCGTCCGCAGTCGTGGTTGTTCCCGGCCGTGCGCGACGCGCGCCGACCGGTCGATGTGAAGAGCGCACAGCGCATGTTCTACCAGGCGCGCGAGCATGCAGGCATCGGCAAGACGGGCGGCATCCATGTGCTGCGCCACTGCTTCGCCACACACCTGCTCGAAGCGGGGGTGGATCTGGCCACGCTGTCCAGCCTGCTCGGCCATGGTCACCTGTCGACCACACAGCGCTATGTGCATCTGGCGCGCCCGGGCGCCAAGCCGGAGAACAGTCCGCTCGATCTGCTGCGCCAGTTGTAGGCGGCCTGCCATGCACCGGCCCACGCTGGCCGACATCCTGCGCAGATGCGGCCCGGCGTATCGACAGACCCATGCGCTCAGTGCGCAACAGCGGCGCGCCTGGCGCGCCATCACGGCCTGTCGCACCGCCGAGCTCGGCGGTGTGCGCGAGCGCTGCGAGCACTGTGCGCGCGAGCGCTACCGGTATCGCTCGTGCGGCAACCGGCATTGTCCGCAATGCCAGACACAGGCCAAGGAGGCTTGGCGCGCGGCGCGCTGCCGCGAGGTGCTGCCGGTGCCTTACGCGCACTGGGTGTTCACGTTGCCGCATGCGCTCAACGCGCTGGCCGCGTACCACGCCCGCTGGGTGTTCGACACGCTGTTCGCCTGCGCCTCAGGCACGCTGCTTGAGTTGGCCAGCAGTGCGCGCTGGCTCGATGCCGAGCCGACGGTGACCCTGGTGCTGCACACCTGGGGGCAGGACCTGCGCACCCATCTGCATGTGCACGCCCTGGTCAGCTGCGGCGGGCTGGACGCGCAGGGCGGCTGGCGCTCACCGGTGCGCGGCGGCCACTTCCTGTTCCCGGTCAAGGCCGCCTCCCGGCTGTTTCGCGGCCGGTTCATCGACGCACTGCTCACCGCCCAGAAGACGGGCGTGCTCGACGCAGACCCGGCAGGCACGCAAGCGCAGCGCGCAGGCAGACTTCGCATGCTGCGCGAGCACGACTGGGTGGTCGATGCGAAGCCGCCCGCTGGCGGACCGGCCCAGGTGCTGGACTATCTGGCGCGTTGCCCGCACTGCAAGTGCGGGCACTGGCGCACAGTCGAAATCTGCACACCACGGATCAGTCGCTCGGCCAGAGCCCCGTGCGCGCACGCAGGCAAGCATGCACGCGACTCCCCGCCATGACCCTTGATGTGCCCCTCCCGCCAGAAATGCCCGTGCCCGGATCGTGCAGGAGCCGGATGTACGCCTGTTGTCTGCAGCGGCGGCACCGGCCGATCCCGGCGCGCGCCCAGCCTCGACACGACATGATTCACTGTGCCCGCGAGGCCATCGTGGCCTGTCGTCTCGTCCGGAAGGATGAGTCCCCGGGCATGAAGGCCGCACACGCTATTCAACGGGCATCGCCCGCGCATAGAATCCTCAATGTCACCGCCTGAGCGGCGGTTCAGTTCAACACGGCTTATCCCCCGCGATTGACCATGGCGCTTCCAGCAGCTGTCCTCTCGCGGGGGATAAACCCTATTCGTTAGGCATCACCATAGGAACTCAGCATGAGAAGGTACGGATGGTTTGAATACGAGCAGGAACCTCTCCGAATAAGGAACTACCTTACGGGCCAACAATTGGTCGTTAGTTCGATAGCTGAACAATCCAACGTTACAGCTTATGCTGGCCGCTATTCGGATAGTGAGATTGACCAACCTGTTCGGTTTTCAATTCACCACAATTCTCAGAAAGCCACAGAGATTAGATTCGATTATCGAGAGTTGTTCTCCGAGCCCCCGTCGTATGGTCACTGGCGCCGAATCGATGATTTCTTTGTTGATGCCTTACTCTGCTGGCCGGAGTATCTTGATCAAATGCGTATGTTCTTCCTACACACCACGGGAGGATGGAGAGGCGGTGTGTGGCAGGCGCAGTTTCGTCGGCAATTCTCGAGCAGGAAGAGTGGAAAACCAGATCAGCTAACCAACTACATCATCGCGGAGCCATATGTCATCGCCCTTGAGACACCTGCTCCCCCGGCATGGAGAATCATTGACGTTGACGCCTCTGCTACAGAGGCAAGCCTGAAATTCGAGCTCCTTCCTAATTCCAATGTGCCGTACCTCTCGCGAAATAGCCCAGTCGAAGGCTTTCAAGGACTAGTGCCATTTCTCGAAAGAAACGACCAAGCGGCCTACATCATCTTCTCGAAGCTCCAGCCGTCTTCTCATCGTGGCGAGGACCCGGAAACACTTCTTTACTATACATACGTCGACCAAGACATCTTTTTTAGATTTCGAAGCCACCCGTGGTACAAGCTTGAATTAGGCTCTTGCGTTGATTACGGGTTTCGTGAATTTCCTCCGCGTAGAGAACTTTGGACGACCAAACCACTTGGGGAACTTGTGCCAGGAGACGAGCCGCGCCCCGTAGAGAATGTTCTCTCGAAGTTTTCCTATCTTTCATACCCGGTATGGTTGCGGGTACTTCATGCCCTTGGTGACGCTTGGCCTGCTTGGGGAGCTCCACGCAAGAAGATCGAAATTGACAAACAAATTGAGCTGCCAAGTACCTATGGCAGGATTGGATTCATAGGGGACTACGGGCCTACAACCACACATGGCTTCAGCGCTGGCATGAAGAACTCGTGGTTTGAAGTGAGGTATCCAGATGCCTAACACTGCGCTCCAAGGGACGCGCCGCGAGCGGCGCGCCCCTGAGCTTGGACGTTAGCAGGCTGGTGAGAAACTCCGCTCTGAATCGCCCCGGGTTTTCTAGACACCCTGTAGCCTCACGATCGAGGCATGACGGAGGTGTTTATGGAAGAGAAGAAGTCGGGTCGTCGCTTCACCGAAGAGTTCAAGGTCGAAGCGGTCAGGCAGGTCACCGAGCGTGGC
>JAHJHI010000046.1 GCA_018824085.1 Gammaproteobacteria bacterium | reverse complement strand
TACGAATCGATCGACGAACTGAAGTTCTATCGCGAACACTTCCTGCGCATGGAATGACGCGATGAGCCGCCTTCGCATCGCTGTCGCGCAGATCAACTGCGTTGTGGGCGACATCGACCACAACGCGAACCTCATCCTGGACGCTGCGCGCGCGGCGCACGGGCAGGGCGCCCATCTCGTGCTGACGCCGGAACTGGCCCTGTGCGGCTATCCGCCGGAAGACCTGCTGCTGCGCGCGGACTTCCATCGCGCGTGCGCGCGTGCGCTCGCGCGCATCGCGGCCGAGGCGCCGGACGTCGCGCTGCTGGTCGGCCATCCGCACGCGACGGTCGGGCGTTGCCACAACGCGGCCAGCCTGATCCGCGGCGGACGGGTGGAAGCGACGTATTTCAAGATGCGCCTGCCGAATTACGAAGTGTTCGACGAAGAGCGCTATTTCGAGGCAGGCAGCGAGGCGCTGGTGTTCGACATCGCCGGCGTGCGGGTCGGCGTGAACATCTGTGCCGACGTGTGGGAGCCGGGCGCACCGGAGGCGGCGGCGCAGGCGGGCGCGCAGCTGCTGGCCGTGCTCAATGCGTCGCCCTATCACCTGAACAAGCACGTCACGCGCGAGCAGGTGCTGGCCGAGCGGGTCGTGTCGACCGGGCTGCCGGCGGTCTACTGCAATCTGGTCGGCGGGCAGGATGAACTGGTGTTCGACGGTGGCTCGTTCGCGCTCGACCGCAGTGCGCGGCTGGCGTGGCGCGCGCCGCATTGCCGCGAGCATCTGGCGGTGGTCGAGTACCGCGACGGCGACATCGTGCCGCAGCCGCTGCCGGCGGCGGTGCCGGTCGAGCAGGCATGCTACGAGGCGCTGGTGCTGGGCGTGCGTGACTACCTCGGCAAGAACGGTTTCGGGAACGCGCTCATCGGCCTGTCCGGCGGTGTCGATTCGGCGATCACGCTGTGCATCGCCGTCGACGCGCTGGGCGCGGATCGCGTGCACGCCGTCATGATGCCGTCGCCCTACACCGCGCAGATGAGCCTGGACGACTCGCGCGAACTGGTGCGCAACCTGGGCGTGCGCTATGACGAAGTGTCGATCGCGCCCGCCATGGCCACGTTCGAACAGATGCTCAAGCCCTTGTTCGGTGACGCCGCAGCCGACACCACCGAGGAGAACGTGCAGGCACGCGCCCGCATGATCATGCTGATGGCGCTGTCCAACAAGACCGGCGCGATCGTGCTCACCACCGGCAACAAGAGCGAAATGGCGGTCGGCTATTCCACACTCTATGGCGACCTGGCCGGCGGCTTCGCCGTCATCAAGGACATCTACAAGACCTTCGTCTATCGCCTGTGCGCCTGGCGCAACAGCCAGCGTCACGACATCCCGGACAACATCCTGACCCGCGCACCGTCGGCGGAACTGCGCCCGGACCAGACCGACCAGGACAGCCTGCCGCCGTACGAGGTGCTCGACGCCATCATCCAGGCTTATATGGAGCGCGACGAGTCGCCACGAGAGATCATCGCGGCCGGTTACGCCGAGCACGATGTGAAGCGGGTGATCGGGTTGTTGAAGCGCAACGAATACAAGCGCCGGCAGGCGCCGCCGGGGGTGCGGGTGACGGAGCGCGGGTTCGGCAAGGACTGGCGCTATCCGATCACCAGCCGTTACCGCGACGAAGCCTGAACGGCCAGCCGGTTCAGTCCGCAAACATCGGGGCCATCAATGGATCTGAGCACAGCACGTTTTCCTGAGCATCTCGGCTGCGCTCGCGTTGCGTTTCTTCAGCTCGGTGCATGACGCGCGGGCGCCGGCCCGGTATCCCGGGCTGAGACGGGCGGTCAGTTGCCGTGCGATGCCCCGGCGGGCCGCCCGGAAAGCGCGCCCGTACTGGCGGCCGGTGCCGAATGTCTGTCCCGGATTCACGGCGGTATCGGTCGAGTCGGGCTCACGACGCAGGGCGTGCCCGAGTGCTTCGGCGGCGCGGGGACGCATGTGCTCAACAGAGGGGCGAGCGGCACAGGTGGTGTTCGCACGGGGCGCTTCATGGGGGCGGGGATTTTCCGTGGCCTTGATGTGAGTGCGATTTCCGGATTATGCAGAAAGGGTTCCGTGCGGGGCGGCCGGAGATTTCACGTGCCAAGCCCGCGGTTCCGGTGCGACAGACCGCCGGAACGGCCTTGCACGCGGCGCGTCGATCCGTGGTGCGCGCCGCGAATTTCGCAGGGGGCGCCGTGGCCTCATGCCGGCTAAGCCTTTATACTCGCGGCCTCACGCAGAGGAGTCCTTCATGAAGAAAATCGAAGCTGTTATCAAGCCATTCAAGCTCGACGAGGTGCGCGAAAGCCTGTCGGAAGTCGGCGTGACCGGCCTGACCGTGACGGAAGTCAAAGGCTTCGGGCGTCAGAAGGGGCATACCGAGCTTTATCGTGGCGCCGAATACGTTGTCGATTTCCTGCCGAAGATCAAGATCGAGGTGATCGTCGCTGACGAAACGGTTGATCGCGCGCTGGAGGCGATCGTCAAGGCGGCCCGCACCGGCAAGATCGGCGACGGCAAGATTTTCGTCCTGCCGATCGAGCAGGTGGTGCGCATCCGTACCGGTGAATCGGGCGAAGCCGCGATTTGACGCAACCGGCGGGCAAGCCGCTCCGCTAGGTTCTGGACGCCGGTTTCAGCAGCACCATGAGTGCGCCGGCGCCCCCCTCGTGCGGGCGGGCCTGACAGAAGGCCAGCACTTCGGGGCGGTGCATCAGCCAGCCCAGTACCAGTCCCTTGAGCACCGGTTCGCGTCCCGGCGAACCCAGCCCCTTCCCGTGTATGACCCGTATGCAGCGCAGCCCCCGGCGGTGCGCGTCGTGCAGGAATTCGACGACGAGGTCATGAGCCGCGTCGCGCGTTGCGCCGTGCAGATCGATCTGGCCCTGTGATACCCAGCGCCCGCGACGCAGGTCGCGCAGCACGTTCCGGGTAAGCCCGGTGCGCAGGAAGGACGGTTCTTCACCGCCTTCCAGCCGCAGGTCTATGGACAGCGGGCCGCGTATCGATTCCGCAAGCACCGAAAGGTTGTCGGCGTCGCGCTGCAGCGGCCAGGCCCGGGGCGGCGGCCTGTCCAGCTGTGCGCGATCGTCATGCATGCGATGCACGCCTTCGACCGCCTGCCTGAACAGCGCGATGTCCTCTTCGCTCGGCGCATGAGGCCTGGCATTGCGCGGCGTCTTTTTCGTGGCCATGGACCGGCTCGCTGACGCCGTATCGTCGCGCGGCCGGGATCAGGCCTGGTCCAGGTTGTCCAGGTAGCGCTCCGCGTCCAGCGCGGCCATGCAGCCGGTGCCGGCGCTGGTGACGGCCTGGCGATAGACATGATCCTGCACGTCGCCAGCCGCGAACACGCCAGGGATGCTGGTGGCCGTGAAGTTGCCCTTGCGTCCGGCCTGGGTGACGATGTAGCCGCCTTCCATTTCCAGCTGGCCTTCGAACAGCTGAGTGTTCGGCTGGTGGCCGATGGCGATGAAAACACCGGCGAGCGCGATGTCCTCGGTCTTGCCGTCCAGTGCGGACTTGATGCGCATGCCGGTCACGCCGGTCTTGTCGCCCAGTACCTCGTCCAGCGTGCTGTGCCAGCGGATGGAGACCTTGCCTGCCTTTTCCTTCTCGAACAGCTTGTCCTGCAGGATCTTCTCCGAGCGGAACTTGTCGCGACGATGCACGACGGTGACGTGGCGGGCGATGTTCGACAGGTACAGCGCTTCTTCGACGGCCGTATTGCCGCCGCCGATGACGGCCACGTCCTGGTTGCGATAGAAAAAACCGTCACAGGTGGCGCACGCGGATACGCCCTTGCCTGCGAAGGCCTCTTCCGACGGCAGGCCGAGATACTTCGCGCTGGCACCGGTTGCGATGATGAGTGCGTCGCACGTGTATTCGCCGTTGTCGCCGATCAGGCGGACCGGCTTCTCGTTTACGTGCGCCGTATGGATGTGGTCGAACACCATTTCGGTTTCAAAGCGCTCGGCGTGGCGCTGGAATCGGGCCATGAGCTCCGGGCCCTGTACGCCTTCGGCGTCGGCCGGCCAGTTGTCCACGTCTGTCGTGGTCATCAACTGGCCACCCTGCGCGAGGCCGGTGATCAGGACGGGGTTCAGGTTGGCGCGGGCTGCATAGACGGCGGCGGTGTAGCCGGCCGGACCCGAACCGAGAATGATGAGGCGTGAATGTCGTGCAGCCATGGCGGGATTCCAGTGAGGTGGACGGATAGCCGTAAGAAAGTCGGAGGATTATAGCGACGACCGGAAAGGCGACCGGCGCTCAAGTTGCAGTGATATCTGACCGATAGACTGGACAGAGATTGGGACAGTTTGTTTCCTGTGTGAAAAAGTCCCTATAATCAGGGCCACTTCAGTGTTTGTGGCGCAATTCGGCCCTCGGCGACGACGCAGTCGCCTGGAGCAATGACCACGGGCGCGACGATCCATTCAAAGCGGCGCAGCCTGTTCCCATTCCGGCATGCCCGTATCAGGAGGTCTTTTAGATGGTAACGGCTCACCCCGTTTCAATTACCGCGCTGCGGACGTTTTCGATGTTCAGTGGTCTGCCGGACACATGCCTCGAGCCAGTGGCCAAGGTGGCCAACATGCGTCGAGTGCCCCGTGGTTCCATCGTGGTGCGCGCCGGTGACAAGACGGATTTTGTCTATCTCATCCTGTCAGGCAGCCTGAAGGTGCTGGTCAGCGACGAGGAGGGTCGCGAAGTCATCCTTTCCATGCTTGGTCCGGGCGAACTGTTCGGCGAGATGGGCGTGCTGGATGACAATCCTCGTTCCGCGACGGTCGTGACCGTCGTGCCGAGCGACCTCATCGTCATTGCAAAGAGCGATTTCAAGCGGGTGCTGCAGGAGAACTTCGAAGTGTCGATGTTCATCATGCGCAATCTGGTGGCGCGCCTGCGCACCGCGGACCGCAAGATCGAAAGCCTTGCGCTGATGGATGTCTATGGCCGGGTCGCCCGCCTGTTGCTCGAAATGGCTGACGAGGTCAATGGCGAGAAGGTCGTGAACCGCAAGATTTCCAAGCAGGACATCGCGAAGATGATCGGCGCATCGCGTGAGATGGTGTCGCGCGTGATGAAGGACCTGCACGTACAGGGACTGATCGAGGAAGCGAACGGCAAGATCCACCTGCGCGAGCGTCTCGAAACGGTCTGATCCGCCGGACCGTTTTCCGCCACGACACGGATCGTGGCCACGCGGGCCACTGATGTGGCCCGCGCCTTATATAATTCCGCATTGTCCGTTCCCGGCCCCGCGCCATTCCCTCTGTGGCGAAAGACGCTCAGCATCTCCCCCTCCCCGAACGCATCGCCTCCGTGCTGCATGAAGCGCGCTGGCTGGTGCTTGCCGCGATTGCCCTCTATCTGGTCATGGTCCTCGGCGGCTACGACCGCGCCGACCCCGGTTGGTCGCACGCGGCTGCGGCCGGCGCGCTGTCGAATCCTGGCGGGCGCTTCGGTGCCTGGCTGTCGGACCTGGTGCTGTTCCTGTTCGGCCTGTCGGCCTGGTGGTGGGTGGCGCTGTTCGTTGGCGGTTGTGTGTGGCTGGCACGCGACGCGAGTCGCCGTACCGATCGCCGGCCGCTGTTCGTGGCGCTGGGCGGCTTCGTGCTGGTGCTGTTGTCGAGCTGCGCGCTGGAATCGATGCGGTTTCATTCGCTGAACGCCGAGCTGCCGGTCGGACCTGGCGGCATGGTGGGCATGGAGCTGGGCCGTATTCTGGGTTCCGCATTCGGATTCACCGGCGGCAGCCTGTTGCTGCTGGTCGCGCTGGGCGTCGGATTGAGCGGCATGACGGGCGTGACCTGGTTACGTGCCGCGGAGAACGTCGGGCGCGCGCTTGAACTGGGCTGGCAGGCGACACGGACGGCCTGGGCCGGCTGGCGCGACAGGCGCGTCGGCCAGCAGGTGGCGGAGCAGCGCGAGGCGGTGATCGAAGCCGAGCGGAGCAAGCCGTCGCGCCGGCGGGAGCCGGTACGCATCGAGGTGCCGGAGGTCGAGGTGCCGAAATCGGCGCGGGTCGAAAAGGAGCGTCAGCAGACCCTCTTTTCTGACCTGCCGGGTTCGTTGCCCGCGCTGGCCTTGCTGGACGAAGCCCAGCATGAGGTGGCGCCGCCGAGCCCGGAATCGCTCGAACTCATTTCCCGGCAGATCGAACGCAAGCTGGCCGACTTCAATGTCGAGGTGAAGGTGATCGCGGCTTATCCGGGGCCCGTCATCACGCGCTACGAGATCGAACCGGCAACCGGCGTGAAGGGTAGCCAGATCGTCAATCTGGTGAAGGATCTCGCGCGTGCGCTGTCGGTCATGAGCATCCGCGTCGTTGAAACCATCCCAGGCAAGAGCTGCATGGGACTGGAAATTCCGAACGCGCGGCGACAGATCGTGCGCCTGTCCGAAATCCTCGGCTCGGCCGTCTATCACGACATGTCCAGCCCACTCACGATGGCGCTCGGCAAGGACATCGGCGGTCAGCCGGCGGTCGCGGATCTCGCGCGCATGCCGCACGTGCTGGTGGCCGGCACGACCGGCTCGGGCAAGTCCGTGGCGATCAACGCGATGATCCTGTCGCTGCTCTACAAAGCGGACGCCAGCCGCATCCGCCTCATCATGATCGACCCGAAAATGCTGGAACTGTCGGTCTATGAGGGCATTCCGCACTTGCTGGCGCCGGTCGTGACGGACATGCGTCACGCGGCCAATGCGCTGAACTGGTGCGTCGGCGAAATGGACCGGCGCTACAAGCTCATGTCGACGCTGGGCGTGCGCAATCTGGCCGGCTTCAACAGCAAGCTGCAGGAGGCCGAGAAAGCCGGCACGCCGCTGACCAATCCGTTCTCGATCACGCCCGAGACGCCGGAACCGCTGCAGCAGATGCCGCTCATCGTCGTCGTCATCGACGAACTGGCCGACCTCATGATGGTGGCCGGCAAGAAGATCGAGGAGTTGATTGCGCGGCTGGCGCAGAAGGCGCGTGCGGCGGGCGTACATCTGATTCTCGCCACGCAGCGCCCGAGCGTCGATGTCATCACCGGTCTGATCAAGGCCAATGTGCCGACACGCATCGCATTCCAGGTATCAAGCAAGATCGACAGCCGCACCATCCTCGACCAGATGGGCGCCGAGGCGCTGCTTGGCCAGGGCGACATGCTCTACCTCGCGCCGGGCACCGGCGTGCCGATCCGCCTGCACGGCGCCTTCGTGGCGGACGGCGAGGTGCACAAGGTGGTCGAGTACCTCAAGACGACCGGCGCGCCTGACTACGTCGAAGGCATCCTCAGCGGTTCGGGCGACGATGAGGGCGGCGAACTGCAGACCGAAGGCGCGGGTGGCGGCAGTGACGGGGAAGCGGACCCTTTGTACGACCAGGCGGTCGAACTGGTCCTGAAGACCCGCCGGCCCTCGATTTCGCTGGTGCAGCGCCATCTGCGCATCGGCTACAACCGGGCGGCGCGGTTGATCGAACAGATGGAGCGCTCGGGGCTGGTGTCGCCGATGAACGCAACCGGCGGACGCGAAGTGCTTGCGCCCGCACGAGAGGAATGACGATGAACCCGCTTTTCCGTTCCGCGCTGATGACGGCCTGCGTGGCCGGCGGCGCGCTTGCCTTGCCGCAGCCGGTGAATGCCGCCAGTGCGATCGCGCAACTTCGCGACTTCATCGCGTCGACGCAGTCCGGACGCGCCGGCTTCGAGCAGCGCGTCACCGCGAAGTCCGGGCGCAAGCCACAGGACGCCAGCGGCACGATGGCGTTCTCCCGCCCGGGGAAATTCCGCTGGACCTATGAAAAGCCGTACTACCAGCTGCTGGTCGGCGACGGCGAAAAGCTCTGGGTGCATGACCGCGACCTGAACCAGGTGACGGTGAAGACACTCGGTGACGCGCTGGCTTCGACGCCGGCGGCCCTGCTTGCCGGGCGCAACGAACTCGAGCGCAACTTCGACCTGAGCGAAGGCGGTACCGAAGACGGCATGGACTGGGTGGAAGCAAAACCGAAACAGACCGAGGGCGGCTTTGAATCGGTGCGCATCGGTTTCGCCAACGGCACGCTGCGCGGCATGGTGCTGCGCGACAGCTTCGGCCAGACCACCTTGCTGCGCTTCTCCGGATTCGAACGCAACCCGACGCTGGATCCGGATCAGTTCCGCTTCACGCCGCCGGCGGGCGCGGACGTCGTCGGAGACGTGATGACGCCGTGAGCACCGATCTTTTCGGCATGCCCGACGAGCCGGCCAAGCCAGCGCGCGCGCATGCGGCGGCGGCCGACGCGAAGGGATCGTCCAACGCGCCGCTGGCCGAGTTGCTGCGCCCGCGCACGCCGGACGAGGTGATCGGCCAGCAACACCTGCTCGGGCCGGGCAAGCCGCTGCGTCTCGCCTTCGAGTCGGGTGTGCCGCATTCGATGATCCTGTGGGGGCCGCCGGGGGTCGGCAAGACCACGCTGGCGCGCCTCATGGCGGGCGCCTTCGACGCTGAATTCACCGCGCTGTCGGCCGTGTTCTCCGGCGTGAAGGACATCCGCGAGGCGGTGCAGCGCGCCGAAACCGTCGTCGCGAACACCGGGCGGCGCACCATCCTCTTCGTCGACGAGGTGCACCGCTTCAACAAGGCGCAACAGGACGCATTCCTGCCCTATGTCGAATCCGGCACCATCACCTTCATCGGCGCGACCACTGAAAACCCGAGTTTCGAGGTCAATTCCGCGCTGCTGTCGCGCGCCGCCGTCTATGTGCTGCAAAGCCTGAACGACGACGAGATGGGTGCGCTGTTCGACCGCGCCTGCGCGTCTGCGCTGGGCGGCCTGAGTTTTGACGAAGACGCGCGCGCGCGTCTGGTCGGCTTTGCCGACGGCGATGCGCGCAAGCTGCTCAATCTGCTCGAACAGCTCGGTACCGCGGCGCGCACGGCGAAAGTCGATGCGGTGACGGCCGGGTTCGTGGACAGCACGCTGTCGCGCAACCTGCGGCGTTTCGACAAGGGCGGCGACGCTTTCTACGACCAGATTTCAGCGCTGCACAAATCGGTGCGCGGCTCGAATCCGGATGCCGCGCTTTACTGGTTCGTGCGCATGCTCGACGGTGGCGCCGACCCGCTGTACATGGGGCGGCGCATCGTGCGCATGGCGGTCGAGGACATCGGGCTGGCCGACCCGCGCGCGCTCGAAATATCGCTCCAGGCCTGCCAGACCTACGAGCGGCTCGGTTCGCCGGAAGGAGAGCTCGCGCTGGCACAGGCGGTCATCTTTCTTGCCTGCGCCGCAAAATCGAATGCGGTCTACATGGCCTACAACGCGGCTCGCCGCTTCGTCGGCGAGGACGGCTCGCGACCGGTGCCGCTGCATCTGCGCAACGCGCCGACCAAGCTGATGAAGAACATGGGATTCGGCGCCGAATACCGCTACGCGCATGACGAAGAGGGCGGCTATGCGGCGGGTGAGCGTTACCTGCCGGACGGCATGCCCGACGTGCACTGGTATCGCCCGGTGGCGCGCGGCATGGAAGCGAAGATCGCGGAAAAGCTGGATGCGCTGCGCGAAATCGATCGCAAGGCGCGGACGGACGCGGAGCGTGACGGTTAGGTGACGTGACCGTCCGGGTGATGGATGCGGCAGAAACGTTCGACCGCCGCATGGGTGCGCTCCCGCTGCGCCATGTCCAGCTTCTGCGCCGCCAGTGATTCGGCTTCGCGCAGGATGCGCAGGAAGAGGTCGGCGCCGCCCTCGCTTTGCAGCATGGCGCCCGCCAGGGTTGCCGCCAGCATGGTCGGCAAACCGGTGTGATCGGCGAGGACGCCGACCTCCAGTTCGCTCAGATTGCTGTGATCGAGACAGTCGCGCAGTGACAGCATGACGTATGCATTCAAGTGAGTGGGCTGGGGCACTATACCGCCGCAGGCCACGGTCGCTGTTAGAATTTTGCGTTGCAACGTAACAAGGCGCTGTCGTTGCGCAGTGCATTGCGGCGCGCCTGTCGTACCCCGTCCGTTCCACAGCCACAGGTTTTATTTCATGCTAGACGCCCAATTGCTGCGCAGCCAGCTCGCTTTCGTACAGGAACGCCTCGCGACGCGCGGCTTCACGCTCGACGTCGACCGCTTTCAGTCGCTGGAGGACGAGCGCAAGCGCATCCAGACAGAAACACAGGACCTGCAGGCCCGGCGGAATGCGGCGTCCAAGCAGATCGGCCAGCTCAAGGCAAAGGGCGAGGACACGGCCGCTGTCATGGCTGAAGTTGCCGGACTGGGCGACGCGCTCAAAGCCGGAGAAGAGCGTCTGGCCGCAGTGCTGGCCGACATGCAGGGCTTTGTCTCGACGCTGCCGAACCTGCCGCACGAGTCGGTGCCACAGGGCAGGACGGAAGCCGACAACGTCGAAGTGGCGCGCTGGGGCACGCCGCGCAGCTTCGATTTCGAGGTGAAGGACCACGTTGATATCGGCACCGCGCTCGGCGGTCTCGACTTCGAAACCGCCACCAAGATCAGCGGCGCGCGCTTCACCTTGCTGCGTGGTGGCATTGCCCGCCTGCATCGCGCGCTGGCGCAGTTCATGCTCGACACCCACACGCTTGAACACGGCTACACCGAGCTGTACGCGCCGTATCTGGTCAACGCGGAAAGCATGTTCGGCACCGGCCAGCTGCCCAAGTTCGAAGAAGACCTTTTCGCCGTGCCGCGCGGTGACGGCGGCAAGTTCTACCTCATTCCCACGGCCGAGGTACCGGTGACCAACATCGTGCGCGACACGGTGCAGAAGCTTGCCGACCTGCCGCTGAAATTCGTCTGCCACACGCCGTGCTTCCGGTCCGAAGCCGGCTCGTATGGCCGCGACACGCGCGGAATGATCCGCCAGCACCAGTTCGACAAGGTGGAACTGGTGCAGATCGTCACGCCGGAACAGTCCTGGGAGGCGCTGGAGGCGCTCACCGGGCACGCGGAGACCGTGCTGCAACGTCTCGAGCTGCCGTACCGCAAGGTGGCGCTGTGCACCGGCGACATGGGCTTCGGTGCGGCCAAGACCTATGACCTGGAAGTGTGGCTGCCGGCGCAGAACACCTACCGCGAAATTTCGTCCTGCTCGAACTTCGAAACCTTCCAGGCCCGCCGCATGCAGGCGCGGTTCAAGAACGAACAGGGCAAGAACGAAGTGCTGCACACGCTCAACGGCTCCGCGCTGGCGGTTGGCCGCACCCTGGTGGCGATACTTGAAAACGGCCAGCAGGCGGACGGCTCGGTCGTCATTCCCGAGGCGCTGCGCCCGTGGATGGGCGGCATCGAACGCATTCCGGCAACTTGAGCCCTGAAGCAGGTGTGGTGTTCCGTTCCGGCTGTGCTAAACTGCGCGCCGCTTGACTCGACCAGTTCCGGAGAGGTGGCAGAGTGGTCGAATGTACCTGACTCGAAATCAGGCGTAGGCGCAAGTCTACCGTGGGTTCGAATCCCACCCTCTCCGCCAAGCAGTGTAAAAAAACCCGCCCCGGCGGGTTTTTTTACGTCCGTTGCAGCCGAGGCGGCGCTTCTTCGCCTGCTTGCGCAGGGTTTTTCCCGTCGACGCACGGGCTGGCACGAATGCTGCGTTAGCGCACCGTCGCCAGCCGAAACGGCCGCTGGCGGCAGATTGCGGGCATGCGCGGGACGGTTTCGGCAGTTCTTGCCGGCAAACCCGCCCGGCGTCCCGCGCATTCTGGCCGGTGACCGATCAAGTGAAGGGGCTCGACATGTCTTTGATGGAACCCGCCGCCCGATTCCTGCGTCCGCAGAGCGGCGCGCTGCGCGAGGAGCAGGCAGAGCCGCACTATCTGGGGCAGTTCATTCCGCTGCACTACCACCACAACATGTTGATGGACGCCAACCGGATGGCGAACTTCAAGGCGGCCATCGAACATGTCGTGTTTGCCGGCGCGCGCGTGCTCGAACTCGGTGGCGGTACCGGGGTGCTGTCGTGCTTTGCGGCGGCGACGGCGAGCAAGGTGTGGTGTGTCGAGTTCAATCCGGACATGGTGGCGGAGTCGCGCCGGCTGCTTGCGCACAACGCGCACGGTCACAAGGTGGAGGTGGTGCATGCCGACGCGTTCGAGTACCTGCCGCCGGAACCGGTCGATGTCGTCATCTGCGAAATGATCCACGTCGGCATGCTGCGCGAGAAGCAGGTCGAGGTGATCAATGCGTTCAAGGCACGCTATCGCGAACGATTCGGCGAGCGCATGCCCGTCTTTGTTCCGACCGCCGCTGTGATGGCGGTGCAGCCGCTGCAGCAAACCTACGATTTCTTCGGTTTCCAGGCGCCCATCATGCAGTTCCAGCGGGTTGGCGCGGTGCATGAAGGTTCGCGCGAACTGGCCGAGCCGGCGGTCTACAGCGTGCTCGATTTCGATGATGCGGTGTCGCGTGACATCGCGTGGGAAGGCTGCTTCATGATGGAAGCGGACGCGACGGTCAACGCCTTGCGTTTCGTCACGAAGAACATTCTCGCCGTGCTCGGCCGGCAGGGCGATACCGTCGATTGGCTGAACGACTATCTCGTGCTTCCGCTCGAGGCGCCGGTCGGCGTCAAGGCGGGCGATGTGCTGCAGGTTGCGTTTTCCTATCAGGCGGGGGCGTCACTGCAATCCCTTGCGCGCACCTTGCGGGTGAGCGTCGGTCGCGACAGCGGGCAGTTGCGCGTGGCGTGACGGAAACATGGCGCCCTATGGCGGTGGCTCTCCGGGCGCCGTTGTGCGGGGATGTGTTTCCAGGCGGTTGCGTCCGCGGCGTTTGGCGCGGTAGAGCGCATCGTCGGCAAGGCGCAGCAGGGCCGGGAAATCCTTGCAGGCAGGCGAGAGGGCGCTGACACCGATGCTCAGCGTGTAGGGCGCCACCTTGCCACCGCCGACGTCGGGCGGGTTCGCGGCGACGCCATCCATGACGCGTTCGGCAAAAGCGCGTGCGCCGTCGAGCGTGGTGTGCGGCAGCAGGACGGCAAATTCCTCGCCGCCGATGCGTCCGGCGATGTCGGAGTCGCGCAGCAGGCCCGACAGTACTTCGGCGAAACTGCGCAGCACGACGTCGCCGCCGGCGTGGCCATGTTTGTCGTTGACCGATTTGAAATGATCCAGGTCCGCCATCAGCACCGCGAGCGGTGTTGCGTAGCGCTGGGCGCGCGCGAATTCGTCGTCCGCCTTCTCGAAGAAATGGCGGCGGCTGGACAGTCCGGTCAGCGCGTCCGTATTTGCCAGCGCGAACATCGCTTCCTCGGCCAGTTTGCTGCGGGTGATGTTCTCGTGGCTGACCAGCACACGCTCGCGCTGCGGGTCCATCGGTGTCACCTTCAGGCTGAACCACTGGCGTTCCATCGGCGCGTGGCAGGCGTAGTCCATCTGGAACAGCGGCGCGTGGCCGCGCATGACGGACAGGATGCCTTCGCGCGCGGCCTGCGCGCGCGGCATGTCGTCGCCGGCAACCCGGTCGAGCGCGTCCAGGTAGTTGACGCCGCCGAACGACGGGTCCTTGCCGTAGCCGCCGCGTCTGGCGTAGGCCTGCCAGCTCGCGTTGCTCTCGACGACGATGCCGTTCGAATCGAGCACCGCAATATGTGCGGTCGTCGCGTCGAGCGCCGTGGCCTTCACGTGCCGGTTCGCTTCGAGTTCGACTTCGAGGCGCCGGCGATCCGTGACGTCGACGAGCATCACGACGATCTGGCGCAGCTGGTGCGCGGTATCGAATTCCGGGTAGGCATGGACCAGCAGCCACGCCGGCGCCTTGCCGTGCGCCACGCGGATGCCGATCAGCAGATCCGCGACGACCCGCCCCGATTCGAGTACGCGCCGGACGACGTCGTCATGTTCCGTCAGCGGCGCGCCGGATTCATCGAACACGTCGCAGCCGAGCTGGGCCATCGTGCGGTTGATCATCTGCGTGCTGTCGACATGCAGCAGCCGCGATGCTTCCGGATTGCCGTAGACGATGCGGGCGTCCGGCGCGCAGATGATGATGCCGGCGTGCAGGTTGTGCGTCAGCAGGCGGTAGCGCAGTTCGCTGTCCGCCAGGGCCTTCTGCGCCATGCGACGCTCGTGGATGTCCTCGATGACGGCGATGACGTGTGACGGGCGCCCGTCCGGGGTACGCATCATCGAAAGTGACAGGCGGGCCCACAGCACCGGGCCGCTTTTGCGGATGTAGCGTTTTTCGAATGCACAGGAAACGATATGCCCGTCCAGCATGCGCTGCATGTATTCCCGCTCGGCCTGCCGGTCGTCCGGGTGGGTGACGTCCCGGGTGGTGAGCTGCCGCAGTTCGCGTGCGGCATAGTCGAGAATGTCGCACAGCTTGCGGTTCACGCGCAGCCAGCGTCCGTCGACATCCACCATCGCGATGCCGACCGCAGCCTGTTCGAAGGTGCCGCGAAAACGCAGTTCGCTGTCTCGCAACGCGCGCTCCGCTCGCCGCCTCCGGGAAATGTCCCGCACGATGCCGAGCACGCCGGCATTTCCGGCGAAGACGATGGGGTGGGTATTCAGCTCGACCGGCAGTTCGTGACTGCCATCGCTGCGCAGCAAGGACAGCTCGCAGCGGTTTCCGGGTTCCGGGCGGCTGCTGTCGTACTGGCGGCAGCGTGCGTCCCAGATGTCAAGGCAGGCGGGGGCGATGACCGATGTCACGTCGCAGCCGATGAGTCCGGCGGGGCCGTGGCCGAGCATGCGGAGCATGGCGGCGTTCGCGAAGACGAAACGGCCTTCCTGTGCAACGAATACGCCGTCCGTCATCCGCTCGAGAAGGACGCGCGCCACTGCGCCGTCGGCCGTGCCTTCGTCAAGCGGGTATTGTCCGGGCGCCGGCTCGGGGTGAGGCGTCCTGTCGATGGCATCAGGCATCGGTCACCTCCCGAGGCAACCGTTCGCCGCCTGCGGTCAGCGGCTGCGAGGTTGCGGATTATCCCGACCGGATGGTGTCCGGACGCCGGGCTACGACGGCGGGACGCCACATTCGTTGCCCATGTTGCGCCGACTCGCGGGGAAATGACAAGGCGCGCTGGCCCCGGCGCGCGACGATGCGTCGCGCCGCGCCCGGCGGCATGGCGGAGTCATGCGCGTCGCCCGCGGCCTCAGTCCGGTTTCGCGGCGGGCCTGGCCTGGCCGAGTTCCTGCAGTGCGTACGCGTATGCTTCCGGGAAGTCGAGCAGCGCCGGCGTCGAGGCGGTCTGTATCGTCCGGTAGAGCCCGAACTGTGTCTTGTACTTGAGGCTGCCGATGGCCAGCGGACCGATGCTGAGGAAGGTGGTCTTTGCGACCTTCACCGGCACGTTGCGGTCATTGACGCCGACGCCCTCGATGCCGGCCGGCGGTACGGCGTTCGTGTCGGCCGCCACCAGCAGCGTTTCGGCTGCGTCAAGCACTTCACGGTCGAGGATGCGGATGCCCGCCTTGGCGGCGCTCACGGCAACATGGCTGTCGGCGACGACGCTCATCTTGCTGCGGTGGGTTTCGGCGGACACCCATTCAACCTGCGCGCCGTATCGCTCGCAGAAACGCAGCGCGGCCTTTGAATCGTCGTCGGCGGTGAGCTGGCACAGGCGCGTCCGGGCGCCCTGGCGGGCAGCCAGAATTGCGGTGCACAGCCCGACCGGGCCGGTGCCGAAAACCGACACCGTGCGCCCCGCGAGGCCGGTTCCGGTGGATTCGTGCACGGCTTTCTCGACCAGCGCCACGACGGCGGCAGACGTCGTGTAGGCGCCGTTCGGGTCGGCGAAGACGCCAACCTGGAAGTCGCCGACCATGGCGGCGCGCGCGGACACGAACATGTCGGTCGCCATATGGACGTCGCGACCGCCGATGAAGATGCCGGTGTCGTTGAAGCGGCCCGGCGGGCGACAGAAAATGGCGTCCTGCACCAGTGCCGTCACGTTTTCCGGGCGGATGCCGGTCAGCGGGATGACCTGATCAAAGCCGGCGTCGGCGGCGATGGTTACGTCGAACGGGCTGATGTTGCTGCCCGGCACCAGAAAATACAGGATGCGCTGTGTCATCTTCAATGTCTCCTCGTTCCACCATGGCGTGGCCGGCGCCGCGCCCGGCACGGTGCTCGGGCGTTCTGCGCTCAGGAGTGTTCTATCGACGGCGGGCGCCAATAACTTGAGAGGTTGCAGCGCGTCCGGGGTGCCTGCCGGCCCTCAAGGCAGCGTGTGCCGGCAGGCCGCCTGCGGCGTGTCACTGACGCCGAAATCGGCGATGGCCCAGCCCATGCGGGAGCCGTGTTCGACATTGAAGGCGTCCATCCATGCTTCGACGGCGTCGCTCAAGCGGCGCGCACCGTCGCTGCCCGGCCGCAGGAAATCGTCGACAGGTACTTGCGCCGTCTGTCGGCGGACGACGTTGGCCGCGCCATCCATGAAGGCGTCGACCGGCAGATCCGGGGCGGGCTGTGCGCCGCCGGGCAAGGCGACGCCCGGGTGGGCGATCAGGCTCAGCGTGTGCCCGTCCAGTGTGCACGCGGTGATCAGGCGGTCGCCGCCGGCCCGGACGTAGGTCGGCGGTTCGGCGTCGCCGAACGCCAGCGCGCAGGGAAGGGCGCCGGCCATGGCCATCATGATCGCCCGACACCTCAGGCCGTGACGGCGCGGGCGTGCGGCTGCGCGCGTCACCGTACGACGGCTCCGGCCTGCAGGTCCTTCACGTACTGGCGCCACTTCTGTTCGATGAGCGCTTCGACGATGCGCGGCTTCACGTCGTCAAAGCGTGGCGGCGCAGCGGCGCGCACGTCGTCGAGGCGGATCAGGTGCCAGCCGGCGGAGGTCTGTACCGGCGCTTCACTGACGCGCCCGCGCGTCAGTTGCGGCAGCACAGCGGCAAACGCGGGCGCGAACTGCCCCTGCACCGTCCAGTCGAGCAGGCCGCCGGCGGCGGCACTGTCGGTGTCCTTCGAATGGATCTTCGCCAGATCTTCAAAGCGCGCGCCCTTGCCGATCTGCGCGAGCAGCGCCTTCGCCTGGTCTTCGGATTCGAGCAGGATGTGGCGCACCCGGTACTCGCGTTCGCCGGCCCGTGCGGTCAGGTCATCGTAGATCTTGCGCACTTCGGCGTCGGCCGGCTGCGTCCGCAGGAAAAAATCTTCGCGCAGGGCGTTGACCAGCGCCTGCTGGCGCATGAAATCGATCCGTGTGCGAAGCGATTCGCTGTCGCCGAGCCGGCGCTCGGCTTCCTGTGCCAGCACTTCCCGCGTCACCAGCTCTTCGCGCGCCTGTCGCGCGAGCTCGGGTGACGCCGGCCGGCCCTGGCGTACCTGTTCCTTGATGACGAAATCGAGCTGTGCCCGGTCGACCGCCTTGCCATTGACGGTGAGCAGCGTGTTGCCGGCGAACGCCGCCGGCGTTGCGAGAAGGAGCAGTGTTGCGAGAAACCGGGGTGTGACGGACATTTGACGGACGGCCTTGTGTGCGGACGGGCCTGCAACTATCCGGCAGTCGGGACGGTGAAACCGGCGGTGTTTGCCCTCATGTCAGGGGACGCAATCCCGACGTCGCCGGGCGGAGGGCTTGCCGCGCAGCAGGAAGTGTTTACGCTGGCCGTTCGTCAAACTTCCGCTGCCCATGAGGCGCCGGATTCACGGGAGCACATACCATGGCCAAGCACCAGACGACGTTCGAACTGTCGGTCCGCGACATCGAATTGATCGAGGACGCGTTGCGGGAACGGGTCGGCATCCTTGCCCACGTCGTGATCGCGAGCGGTGACGCGCAGAGCATCGAAAGCCGCACCAACGACGCATTGATCGCCGAACTGAATGCCTTGCTCGGCAGCCTGCACAATCAGAAGATTTTCTACAGTCAGGTCAATCGCACCGGCGCGCCCGTGGGCTGACGCCGGCGGCCGGATCAGTCGGGCAGCGGCACCGGCTGCAGCCGCGCGAGCGCCGTCACGGCCAGTGCAAGTGCGTCCTGAAGGTCCGCATCACGGGCGTGCGCGGCGATGCGCGCCAATTCGATCCGGTCCTGGCGCGCGAGCACGATCGCATGCCGCAACCACGTGTCGGCGCGGCGCACCTGGCCCAGCGCGCGCGCCGCGCGTGCGCGCATGAGCCAGGCGGCGGGGGCCTGCGGCGCGGCCTCGCTCCACGCTTCGGCCAGCCCGGCCACGCGCGCCCAGTCGCCGCTTGATAGCGGCTCGATCATGCGCATGAAATGGGGCTGGCCGGATGGCAGCCGTTCCCACAGCGCAGACCCGCCGAGCGGGCGCGGCGCGTGCTCGGCGCGCTCGAGCACGCGCTCCGACCAGTCGGCCGGCACGGCGAAATACGCGGCGCGTTCCGCCGCGGTGAAAAAGGTCGTGATGCCGATCAGCTTGCCGGCTTCGTCGAACAGGCCGCCACCGCTGGCACCCTGCATGAAGCCGGCCGAGGTCTGGATGATGTGGCTGCCCGACGTGGCGTGCAGGTCGACGACGACACCGCGTGCGAACAGCGGTGTCGTGCCGCCGGTGTAGCCGTGCGCGACGACGGGTTCCCCGGGTTGCAGCGTGCGGGCGGCGCGGATGTCGACGCCAGGGTGGGGCAGCGTCTTTTCCGTGCGCAGCAGGCACAGGTCGCGCGACATGTCGGCCCGTTCGCCGACCACCGCGTACTGCGCGAGGCCGCGCGACAGCACGACGGTGTGCGCGTGGCGCACGACGTGGCAGTTGGTGAGCACCGTGTCCGGGCCGATGACGACAGCCGAGCCGATGGACAGGTCGTCGCCGTCGCCGACCGCCGTCACCTTGAGCACGGCGCGCGACAGTTTCGCCATCACCTCGCCAGTCGGCGCGGCAGCCGCCGGTGCGAGCACGGTGGCGCAGACGAACGCGGCGAGCGCGCACATCCAGTGCCGGCTGGACGGGCGGGTGCGGGTCATGGCGGGCGGGGTTCGTCGGACGGCCAGCGCGCGCGGAAATCGCGACCGCGACTGTCGCGCACCTGCGCGTCAAGCGTCTGTGCGCCGGCGGCTACGCCGAAGCGCAGATACGGATTGCGGCTGATCGAAATGTCCAGCACGGCGTCGAGCAGCGGCTGGCCGTCCTGGCGCACCGTGACCGTGCGGACGTAGTCGGCGGCGATATAGCCGCGCGAGTCGAGTTCGATTTCAAGTCCGGAATGGTTCGGGTGCCGGATGCGCAGTTCCGTTTCGGCGCGCCCGCCGGACGCCGTACCGAAGCGGCGCAGCGACATGCGTCCGAGCGCGTCGTCATCGCCGCCCGGACCGGCCGGGGCCGAGCAGCCTCCGGCCGCGCGCACGAAGCGCGTGGCCATGAACAGGCGGCCGTCACCGGTTTCGCCGACCGCCCGCACAGGGGTGTAGCGCTCGACGCGGATGCGCGTTTCGATGCTGCCGACGACCGCGTCGTGCAGCGTGAAGCGGGCGGCGAGCGGTGACGGATTGTCGTCCACCACCAGCCACAGCGTGCGCAATACCGTGCCGCGCGGGCCGACGCGCAGCGCGACCGGCACCATGGAGGCGTCTTCCGCGCGTTCCGGTGCGTCGAGCGAGAGCACCGACGGGTCCTCGAGCAGGGGCCGCTCGCCGAACACCGCCTTGCGCACGCGCGTCCATGCAAGATCGTCAGCGGACCACGATGGCAAGGGCAGCGCCAGTGCCAGCAGCGTCAGCCAGCGCAGCAGCGCCGTCGCCGGTGTCCGGCAGGTCGGCGGCATGGCCGTCAGTTCGCCGGGGCCGCTTCGAGCCGTGCGCGCACCGCATCCAGCCCCGGCGTCATCAGTGCCTTGAGGGCCGCGACTGCCGCGGCATCGTCCATGCCGGGGGCCGGTTCGTTGCCGGTGTCCGCGCGGTAACCCCGCGCCTGCCAGCGCAGCGTGCTGCCGCTGCCTTCGGCCTTGACGCTCAGGCGTGCGGAGTAGGAACTGACAGGAAGCACCTTGGCGTCGAAGCGGCCCGAGCGGTAGCTCATGGTCATCGCAGCGGCGTCGTGGTCGTCCAGCTGCTCGGTCACTTCGCCGGCCGGCAGCGTCAACGTGCGGGTCGAGCCGACCTCGTTGCCGCGGTCAGCGGACGAGCGCGTGACAGCGGGATTCCATGCCGCGAAGTCTGCGAAGTTGCCGACGGCGGCCCACACCGCCGACGGTGGCGCCGCGATGGTGACCGACACCTCGACCTTCTGCGGCGTGGGGCCATGCGCATGGGCGGCGCCCGCGCACAGGGCAAGTACGGCAACGGATGTGGACGCGAGGCGTGCCAGGGGTGAAGCGTGCATGTCAGGAACTCCTGAAGTGGAACAAGCGGGGCAGGCGCCGCAGCGTCACGCGCGGGACCAGGCTGGCCAGCAGGGCAAGCAGGCCGGCGAGCGCGAGCGGCGTGCGCAACGAGAAGCGGGTATCGGTGAGATGGCCGCCGGGCAGTGCACGCAGGCGTGCCGCGAGTTGCTCGGGCGTGCCGGCGACCAGCGTGCCCAGACCGGTGATCTGCGCGACGTCCTCCAGGATGTCGTCGCGCCGGCGCGACAGGTGGTCGTTGTCCGAGCCGGCCGCGCGCTGCGGCGCGTTGCGCAGGTCGCCGCCCGCGCGCTCCATGTCGGCCACCGACTGCGTGGGCGCTCCGGCACTGGCGAATCCGGCCGTGTCCTCTGCCGTCCAGTAGCCTTCGATGCGGCCCTTGTCGCCCAGTCTGGGGACCGGCTCCGGTGTGTCGCCGCCGACCCCGATGAGCAGGCCGGCGATGTCGCCGGGCTTGCCGTCCCAGGCCGGCGTGCGTCCCGCGTGCAGCGCCGGTGCCTGGTGGCCGTCGGTGAAGAATGCGAGTGCCGCGCCGGGCGTCAGCGTGCGGATGTCGTTCAGCGCCGAGTAGGTGCCGTAATACAGATGACTGTCGGCGGCCCAGGCCATGCGCCAGTCGATGTGGGAAATGGCGTCGGCGAGCGCGGCGCGGTGGGCGCACGCTTCGACCGGCATCAGCAGCGGCTGGGTCTTGCGCTCGACGAAGACCGACACGCCCGCGTGGGTGCCGCACGGCATGCGGTCGAGCGCGTCAAGCGCCAGCGACTTCGCGAAGTCGAGGCGGCTCGTGCGTGCGCCGGCACGGCCGGCGTCCTGCGTGTTCATGCTCTGCGTGATGTCGAACACCAGCATGTAGGTGCCCACCGTGCGCTCGATGTGCAGCGCCGGGTCCGCGATGCCGGCCGCGAAGCACGCGCCGGACGCGGCGACGAGCCAGAAGCGCGCGCCGCGCGTCGCCGCGAAGTGGCGCAGCGATGCACGCATCAATGCATGCCCCGCGGGGCGCCGACCATTTCCGTCCACGCCGCCTTGTCGGGCAGCGCGTCGTCGTCGACCTGGGTTTCCTTGCCGTCGGGGCGCCAGTTGCGCACCTCGTAGTCGGGCACCAGCACCTGCGCCAGTTCGAGGTTGTAGCGTGCACCCCACTCGTCGGGGCGCTCGCGCAGCACGCGCCGGTAGCCGGTTTTCGCAAGTTCGATCAGCGTGATCGCGCGCGCCGCGGCGCCGTCGCGTGTGGCGACCTCGATGGCCCGGCGCAGGTAGATGTTGGATGCATTGAGGCGGGCGGCGTGGCCGAGCGCCGTGTCATGGCGCAATTCGCCGCGCGACTCGGCCTCGCTGTATGCGGCGAGTGCCGCGTCGTAGTCCTTTTCGCGGTCAAGCCGGACGCCGTGCGCGAACACCACCATCGGTGGCGCGCCGGCATCGGCCACACCGTCGCGCATCTGGCGGTTGGCGTCGTGCGCCTGCCAGGCCTGCCAGGCGGCGTGCGCGGCCAGCGTCAGCGCGGCCAGCGCGCACAGGTACAGGGCGGGTGCGAGCTGGCGGCGCGCCAGTCGGTTCAGCGTGACCATGCGGACACCTCGAGTGAGCGCGCCAGCAGCAGCACAAGGCTGCCGGCCAGCGCGATGGCAAGACAGATGCCGCCGAGGTCTTCGCGCGGCGGCGTCTCCAGATAGCGCAGCGGCAGGTTCTGCAGACGGCTGACATCGGCAATGGCGCGCTGCAGCGCGTCCGGCGTGTCCGCTTCGTACAGCCGGTAAGGCACGCCAAGGTCCAGGAAATACTCGTTGAGGAAATACTCGGGCGCAGGGTCGAAACCCTTTTCCGGGTCAGGCGGATCGGACGGGCCGCGACCGCCCGCGCTGCGCAGGAAGATCCAGTAGAGCGCGCTGCGGTTTTCCGCGAACAGGCGGCGTATCTGGTTCTGAGCGCGCGCGTCGATCCGGGCGGCCCCGTCGGACACCAGCAGCACGACGCGCGAGCCGGTGACCGGCTTGTCGCGGAACTGCTCCAGCGCCATCGTCAGGCCGGCGGCGATATTGGTCAGGCCGACGCCGGGCGCGGCCGACGCGCGCACGGCGGCGCGCACGGCGTCCTGGTCGGCGGTCAGCGACAGGCCGTGCACCGGCGCGGTGCTGAAGGCCACCATGCCGAACAGGTCGCGCGGGCGTTCGCGCACGAAGTCTTCAAGCAGGCGGGCGGCGGCCTGACCTTTCGGTTCGTCGCCCTGTTTCGCGTCACGCCCGGCGAAGCCGTCGCTCATGCTGGCGCTGCGGTCTATGGTGATGACGATATGGGCACCGGTGCCGACATGCTCGACGGCGCTGCCCTGCCGGTGCAGCCCGCTCAGTGCGAGCACGGCAGCCACCACGGTCAGCGCGCCGGTCAGGCGCAGTGCCAGTGCCAGCACGCGCGAGGCCGGGTCGGGCGGGACGGCTGGCAGCCAGCCATGCGGCAGCGTGCGCTGGCCGTGCCAGAGCAGTGGCGCCAGCGCCAGCGCCAGCGCCCACAACACGAATGGATGATCGATCGACCACATGACGGCGGCGTCAGCGGGCTGGCGCCGCGGGCCGTGGCGCGACCGCTGCGGCGCGCCACGCGTGCAGGCGTTCGCGGTCGCGCAGCGCGCGCAGCAGCGTGTCGATTTCGGCGAGCGTGGTGAAGCGCCCGGTCGGTGGCAGGCCGAAGAAGTGCGCGCGCGACGCGGCGAACGCGGCGCGGAGGTCGTCCGCGAGATCGGCGAATTCCGGTGCCTGTTGCAGGAAGGCCGGCAGGGTTTCGCTGAAAACCGTGCAGCCGGCCGTGCCGTTGCAGGCGTGGTGCAGTGCGCGCAATGCGAGCGCGGGCGCGTCGCCGGACGTGCGCCGGCGCAGCGCGCGCACGTCGCGCCAGGCGCGGGCAAACGGGCGGGCAGCCTGTGCGCCAAGGCGGCCGCCGGCCCACAGCGCGGCGGCCAGCAGCGCGACGGCCGCCAGCGCCCACAATCCGGCGCGCCTCAGGGGTGCCGACACGGTGAAGGGGCTGGCGCGGTAGCCCGGATGCACGCTGTCTATCCAGTCCTTCTTCGATTGCCAGAGCAGCAGCGGCGCGGCGTCGATGGCGAAGGCCGGCACGGCGACGCTGCGCACTTCGCTGCCCTTGCGGAAGCGCAGGGTGACGGGCGCCAGGCGCAAGGTCTGCGGCGAGCGCACGCTCTTCATCAGTTGCCATTCCAGCGTGTAGTCGCTGCAGCGCGCGCAGCGCTCGCGTGCGTCGGTGACATCGAGGCGGCGCAGCTCGAACTGGCGGTCGCCCTGTCCGGGTTCGGGCAGGCCGTCGCGGTCTGGCAGCCAGCCCGGTTCGATGTCCAGCGCGATGCGCACCGGTACGGTGTCACCGACGCGGTAGCCGAAGCTGCGCGGCCAGTCGATGTGCCGGAGCGTGACGCCGCCGGCGTCTGCCGCGCGCGCGCCGGCGCCGGGCACACAGGAGGCGAACAGGACGACCAGCGTGCAAATGAAGGATGCGTGGCGGGCGCGGTTCATGTCTGGAAGAAGTAGCGGTTGAAGACGGTTGCGTCGATGGCGTCGTCGATGAACAGCGGCGGGCGTCCGTGGCGCAGGCAGCTGCGCCGCAGCGCATGCCGGCGCGCCTGTTCGGCATCGTCGAAGGCGTGCGCGAGCGCAGGGCGCTGCAGCAGCAGCCGCTCGGCGCCGCTTTCCATGTCCCGCAGGCGCGCGATGCCCCAGCGCGCGCTGGCGTGCTGTTCGCGGCTGTCGCCGAGCAGTACCGGCACGACGTCATGCCGGTGATGCGCGCCGAGCACCTGTTCCAGACGCGTCAGCGGCATGTGGGCGTCGGTGACCAGAAAGACCAGCGAGCGGCGCCGGGGCAGCAGCGGTGCGGCCTTCAGCAGACCTTCATTGCTGCGGCCCTGCAGGGCGTGGGCGCGCAGGCGCGACACGGCGGCGCGCGCGCCGGCCACGCTGCGGCAGGGCGGCAGGTAGAGCTCGGGGCGCGGCGACTCGTCACAGGCGATCAGCGAGAAGGGGTCGCCGAGGCGCCAGGCGGCCCGCGCGATGGCGTCGGCCAGCGTGACGAGGAGGTCGAACCGGTGCGCCGCGCCGCGATAGTCCATGGAGCGCGACACGTCGGCCAGCACCACCACGGGCACGATGGCTTGCTGGCGGAACAGGCGCACCCACATGCGTTCGGACGGGTCGCGCAGCGATGCGCGCAGGTCCAGCCGGCGTGCATCGCGGTGGCCGTCGAACGGCACGCTGCGCTCCATGTCGTGTCCGGGGCCGGACAGCGTGCCGCGATGCGCACCCGACATGACGGCACGGCTGCGCCAGCGCAGCTGGTAGGCAAGCGCCGGAACGCCGTTCATGGCGAGGCGATGGTGCGCAGCACTTCGCTGATGAAGGGGCGGGCGTACAGCGGGCGCTGGCTCTCATAGACCGGGTTCAGGCAGAGCCGGTGCGCGATGGCTTCGAAGAACACGTCGTGCAGGTCTTCCGGCACCAGCCGGTCGCGTCCGTCGAGCCAGGCCTGGACGCGGGCGGCGCGCACAAGCATGGCGACACCGCGCGGGCTGGCGCCGGCCTGTATGAAGCCGTCGATGTCGACGTCGGACAGGCGCACGCCGTACTGCGCCGGGCGGCGCGTGGCGAGCCACAGATCGACGCCGTAGCCGTCGAGCACGTCGCTCGAGCGCACGGTGTCCTGGATGGCGGCCGCGACGTCGTTCAGGCGGGTGTGGTCCAGCGTGGCCGGCGCGACCTGCGCGATCAGCGCGTCGGCATCATGGAACCGGCTGTCGAACATGAGGCTGCGCAGCTGGTCGCGCGCATCCGGTGCTTCCACGCTGATTTCCATCAGGAAGCGGTCGCGCGCGGCGGACGGCAGTTCGAACGTTTCCTCGCGCTCGACCCGGTTTCTGTCGGCGAACACCTGCATCCAGGGCAGATGGTATTCGCGGTTGAAGGCGCTTACCGTGCGTTCGGCCATCAGGCGCAGCAGCAGCGCGTGTACCTGCGGCCGGGCCCGGTTGATCTCGTTGAAGAAGAACACCGACAGTTCGCTGCCCTGCGCGATCAGCGGGCCCGGCTCGACGCGCGGCCGCCCGTCGTCGCCGACATAGGTGTGGTAGACGAGGTCGCCGGGCATCAGGTCGACGGTGCCTTCGATGCGCTGGTAGGCGCCGCCGATGCCGCGCGCCACCGCCTTGAGCAGCGTCGTCTTGCCGACGCCGACGTCGCCTTCGAGCAGCACGTGGCCGCGCGCGAACACGGCGATGGTCATGAGCCGCACGGTACGCGGCATGCCGACGAGCACGGCGTTGAGCTGGCGCTCGAAATCGAGGGCGAGCGTGCGCCACGCGTTCAGGTCAACAGGTTCGGCGTGCATCGGGAGCATCCAGAACGGGGCGACCGGCGCGGGTGCGCGCGGTGCCGTGGGAGGAGGCCCGACCGGGCGATGCCCGGCCGGGAAAGGGCGTCGCTCAGTTGACGTCGTACTTGAAGGTGCCGGTCGCGTTCAGCTGTTCCACGCGCTTGGCATTGCGGGCTTCCATCTGCTTGATGGAGTCGCCCTGGCGGGCGATTTCCTTGCCGTCATGCTTGGGGTCGTACTTCGACCCGGCGACCTTGGCCGGATAGCCCGGCTTCGGCTCCCAGCAGTCGCCCGCGGCCTTGCAGTTGGTGCCGTCGTAGGCGTGCGCGCCGGCGGCGAGCGTCATCAGAACGGCTGCGGCTGCTATGCGGATCTTCATTGTCATTCCTCCATGGTTTGGTTTGGGTGCTGCCCTGTCCGCCCGGCAAGCCGGGCACTGCGCGCCGTCACTTCTGCTTCCACAGCGCCTTCGCCGGATCGCCCTTGTAGACGGAACGTATCCAGCTCATGATGATGAGGATTTCGTCCTGCTTCAGATGGCCGCTCTGCGGCCCCATCATTCCCTGCAGGCCGCCGTAGATGCTGGAGAACAGGCCCGGATCCGTCGCGTTGGCCGGATAGGTCCAGTAGTCGTCCGCCAGGCCGGGGCCGAGCTTGCCTTCGGCATGGTGGCCATGACAGCCGGAACATGCCGTCGAGAACAGCGACTCGCCCTCGGCGATCTTGGCGGCGTCGTCGTTGTACGGATTGATGCCGTCCGCCTTGAACTGTTTGACCGCCGCACTTTCTTCCTTGTCCGAGAAGTCGAGCGGCGTGCCCTCGATCAGGTTGTAGAAGCGCGGTGGCGTCGCGTTGGCGAACGCACTGACCAGCACGCCGGCCAGTGCTGCGGCGGCGACTGTCTTGCTGACTGAAAACTTCATCCTTTCCCGTCCTTGTGTGCTTCAGCCACCGGAGCCGGTGGCAAGGGCTGTATGCCTTCCGCGCGCAACACGGCTTCGATGTCGCTGCGGCTTTCGGCCAGTGCGGCTTCGATGCGCCCGAGCAGCGCCGTGTCGTCACGCCTGACGGCGATCGATGTGTCGTAGTGGAAATTCACGGCTTCGCCGTTGGACTTGTGCGCCTGCGCCGGCACCGTCGTCACCTTCAGCGGTACGGCGGCGCTGCGGATGTAGCGGGCGACCGACGGCGCCCAGGCAACGGCGACGTCGATCTCGCCGGCGGCGAGGTCGCGGATCAGCTTTTCCGTGTCGTAGCGCACATAGCGGTTGCGCGGTGCGCGGTTGCCGCCGAGCGACATCATGTAGCGGAAGCTGTCCGGATAGCGGCCGATCTGCACCAGCATGGTTTCGGCCGGCGTGCCGGGCACGACGCCGATGTGCGCGCTCTGCATCGCGGGGCTGTCCCAGCCGGTGATGTCCTGGCCGAAGTCGGCGCGCGTGACGAACACGTAGCTGGAGCGGTAGTAGGCGCGGGTCGTGGCGACGCGGGGGTCGCCCGCATCCACGCCGATCATGACGTCGCACTTGCCCTTGTCGAGCAGGTCGCGCACCACGTAGCGCGCGTCGCTGAATCCGACGCGCTCCAGCTTCATGTCCATGGCCGCCGCCAGCTTTTCCGCGATGCGGTCCTCGAAGCCCTCGCCACGCTCGTTGGCGTAGGGCATTTCGTTGTCGGCCGCGCACACCTTGAGCGTGCCGGCGGCCTGGGCGCCGGTGCCGAGTGCACACAGCAGCGCTGCAATGAGGGTCTGTTTCATAGTGGAACTCCTGCCTGAAAGGACACGGCGCCCCTGGCGCCGTGTCCTGTGAGCCTTACAGCGAGAACACCATCACGCCGCCGCCCATCTTGGTGTATTGCTGGAGCTCCTTGAAGGCGCCCACTGCACCGAGACCTGCGGTCGGATCGGTCAGGTCGAACACGAGGCCGACGCCGGGCCAGCCGCCCACGCCGTAGTAGATGGCCACGTATTGCTTGCCCTTGTGCTCATAGGTGACCGGGTGGCCGATGACGCCCGAGGGAAGCTTGAATTCCCACAGCGTCTTGCCGTTGTCGGCATCCACCGCCTTGATCAGACCGTCGAGCGTGCCGTAGAAAACGAGGTCGCCCGCGGTGCTGGTCGTGCCGCCCCAGACCGAGAACTTCTCGTCCTTGACCCACTTGAACTTCGAGGTCTTCACGTCGTACGCCTTGACCTGCCCCATGTTGCCGTTGTTGCCGGGCGTGGCGTACATGTTCAGCGTCGCACCCACGAAGAACTGACCGGCGCGGTAGGGCAGCATGAACGGCTCCCAGTCCATGCAGATCATGTTGGTGCCCAGCATCATGAGCTCGCGCTTCTTGTCGTACGAGTCGTGGCCCTGGTTGTGGTAACCCATCGCGGACGGGCAGATGCCCTTGGCGAGGTGGTCCATGCGGGTCGAGTATTCCGGATCGCGGATGGGCACGCCCTTCTTCATGTCGTAGCCCTTGAACACGTTCACCGTCGGGTCGATCTTGTCGGCCCGCACCAGGTTGCCGTTCTCGCGGTTGAGCGTGTAGACGATGCCGTTGCGGTCCGGGTGGGTCAGCAGCTTCTGCTTCTTGCCGTCGACCGTCTGTTCCGACAGGCCGATCCAGTTCACGCCGGCGTAGTCCCATTCGTCATGGGGCGTCTTCTGGAAGGCGAACTTGGCCTTGCCGGTCTTCACGTCGCGACCCCAGATGGACATGGTCCACTTGTTGTCGCCCGGGCGCATCGTTTCGTTCCACGGCGCCGGGTTGCCCGAGCCGTAGTACATCATCTTCAGTGCCGGGTCGTAGGCGTACCAGCCCCAGTTGGTGCCGCCGCCGATCTTCCATGCGTCGCCTTCCCAGGTCGAGGTGCCGAGGCCCTTCTGACCGTAGTGCGGGTTGGCCATGTTGAAGTCGTCCGCCAGCAGGATGTCCTCGTCCGGGCCGGTCGCGAACGCGCGCCAGACCTGCTTGCCGTCCTTCATGCGGTAGGCCGTGACGTAGCCGCGCACGCCCAGTTCGGCGCCGCTCGAGCCGACGATGACCATGTCTTCAACCACCATCGGTGCCTGCGTCAGCGTGGAGCCGACCTTCGGGTCGGAGTTCTCCATCTTCCACAGTTCCTTGCCGGTCTTCGCGTCGAGCGCGACGACGTGGCCGTCGAGCTGGGTTTTGAAGATCTTGCCGTCGCCGTAAGCGAGACCGCGATTCACGACGTCGCAGCAGGCCACTGCGCGGACCGATGCGTCCTGCTTCGGCTTGTGTTCCCACAGGATCTTGTTCGGGTTGTCGAGATCGATCGCGTAGGTCGTGTTGGGGAAGGGCGTGTGGACGTACATGATGCCGTCCACCACCAGCGGACCGCCTTCGTGGCCGTGCAGCACGCCGGTCGAGAAGGTCCATGCCGCCTTCAGGTTCTTCACGTTGCTGCGGTTGATCTGCTTCAGGCCGCTGTAGTGGCTGTGGTCGTAGTCCTTGCCCTGCATGACCCACTGACGGTCGTCCTTCGACAGCTTCACGAGTTCGGCGTTGGCGTGTGCGACGCCAGCCACCGACGCGAGTGCGAAGCCGGCGGCTGCGGCAGCAACGAGGCTGCTCAGCCGGCGCGGCTTCAGGTTCGCCTGCCGGGTCGTATTCTTACGGGACATATCGGTTCTCTCCTCCATGGATGTTGCGCGCGGGGATACGCGCCTCGCTTTCTGGCAGCCCGCGTGAGCACGGGAGTGATCACGCGGGCCGTCGCCGTCGGCTTCCGGAGGCATGTGCTGCTCGCCCGGCCTCCAGTCCGTTCGGTCCGGCAACTATAGGAAAGCGGACCTGCCCGGCTGCGGTGCGCCCCTCATTGCAACGAGGGGATTTTGTCCCTCGGCTGTGGCGATACCATCGACACACCGGTGCCGCATGCCGGCCGTCTCCGTATTGCCCCTCTGTCCGGCATGAACCTGAAAAACCGACTGCTGTTGATCGTCCTCGCGCTCATGTGCCTGCTGCTGCTGACGCATGGCGTCCTGCACTACAAGGCCTGGCGTATCGATTCGGTCGACGAGATCGAGTCCGGCACGCGGCTCGCGCTGCTGTTGCTGCCGGACGAGATCTACCGGCCCGAGGACGCGGCCGGGTCGCGCATGCTGGATTCGCTGCTGGCGCGCGTTCAGCACATGAAGGACATCCGGCATGTGCGCATCGACGTGGTCGACCTGCACGGCGTCGTGCTGGCGTCGTCGGATGCGGGAGGCGCGGCGCCGCCGGATGCGGCCGTGACGCACGACAACGGAACGGTGCGCATGAAGCCCTGGCGCATGAACGGCCGCATCGAGGGGTTCTATCGCGTGTCGCCGATGCCGTCGGACGAGATGCGCGAGAAGTGGGAGGGCTTCAAGCGCCTGAGCCTGCTGACGGTGGCCTACTGCGTGTCGCTCGGCGCGGTGCTGTACTGGGCGCTCGGACGGGCGCTGGAGCCGGCGCACGCGCTGCGCGCGGCGCTGCGCCAGATCGAGGCCGGCAATCTCGACGCGCGTCTGCCGCCGTTCCGTCTGCCCGAACTGGCCGAACTGTCCGCGTCGTTCAACCGCATGGCCAGCTCGCTGGCCGATGTGAGCCGCGAGCGCTCGTCGCTGCTGCGCAAGATCATGGTGATGGAAGAGCAGACGCGGCGCGCCATCGCGCGCGACCTGCACGATGAAATGAGCACCTATATGGTCGCCATGCAGCCGCACGTCGCCGTGCTGGCGATGGCCTGCCGCAGCGAGCCCGCGCTTGCCCGCTTTCGTCCGAGCGCGCTGGCGCTGGGCGAGCATCTGGCGCAATTGCTCGGCCGGGTGCGGATGCAGCTGGAGTCGCTGCATCCGGCCGAGATCGATGCGCTCGGCCTGTACAACGCGCTGCGTCAGCTGATCGAACAGCGCGGTGATCAGGCGCCGCGCCCGCTTGAACTGGTGCTGGAGCTGGAGGGCGAATCGGCCGACGCCGGTCCGGCGATCGAGGCGAGCGCCTACCGCATCGTGCAGGAAGCGGTGACCAATGCGTTCCGGCACTCGGACTGTTCGCGCCTGCTGGTGCATGTGTCGATCGACGATGCCAGCGACGAACACGCGCTGAAGCTCGACATCTGGGACAACGGCAGCGCCCACGGTCCGCCGGCCGGCGGTAGCGGACTGGGCATGCTCGGCATGCGCGAGCGCGCGCTGGCACTCGGCGGCAGCTGCGAGGCGGGCCCGGCGCCGGGCGGCGGCTGGCGGGTTTCGGTACGGCTGCCTTTTGCACGCAATGAACAGGAGATATCCGCATGAACGTACGCCAGACACGCATCCTTCTCGTCGACGATCACGAGGTGGTACGCACCGGATACCGCACGCTGCTCGAAATGAACGAAGCGCTCGCCGTGGTCGCCGAGGCGGGGAGTGCGGATGACGCGTATGCCGCATACCGCAAGCACCGGCCGGATGTCGTGGTGATGGACATCATGCTGCCGGGTTCGAGCGGCATCGAGGCGACGCGCCGCATCGTGGCGTTTGACGAACAGGCGCGCGTGCTGATGTTCACCATGTGTTCGCACCCGACCGTGGTGCAGCAGGCGCTGGACGCCGGCGCGATGGGCGTGCTGACGAAGGACAGTCCGGCCGATGCGCTGGTCGACGGCGTCCAGTCGATCGCGCGCGGCAAACGCGTACTGAGCCGGCAAGTGGCCGAGAGCGTCGCGTTCTCGCATTACCTGCCGGAGTCCAAGCTGTTCGGTTATCTGACGCCGCGTGAATTCGAAATGTGCCGCCTGCTGGTGTCCGGCCATTCGATTGAGCGCATCGCGGAACAGCTCAACCTCAGTCCGAAGACGGTGGCCAACAAGCTCAGTACGGCGCGCCGCAAGCTGGACGTGAATTCGGACATCGAACTGGTGAAGCTGGCGTCGGAAGTGGGGCTGGTGCCCTGGGTGACCGAGCGGCGCATCGGTCTGGAGACGACCGACACGCCGCGCCGCTGACGCGTCGTTCAGACGGCTTCGGGCGCTTCCTCGCCTGCGCCTTCTTCCTCGTGTTCGTCTGCCTCGTCGGACACTTTCGTCCAGACGTCGAACGGGTCGGCGAAGCGCGACCACGCCGCCTCGCCGAGCGCCATCTCGTCGTCATCGAGCAGACAGGCGCCGAGCTGGCTGCGCAGCCATGCTTCGTCCATGTCCATGCCGATGAACACGAGTTCCTGACGGCGGTCGCCGAACGGCGCCTGCCAGCGGGCGTGGATCTGCTTCATGGCGTCAGGGTCGGTCGGCCAGTGCGCGCGGTCGACCGCAGCCCACCACAGCCCTGCGGCCTGACTGCGGCAGATCGCGCCGGCCTGTGCCCATTCGCCGGCGACGTCCATGCGGCTGGCCAGCCAGAAATAGCCCTTGCTGCGGATGACGCCCGGCCATTCCAGGTCGATCAGGTTGCGAAAGCGCTGGGGGTGCAGCGGGCGACGGGCGCTCCACGAAAAGCTGCGGATGCCGTAGGTGTCCGATTCGGGAACGTGTGTGCCGCGCATTTCCTGCAGCCAGCCCGGTGCTTCGGCCGCCGCGTCGAAGTCGAAGCGCCCGGTGTCGAGGATGCGCGCGAGCGGCACGCGTCCTTCGCTTGCCTGCACGATGTCGGCGCGCGGGTTCAGTGCGCGCAGGATGGCCTGCAGACGGGCGAGTTCCGGGGCGGTCGCGAGATCACACTTGTTGAGCACGATGACGTCGGCGAATTCGATCTGGTCGACCAGCAGGTCCACCACGGTGCGGCTGTCTTCTTCGCCCATCGATTCGCCACGCGCGGCGAGCGCGTCGGTGCCCGAGTAGTCGCGCAGGAAATTGAAGGCGTCGACGACGGTCACCATGGTGTCGAGCCGGGCCACGGCTGACAGGCTGGCGCCGGCTTCGTCCTCGAAGGTGAAGGTTTCGGCCACCGGCAGCGGCTCCGATATGCCGGTCGATTCGATGACGAGATAGTCGAAGCGGCCTTCGCGCGCGAGGCGCGACACCTCGATCAGAAGGTCTTCCCGCAAGGTGCAGCAGATGCAGCCATTGGACATTTCGACCATGCGAGCGTCGGTGCGGGTGAGTGCGCCCTGGTCGGCGACCCGTTGCGCGTCGATGTTGACCTCCGACATGTCGTTGACGATGACCGCCACGCGACGGCCTTCGGCATTGGACAGGATGTGGTTCAGCAGTGTCGTCTTGCCGGCGCCGAGAAAGCCGGACAGCACGGTGACGGGGAGGCGGTGGGTCATGAGGGGAATCCGTCGGTGTTCACCACACGGCATCGATGGCGGCCACGATGCGCACGCGGTGCGGGGTTGAAAGGGCAGGCGAGCGGTGGATGACGCCGCGCCCGGCGTTGCCGGGCCAGCGCTCGCCCTTCATCAGCACGACATCGCCTGTGCCGGCGCGTCCGATGCCGCTTGCATCGGCCATCACTGCGTCGCTGCCGAGCAGCCTGCGGTCTGCGCAGTGTTCGGCCAGCCACTCGGTGGCGGGACCGATCCATGTCGTGAGCAGCCGCAGTCCGACCTGGTCGACGTGCCAGCGCGGGCACATGGCGCGATCCAGGACTTCGATGCGAACGCCGGCGCGCGGGCAACCGGTCAGGTCGGCGAGCAGTCCGGACAGCCGGCTCACGTCTTCGTGCACGGCATCGCGGCCGGGCAGATCGGGCAGCATGTCCGGCGGCAGCGCGGCACCGGCGTCGATCACCGCCCGCCTTCCGCTGCGCAGGGCGCCGCTCGCGAAAGCGGCATGCAGGAAGCCGGCCAGGTCGGGCGGTACCTGCCGGCGCAGGCACATCAGGTGGCAGTCGGGCTGGAAGATGCGGGCCAGTTCGGCGACGTCGCCGGTGCTGCCGGCCAGCGGCAGCGACGACACATGGCTGGCAGGGTCAAGGCGTGAATTCATGTGATGCGGACGACCGGCCTCAGTCGCCCGCGCTCCTCGTCAGCGTGCGCGACGCGACGCGGTGAGTCCGACCATGAGCAGGCCGCCGAGCAGCATGGCCCAGCTGCCGGGCTCGGGGACCGGCGCCGCGACGGCGAAGTCGTAGTGGAAGGTGCCGCCGTCCCGCACGGACAGGTTGCTGCCGAGATTCACCAGCGAAAACTGCACGCTGTAGGTGCCGGGCGCGCTGCCGGCATCGGTGTAGAAGGTGGGCAGGAAGTCGAAGGTGTTGCCGGCGCCCAGCAGGAACAGATTGCTTTCGTCGAACAGGTCGGCGTCACCGTTGGCCGCCACCTTCAGGCCGGGGGTGATGTATTCGAGCTTGAGGGCGACCTGCACGCCGTCGAGCGCGCTGCTCCAGCGACCGCTGCTGCTTCCGTACAGCACGGCTTGCGCACTGCCGGGTGCGGCGTCGGCGAGCGTCTGGATGGAGGACATGCCGAGGTAGCTGTATTCGTGATGCGCGGCGGACGAGTCCAGCACGCCGCTGACGAGCTGGCCGGCGAAGTCACCGCTGCCCGGCGTCAGCGTGAGGGCGCCCGGCAGCGGGTCGATGCGCGCGTAAAGCTCCGGGATGCGGTTGTTCGCGTTCGTACCGTTGACGACCGGTGCGTCAGCGGTGCCGACAAGGCTGTACGCACCGATGCTGTGAAAGTGGTTGCCGTGGTCGAACAGCAGCGTGAGGCGACCGTAGTTCGGATTGTCGAGACCGGCGTAGGTGCCGCTCGACAGTGTTTCGAGCGAATCGATGCCGATATAGAAGCCGATGCCTTCAGCGCCTCGGATCGGCTCCGATGCAAGGGCGGAACCGGCGGTGGTGCCCAGCAGCAGCGCGAGCAGGAGGGGGCGGGGATGGATCATGGTGAATCACTCCGGTGGAGGCGTGAGCCTGTTGTTGATAACGAAGTATCAATATAGAGGTGTTCTGTTTTGATGTAAACGGTAATGCGTTATCATTAGCAAAGCCACCCCAACGGAGATCTTCATGAATGCAACCATCCGCGCAAGCTTCGTCGCCCTGTCGCTGTATGCGTCGGCGGCCCATGCCATCCACTTCGATGTCGAGATCGGCCTCGACCACGGGCCGGTCGCCGGCAGCCGCATCACCACCGGCGTCTACGGTGACTTGCCGTTCAGTACGCTGCCGCTCGACGCGGTGACCGGATACGCCGTGTTCCCGGCCGATTTCGGTGACTTCGAAGGGGGGCCGAAAGCCACTGACGATCCGGGCTTCCAGGCCTTCGCCGGCACGCTGTCCGGCGCCGGTGGCGCGAAGGACTACATCGGCTTCCGGGCGCTCGGCACGTTGCAGCAGTGGAATCCGCTCAGCGGAACATGGAGCGACGCCGCGGCAGGCGTCGGCATCCGTCTCTATGGCGCGGTGCCGCCGGCCGTGTCCAATGCCTATCTGCAGTACCTCATCAATCCGCTGCTTGCGCCAAATGCGGCGGCCGACATCGCCTATTACCAGAACGGCACACTGTTCTCGGGCAGTGGCGTGAGCGGCCCGGCGATGGCCACCATCGACGATGCGAACGCCAACGGCGGCTTTCATGCCCACCTCGACTGGTTCTTCGAAGGCAGCACGCCGGGCGCCTATCTGCTCACGCTGCAGCTGACGGATGACCGGGCGATCGGCGGGCGCGGCGTGTACGTCGACTCGGAGCCGTTTCACGTGCTGTTCAACTACGGCCTGTCCCCGGCGCAGTACGACGCTGCGTTCCTGTCGCGCGTGACGGCGCCGGTGCCCGAGGCGCCGGCCGCCGGCATGCTGGCGCTGGGCCTGCTCATGGTGGGCGCGCTGGCGCGGCGCGTCAGAACGTGAGGCTCACGCCAGCCTCCACACTGCGTCCGGGCTCGGGCGAGAAGGTGCGCAGGAAGGAGGTCGCGTTGCGCGCGTGAGCGTCGAGCAGGTTGCGTGCACGCAGATACAGCGTCAGCGTGCGCGTCGCGCCGAGCGTGCGCCGGTGCGTCAGGTTGGCATCCACGCGCGTGTGGCCGGCGGTCGGTGTTTCGTTGGCGCCGGGGCGGTTCTGGTCGGCGTGGCGCGTCACGCGCACGCGCCCGTTCCACGCCGGCGTGCTGAATGACAACTGCGTGCCGAGGCGCGCGGCGGGCAGGCGCGGGATGTCTTCGCGCAGTTGCGTCAGCCGTCCGCTGACTTCGTCGGCGAACACGCTCCATTCGACGTCGCCCGCGCGGCTCGTGCGCCACTTCAGCGCAAGCTCCGCTTCGTAGCCATGCATGCGCGCGTCACCCTGTGCGTATTGCACGATGGGCAGGCACTCCTCCAGGCGCACGCAGGCGAAGATGATCTGTTGTGAATCGGTGTCGAAAAACAGCGGCAAGGTGCGCTGGTGGATGTAGCCCTCGATGTCGTTGCTGAATTGCGTGACGGTGGCGCGCACGGCGTCGTTCTCGTATTCGACGGAGAAGTCCGTGCCACGCATGGTTTCGGTCGCGAGATCGGGCTTTCCGATGTCGAAGGTGCGCGTCGACAGATGGGGGCCGGTCGAATACAGCTCGTGTATTTCGGGCGGACGTTCGGCATGCGAGCGGGTCAGGCTGATCTTCAGTGCGCGGGTTGCCTGCCAGGACAGCGCCGCCGAACGGCTGCCGGTGTGCAGTGTGCGCGCCGGATACACGATGTCGGCGCCGAGCACGGTCCGGTGTTCGGCCGCGCGCATGCGCGTGCGCTCGGCGCGCCACCCCAGTTCAAGGCTGAAGGCGGACCACTCGATGCGCTGTGTCGCATAGAGCGCGGCGCTGTCGAGCGCGGTCAGCGGGACGAAGGATTCGACGCCGAGTGCCGAAAAGTCGCGCCGCACCGCGTGTGCGCCGACGGTGCCGCTCAGGTGCGTGCCGACGCGGTGCTCCGCTTCGAGTCGCTGTTCGACGGCGTCGTTGCGGAAGGTGGTGGCGACCGCGCCATGTTCGATTTCGTCGTGCCGGTATGCAACGTGCGCACCGGTGTAGCGCAGGGCCTGCAGCCAGCCCTCGCCCAGCCATTCGACGCGGGTGTCGACCCGGCGATTGTCCATGTCGATGCGCACGCGGTCATCGCCGCCGTGGCTGTGGCCCGGCGCCGGCGGGATACCGTAGCGACTTGAGCTTTCGTTGATTGCGACGCCGATGGCCAGCGTGTCGAGGAACAGGTTGCCGCCCAGCGTGCCGGCCGCGCCGCGAGCGTCGCTGTTGTAGAGGCGACCGCAGCTGTTGCGCGCGTTGATCTGCCCGAATTGCGCGAACACGGCGGCGTCATCGACGGCGCAGCCTGCAATGTGACTGTCGCTGCGGCTGTGGCTCGACGCGCTGGCGTGCACGGCGAGCCGCGCGTTGCCGCCGTCGAGCCGCAACGCAGTCACGCGACCCGCACCGTTGCGGTTGTAGCGGGTGTCCAGCATGCCGCTGAACGGGCGTGCCGGAATGCGCGTCGGGATGCGGCCGTCGTCGACGTCGACCACGCCGCCGATGGCGCCGCCGCCGTAGCGGATCGTCGCGGGGCCACGCAGGATGCGCACGCTGTCGGCCAGCGTCGTGTCGGCGGTCGACGCGTGGTCCGGGCTGAAGGCGGACGCGTCGTGCGTGCCGCCGCCGTTGCTGAGTACCTTGACGCGGGCGCCGCTCAGGCCACGGATGACCGGAAGGCCGACGCCGCTGCCGAAGCTGGCGTTGTGCACGCCGGCTTCGTCGCCGATGGTTTCACCGAGGGTCGAGCCCCGGCGATCGCGCAGCGCGTCGTCCCGCAGCACCGTGCGTGGCCGGCCCGGCTCGGCCGGTGATTCGTCGGGCCGCGACGCTTCGACTTCGACCGGTGCGAGCTCCACCGGCGTTTCGGCGGATTGCGCGCCGGCCGGACCCTGGTGAAGCAGGGCGCCCAGCGCCGTCGCCAGCAGCGTATGGCGGAACGATGGCAGAGACGGCGCGCGGTGGCGGAGACGACGGTTGGCGACGGACATGAAGGCGGGAAAGGTGAGCGCGGCGTTGTTTCGATAATAATAACGTATTATCGTTAACAGGCGGCAAGCGGGCGGTTGCTTCGTATCCGGTGTGCGGGTGCTCCCGGTCGTTTCCGGTTCCTTTCCAATCCTTCATGGAGGTGCTGTACATGATGTTGAATACAAAAGGACGGCTGCGCGCCGTCCGCGGGATGTCGATCGCGCTGTTGTGCGTGCTGGCGCAACCGTCGTTCGCGGCGGAGCACGCAGGAGATATCGAAGTGGCGGCGGTTTCGGACGTGCTGCATGTCGATCCGCACGGGCAGGCGCAGGTCGCGGCCGACGGCAGCAAGATTTTCGAAGCCGACTTCCGGGACTTCGGCGGTGGCCTTTACGTAACCGACGATCCGGGTTTCGTCGCCGGGGACGGCGCGCTGGCCGGCGGTACGCAGATCTGGTATCAGGGCCTCGGTACGTTGCAGGCGTGGAACGGAAGTTCCTGGGTGGTGGCTTCGTCCGCCGTGGCGGTCAATATTCTTGACGTACTCGGGACCTACACCACGTTCTCGTCGGTCGGTGTGACCGATCCGGTGGGCGCGATCGCGCAGGTGTCCGGCGCGGGCGACATCCACTCCCATCTCGATTTTTCGATCACGGGCGCTGATCGCGACGTGGCGTCGGCGTATCTGATCACGCTGCAACTCACGTCAAGAGGCAACGGTGGTTCGCTGCCCGGCCCCTACGCGATGTCGGATGCGTTTCACATCGCGTTCAACAACGGTCTGGGCGAGCCTGCGTTTGAAAGCGCGGTGGGTGCGCTGATGGCGCCGGTGCCGGAGCCGCAGGCCTACGCGCTGATGCTTGCGGGACTGAGTTTGCTGGGTGCGGCGATGCGCCGCGCGAAGGCGGGCTGAGCGGGGCGGGCGTCACCTCCCGGTGCCGGCGCGCGCTCAGTGATGTCCGTGGTCGTCGTGCCGGTGCGGTGCGGCGACGCCGGCGCCGGCCGTGCCGGCGCATTGCGCGCATACGCCGAACAGCGTGACGTCGTGCGCCTCGACGGCAAATCCGGCCGGGGCGATTGCGTTCCAGTCCGTCCCGCATTCGGCGATGTCGAACACCCGGCCGCATAGCCGGCACTTGAAGTGGTGGTGGTGGCCAAGGTGGGCGACTTCGTAGCGCGGCGGCTCGCCGGGCAGGCTGACCTCGCGGATGCGTCCGTCCTCGATCAGCATCTTGATGTTGCGATAGACCGTCGCCAGTCCGAGCGCCGGCGCGTCAGCGCGGGCGATGTCGTGGATTTCGGCCGGGGACAGCGGGCGCCCGGCGTTTTCGATCGAACCGAGAATGGCCGTGCGTTGGCGGGTGTTGCGTTCCATGGGCAGCAATCGATTCCCGTGAATGTGCGCAGGGTGCGCGGTCAGTCGTCGTCGCGTTCGGGCTCGCCGGCCGTATGCAGGTGCATGACCGGCCAGCCATGCTTGATCGCATGGGCTTCCAGCGTCGGGTCCGGATCGACGGCGACCGGATGCGTGACGCGGCACAGCAACGGCAGGTCGTTCAGCGAATCACTGTAGAAGGTGGTGCGGCGGAAGCTGCCGAGATACAGGCCAAGCTCCTCCAGCCAGCGTTCGACGCGCTCGATCTTGCCTTCGCGGAAAGCCGGGGTACCTCGCGGCTTTCCGGTGAATTCGCCGTTTTCCTGCGCCGGTATCGTGGCGATGAGGTGCCCGATGTCGAGTTCGCGCGCGATCGGGCCGGTGATGAAGCTGTTGGTCGCGGTGACGATGGCGCACAGTGCGCCCGTCTCCAGGTGTCCGTTGACCAGCGCGCGGGCACCGTCGGACAGGCGCGGCCGGATCTGCGTCGCCATGAATTCCGCATGCCAGGCATCGAGTTCCGCGCGCCGGTGGCGCGCCAACGGCGCCAGCTGGAACGCGAGAAACTCGTGGATATCCAGCGTGCCGGCCTTGTACTGCGCGTAGAAGGTGGCGTTGCGGGCTTCGTAGAGTTCGCGGTCGAGGACGCCCCTGGAGATCAGGAATTGCGCCCACTCGAAGTCGGAGTCACCGGCGAGAAGCGTGTTGTCGAGATCGAAAAGTACCAGTTCCATGTCGTGAATCCGTGTCGGTCAGATCAGTCTTGTGTGCATGATTTCGCGCAGCAGCGGTAGCGTGACCGGGCGCTGGCGCGTCAGCGAATGTTCGTCCAGGAGATCGAGCACACCGAGCAGCGAACGGATGTCACGGCGACCGTGGCGCAGCAGGTAGTCGAACACCTCGGCGTCTATCTTCATGCCGCGTGCCCCCGCGTGCGCATGCAGCAGCTCCACCCGTTCCTCGTCGTGCAGCGGCTGTATGCAGAATGCCAGCATTTGTCCGATGCGCGTACGCAGGTCCTCGCGCAGCGGCAGGTCGCGCGGTGCGCTGCTGGCGGCGGCGACCACCGTGATCGATCGTGCTGCAGCAAGGTTCACCGCGCGGAAGAGGGCGATCTGGGCGGTTGCATCCAGCAGGTGAATGTCGTCGAACAGCCACAGCTTCGCCTGTGTGGCATCTAGCGCGGCGACCAGCGTATCGACCGGCGTGTTGTTGATCTGGTCGGCTTCGAGATACAGGCCCCGCACAGCCGATTCGGCAGCAAGCGCGCGCAGCAGGTGGGTGCGGCCGCTGCCGCTGTCGCCCCAGAGGTAGGCCGAGCCGGGTGTGTGGCCGGCCGCCATGTTGCGCAGGTGATTCAGCAGGTCGCGATTGGCGCCGGCGACGTAGTTGTTCAGACTGGGCGCCGCGATCGGCCGGATGTCGAGCAGGAGCTGACGCATCATTCGAGCAGCTTCGGGGTGTCGCCCTGATAGAAGTGGCTGGCCAGATAGTGCCGGCGGACTTCTCGCAGGCCGACCAGCAGTGCTGCCGATGCCGGAAGCGCGACCAGCACGCCGACGAAACCGAACAGCTGGCCGAACGCCATCAACGCGAAAATGACGGCGAGCGGATGCAGGCCGATGCGCTCGCCCACCAGCCAGGGCGTGAGCACGAAGCTTTCCAACAACTGGCCCAGTCCGTACACGACGGCCACGCCGATGATGGGCGTCCAGCCGTCAAACTGCAGGATGGCAACGAGCAGGGACAGCAGCAGGCCGGTCGAGAAGCCGACGTAGGGAATGAAACCGAGCAGGCCGGACAGCAGACCCAGCGGCAGCGCGTAGTCGATGCCGGCGATCCACAGGCCTATGCAGTAGAAAAAGGCGAGCGCCGCCATGACGGACAGCTGGCCGCGAAGGAACTCGGCCAGTACGGCATCGATCTCGTCGACCATGGACAGCGTGCGATTGAGCCAGGGCCGGGGAATGAAGCTGCTGACACGATGGCGCAGGTCCTTCCAGTCGCGCATCAGATAGAACATGACGACCGGCGTCAGCAGTACATTGGCCACGACGCCGACGATGACCGCGCTCTGGCTGCTCACGTATTCCAGCGCAAGCATCAGGTAATCCTGCGCGCTGCTCCAGTTCTTGGCGATGAAGCGGCGCAGGCTGTCGACGTCGAGCGACAGCGTGATGCCCAGATGCATGTTGATCCAGGGCACGAGCTTGTCGTGCGCCGCGGTGAGATAGCCCGGCAGCCGCTCGATGAGCGTGCGGATCTCCTGCTGGAACATCGGGACGAGGATGAGTACCAGACCGACCATCAGCCCGATCACAAGCATGATGACCAGCACGACGGCGAGTGTGCGAGGCACGCGTTGCCGGCACAGGCGTTCGACCAGCGGTTCGAAGATATAGGCCAGCACCAGGCCGAGCGCAAAAGGCGACAGGACAGGTCCGAGCAGCCACAACAGCGCGACGATGCCGACCCCGACAGCTGCCCACAGCAAGGATTGTTTGCGGTTGATGCCCGGAGGAGTCATGACGTGTTGCGGCAGGGGTAGAATGCGCACCCTTGAGACGGCGCGCCGGTGCATTGCGAAAACGGCCCCGAGTGTAGCAAGTTTCCGATCCAATCCCTTTCTATTCCCGGCGCATTGCGCCCCGAAACGTCATGACATCTGCCAAGGACTCCCGATCCCCCCTCAGCTACGCCGCCGCCGGTGTGGATATCGACGCGGGCGATGCCCTGGTCGAACGCATCAAGCCTCTGGCAAAACGCACGATGCGCCCGGAAGTGCTGGGCAGCATCGGCGGCTTCGGTGCGCTGTTCGAGGTATCGAAGAGCTATCGGGAACCGGTGCTCGTATCGGGCACCGATGGTGTGGGCACCAAGCTCCGGCTTGCGTTCGAGCTGGACGGGCACGACACCGTGGGGCAGGACCTGGTGGCCATGAGCGTCAATGACATTCTCGTGCAGGGCGCCGAGCCGGCCTTCTTCCTCGACTACTTCGCCTGCGGCAAGCTCGACGTCGATACCGCTGCCCGTGTCGTTGGCGGTATCGCGCGCGGCTGCGAACTGGCTGGCTGTGCGCTGATAGGCGGAGAGACGGCGGAAATGCCGGGCATGTACCCGCCCGGCGAATACGACCTTGCCGGTTTTGCCGTTGGCATAGCGGAGAAGAGTGCGCTGATCACCGGTGAAACCATCGGCGAAGGCGATGTGGTGCTGGGGCTTGCGTCCAGTGGTGCGCATTCCAACGGCTATTCTCTGCTGCGCAAGATACTGGAGCGGGATGCCCCGGACCTGGAGGCGGACTTTCACGGACGGACGCTGCGCGAAACGGTGCTCGAACCGACGCGCATCTACGTGAAGTCGCTGCTGGCGCTGATGCGCGAGGCCCCCGGTCTGGTCAAGGGAATGGCACACATTACCGGGGGCGGGCTGCTCGACAACGTGCCGCGCGTGCTGCCGGCTGGCTTTGCAGCGCACATCGACGCGTCTGCATGGCCGATGCCGCCGCTGTTTGCATGGCTGAAGGAAGCCGGAAACGTGGCCGAACAGGAAATGTACCGTGTGTTCAATTGCGGAATCGGCATGGTCGTCATCGTCGCGGAAAACGATGCGGCACAGGCGACGCGCACGCTGACTGACGGCGGGGAAGTGGTGCATCGCATCGGCCGCATCCAGCGTTGCTCGCCGGGCGAGGCCCAGACGGTGGTGGCCTGAGTTCCGTGGCTGCGTCGATGTGCGGCCGCCCGCGTCCACAAGGCAATAAAAAACCCGCTTCAAGCGGGTTTTTTATTGCCTTGCTGGCTTCGCATTGGCGAAGCTGCCGGAGCTGAGCTTCAGCTCGAGCAAGCTCGGGGCGCCGAAGCTTACTTGAGCTTGGTTTCCTTGTAGATCACGTGCTTGCGCGCCTTCGGATCGAACTTCATGATTTCGATCTTTTCCGGCTTGGTGCGCTTGTTCTTCGTGGTCGTGTAGAAATGACCCGTGCCGGCAGTTGATTCCAGCTTGATCTTGTCGCGTCCGCCCTTGGCCATGACGTATTCCCTTCCTGTCTATGCCGGCTGAGCCGGACTTGCTTGGTTCCGGTTCAGCCGGAAATCAGATCTTCTCGCCGCGTGCGCGGATTTCGGCGAGTACGGTTTCGATGCCCTTCTTGTCGATCGTGCGCAGACCTTTGGTGCTGACGCGCAGGCTCACGAAGCGGCCTTCGGCCTCCAGCCAGAAACGGCGCTGCTGGAGATTGGGGAGGAAGCGGCGCTTGGTCTTGTTGTTAGCGTGGGAAACATTGTTCCCCACCATCGGCGACTTCCCGGTAACTTGGCAAACGCGGGACATGTTCTGGCTCCAGAATCGGAAAAGCTCGTGATTATAGCGGATGCGCCTGCCGATGTTCAAGTATTTCACAGCATGCCGCGCTCGGCGAACGAGCAGGTCGCGCCGCTTCCGACGATTACATGGTCGAGAACCCTGACGTCCACCAGCGCGAGTGCCTGCTTCAGCGATTGCGTCAGGAAGTCGTCGGCGCGGGACGGTTCGGCAACGCCGGACGGGTGATTGTGCGCGAGGATGACAGCGGCTGCATTGTGCGCGAGCGCCAGCTTGACCACTTCCCTCGGGTAGACGCTGGTTTGCGTCAGCGTACCGCGAAACAGCTCCACCGCTGTGATCAGACGGTTCTGTGCATCAAGCAGCAACACCATGAAAATCTCGTGTGGGAGTCCAGCCATGCGCAGTTGCAGCCAATCCCGTACCGCTGCGGGCGAGCACAGCGCGTCGCGTTCCTTTAATTGTTCGGTCAGAGCGCGGCGCGCCAGTTCCAGTGTTGCTTTCAATTGCACGGACTTTGCGACGCCCATGCCCTTCACCCGACAGATATCTTCTATGGGCGCGTTGCCCAGGCGCACGAGGCTGTCGTCGAAGTGGGCCATGAGTTCGCGCGCCAGATCGACGGCTGATTTTCCGGCGACGCCGACGCGCAGGAATATGGCCAGCAGTTCCGCGGATGACAGCGCTTCGGCACCGTGGGCCAGCAGACGCTCCCGCGGCCGCAGGCCGCTGCTCCAGTCCTTGATCGCCATCGCGCTACAATCCGTGATCGAGTTGCTGCAGGATACAACATTGTCATGAATTCGGAGCCAGGACTGCCCGGCCGCTCTGTCGTGCTCGGCGTGAGCGGTGGCGTCGCGGCATACAAATCGGCCGAGCTTGCGCGTCTGTTGGTCAAGGAGGGCGCACGGGTACGTGTGGTCATGACCGAGGCGGCAACCCATTTCATCGGCGCGGCGACGTTTCAGGCGATTACCGGCGAGCCGGTCTGGACCGATCCGTGGGATGTGCGCATGCCCAACGGCATGGCGCACATCGATCTCACCCGTGATGCGCAGCTTTTATTGATCGCGCCGGCGACCGCCGATTGCATCGCCCGGCTTGCGCATGGGCGGGCGGATGACCTTCTGGGCATGCTTTGCCTTGCACGGGACGCGACATGTGCGTTGATGGTTGCGCCTGCGATGAACCGGCAGATGTGGGAGCACCCGGCGACGCGGCGCAACGTGGCGACGCTCGCAGGGGACGGTGTCGCCATTGTCGGGCCGGCTGCGGGAGAACAGGCGTGCGGTGAGGTGGGGCAGGGGCGTCTCGTCGAACCGGCTCAGTTGCTGTCCGCGGTCCTGACGCATTTCACGCCGAAGACGATGGCGGGCAAGCGCGTGCTCATCACGGCGGGGCCGACGGCCGAGCCGATCGATCCGGTGCGGGTCATCAGCAACCTCAGCTCCGGCCGCATGGGTTACGCGCTGGCGGACGAGGCGGCAAAGGCGGGAGCGTGTGTCACGTTGGTCAGCGGTCCGACGGCGCTCGACACGCCATACGGCGTCGAACGTGTCGATGTCGGCAGCGCGCAGGCGATGCATGAGGCCGTCCTGCGCAGGCTTCACGAGTGCGATGTGTTCATTTCCGTTGCGGCCGTCGCCGACTACCGGCCTGCGGTGACCAGTGGGCAGAAAATCAAGAAAAGCGCAGACACGTTGAACATCGAGCTGGTGCGCAACCCGGATATCCTTGCCGACGTCGCAGCGCGAGCCGATGCGCCCTTCTGCGTCGGATTCGCGGCGGAGAGCCGCGACCTCGATGCCTATGCGCAAGGCAAGCGCGCGGCCAAGAAACTGCCGCTTGTCGTGGGCAACCTTGTTGCCGACGGGCTGGGGGGCGCCGATACCCAGGTTGTCCTGTACGACGCACAGGGCCGGCATCCGCTGGCGCGCGCGCCGAAACCGGCCGTTGCGCGTTCGATACTCGATCATATTTCCAAACTGATGGCGGACTGAACCAGACAATGTCTACGCTCGACTACAAGATTCTCGATACGCGACTCAACGAGGTCCTGCCTTCGTATGCCACGCCCGGTTCAGCCGGCCTGGATCTGCGTGCATGCATTGATGAAGCGCTCGTGCTCGGGCCCGGCCAGACTTCGCTCGTGCCCAGTGGTATCGCAATACATTTGGCTGACCCCGGTCTGGCTGCCATGGTGCTGCCGCGTTCGGGGCTCGGACACAAGCACGGAATCGTGCTCGGCAATCTCGTCGGTTTGATCGATTCCGACTACCAAGGGCAAATTTTTGTGTCGTTGTGGAATCGAGGAGGATCTGTGTTCGTCCTGGAGCCGCTCGAGCGCATCGCACAGCTCGTCGTGGTGCCGGTCGTTCAGGTCCAGCTGAAGCGGGTCGACGCGTTCGATGCATCGCAACGTGGCGAAGGCGGATTCGGGTCGACCGGAAGTCACTGAGTATTGGCCGGACGTGGCCATCCCTTTTTTTAATGGAACGGGCACGGTAAGCTTATGAGTTTGGGAAACACCAGCCATAAGCAGGTTTTTTTTCTGATTTATCGAAGGTCATGTAATCCTTTTGGCCGGAACGATCGTTTTTCTGACTGTAACAACACCCACCAATCATTTGAGGAGAGTTGATTGTGATTCGTAAACATCTGGCAACCGTCGTGCTGGCCGTTCTGGCTTCTTCCGCGATGGCTCAGGAGGCACCGTACACCGTTGCTGAAGGCAACAAGGTGGATGCGAAGACCATGAAGGGCTGGAAGACGTGGCGTCAGGCTGCCTGTGAGCGTTGCCATGGCGCGCACCAGGAAGGCATGGTCGGTCCTTCGCTGATTGACAGCCTGAAGGCCATCAGCAAGGATGAATTCATGAAAACCGTTCTGGATGGCCGTGCGGAAAAGGGCATGCCCCCGCACCCGTTCCTGAAGGGTGAGAAGGTCGATGCGCTGTACAGTTACCTGAAAGGTCGCTCGGATGGCAAGATCGGCCCGGAACGTGTGCAGCCGATGGAGTAAGGCAGAGGCTGGTTCTGTCTACAGAGTTGAGAAGGCCCGCCTGAAGCGGGTCTTTTTTTGCCCGTCACTTGCGGCTGGCCTGCGGGAACGGGGCAGAAAAGCAGTACGGAAAAGAAAAACGGCACCCTTTTGAGGTGCCGTCCGAAACGCTGCGGGGGTAGGCTCAGTCCATGCGTTCGTAAGCCGGCAGCGTCAGAAAGTCTTCCAGTTCAGTTGCTACGCACATGTCGCCGAACAGATTGGCGGCACGCATGTAGGTGTCCTTGTAACCCGCACCGAGCAGCGCGCGGATCTTCTCGAGTTCCTGCGGGATCAGCGCTCGTACCATCTCTGCAGTCACCTTTCGGCCATCGTCGAGAATGCCCTTCGGGCTGCGAATCCACGACCACACCTGCGCCCGGCTGATCTCTGCCGTCGCTGCGTCTTCCATCAGGCCGTGGATGGGAACGCAGCCGTTGCCGTCCATCCAGGCGCCAAGATACTGAATGCCGACGTTGATGTTGGTGCGCAGGCCGGTTTCCGAAATCGGGCCTTCCGGGCGGAAGTCGAGCAGATCCGCAGCGGTGAAGTCGACATCGTCCAGCTGCTTTTCGATCTGGTTCGGCTTGTCGCCGAGCACGGCGACAAATTCCGTCATTGCCGCTTCGACCAGGCCCGGGTGTGCAACCCAACCGCCGTCGTAGCCGTCACTCGCATCACGACGCTTGTCCGAACGGATGCCGTCCATTGCCTTTTCGTTGGCTTCCGGATCCTTCTTGTTCGGAATCAGCGCGCTCATCCCGCCCATGGCCGGCGCACCACGCTTGTGGCAGTTCTTGATCAGCGAGAGCGCATAGGCGCGCATGAAAGGCACGGTCATCGTGATGCGGCTGCGGTCTGCGAGACAGAAATCGCGGTTGTTGCGGAACACCTTGATGCACGAAAAAATGTAATCCCAGCGACCGGCGTTCAGCCCCGCACTGTGCTCGCGCAATTCGTACAGGATTTCTTCCATTTCGAACGCCGCATGCAGCGTTTCAATCAGCACGGTGGCCTTGATCGTGCCGCGCGGAATGCCGACTGCATCCTGGGCGGCGATGAAGATGTCGTTCCACAGGCGAGCTTCACGGTGGCTTTGCAGCTTTGGCAGGTAGAAGAACGGACCGGCACCGCGCGCGATCTGCTCCTTCGCGTTGTGGAAGAAGAAGAGGGCGAAGTCGAACAGACCGCCCGAAACGCGCTGTCCGTCGACCGTTACGTGCTTTTCATCGAGGTGCCAGCCGCGCGGACGGACTTGCAGGACCGCAACCTTGTCGTTCAGCGAATAAGTCTTGCCGTTCTGTTCGACGCTGATGGTGCCACGTACGGCGTCGCGCAGATTGATCTGACCGGTGATCTGGTTGTCCCAGGACGGCGAGTTCGAATCTTCGAAATCGCTCATGTAACTATCGGCGCCTGCGTTGAGCGCATTGATGATCATCTTGCGCTCGGTCGGGCCCGTGATCTCGATACGACGGCGTTCGAGGGCCTTGGGAAGTGGCGCTATCGTCCATTTTCCTTCGCGGACGTGGAGCGTGTCAGGCAGGAAGTCGAGCGGCTTGCCGGCATCGAGTTCCGCCGCGCGTGTCACGCGTGCAGCCAGCAGTTCGCGGCGACGCGGCTCGAACTTGCGATGCAGTTCGGCGACGAGCGTCAGCGCGTCGTAAGTCAGGATGGATTGGTATTCGGCGCTGACCGGGGCGGCGATGCTCACGCCCTCGGGCAGATCCATGGCCCGGTCCAGCTTCTGTGCAGATTCAGCAATAGTCATGTGCGTGCGCTCCGATGTACGGTTCGTTGGCCGGAGTGGTTTGAGCATGCGCGCTCAGTGCCCGGGCGGTGGGTGGCCGTCCCTCACATCCGATCAATGACGGTGGTGCCATCGTCGGGCGGATGTGCCATGTGGTGCGGGTTGCGCAACACGCGGGCGGGAGGACCGGGTCTAACGTCTGATGCATCAGACCGGCTTGTGCCCGGCATGAATTGCTGCATCTGCACAAATACTAGACTTTCCTTATGCAATAGTTAAGATTCGCTTAAGTACATTTATTTTTTACTAAAAGTACAAAATGGATCGTTTTAAAGAGATTGAATCGTTTGTTTCAGTCGCTGCTCACGGCAGTCTGTCCGCTGTGGCACGACAGGAAGGGGTTCAGCCAGCGGTGATCGGGCGGCGCATTGATTCGCTGGAAGAGAGGCTGGGCGTCAAATTGATGCTGCGCACTACTCGCAAGCTCACGCTGACGCACGAAGGCAGCGCTTATCTGGAGGATTGCCAGCGCATCCTGAACGAAATGGCCAGTGCGGATGCCGCTGTCACGTTGGGAGGCGCGCGAGCGACGGGCCTGTTGCGTGTCAGCGCGCCGGCAGGCTTCGGACGCCGCCACGTCGCGCCGCTGGTGAAGCGTTTCATGGCGGCAAATCCTGATGTGAAGATATCGCTCGATCTGACCGACCGAATGGTTGACCTGGTGAATGAGAACGTGGACTGCGCGGTGCGAATCGGTAGCCTGCCGGATTCCAGCATGATCAGTATCAAGCTGGGTGAAACGCGACGCGTAGTGGTGGCGAGCCCCGATTACCTCGGGCGTTTCGGCAAGCCGGGGCATCCATATGACCTGCTGCAGCATCGCTGCCTGGGCCTCGGACCGAACCGTTCGCAGGCTCGCGGCTGGAGCTTCATGGCGCACGGCGAGCCGATCACGCTGCGCATCACTCATCTTGTCGAATGCAATGACGGCGCAGTGCTGCGCGACTGGGCGCTGAGCGGGCTGGGAGTGGCCTGGCGTTCGTACTGGGAGGTCAGGGAGGATCTCAACAACGGTGCGCTTGTCGAGGTGCTGAAGGAGTTTGCCGCACCGGCCATGGGCATTTTCGCGCTGTTGCCGCAACGCCGGCACCTGCCCCTGCGCGTACGGCTGTTTGTCGATCAGCTCAAACTTACCTACGCTGATCTCGCTTACTGGGAATCCGGTGGCAAGTACATCCCCGAACCACCGCTTCCGGAGGCCTGAGCAGCCGCTGCATGTCGTGCGACGTCGTGCAGCGGCTGGACGCCCTCCTCTGTGCGCAGCGTGGCGCCATCCAGAGGCGAAGGCCTGGCGGACGCCGAGACAAGCGATCGAAAAAAAGGCCGTCCAGCATTGCCGGACGGCCTTTCTGGCGTGCCGGACCTGCTTGCGCAGGCCACAGCATCCTCAGTGGAACTGCTCTTCTTCGGTAGAACCCGTAAGCGCGGTCACCGACGAGGCGCCCCCCTGGATCGTTGTCGTCACATCGTCGAAGTAACCGGTGCCGACTTCCTGCTGGTGCGACACGAAGGTGTAGCCGCGGTCGCGGGCTGCGAATTCCGGCTCCTGAACCTTCTCGACATAGGCCGACATGCCGCGGGCCACGTAATCCTGTGCCAGATCGAACATGTGGTACCACATGTTGTGGATGCCGGCGAGGGTGATGAACTGGTACTTGTAGCCCATCGCGCCGAGTTCGCGCTGGAATTTGGCGATGGTGGCATCGTCAAGGTTCTTCTTCCAGTTGAAGGACGGCGAGCAGTTGTAGGCCAGCATCTTGCCCGGGAACTTGGCGTGGATTGCATCGGCGAATGCCTTGGCGAAAGCCAGGTCAGGCGTACCGGTTTCGCACCAGATCAGGTCGGCGTACGGAGCATATGCGAGACCGCGCGAGATGGCCTGGTCGAGACCCTTCTTGGTCTTGTAGAAGCCTTCCGACGTGCGCTCACCCGTGACGAACGGCTTGTCGTTGGCGTCGCAATCGCTGGTCAACAGATCGGCTGCTTCCGCATCGGTACGGGCAAGAATCAGCGTCGGCACACCGTAGACGTCCGCAGCGAGGCGGGCGGCGATGAGCTTCTGAACGGCTTCCTGCGTCGGCACGAGAACCTTGCCACCCATGTGACCGCACTTCTTGACGGACGCGAGCTGATCTTCGAAGTGAACGCCAGCGGCGCCTGCGCGGATCATGGCCTTCATCAGTTCGTGGGCGTTCAGCACGCCACCGAAACCGGCTTCCGCGTCAGCGACGATCGGAGCGAAGTAGTCGATGTAGCCCTTGTCGCCTTCGTAGATACCCTTGGCGTGCTGGATTTCGTCGGCACGCTTGAAGCTGTTGCTGATGCGGCTGACCACGGTCGGGACCGAATCCACCGGGTACAGTGACTGGTCGGGGTACATCGCTTCGTACGAGTTGTTGTCGGCAGCAACTTGCCAGCCCGACAGGTAGATCGCCTTGACGCCGGCCTTCACCTGCTGCATGGCCTGGCCACCGGTCAGTGCGCCGAGACAGTTGATGAACGGCTCGTTATGGACCAGATCCCACAGCTTTTCCGCGCCGCGGCGGGCCAGCGTGTATTCCACGGGGAAAGAACCGCGCAGACGATAGACGTCCTCGGCCGTATAGCCGCGCTTGATGCCTTTCCAGCGGGGGTTCTCGTCCCAATCCTTCTGAATCTTGGCGATTTCCTGTTCTTTCGTGCTCATTGCATATCCTCGAAGAAAAAAACAACCCGTACGGGCGGCTGCGGCCACCTGAACGCCCTGACGATGAAAACGGTTTTGCACCCTGTCCCGACGTCGCTTGCGGACATCTTTCAAGCCGGTATCACCCGGTGCGTGCCGATACACGAAACCGGCGTGGGCCTGATGCCGCGGATGGCGGGATGCAGGCCGGGCGCTCGGGGAACGCTGATTGTCGAATGCGACGGGTCAGCGATCGTGACAGACGTAAGTATAGAGAGCCTTTGGCAAAGCAACAAGATGTCTTGTATAAGACATAAGAAGCATTATTTTCTTTTTAAACAATTGGTTGTGTTTTTCAGACGATGCGAGGCGTGAAAAAATGCCGAAAATAAATCTTCGACTTGTGCGCTGCGGCAGTCATGTCAGGTTGCGCGGGCACACGATGACGCCATCCGCGTCGGCGTACAGATAATGGCCTGGTACGAAGTCAATGCCACCGAACGCGACGATCGAATCCACTGTACCTTCGTTGCGTTTCACCGTTTTGAGCGGATGGGTGCCGAGCGCGAACAATCCGACGTCCATTTTGGCGATGGCGGCCGAGTCCCTGATGCAGCCATAGACGACTATTCCTGACCAGCCGTTGTTTGCAGCGAGTTGTGCGATCTGGTCGCCGACCAGCGCGCGGCGCATCGAGGCCCCGCCATCGACGACAAGAACCTGTCCGTCGCCTTTTGCTTCGAGCGCCTTGCGCACGAGTCCGTTGTCCTCGAACAGTTTGAGCGTCGTGATCCGTCCACTGAAAGCCGGGCGTCCACCGTAACTGCGGAACATGGGGGCGCAGATGCGCAGCTCGGATTCGAATTGATCGCACAGGTCGGCGGTGTGGATGTTCATCGGATTTCCTTTCGTTTCTGGAGTGGAACAGACAAAAAAAGAGGCGGCCCGCAGGCCGCCTCGTTGTATCTCATGCACGTCAGGCCGGTGTTGCAAGCTCTTCCTCGTCGAATACGAGTTTGACCTTGTTGTCGTTGTCGACATCGATCGTAACCTTGCCACCACCCGTCAGTCGACCGAACAGCAATTCGTCGGCCAGCGCCGAGCGGATGGTGTCCTGGATAAGACGGGCCATCGGGCGGGCGCCCATCAGCGGATCAAAGCCGGATTCCGCAAGCCAGGTGCGTAGCGCATCCGTGAAAACGACTTCGACTTTCTTCTCCTGCAGTTGGCCTTCGAGTTGCATCAGGAACTTGTCGACCACCCGCAGAATGATTTCGATGTCGAGCGGGCGGAACGAAATGGTCGCATCGAGGCGGTTGCGGAACTCCGGCGTGAACAGCCGTTTGATATCGGCCATTTCGTCGCCGGACTGGCGCTTGGTGGTGAAGCCGATGACCGATTTTTGCAGCGTTTCCTGTCCCGCATTGGTTGTCATGATGATGACGATGTTACGGAAATCAGCCTGACGACCGTTGTTGTCGGTCAGTGTGCCATGATCCATCACCTGCAGCAGGATGTTGAAAATATCCGGGTGCGCCTTCTCGATTTCGTCGAGCAGCAGCACCGCATGCGGTTTCTTGGTCACCGCCTCGGTAAGCAGTCCGCCCTGATCGAACCCGACGTAGCCCGGCGGTGCACCGATCAGGCGACTGACGGCGTGACGCTCCATGTACTCGGACATGTCGAAGCGGATCAGTTCGATCCCCATGCAGTAGGCAAGCTGACGCGCGACCTCGGTCTTGCCGACGCCAGTCGGGCCGCTGAAAAGATAGCTGCCGATCGGCTTGTTCGGATTGCCAAGACCGGAACGGGACATCTTGATGGCGGTCGCAAGCGCGTCGATGGCGGCATCCTGCCCGAACACCATGTTCTTGAGGTCACGATCGAGATTGCGCAACGCCGAACGGTCGTCGTTCGACACGTGCTGCGATGGCACGCGCGCGATCTTGGCAACGATCTCCTCAATCTCTGTCTTGCCGATGACCTTTTTCTGGCGTGACTTCGGCAGCACGCGCTGAGCGGCGCCGGCCTCGTCGATGACGTCGATCGCCTTGTCCGGGAGGTGGCGATCGTTGATGTAGCGCGCCGACAACTCGGCCGCCGATGACAGCGCCGTCGATGAATACTTGACGCCATGGTGCTGCTCGAAACGGGACTTCAGCCCCTTCAGGATCGATACGGTTTCCTGGACGCTGGGTTCGTTCACGTCGATCTTCTGGAAACGGCGCGACAGCGCGTGGTCCTTTTCGAACACGCCACGATATTCGGTGTACGTCGTTGCTCCGATGCACTTCAACTGGCCGGAGGACAGCGCGGGCTTCAGCAGGTTGGAGGCATCCAGCGTGCCGCCCGACGCGGCGCCAGCGCCGATCAGCGTGTGGATCTCGTCGATGAAGAGCACCGCATTGGGGTTTTCGAGAAGTTGCTTGAGCACCGATTTCAGGCGCTGTTCGAAATCACCCCGATATTTTGTACCCGCGAGCAGGGCGCCCATATCAAGGGCGTAGATGGTGGCGTCTGCAAGAATGTCCGGCACGCGTCCTTCGATGATGCGGCGTGCAAGGCCTTCGGCGATCGCCGTCTTGCCGACACCGGCTTCACCGACGAGCAAGGGATTGTTCTTGCGGCGTCGGCACAGCGTCTGGATTACGCGTTCGAGTTCGTGATCGCGACCGATCAGCGGGTCGATCTTGCCCATCAGTGCCTGGGCGTTCAGGTTTTGCGTGAAGCTGTCCAGTGCGCCGCCTGCCTGACCGGCTTCCTGTTCCTGTTCGCCCGGCTCGGCTTCCGGCTTGCTTGCCGTAGCCGGCTGTGCAGCCTTCGTGATGCCGTGCGAAATGAAGTTCACGATATCCAGGCGCGTGACTCCCTGACGCTGCAGGAAATACACGGCATGGGAATCCTTCTCGCCAAATATGGCGACCAGCACGTTGGCACCGGTGACTTCCTTCTTTCCCGAAGACTGGACATGAAGGATCGCGCGCTGGATCACGCGCTGAAAGCCGAGCGTCGGCTGGGTGTCGATCTCTTCGCTGCCGTCGACGACCGGTGTGTGCTCGTTGATGAACGCCGCGAGTTCCTTGCGCAGGTCGTCAATGTTGACCGCACATGCACGAAGCACTTCCGCGGCGGACGGATTGTCCAGCAGCGCGAGCAGCAGATGCTCGACGGTGATGAATTCATGACGCTTCTGTCGAGCCTCGACAAAGGCCATGTGAAGACTGACTTCAAGCTCTTGCGCGATCATTTAATTTTCCTCCATCACACACGCCAGCGGGTGCTGATGCTGGCGGGCAAAGGTACACACCTGTTCAACTTTCGATGCTGCGACGTCCTTGGGGTAAATGCCGCACACTCCGGCCCCCTCCGTATGTACCTTGAGCATCACGCGCGTAGCCTGTTCCCGGTTCATCCCGAAAAATTTCTGAAGCACCGCGACCACGAAGTCCATGGGGGTGTAATCGTCATTCAGCACCATGACCTTGAACAGAGGTGGGGGCTTGACCCGGGTCTTTTCAAGTTCAAGGAGCGACTCGTCCTGCCTGCGTGTAACCATGGCCTCATTCTAATCACAATCAACCGGGGTGCAACACGGGAATTGGAGGGGTTCCGGGTGCTTTTCCGGACCTCCTTCACACCCGCCGGCGTGCGCTTCGCGAGGACCCGTGTGCGTCGCGTGCGGGGCCCTTGTGCGCGCCACCCGAACTGGCACGAAACGGCGCGTGTGCGTCTTCCGTGGTGCAGCATGGAAACGTGTTGACCGCATCCGGTATCTGGGCTAAAAGCCGTTTTGTGTTTGGTTCAAGCTCTCGAGTGATCGGCGTCCCTGACCGTAGTCGAGTTCCGGCGCGGTCAGTAGTTCCCGGGCAGGAACATCAGAACTTGAAAAACCAACATGTTCGGGAGCTTCGGCTCATTTGAGAGGTTGAGAGGAAGAGATCAATGGCAACTGGTACTGTGAAGTGGTTCAATGATTCCAAGGGTTACGGCTTCATCACCCCGGATGATGGCAGCGAAGATCTGTTCGCCCATTTTTCCGCCATCCAGATGGGGGGCTTCAAGACCCTGAAGGAAGGCCAGAAAGTGAGTTTTGAAGTAACCCAGGGTCCAAAGGGCAAGCAGGCCGCAAACATCCAGGCTGCATGATCCTTTCCCTGGATCCACAATGAAAAACCCGGCTTCGGCCGGGTTTTTTTTCTGCGGGTTCCGGGCGCGAGAGACGCCCGGTTTCCGGTTACATGCGGGCGATCATCACGCGCCCGAATTCGGAGCACGAGACTTCGTTGGCGCCGTCCAGCAGACGGGCAAAGTCGTAGGTGACCTGTTTGTCGCCGATTGCGCGTTCCATGGACGAGATGATCAGGTCTGCGGCTTCCGTCCAGCCCATGTGACGCAGCATCATTTCAGCCGACAGGATCAGCGAGCCCGGATTGACCTTGTCCAGACCGGCATATTTCGGCGCCGTGCCGTGGGTGGCTTCGAACACCGCGTACTTGTCCGAAATATTTGCACCAGGCGCGATGCCGATGCCGCCGACCTGGGCTGCGAGTGCGTCGGAGATGTAGTCACCGTTGAGATTCAGTGTCGCGATGACGTCGTAGTCAGCCGGGCGCAGCAGGATCTGCTGAAGGAACGCGTCGGCAATCGCGTCCTTGACGACGATGTCGCGGCCCGTCTTCGGATTCTTGAACTTGCACCACGGGCCGCCGTCGATCGGCTCGGCGCCGAATTCCTTCTGGGCAAGCGCATATCCGAAATCACGGAAACCGCCTTCCGTGAACTTCATGATGTTGCCCTTGTGCACGAAGGTGACCGACTTGCGGTCGTTGTCCACTGCGTACTGGAGAGCCTTGCGGATCAGCCGTTCCGATCCTTCACGCGACACCGGCTTGATGCCGATGGCGGAGGTTTCGGGGAAACGGATCTTCTTGACGCCCATTTCCTCGACGAGGAATTTGATGAGCTTGCGGGCACCGTCGGATTCCGACTGCCACTCGATGCCTGCGTAGATGTCTTCCGTGTTTTCACGGAAGATGACCATGTCGATCAGTTCCGGTTGCTTGACCGGGCTCGGCACGCCGGTGAAATAACGGACCGGGCGCAGGCAGACGTAGAGATCGAGTTCCTGGCGCAGCGCGACATTCAGCGAACGGATACCGCCGCCGACCGGCGTTGTCATCGGACCTTTGATCGATACCACGTACTCCTTCAGCGCAGCGAGCGTATCTTCAGGCAGCCACACGTCGGGGCCGTACATGCGGGTTGCCTTCTCGCCGGCGTAGACCTCCATCCAGGTGATCTTCCGCTTGCCGCCGTAGGATTTGGCCACGGCGGCATCGACGACTTCCATCATTACGGGCGTGATGTCCACGCCGATGCCGTCACCTTCGATGAACGGGATGATGGGATGGTCGGGCATCGGCTGGCCCGCCACGATTTTTGTCCCCTCTGCGGGAATCTTGATGTGAGTAGTACTCATGCCATCCAGCTCCTTGGTGTGTTGTCTGGTTATATTCCCTTCAGCGGGGGTTGCCGCCCATGGGCATCGACGATTATCCCCCAATCGCGTTCCGCTGCGGCAATTGCTGCGGCGGGCCCGCACCGCACTGCCGCGGTGCGACAGCACGAAATCACCGTACTCGCCATAGAATCGGGAGTTTCATCGACACCGCGGAACGGAACATGACTCTTCCGGCAGGCCAGAATCAGGTGGCACAGGCGATTGCCAACGCGCTTATCGAAGGCTTCGACAAGCACTACCGGCTGTTTCGTTCCGTCAGCGGAAACGCGAAGCAGCGCTTCGAACAGGCGGACTGGCCGGGACAGCAGCGCTGCATCCGAGAACGCATCCAGTACTACGACGATCGCGTGCGCGAGTGCGTGACGCGCCTGCACAACGAGTTCCACGCCGATTCGCTGGACGATAACACCTGGCATCAGGCAAAGCTTCTCTACATCGGTTTGCTGGTCGATCACAAGCAACCCGAACTGGCCGAGACCTTCTTCAATTCGGTCACGACGAAAATTCTGCATCGCAAGTACTTCCACAACGATTTCATCTTCGTGCGGCCTGCGATCTCGACCGAACTGATCGAAAGTTCGCCGCCGACCTGGCGCAGCTACTATCCGAACAAGACAGGCCTTCGGGCGTCAGTGAAACAGATCTTTCTCGATTTCGACTGGCAGCGCCCATTCACCGACCTCGATCGTGATGTCGACTACATCATGCGTGCTGTCCTTGCCCACGTGGGCGGTGAGTGGCCCGCGCGCGAAGCCAATCTGCAACTGCAGGTGCTGGGTTCGGCCTATTACCGCAACAAGGCCGCATACGTGATCGGCAAGGCGATCAACGGACACCACGAATACCCGTTCATGGTGTCGGTGCTGCATGACCGCAAGGAAGGGCTTTTTCTCGACACCATCCTGCTCGAACCCTGGCGTGTGAGTGTCATGTTTTCCTTGTCCCGCGCCTATTTCCAGGCCGACATGGATGTGCCATCGGAGAACGTCGATTTCCTGCGCTCGCTGATGCCCAAGAAGCCGCGATCCGAGATCTACATGATGCTGGGCCTCGGCAAGCAGGGCAAGGCGATGTTTTTCCGGGACCTGATCAACCATCTCAGGCACTCCAACGACAACTTCGTCGAGGCGCCGGGCATCCGCGGCCTCGTCATGCTTGTTTTCATGCTTCCGTCGTATCCGTACGTGTTCAAGGTGATCAAGGACAAGTTCGGCAGCTCGAAGGACACGGATCGTGAGACGGTCAAGCGCAAGTTCCTGATGGTCAAGCAGGTCGACCGCGTCGGGCGCATGGCCGACACGCTCGAGTTTTCCGACATTGCGCTGCCCGAGCACCGGTTCTCGCCGGAGCTGCTCGAACAGCTTGAAGATCTCGCACCGTCGATGATCGAACGGGATGGCAATACGGTCGTCATCCGCCATTGCTATATCGAGCGACGCATGACGCCGCTCAACATGTTTCTCGAAAAGGCCACCGCCGAAGAAACGGATCACGCGGTCTACGAGTACGGCAACGCGATCCGGGAGCTGGCGGTCGCGAATATTTTTCCGGGCGACCTGTTGTGGAAGAATTTTGGCGTCACGCGCTATGGGCGCGTCGTGTTCTACGACTACGACGAGATCGAGTTCCTGACCGACTGCAATTTCCGGCGCATCCCGCCGGCGCCGAGTCCGGAATACGAAATGTCCGGCGAGGTCTGGTATTCGGTCGCCCGCAACGACATCTTTCCCGAGGAATTCGCGACCTTTCTGCTGTCCACGCCCAAGGTCCGCGCATCCTTCATGAAGTATCACAAGGATCTGCTCGACGTGAAGTTCTGGCAGGACACACAGCAGCGCATTCGTGACGGGCACCTGCAGGAGTTCTTTCCGTATCCGGAAGAGTTGCGGCTCGCGCGCCGCTTCGCCCAGCCGGAGGCCTCGGCAGGGCAGGACGCGTGAGTCGCCTGCTGCTGCTGAACAAGCCGTACGGCGTGATCTGCCAATTCTCGCCCGACGGCATGCACCCGACGCTCGCCGACTGCGTCGACATTCCGGGTGTCTATCCGGCGGGACGGCTGGATACGGACAGCGAAGGATTGCTGTTGCTGACGGACGACGGTGCGCTGCAGCACCGCATCACGGACCCGCGTCACAAGATGGTCAAGCGTTACCGGGTGCAGGTCGAACGTATCCCGGACGAACCGGCGCTCGCACGCCTGCGCGCCGGCCTGCAGCTCAAGGACGGGCCGACCCGCCCGTGCACCGCACTTCGCATCGATCCGCCGGCGGGACTGTGGCAGCGATCGCCGCCGGTACGCCATCGTCTGACGGTGGATACCTGCTGGCTTGAAATCGGGATCGCAGAGGGGCGCAACCGGCAGGTACGCCGCATGACAGCCGCCATCGGCCATCCGACGCTGCGGCTCATTCGTGTGGCGATCGGTCCCTGGCAACTCGGCGGGCTGCAACCCGGCCAGTGGGTCGACGCGGACGTCAGGTGTCCGCAATGAGCGGTTTGCCTGACGCGGATCAATGCGCGGCCAACACCGGACCGCCATCATTAGTGCATTCGGGGCTTCATACATCATGAGAAAGCTGTTCCTGCCGTGCCTGCCATTGTTGCTGCTCGCGCATGTCGCGCGTGCGGAACCGGTTGCGCTGGACCTGGCCGTCGGCATGTACCGCATCCGGGCCGAAGTCGCGCATACGCAGGCGAGTCGCATGACCGGGCTGATGCATCGCACGGAGATGGCTGCCGACAGCGGCATGCTGTTCGTCTTCCCGCAGCCGCAGAAGTACTGCATGTGGATGCGCAACACGCTCATTCCGCTCAGCGTCGCTTTTGTCGACGACAAGGGCGTCATCATCAACATCGCCGACATGTCGCCACAGAGTGACGACTCGCACTGCGCGGCGCGCGCGGTGCGGTATGCGCTGGAAACGAATGCCGGGTGGTTCGCCGCCCGCAAATTGCGCGCCGGCGCGCGCATCACAGGCCTCGACCGCGCGCCGGCGCCGGACTGAAGGAAGACATCGTGGATCCGACCCATCACAGAATCGATTACACCAGCGGTACGCTCGATGACGCCGAAGCCAGTGCCGATCCGATCGAACAGTTCCGCCTGTGGTTTGCCGACGCAGGGCGCGTCGTCGAGCGCGATCCGAATGCGATGACGCTGGCCACCGTCGGCGCCGACGGCCGGCCGAGCGTGCGCATCGTGCTCCTGCGCGGTTACGGCGATGACGGCTTCGTGTTCTTCACCAACTACGAAAGCCGCAAGGGACGCGAAATCGAAGCGAATCCGCACGCCAGCCTGCTGTTGTTCTGGGCGGCGCTCGAGCGGCAGATCCGGATCGAAGGCACGGTGAGCCGCGTGAGCGAGGAGGAGTCCGATGCCTATTTTTCGCTGCGCCCGCTCGGCAATCGACTGGGTGCCTGGGCATCACCGCAGAGCCGCGAAATACCGGATCGTCAGTTCCTGGCGGCGCGCGTCGACGAGTTCGAGGCGCGTTACGGCGCCGCGCCGCCCCGTCCGCAGAACTGGGGGGGCTACCGGCTGAGGCCGGAGTCGATCGAATTCTGGCAGGGCAGGGCGGACCGCCTGCATGATCGCCTGCTGTACCGGCGCGGGACGTCCGGCTGGGCACGCGTGAGACTGGCGCCGTAACGACGCGATCCGGCGATGCCGCAGGGCCGGATCAGCCGGCCGTGTCGACAGGCTCGATGGCCAGTTCCCTGCACAGCTGCCGCGCGCCCGGTGGATCGAATTCGCGGATCCGCCGGTATTCCGCGAGCAGCTTTTCTTCGTCGCCTGACTCGCGGTAGGCGCGGCACAGCGCGATGCTTGCTGCACCGTTGAACGGCTGCAGGCGTACCGCTTCTTCCAGCGCGCCGGCGCATGCCGCGTGGCGGCCCAGCGCTGCGAGTATGAGCCCGGTGCCATACCAGGCCAGATCAAGCGACGGATCGAGCCGCGTTGCGTCCTGCATGTGTGCGAGTGCTGCGTCCAGTTGCTGCATGCGATGCAGCAGGAAACCGCGGTTGTAGCAGGTTGCCGCGTCGTCCGGCGCCAGTTCGAGCGCCCGGCCAAAGGCAAGCGCGGCCTCTGCGTCGCGCCCGGCCCGCTGACCGAGGAAGCCGATCATGCGCCAGGCCTGAACATGTGCCGGCTGTTGCGCGACGCAGCTGCGGAACTCGGCAACGGCGCGCTCGTTTTTTCGCAGCAGCATGAAGCAATGACCGGCCGCGTAATACAACGACGAGCGCAGCGATGACCCGCCCGCACGGCCCATCAGCGCACGCCGGCCGGATGTTCCAGTGCGTCGAGCAGGCCGCGTGTGGACGCGTCAGCGTCGGCCGCAAGTGTGCCGGTTGCCAGCGAGCGCGCCATCTGCTTGCCGTATTCGACGCCGTACTGGTCAAAGCTGTTGATGCCGAGCAGCCAGCCCTGCACGAACACCTTGTGTTCATACAGCGCCAGCAATTGTCCAAGCGTGTGCGGCGTCAACTCCGGCATCAGCAGCGTCGTGCTCGGCTGATTGCCGGGGCAGGCGACGTGGGGTGCGAGGCGCTGCGATTCCTGTTCCGACAGGCCGCTGGTACGCAGTTCTTCCAGCGCTTCATCGCGCGTCTTGCCACGCATCAGCGCAGCACTCTGGGCCAGCGCGTTCAGCTGCACCATGCGCGTACGCGCCTCGCGCGCCACACGCGGCACGATGAAGTGCATCGGCATCATGCGCGTGCCCTGGTAGAGCTGCTGGTGGTACGCGTGTTGTCCCACGATGCCCGAGCCGCCCCACACCACGGGCGAGGTCGGTGCGCGACTCAGCTCGCCGGTCGAAGTACAGCGCTTGCCGTTGCTCTCCATCTCGAGCTGCTGCAGGTAGGAGGGCAGGCTGCGCAGCAGATGGCTGTAGGGCAGCACGGCCAGCGTCTCCAGTCCCATGCCGCTTGCATTCCAGAAGTCGATCAGCCCCATCATCACCGGCAGGTTGGCATTCATCGGTGCCCGGGTGAAATGCTCGTCGATGCTGCGTGCTCCGTCCAGCATGGCGCGGAACGCGGGCATTCCGATGGCACAGGCCAGCGGCAGCGAGATCGACGACCATACCGAATAGCGTCCACCGACCCACTCCGGCAGGAACAGGCAATGCTGAGCCGGCACGCCAAGTTCCTGTGCGGCGGCCGGGCGGTTGGTGACGGCAAACAGATGCTGCCCGACGCCGGCATTGCCGAGAGACCCGGCGAGCCATTGCATGGCAACCCGCGCATTGGCCAGCGTTTCCTGCGTGCTGAAGCTTTTTGACGACAGCACGAAGGCGGTGTGCGCTGGCTTGCAGTCGCGCAGTGCGAGATCGAGCGCCGCCGGGTCGAGATTCGCAACGAACTTGACGACCGGACCGTCACACTGGGGTTCGAGTGCCTCCATGGCAAGGCGTGGCCCCAGGTCCGAGCCACCGATGCCGAGATTGATGATGTGCGTGATGGTCTGGCCGGTCGCGCCGAGCAGCTCGCGATTGCGGATCAGGTTGACCCAGTGTTCGAGCGATGCCAGGCAGTCGCGCACCACATCGGCGTGCGTGCCGTCGCGGGCGCGCAGTGCCATGTGCAGCGCCGCGCGCCGTTCGGTGAAATTGATCTGGTCGCCGGCCGCCAGCGCCTGGATGCCGCGCGGCAGATCAAGGGCGTTCACCAGATCCATCAGCAGCGACATCGTTTCGCCGTCGACGCGCTGTTTGGAATAGTCCATCAACCAGCCGTCATGGCGCAGCGTCAGGTGTGCGAAACGTTCGCTGTCCTGCTCGAAGAAATTGCGCAGGTGCACGCGCGAGAGCTGGATCGCTTTCGAACGCAGTGCCGGCCAGGCGGAGGTCTGCATCAGATGATTCATTGTGTGCGGTTCCCCGTGTCAGCCCAGGATTCAGTTCACTTTCTCGTGTAAAGCAGGAACCTCTCGTGCCGGTCTCCCGGTCGGCGTCCTTCCCACCGCTGCGTCCAGTGTTCGTCGAGTACCGGAGGTTTGCCTCCGCGTCCGTGGTAGGCAAGCAGCACATCGCACCTGCTTCCGGCGAGGCTCGCGACATTGCGCACCTCAAGGTTGGCGAAGTAGTAGAACGATGCACGCTGGCTGTCCTGCAGTCCGCTGTAGGCAATGCAGCTGCGTTCGGCCGGCAGCGAGCGCGACATGCGATGCGCGACGTCACGGTAACTGCGGCCGTAGTCTACCCACGGCAGCCACAGGCTGCTTACGAGAAACCATATCAATACCATGCCGCAGCCCCACGTGACGGCACCGCGCGTCGGGGAGCGTGGCGAACGCCACAGCAGCCACAGCCACGCTGTACTTGCGACGCCTGCCATGACGACGGGCAGCCACAGCAGCGGCATGTCGAAGCCAGGTTCCAGCCGCGAGAACGTGCGTGCAAGGCGCGCCGGCCAGCCCGTGACCATGGCGATCCAACCCAGCCATATGATGGCGCCGAGCAGTGAAAATGTCATGACACCGAACCAGTCGAGCGCATTCGCGGCGCCGCGACGAAGGTTGGGCAGACCGGTGCTGCCGAGTACGACCAGCGGTGCCAGCAACGGTAACGCGCGCTGATTCCGGGCGCTGCCGTCACCGCACAGTTGGATGAACAGCAGCACGAACAGCAGCAGCGGCAGCGTGAGGACGGGCGAACGCCATTGATGACGGCGTTTCCAGATGGCCCATCCCGCCAGCGGGAGCGCAGGCCAGGCAAACCAGGCAAGTGCCGAACTCCAGTCCTCCACCCCTTCGGGGATCAGCCGGCCCTGCGGAATCAACCGGGCCATGTCGTCCCGCAACAGCTGCGATGCCAGATCCGGATGCGTCCGGTACAGCGCATACAGCCATGCGCCAGCGATCAGCGTACCGATGACCATCGAAAGGGCGAGAGCCAGCATCCGGCGCGGCGTGCCGGCCACACTGCGCCAGACCGGCAGCAGCGGCATTGCCGTCGCGGCAAGCAGCAGGATGCCGGTCAGCCACAGTCCGGTGCCCAGACCGGACAGCGCGAGCGCAACGACGAAGGCCGCGCCGCCGTGCAGCGGTTTGCGCGCGATCAGCGCCAGCGCCCACATGCCGAGCCCGAGGGCCGCGAGCTGGGTGATTGCGCTCTGGGCGTTGTGCAGATGAACGACCGCGCCGACGCACGCGATGCCGAGCAAGGGTGCGATACGAGCCGCTGGCGGACCGTAAAGTTCTCGTGCGGCGCCGGCGCTGCCCCACAGCCAGAGCGCTGCGAACACCGCGCTGGCCAGCCGGGCGCCGTCCGCAAAATCCGCGCCGACCCGGCTGGCAAGCTGCCCGGTCAATGCGGCCAGCCAGTGAAAGAGGGGCGGGCTGTCGAGCCACAATTCGCCCGCGAGCCGCGGCAGCAACCATTGACCGTCGCGCGCGAACGCGAGCGCCACGCCGATGTGCAGGGCGTCGTCACCCTTCCATGGGTCGCGGCCGAACAGGCCGGTCAGCAGGAAGAGCACGCACAGCGCAATGACGAACCCGGTCTGAGGCGGGTCACCGATCAGTGCTTGGCGGGGTGGGCGCGGCGGCGAAGGCAGCATGGGCTGGGTGACGGGCAGTGGCGTACGGATTCCAGGGAAGGCGCGGGCGCGGTGCAGAGAGCGGACAGAAATGAAAAAAGGCAGCCGCTGGCTGCCTTTTTCGCGACGGGGTGAACCTCAGCCGCGCGGTACGTTTGCGTATTTCTGGCGGAAGCGTTCGACGCGGCCTGCCGTATCGACGATCTTCTGCTTGCCGGTGTAGAACGGGTGGCAGGACGAGCACACTTCAATGTGCAGCGGCTTGCCCAGCGTCGAGCGGGTTTCGAATACGACACCGCACGAGCAGGTGACGGACACGTTTTCGTAGCTGGGATGGATGCCTTGTTTCATGCTGGATTCTTTCGCTGGCGCGGTGTGGCCGGGCTGCCACGACTGCTGATCATCAAACCCCGGGTCGGCTGCGCCATTGTCAGGCTGTGCAGACGGTGCCCGCGGAGGAAAAGCGAGCATTATGGATGGGATTTCATTCCGTTTCAAGGGGCTGCGCCGCGGACTCGCCCTCGGGCGTGACCGTCACGCTGACTTCGACCGTGTGCTCGCCGCCGCCCAGAATGACGCCGCGCATCGGCGTGACGTCGCCGAAGTCGCGTCCCCAGCCAACGGTGATGTGCTGGTCATCGGGTCGTACGCAATTAGTCGGATCGAAATCCACCCATCCGGCGCCGGGGCAGAACATGGACACCCACGCGTGCGAGGCGTCTGCGCCGACCAGTCGCGGCTTGCCTGGGGGCGGCCGGGTCAGCAGGTAGCCGCTGACGTAGCGCGCCGGCAGGCCGAGCGAGCGCAGGCAGCCGATCATGAAATGGGCGAAGTCCTGACAGACGCCACGGCGTTCCTTGAGCAGTGTTTCCAGTGGCGTGCTGACGGTCGTCGCTTCCGGATCGAATTCGAAGTCGCGATGGATGCGCCGCATCAGCGCCTGCGCCGACTCGAACAGCGGGCGGTCGCGGTGAAAGTCCAGCCGGGCATATCGCGCGAGCGCGCGCAGCGGTTCCACGTGCGGGCTCGCGTAGAGGTACTGGCCGGGTTCGAGCAGCGGCGCAGGCCCGACCTGGCGCAGGCGGTCGCGCACGTGTTCCCACGCTGGCGATGACGGGGTGTCCAGCAGGTCCTGGCGGACGACGTCTACGGTCGAATGGGCGATGACGGTCAGTTCGTCGTGCGCCGCGCTGACGGCGAACTGCTCGATCCGGTTGCCGAAATAGTCGTCGCGCCCGGCGCGCTCGGCCGGTGCCGGTTCGATGTCGATGCGGTGCGCAACGGTGCTCTGGCGCGGCGTCTCGCGAGGTGTCAGATGCAGCAGCTGGCGCGAAAGCGACACCGGTTGCGCGTACAGGTAGCGGGTTTCGTGCAGGACGTCGTAGCGGATGCGTGCCATCGTCAGACCTGCGGAGAGGTCGGCCACTGCGTGTCCGCGTGGCTGAAGAAGCGCAGGCCGAGCTGTTCGGACAGCGCGTAGGCGGCCGAGTGCAGGCTGTCGAGCGTTTCGGTCAGTGCCGTCGCCCCTGGCCGGAAGTCGCGCTCCGCACGCAGTGACAACAGGTCGGCCACGGCGTCCGACAGCGGAGCCGATTCGATGGCGCCGAACTGGGCCGCGAGCCGTGCGAGATAGTCCGCCAGGCCGAGCGCCTGATAGGCCACCGAACGCGGGTTGCTTTCGTCGGCGACCAGCAGGTCGAGCACCGGCAGCCACTGCGGGCGCGTCATGTAGCGCGAGCGATAGGTGATGGTGCTGTCTGCGAGGTCCAGCAGCCACTCGGGCGTTTCACCGCCTTCGTCGAGCGCGTGCTGCAGGACGCTGCTCATGAACTGCAGCCGCTCGATGCGCCGGCCGACCGAGAGGAAGCGCCAGCCCTGGTCGCGCGTCATGCCGTCAAGCGCGAAACCGGACAGCGTCATCATCGCCTGCACGCACTCGTCCAGACTTTCGAGGACTTCGCCGAGCTCGGCCGGCGCATCGCCCGGGCCGTCGGCGAGGTGGCTGATGATGCGCCAGTTGTCGATCGACAGCCGCTCGCGCAGGTTGAACGACACGGCCGACAGCTGCTGCAGGTTGGCGGCCAGCGACTGGGCGAGCGCCGGGTCCGTCGTCGCGGCGCGCAGAGCGGTCTCGATGTCGCCGGTCGGCACGTCGTCGAGTTCTTCCGGCAGCAGCCGGAAGCGTTGGCACAGCCGGATCAGCGCGTGTTCGGCGATGTCGCCGTGCTCGATGTGCTGGCTGATCGTGGCGCGCAGCAGTCGTGCGACGTTGTCGCAGCGCTCGCAATAGCGGCCGAACCAGAACAGGTTCTCGACGACGCGGCTGGACAGCTTGCTGCCGCTGCGCACCAGTTCAGATGGCGTGATCGAGCGGCGCAGCAGGCTGAAAGTGTTGACGGCGCCGTGCGTCATCACCCATGTGTCCTTGCTGGAACCGCCGCGCTGCATCGCGATGACGCGTGCCGCGCGTTCGGATGCGACCCGCGTCAGCCCGCCCGGCATGACCACGTAGCCGTCGGGAGACGCGCACGCGAATACGCGCAGGCCGACCGCGCGTGCGGCAAGCCGGCGCGGGTGCTGAGTGTCCCAGACCGGCGCCTGCGACAGCGGCACCAGTTCCTGGGCGACGTAGTGGTGGGGGCGCGCGCGCATGCGGGCGATCAGTGCCGCGCGCGACTTGCGGTCGAGATCCTGTCCGAACACGGAGTCGATGCGCAGTTGCGGGAAGGCCGGCTTGATCACCAGGTTGTCGAGCTTGTCGATGGCGTCCTCCAGCGCTGCCTCTTCGCCGCACCACCAGGTGGCCAGCGACGGCATGGCGAGCGGCTCGCCCAGCAGCCGCTCGCACAGGCGCGGCAGGAAGCCGAGCAGTGCGCCGGATTCCAGCAGGTTGGAGCCGAGCGCATTGGCGATCAGCACATTGCCCTGGCGCGCCGCGTCGACGAGGCCGGGTACGCCAAGGGCCGAGTCGGCACGCAGTTCGAGCGGATCGCAGAAGTCGTCGTCGAGCCGGCGCAGGATGACGTGCACGCGGCGCAGCCCGGACAGGTTCTTCAGCCACACGCGTCCGTCGCGCACCATCAGGTCAGACCCCTCCACCAGCGGGAAGCCCAGATAGCGGGCGAGATAGGCGTGCTCGAAATACGTTTCGTTGTACGGTCCCGGCGTGAGCAGCACGATGAGCGGCGGGCCGTCGCCCTGCGGCGCGTTCTGGATCAGCGTATCGCGCAGTGTCGCGAAAAAGCTCGCGAGGTGTTCGACGCGCAGATCGCGGAACTGCTCGGCGAACACGCGGGAAATGACCAGCCGGTTCTCCAGCGAGTAGCCGGCACCCGACGGCGCCTGCGTGCGGTCGGCCAGCACCCACCAGCGGCCGTCAGGCGCGCGCGCGAGATCTGCCGCATACAGGTGCAGATGCATGTTGCCGGGCACCGCCATGCCATGGCACGGCCGCAGGAAACCGGCGTGGCCGTAGATCAGCGCCGGTGGCAGCAGACCTTCTTCCAGCATGTGCTGCGGGCCATATACGTCCAGCAGGATGCGGTTGAGCAATTCGGCGCGTTGCGCGATCGCGGTCGATATCTGCTGCCATTCGTCAGGCGGGATGATGAGCGGCAGAACGTCCAGTTCCCACGGCCGCTCTACACCCTGAGGATCCGCATAGACGTTGTAAGTGACGCCGTTCTCACGGATCTGGCGATGCACCGACGCGAGGCGCTCCGCCATCTGTTCGGGGCGCGAGCGCGCCAGCGTGTCGAACACGCTGCGCCAGTGCGGCCGCAGCGCCATCGGCCCGGCGAGCAGTTCGTCGTAGCGTGAGCTTGTCTGAGGGTAGTGATCGAGCAGTTGGCGGGGCATCGCTGTTGCAGTCGCCGGGCGGGCAGCGCCAGGAGCGGGCGCGCGCGGTCGAATCCATTTCCAGCCGCACCCTAGCACAGAGCTTGCATGAATCGGCCGGCGCTTCGAGCGTACAAAATGACGGAGGAGATGAAGTGCACAACATTGCGGTGATAGGCGCAGGGATGGCGGGCTGCACATTGGCCCGGAGACTGGTGGATGGCGGGCTGTCGGTGAGGGTGTTCGACAAGGGCCGCGCCGCTGGCGGGCGCATGGCCACGCGCGCCGTTGGCGCGTGCCGTTTCGACCATGGCGCGCAGTTCATGTCGGTACGCGGTGCCGCCATGTCGGAACAGCTGGCCGACTGGCAGCGCGCCGGCGTCGTGTCGCGGTGGCCGCAGGCCGAGGTCGGCGCCGATGCGCGCTGGGTCGGCGTGCCGGGCATGAACGCACTGGCGCCACGCATGCTGTGGGGCGCGGAATTGCAGCCGCAGACGACGATTGCCGGCATCGGCACCGACCGTCTCGGCTGGTGGCTGGCCAATGACGAAGGAATGATTCCGGACTGTTTCGACGCAGTGCTCGTGACGCTTCCCGCGCCGCAGGCCGCGGCGCTGTTCGACGGTTGCAGCGGTGCCGACGCGACACCGTTCTCGGAGGCGATGCGCGATATTTCGTACGCGTCGTGCTGGGCGCTGATGCTCTCCTTCGACCACCGTCTCGATGCGCCTGATTGCATGCGCCTCGATCGGAACGGCGTGCTCGGCTGGGCGGCGCGGGACAGCAGCAAGCCGCAGCACGATGCTGCGAGCGAATGCTGGGTCGTGCACGCGAGTGCGCGCTGGTCGGACGAACACATGGGGCTGGAGCCGGAGGACGTCGAACCACTGTTGCTGGCTGCGTTCCAGATGCAGCTCGGCATGGCGGTCATGCCGGTCCACCTGCGCGCGCATCGCTGGCGCTACGCGCGCGTGCTCAAGCCGCTCGGGCGTGACTGCATCTGGGACGACGGACAACGTCTTGGCTATGCATCGGACGGCTGTCTGGGCGAGCGCGTGGAAGATGCCTTCGACAGTGCAAACGCGTTGGCCGGACACGTGCTGCGCAGTGCCGCGTGATGCGATTTGCGCGTTGCAACATGCACTTGTCCGGTGTGTTGCGATGTACAGGCGTGCAAAAGCGTCCAGATTCTGGACACTTCCGCAGAAATAGGGAATTCATCCCTCAAGTGATCGATAGCCCTCCCGTAAGGATGAGTGGGAGAACGGCTCGACTGTCGTTTCCGCATTTTCCAGGGGGAGATAAAAATGAAGCTATTCGGTCGCCGTGCGGGCGCTTGCAAGACCGGCGTGCACACCCTGCAGACGCGTGTATCGGAGCTTGACGCGCGGCTTGCCGCTGCCGGTGCCGAACCGTCGTTCGTCAGCGGCTACGTGTCTCCGGAGGTCGATATCGACCGCGTCGCGCGCAGCGTCCGCGCGCGCTTTCCCGGCGTGGCGCTGACGCTGAGCACGACGGCCGGAGAGCTGTGCAGCGAGGGCGGTGCGCTGTATTGCGACGGGCCGGAAACGCGGGACCGCGTCGTGCTGCAGCTGTTCGAACGCAGTGTCATCGGCGAGGCGCGCGTCATCGCCGTTCCGCTGGCGAGCGAAGACCTGCGCCAGAGCGGGCGCGTCATGGATTATCGCGAACGCATCGAACGCCTCGTGCAAGGCATCCGGGACGCGCAGCTCGATCTCGACATCGATCACCGCGACACCTTTGCCTATGCGCTGTTCGACGGGCTGTCGAATTCCGAATCCTTCTTCATGGAAGCGCTGTATGAATCGGGCCGCTTCCCCTGTCTGTTCGTGGGCGGCTCGGCGGGCGGCAAGCTGGATTTCCGCGATACCTGGCTGCACGACGGCCAGCGCCGGCTCAACAACCACGTCGTCATCGCCTTCCTGAAGATGGCGCCGAAAGTGCGTTTCGGCGTGTTCAAAAGCCAGAACTTCGAGCCGGCCGGCACCAGCTTCCAGATATTCAGCGCATCGGTCGAGCGCCGTCAGGTCAGTCTCGTCATCAATCCGGAAGGCCGCGTGGTGCCGCTGATCGAGGCGCTGTGCAAGACCTTTTCGTGCGAGCGCAAAGACCTGTCGTCCAAGCTCGACAGCTACTCCTTCGCCATCAAGGTGAACGGCGAACTGTTCGTGCGCTCGGTCGCGCGGCTTGATCTGGACAATGACCGGGTCGATTTCTATTGCGACGTGGCGCCCGGCGAAGAACTCGTGCTGGTGCGCCGCACGCCTTTCGTCAGCGCGACCGAACGCGATTTCCGCACCTTCATGACCGACAAGCCGTCGGCGCCGCTGGCCGGCATGTTCAACGACTGCGTGTTGCGCCGGCTCTACAACGGAGCGGAACTGGCCGGCCTGGACCGGGTGTTCGGCGGCATCGGCATCGCGGGGTTTTCGACCTTCGGTGAAATCCTGGGCCTGAACCTGAACCAGACGCTGACCGCGGTGTTCTTCTTCAGCGTGTCGCCGGGCGAGCGCTTCCGCGACGAGTACGTCGACAACTTCGTCGCGCACTACGGTGAATTCAAGGCCTTCTTCCTGCGCCGGCACAACGCGAAGCTGGCCGGCATGTCGCGCGTGATGGTGCAGCAGATCGCCGATTACCGAGACGGCAACTTCACCAGCCGGCTCGATCCGGCCAATGTCGACGCCAGCATGGTGCCGGTGGTGCGCGACCTCAACCAGCTTGGCGAGATCATGCTTGAAGCCGATCGCAACCGTGAAGCGACGGCCCGGCAGCTCGAGTCGTGCTCGACCGATCTGTATGCGTCGGTCGGCGACCTCACGACGCGCCTGACCGAGCAGCAGGGCGTGATCAAGCAGGCGGTCCGTACCGTTGACACGCTGGCCAGCCGAGCGAGCGAAGTCGGTGGCAGCGCGCGTGACCTGTCGCAGGCGAGCGAACGCATCCAGCGCGTGGTGGAAATGATCCAGCAGATCGCCGACCAGACGAACCTGCTGGCGCTGAACGCCGCCATCGAGGCCGCGCGCGCCGGCGAGGCCGGGCGCGGATTCGCCGTGGTGGCGGACGAGGTGCGCATGCTTGCCGAGAAGTCGCGCAACAGCGCGGGCGAGATCGGCAAGGACATTTCATCGCTCGCCGGGGAAATCGTGCGGGTCGCGCAGATGATTGAAAGCCAGTCACAGCAGGTGTCCAGCCTGACCGGCGTGCTGGAGACCATTGAAACCTACAGCACGCAGACGGCGAGCGTCGCCGGCCATACGCGGGGTGTCGCTGATGTGCTGCAGGGGTTGACGACGGGTTCCACGGCGCACTGACCGGCGCGCTGGCTGGCGCCACCGCGGCAGGCGGTCCCGGGGCGGGTTGCCCCCCGGGACCGTCGTCGCTTCTCAGTTCAGTGCCTGCTCCAGATGTTTCACCAGTGCGCGCAACTCGCTCGACGTGGCGTGCAGACGCGTGGCCGCCGTGCCCACCGACTGGACGCTGCTGCCCGTCTGTTCGACCGAACCCGAAATGCGCTCCATGCTGCACGCGACCTCGTGCGAGGCCAGTGACTGCTGGCGCAGCATCTGCGTGATCTCCTCCGAATAGGTCGCCGCTTCGTGGCTGGCGTCCCAGATGCCCTGAAGGCCGCTGTTGCTCGCCTCGATCTCTTCCGTAGAGCGCGCCACCTCGCCGGCCGTCGCGCTCATCGTCTCGACGGCCGCACCGGCCAGCTTGACGATGTCTGCCACGGCGTGGCCGATGTCCTGCGTGCTGTTGCGGGTGCGTTCCGCAAGCTTGCGCACCTCGTCCGCCACCACCGCGAACCCGCGTCCCTGCTCACCGGCGCGGGCGGCCTCGATGGCGGCATTGAGTGCGAGCAGATTGGTCTGTTCGGCGATGTCGTTGATGACCTGCGTGACGGCGCGGATCTGTTCTGCCGAGGCGTTGACCTCGGTGATGCGCTCCTGCGACTGGCGCACGACGCCGACCACGCGCTGGCTGCTGGCGATGCCGGCGGCCATCGTCTGCATCGCGTCCTGTGCGCTGGTTTCGGTGCGCTTGACGGCTTCGAGGCTGCGGTCCGTGTTGTTCGACACTTCATTGATCGACACGCTCATCTCTTCCATGGCCGCAGCCACCTGCATGACATTCTCGCCCTGCGCCCCGGTCGACTCGATCAGCGCCTTCATCGCGTCGTCCAGTTCCTTCGAACGGTCGTCGACTGCGCGCGCGCTGACCAGCACGTCGGCGAACATGGCGCGCAGATGGATGCGCATCACTTCCAGTCCGACGAACAGCGGGCGCAGCGGGCCTCGGGGCGCATCGATGCGGGTCGCCAGCTTGCCTTCGTCCAGTGCCATCATCGCCTGATGCAGCGCCGTGAGCCGCGACGCAACCGCGGTGTTCTGGTACCAGGCCGCGCCGAGCGCAATGGCGGCACCCGCGCCGGCCAGACCGATGCCCCAGGAGCCGCCCGTTGCTGCGCCCCCCACGGCGAGTGCGCTGCTCGCGCCGGCACTCATCCAGATGCGCGCGCCAAGGCCGACGCGGTCCGCGTGCAGCGCCGTTTTCGGAAACCGGCAGGTCTTGTCGCGTACCGCGCGATACAGCGTTTCCGCAGCGGCCACGTCGTCGCGCTTCGGAATGTTGCGCACCGACTGGTAGCCCACGGTCTTGCCGTCCAGCGTCGTCGGTGTCACGAACGCTTCGACCCAGTAATGGTCGCCATTCTTGGCGCGATTCTTCACAAGGCCGCGCCAGGGCTGCCCGGCCTTGATGGTGGTCCACAAATCCTCGAACGCTTCCGGCGGCATGTCCGGATGGCGAACAATGTTATGACTTTCGCCCATGAGTTCAGCGTGCGTGTAGCCGCTGATCGAAACGAACGATTCGTTCGCGTAGGTAATGCGACCTTTCAGGTCCGTCTTCGTGACGATTGGTTTTCCCGGCTCGAGAAAGACCTCTTGCTGCGTGACGGGCATGTTGACTTTCACGGTGTCTCTCCTGGTGGGTAAGAGGCACGGCACAGGGCTCCCGGGCTGTCATCAGCAGATGCGGGATGCCGTGCTGTGACGCGCGCAGCGTGCTCAACGGCACGCGACCGCCGTTTCTTGAGTACCCATTCAGGATTAGATGCGAGGCTTGACTTGCGTCAAGAAGACGGCAGAAATCTGCGTGGCATCAATGCTTCAGTGATATCGGAGGCTAGCGGAAGCGGATCGCCGCACAGCGCGGATGCCAGCTGCTCCGCGCCGAGCGGGCTCCACACGAGGCCGCGTGAACCGAGGCCGGTGAAGGCGTGCAGCCCGGGGAATGTGGCGGCCAGCGGACCGATCAGCGGCATGCGGTCCGGGCTCGCGGTGCGGAAACCGACCCGGCCGCGCAACCCGGCGATGTCGGGCGGGGCGGCAGCGCCCGGCAGCAGAGCCGCCAGGCGGGCAAGATTGCCTGCGTGACTGTCGTCGCGCACGGTCGTGTCTTCATCGTCCAGATCGAAACTGGCGCCCAGATTGAGGTCACCATCCGGCGTCGGGCACAGATATCCGTCACGGCACAGCGTCATCTGCAGCTGCGGGAACATCGCGCCCGGCAGCAGGGTGATCTGGCCGCGCACGCGAACCAGCGGTAGAGGTTGCGGCGACAGCTGTCGTGCGTCGGCCGCGTTGGCCAGCACGACCGCGTCCGCATCGATGCGTACATCATGGCTGCTGCGGACCTGCCAATGTGTGCCGCCGTGGTCGAGGTGCAGCGCCTCGCGCGAGAAAAACCGGGCGATCGCCGTGCCGCCCCGCGCGAGATGGGCGGCGCACAGGCTGGGCGGATTCACCCAGGCGCCGCGTTCGAACCACCAGCCGCCGCAGGCGACGTCGTGGCCGACGCGCCGGCTCATCTGCGGCCGGCTCAAATAGCGCACCAGTGCGCCGGGCAGCGCGTGCAGTTCGCATATGTCGCGCAGCTGCTGCTCGTGGGCATCGTCGTGCGCGATCTGCATGACGCCCGTCGGCCCCCAGATGAGCGGCAGGCCCTCGCTGGCCAGCCGGCGCAGATGATTCGATGCATGCATGAAGGCGGCGCGCGACAGGCGCGCCATCAGGCTGTCGTCACGCGCGATCATCGGGCGCAGCACGCCGGCTGCGTTGCCGGACGCTTCCTGTGCCGGTGCCGCGTGGCGCTCGATCAGGCTCACCTGCACGCCGCGCGCCGCCAGACGTTCGGCCAGCGCGCAGCCGGCGAGGCCGGCGCCGATGACGGCGACGTGCCCGGGGGCTTTCACTTCCGGACGGTGGTGCAGCGCCGCAGCCTGCGCGGCCGGATGCAGGTGGCCGCTCAGCATGTCGCGCTTGGGCGGGAAGCCGAGGCGTTTTTCCGTCACGAAGCTCGCGCCGGCGAGCGCCTCGCGCACCGACGCGGCGATGGTCCACGTCGCGAGCGTCGCGTCGGCCGCGCTCAGGCGCTTCAGCTGCCGGCACAGCCGGGGCGACCACATGTCCGGATTCCTGGCCGGCGAGAACCCGTCGAGATAGAGCGCGTTGGCGCGCAGCGTGAGCTGGGGCAGCTGCTCGTGCACGTCGCCCAGCGCCAGGGTCAGCACCACGCGGCCGCCTTCGAATTCGATGCGGTGCAGGCCGCCGACGGCGAGCGGCCAGTGTTCGACCAGTTGCCGGCCCATGTCCGCCATGTCGGGCGGCAGCACGCGGCGATACAGCGTCGTCAGGTCGTCCGGCGCAAAAGGGTGCTTCTCGACCGACACGAAGTGCAGCCGCCGGCAGCGTGCCGGATCGTCGCGCCAGGCGCGCCAGGTGGCGAGGAAATTCAGCCCCAGTCCGAAGCCGGTTTCCAGCACGACGAAGCGGTCGCGCGCGGCCCACCGGCCGGGCAGGCCGTTGCCGCCGAGAAAGACGTAGGCTGCCTGCGCCAGTGCGCCTTCACGCGAGTGATAGCGGTCTTCGAACAGTGCCGAGTACGGTGTGCCGTCGCTGGCGAATTCGAGCGTCGCCGGCTCGACCGGCGTCAGTGGACGCGACATCGGGTGCGCGAGCGCCGTGCCGCGCGCCTTACTCGCGCCGCATCTGCGGGAACAGGATGACGTCGCGGATGTTGGCGGCGTCGGTCAGCAGCATGACGAGGCGGTCGATGCCGATGCCGCAGCCGCCGGTCGGCGGCAGTCCGTGTTCGAGCGCGCGGATGTAGTCGGCGTCGAAATACATGGCTTCCTCGTCGCCGGCGTCCTTCGCCTTGGCCTGCTCCAGGAAGCGCGCCGCCTGGTCTTCCGGGTCGTTCAGCTCGGAAAAGCCGTTGGCGATTTCGCGCCCGACGATGAACAGCTCGAAGCGCTCGGTGATGTCCGGCTGGCTGTCGGAGCGGCGCGCCAGCGGGCTCACTTCGGCCGGGTAGTCGATGATGAAGGTGGGTTCCCACAGCTGCGCTTCGGCGCAGGCTTCGAACAGCTGCAGCTGCAGCGCACCGAGACCGCCGGGCTTCACCTTCTCGCCGTGGGTGTTGATCGCCGTCTTCACGAAATCGGCGTCGGCGAGCTGTTCTTCGGTGTACTGCGGGTTGTACTTGCGGATCGCCTGGATGATGGTGAGGCGGTGGAAGGGCTGACCCAGATCGAGTTCGCGGCCCTGATACATGAACGTCGTCGTGCCCAGCGCCTGTTCCGCGCAGTGGCGCAGCAGGTATTCGGTGAAGTCCATCAGGTGCCGGTAGTCGGCGTAGGCCTGGTAGAACTCCATCATCGTGAATTCGGGGTTGTGGCGCGGGCTGATGCCTTCGTTGCGGAAGTTGCGGTTGACCTCGAATACCTTCTCGAAGCCGCCGACGACGAGGCGCTTGAGGTACAGCTCGGGCGCGATGCGCAGGAACAGTTCCATGTCGAGCGCGTTGTGGTGTGTCTTGAACGGCTTGGCCGCGGCGCCGCCAGGGATGGGATGCATCATCGGCGTCTCGACTTCGAGGAAGCCCTGGCGCGTCATTTCGGCACGCAGCGCACTCATCATGCGGCTGCGCGCGATGAAGGTGTTGCGCGAGCCTTCATTGGTGATGAGGTCGAGGTAGCGGTGGCGATACTTGGATTCCTGGTCGGCCAGGCCGTGGAATTTTTCCGGCAGCGGGCGCAGCGCCTTCGACAGCAGGCGGATGGTCGCGCACTTCACCGTCAGTTCGCCGGTGCGGGTGCGGAACAGCGTGCCGGTACAGCCGACGATGTCGCCCAGATCCCAGTGCTTGAAGGCGGCGTGGACCTCTTCACCGACGCCGTCATTCGTCACGTAGAGCTGGATGCGGCCCGACATGTCCTGGATCGTCGTGAAGCTAGCCTTGCCCATGACCCGCTTGAGCATGATGCGCCCGGCGATCTGGACCTGCTCCGGCTTCTCGTCCAGTGCTTCGGCGCTGGTGGACGCGTGCTGGGCGGTGATTTCGCCGGCGTAGTGCTTGCGTTCGAAGTCGTTCGGGTAGGCGCCGCCGCCTTCGCGCCACTGGCGCAGCTTTTCGCGCCGCTCCGCGATGATGTGGTTTTCGTCGTCGGCGGGCAGTGCGGCGGAATCGGTCATGGTGGGCTCGGTGAAGATGAAGGCTCCCGCACCGGTGCGGCGCAAAAGCCAAAGCGCACGATTTTCGCCGATAGCGGGCCGGCGGCACAAGTGCGCCGGCCGGCGAGCGGCGTGCGGCGACTCAGGCGGACGTCAGCTTGAGCCCGAGAATGCCGCACACGATGAGCGCGACGCAGGCGAGCCGGGCCGTGTTTGCCGGGTCGCCGAACAGCACGATGCCCAGTATCACGGTGCCCACGGCGCCGATGCCGGTCCATACCGCGTAGGCCGTGCCGACCGGCAGCGTGCGCATGGCAAGCCCGAGCAGCACCACGCTGGTCACCATCGCCGCGACGGTGCCGACGGTGGGCCACAGCCGGGTGAAGCCTTCGGTGTATTTCAGGCCGATCGCCCAGGCCACTTCAAACAGGCCGGCGATCACCAGGATGAACCAGGTCATGGATCAGACTCCGCGATATTCGGGGTCGTCCCCGCAATGCATGGAAGGAGGACGGGCCGTCCCGTCTCCGCGCAGCACCGGACGGGCTGCGAAGTTGTGTGGCAAGAATCTTAGTTTCCTGTCGGTAATCGGTCAAGCCGGCAGGCAGATGCTCAGCGCAGGCCGAGGCGTTTCGCCAGCCGGTGCAGATTCGCGCGGTCCAGCCCGAGTTCGCGGGCGGCGGCGGCCCAGTTGTTCCGATGGCGCCGCAGGCTGGCCGCGATCATGTCGCGCTGCAGATGGTCGATGGCCTGTCGCAGGTCGCCGCCGGATTCGCGCGCGGCATCCGTGCCGTCATGGCGGTCGGCGGCCGGTGCGGCGGCTGACAGCGCCAGATGCGCGGCACCCAGCGTGAGGATGCGCGGACGCTCGCTCAGGCCGGCCAGCGCCTTTAGCGCGGCGCGGCTGATCAGGTGTTCGAGCTCACGCACGTTGCCAGGCCAGTCGTGGGCGAGCAGTGCCGCCTGCGCGTCGCCGCCCAGACGCAGGCTGCGCAGCCCGAGGCGCGAGCGGTTCTCTTCGAGGAAACGACCGGCCAGCACCAGCACGTCGCGTCCGCGTTCGCGCAGTGGCGGCACGTGCAGCGGATAGACGCCGATGCGGTGATACAGGTCGGCGCGAAAGCGCCCCGCGCGCACCTCGTCCGGCAGGTTGCGGTTGGTGGCGGCGATGACGCGCACGTCGACGCGCTGGTCGTGCTCCGCACCGAGTCGCTGCAGCTGGCCGCCCTGCAGCACGCGCAGCAGTTTCGCCTGCGCGGGCAGTGGCAGCTCGCCGATTTCGTCGAGAAAGAGCGTGCCGCCGTCGGCCAGCGCGAACTTGCCCCGGCGGTCCGCGACGGCGCCCGAGAACGCGCCGCGCACGTGGCCGAACAGTTCGCTTTCTATGAGGTTGTCGGGCAGGGCGGCGCAATTGACGGTGATCAGTGGCCGGCCGGCGCGCGCTGACGCGCCGTGCAGCGCGTGCGCCACCATGTCCTTGCCGACGCCGGTTTCTCCGTGAATGAGCACCGTCAGCTCGCTGCTGCCCACGACGTCGACCTCCTTCATCAAGCGCTTGTGCGCGGCGCTGTGACCCAGCATGCCGCGACCGTCCGCCGCGTCGGCGACCTGGCGGTAGGCCTCGGCGCGCAGCGCCAGCGCGGCGATGCGCTGGGCGGCCTTCACGGTGGCCGAGGCGAGGCTGGCGAAGCCGGCCAGCAGGTCGAGATCCGCGCCGTCGAAGCGGTCAGGGTCGAGCGCGTCCAGTGTCAGCACGCCCCAGGCCTGCTCGTCGAGAAAGAGCGGGCAGCCGAGGCAGTCGTGCACTTCGAGGTGGCGACCGTGGCCGAGCACCAGACCGTCGTAGGGATCGGGCATCGCGCAGTCCGCCGCGAAGCGGGTCGGGCCGGCGTGGCCGAGCAGCGTGGCAAGGCGCGGGTGCTCCGCAAGCGCGAAGCGGCGGCCCAGCGTGTCCGGACTCAGGCCCTCGATGGCCAGCGGCACGAGATGGTCGCCGTCCAGACGCAGCAACGAGGCGGCGTCGCACGGCAGCACGTCGCGCAGCGCGTGCAGCAGGCGGCGATAGCGTTCGTCCTCCGGCAGTTCGCGCGACAGGTCGGCGACCAGCGGAATCAGTGCGGCAAGCAGTGGCGGTGTTGTCATTGTGACGTCGAGTTGTCGGAATGACCGTTTTTGAGTGTAGTCATTTTGACATTAGTGTTTTTAGATTGTTGATATGTTTGTGTTTTTATTCTGGCACGTTTGTTGAGTATGAATGATGTTCGCGCTCTACGGGACTGCCGTGCGAACCGGCGACCACAAAACAGGAGATTTCAATGCTGAGCCCGGAACACCGCGCCATCATCAAGGCCACCGTGCCGCTGCTGGAGACAGGCGGCGAGGCGCTGACCACGCACTTCTACCGCGTCATGCTTGACGAATACCCGGAAGTGCGCCCCTTGTTCAATCAGGCACATCAGGCGAGTGGCGACCAGCCGCGCGCGCTGGCCAATGGCGTGCTCATGTATGCAAAGAACATCGATCGTCTGGAAGCGCTCGGGCCGCTGGTCGGACAGGTCGTACAGAAGCACGTGTCGCTGCAGGTGCTGCCCGGGCACTACCCCATTGTCGGCAGCTGCCTGCTGCGCGCGATCCGCGAGGTGCTGGGCGCCGACATCGCGACGGATGCGGTCATCGAAGCCTGGGGCGCCGCCTATGGCCAGCTGGCCGATCTGCTGATCGGTGCCGAGGAGGCGGTCTATGCGTCGCACGAACACGCCGATGGCGGCTGGCGTGGCGTGCGTGCCTTCCGTGTCGAACGCAAGGTGCGCGAGAGCGACGAAATCACGTCCTTTCACCTGGTGCCGGTCGATGGCGCACCGGTGTTGCGCCACAAGGCGGGCGAGTACATCGGCCTGCGGGTGGTGATCGATGGCGAGGAGACGCGCCGCAACTATTCGCTGTCGGCCGCGCCGAACGGGCGCGACTACCGCATCAGCGTCAAGCGCGAGCCGGGCGGGCGGGTGTCCGGCCACCTGCATGACGTGGTGGTCGAGGGCGACACGCTGGAGCTGTTCGCGCCGAGCGGTGACTTCACGCTGCGCGATACCGGACGGGCGGTCGCCTTCATCACGGCCGGTGTCGGCATCACGCCGGCGCTGCCCATGCTGCAGCAGGCGCTGGACGACGGGCGCGACGTGCATTTCATCCACTGCGCGCGCCACGGCGGCGTCCATGCGTTCCGCGACTGGGTGGACGCACTGGCCGAACGCCACCCGAAACTGAAGCGCTTCTACGTCTACAGCGAGCCGCGCACCGAGGACAGCGCGCACGGCGAGGGCTTCATCACGCGCGAACATCTGGCGGGCTGGCTGCCGGAAGGGCACGGGCTTGACGCCTACTTCCTGGGGCCCAAGCCCTTCATGGCGAGGGTGAAATCCTTGCTGGGCGATCTGGGCGTGCCGGCCGGTCAGGCGCACTACGAGTTCTTCGGGCCCGCATCGGCGCTCGAAGCCTGACGCCGAAGGCCTGACACCGCGCACCGCAACGGGTGCGGTGTCAGCTCTCCAGCGCTTCCTCTTCCAGTTGCGGCACGGTGACGGCGCGCGATCCGGCGCGCCGCAGCTCCTCGCCCCAGTCAAGGATGGCGAAGCGCCCGTCCGCGTGTTCGACGATGGCGGTGCAGCTGTCCACCCAGTCACCGCAGTTCATGTAGGTGAGCCCCTGCACCTCGCGCAGGGCGACCGCGTGGATGTGGCCGCAGATGACGCCATCCACGCCGCGCGTGCGCGCTTCGTGCATCACCGAGTCCTCGAAGTCGTAGATGAAGCTGACTGCGCTCTTCACCTTGCGCTTGGCGTAGCCGGCCAGCGACCAGTAGCCGGCGATGCCGAGCCGGCGCCGTGCCCAGGACATCCATGAATTGATGCGCACCAGCGTGTTGTAGGCAACGTCACCCAGCACGGCGACCCATTTGTGATGACGCGTGACCTGGTCGAAGTCGTCGCCGTGCACCAGCCAGTAGCGCCTGCCGTCAGCCGCCACGTGGGTGTAGTCGAGATGCACCGGGATGTCGCCGAACACGGTGTCCGCGTACTCGCGCAGCGCTTCGTCGTGGTTGCCGGGAATGAAGATGACTTTGGTTCCCTTGCGTGCGCGGCGCAGGACCTTCTGCACCACGGTGTTCTGCGCCGGTGTCCAGTGGATGGAGCGGCTCATCGCCCAGAAGTCGATGATGTCGCCGACCAGATAGAGGTAGTCGGACTCGTAGTGGCGCAGGAAATCGAGCAGCGCGTCGGCCTGGCAGCCCCGCGTGCCGAGGTGGATGTCGGACAGGAAGAGGGCGCGTACGCGCTTGGGCTCGACGCTCACGCGCGTACGCCGCTGAAGCGGAACCAGGGCACGCTCAGCCCCGGCAGGCCGGGCACCGGGCCGCGCGACTCGACCTTCTCGTGCAGCGGCACGGCCGCGCACAGCGTGGGCAGCAGTTGCGGGCGCAGATGCACGCCGTCGTGCGCGAACCAGCGCGGCCAGAACTGGCGCGTCAGCCAGTCGTGGCGGCTGAAGCCGGGCGCCGGATGCGGCGGCGCGATGTGGAAGTCGACAACGGCCAGCGTGCCGCCCGGTCTGAGGCAGGCGAGTGCATTGACCAGTGCGGCGCGCCAGTCCGGAATCATCGACAGCGAATAGGCGAACAGCACGCAGTCGGCGGCCTGTGTCGGGCGGTAGCGCGTGGCGTCGGCATGCACGGCATGCACGTGTGGCAGGCCGGCGTAGCGGCTGCGGGCGATGTCGAGCAGCGGCGCGCACAGGTCCACCAGCTCGACCCGCCTGAAGTCGCGCGCCGAGGCGCCGAAGTAGCGCAGGTTGTTGCCGGTGCCGGCGCCGAATTCGATGACGTGAGCATCGGGCGGCAGGCGCAGCGAGCCGATCAGCTCGGCACGGCCGTGCAGCAGGCGTTCGCGGAAGCGGTCGTAGTGCGCGGCCTGCGGGCCGTAGAAGGCGTCGAGTCGCGCCGCGTGCGAGTCCGCACGCGGCATGCCCTGCAGCATGCGCCAGGCGGTGCGCAGGTTGGCGCCGGCAGATGCTGCCCGATGGGCGACATCCCCCGGAATGGGTTCTTTTGAGATCACGCCCCCGATTGAAGCTGTCCACTGTGACAGCGTGGTGACGGAGGTACCTTCCGTGCGTGCCGCGATCGCCGACCGGACCGGGTCAGTCCGGTCCGTCGTGGCCGGCGGACAGCAGGGCACGCCTGCCTGTCGCGCCCGGTGCGTCGCGCAGTGCGCGACAGGCGGGCGACGTCAGCCATGCGGCAAGAAAGCCGGGGACATCGGCGGCGGGCAGCGGGGGGCTCACGAGGTAGCCCTGGATCTGCGAGCAGTTCTTCTTCCTCAGTGCCTGGAAGTCGGACAGCGTTTCCACGCCTTCTGCGACGGTCTGCATGTCGAGCGATACCGACATCGCGAGAAGGGTGTCGACGATCGCGCGCGCCTTTTCCGACCTGCCCATGTCGCGCACGAAGCTTTGATCGATTTTCAGCGTGTCGAAGGAGAAGGTGCGCAAGTACGTCAATGCCGAGTAACCGGTACCGAAATCGTCCAGAGCGATGCGATATCCCAGGGCGCGCATGTCCCGCATCTGCCGCGCGGCGGATTCGGTGCACTCGAGCAGCAGCGACTCGGTGATTTCGAACTCGACGCGTTCCGGGGGGAGAATCGCCGCCGAACGCCGTACCTGCTCCAGAAAGCTCTCGGTACCCAGTTGAACGGCGGAAACGTTGATCGACACCGAAATGCCCCTCGGCCATGTGGCGGCAATCCGGCATGCTTCCTCGAGCACCCAGTTGCCGATCTGTTCCATTTGCCCGGTCGCTTCCGCAATGGGAATGAATTCCGCCGGAGAGATGGCGCCCAGATCCGGGTGGCGCCAGCGCAGCAGTGCCTCGAATCCGCTGATCCTGCTGTTTTGGAGCGACAGCTGCGGCTGGAACGCGAGGTGCAGCTGTTCCTTGCCTATCGCATCGCGCAGCGCCATCTCGAGCAAGGTGCGGCGGCGTGCCTGCTCGCTCATCGAGGCTTCGAAGAAGCAATAGCCTGCTCCGCCGTCGCGCTTGGCGACATACAGGGCAAGGTCGGCGCAGCCGAGCAGGCGGTCGACGTCACGCCCGTCGTCCGGTGCCAATGCGACCCCCATGCTTGTCTTCATCGGTACGATCTGGCCGGCAATGCGGCACGGTTCGGCAAGGCTCGCGTTCAGTTCGTCAAGGCAGGTGGCGATGCGTGCGCGGTCGCGCATGTTCGGCAGCACCAGCGCGAACTCGTCGCCCCCGATCCGGCCGGCGATATCTTCGCGTTTCAGGCTGGACTTGAGCCGCCGGCTGAACTCCTGGAGATAGGCGTCGCCCGCGGCGTGGCCCAGCGTGTCGTTGATCTTCTTGAAGCCGTCGAGGTCGAAGCAGACGACGGCGAATCCGCTTCCGGAGGCCGAGGGCAGCAGTTCGCGCAGCACCGAGCGCAGGTAGGTCCGGTTGAACAGGCCGGTGAGCGTATCGTGGTGCGCCAGCCATTCCATGCGCTCGACGGCCATCTGCCGGGCGGTGACTTCACTGGCCACTCCCCGCCATCCCGACAACCCGCCGACGGAGTCGAACAGGGGCCGGGCGCTCAGCGACCAGCTTTGCACGCCGCCCTTTCCCGTCAGGTGCACGATTTCGTCGCGGAATGGCCTGCGTTTCAGAAAAATCGCGCGCAGTCGCTGCCAGGTCTGTCTGTGCTCCTCCGGCGAACGTCCGAGGCGATGTCGCAGGAGCAAGGCGGCGCTGCGCCGCCGAACGTCGCTTGCGCCCAGGTGCAGGCCGGTTTCGAGCCGCTCCGATACATGGACGAAATGGCCCTCGCGATCGAGTTCCCAGAGGATGTCGCTGGCGTCGTGTTCGAAATCGCGCAGCAGGAGCGCGATCACCTCGCTCTGCTGATCCGCCCTCGCTTCGGCCACCAGACGTGCGACAAAGGAGCGTGCAGCCGTCCACGCGCTGTAGATGACGATCAGGCAGTACGCCGTCAGCAAGATGCCGACGCTGGCCTTGTGACCCATGTCGGACAGCGACAGCGCAATCGCCGTGCCGACGCCCAGAACCGCGACATAGGTTGTGGCGGCGCCGGGCACGTTCGACAGCGCGAAGCCCCCCGCGCAGATCATGCCGGTGGTGATCAGCCCCGCGAACAATCGGAGCGCCTCGTCCTGTGACGGCAACAGGGCGATGGCCAGACTCGCCCACAGCGCGGCCAACAGGCCGGCCTGGACCGTCGCACTGCGAAAGGCCCGGCTCGACACGCTGGTGCGGGTTTCGCCGCGCGTGCGCATCCAGCCGCGCAGACCCAGGACGGCAGCGAGCGTGACGGCGAGTGTCCAGGCGACCAGGAAGCCGTGATGACCGGAAGGCCACGCGGTTGCCGACGCCACCAGTGCATTGGCGACGTTGATTGCCATCGCCACCGGCGTGAAGCGAAGAACGGCTTCGATCTGCCGTGCCCGGTATCGACCGGCCAGCGGCTCGTCGGCATCGTAGAGCCTGAAGAAACCCTGAATCGCGGTGCGCACGCGCAGGGCCGCCGCTCCCGGGACGGATTCCCGTCGGGTCGGTTCGACGCAGGGCCGCCGGTCAGCCTGCTGATCTGATGAGCTGTGGCATCGCATCGGTGCGAGTTCCGGGTGGCTGTCGGCGATATATCGGACATGACGGCCCCGACTTGAACCGCCTGTGTCCCGGATGTCAATGCGACGGGCGCGCAGGCGACCCATGGCTGACGAAACGGCAGCGCGCTCCGACACATGTCCGGCGCGGCCGGGGGCGACTGTCGACGGCTCCGTCGGACCCGCTTCGCCGCAACCGCCCAGGCTGGCACGGTCCCGACAAAAAAAGGGCACGCCGCGGCGTGCCCTCCAGCATGCGCTGGCGCATCGGCGCCGGCGTACAGGGTCAGGATGGCGTCAGCGCATCCCGGTCGATTGCTCAGTACATCAGCTGCACGCCGACGATGAACTTGTCGGTCGAGGCGGCCGCACCCGGGTCGATGTCGGAGTACACCGCGGTGATGCGCGCGTTGTGGCCCTTCATCACATAGGTCACGCCGAAGTCCCACTGGTCGGTCGTCGAACCGACTTCCGGATCGAACTCCTGGTAGCGGACGTAGGGCTGGAACTGGCCGATGCCGTAGGTGCCCGGAATCAGGTAGGCGGCGGTCACGAGGTAGGCGGTGCCTTCCGTTGCGCCGCCGCAGTTGTTGATGCCCGAGCACAGGACATTGGTGTTCGCCACGTCGGTGACGCCATCGGTGTCGTAGTCGTAGTAGGCGCCTTCCAGCGTCACCACGCCGCCGCCGGCGAGCTTCGTCTCGAACAGCGCATCGAGGTTCCACGCGGTGTAGTCGCCCTTGGCCAGCGCCGTGCCCACGCCGTTCTTCTGCGTCTGGAAGGTGGCGCCGACGGTGAACAGGTTCTTCTCGCCGAAGTAGCTGTTGGTGCCGTAGTAGCCCGGCTCGGCGTCGAGGAAGCTGTAGGCGAGGCGGCCGGCGTACAGCAGCTCGTCCGAATCGTTGGACAGGCCGGTGCCGCGGTTCTTGCCCTGGAAGGCGCCGATGGCATACAGCAGCTTGCTGTCCATCACGTTGCCCCAGAGCAGCGCACCGTCGTCGCGGCCGGTGAAGGCGTTCGGGTACTGCGACACGCCCGGGTATTCCCACACGTTGGCGAAGAAGGGGCCGGCCAGGTTGGCGCGGTCGGTCGGCGGCAGCATGCGGCCGAACCACAGATTGATGCCTTCCGTCAGTTCGAACTGGGCCACCACGTCGAGCAGGCGCATCGATTCGTCCGACTGGCGCTCGAAGTTCACCATGCCGCCGATGCTCTTTGTGAGCTTGCCGCTGGTGATGATCCGGATCGAATCGACGGCGAAGTCGTTGGAGCGCGAGCTGCCGTTGGGTGCCGCGTCCTCTGCGCTCGTGTAGGACGTGCGCATCCACAGGCCGAGCGTGAGGTAGCTGTCGCCGGGGCCGGCGACGGTGACGCCCGCGTTGGCTGTGCCAGCGGCGGCAAGTGCCAGCGCAAGCGCGCCGAGGCGCGGAGCGACGTGGCGGCTGCGGGTTTTCGTGGTGTTGTTCATGGTGCTGACTCCCGGGTTGATAAAAAGGGGCTGAGGGGCTGTGGTTGCGGTGATCAGTGACTGATCATCCAGGGGCGCTTCGTTGGGAAGGCTTTGGAACCGTCGCGGGCGACGGCGGTGGTACGACTCGGTTTGCCGCTGCAGCACGAACAGCCGGGGCCGTGGCTGCGGCTGGCCAGCTTCGGCTCGTGACGGCTGCGTTCATTGGTGGCGTGGGCCGTGCGCAACTGGCCCGGCATGTCGGCGAAGGACGGCGCGGCCACCAGCACGCGGGAGGCGGGGCTGCCGCAGTCCGGGCACAGGCAGGGCGCGTCGCGCTGGGCGATGCTGCGCATGGCCGAGAAGCTGCCATGCGACGTGCATTGATAGTCGTAGGTCGGCATGGCAGCGTCCTCAGGCGACGTCTTCGGAGATCGGCATCTGGATGCTGCCGTCGAGGAATTTCACCGGCCCGGCCTCGTTCGGCATGATGTCGAAGTCGAAGATGTCGGTCGGCAGCCACAGCGTTGCGCAGGCGTTCGGAATGTCGACCACGCCGCTGATGTGGCCCTGCACCGGCGCGGTGCCGAGGATGGAATAGGCCTGGGCGCCGGAGTAGCCGAACTTCTTCAGGTATTCGATCGCGTTCAGGCAGGCCTGGCGGTAGGCCACATGCACGTCGAGGTAGTGCTGTTTGCCGTACTCGTCGACCGAAATGCCTTCGAAGATGAGGTAGTCGTCGTACTTGGGCGTGATCGGACTCGGCTTGAACATCGGGTTCTTCACCGCGTACTTCTTCATGCCGTCCTTGATCAGCGACACGCGCAGGTGCAGCCAGCCGGCCATTTCGATGGCGCCGCAGAAGGTGATTTCACCGTCGCCCTGCGAGAAGTGCAGGTCGCCCATCGACAGGCCGCCGCCCTTCACATAGACCGGGAAATAGATGCGCGAGCCACGCGACAGGTCCTTGATGTCGCAGTTGCCGCCGTGTTCGCGCGGCGGCACCGTGCGAGCGCCCTCCATCGCGGCCTTGTCGCGCGCTTCGCCCTTGAGGCGGCCCATGTGTGCGGTCGGTGCGCACGGCGGGCAGCCGAGTGCCGGTACGCGGTCCGGATCGGTGTTGATGAAGTCGATCTCGCGCTTGTTCCACTCTTCGAGCAGCTTCGGGTCCGGCAGGCAGCCGATGAGCCCGGGGTGGATCAGGCCGGCGTACTTCACGCCCGGCACGTGGCGCGATTCGGTGAACATGCCCTTGATGTCCCAGATCGATTTCTGCGCGAGCGGGAAGTGTTCGGTCAGGAAGCCGCCGCCGTTCTTCTTCGAGAAGAAGCCGTTGAAGCCCCACAGGCTGTCTTCCTTGGCGCCGATGTCGAGGATGTCGACCACCAGCAGGTCGCCCGGCTCGCAGCCTTCGACGCCGATCGGGCCGGACAGGAAGTGCACCGTCGTGAGGTCGACGTCGCGCACGTCGTCCGCGCTGTCGTTGTTCTGGATGTAGCCGCCGGTCCAGTCATACGTTTCGATCTTGAAGTCGTCGCCCGGCTTGACCCACGTGACGATGGGGATGTCCGGGTGCCAGCGGTTGTGCACCATGTCGTTGTCGTACGGCGACTGCTTCAGGTCGACCTTGATCAGGGTCTCAGCCATGTTTATCTCCTTTGATTGGACGGCGGTCAGACGGACAGGAACTGCTTGATGCGCGCGGTATCCGTGTCGGCGCGCGTGCTTTCATGGACGAGGCGTCCGCCTTCGATGACGAACAGCCGGTCGGCCACGTCCATGGCGAAACTGAGGACCTGCTCGGACACGACGATGGTGATTTCGCGCAACTTGCGGATCTCGTTGAGCGCCTTCGCGATGTCCTTGATGATTGACGGCTGGATGCCCTCGGTCGGCTCGTCGAGCAGCAGCACCTTGGGGTCGGTCACCAGCGCGCGGGCGATGGCGAGCTGCTGCTGCTGGCCGCCGGAGAGGTTGCCGCCCTTGCGGCGACGCATCTCCCACAGCACCGGGAACAGCGCGTAGATGTCGTCCGGCACCTTCTTCACCTTCGCGTTTTCCAGGCCGGTCTGGATGTTTTCCTCGACCGTGAGCGTCGGGAAAATCATCCGGCCCTGCGGCACGTAGGCGATGCCCTTGGCGACGCGCTGGAAGCTCTCGTCCTTCGACACTTCCTTGCCGGCGACTTCGATGTGGCCGCTCTTCAGCGGCAGGATGCCGATGAGCGACTTGAACAGCGTGGTCTTGCCCATGCCGTTGCGGCCCATGATGGCGACCGTTTCGTTCCTGTTTGCTTCGAACGAAACGCCATGCAGTGCCTCGCTCTGGCCGTAGGCGACGTGTACGTCCTTGACGTTGAGCATGATGATGTCCTTGGTTGGAGTCGTGATCCGGCGTGCCGGACTCAGTGGCCGAGATAAACGTCGATGACCTTGGGATCGTTCTGCACCTTGTCCATCGATCCTTCCGCGAGGATCTTTCCCTGGTGCATGACGGTGACCTTGTGGGCGATGCGCTTGACGAAATCCATGTCGTGCTCGATGACGATCACCGAGCGGCCCTTGCAGATGCGCGCCAGCAGCTCGGCCGTCAGTTCGCGCTCGCGCACGCTCATGCCGGCGATCGGTTCGTCGAGCATCAGCAGCTCCGGCTCCTGCATCAGCAGCATGCCGATCTCCAGCCACTGCTTCTGGCCGTGGCTCAGCAGGCCGGCTTCGACATCCAGCGCGTCGCCCAGGCCGATCTCGTCGGCCACCGACTGCACGCGCTCGCGCACCTCGTCGGTGCACCGGAAGCCGAGCGCGCCGAACACGCTGCGACCGCGCGGGAAGGACACCTCCAGGTTCTTGAACACGGACAGGTTTTCGTAGATCGACGGCGTCTGGAACTTGCGGCCGATGCCGGCGCGCACGATCTTGTGTTCCTGCAGCTTGGTCATTTCAACGTTCTTGAACTTGATGCTGCCGGCGCTGGCGCGCGTCTTGCCGCAGATCAGGTCGAGCAGCGTCGTCTTGCCGGCGCCGTTCGGTCCGATGATCACGCGCAGCTCGCCGCGATCGACGTACAGCGTCAGCGCGTCGATCGCCTTGAAGCCGTCGAAGGACACGGTGAGGTCTTCCACCGCCAGCACGAAATCGGTATTGCTCATGGTTGTTCCTTTCGGTCGGTTCGCCGGTACGGGGGCTCAGGCCGACTGGCCCTGCACGTCGCCGGAGATCGGCGCGCCGCGGCTGAGCGGCTTGCCGCCGGTGGATGTGTGGGGTGTGCCGTCGCCTGGCGCAGCGGTGGTTTCGGGCTTCGCCTTGCGGCGGCCGAACAGCGGCTTCACATGGCTTTCGTACAGGCCCGCGAGTCCGTTCGGGAAGGCGAGCACGACGCCGATGAACAGCGCGGCCATCAGGAACAGCCAGAGGTCGGGGAAGCTTTCCGAGAAGTAGGTCTTGCCGAAATTGACCAGCAGCGTTCCGTACACCGCGCCGACCAGTGACATGCGCCCGCCGACCGCGGCGAAGATGACCATCTCGATCGACGGCACGATGCCGACGAACGACGGCGACATGAAGCCGACCTGCAGCGTGAACATGGCGCCGCCGATGGCCGACAGCATCGCGGCCAGACAGAAGGCGAACACCTTGAACATCGACACGTCGTAACCGGAGAAGCGCACCCGGTCTTCCTTGTCGCGCATGGCCAGCAGCAGCGTGCCGAGCTTGGACATCTGGATCCAGCGGCACAGCAGGATGGCGCCGATGAGCAGGCCGCCATTGACGAAGTACAGGATGTACTTGGCGGTGTCCTCGCGGGTGTCCCAGCCCAGCATCGTCTTCAGGTCGGTGATGCCGTTCACGCCGCCGGTGTAGCCCTGCTGACCGATGATGAGCACGGTCATGATCAGCGCGACCGCCTGCGTGATGATGGCGAAATACACGCCGCCGACCCGGCGCTTGAACATCGCGTAGCTGATGATGAAGGCGAGCAGCGTCGGCACCAGCAGTACCGCGATCAGCGCGAGCGGCAGGTGGCGGAACGGCTCCCACCAGAACGGCAGTTCGGTGATCTGGTTCCAGTCCATGAAGTCGGGAATGCCCGGCGTGCTCTGGATCTTGGTGGTGACCGGATCCGATGCTTCGAGCTTCATGAACATCGCCATCATGTAGCCGCCAAGGCCGAAGAACACGCCCTGGCCGAGGCTGAGTACGCCGCCGTAGCCCCACAGCATGACCAGGCCGACGGCGACGAAGCCGTAGGTGAGGTATTTGCCGACGAGGTTGAGACGGAACAGGTCCATCGTCAGCGGAAACACGACGAGGATGATCAGGGCGAGGATGAGCACGCTGCCCAGCCCGCTCTTTCCGATCCAGATCTTGAGTGCGTTCATGTGAATCTCCCGGGGATTGGAATGGTCTGGATGCGCGCTCAGCGGCGGATCTTCGAGGCGAACAGACCTTGCGGACGGATCATCAGGATGGTCACGATGAGCAGCAGCGTGAGCACCTTGGCCATCGAGCCGGTCAGGAAGAACTCCGCGATCGATTGCGTCTGGGCGATGCCGAAAGCCGAGGCGACGGTGCCGAGCAGCGAACCCGCGCCGCCGAAGGTCACGACCAGGAAGGCATCGACGATGTACAGCGAACCGCTGGTCGGGCCGGTCGAGCCGATCGTCGTGAAGGCCGCGCCGGCAACACCGGCGATGCCGCAGCCGATGGCGTAGGTGAGGCGGTCGGTGCGCTTGGTGTTGATGCCGGTTGCATTGGCCATCGGGCGGTTGGCAACGGTGGCACGCACGCGCAAGCCCCAGCGCGAGCGGTACAGCGCGAGCAGCACGCCGCCGGTCACGACAGCGGTGAGGCCGAGCACGAACATGCCGTTGATCGGGATGTCCAGGCCTTCGGCCGGCGCCCAGGAGCCGAGCAGCCAGTCGGGCAGCGTCGGGCTCACTTCACGCGCGCCGAACACCGAGCGGAAGGTCTGCTGCATGGCCAGCGACAGGCCCCAGGTGGCGAGCAGCGTGTCCAGCGGCCGCTTGTAGAGATGGCGTATCAGCGCCCACTCGACAATCCAGCCGAATACGAATGCGATGAAGAAGGCCGCGATGATGGCGACCGGAAAGTAGGCCGACACGAAGCCGGGCAGGTAGGTCTCGGTCAGCGTCGAGAACATGTAGATGGTGTAGGCACCAATGGTCATGAACTCGCCATGCGCCATGTTGATGACACCCATCTGTCCGAAAATGATGGCGAGCCCGAGACCCATCAGCAGCAGCACCGCAAACAGGCTCAGCCCCGCAAAACCCTGCATCAGGGCAATGTTGGTGATATCGGTGAATGACATGGCGATCTCCGGCGTTGCTTGAACCGGGCGGCGCACGCCGTGACGGCGCGCGCGCAACCCGCATCGGTGGGGGCCGCGCCGTCCTGCGCGCGCGTGGCGGACGCAGGCGGTGCGGCCCGGGGTATTACTGGTAGCCCTTGGGGAACGGATCCGGCTGGATCAGCTCGGGCGACTCGGCGACGACCTTGAACTGGCCGTCCGCCTGCGCCATGCCGATGCGCGCGCGGCTCCACAGGTGATGGTTGTCGTGCACCTTGACGTAGCCTTCCGGCGCGGTCTTGAGCTCGATGCCACCGGAGGCGGCGGCGATCTTGTCGACGTCGAAGCTGCCCGCCTTCTCGACCGTGGCCTTCCAGATCCAGGGGCCGAGATAGCCCGCCTGCGTCACGTCGCCGATGACCGACTTCGGTCCGTAGGCCTTCTTGAACGCTTCCACGAAGGCCTTGTTGTTCGGGTTGTCGAGCGACTGGAAGTACTTCATCGAGGAGTAGAAGCCGGCGATGTTTTCGCCGCCGATGCCGAGCACTTCGTCCTCCGTCACCGAGATGGTCAGCAGGAACTGCTTGGACGCGGTGATGCCGGCCGCCTTGAGCTGCTTGTAGAAGGCGACGTTGGAGCCGCCGACGACGGCGGCGAAGATGACGTCAGGCTTCTTAAGCTTGATCTTGTTGATCAGCGAATTGAAGTTGGTGTGGCCGAGCGGGTAGTACTCCTCGCCGACGACGCTGCTGGCCCGCAGGTGACCTTCGATGTGCTTGCGGGCGATCTTCATCGAGGTACGCGGCCAGATGTAGTCGGAGCCGACCAGGAAGAAGGTTTTTGCCTTCTTCTCCTTGGACGCCCAGTCCAGACCGAACAGGATCTGCTGCGTGGCTTCCTGGCCGGTATAGATGACGTTCTTCGACTGCTCCAGTCCTTCGTAGAAGGTCGGGTAGTAGAGCATCCCGTTTTCCTTCTCGAAGATCGGCAGCACGGCCTTGCGCGACGCCGACGTCCAGCAGCCGAACACGCACGCGACGTGGTCCTGCACCAGCAGCTTCTTGGACTTCTCGGCGAAGGTCGGCCAGTCGGACGCGCCGTCTTCCTTGATCACGCGGATCTTGCGGCCGAGCACGCCGCCCATGGCGTTGATCTGGTCGATGGCCAGCTGTTCGGCCTGGATCGACCCGGTTTCCGAAATCGCCATCGTGCCGGTGGCGGAGTGAAGCTGACCTACGACGACCTCGGTATCCGTCACCGCGAGCTTGGTGGTATTCACCTTGGCCGTCGGGTATTGCGCGGCGTTCGCCCACGTCATGGCGGGCATCATCAGCGCCGGTGCGGAGGCCATGCCCATCAGCATCTTGCGACGCTGGGTGTCGGTAAGCGGCGCCTGGATCGGGTCTTTCTTGTCAGCCATTTTCTGTTCTCCTGTACGGATGGATGGGGAGCTTCAGGCGGACCGGGCGGAAAGATCATCACGACGCGTCGCTCCGCTCCGGTTCGCTGCGGTGCAAAAATTAGTCGCTGGGAGGGGGCTGCCGGAATACGTCAATCGACGTATGTGTCTGCGCAGTGCAACACCGGCTGCCCGCGGGCATCGGTGCTAAGGTTGAATCCTGCGCTGACGCACTGCACCACGATGTGGCTTGCGCCCCGGATTGGTGCGCGGGTGGGGCGGCGCGGAGGGAAGCTGTACCTTGTGCTCCGGGCGGCGCGCCGTTGTGCTGCCCGGAGCGTTTCTTGCATGGCGTGCCGGGAGCCGTTTTCCCCAAGTCGCCGATGTCAGAAGCCACACAGCAGATTTTCAAGATCCGTCGCGACTACAACACCTGGGTTGCGACCGAAACCCTCGAGGACTACGCGCTGCGCTACACGCCGCGCAGCTTCCGGCGCTGGTCCGAGTGGCGGGTCGCCAACACCGCCTTCGGCGCCGTGTCCTTCCTGGCGCTGGAAGCCATCGGCGGCGCCATCGCACTCAATTACGGCTTCACCAATGCGCTGTGGGCCATCCTGCTGGTCGGTGTCATCACCTTCCTGACCGGGCTGCCGATCAGCTATTGCGCCGCGAAATACGGTCTCGACATGGACCTGCTCACGCGCGGCGCCGGTTTCGGCTATCTCGGCTCGACCATCACGTCGCTGGTCTACGCCAGCTTCACCTTCATCTTCTTCGCCATCGAGGCCGCCATCATGGCGCTCGCCTTCGAGATGTATTTCGGCATCCCGATCGCATGGGCCTACCTGCTGTGCGCGGTCGTCGTCATTCCGCTGGTCATCCATGGCGTCACGCTGATCAGCCGCATCCAGCTGTGGACCCAGCCGATCTGGATCGTGTTGCTGGTGCTGCCCTATGTGGCCGTGTGGTGGCAGGCGCCGGAGCTGTACACGCAGTTCACCTCGCTGTCCGGGCGTTCGTCGGGCAGCAGTGACTTCAACTGGCTCATGTTCGGCGCCGCGGCGACGGTGGCCATATCGCTGGTGGTGCAGATCGGCGAGCAGGTCGATTACCTGCGCTTCCTGCCGGAGAAGAACCGCGAGAACAGCCGGCGCTGGTGGGCTGCCGTGCTGGTGGCCGGTCCGGGCTGGATCGTGCCGGGCATGGTGAAGATGCTGGGCGGCGCCTTCCTGGCCTTTCTGGCGCTGCAGTCGCTGGTGCCGGTGGACCGCGCCGTCGAACCGACCCAGATGTATCTCGCGGGCTTCGCCTACGTGTTCGATTCGCCGGCCGTGGTGCTCGCGGTGACCACCTTCTTCGTCATCGTGTCGCAGCTGAAGATCAACGTGACCAATGCCTACGCCGGCTCGCTCGCGTGGTCCAATTTCTTCGCCCGGCTCACGCACAGCCATCCCGGGCGCGTCGTGTGGCTGGTGTTCAACGTGGTCATCGCGCTGCTGCTGATGCTGCTCGGCGTGTTCGAGGCGCTGGAGCGCGTGCTCGGCCTGTACGCCAATCTCGCGATCGCATGGGTCGGCGCGCTGGTCGCCGATCTGGTGGTGAACAAGCCGCTCGGCCTGAGTCCGTCACACATCGAATTCAAGCGCGCCCACCTGTACGAGATCAATCCGGTGGGCCTCGGCTCCATGCTCATTGCCACGCTGGTATCGGTGCTTGCCTACACCGGCTGGATGGGCGAGGGGCCGCAGGCGTTCTCGCCGCTCATTTCGCTCGCGACCGCCTTTGTCACGGCGCCGCTGATCGCCTGGGCCACGAGCGGCCGCTACTACCTTGCGCGCCGCGGTACCGCGCAGTGGCGCCCGGGTGAGACGGTGACCTGCTTCGTCTGCGAAAACAGTTTCGAGTCCGAGGACATGGCGCACTGCCCGGCCTACGGCCAGCCCATCTGTTCGCTGTGCTGCACGCTGGAGTCGCGCTGCCACGACCGCTGCAAGACCGACGCCAGTGCGGCCGACCAGCTGCACGCGGTGCTCAACGCGATCCTGCCGATGCGGCTCGCGCGGCGCGTGAACTTCCGCATCGGCCACTTCCTCGTCGTGTTCCTGTCGCTGACCGTGCTGCTGGCCGTGATATTCGGCGTCGTGTTCTATCAGGAGGCCATCGTGTCCGGCCTGTATCCCGACGCGCGCGAAAGCCTGCAGCTCACCCTGCAGAAGACCTTCGCGTTGCTGGTGCTGCTGTGCGCGGTGTGCGCCTGGTGGATCGTGCTCGGCTCGGAGAGCCGGCGCATGGCGCAGGACGAATCGAACCGCCAGAACCAGTTGCTGATGCGCGAGATCGAGGCGCACCACCGCACCGACATCGCGCTGCAGAAGGCGAAGGACGCCGCCGAATCGGCCAATCTGGCGAAGACGCGCTACGTGACCGGCATCAGCCACGAGCTGCGTACGCCGCTCAACAGCATCCTGGGCTATGCACAGATCCTGCTGCGCGAAGCGGGGCAGGGCGAATCGCAGCGCCGCGCGCTGGCGACGATACTGCGCAGCGGCGAGCACCTGCTCGGACTGATAGACGGCCTGCTCGATCTGGCGCGCATCGAAGCCGGCAAGCTGCGGCTCGACCCGTCGCCGATGCCGATGCGCGAGCTGCTCGACGATCTGGCGAAGATGTTCGAGCCGCAGGCCGCGCGCAAGGGGCTGGGCTTTCGCATCGAACACACCGGGCGCATGCCCGACTACGTGCGGGTGGACGTGAAGCGGCTGCGGCAGGTGCTGATCAACCTGCTCGGCAATGCCGTGAAATTCACCGCGCGCGGCGAGGTGGTGCTGCGCGTGGATTACCGCATGGAGGTGGCCCGCTTCGAGATCGCCGACACCGGCCCGGGCATCGCCGAGGAAGACCACGCGCGCATCTTCATGCCGTTCGAGCGCAGCAGCAGCGGGCGTACCGTCGCCGAACCCGGCACCGGTCTGGGGCTGAGCATCAGCCGCATGCTCAGTTCGCTGATGGGCGGCGAGCTCACGCTCGCCAGCGAACCGGGGCGCGGCAGCACCTTCCGCCTGCGGCTCTATCTGCCGGAGTATCTGACGGCGCAGGTGTCGGCCCGGCCGAACCGGCAGGTCGTCGGCTACGACGGCGTGCGCCGGCGCGTGCTGCTGGTCGACGACGACGCGACGCAGCGCCACATGCTGGCCGGCATGCTGTCGCCGCTCGGCTTCGATGTCGGTGAGGCGGCGAGCGGCCGCGAGGGGCTGGAATGCGTGGCGCGGGCGCGCCCCGACGTGGTGCTGCTGGACATCAACATGGATGGCATGGATGGCTGGGACGTCGCGCGCCGTCTGCGCGAATTCGACGGCGAGCCGATACCGGTCATCATGGTGTCGGCCAACGTGTTCGACAATCGCAGCGAATTGCTGCGCGCGGCCGGGTGTGCCGGCTTCGTGCCCAAGCCGGTCATGGAGTCCGAACTGCTCGACCAGCTGCGCGACGCGCTGGACCTGACCTGGGTGGTGGATCTTCCGGTCGCGCCGTCGGCGGCGCAGGACGCGGCAGGCGATGCCGACCGGCCCCTGGGTGCGCTGGACGACGACGAGCGCGCGGCGCTGCTGCGCCTGTCCCGCCTCGGGCACGTGAATGGCATCGCCACGCTGCTCGACGCGATTGCCGAACGTTCCGAGGCGGCGCGCGCGGATTGCCGCAGACTGCGCGCGCTGATAGACGGTTTCGACCTCATACGATTCACCGAATTGCTGCAACGTGACGCCCATGCTCTCTGATCCTTCCTTCCAGCCCGTCGTGCTGGTGGTCGACGACGCGCCCGACTCGCTCGGCTTCCTGTGCAGCGCGCTGTCGCAGGCCGGCTACCTCGTGCTCATCGCCAACGACGGCGCGTCGGCGCTGGCCCGGCTCGAACTTGTCGTGCCGGACGCCATCCTGCTCGACGCCGTCATGCCCGGCATGTCCGGCTTCGAAACCTGCCGCCTCATCCGCGAGGAGCCGGGGCTGGCGCATGTGCCGGTCATCTTCATGACCGGTCTGTCCGGCACGGCCGAGGTGGTGCAGGGCTTCACGGCCGGCGGCACCGACTACGTCGTCAAGCCGCTGCGGGTGGAAGAAGTGCTCGCGCGCCTGCAGGCCCACGTGCGCAACGCCCGCGCGGTGCGCATCGCGCGCCAGGCGGTGGACGTGGCCGGGCTGGGCGTGCTGGTGATCGACAACATGGGGCGCATCGCGTGGCGCTCGCCGAGGGCCGCGGAAAACCTGTCGCAATTCGGGCTCGACACCACGGCGTCGCCGCCGGGCGAGTGGCTGCGCAACGCGGCCGGGCTGGCCGGAGACCAGGCGGTCGAGGCGCAACTGATCGAGGAACGCGGCGAACACGCGCTGTACGCGCGCAGCCTGGGCGCGGTCGGGCTGGGCGAGCACATGCTGCTGCTCGACGTGCGCCGGCGCGGCGAATCGGCCACGCGCATCGCCGGCGCGCAGCTGACGCCGCGCGAGGCGGAGGTGCTGTCATGGCTGGCCAAGGGCAAGACCAACCGCGACATCGGCGACATTCTCGGCATGAGCCCGCGCACCGTGAACAAGCACCTGGAGCACATCTACGAAAAGCTCGGCGTGGAGACGCGCGCCGCGGCGGCCGCGCTCGCGATGCGCGCGGTCACCGACTGAGGCGCCCGCCTCAATAAAGAAGCTGCAGGCCGAGCACGACGCGGTCGAGCCGCCTTGCACCGTCCGTGTCGATGCTTGAATACACGGCGGTGATGCGGGCGTTGTGGCCCGATATCACGTAGTTCACGCCGGCGTCCCGCTGATCGACGCGGGCACCGGCATCCGGTTCGAACCGCTGGAGGCGCACATAGGGTTGCAGTTGGCCGATGCCTGTCCTGGCCGGAATCAGGTAGGCGGCGGTCAGCAGGAAGGCCGTTGCCGGCACGGCGCCGCCGCAGTTGCCCACGCGTGCGCACAGCGGATCGGCGGGGGCGACATCGGCCACGCCGTCGGTGTCGTAGTCGTACCAGGCGCCTTCGACGGTCACCACGCCAGCGCCCGGCAACCGGTGCTCGAACAGCGCGTCGATGTTCCACGCGCGATAGTCGCCGCGCGCGCCGGCCAGACCGACGCCGTTCTTCTGGCTCAGCCAGGCGGCGCCGAGCGTGAACACCTCCTTCTGTCCATAGTAGGTGCTGGTGCCGTAATAGCCGGGCTCGGGATCGAGAAAGCTCCACGCGACGCGCGCCGCGAACAGCGGATCGTTCGAGTCGTTGGACAGGCCGCGCCCGCGGTTCTTGCCCTCGAACGCTCCGATGCCGTACAGCAGCCGGTCGCCTAACAGATTGCCCCACAGCAGCACGCCGTCATCGCGGCCGGTGAAGGCGTTCGGATACAGCGATACGCGCGGATAGCCCCACACATTGGCAAACTGGTTGCCGGCCATGTTCGAGCGGTCGGTCGGCGGCACCAGCCGGCCGAGCCACAGATTCACGCCGTCGGCCGCTTCGAACTGCAGGATGGCGTCCAGCAACTGCATGTCCGCCGACGGCGGGCGTTCGAAGGTGAGCGTCGCGCCGAGGCGGCGCGTGAATTTCGCCGACGACAGCAGGCGCACGGAATCCATCGTGACGCCACTGTCGTGTGCGCGGCGACCGTCCGGGCGCTCCGTTTCCTCGATGACATAGGACGTGCGCAGCCACAGGCCCAGCGTCAGCGAGCTGTCGCCCGGCCCGGTGAGTGTCGTCTGCGCCTGGGCGCCCCCTCCGCCGAGGAGGGCGGCAGCGAGCAGCGTGCGGGTGGTGTGCGGCGTCCATCGCGGACGGGTGTTGCGGCGGGGTGTCATGGTCGGCAGTCCTGATCTGTCGGGCAGGGCCGGGCGGGCCGGCTGCGCGGGTTGGCGGGTGGCGGCGTCCGGTATTCGGAGCACGGAGTCCGTTCTTCGGTCGTGTCGCCGCAACCGCGCCCACGGGCGCCGAACGATGCGCCCGGGCTGGCAGGTCGCGCCAGCGCGCCGTTTGCGCACCGATGCGGTGCGTGAATGGCGGCGCACCGCGCCGTCCGGAACACGGCGACCTGCCGGATACCGCAAGAGCGGTGCCAGCGTGCGCGGACGTTGCGCGCGGGCGTGGCCCGGGCCGCATGGCGCCCGACGGGTCGGCTAGAATCAGCGTCGCCAAGCCCGCGCGTCCAGCGGGCAATCCTTCGCCGGCCCCGGCGAAGCCGATGTTCGCCGTGCCACGCCCGGAAAAGCTTCCCGAATGCAAGAACACCCGGAAAACGAATCGTCCGTGCCCCCGGATCTGCCGCTCGCGGTGACGGCGCCCTGGTTGCGCAATGCCTCGCTGGCCATCATGGGCATGTTCTGGCTGTCGGCACTGGGGGTCACTTACTTTGCGCGGGCGCTGCTGCTGCCCATCGTGCTCGCCGCGCTGTTCACGCTGCTGCTCGCGCCACTGGTCGGCATGCTGAAGCGGCTGCGCGTACGCGAGCCGATAGGCGCCGCCATCATCGTCGCGCTGCTGCTGGCCGGCATCGGTTCGGCCGTCTACAACCTCACCAATCCGGCGCTCGACTGGCTGGACAAGTCGCCGCGCGCGCTGCGCGAGGTGGAAGCGAAGCTGCTGGCGCTCAAGAAGCCGGTGGACGAGGTGCGCCAGGCGACCGAAAAGGTCGAGGCGATCGCCGCCGGCGGCAAGTCCGGCGGCAGTCGCTCGGTGGTGCTGAAGGAGCCGGGGCTGGGCTCGGTGCTGTTCGCCGGCACGCAGTATTTCCTGATCGGCACCGTGTCCACCGTGGTGCTGATGTACTTTCTGCTCGCGTCCGGAGACGGGTTCCTGCGCAAGCTGGTGCGACTGATGCCGACCATGCGGGACAAGATCCGCGCCATCGGCGTCGCGCGCCAGATCCAGCAGGAAATCGGCCGCTACTTTCTTACGCTCAGTGCCATCAACGTCGGTCTCGGCATCGCGACCGGCTGCGCGATGGCGCTGCTCGACATGCCGAATCCGGCGCTGTGGGGCGTCATGGCGGGCCTGCTCAATTTCATTCCGTATCTCGGCCCCACGTTGTGCGGGGTCGCGCTCGCGCTCGCCGCGCTGATCAACTTCGATACCGCGGCCGAAGCCTGGCGGATTCCGGCGAGCTTTCTCGCGATCACCGTCATCGAAGGCCAGTTCGTCCAGCCCATGCTGGCCGGGCGCACGCTGTCACTGAATCCGGTCGCCGTTTTCGTGAGCTTCCTGTTCTGGGGCTGGCTGTGGGGCATTGCCGGCATGCTGATCGCGGTGCCGACGCTCATCGTCATGAAGGTCGTGTGCTCGCACGTCGATGGCTGGGGGGCGTTCGGCGCGTTTCTCGACCGATCCTGAGCGGCCCGCCGGCGCGTCGTCCCTGCTCGCGGCCGGCTGTCCAAACAAGTACCATCACGCCTTCCCGAGTTCCGCCCCAGCCCCGCGGCATGTCCGTTCCCCGTTCCGTCGCCGTCTATTTCGTTGCTTCGCCGCTGCAGTACCTCGCGGCCCGGCGCATTGCGTCACGCATGGAGCGCGGTGCGCGCCAGGTGCTGGTCTGGTACAAGCCTGGCATGAAGGCGGTGGTCGATCCGGCCGAGTGGGACGCCTGTACCTATATGCCCTGGCCGCGCTGGGAACCGCTGCCCGGTGCGTTCGGCCGGCATCGCCGGCTGCGCGCCAACATCGACCTGGTGGCCGGCCTGCTCGGGCGCTGCGAGCGGCTGGTGCTGCACAGCGCGGTGTTCGACACCGAGGCGATCAACTATTTTCTCGATGCTTTGCCGAAACGCGCCGGTGCGCAGCAGATGCACGCACGCATCCTGCCCGACGGCCTCATCAGCATCCGGCGCTATCCGCTGAGCCCGGTGAAGTGCTTGATGCAGCAGGCACGCCGGCTGCGGGCGCTGTTCGCGCCGGAGTTGCGCTACCGCTGCTTTTCCGGCGACCGCATCGGCTCGGACGCGCCGTTCTGCGACCGCATTTACGTGCTGCCGGGCCTGCCGCACGAATATCCGCCTGACAAGGTGGTCGTGCTGCCGCCGCTGGTCGACGCCGTGCCCGTGGCGCGGGACGACAGCGGTGCGACGCGGCGCGCGCTGGTGATCGGGCAGCCGCTGGTCGGCGCGGGCCTGATGGCGCCGCCGCATCTGGCGGCAGTGACCGCGGACATCCGCGAGTGGCTGCATGCACTCGGCATCGATGACATCGACTACAAGGGACATCCGAAGGACCCGGCACGCGAGCTGTGCCATGCGGACTACCGGGTCATCGAACCGGCCTGCGCGCTGGAGGCACACATGGCGCAAACGGTCTATGCGGCGGTTGTCGGGGTGCGCTCGTCCGCCTTGCTGTTCGCGCGGCAGATCTACGGACCGGACACCCGCGTTGCGGCATTCGGATGGGACAACGTGAAATTCAAATCGGACGATGAAAGAAGCGACATGAGGAAGGCATTCGGGCAGTGCGGAGTGGAATTTGCATGAACCTTGAAACGATGCGCGAGCGCATTCCCCGGATCAATTCCTGGCTGCTGGCCGGGGTGTTTTTCTGCATTCCCCTCCAGGTGGCGCCGGCGTTCTGGCTGTCCGCGCTGATGCTGTTGCTGTGGTTCGTGGAGGGGCGCTACGCCGCCAGACTTCGCGTGCTCGCGGCCGAACCGCTGGTGTGGCTGTTCGCCGCCTATTTCGGCGCATACCTGCTGTCGATGTTGTGGACCGAAGACGTGGCCTGGGGCTGGCGCATGGTGGGCAAGCAGCAGTTCTTCCTGCTGTTCGCGCTCTATTTCAGCGTTGCGCGGCGGGAACACCTCGGCCGCTACATTGCGGCCTTCCTGCTGTCGATTGCAATGTGCGAAGCGCTGGCGTTCTACAACTGGACGCAGATGCACGTCTGGCCCGGATTGCCGGACGGCATTCGCGTGGACAAGGGGCTGGAGGACACGGCACCCTTTGTCGACCGCATGATGTATACGCCGGCGCTCGCGCTGGCCGGCTATCTGGCGGGTCACCGCGTCTTGTTCGATACGCGCACGCTGCGCGAGAGGTTGCCCTATGTGCTGCTGTTCGGCACCACCGCGCTCAACCTGCTCATTTCCGGCGGGCGTGCCGGCCTGCTCGGCTTTCTCGTGCTGCTCACGCTGCTGGTGTTCCAGCGTTTCGCGCGCCGTCCGCTGCTGGCGGCCGCGCTGGCGGCGTTGCTGGCGGGCGGCATCGTGCTGGGCGGCTATCAAACCGGCGACTATTTCCGGGAGCGCGTCGATCGGGGCGTCGACGAATTGCTCCACTACGAAGAGCGGCCGAATTCGTCGATCGGCCTGCGCATCGTCTATGCGCTGAACGCCAGCCGCATGATCGGAGAACATCCCTTGCTCGGCGTCGGCATCGGTGACTTCAGGAGCGAGTACGAGAAGATCAACGCCATCCATACGCCGTTGTGGGGGCCCATCTACAACCCGCACAACCAGTATCTGTATGCCTGGGCCAATGCGGGACTGGCCGCTGGCGTGCTGCTGCTGCTGGTGCTGGGCTATCCGTTGCTGCGGCGGGGACCGGACGACGGACGGCAGCGCATTCGACACGCCTTGCCCATGCTGTTCATTCCGATCTGCTTCTTCGAGTCGTATCTGATGCGTTCCAACCTGAGCATGATGTACGTCGCCTTTCTTGCGGCGCTCTGGTGCGGCTTGCGGGAGCACAGGGCTTGAAGCGCATCCTCGTCATCCGCACCTCGGCGATCGGTGACGTCGTGTTCGCGTCGCCGCTAGCGGCGGCGTTGCGGCGCAGCCATCCGGACGCCTACATCGCCTGGCTGGTCGAGCCCGGCATTGCGCCGCTGATCGAGCACGATCCGTGCATCGACGAGGTGATCCACTGGCCGAAGAACGCCTGGAAGACGCTGTGGCGCGAGGGGCGGCGGATGGAGTTGCTGCGGCGCATCCGTGACTTCAGGGCGATGCTGCGAGCGCGTCGTTTCGATACCGCGCTCGATCTGCAGGGCCTGCTCAAGAGCGGGTTGCTGGCCTGGCTCAGTGGCGCCGGCCGGCGCATCGGGCTGGGTTCGAAAGAGGGCAGCGGCTGGCTGATGACGCAGGTGCTCGAGCGCGGCGGGGACCCGGCGCGCATCAGCTCCGAATACCTTTTCCTCGCGCAGGAGATCGGCCTCGATACCGGCGACTTCCTGCCACGCCTGACCGTGGCGGAAGATGCCGACGCGCGTGCGCGTGAACTGCTCGCCGGGCATGGCCTGGCGGTCGGCCGCTACGTCGCCTGCGCGCCTTTCACGACGCGTCCTCAAAAGCACTGGTTCGAGGACGCCTGGCAGGCGCTGGCAGGCAAGCTGCTGGACGGGCACGGCCTGGTGCCGGTGCTGCTCGGCGGTCCGGCCGATGCGGACGCCGCGGCGCGCATCGCCGCAGCCGACCCGCGCATCGTCAATCTCGCCGGCCGCACCGGTTTGCCGGAGGCGGCCGCGCTGATCCGTCACGCCGCGCTGCTGGTCGGCGTCGATACGGGGCTGACCCATATGGGCATCGCGCTGGCGCGGCCGACCGTGGCACTATTCGGCTCGACCTGCCCGTACACCGAGACCGGGCGCGCGAATGCGCGAGTAATATGGCTCGGCAAGTCCTGCTCACCCTGCCGGCGGCATCCGACTTGCGCCGGCAGCTTTCATTGCCTGCGCGACATCACGGCGCAACTGGTGCTTGACACCGCACTTCCCCTGCTCGACCTTCACGCATGAAAACCTTGCACATCGAAATGGGGCGCCACCGTCTGGGCGGCACCATGCAGGTCTATTACCTGATGCGCGGCCTGCGCGAGCGCGGCCTGCCCGCCGTGCTGGTGTGCGCACGGGGCGGCGAGCTGCACAGGCTGGCCGAAGCCGACGGACTCGAATTGCACGCCGTCGATTTCGCCGGCGATGTCGATCTGCGCTTCGTGTTCAGGCTGGCCGCGATCCTGCGTGCAGAGCGGCCGGACATCATCCACATCCACAGCCGGCGCGGTGCCGACACGATGGGCCTGGTCGCGGCGAAGGCGGTCGGCATCGGCAAGGTCATCCTGTCGCGCCGCGTTGATGACCCGGTCAAACCGGGCTGGCTCACGCAGTTGCGCTATGTGCGCCTGCCCGACCGCGTGGTGACGGTGTCGAAAGGCATTGCCCGCGTGCTCGAAGCCGCGGGGGTGCCGTCAGCCGGCATCCGGCAGGTCTATAGCGCGATCGATTTTCGGGCCTATCAATCTTCACTTGACGTGCGCGTAGCGCGCCAGCGCCTGGATCTCCCGGACGGCGCGCCGGTGCTCGTCGTGATCGCCCAGCTCATCGTACGCAAGGGGCACCGTTTCCTGTTGCAGGCGCTGGCGAAAGTGCGCGAAACGAATCCGGATGTGCATGTGCTGTTCGTCGGCGAAGGTGCGGAAGAGGCCAATCTGCGTGCGCAGGTGAGCCGCGAAGGACTGGACGACTGCGTGCGCTTTCTGGGCTACCGCAATGACATCGGTGACATCCTGCGGGCGTGCGACGTGCTGGTGCACCCGGCGACAATGGAAGGTTTCGCGAACGTTGCCATGCAGGCCATGGCGGCCGGGATTCCGGTGGTGTCGTCCGCGGTCGGCGGCATGCCCGAATCGGTACGCGACGGCGTCAGCGGCCTGCTGGTGCCGCCGGGTGATCCGCCTGCGCTGGCCGGAGCGCTGTTGCGTTTGCTGGGCGACGCCGCCCTGCGGAGCCGACTGGGCGAGCAAGGCCGGCAGATCGTCGAACGGGAGTTCAATACCGATGCAATGGTCGAAGGCAATCTGCGCATCTATCGCGAACTGCTCGCTGGCTGAACGCTACGTCATGGTGGTCGGAAATCCCTCCTCCATCGGCACGTGCTGGCTGCGCATTGAACACAGGACATAGCAATGAACATCGTGGACCTTCGCATCACCTGGATACTGATTGCCTACACGCTGGGCCTTGCGCTGCTGCCGCTGGCGCTCGACGCGCAGGCATTCGCGTGGACGTTTTCCGAAGCCGGGCCGTTCGAACAGCTGTCGATTGCCGGCTGGTTGTTCACGGCGCTGCTGGTGCTCGTACGCATCCGTCCACTGGGCCTGCGTGCGCTGGCGTTCTCGCTGCTGTGCTTCGCGTTTGCCGCGCGCGAAGCCGACTGGCACAAGGCGTTCACCGGCGAGAGCTTCCTGAAGAACAGCTTTTATCGCGACGCCGCCCGGCCGTTCCAGGAAAAGCTCGTGTGCGCCCTGGTGGCGATGGTGCTCGTGGCGCTCGTGCTGTATGCCGGTTTCGTCATCGCGCGCTTCCTGTTCCTCCGAGGCGGCTGGCGTTCGCGCTCCGGCGCCTGGCTGATGGCGGGCACGGCGCTGGTCATCGTCGGCAAGCTGATTGACCGCCTGCCGGCCGTGCTGTCCGTCGATTACGGGATAGAGCTGGCGCCGCTGGTCAAGCTGTACGCGTCGGCATTCGAGGAAGGGCTGGAGATGGCCCACCCGCTCATCCTTGCCTGGTCCGTATGGCTCAGCCAGATCGAGCGCCGCTATCTGTCGTGAGCCGCACCGACGGCACGTCCCGCGTTCCGGAAAGCGCCCAGACGGGGCCGCACCGTCAACTTGCCGCGTTGCTCGCGCGCCGTGCAGGACAGGCTTTCCGCAAGCCGGTCGCCGCGTACAGCGCGGATGCGTTCGCGCGGTTCGTCGCGCGCTGTTCTCCGCATGAGCCGCTCATCGTCGATAGCTGCTGCGGCGTGGGCGAAAGCACGCTGCACCTCGCGCAACGTCATCCGGATCATTTCGTGCTGGGCGTTGACCAGTCGGCCGACCGGCTGCAGCGAGCGCCCGCGCTGCCCGGCAACGCGCTGCTCGTGCGCGCCGACATGCCGGACGTGTGGCAGTTGCTGCATGAGGGTGGTTACCGCCCGGCGCAGCAGTTCATGCTGTATCCCAACCCGTGGCCCAAGGCAGCGCATCTCGCACGGCGCTGGCCGGCACACGCCATTTTTCCGACCGTGCTGGCGCTTGGCGGACGCATCGAGTGCCGCAGCAACTGGCGCATCTACGTCGGGGAATTCGCGCTCGCGGTGCGCGTGCTCAGCGGTGTCGAGGCGCAGCCGGAGGTGCTGCGCGATGTTCAGCCCATGACGCCATTCGAGCGCAAGTACCAGGCGAGCGGACACGAACTGTATCGCTGTGTCGCACGGTTGCCGCCAGCCTGAACCCGACGCGTGTCGGGGCGCTCCGCGTGAACGGAGCACCCCGTGACTCACCGCTGCCGGGCGCCTGGCATGTTCCGGTCATGCGCTGCGTGCGCGGACGGCGGTGGTCAGCTCGACGGCACGAACTTCGGGTCGGCCGGCGCAGCCGGGGCGACCGGTGTCGGTCGGTCCGAAATTTCCGCCGAGGCCTCGTCCGGGGACACGCCGTTGGCGCGCTGCGCGTCGGCGGCACGCTTCCAGCCGGTGTTGTTCGGATAGTTGTCGGCGCGGTACATCGGATCGGCCGGCGCGGCGGGGGCGATCGGTGTCGGCCGCGCCGTGATCTCATTGCGCGCCTCGGCCGCGGACGTGCGCTGCGCGGCGCCACGGGCCATGTCGCCGGATATCGTATCGGTCATGTGCCCGGACGGGTAGGTCGGTGCAGCCATCGCGGCGGCGGAAAACATGACAAAGGCGGCGGTACCCATCGGCTTGATGATGTTCATTGCGATCTCCTTGAATTGCGGATGTCGTCGGTGACATCCATGGGTCGAATTCTGGCGTCGGCGGCGCACGCCGGCTGTCGCTGCCGGCCTACGGCGTGTCGGCATCTTCGGGCGTGGCTGTAGGCGCAGGCAGGCGCGCGACGCGCCGTGGGCAGGCGCGGTCGGATGCATGGAACGGTGTGCGGGCGTGCGCTGACGGGTGGCGGCATCCGGCACGGGGTGGCCGGCACAGACTGTCGGACAATGGCATCCGCCGTGATGGCGCCGCGGGTGCGGTGCGTGGAGAACCGGAGGTCTGATGACTGCTGACTGCAAGGAATGCGGCGCGTGCTGCGCCAGTTTCCGTGTCGACTTTCACCCTTCATGCGGCGAGGTGCGCGGCGGCCTCGTGCCTGAAGGTTTCTATGAGGAACTCACTCCCTCGCTCGCCCGGATGCGGGGTACCGACGACGCCAGGCCGCGCTGCCGTGCATTGAACGGGCGCATCGGACAGGCCGTGAGCTGCCGCATCTACGAGGAACGGCCGGACCCCTGCCGCGAGTTCGAGGCCGGTTCGCCGGCCTGCCTGCGTGCGCGCAGGCGGCACGCCCTCGATCATTGACATGGCGAGTGAGCGTGTCACGGTGCGTCCGGCGGGAGGTCTTCTTCTTTATGGCAATTATTTTCATGTTTTGTCGTCTTCTTGCTGCGGTCTAGTCTTCGCTTCCACGACATTCTGTCGAACAACAGTGCCATCTTTCATGCATATCGATGCTTAAAAGGCGGCAACAGGAGGAGTCATGAAGGTGAACCGGATGAACCGTTTTCTCGTTGGCATGGCGTGCGTTGCAGGTGTCGGCGCGGCACAGGCGGCGACCTACAGAGTTGTCGATCTGGGTATTGCGGAGGGCTTTGTCAGCAGCTTCGCCTATGGGCTGAGCGACAACAATTTCGTGGCCGGCTGGATGCAGGACGCCGCAGGCGGCACGCAGGCGTTCCGCTGGTCGGCCGCTGAAGGACTGACCGTGCTGGCGCTTCGTGACGGTGCGACTGCGTCGCGCGGCTTCGGCGTCAATTCGGCGGGGCAGGTCGTCGGCGAAACGGCCTATGCGGGCGAGCGCGAAGCCACGCTGTGGGCGGCCGGCAATGCGCAGGGATTGGGTACGCTGAATGGCGCCGGCAGCAGTGTGGCATTTGCCATCAACGACGCGGGCCAGGTGACCGGCTGGTCGGACGCGCAACCGGATACGCGGGCCTTTCTGTGGTCCGCCGGCGGCGGCATGCAGAATCTGGGCGTGGTCGATGGCGGCAGCCAGTCGCGCGCCTATGCCATCAACAATGACGGCACCGTGGCTGGCTGGGGACGCACCGCGGCGGGCGATCGCGGCTTCACCGGCGACGCGGGCGGCCTGCAGGGCGTCGGGACGGCGGGCGCGGACGCCACCAGCCGCACGCGTGCGTTCGGCATCAGTTCGAATGGATGGGTGACGGGCGACGCGTCCGATCCGGCTTTGGGCAGCGAAGCCTTCCTGTGGTCGAGCGGTACCGGCGTCATGGCGCTGGGCAAGCTCGCCGGCAGCACGGCCAGTTTTGGTGCCGGCGTGAATGCCGACGGTGTCGCCGTCGGCTGGACCGAATCGGCGGCTGGCGATGTGGCCTTCCTGTGGTCTTCGGGCGGTGGCATGCAGTCGCTCGACGGCCTGCTTCAGGACAGCGGCGGCTGGCAGATCCAGCGCGCCCGTTCGATCAACGACGCGGGCTACATCGTCGGCAATGCGCTGTCTGCCGACGGGCAGTTGCGTGCGGTGATGCTGGTGCCGGTGCCGGAACCCGCGAGCTGGGCGATGCTGGGCGCCGGTGCGCTGCTCGTGTTCGGCGCGGCCACCCGCCGGCGCGACTGAGCCGTCAGACGACGCGCGGTTCCGCTTCCAGCGTGACGCCGAAGCGCGCGAGCACGCTGCGCCGGATGTCCTCGGCGAGACCGAGGATGTCGTCGGCGCGGGCGTGGCCGAAATTCACGAGCACCAGCGCCTGCCGCTCGTGCACGCCGGCATCGCCCCGGCGATGGCCTTTCCAGCCGCACTGGTCTATCAGCCAGGCGGCGGCGAACTTGACCGAACCGTCACCGCCCGCATGGTGCGGTGCGCCGGGATGCGCGGCGAGCAGGCGCGCCGCGTCGCCGGCCGGCAGTACCGGGTTGCGGAAGAAGCTGCCGGCGTTGCCGAGCCGTGCCGGATCCGGCAGCTTGGCGCGCCGGACGGCGCATACCGCATCGAACACGTCGCGCGGTGTCGGCGCGGTGACGCCGGCGTCACGCAGCGCGCCCCGCAGGTCCGCGTAGTCGCAGCGCACGTGCGGCCGGGTCGTCAGGCGGAATGTGACGCGTGTGATGATGGCGCGACCGGCCAGTGACCGCTTGAACACGCTGTCGCGATAGCCGGGGCAGCAATCGGCCGCATCGAGCTGCAGCCAGATGCGCGACTGCATGTCCCACGCCTCGATGCGATCGACGAATTCGAACAGTTCGACACCATAGGCGCCGATGTTCTGTACCGGCGCAGCACCTACGGTGCCCGGAATCAGCGCGAGGTTCTCCAGGCCGTGCCAGCCCTGTGCCAGCGCATGGGCAACCCAGTCATGCCACGACTCGCCGGCGGCGACGGCCACGCGGACGGTGTCGCCCGTGTGCGCCAGCAGTTCGATGCCGCGAGTGCGCATGTGCAGCACCGTGCCCGCGAAGTCGCCCGCAAACACGATGTTGCTGCCACCGCCGAGGACAAGCACCGGTGTCCCGCGCTGCAGCAGCGCTTCGGTCAGCGCGGGCAGATCCATGGCCGCCTCGACCGGCTGCAGGGACTCGGCCCGCGCCGGCAGATGCAGCGTGTTGAGCGCCGTCAGGTCGGCGTGGGGCTGGGCGGGATGGATCATGTCGCGCAGGCGGTCTCGCGATTGCGGGGTCGGGACGCGAGTATAGCCAAGCCGCAAGCCCCTGACGCGCGCATCATGTTGGCGTTGGATCGAATAAAAGATATCATATATAAGACTTGAACCGCCGGCGGCACTGCCCGGTTTTGCAGTGCGCCAAGCCGGTACGCGAATCGGTATGCGCTGATGATTTCCCAGCGTCCGTGCAGGTTCGCTTCGGTACAAGCCGCGGATTTTCTGCCCGTGTCTTCGTGCGATGCACCATCCATAGGTGTGTCGTTCTATGATGCGGTACACCCGTCTACCGGAGGACTCACCGTGCTTGAAGCTTACCGTGCCCATGTCGCCGAGCGCGCCGCGCTTGGCATCCCGCCGCTGCCCCTGACTGCGCAGCAGACCGGCGAACTGATCGAATTGTTGAAGGCGCCACCCGCCGGCGAAGAGGCCACGCTGGTGGAGCTGATTACCCACCGCGTGCCTGCCGGCGTCGATGACGCCGCCAAGGTGAAGGCGAGCTATCTGGCCGCCCTGGCGCACGGGACCGAGAAGAGCCCGCTGATTTCGCGCCAGAAGGCGACCGAACTGCTGGGCACGATGCTCGGCGGCTACAACATTCATCCGATGATCGAATTGCTGGACGATGCGGAAGTCGCCGGCATCGCCGCCGACGGCCTGAAGAAAACGCTGCTGATGTTCGACCAGTTCCACGACGTCAAGGAAAAGGCCGACGCCGGCAATGCGCACGCCGTGGCCGTGATGAAGAGCTGGGCCGAAGCGGAGTGGTTCACCAGCCGCCCGGAAGTGCCGCAGTCCATCATGCTGACCATCCTGAAGGTGACCGGCGAAACGAATACCGACGACCTGTCGCCGGCGCCGGACGCATGGAGTCGCCCGGACATTCCGTTGCACGCGCTGGCCATGCTGAAGAACGCGCGCGACGGCATCACGCCGGAAGAGGACGGCAAGCGCGGTCCGATCAAGTTCATTGAATCGCTGCGCGGCCGCGGCAACCTCGTGGCCTACGTCGGCGACGTGGTGGGAACCGGTTCCAGCCGCAAGTCGGCGACGAATTCGGTACTGTGGTTTACCGGCGAAGACATTCCCTACGTGCCGAACAAGCGCTTCGGCGGCGTGTGCCTGGGCAGCAAGATTGCGCCGATCTTCTACAACACGATGGAAGATGCCGGTGCGCTGCCGATCGAGCTGGACGTGAGCCAGATGGACATGGGCGACACCGTCGAGCTGCGTCCGTATGAAGGCAAGGCGCTGAAGGACGGCAAGGTGATCGCCGAATTCAAGATCAAGTCCGACGTGCTGTTCGACGAAGTGCGCGCCGGTGGCCGCATCCCGCTGATCATCGGCCGCGGCCTCACGGCCAAGGCGCGCGAGGCGCTGGGCCTTGCGCCGTCGACGCTGTTCCGCCTGCCGCAGGTGCCGGCCGATACCGGCAAGGGCTTCTCGCTGGCGCAGAAGATGGTCGGCCGCGCCTGTGGCCTGCCGGAAGGCAAGGGCATGCGTCCGGGCACCTACTGCGAGCCGAAGATGACGACGGTCGGCAGCCAGGACACGACCGGCCCGATGACGCGCGACGAGCTGAAGGATCTGGCCTGCCTCGGTTTCTCGGCCGATCTGGTGATGCAGTCGTTCTGCCATACCGCGGCCTACCCGAAGCCGGTCGACGTGAAGATGCACCGCGAACTGCCGGCGTTCATCAGCACGCGCGGCGGTGTTGCGCTGCGTCCGGGCGACGGCGTGATCCACTCCTGGCTGAACCGCCTGCTGCTGCCCGACACCGTCGGCACCGGGGGCGACTCGCACACCCGCTTCCCGATCGGCATTTCCTTCCCGGCCGGCTCCGGTCTGGTCGCCTTCGCCGCCGCCACCGGCGTCATGCCGCTGGACATGCCGGAATCCGTGCTGGTGCGCTTCAAGGGCAAGATGCAGCCCGGCATCACGCTGCGCGATCTGGTGCATGCCATTCCGCTGTACGCGATCAAGGCCGGCCTGCTGACGGTCGAGAAGAAGGGCAAGAAGAACATCTTCTCCGGCCGTATCCTGGAAATCGAAGGTCTGCCCGACCTGAAGGTGGAACAGGCGTTCGAGCTGAGCGACGCATCGGCCGAGCGTTCCGCCGCCGGCTGCACCGTCAAGCTGAACAAGGAGCCGATGATCGAGTACATGAATTCGAACATCGTGCTGATGAAGAACATGATCGCCAACGGCTATGAAGATGCGCGCACGCTGAGCCGCCGCATCAAGGGCATGGAAGCCTGGCTGGCCAATCCGCAGTTGCTTGAGGGCGACGCTGACGCGGAGTACGCGGCGGTCATCGAGATCGATCTGGCCGACATCAAGGAACCCATCGTGTGCTGCCCGAACGATCCGGACGACGCGAAGTTCCTGTCGGACGTGCAAGGGCAGACCATCGACGAGGTGTTCATCGGTTCGTGCATGACCAATATCGGCCACTTCCGCGCGGCGTCCAAGCTGCTCGAAGGCAAGCGCGACATTCCGGTCAAGCTGTGGGTGGCGCCGCCGACCAAGATGGATGCGGCCGAATTGACGAAGGAAGGTCACTACGGCGTGTTCGGCGCGGCCGGTGCGCGGACCGAAATGCCGGGCTGCTCGCTGTGCATGGGCAATCAGGCGCAGGTGCGCGAAGGCGCGACGGTCATGTCGACCTCGACCCGCAACTTCCCGAACCGTCTCGGCAAGAACACCAACGTCTATCTCGGTTCCGCCGAACTGGCCGCGATCTGTTCGAAGCTGGGCCGCATCCCGACCGTGGCCGAGTACCACGCGGACATGGGCGTCATCAACAAGGACGCCGCCAGCGTGTACCGCTACATGAACTTCGACCGCATCGAGGAGTACGCGGAGACGGCAAAGGAAGTCAGCGCCTGAGCGGCAGCGCGGCCCGTCCGTTCTGAAAGGGCCCGCCGGCGCATCCGGCGGGCCCTTTTTTCATCGGCGCACGCCCGCCGTCAGGCCGCCGCGTCGCCGTGCCGCTCATGTTGCAGTGCGTTTACGCCGATACGTGAACGATTGCAACCGCAACGGCCGTTGCCGCGACGCCATGTCCTCAGACCTGTTCCATCTTGATGTCCTGCTGGTTGAACCGTCGCCGGTCCAGCTCAAAATCCTGCGCGAACGTGCCAGCGGCGTCGGCATCATGCAGATGCGCGAAGCCGACGGCGTGCAGTCCGCTCTCCTCGCAATGCAGCGGAAGGTGCCTGACCTCGTCATCAGCGCGCTCTATCTGCCGGATGGCGAAGGAACCGGACTGGTGCAGGCGATGCGGGCAACGCCCGAACTGCAGCACGTCGCCTTCGTGCTCGTGTCCAGCGAAACACGGCCGCAGGCGCTCGACCCGGTGCGCCAGTCCGGTGTCTGCGGCATCCTGCCCAAGCCGTTCGATACCGCGCAGCTGCGTCGCGTGCTCGACGCGACGATGGATTTCCTCGCCGACGACACGGCTGATGACGGAGACATCGATTTCGAGGCGCTGCGTGTGCTGCTGGTCGACGACAGCCCGAATGCGCGGCGCTTCATGCGGCGCGTGCTCGAAAATCTCGGCCTGCGTGAATTCGTCGAAGCCAACAACGGCCTCGAAGCGGTTGCCGTGCTTGAACAGACGATGTTCGATCTCATCGTGACCGACTACAACATGCCCGAGATGGACGGCCAGGCGCTGGTCGAATACGTGCGCCAGCAGAGCTGGCAGGCGTCGATTCCCATCCTGATGGTGACCAGCGAATCCGACGAGGGGCGACTGGCTGCGGTCGAGCAGGCCGGCGTGTCCGGCATTTGCGACAAGCCCTTCGAACCGGCGACGATACGCGCGCTGCTGCGCAGCGCGCTGGCGCAGTCCGACTGACGCGAAGCTGCACAGACGCGCCGGTTTGCGCTCATAGTGCGGGTCGTTGCGGTCCATGCAGGTTTCGGAGGAGGCGGGATGGAAGCCCTGATGTCGGTGTTCCAGGTCAGTGTCGGCGTCCTGCTGGCGATCGCGCTTGCCGCCTGGCTGCTCTATCGCTATGTGCGCGACAGCACGCAGACGCAGCACACCATCCTGCGCAACTATCCCGTCGTCGGTCATCTGCGTTACTTCTTCGAGCAGCTGGGCGAGTATTTCCGCCAGTACTTCTTCCTCGGCGATCGCGAGGAAATGCCGTTCAACCGCGCGACCCGCGGTTGGGTGTACCGGCTGGCGAAGGACGAAGGCGGCGTCATCGGTTTCGGTTCCACGTATTCGCTGCACGAGCCGGGCGCGCTCATCTTCGTCAATGCGCCGTTTCCGGTGCTGGACGAGGACCGCGAGGCCACGCCGCCGCTGGTGCTCGGCGACGGCTATTGCGACAAGCCATTCGTTGCGCGCTCCATCGTCAATATCAGCGGCATGAGCTATGGCGCGATCTCGCAGCCGGCCGTGCAATCGCTGTCGCGCGGGGCGGCGCTGGCCGGCTGCTGGATGAATACCGGCGAGGGCGGCCTGTCGCCCTACCATCTGGAAGGCAATTGCGACGTCATCATGCAGGTCGGCACGGCCAAATATGGCGTGCGTGATTCGCAGGGTCTGCTGTCGGAGGCGCGCCTGCGCGAACTGGCGGCGATCGAGTCGGTGCGTGCCTTCGAGATCAAGCTGTCGCAGGGCGCGAAGCCTGGCAAGGGCGGTGTGCTGCCGGGCACCAAGGTGACGGAGGAAATCGCGCGCATTCGCGGCATTCCGGTGGGCATCGATTCCATCAGTCCAAACCGGCACCCGGAAGTGTCCAACGTCGAACAGCTGCTCGACCGCATTGCGCTGATCCGCAACGTCACCGGCAAGCCGGTCGGCATCAAGACGGCGATCGGCGGCTGGCGCTTCATGAACGAATTGTGCGAGGCCATCCTGCGGCGCGGCATGGACGCCGCGCCCGATTTCATCGCGATCGATGGCGGCGAGGGCGGCTCGGGCGCGGCGCCGCAGGCGCTGGCGGATCACGTCGCGCTGTCGATCGACGAAGCGCTGCCGCGTGTCGTCGATGCGTTGATCGAATCAGGCTTGCGCGAACGCGTGAAGCTGATCGCAGCCGGCAAGCTGGTCACGTCGGCGCGCGCCGCATGGGCGCTGTCGGCCGGTGCGGATTTCGTGAACACCGCGCGCGGCTTCATGTTCTCGCTCGGCTGCATCCAGGCATTGCGTTGCCACACCAACAGCTGCCCGACCGGCGTCACGTCCCACAACCCAAAGCTGCATCGCGGCCTCGTTGTCGAGGACAAGGCGCAGCGCGTCGCCAACTATTGCAACAACATGAACATGGAAATCGACATGATCGCGCACTCGTGCGGACTGCGGCACGCGCGCGAATTCCGGCGCGAACACACTCGCATCGTGCAGCCGAATGGCCAGAGCATCGCGCTCAACATGCTCTATCCCTACCCGGATCCGCAGCCGGCCCGCCCGGCCTGAGCGTCGGGCCCGACGCTCAGGCCAGCCCGAGCTCGCGTGCGCGCGCCGCGGCTTCGGTGCGGTTTTGCACCGCCAGTGCGCCGATGACGGCGGCCACATGCAGCTTCACGGTGCCTTCCGACAGACCGAGTTCACGCGCGATCAGCTTGTTGCTGGCGCCACCGCTCAGCGCGCGCAGCACCTCCAGCTGGCGCGGCGTCAGGCGCGGTCCGTCCGCGCGCTCGACCGGCCACATCGCAGGGTCGTCCCGCGCATCCGGCAGCTCGCCCGACAGCAGCGTGGACAGGTGGCGCCGGATCGCCTCCGGCGTCAGAGACTTGCGCAGGTAGAACAGCGCGCCGCGCGCCAGCGATTCTTCCGCGTCGAGCGGATTCTCCGATCCGGACACTACGACGATGGGCACCGCGGGATGGCGCGCGTGCAGTCGCTCCACCGTCTGCGAAGGCTTGCTGCCGGGCATGCGCAGGTCGATCAGCATCAATTCGCACGACGGATCGCGTTCGAGCAGCTGTTCGAGCTCGGCGGCGCTGCCGGCTTCGGCGATGTGCGCATCGGGGTTCAGTTCCTGCACCATGCGGGCCAGTGCGTCGCGGAACAGCGGATGATCGTCGGCAATGAGGATTCTCATGCCGGCGATTATGTCAGGGCGGCCGTCCTTCGCCGCCACGACCGCGCGCGTGCGCGGGACTTTCCTTACTTCTTGAAGATGGCGCCCACGCGGGTGAGGCCGCCGTCGTAGACGCCCTGCATGACCTTCGTGGCCTCGTCGTCGCTGGCGCCGTTCGCGTCGAACGTCGCTTGCCACTTGACCAGCGTCTTGCCTTCGCCGGCCGGGCTCAGGCTGATCGTCGACGAATAGTTCTTCACCGGCAGCGGTGATTCGGTGATGGCGTAGGTGTAGCTGTGCTTCGTCGAGCTGTAGGCGGTCAGCTTTTCCTTGATCAGCGCGCCGTTGCCCAGCGTGAGCACACGCGTCGCGCCGGCCTTGGTGCCGGCGCCCTTCATCGTGCTCGACACCACTGCCGGGTGCCACACGTCCAGCGCATTGAAATTGCCGACCAGCTTCCAGACCGTGTCCGGCGTGGTGTCGACAGTGACCTCGCGTTCGAGCGAAATGGCGCCTGCGGCCAGACAGGTACCGGTCGCGGCCAGCAGGCCTGCGGCGACGATGGCGTTGCGGACTGAATTCATGAGACGCTCCTCTGATTTTGTGTGTGCGCCAATGAGGCGCGAGGCTGCATTCTCGTGCCGCGGCGCCGTGTGGACAATATGTCGATGGATATAGACGGCGCGGGTGCCTCGCCCCTTGCAGGCGGGCGATGGCCGGTTCTGCTGGCGATCGTCGTGCTCATTGCGGGGCTTGCGCTGACCTGGCTGGCCAGTCGCGTGCTGTTCGACGCCGAGGGCGAACGCGGCCGTGCGCGGCTGGAGGAGCAGGCATCGTCCACCGCGCGCCAGCTGCAGCTGGCCATCGACCTGTCGCTGGCATCGCTGCATTCTGCGAGGACCTATGTCGAGGCAGGCGGTCCCGTCGAGTTCGCCGGCTTTTCCCGTTTTGTGGTGTCCGATGCCGAAGGCCGCAACGGCCTGCTCGCGCTTGGCCTTGCGTCGCGCGTGCCCCATCGGGAGCGGGCCGCATTCGAGCAATGGCTGTCTGCGCAGCGCGCGCGCACCGAATATATTTTCGAAGAAACCGGCCACGGCGTGCAGCGTGCGGTGCCCTACAGTCCGGAGTACTTTCCGGTGCGTCTGCTGGTGTCGCAGCAGGGTGACGCACTGCAGTCCGGCTTGGACATGAACGCCGTGCCGGCCCGGCGGGACGCCATACGCAGCACGCTGGCGACCGGCGCGCCGGCGGCGCTCAAGGCGCGCCGGGCCGATGTATGGGGGATTGACGGAGATCTTGTCATCCAGGCGTTCGAACGCGTCAATCCGGCGCAGGATCACGTGCCCGATGCCGGTGTGGGCGACGGCGCCAGCGTCGTCATCGGCATCTTCAGCGTCGGCGCGATCTTCCGAAAAGTGTTCGACAGCGCCCGCGATGACGTGCAGGTCGCGGTGTTCGACCTGTCGTCCCCGGCGCCCGAACAGCGGCTGTTCGCGCGCAATGTCGAAGGCGATCCGCGCAGCGCGCAGGAGTATGTGGACCGGATCCCGGCCGGCGAGCCGATGGCGGAAAAATGGTTCCGCTTCGCCAACCGCTCCTGGGTCATGTTCATGCTGCCCGGTCCGGACGACTCGCTGGTGCCCGATCCCGGCCTGCCGCTGGCGGGCATCGTCATCGGCGTGCTGGTCACCGCCTTGCTCGCGCTCTACCTGTTCATCGCGCTTGCCCGCGGACGCCAGCTCAGCTGGCTCAACCGCCGTCTGGCCGGCATGCAGCAGGATCTGCTGTCCGAACAGGTCGGTGCCGCCATGCAGCGCTCGCTGCGCGAACAGGCGGACGCCGCGGCCAGGGCACGCAGCCATTTCCTGCAGGCTGCGAGCCATGACGTGCGTCAGCCGCTGCACGCGCTCGGCCTTTACCTGAACCTGCTGGGCGAGCGCCCGCAGCTGTCGGCTGACCGCAGTTTCATGGCGCGTCTGCGCAGCGCCGCGGACGGCCTGCAGGGGCTGTTCGACGGGTTGCTCGATCTGGGGCGTCTGGAGAGCGGCCAGTTGCAGCCGTCGCCGCGCGGGTTCGACATCGCGCCGTTGCTGCAGCGGCTGTGCGATGAGGGCGAGGCGCTCGCGCAGCGCCGTTGCCTGCGGCTGTTCCGGCACATCGAGCCGGCGCGCGTCGAATCCGACCCGCTGTTACTGGAGCGCGTGGTGCGCAATCTGCTGGTCAATGCGTTGCGCTATACGGAAAGCGGCTGGGTCGCGCTGCGCTGCACGGTGCGCAACGGCCGGGCAAGGGTGCAGGTGTTCGACAGTGGCCCCGGCATCGCACGCGACGCTCGTGGCCACCTGTTCGAGCCGCATGTGCATGACCGGCACGGGGGCGACGGCGTCGGGCTGGGACTCGCCATCGTCGGGCAGATGTGCGCGTTGCTGCATCACCCGGTGAGCGTGCGCAGCCGCGCCGGACGCGGATCGATCTTCACGGTCGGGCTGCCGCTCGAGTCGCGCGCGACGGCGGGTGCGCCGGAGGCGGCGCCTTTGCCGGGTGGGCAGGCCGGCCTGGCCGGGTGCCGCCTGTGGCTCGTGGAGGACGACGCAAAGGTGCGCGATGCCACGCTGCGGCAGCTGCGCAACTGGCAGGCGGACGTCACCGTGGCGGCGTCGGTCGCCGATGCGCGCAGCCGCTTTGCAACCGGGGCGCCGCCTGATTGCATCGTGCTGGACCAGCAACTGCCGGACGGGCTGGGCATTGATCTCCTGCGGGAGTGGCGTGCGCGCAGCGGCGTGCAGTTGCCCGCGCTGCTGATGACCGGTGATACCGCCCCGGACGCCGATCACGCGCGCGGCGAAGCCGGCGTCGTCGTGCTGCGCAAGCCGGTGACGGCGCTCAAGCTGCGTTCGGCGTTGAACGTTCTGCTCGCCGGGTCCGCGTCGCCGCGATGAACCGTTGCGCCGCCTCAGGTGGCCGCGTGGCGGTTGCGCAGCGCCTCGCCGGCGGTTTTTGCGCAGTCGCGCAGCATGCGTTCGGTGCTTGCCCAGTCGACGCAGCCATCGGTGACCGAACAGCCGTAGCGCAACTGCGCAAGATCCTTCGGGATCGGCTGGTTGCCGGCCTCGATGTGGCTTTCGATCATGACGCCCGTGATCGAGCGGTTGCCATCGCGTATCTGCCCCGCGACGTCGGCCAGCACGAGCGGCTGCATCTCGGGCTTCTTGAACGAGTTGGCGTGCGAACAATCGACGACGATGTTCGGCGCAAGACCGGCGCGCACCAGCGCCTGTCCGGCCAGCGCCACGCTGACCGAATCATAGTTGGGACGTCCGGCGCCACCGCGCAGCACCAGGTGGCCGTACGGATTGCCGCGCGTGCGGATGATGCTGGAGCGGCCGTAGCGGCTGATGCCGAGAAAGCTGTGGGGGCGCGAGGCGGAAATGATGGCGTTGATCGCGGCGTCCATGTCGCCGTCGGTCGCGTTCTTGAAGCCGACCGGTGTCGACAGGCCACTGGCCATTTCCCGGTGCGTTTGCGACTCTGACGTGCGTGCGCCGATCGCGGTCCACGAGATGAGGTCGCCAAGGTATTGCGGCGAGACCGGATCGAGTGCCTCGGTTGCGCTCGGCAGGCCCAGTTCCGCGATGTCGATCAGGAAGCGGCGGGCGCGGCGCATGCCTTCCTCGATGCGGAAGCTGTCGTCCATGAACGGGTCGTTGATGTAGCCCTTCCAGCCGGTCGCCGTGCGCGGCTTCTCGAAATAGACGCGCATGACGAGCAGCAGCGTGCCGGACAACTCGTCAGCCAGCGCACGCAGCCGGTGCGCGTAGTCCATGCAGGCGACCGGATCGTGCATGGAGCACGGCCCGACGACGACGAACAGGCGCGGGTCGCTGCGTTCCAGAATGGCCCGGACCGCGGCGCGCCCGGCGCTGACGGTCCGGGCTGCCGCCTCGCTCAGCGGGGCGTCGCCCTTGATGTCGGCAGGTGCCGGCATGACGCTGAAACTTTCGATCCGGCCATCTTCAAGCGTGTCGGTGTCGTCCATGACCTGTCTCCTCACTTGTCATGAACAGTGAACGCCTGAGTCGCGCTCGTGTCAATGCGCGGTGGTACGGGATGGCGACTGCGCCTGGCGTGTGCCGTTCCAGCGAACGCGGTAGATCGCGTCCGAGGCGTCGTCGGAAACGAGCAGCGAACCGTCGGGCAATTGCTGCACGTCCGCCGGGCGGCCGAACACGGCATCGCTGCGGCCGAGAAACCCTTCGACGAAGGGCGTGTAGCTGACCACACGGCCGCCCTCCAGGTGCGCCATCATCACGCGGTAGCCGTCGCGCTTGCTGCGGTTCCACGAGCCGTGCTCGGCGACGAACAGCACGCCGCGATAGCTGTCCGGGAATTGCGCGCCGGTATAGAAGCGCATGCCCAGCGGCGCGACGTGAGCGCCCAGACGCCAGGCCGGTGGCGTGTAGTCGGCGCATGACTTGCCCTGGCCGAATTCCGGGTCGAGCACGGTGCCGCCGTGGCAGTACGGATAGCCGAAGTGTTCGCCGGCTTTCGTGACCTTGTTCAGTTCGCAGGCGGGCTGGTCGTCGCCCAGCCAGTCGCGCCCGTTGTCGGTGAACCACAGTGCGCCGCTGCCGGGCTGCCAGTCGAAGCCGACCGAGTTGCGCACGCCGCGCGCGACCACCTCCAGCGCGCTGCCGTCCGGGTTCATGCGCATGATGTTCGCGAACCCCTCGCCGCCCCGGTCGCAGATGTTGCACGGTGCGCCGACCGGCACGTAGAGCTTGTCGTCCGGGCCGAAGGCGATGAACTTCCAGCCGTGCGACGTTTCATCCGGAAAACGGTCGCTGACCAATACCGGCGCGGGTGGCGCATCAAGCCGGGCGTCGATGCCGGGCAGTTTCACGATGCGGTCGACGGAGGACACGAACAGTTCGCCCTTGCGCCAGGCCACGCCGACCGGCATGTCCAGGCCGCGGGCGATCTTCACGGTCTTGCCGGCCTTCATCGTCACCGGATCGAACGTCACGGCGCTGACGTGCCCTTCGCGCGACCCGGCATAGAGACGGCCGGGCGCGCCCAGTGTCATTGCTCGCGGATTGTCGACGCGCGCCCACAGTTCGATGGTGAAGCCGGGCGGCACGGTGAGGTGATCGATGGCCGTATCCGCGCGGGCGGATACCGGTGCAAGCGCGGCGGCGAAGCCGAGGGTCAGTGCGCAGACTGTCAGCAGGCGGCGGATCATCGTTGTCTCCTGGTGCGGTATGTTCGGTTCGCCACGGTCGACCCGTTTCGTCGAACGGTGTTCAATCGAAAACGAGAGAGGAGGGGGCGATGGAACTGGTGAGCTGGAACATCCAGTGGGCGCGCGGTTGCGACGGCGCCGTCAGCGTGCGGCGCATCGCCGACACCTTGCGCGCGAACGGTGACGCGGACGTGATCTGCCTGCAGGAAGTTGCGCGCGGCTTCGATGATCTGCCGGGGCTGTCCGGCGAGGATCAGGTGGCACTGTTCGCCGCGTGCTTTCCGGACCATCAAGCCATTTTCGCGCCCGGCACGGACAGCCTGCGAGCCGACGGCGCACGCCGGCAGTTCGGCAATCTGACGCTGAGCCGGCTGCCCGTGCTGCAGGCCTGGCGCCACCTGCTGCCCTGGCCGGCCGACCCGGCGGTTCCCGGCATGCAGCGCGCCTGCGCAGAAGTGCTGCTGGATGTGCCGGGCGGCGGCCTGCGGGTGCTCAACACGCATCTGGAATACTACTCGGCGCAGCAGCGCTCGGCGCAGATGCATGCGCTGCGCGCGCTGAATGCCGAGGCGCTCGCACATGCCGCCGCACCGTCCGCAACGCGCAACGGCAGTCCGGCGTTCGCACCGGTGGCGCGTCCGGCGGCGGCATTGCTGTGCGGTGACTTCAACTGCCAGCCGTTCAGCCCCGAGTATCTGCAGTTGCTGGCACCGGGCCGCGACGCGGCTGCCGACTGGCATGACGCATGGGCATTTTGCCGTGGTGACGAACCGCATGCGCACACCGTCGGTCTACACGGCTGCGAATGGCCGGACCGCCCCTATTGCTGCGACTTTGCGTTTGCCAGCGCAGCCTTGCTGCCGCGTCTGGCCGGGATACGGGTCGATCAGGCGACGGCGGCATCGGATCACCAGCCGCTGTGGGTCACGCTGGACGCTCATGCGTGACGACGGCATGGGCCGTCGCACGAGGGCGTGCGGGGTGGCGTTTCAGGCGCGGTCGTCGGGTTCCAGCAGGCGTTCCAGCTGTTCGATACGGTCGCGCAACACAAGTTTGCGTTTCTTCAGGCGCCGCAACAGCAGTTCGTCGCCGACCTGCGCGTCATGCAGGTCGGCGATGGCCTTGTCCAGGTCGCGATGTTCGACGCGCAATGCGTCCAGAGAGGCGCGCAGTTCGGTTTCTTCCATGCTCTTGCGCATCGGTGACAACCCGTGCGCGCTCCTGGCCGTTGAGAGAAACGGATGTTAGGTGTCACGTCGGGGGCGCGCAAGCGCCCTTCAGCCTGCGGACAGTTCCGCCGTTAAGACTCTTGAAAGGCGGTGGGCATCCCCCACCTGCGCTTCAGAGGCTGCAAGTGCCGAAGCGAGTGCCGGAACAGCCGTTCCGGCGAATGTTCCACAGCCGCACCAGCCATGGAGAGACATCATGCATATCATGTTCAACAATCCGTTGGTCTATGTGGTCGAGTACGCAGGCATGGAAGCTGTCGAGGTGATCGACAAGCGCGTCGGGCGTGGCGCCCTGATTCGTGACGATGCGGCGAGGCGATTCCGTGAGGAATTGAAGGATCTCGTTGATCACGAAGTCGGGCCGGAAGAGTTCGACGCCTTCATGGTTCCGTGGGAGGCGCTGCTCACGCAGCCGGCGATCTACCACTGATTCTGTAAGATGCGTGCTCGTTGATCGAGCACGCAATTTTCCATCCGAATGAGCAAGGCGTTTACCAAGGAAACCGACACCGAGGACGACGATCCGGAAGTCGTCAGCGCGTTGCCCGCGGGCAGCAAGAACTACATGACACTCGCCGGCTATGGTCGCCTGCGCGCCGAGCTTGACGCCCTGGTGCGGGAAGAGCGTCCTCGCATCGTCGAAACCGTTGCCTGGGCGGCCTCCAATGGTGACCGCTCGGAGAACGGCGACTACATCTACGGCAAGAAGCGCCTGCGCGAGATAGACCGGCGCATCCGTTTCCTCATCAAGCGACTCGAATCGTCGACCGTCGTGGATCCGAAGGACCAGCGCAACGTCGACCAGGTGTTCTTCGGTGCGACCGTGCATTACGAAGACGAGGACGGCAGCAGCCACACGGTGCAGATCGTCGGTGTCGACGAAGCCAATGCATCGGAAGGGCGCATTTCCTGGATTTCTCCACTGGCGCGTGCGCTGCTGAAGGCACGCGAAGGTGATGCCGTCCGTTTCCAGAGTCCGGCCGGCGTGCGCGAGATCGACGTGGTCGAAGTGCGCTACGAGTGAGCGCGCGCCGCGGGTCTCCCCATCCGGATCAATGCAAAGGCCACTTCGATGCCCCGATTTCTCCTCGCTTCCATCCTCTGCGCCATCTGTGGCGTGGCGGCCGCGCAAGTCACCGTGAAGGACGCCTGGGTGCGTGGCACGGTCGCCCAGCAAAAGGCGACCGGCGCCTTCATGCAGATCACGGCGAAGACGGCCGGGCGGCTGGTTGAAGTCCGTTCGCCGGTGGCTGGCGTGTCCGAGCTGCACGAAATGTCGATGCACAACGACATCATGCGGATGCGCGCCGTTACGGGAGTCGATCTGCCCGCAGGTAGCGCGGTCGAACTCAGGCCGGGCGGTTTCCACGTGATGCTGATGGAGCTGAAGAAGGAGATCGCCGACGGCCAGAAGGTGCCATTGACCCTGGTGATCGAACACGCCGACAAGACGCGCGAGGTGGTCGAGGTTGAGGCGGTTGCGCGCGGGCTGGGGGCGCCTGCCGGCGGCGGCATGCATCACGGACACTGATGCGAAAAAAAGCCTGGTCATTGACCAGGCTTTTTTTTCGTCAGGGCGTCGCGGGCCCGCTCATTTCGGCATGGCGGTCATGCGCAGGTAGGGGCGCAGTGCCTTGTAGCCGCCGGGGAAGCGGCGAGCGATTTCGTCAGGGTCCTGCAGCGACGGCACGATGACGACGTCGTCGCCATGCTTCCAGTTGCCCGGCGTCGCCACCGAGTGCTTGTCGGTCAGTTGCAGCGAATCGATGACACGCAGCACTTCGTCGAAATTGCGGCCGGTGCTGGCCGGGTAAGTGATGATGAGGCGCACCTTCTTGTTCGGATCAATGACGAACAGCGAGCGCACCGTCAGCGTCGCGCTGGCGTTCGGGTGAATCATGTCGTACAGCTCGCTCACCTTGCGGTCACCGTCCGCGAGGATGGGGAAATTCACCGTCGTGTTCTGGGTTTCGTTGATGTCGCCGATCCAGCGCGTGTGCGACTCGACCGGATCGACCGACAGCGCGATCGCCTTCACGCCCCGCTTGTCGAATTCGCCCTTGAGCTTGGCCGTCAGGCCGAGTTCGGTCGTGCACACCGGCGTGAAGTCAGCCGGGTGGGAAAACAGCACGCCCCAGCTCGAACCGAGCCACTTGTGGAAGCTGATGCGGCCTTCGGAAGAATCCTGTTCGAAATCGGGGGCGGTGTCGCCAAGTCGTAAGGTCATGAGTCGTCTCCTTGTGTCGTGAAGTCCGGAAAGGTGGTCATTGCGCCCGCCCGAACGGCTGTCGTCACCCTGCCGCGCAGTCGCCCGCGCGTTCCGGAGGCGGCGACGCATCATTCGGGTGCATTAGCTTACGACATCTGCGGCGCGGTGTCGGTTAGCCGCTCGTGTCGTCGTCCGGAGCGAACTCCCTCATGAGGTGAGCGACCGTGGCGCGGTGACCGGCGTCGAGCGCGTCGACCGACAGACCCGCGTCCAGCAGCCGCTGGACGGTGGGCATGCTGGGCAGCGTGGTGCCGAAGAAGAGCGGTTGCGCGCCGCGTGCGATGGCGATGGTCGGGAAGGTTTCGATGTCCAGGTCGCCGAGACGGTCGGCGTGGTCCTCGATGTCGATCCAGACGTGACGCACCTGCGGATTGCCGGCCGCTGCGGCATCCCACTGCAGACGGAATTCGCGACACACACCGCACCATTCGGCGCACAGGGCAAAGATCGTATGCGACATGACTGAATCGGAAAGGGCCCACCGGTCCGGTGGACGCGTTGACGAGCGCGCGAGTTTCACCCGGCGCGGCGTGTGCCGCAAGTCGCGGCGCCGGGTAACGTGACGTCGCACGGGCGTTGGACAGTCGCGCGGCACATCTGTGATAATGCGAATCATTATCATGGCGTGGCAAGCGACCCGGTCCTGCCACGGCTCGCCGGCAGGTGCCGTGCGGGGCCGTCATCGCCAGGCAGAGGTACTCCGTGGGCGTACGCCACTACTCCGAACTGCTCAGCTACTTCGCACGCTCGCTCAAGGACCGGGATGCGGCAACCGACGTCGTGCAGGAGAGCTACGCCCGCGTGCTTGCCATGTGCGCCAGTTCGTCAGCGGTGCACGATCTGCGTGCGCTGCTTTTTCACACCGGCCGCAACATCGTCATCGACCGCCATCGGCGCATCGCAGCCGAGGCGCGCATGCTCGACACGCTCGCGCTGGTGTGCCGCAACGAGGCGCCCTCGACGGAGGACAGCGCGAGCGCGCGCCAGCAACTGGAACAGCTCGTCCGGCGTCTGGCAGCGATGCCGCGCAAGCGGCGCGAAGTATTCGTGCTCGTGCGCATCTACGGCTTCACCCACATCGAAGCGGCGGCCCATGTCGGCATCAGTGAAGCCGCGATCGAAAAGCACGTCGTGCGCGCCGTGTGCGATTGCCTCGGCCTCGCTGCGAGCCGTCGCTGACATGGTCACTGAGAATCGATGACGGACGCCGCACTGACCGACCGGCGCGCGCGCCGGCTGTTCGAACACGCGCTGTTGCTGCTCGCGCGCCAGCATGGCGGGGACGCACGGGTGTCGGCGCAGGCGCGCCAGGCATTCGAGCTCTGGCGCAAGGCAGATGCTGCGCACGAAGCGGCTGCCCAGGCTGCGCTGCGCGGCTGGGCAGCGACCGAGGCCGGCGCGCTGCGCGAGCGCATCGCCTTGCCCGTCGCGCAGGATGCGGCAGCCGTGCGGGCGCGCCGGCGCACGCTCTCCGCATTGGGTGTCGTCGGCGTGAGCGCCTTGCTTGGCGGCGCGGGCCGCTGGCTCTGGTTGCAGCCGGTCGAGCAGCTCGCCCTGCAGACAGCGGGCGGCCAGACGATGATGCGCACGCTGGCGGATGGCAGCCGGCTGGACCTCGCGCCGCACACGCGGGCCCGCGCCAGCGTTCATCGCGACCGTCGTGAAGTGTGGCTGGCGGCGGGCGAGATCCGCTTCGACGTACGCAGCGACGGGCGGCCGTTTACTGTCGTCACCGACTGGGGGCACGTGCGCGTGCTCGGTACCGTATTCACCGTCGCCGTGCGGGCGCGGCGCATGGACGTGGCCGTCGCCGAGGGCAGGGTGGCCGTCTGGGCCGACCGCCGCGGACACGGTCCGGATACCGGGGCGCCGGATGCCGAACTGCAGGCCGGTCAGCGTTTGCGCGTGGATGAACGGGGCGTCGGAGCGACGGCGACGATCCTGCCGTCGGACGTTGCGGCGTGGCGGCAGGGCTGGCTGGTGTTCAATCGCACGCCGCTGGTCGAGGCCGTGGCGCAATGGAATGATTATCTTGCGTCGCCGCTGGTGCTGGCGGACGACGTGGCGGCGCGCGGTTTGATCCTGACCGGCAGTTTTCCGCTGCGCGATCCGGCGGCGTTCGTCGCCAGCTTGCCGGAGGTGCTGCCGGTGCGTGTCGAGCGCAGCGCGGACGGCGCGCGACACATTTTTTCACGGCGCTGATCCGCGCGCCGCCCCTGCCCCTGCATCCATTTGTCCGGTTTTGCCGGCGTGGTGCGTCTTCACAGAGAGAACCCTGAAAGGACGCACGCAATGACATTCCGTAACGGAACCCTTCCGAAACACCCGCTGACCCGTGGCGCCGCGACACACGGCGCATTCAGGCCGTTGCCGGCCACGCATTCAATTGCTGCTGTCGCACTGACCTGCGTCGCCCTGACCAGCGGGCTCGCGCCGGTGACCGCGCACGCCGCGCCGTCCGGCGCGGCGGTGTTCGCGGCACAGCGATCACTGTCGCTGCCCGCGCAGCCGTTGGGCCAGGCGCTGAATGCGCTGGCGCGCATCTGGGGCGTTGCGATCTCCGTCGATGCGACGCTCGTGTCCGGCCGGACATCGCCACCCCTGCAAGGCGCGTTCACGCTCGGCGAGGCGCTTGAGCGCGCGCTCGCAGGCAGCGGCATGGTCGCCATGCCCAGCGGCTCGGCGGTTGTCGTGCGCCCGCAGCCGGAGCCGGAGCCGATCGACACGCTGGCGCCGGTCAAGGTCACCGCGACCGTCGGCGACGAATCGGGTACCGGACCGGTGCCGGGCTATGTCGCGCGACGCAGCGCGGTCGGGACCAAAACGGGTATGCCGCTCATCGAGACACCGCAGTCCGTGTCGGTGGTCACGCGCGACCAGATGGACGACCAGGGCGCGCAGACGGTGCCGCAGGCGTTGCGCTACACGTCCGGCGTGCAGGTCGAACGCAATGGCGCCGATCAACGCACCGACTATCTCCAGGCGCGCGGATTCGCGATGGATCAGTATCTTGACGGCATGCCGCTGCTCGCCGGCACGTGGGCATTGCCGCAGATCGATGCCTACGGACTTGAGCGCATCGACGTCGTCAAGGGGCCGTCTTCGGTGCTCTACGGCCAGGCCGCACCCGGCGGACTGGCCAACTACACGAGCAAGCGGCCGCAACGCGAGCCGTTGCGCGAGGTCACCGTGCAGCTCGGCAACCGGCATCGCGCGCAGATGGGCGTGGACCTCACCGGGCCGCTGACCGGGGATGGCCGCTGGCTGTATCGCCTGACCGCGCTCGGGCGCAGCGTCGACACCCAGGTCGATGGCACGAAGGAGCAGCGAAGCTTCGTGGCACCGGCGCTGACCTGGGCACCGGATGCGTCGACCTCGCTGACGCTTCTCGCAAGCCATCTGCACGACCCGGAGTCCGGTGCCTACTACAAGCTGCCCGCGCAGGGCACCTTGCTGCCCAACCCGAACGGGGTCATCCCGACGAGCTTCAACAACGGCGAGCCCGATTTCGGCAGGCAGGAACGAGAGCAGCTGTCGGCCGGCTATCTGTTCGAACACCGGTTCGACGAGGCGTTGAGCGTGCGGCAGAACTTCCGCTACATGCGCGTGGATGGCGACTACAGGATCGTCGTGTTCAATCGCCTGCAGCCTGATCTGCGAAACCTGCGGCGCTTCTCGTACGCGGCCGTGGAGCGCCATGACGGCTACACGCTCGACAACCAGCTGCTCTATCGCTTCGACGCGGGCGCGCTGAATCACGCCCTGCTGTTCGGCCTCGATCTGCAGCACAGCGACAAGGACCAGCGCGACGGCATGGGTACGGCGCCGGATCTCGACTTCGTGCAACCGGTGTACGGTCAGACCACCGGCGAGCCGGTCACCTACCTGGATCAGCGGCAGAAGCGCACGCAGACCGGGCTTTACGTGCAGGACCTGATCGCGTGGCGGGCCTGGCGACTCATGCTCGCGGGCCGCCAGGACTGGGTACGCAGCGAGACGGAAGACCGGATTGCCGATGCCGGCAGGCGTACCCGTGACAAGGCATTCACCAAGAAGGCGGGGCTGCTCTACCTGCTGGACAACGGCTTCGCGCCGTATGCGAGCTACACCGAATCCTTCCAGCCGGTGAGCGGCACCGACTACGCGGGCACGCCGTTCAAGCCCACGCGTGCGCGCCAGTACGAAGCCGGCCTCAAGTATCAGCCGGGAGGCGGATCGACGCTGTGGACGGTGTCGCTGTTCAACCTTGAACAGCGCAACGTGCTCACCGCGGATGCGGACCCCGCCCATCTGGCGATCAATCCATTCGCCCAGGCCCAGACAGGCGCCGTGCGTTCGAAGGGTTTCGAAATCGAAGGCAAGTTCGAACTGAACCGGAATTGGCGCTTCACCGCGGCGTACAGCAATGTCGACAGCGAAATCACCCGCTCCAACGACGGCCTCGTCGGCAAGGCGCCGGTCTATCAGCCGCGGCACAGCGCGGCCGTGTGGGCGCACCACCGCGTCACCGGCGGCGCGCTTGCCGGGCTCGACGCCGGGTTGGGCGTGCGCCGCATGGGAGCCACATTCGGCAGTGCCGACAACAGCCTGGAGGTGCCCGCATACACGCTTGCCGACCTGGCGCTCGGCTACGACCTGACGCGCGGTGCGCGTATCGCCGTCTTCGTGAACAACCTGTTCGACAAGACCTATGTCGGCTCATGCCAGAACATCAACACCTGCTACTACGGTGCGCGTCGCAGCGTGCAGGCGGCGCTGAAATATGCCTGGTGATTACGGCGTCGCGCGCCGCGCGACGGCACGTTCTCTGGCGCTGCGCGCGCATCGCCGGGTCGGGCTTTCGCTCGCGCTCTTTCTGACGATAGCGGGCCTGAGCGGCGCGGTAATCGCATTCACCGACGAACTCGACACCTGGCTCAATCCGCAGCTGCGGCTGAGCCGCGCCGATGCGGGCTGGCAGGTATCGCCGTACGGGGTGATCGAGCGCCTGCAGGCGGAAGACCCGCGGGCACGCATCACGCACGCGTCGCTCGTGGTGCCGCCCGGCCGTTCCGCGCTGTTCTTCGCAAAACCCCGGCGCGACCCGCAGACCGGCCAGCTGTACGCGCTCGGCTACAACCAGATCTATGTCGACCCGCAGGACGGTGCGGTCCTCGGCCGCCGTCACTGGGGCGCGTTCACCGTCGATCGCCTGCACTTCATTCCATGGGTCTACGAGATCCACTACAGCCTGTTCCTGCCCGAGATGCTGAGCGGCTGGTTCCTCGGACTGCTCGCCGCGGCGTGGGCTGCGGACTGCTTTGTCGGCGCCTGGCTCACGTTGCCGCGCTCGCCGCCGCTCTGGCAGGGGTGGCGCCGCGCCTGGCGACTCAAACGCGGCGCTGGTGCACACCGGCGCACCGTCGACATTCACCGTGCGGGGGGACTCTGGCTCTGGGGCGGACTGCTGATGCTGGCGCTCACGGGTTTCTACCTGCGCGTGGGCGAACACACCGTTCGTCCGTTGCTGGCGTCACTGTCCGCCATCACGCAGTCGCCGATCGAACAGCGTCCCGAGCGCCCGGACAACGATCCGGCCGAACCCGAACTGTCATTCGGCGCGGCCGTCGACATCGCCCGCACGCAAGCACTCCGGCAGGGGCGTGACAGCATCGCGGCCAGCGCCTCGTTCGATCCTGGCAGCGGCATCTACATCGTCATGTTCCCGGGTCGCGCGTCTCAAGGTTTCGGCATCGATGCAGCCATGCGCTACGTGGATGGCGCCAGCGGCGCCTACCTCGGCGAAGCTGAGCCGCTGGGCGGCACACTGGCCGACAAGATACTGGAACTGCCACGACCGCTGCACACCGGCCGCATCGCCGGCCTTGCCGGAAAGGCTTTCGTCGCCGCATGCGGACTGGCGACGGCCGTGCTGTCGATTACCGGCGTCCTGATCTGGGCGCGGAAGCGGCAAGCAAAAGCGCGCGCGGTGCCGGAGGGCGGGGTGTGAGATCGCTGTCACGGGCGACGATGACGCGCGGACCCGTCCTGGAGCCTGGGCGATCCAGCCCTAGGCCGGAAGCAATGCAGTGCGTCAGATCGTCGTCTGATTGACGCGCCGGCTCAAGGCCTCCGCGCTTTCCTTGCGCTCGCTGTAGCGGTCCCCGAGGTAAGGCGCGACGTCACGCGTGAGCAGCGTGAACTTCATCAGTTCCTCCATCACGTCCACCACGCGGTCGTAGCAGGCCGACGGCTTCATTCGCCCCGCCTCGTCGAATTCCTGCCAGGCCTTGGCGACCGAAGACTGGTTCGGGATGGTCAGCATCCGCATCCAGCGGCCGAGCACGCGCATCTGGTTCAGTGCATTGAAGGACTGCGAGCCTCCGGACACCTGCATCAACGCCAGCGTCTTGCCCTGGGTTGGGCGCACCGCGCCGACCGACAGCGGAATCCAGTCGATCTGCATCTTCATGAGGCCGCTCATCGCGCCGTGGCGCTCAGGCGAACTCCACACCATGCCTTCAGCCCACTGCACCAGTTCGCGCAGCTCCTTCACCTTCGGGTGATCGTCGGTGGCGTCGTCCACCAGCGGCAGACCTGACGGGTTGAACAACCGCGTTTCCGCGCCCAGCGCCCGGAGCAGGCGAGCCGCTTCCTCGGCCAGCAGGCGGCTGTAGGAGCGCTCGCGCAGCGAGCCGTAGAGCAGGAGGATGCGTGGCGCGTGCGGCGCGCGTTCGGCGGCCAGCAGCCGGCCGTGGTCCGGTTGCCGGAACAGCGCGGCGTCGATGTTCGGAAGGTCGGGACGGGGCTCAGACATGACGACGGCCCTCCGCGTCCACCACGGGCTCGCCGTCTTCCTTGTTGAACGCGCCTCGCTGCGGCTGCGGCAGGATGTCCAGCACGGTTTCCGACGGCCGGCACAGGCGCGTGCCGTGCTGCGTGACGACGATGGGGCGGTTGATGAGGATGGGGTGTTCGAGCATGAAGTCGATCAGTTGATCGTCGCTCCACTTCGGATCGCCCAGGCCCAGCGCCTCGTATGGCGTGCCCTTGGCGCGCAGCACATCGCGCACAGGGCTGCCCATTGCAGCGATCAGCGCCTTCAGCGTCGCACGATCAGGTGGCGTCTTCAGGTACTCGATGACGACGGGTTCCGCACCGCTGTTGCGGATCAGGCCGAGCACGTTGCGTGACGTGCCGCAGGCGGGGTTGTGATAGATCGTGATTTCGCTCATGAAATGCCCTGTTTCAGCGTGGTGTGGATGGAAGGTGCGCGTGCCGGTTGCGCGAATTCGGGAATGCGGGAGAGCCGCGATCAGCAGGCGCAGCCGGTGGGGCCGGAAACCCCGCCGGCGTCGCCCTGGCAGCAATGCTCGGTCAGGTAACCGATCAGGCTGTTCATGTGGCCGTACTCGGCGCGATAGATCAGGTTGCGGCCCTGCTGCTCGATGGTGACGAGACCGGCGTGTGCCAGTTCCTTCAAATGGAAGGACAAGGCGTTGCGGGCAACGTCGAGCAGACCGGCCAGAACGCTGGGCGTGAGTCCGTCGGGCCCGGCGGCGACCAGGGCGCGAAACACGCGCAGGCGTTGGGGGTGTGCCAGCGCACCGAGAGAGGACACGGCTTGATCTTCATTCATGATTCAACGATACATCAATCATTGAATCAATTTCAAGTGCGCCGTTCCGCGCGCACGGGCCAGTCGTGCATCCTTGCTGTCACCGCCGCCTGCTGGAACCCGTCGGCTACATTCCGCCTGCAGAGGCCGAGGAAACTGCAGCCGGCAACTCGCCGGCCTCCGCAAAAACCTCGGCGGTTCAAGCCGAAGGGCCGGCTCAAGCGTCGTGCGCTTGATGACTTTCAGGCGGCGCGACTTGCGGAGCTTCTTGGCAGGGCGCCAATGGAGCTGATCGCGGCTGCAAACGCAGAACGTGCGAAAGACGAAGAAGAGAAGAAGTACTGGCTGGCGCTCGCGAAATCGAACGCT